>NC_012026.1:0-1202435 GCF_000020305.1 Anaplasma marginale str. Florida
ATGGGGGGGTTTATGCCTTTAAAACAGCAGACTACCGATGACTCTGATCTTGAGTCGGAAAAAAACTCACGCACCAAGGGTACCGAAGAGTCCGACAACAAGCATCGGCCTGCAGGAAAAGGTAAGGCAGAATCTCGAGATGGTAGCGCCAACCAGGATTATGGTGCCGACGAAAATCTCACGGCACTCAAAAGTCGCATCACCGTTCTACATAGGAAATTGGTACGCCTGGAGAGCGAACTTGCACGATGTCAGGACGCACAGCATGAAGCCTTCAATAACTATGTGGCATTGGCGCATCATGTCCAGAAAGTAACAGCACCCGTAGTGCTGTGTGTCATGGTGCTGATGTTTTCCATATCAACCGCAATACTCGTCCGAAATGCGTTGAAAATTTCTAAGGCCCTTGCTCCGGGTTTTTTCCGGGGAGTGGGAGCGATATTTACCGGCCCGTATCCATTAATGCTCAAATTCGCATTTGCCATGGTTCTACCCCTACTGATCGGGATAATTTGTTTGGGGCTGCACATAACACTTAGAGGGCGCAACTACAGGAGGGCCCATACGGCTGCAATAGACACTTTGATGAAAAAGTACGAAGCATGCCATGAGGTCCAAGCAAAAATTTCACACGGCAGGCTCGCCCTACAGGCCGCTGTAGTGTCTGTTGCAGATGCCAGCATGAAACAACTACAGTTTGTGCAGCAGGGCATTCTTATGTGTGTCGGGGAGCTGGACGACATGCAGAAGTTCCGGGTACGGCTGGACAATGAAATCCTTGCGATCAACCGGCGGATTCCCGGCCTTGTTGAGGAGATCAAAAAACACACCGACGACGCGCTTGAGTGGAATCTTGCCAGAACCAAGAGCATTCTAGAGAGCACTGAAGAGCGCCTGCAGGATATGGGTAATGAGCTGGTGCGCTGTCTGGATGACGCCCGTGCTCTTATCGAAGCGGCGCGCACAGCCGCGGGAACGATGCAGAACATTGTTGATGACGCGGTGAAGAAACACCTTACTGAAGTGCTGCAGAAAGTTGCAGAAGTGAGCAACGGCTTCCTGGCCCTTCAGAAGAGTGTATCTGACTACCTGGAAAAGAGTAGTGGGCTTGTCGCACGGGAGGTAAAAGCGATATTAGATGACCGTATGCGAAGCCTGCGTACCATGTATAACATATGGAACGTAGACAAAAACTCCGTGGTCAACGTATGCTGCCTACTACAACAGGCGCAGAGAGAAGCTGTTGCAATTGCAAGTCATATCAGCGAATACGACGCAAACACTTTTCGAAAAACGCCTCATTATAACTTGCTCAAGTACCAGGTTGCTGACAGTCAAGGCAAGAACAAGGAATACCTCGTGCATAGTAAAATAAAAGCGATGGCTGGTGAAATAGAAAAAGTTCTGCCAAGTATATCAAGCATAATAGCGAAGAAGAGCGGGCACACCAAAGAGGATATTGTAAAGTGTAGAGACGCGCTGCGCCAACTTGATCGTAAGCTATTCGGCGACAGAGCGGTGTTTGCAGACGAAGCTGAGTATACTGCTTTTATACGTGCAGCAAGTAATGCTACAAACCTCCCTGAGGGTGTGGAAACATTGCCGGCCCCATTACAAAGGGTGAAGAACTTTATTGAAGCGCAGGATGGGTTTTTTGTGTATCTCCCGTACCTAATGACTTCTGCTATGGCCATCGATCACATGAAAAACTCCGTTGACCAGATGACTGACGTGTGCACACGGCTTGAGTCTATAGCGAAAGACATCTGTCCTGACGTGCGAGGTAACACCGCTCAGCCTAGTTCCGAGATTGATGGTACTTCTGTATTCATGTCAGGTCTGCAATTTCCCGGCTTGGCCACTAATGCTTCCGCTCAAAAGGCGACACCTCAACCGCAGCTGTAAGACTCGCCTTCCACTCCCCAAGCCTGTGCTGCACGCCAGCATCGCTTAGCCCTAGTATGGATGCCGCAAACACGGCGGCATTTGCCGCCCCCGCTACTCCGATAGACATAGTAGCGACCGGGGTGCCTTTAGGCATTTGTACTATAGACAACAAGCTATCCAGGCCATTCAAACACTCGCTCTTTACGGGCACACCTATGACAGGAACGCTCGTTAGCGAGGCAACCATCCCCGGTAAATGCGCCGCCCCACCCGCGCCGGCTATTATAACTTTGATTCCTCTCGTGTGCGCAGTTTTCGCAAAATCGTACAGCCTGTCTGGTGTTCTGTGGGCTGAGACTACCATCACCTCAAATTCAATGCGCAGCTCATCCAAAACCGACGTCGCAGCGCTCATGGTGGGAAAGTCAGACTTGCTGCCCATCACCACTGATACCCGCGCGCCGCTCTTACTCACCCTGGGTCTTTCCCGAAGTTATAGAGTCCATAACTGCCCGCAGTGCCCGTGAACTGGTGATATTGCCGGAAGGGGCGCTGCCACCGCCGAGTACCGATATGTATGGTATTCGCCCATCAAAATACACACCCTTGCCAGCCAATGCGTAGGCAAGTTTGCTGTGATATGCGGGAGACACGTTGTACGGGACGAAGTTTATTTGTTTTTGGGACAACAAAAACCCAGCGAGTTTTTCTTTGTTGGTATCCAGAGAAATAACCATGGGTTCCACGTCCTTGTACGCACCAATAATCCCTATAACTTCGGGCATCTTCTCCACACAGTTGCTGCACCACGAGGTGTATAGCACCAAAAGTGTGGGACCTGCCCCTATTTTTGACATCAGACCATAAAGGGCCTCGTCAGAGTTGATCTCCTGAATTTTTATTGAGGACCGCTCCAGCTCCCGCTCATAGTCGTGCACACTGCCGATGAGTATGAATGATGCAACTGCGAGTATGCAAAACGCAGCTATGAAACACTTGTTGTATAGTACCTTGGGAACCATAAGCGCACCCCGCACAAGACCCTCACTTGCCACAATTATGAACTTCAAGGAGGCAACTCACAAGGTTTTTATCAGTTCGGATATGGCACCAGGCTGTGGGTCATTACTTGAAGATATAACAAATCGAGGTTTTGTGTTATATCACCGTGGGTGTTGTATTGGTGTGGTAAGCGGGTTGCTTTTTAGCGCTGGGGAGGTGTGTGATGTCCAAAATACGCGTTTTACTGTTGCTGGATGTGGCTATACTGCTGCTCGTCGGTTTTGGAATCCAATACTCCTCCGCTGGCGGGCACTGGCACCCTTTTGCCAAGCACCACATGTACGTTTGCGCAGTGTGTATACCTCTGTCTATTGCGGCGTCATTTGTCAGTGTAAAGTCGTATATGAGGTACTCATACTTGGCGTACGCCGGCGCATTTTGCCTTTTGTTGATGGTACACGTTTTTGGGCATTCAGCCATGGGTGCAACCAGGTGGCTAAAGGTGGGTGCCTTTGGCGCGCAACCATCGGAGTTTGCCAAGGTCTCCCTGATCCTCGCCTTGGCCCGATATTTTCACTGCAGAAACCCACACCGATCTCTAAGTTTACGCAATTTTACTGGGGGGATGATAATCACCCTGCCGCTGGTGCTTTCGGTGTCTAAGCAACCCAACTTGGGTACTGCGGGTATCATGTTCCTCATGGCGATGCTTATGATGTTTGTTGCTGTTGCAGATAGGCGATACATGGCGTGGTTTTTGTCTCTGCTGTGTGCAATGTCTCCCATAGTGTGGGGCATGCTGCACCATTATCAGAAAAACAGGCTGCTGTCCTTCTTAGACCCTGGGCGTGACCCTATGGGTATGGGGTATAATTCTTTGCAATCACAGATAGCCATAGGTTCCGGTGGAATGTACGGCAAGGGCTTTGCGAACGGTAGCCAAACCAAATTGGGTTTCTTACCCGAGAAGCAGACCGATTTTGTTTTTTCCGTTTTTAGCGAGGAGCACGGATTTGTGGGCGTGATTTTGCTGTTCGCCCTGTACAGCATGTTGGTATACACCAGCTTATACGTTGCCTTGTGTGCGCGCTGCAACTTCAGTAGGCTAATGGCGGTGGGGATCTCTGTGTTTTTCATGCTACACCTCTTCATCAATGTAGGCATGGTCACCGGAATTTTGCCCATAGTTGGGATTCCGCTGCCGTTTCTGTCATACGGGGGGAGCATTATGCTTACGAGTATGGTGCTTGTGGGCATACTTGCAGCCGTTGCTCGGGAGGCCCGTACTCCCTAATGCAGCTAATATGGGCTTGATACTTTCTTCCTATGATGTAGACTTGTCAAGTCTGTTGTACTTGGTGCTAAATTATGGCTCAGACGCTTACGAGGGCTCGGCTTGCTGACGAGATTAACAGAGAAATCGGTATATCGCGCGAGGATGCGCTAGTACTGGTTGGGGAGATACTTGACGAGATGGTGTCGTCCCTGGTCAGAGGGGGCCTGTTAAAGATATCTTCGTTTGGCACATTCAAGGTGATAAGAAAGAAAGAGCGCATTGGCAGGAACCCAAAAACTTTGGAGCAGTTTATAGTGAAGGAACATAACACCGTTACGTTTTGTCCATCGGTAACGATGAAGCGCCTGATCAACGGCGAAGAATCGTGACCACTGATCTGCAAACCCGGAGTGAAGCGGACGAGGTTCGCGAGAGGGTTTTTTGCACCATTAGTGACGTAGCGAAGGAGGTTGGCGTAGAGCAATATGTGCTCAGGTTTTGGGAGAGTAAATTTCCACAGATTAACCCAATCAAGCGGCGCGGAAGAAGGCTGTACGACAGGCAAAATGTTGCCATTATCAAAAAAATTAAGCACATGCTTTATGACAGGGGGTACACCATAAGAGGTGCGCAGCTGGAGCTAAGGCGCAAGCAAAGCATGTCAAAAACTGTGGCGGAAGGGAGTGACGGCCTGATTCAGCTATTGCGTCGCATGACCGAAATGCGGGACATGCTGATCAAAAAACTAAACGGAATGTAGCGCAGCCAGGTTAGCGCGTCAGTCTGGGGGACTGGAGGTCGTGGGTTCGAATCCCGCCATTCCGACCAGTATGTGTTTGCCTGTTCGGGGCTACATGTTGTGGGTCTTGTAGTTTATCTCTAATCTGTGGGCAATCCGATTATACCCGAGTTGCTGCGCTGGTATATCTGGGCCAGGCTCCCCGGTTGCGTGTATCCCGCTAGGAATGCAGATGGAGAGCCCGGCTTCACCTATTGGCGACGTTAAATAGGCTTATGTAAACTAAACCCAACTGAAGATATTTGCGGCTGTGGGTATGATGTCTGTGTCTTCCTCTGTGTACACATCTTCCACAACTACTTCAAGTGCAGATTCTTCTGGTTGCGCTGAGGTTTTGCCTACCTGCTCACCCTCTGTGCGGATTTCCTCACCTAAATCTGCCAGGTCCTCTACCACGGGAGAGTGTGCCACCTCTTGTGCTTGCTCTTCCTCATCGCTGTCGTTATTACTAGCAGGTATTGCGGCTTCAGAATCCATTGCAGGCTGCACTGCTGCAGAGCCATTCACGCTTTCTGGAAGCTGGTCCTGTGTGGTTGTTACGTCCGGCTGGCTGGCTTCCAGTGCCTGTTGTGTATCCGCAGTCTCATCGGAATTTGCAGTTTCAGTTGGAGCCGAAACTTCTATTATGGGAGCATCAACCACTTCCCGCTGTGATGTTGCTATTTCTACCACACCTTCATCCTCATCAAAATTTTCGTCTGTAGCGTCATCAACAGCTTCTCCACGCTGCTGCATAGGTGCCCCATCGGTGCTTTGCGCGGGCACGCTATTTTCTGCTAGTTGTAGCTGGCCACCATCTATAACAACGGAGCCTGCATATTTTGAGCCCTCTTCCGGTGGCAACAATTGGCCGTCACATCCTAATAGTTCCAACAATGGGGGGATGTCAAAAGCTATACTTGCTGTTTTTTGGTCGAAGTTTATTGTAAGCTCATGGGCGTGGGTTCCCATAAAACTGGCTACAGTGGAGCCGTCTCCTCTGACAAAAACTACCTCACTGTGTCTAGGGGAGTCTGCAATGTGGGAATAAACCTGCAGGTCCTTGCCGTGTATGGAAAAGTCATCACTGGAAATTGACACATTGTCATGTGCGTTTATGTCTGAAAAAGTCACAACAGCCGTGCTTCCATTAAGCGCGTCGTATACGTAATCGAACATTGTGGTACCTTAAATATTGAATGGGTGTTAGTGTTTGCGCAATTGCTTTGGTGGCATGTCACTAGAACAGTTTCTAAGCTGAGGCACTGCTACCACTGCAAATCTTCATCCTCGTCGAAAAAGTCATAATCTGCCATTGTGTATACCTGTACTTGGACCTCAGGGTACATTTGGCTCATCACTGGAAGAGCCTGCAGGGGATTTATGGAAAAATGTGCCTCGAGCGATTTTTTGTCTGAAGCTATATTTAACGCGATGCCTGTCAACGCGGAGTTATATATATCAGCTGTGACTTCGCCGTCCCTTCCCAGTACTACATGGCTTGTGCAATAACTCATAGGCTCTTGCGCAGGTGCGTTGCAGTGCTGTAGTGGGCTATGGCCAGCGAAAATATCACCGTTAGTGACAACCACGTGTCCGTCACTTACGGAAAAATTACGAGACAAATCAGCGTCGTCTATGCGAAACGCTAGATCGTAAGTATTGTCGAAATCAAACATAGTGCGTCGGCCTTTAATTTATTAAAACCGCGGGGATTCTAGAGAGGAGGAATTAATCTTGAGTTAACAGCGCTTTTTTCGTGCGTAACGCAACTTTGCCTGGCAGAAATAGCACCTCACTTACATGTGATGAAGGACACGCGTCCCATTCAACTGCTGACACACGATTGCATGCTTGCCTGTATTGTGTTACAAGTGACGCGGACGGATGGCCGAGCGGTTGAAGGCACCAGTCTTGAAAACTGACGTACGTTAGCGCGTACCGTGGGTTCGAATCCCACTCCGTCCGTTTTGTTCTCTAGTGCTGCTGGCTTGGAGGTGTAGTTTGACGGACCCTTTTGGATTGAGTCCCGGCAGCGTACTACACTTTATAGGCATTGGGGGCATCGGGATGAGTGCATTGGCGATGGCTACCCGCGATTGTGGTTACACGGTGCAGGGGAGTGATACATCTACATCCCCGATGGTGCAGGCCTTGTTAGACAAGGGAGTCCACGTAATGCCGGACCATAGAGCAGACAATGTGCAGAATGCAGACGTCGTGGTATACTCCAACGCAATTAAGGACGACAACGTTGAGTTGCAGTCTGCAATTGCTGCGGGCAAGCTCGTTTTACGCAGAACGGAGCTGCTGTCCAAGGCGTTAGGAGCAGGGCGTACCATAGTCGTATCTGGCTCGCACGGGAAAACCTCAACGACCGGCATGATTGCCTCCATAATGGAACATGCAGGAATGGATCCTACGGTCTTTATCGGTGGAATTGCCTTCCACTATGGCAATAACTACAAAATGGGGGCCGGGGAGTGGGCTGTAGTTGAGGGCGATGAATCGGATGCCGGTTTTACGGAGCTGCCCTGTGAAATAGCTGTGGTGACAAATCTTGAGTGGGAACATCCGGACAAGTATTCATGCTTGGAGGCCTTAGAAAGGGTATTTTCAGATTTCCTGCGCAACGTAAAAGCCGGTGGGGCCTCTGTTATGCCGAGCAGACTGTCTTTCACATTGGGCAATGGTGCAAAGTGCAGCAAAATTACTTATGGCCTTGAAGGTGGTGATTTGCGTGCTTCCAATACCACATATATGGGTGATGCCACGGTGTTTGATATAGTGGGATTGAATGGAGAAGAGATTTGTTGTGGTGTGCGGCTGCCAGTACCGGGGCGCCACAACGTGGAAAATGCACTCGCAGCGGCTGCAGTGGCCAAGCACATTGGTGTTGGTTGTAACTACATAAAGGCCGGGCTAGAAGGCTTTATGGGCGTTGGCAGAAGGTTTGAAATTATCGCCAATGTTGGGGGCGTTACATTTGTTGATGACTATGCACACCACCCCACTGAAATAGAAGCCTCGAGAAACGCGGCCAAGCTATCCACAACTAGCGGGCGGGTGATCGGCATATTGCAGCCACATAGATTCACCAGGGTTCAGCACTTTTTCAAAGACTTTACAAGCGCGATTTCCAAGTTTGATTATCTGATTTTAACTGACGTATACCCTGCTGGTGAGGAGGTAATATCGGGTTGTGAGAGCCTAGACATTGTGCGCGAGATAAAAAGCCGCGGGTTCGACCAAGTCGTACATGCGAGTACGCCCGATGCAATCACAGATATCGTTGCTTCCGTTGCTCAACCGGGAGATGTAGTAATAGCAATGGGAGCCGGCAGCATAACGGGCATAGTACGTTCTGTTGCCAACGCGTATATGGCTCATCACAGCGTGCGCTGCCAAACAACGCAAAACTATGCATAGCCTGGCTGCCCTTTTCCTGACTATTTTTACCGCACCAGCCCTATGATTTTTTTGATCTCCACAATGTGCTTGCCGGCTAACTCCCTGGCCGCACCATTTCCCGTAGCTATTATTTTGTCCACGTATGCAACATCACGTACCAACTCCCTTATTTTTTCTCTTATGGGGGAAATTTCCCGCACCAATAGGCCTGCCAGTGCCTCTTTGAATTCTTTAGTGCCACTAGCCGCAAACTCATTACACACTTCTGCTTTAGTCATGCCAGAGAGCGCCGCAAATATATTGACCAAGTTGTGCATTTCGGGCCTCTCATCGAGGCCTTCTAACGATAGGCCCCGTATGCTATCTGTTGTGGCACGCATGATTTTTTGAACTATGCTGTCATCATCATCATCAAGATTGATGCGTGCAGCATCTGACGCGTCAGATTTACTCATCTTCTTCTTGCCATCTCGTAGGCTCATAATTCTTGCTGAAGAATCAAGGCTAAGCGGCCTTGGAACGGGGAAATAATCCACCTTGTGCATAGCATTGAATGCCCTGGCAATATCTTGGGTAAGCTCGATATGCTGCATTTGGTCATCACCCACGGGTACCAAGGTTGCCTTGTATAGCAATATATCAGCCGCCATAAGCACTGGATACCCGTACAGCCCCATGTTCGGTGTGCTACCGCTCCGGCTTTTATCTTTGAATTGAGTCATACGATTAAGCCACCCCATGGGGGTGACACATCCGAGTATCCAGCAGAGCTCAGAATGCTCGGGTACCGAAGATTGCACAAATAGCACAGATTTTTCCGGATCAATGCCGCATGCTATATACGTGGCCAGTAAACTAATCGCCCTAGAGTGCAGTGTGGCCGTGGCCGCGTTTCCTGCGGTAAGCGCGTGAAGATCCACTACGCAGAAAAGGCACTGATCTGAACCTTGCAAGCCCACCCACCTGCGTATCGCACCCAGATAGTTGCCTAAGTGCGGTACACCACCACTAGGTTGGATACCAGAGAATATCACCCCTGCTCGCTCGATGTTTTTGATACTATAACCAGCGCTGGACGCAAGACTTTTGTCTGAATTATATACCCAGCCTGTACAACTTCCAAAACCGTGCCAGCGGGCTTACTATCGTCAACAGCCTGGGTTACCGCTTTGTGAAACCTTGGATCAAACTGCTCGCCCAGGGGAGAAACCCTCGACACGCCATGGCTACTTAGCGTGCTCATGAGGCCATCCCACGTCATCTTAACGCCAGTATGCACGTTGTCATCGTCGCTGAGGTTTTTCAAGGACGCTTCTAAATTGTCACACGAGGCGATTAAGTCACGCACGAAGTCAGAAATGGAAAGTGTTTTTGCCTCTTCTACCTCTTTTTGAACCAAGCGCCTAAGGTTTTTGCTATCCGCAACGGCTAGGCGTAGCTGATTGCGCAAATGCTCAACTTCGGCCCGGAGCTTTTCTAGCTCTAAAGAATCAGCAGCCACCCTGTGCTGCGCCTTGCCACCCACACCAGCTGCAAACTTCCCCGCGGGGCCTTGCTTCCTTCCCGCAGTAGGGTCGGGTCCGCCCTTTTGTGGTGCTCCAGCACCCGGCCCGGCCGGTGTGGCGCCCCCCTGCTGTTCGGGATCAACGCGTCTCTCTTCAGCCATAGCTCAAAAACTTTTACACACGAACCTTAGGAGTATATAGTAATTTTGTGTGTACATTTCAAGAGTAAAAGCAACACCCAATGTTCGACGACGAGAGATTCATGTCCATCGCGCTCAGACTTGCGCATAGGGGGTTAGGCAATACATATCCAAACCCAACTGTAGGGTGTGTTGTGACCAACAGCGCCGGCAGTATTGTGGGTAGGGGATGGACAGCCATGGGAGGTCGGCCCCACGCTGAGGTTGTGGCACTCAAACAGGCCGGGGAAGCGGCAGCTGGGTCTACTGTATACGTTACGCTAGAGCCGTGTTGCCACCACGGGCAAACTGGGCCGTGCACTGCCGCGCTCATCAGTGCAGGGGTGCGCAGGGTGGTTATAGCCGCGCTCGACCCCGACAAGCGGGTGTCCGGCAAGGGGGCTAGATCTCTTGCAGATTCTGGTGTGGAAGTCAAACTTGGGGTGCTGCAGCAACAGGCTGAGGAACTTAATGTGGGATTCTTCTACAGTAAGACCAAAAGGAGGCCGTTCATTACGGTAAAGCTGGCAACCACACTTGACGGCAAAATTTCTCTGCCGAATGGCAGTGATCGGTGGATTACCAACGAGCTGACGAGGAAGTGGGTACACAAACAAAGAGCCATGCATGATGGAATCATGGTGGGTAGCAATACTGTGGTCGCTGATGATCCCATGCTAGATTGCAGGCTTCCAGGCTTGGAAGAGCACTCTCCGATCAGGATAGTAATAGACCGCTCTGGCAAGTTATGTTCACATCATAAGGTTGTTGCTACATCTGATGTGGTGCCAACATATATTGCTACAGATAACGACGACCATAAAGCACTGCACGCTGTGAGATACCTCAGGATATGTGAAAGGGGTGACTTCCTTGCAGGCACCATGAATGCGCTTGCAGAGGAATTGGGAATAACCAGGTTGTTTGTTGAGGGTGGAGGTGTGCTGGTTACTGAGCTTCTTAAAAGGGGGTTGGTGGATCAGTTCATTTGGTGCAGAGCAAACAGAGTGTGCGGAGAGCAGGGCGTTGAATCTATATTGAATCTCAATGAGCTTCCGTCCGGACACTGCCACTTCTCCAGGGTAAAAACCCTAACGTTTATGGAGGACACCGTGGATATCTTTCAAGTTTTGTTTGCCAATGAACACAGCAACACTGCCGTGCCCGTTGAGGCATAGTGATGCGCACTGGTCGCGCGTGGCCGCAGGGCATGCTCGGCATGTATGGGCTTTGTGATAACTTCTCCAAGTTATAAGCAATGCCGCGAGTCATGAACCTCGGCGCGTTTAGTAACAGATCTTGATGAATGCTGCAAAGTGAAGGCGCAACCAAGTGCCAGCATCTTTATGTTGGCGCAACACCAGAAACATAGCATCAAAAGCCAAAATTGGGAATTCCATGCCCCGAGCCACTATATTTTGACGAAAATTCTTGCTGCGGCACTACGCTATGACACGACGCTACTGCCGGGAACAAGTATGGCAGCAGCCGACACCGATTTATGCATAAACCCGCGCTGCTTTATCTGCAGCACATTTTGCACAAAAGATGTAAACAATGGGTGCGGCGCAAACGGACTGGATTTAAACTCTGGGTGGAATTGCACGCCTATGAACCACGGGTGTGACTGCAATTCCAGTACCTCCACCAACCCGTGCGAGTCTGACATGCCGGTGAAGGATAACCCGTGCTCCTCCAGGACATTTTTGTACTGGGGGTTGATGCAGTAACGATGTCGGCATCGTTCGTTGATTACCGTACTGCCGTACACAGACGCAACTCTAGAATCTGCGCTCAGACGGTATGTGCACGATCCTAACCTCATACTACCGCCCAAAAGATATTCTCCTTCGCCCTTTTGCAGCCATGGCAACTCGACAACAATCGGGTTTTTGCAGGCCTGATTAAATTCTGTGGAGTTTGCATCTTCAAGCTTCGCAACATTAAGCGCAAATTCTATGGCGGCAAGCTGCATTCCCATACATATTCCTAACATGGGGATGCCATTGGCGCGCGCGTAACCTATTGCTAGGACTTTTCCATCCACTCCATCATCACCAAACCCGCCAGGGATGAGCACCCCGTCCACATCATGCAAGTCAGACTCCCTTACCGGTAGACGGGAATCCACCCACTTTACTTGTATTTTGATTCCACTATGCATACCCGCATGGTCCAGCGCTTCTGTGAGTGACGTGTAGGCGTCTAGGAATTTTGTGTACTTGCCTATAATTGCTATAGTAACCACATTCCGTGCGTTGTTGACCATCGTGAGTACATTTGCCCACTTGGTTAGGTCAGGTTCTGGAGCGCCCATCCCAAAGTGGCTGAGTATTTGTGTATCAAGCTTATGCGCATGATACATAACTGGTAACTTGTACATGCTTTCTACGTCGAGCGCGGGGATTACGTTATCTGCAGAAACGTTACAGAAGTTTGCTATTTTCGCGCTCTGGTATTGTGGCAGCGGCTCCGCACTGCGGTATAGTATTATGTCTGGCTGTATTCCCAAAGAGCTCAACTCCTTAACCGAGTGTTGCGTGGGCTTAGTTTTCAACTCCCCAGCAGAACCTACGCAGGGTACCAGGGTGAGGTGTACAAAAATTGTGAAGTTTTTACTCAGCCTGTAGCTCACCTGGCGTATAGATTCGAGAAACGGCTGACTTTCGATGTCACCAACGGTACCGCCTATTTCACAAATTATGAAGTCAGCCCCATCGTCATTACTCAGGATGAAAGAGATTATAAGGTCCGTTACGTGCGGGATCACCTGCACAGTGTGGCCCAAATAGTCTCCACGCCTTTCCTTGGCAAGCAACTGCTGATATATCCTCCCAGCGGTTATGTTGTCTTCCTTTGTGGTGTTGACCCCCGTAAACCGCTCGTAGTTTCCCAGATCTAGATCGGTCTCGCCGCCGTCATCGGTGACAAACACCTCCCCATGTTGTGCAGGGCTCATAGTACCCGGATCTACATTTAGATACGGATCAAGCTTTCTAAGGCGCACCCGAAAACCACGGGCCTGAAGTAGCGCACCTATAGAAGCTGCAGCTAGCCCTTTCCCCAGCGAGGATACAACCCCGCCCGTGACGAATATGAAGCGCGCGCTACACACGTCCCCTATTGACATAAACTCCTAAGCTCACTCAAAAGGGACCTCACTGCCGTTGGACTCCTGCCCAGATACTGCCTCAGTCTTACTAACAACAGAAACCTCTCGAACACGTCTTGCGTTAGTGCCCACAAGTAATATGGTGTTGACTATGAAGGCAGCAGCCACGACCGCAGTAAGCTTGGCTATAAAACTAGAGGAGGAACTCTTACCAAACATTGAGCCAAGGTTACACTGAGGGCCACCAAACCCCCCCAGGGTATCAGACTCAGGAGACTGCAGTAACACCAGCAGAACCAGCAGAAACGCCAGGAACACCTGCGCGGCTGTCAAAAACATAAGGCAAGAGACAAACGACACCTGCGGAGGCTATACCATTTGTGCACTTTAGTCAAGAAATTGTTCCATGGTGCGCCATGATTGCGGCGTCCGTACGCAGCATATTTTGCAAAACCCATGCAGCTCGCTATGCGCTGAGTTATGCTCGGATGCCGAGACTTAATACGTGTACACTAGGTTAATTGTGTTGCGCGCATGCCGGGGTTGCCAGTCTCTTGTCAGTTGATACCGTCGATACAGTTGATACAGTTGACATTGGGGTTTTTAAACTTAACATCCGTGTATGCGGTTTGTCGGAGCCAGATGAAGATAAAGCTGAATAGGAGACGCAAACTCGTCCTGGTGTTAGTGGGTGGGTTTGTGCTGTGGTTACTGCACTACTACAGAATGCGCGAAGGCGCGCGCATGTTATCCGCAGAAGAGCGCAGGGAGATAGTGCTGGAGCTGCATGAGTGACGAGCGCCACCTAGACGCGTTTCTTGAGTCTCTGTTGTCGGGTAGATGTGTTTCTCCAAACACTAGCAGTAGTTACAGGTCTGACCTGGAAAACTTGGCTGAGTTTTTGGGCAGGCGCAACCTCAGAATGGTAGACGCCAGCGCTGCAGACCTGCGCGCATATGTTAGGAGCCTCAACAGCAGAGGCTATAGCCCCGCGACTGTGGCCAGGAGGATCTCTGCGATCAGGGGGCTGTACGGCTTTTTGTATGGTGACCGAATAATCGATGGAGACCCTGCAGCTAATTTGGACTCCTGTAAACTTGGCCGCCCCCTGCCTAAGGTGTTGACTGTGGACGAAGTGGACAAGTTGCTTTGTGCAGCCGGGTCTGATTTGTCTGTGGAAGGGAGGAGGACCGCAGCCATAGTTAACATACTATACTCTTCAGGTGTGAGGATTTCAGAGCTCATAAATTTGGGCTTCTACGATATAGAGTCAATGCTAAAAGAGCAGCGCTCAGATGTGGGACATTTGGTCATCAAAGGGAAGGCAGGTAGGGAGCGCCTCATTTTGCTGAATGAGGTTGCAATCGCCAGCATAGTCGCATACCTAGCGGTGAGGGACCACTTTATCGTAGGGCAGAAATCGGAATCTAGGTGGCTATTTCCCGGCGCAAAGTTTGACCAATGCATTAGTAGACAAAGAGTTGGACAGTTGCTAAAAGCACTGGCAATTGTTGCGGGGGTTGACCCAAAGCGGATATCGCCACACAAGCTCAGGCACTCGTTCGCTACACATTTGCTAAATAATGGGTCCAACGTAGTCTTCATTCAAAAGATGCTGGGGCACGCAAGCTTGTCCACAACCCAAATCTACACTTATGTCGCGAATGACAGGCTCAAGGAAGCTCTGCAAACGTTTCACCCATTTGCAAAAAGCCCTCCTAAGTAGCGCTTGCCGCCTTGCGTAGGCCATAAGTAGTTGTCCGTTTTTACATCAGCGCAGGGTAGCGTACCACCTTTCCCGCGCGGCAGTTTGCCGCAGCACTCATTAATGTGTTGGTAGATCATCCGTGCAGCATTGCGCCGTGTGTTACTATCTGGGTATTCTGCCGTACGTGCGGCCGGGTGGCGGGAGACTTTGCATTTCTATAACTCGGTTAGCATTCCCCCGCTTAGGGAGAGGACACGGTCGGTTTGCTTGGCTAGAGTGCGATCATGGGTTGCGACGAGCCCGGCAAGGTTTTTCGCTTTGACGTGTTTGTGCAGTACAGAAAATACTGCTTTGGACATTTGCGGATCTAGGCTGCCTGTGGGTTCATCTGCAAGTATTATGGTGGGGGAATTCACGATTCCCCTTGCTACCGCAACCCTCTGCCTTTCACCACCAGACAGCTCTGAAATTCGGCATCCGGCCTTGTCTTGCAGCCCCATTTCTTCTAGTATTGCAGCCGCAACACTTTCCGCGGTGCTCGCGCCGTGGCCCAGGATTCTTTGGGGCAGCATTACGTTTTCTAGCACTGAAAACTCCTGCAGCAAATGGTGGAACTGATACACAAACCCCATGTGCTTTCTACGCATCATGGTTCTTGTCTTGTCACTTGCCGGGGCACACACCGTCCCGTTGAGCACCACAGTCCCGGAGGTTGGTACCTCAAGCAGGCTTGCTATGTGTAGTAGGGTGCTTTTACCGGAACCGGAACTTCCAATCAGAGCCGCGAACTCCCCGCGTTGTATTTTTAGGTTTATGTTTGACAGAACACATACGCGATTGCGCCTCCCGTAGCACTTGCTGACGTCGAGGATTTCTAGCACCGTAGTCATGAAAAACCGGAAGAGCCATGCAGGTAGCCAGTATACTCATTGTAGCCGCTGTATCAACTGCCACAGGAAGCGTAGTCTAGTTAACGTTTGCGCGAAGGCATGCAGCCTGAAAATTCGTGCTAAGTACG
Source organism: Anaplasma marginale str. Florida (assembly GCF_000020305.1). Lineage (NCBI taxonomy): Bacteria > Pseudomonadati > Pseudomonadota > Alphaproteobacteria > Rickettsiales > Anaplasmataceae > Anaplasma > Anaplasma marginale. The sequence goes on from NC_012026.1 coordinate 15,877, forward strand.
CACATTCCGCATTTAAACTATTTTCACATACTGCCACGGTTATGAACGGCTGCTGGCGCGTGGGTAGGCGGCTGATTTAAAAGTTGCTAGTGGGAGTAGCGAGGTGTATACCCTATCCGTTTAATGGTTAACGAGCGATTTTATGGGTGATTTTTCAGAAAGAGATAGGGAGGCGCTCGAATTTCACTGCAAAAGGAGGCCGGGTAAGGTTTCCTTGTTGCCTACTAAACCACTTATGACGCAGGGTGACCTTTCGCTGGCTTATTCCCCAGGCGTCGCCGTGCCATGCCTGAGAATCGCCTCCGATCCTGACACGGTGTATGACTACACCGCCAGGGGTAACTATGTTGCTGTGATCTCCAACGGTACCGCAGTTTTGGGGTTGGGCAACATAGGCCCTCTTGCATCCAAGCCAGTTATGGAAGGTAAGGCAGTTTTGTTCAAGCGGTTTGCTGATATTGACGCCGTTGATATAGAAGTCGACACAGAAGACGTAGAAGAGTTCATAAATGCCGTGAAGCATCTGGGCCTCAGTTGGGGCGGCATAAATTTGGAGGATATACGCGCTCCTGAGTGCTTCATCATCGAGAGGCGCCTTGGCGAGCTGATGGATATTCCCGTATTCCATGATGACCAGCATGGCACTGCCATTATAACACTCGCCGGAATCATAAACGCGCTGGACATCACTGGGAGAAATCTCAAGAGTGTTAAGATAGTCGTAAATGGTGCGGGTGCCGCGGGTATAGCGTGCGTAGAAATGCTAAAGTTTGTGGGCATCCCCAACGATAACATAGTGCTGTGTGACCAAAATGGGGTGATATACAAAGGGCGGCAGCTCGGGATGAACGAGTGGAAGCTCAAGCACGCGATCGAGACTAAAGAGAGAGATTTGAAAGACGCCATGAAGGGGGCGGATATCTTTATCGGACTGTCTGTGCGCGACGTTTTGAGCAAGGAAATGCTGCTCTCCATGAACAAAGACCCAGTGATTTTTGCGTTGGCAAACCCATATCCGGAAGTAAACCCAGAGTTTGCGCGGGAGGTGCGCCCAGATGCCATAATAGCCACTGGCCGCTCAGATTACAGCAACCAAATCAACAACGTAATGGGCTTTCCCTACATATTCCGCGGGGCTTTAGATGTGCGGGCAAAGTCTGTAAACAATGAAATGAAACTAGCTGCGGCTGAGGCTTTGGCTATGTTGGCAAGAGAAGTGGTCAGTGATGAGGTTTTGGAGGCCTATGGCGGGCGCGGAATGGGCTATGGCAAGGAATACATAATTCCAACTCCGTTTGACCCCAGATTGCTGTCCGTGGTCTCTCCCGCAGTTGCGAAGGCCGCCATAAACTCCGGAGTTGCAAGAAAAAAAATTGACGATTGGGACCGCTACGCTCTGGAATTGAACTCCAGGATTTCACCCACCTCTAACATTTTGAACCTCATGTATGGCTCAGTAAAGAGCTCTCCAAAGCGCGTGATCTTCCCTGAAGGCGAAGAGGTGCGGGTAATTAAAGCCGCGCTGCAGTGGTACGGGCAAGGTTATGGCACGCCAATACTTGTAGGCAGGGTTGATAAGATCAAAGAAAGCCTTGACCTGATAGGGGTAGATTCCCTCGAGGGTATTACCATCGCAAACGCTGCGATTTCCTCTCGCAATGACGTATACATAGACTACCTGTACAGTAAACTTCAGCGTATGGGGCGCTTGCACCGCAGCTGCGTCAGGGACGTCAAGACGGACAGAAACGTTTTTGCCGCATGTATGCTCGCATGTGGCGATGGGGATACTTTAGTCACGGGTATAACTCGAGGATACAGCGAGTCACTCTCAGACATTCGCAAGGTAATCGACGCGCGAGGGGAGGTATTTGGCCTGTCAGTTGTGGTCATGGAGGAGCGCACGCTATTCATTGCTGATACAGCCATAAACGAACTTCCCACCGCGCAACAACTGGCCGATATAGCAATTAAATCTGCCGCGGCCGCGCGGAGTATGGGGCATGAACCCAGGGTTGCTTTTGTCTCATTCGCAAATTTTGGAAGTCACTCTCAAAAGGAATCTGATCGGGTGCGGCAGTGTATGGACATTGTTGCAAGCTGTAACGTAGATTTTGAGTATGATGGTGAAATGTCGGTAGATGTTGCGCTGAAGCCCGAATCGCTGTCTATGTACCCCTTTTGTAGGTTGAGCAAACCTGCAAATGTTCTGATAATGCCCAGCCTATACAGCGCGAGCATATCTTCTAAGTTGTTGCGAGAAGTTGGCGGGACGACCGTTGTTGGGCCAATTCTCATGGGCATGGAGAAGCCGGTGCAGATCGTTCAGATGACCGCTTCGGTGTCGGAGATTCTCAACCTTGCAGTCCTCGCCACGCTTTCGCACCCCATCTAGCCGGTTTTCCGGTTGCAACGGGCTAAACTGCATGGCTCTACGCGCTGTCATGGCCCTGGTGGCGCGTGGGGCATTATGCGTTCTGGCGTAGTGCTGCGTCAGATGCGTCCCAAAATGAGTGGGGAGCTTTTACTGGGACCTTTATATATTCTTAAGCTGTTTGGTGAATATAAGTGGGTGATGCTTTCGGTATACCGATGAAGTTTTTGGGGCGCTTATGTTGTTGTGTGCTAGTTGTATTTGCAGCGCTGGCGTTTGTACCCTACCTGGTGGATTGGAACGCCCACTATGGCGAGTATGTTTTTAAACAGTTGGGTGCGGCCACAGGCAGTAGTGGCGCGGTAGTTAAGGCCATAGGGAATATTGAGGGCAGTCTGCTGCTTCCAAAACTTACGGTTCGCAACCTCTACGTGGAGTGCAGTGAGGACGCCGCGGGTTGCGCTGGTACACTCTCGATCGATCGCATGGAACTCAGCGTTGACCCGTTGTCGATACTTATGGGTGAACCGAAAGTGCGCACAATTAGCCTGTACGGGCTGCGTACCAGCGTTGGGGGCCTGGTCGGCATGGTGGGCTCGCAGACCAAGAGCGGTCTCGGTCATGTGCGGATTTTTGATTCAGCAGTCGTGACAGGTGGGGTCGTTGGCGCTTCCGCATCTGCATACAATACAGTGCACGTGAAGAGTGCAACGATAAAATCAAGCGGCAGCGCGCTGTTCGGTGATGCTGTGCTCAAGATAGGTGGTACTAAATACCTCCTCTCTTCAAAGTTAGAACGCAGTGCGGCTGGTAGCACAGTCAAGGTAGAGCTGCACTCCCCTAATACAAGCATGGTACTAAGTGGCAATGGTGCCGGTCAGGGCTTGTTTGATGACTTTGGCGCCAGGTTTGAGGTCAAAACTGAAAACCTTTCTGAGTTGGCACAAACCGTGGCAGTAGTTACAAATTACAGGCTCCTAGGCTCTGTTGCCTCCGCTGAGGAGATGGTACTGTCTGCAGGAATCAAGGCTGCGAAGGGCAGCGGATTCGAAGTGAAAGACCTTACCATGCAGAGCAAAAGCATTTCCGGAACCCTGGAATTGGCGTGCACTTATGCGCCTTTCTGTACAACGTCCCTGAATTTCTCCTCCATTGATCTAGACGCCCTGTTCCCCGAAGGTCTAGGCACCGAGCAGGATGCTTATTATGCAGATTTCCAAAGCAGCGCGGAACGCTTCTCCGTCGTGCCATCGTGGTTGGATGCTACAGTCGGGCTGGATGTGAGAGAGATAAACTACAGAGGCGGCGTATCGAGAAATCTTGTGGCTGCAGTTTCGGTCAGGCAGGGCAGGATCGCAGTTGATCGATTGTTGCTCGATCTGCCGGGTAAAAACAACCGTCTGAGCGTTAGTGGGGTAACTTCAGAAGATGCGGGCAGCATAGTGCCCCGGTTTGTCGGCACTCTTAGCGCTCAGGGGGACGATGCCGACACAATCGTATCCTGGTTACTGCCGCTACGTGCAGATGCGCACAGGGCACAGGGTAAGAAGTTTGCTCTCACGGGTAGCCTGTATGTGGCCCCTCGTATTTTCTCTCTGTTGGGCGCAAGAATGTACGCAGGTGGTGCCCACGCATACGGGAATGTAAAGTACAAATACGGTAAACGGGGGGGTGAGGTCATAGGTGATGTGACCATGAGCAACTTTAGTGTTGGTGGCTACAGCTTTGATGAAGACTTCGACGTCAAGCGCGACGTCATGAACTTCACGTGGCTGAGAAGTGTCAGTTGTCCGGTCAAGCTTGCGGTTAGGCTGCAGAATTTTGCGGTGAACTCTGGGTTTGTCAAGGAGCTGAGCTTCCTGGCAGACCTATCGCAGCACAAAGTGAGCGTCGAGAAGATCAGCATGCGTGCGGTTGATGAACACGACAGTCCGTCTGACTTGGAAGGACGTGCAAGCGTTGCTCTCAGCAGCCGTGGTATGCGCCCGAAGGTATTTGTGAGCCTCAAAAGCGCTAGGTACAGCGATGCTTTCTTGCGGCTTCCCAAGTTTGTGGAGCGCACCGGGGCAGATGTGCATGCTGATACCGCAAGCAGCTCTCCCCGGGGGGAGAAATCGGAGAAGTTTTTGTGGTCAAGTAGACCCATAGATCTTGCCAGCTTTGAGGGCTTAGATGGCAGCATTGAGGTACACGTTAAGGAATTGTTTTTCGGCGGCCGGATGCTATCGAATTTTACATGGCTTTCCACCCTGAAAGAGGGCGTTATGTCCATGGACAAGCTACACTTTGCCCAGGGGAAGAGCGGCACAGTGGATATAAGCGGTAATATCGGTATGGGAGAGGTCTCTTCCTTGTCCCTGGTCGTTTCTGCATCGGACGTCTCGATCGGGGATGTAGAACAGCAAACAAACTCGTCACAAACTTCGAAGGTGAGCGGGCACGTTAGCGTAAGTGGCAGCATTCAAACGCAAGGAAGGAGCATGCTCGAACTTGCCAATGCCCTAAAGGGCAAGATAAAATTCGCGGCTAGGGGGCTGGACATTGGTGGTGTAGACTTAAACGGGTTTATTGAGGATTTGTTCGCAGCTGAGAGCAAATCTGAGGTCGCATCCCTTGCGCGCGTACATCTTTACAGAGGCAGCACACTCTTTGAGACGCTGGATGGGGAATCCCAGATAGATCAAGGTTCTCTCGCTTCATCTCTGCAATTTAAAATAGGTAACGCAGCTGGCTCCGCATCTGTCAACCTTTCGGTCCCACAACTCGCTGTCATTGCGCTGTTCAGATTCTTCTTCATCCCTCCAGAGAGCGAGTCCCCCGTGCATATGGATATGCACCTACAAGGGTATGTATGGCAGCCAAACCCCACGTTTGATATAGATAGCCTGTACGAAATCGTGAGGAGCAACAGATAGGCCCGGTAAATTTGCTATAAACCTGGCTGAATTACGCGCTGCGAGAAAGCAGAGTTCCATAGGGCCTTGCTTGCAGACGCTTGCAATGCTGTGGTGGTCTGGGTAGGCAATACCGTAGGTTGTAATTATCGCCGCCATGCGGTTTTTCAAAGTATGTATTGTAAATGTTACGCTTTTGGTATAAGGATGCAAGGTGCCTTTGGATGAAAGGGAAATCGCGTGATTGGCGCCTTAAAGGAGCATCTGGTTATTTTGCAGGTGATTGTGCCGCTACTGTCGGCCGTTGTGTGCTCTTTGCTGCGCAACAGAGTTGCATGGGCGCAAGCTATATCCTGCGGAGCGGTTGCTTTGTCCTTCTTTACAGCCCTAGCGCTGTTCGTTCAGATTAGTAGTAGTGGCCCAGTTGTGTACCAAGTGGGCGGATGGGGCCCTCCTTATGGGATAGAGCTGCGAGTCGACTTGCTAAGCGCGACCATGCTGCTCCTGGTTGGGTTTATCGGCATCATGAGTGTGATCTATGGCGTATATCCCAGCCGCAGGGAACTTTCTGCAAACGTGGTCCCCAGGTTTTATGCCGCGTTCCTGCTGGCGTTTGGGGGCATGCTTGGGATACTAGTCTCGCATGACGTGTTCAATGTTTACGTATTCTTGGAAGTGGCATCCATATCCTCTTACGTTTTGGTCGCTGTGGGTGATGACAAGCGCGCAGTTTCCTCTGCATTTGAGTATTTAATCATGGGCACGGTGGGTGCAACTTTTTACCTGATAGGCATCGGGTTTCTATATGCCGCCACCGGCACACTGAATATGGGGGACATGTTTGCGATATTGCAAGAGATCCCGGTAAACAGGGCCGTGCAGGCGGGGGTTTTGTGTGTAATGCTGGGTTTGATCGTAAAAGCTGCGCTGTTCCCGTTTCACGGCTGGATGATAAAGGCTTATTCAGCCTCACCTGCATTTGTTACCGTATTTTTATCTGGCACGGCTACGAAAGTTATGGTGTACCTAATAATAAGGGTAGTGCACAACGTCTTCGGTACCAGACTAGTGTTCACTGAGCTGCCTTTCGGCACCGCTCTGTTAACCTTGGCCGCAATTGCTACGGTACTCACTTCTGTGATTGCGGCGCTGAGCAGAGATATGCGGGATGTGCTTGCATACTCGAGCGCCTCTAATATTGGCTGCATCATTCTCGCAGTTTGCATAAACACATACTCTGGGCTTGCCGCCGCTGTGGCTTATATGGTCAATCACAGTATCGTAAAGTCTGCACTGTTCATGGTTTCTGGGGGTATAGCGTATCACTTTAACAAACGCAAAGTCAGCAGTAAGTACTTAAGCCTAAGCAAGGCCTTGCCGCATGTAACCTCTGCTTTTGTCCTGTTGGCGCTCAGCTTGGTCGGCATGCCGCCCACTATAGGGTTTGTGGCGAAATGGCACATGCTCAGTTCGTTTATGGATGCACGCGCCTTCACCGGACTGGTGGTTTTGTCGGTTGGCTCTGTATGCTCCGTGATATACACATGGCGCGTGGTGGAGCATCTGTATTTCTCTTCCCGAATGGTGGAGAGCTGTGCTAACGACATAGCCCTGAAGACGCCAAGGGCTATGACTCTCTGCATTTGGATTATGGCATTTTTTGGGTTCATAGCCGGGGCCTATCCGCTACCGCTCACTTCAATTTCTGAGCAAATAGCGGCGGACTTATTATTTCACCCGAACAACCCGCTGTAATGTTCAGGTGCAGCCTACCTGCCCCTTCCCCTGTTGGATGACACAAAAACTTGGGATACAGCCTCCACCCCGATGACGCTCTTCGGGAGCACAGCGGTAGCACCGTGCTTCATATATGGCGAAAACTGCCGCTGAGGCGGCTTAGTACTACTGGTTCTCTTGAGGACTGCGCTGGCACTCCCCCAAGGTGCACTGGATTTCTCTCTTAAATCCCTGTTCCGTTTTCCAATCCAAGCAGTAAACTGATTGACCGCGTAGGTCAACAGGACGTACAGGACTATTCCAAAAACGGCAAGAAACAATACACCTGTAAAACTAGGCATGACACACAACCACAAACAACACACAACGCAGCGGGGACGCCCGCTAAGCTTTTCATGGCATAACCACCACCGGGACATTGTACAGTAACAGTGGACGAAAGTAAATCTCCCTTCATTGTGGGGCCCTGCAGATGGCAACTATAACTTAATATTTAGGGGCAACCCAGCCCAATCTGCTACCACCTCTGCACCATCACTGCCTACCGGCATCTCAGCCCAACTTGGCACGACCACCACCTCTGCACCATCACTACCCAGCAGCACCTAATCTTCTATCGGTTACTTTGGGCAGTGCCTTTATAACTGGAACAGTCAAAGCTACCGGCATCCTTCACACCCTCACCACTCAACCCAGCAGCAAACTTAGCCATAAGCTTACCAGCACCAAAGAATATAGCTGTAAATACAACCAACATCACAATAGCAGGCCATGCAAGCTTACCAAAGATAGCCATAATGCTAGAACCTAGTATCACTCCAGTCATGATGGGTAGTCCCAGCTTCTGCACAAACCGTATAACGTTACATATAACAATAGTCGCTGTATCATCAGCAGTCTGAGCACCCTCGCTGGACTTACTAGCCCCAGCAGGTACACCATGTAAGATACCCAATGCTAATACTACAGCAATGAGTAAGAATCTAAGTTTTAGCAACATCACCACTCTCCCAAAACCTCTACGTCCACCCTTGCACTAACTGGTATTACCCTCAATACAGTGGCCATAAGCTTACCTATGGCTGTACATACAACCAGCATTACCATGGCAGGCCATGCAAGTGTGCCAAGCCATGACGCCAGAACCTAGTACCACCCCTGTCATGATGGGTAATCCCAGCTTCTGCACGAAGACAATGACGTCACAAATAACCTTGGTAGCTGTATCGTCAGCAGTGTTAGTACTGCTGATAGTATCGGCATTAGTAGAACCTGCTGTGATGAATAACCATATCAGGGCTACCATAGCATGCTCACAGCCCTAGAGGGGAGCATTGGGTATAGTATTGGAGGAGCAAGGGTTGAAGTAGAAGTAGGGTATGAAAGGTTTGTCATTAAGGGAGGTAAGAAGTCTAATGAGGATACAGCTTCAGTATTCTTATTAGGAAAGGAGTTAGCATATCATACAGCTAGAGGTCAGGTAGACCGTCTTGCCACTGCTTTAGGTAAGATGACTAAGAGTGAGGCTAAGAAGTGGGGTAATGCCATAGAGAGTGCTACTGGCACTACTAGTGGTGATGAACTGAGTAAGAAGGTGTGTGGCAAGGGTACCACTAGTGGCAACCAGTGTGGGGTTAACGCCACCAGTGGCAGCACCAACAATGGCAAGCTTAGTACTGTATTCAACACTGACGGTGCAGAGGCTATCTCATCAATGGACACCACTGCCAGTGGTACTAGTAACACCATCAGCTTGCAGGGGATGGCGGGCAACATTAATAGCCTTTTCCTCCTTACTCAGAGGCATGGGTGCTCCCATACCTTCCTATCTTTTGCTCTCCCATATACTCACATCATTAACCGTGCATGGGTAGATGCGTTGGTGGAAGAGGGGTGAGATTCTGTAGTATCTCCATGGTATGACTGCAGGGACTGGTAGCAGTGGTGGTGCGGGGCTGCTGGCAAGGATGGATTGGTAGCAACCCTTACGGTTGCGGCGTGTTGTAGGGCCAGGAGGTTTTGGTGGCGCGGATGCGCTCCATGCTCTATCCATGGTGTCGTAAGGTCATGTGGGGGCCCCGTGGGCATGTGGTTCAGGGTGTTTTTTGGGCCATTTTGCGGCTATCTGGAGCAGCTAGTGCGTTCATCGTAGGAAGTAGCTTGGCCGCATGATGAGTCTGTACTTTCATACCCTGATGCATGTTCTGATGTTACGCTACGTGTGCAACGGTTGCATTCCCCTTCTGCCTCGTTGGTGGTGAGTGGCGGTACGTATAATACTAAGGTTTGTTTAGGTGCGGCACTGTGGGGCTTCTTGCGTGTTTTGTGCTTCCGGGTGCTATGGGAAGAATGCTCAGATGTTATTGAAGGTGCATCGCTGCCAGGAAGCTCTGCTGCACAGGTGTGCGCCGCGCATAAAGCCCAGAGAAGGCGCTTCTTGAGTGCATGTACAACCCGGTGTTTTTTCTTCCTGCGCTGAAGCCCTGCAGACGCTGATTGCGCCAGAGTTGTGGATGATGCGGTGCTCGATTCAGAGACACAGTTGTCATTGCTCGAGGGTGTAGCTGCAGATCGTAAGGCCGGCGTGCGCCGCTCCGCAGCATTGTTAATACCACATTTCTGCTTGTGGCCGGCATTGGTTGGTAATTGTTGGGTTGAAGGCCGAACGTCACCGTGTGCATCAACGCCTTGGTCTGGGCTCACACATTTGCTCGACATACTCTCCGAGACATATGAGGCCAATTTCCTCTTTTTGCCCAAGCTCCCAAAATTGCCGGCCTTCACGTAGCCACACCTGTTGCTCTGAGATATGCGCAGCAAAAGTGACGAGAATGACTTTGTGCTCTTTTTTGTATGGTCATTGCTTGCAGGTGAGGACTCTACGTCAGAGTCGTGGCCGAGCTCCTGGTCAGCACATGTTGTATACAAATTACACAGTGACTCGGCGTGCAGTAGCAGGGAGCGTGCTCTTTGGCTTTCCCGCAGGTACCTAGATGTGTGCGTGCCTACAGGGCGGCGCACTTTGCGGGCTGCAGATGCTTTTGTGCCCCCAGCAAGCATGTGTCCGACGCCATTCGCGTAACACAAGTTGAGCGCTGTAAGGCTACTTGCCCGATGCTGCTGTTTCCTGCTGAGTAGTTTTAGAAGGTGTGTTAGCAGGGTGCCGGTACGAAGGCGGAAGTTATCATTGCTGGGACGAGGATGCAACGCTGCAACGGCATCGTCATCTCCCGTACTACCGCACGCGCGTGATTTGGGTTGCTCATATGCATTTGCTGCCATAGTTGTAGGATAATACCCGGTGTTTTGCTCAAGTTTGCATCGTGCAGCATGTGACTGCCGCTTCAGCCATCTGGATACAGTGCCCATTTTTGTGCGCACTTTCTGGTGTGCAAGCCCCAATACCCCACCATACTTGGGATTTGTCAGCGCGAAACAGCGCAACGGCAGGGGCCTAGGTTGGGATGTGCAGTTTCTCACTGTTGCCATATATTCTGTGTGGCTAGCAACCTTGTATGAGCTCTGTACTGCGCGCAAAGTTGCGACCAGCTCGGGGTGTTTTTTGTAGCGATCTATATTCATGAGCTTGATGTTAAGCAAACTCTCAAAGAATTTTGCGCAGTCACCATACATGATGCTATCCTTATAAACGGCATCAAGCCTTTTCAGGGTGCCGTAATCCTCACGCAGCTTCGGTAGGATGAATACCGCGTAGAAGAATTGCACAAGCTTGCGGTGCAGCATATACCAAGGGTGGCGCCGATTTACAATGACTTCGACATATTCTAGACGTTTTTTGGTCTGCTCTAGATGCGTTGTTATAGCCTCAGAAACCAGCTGCCTGGCTCTAGTTTCTTGCGTACTGAGATTTCTAACAGGGGTTTGTACTGCCTTTCCATGGACGTGCAATATACGCCGAACTAGCACTGCTGACATGCAGGCTGGCGGCAGCTTATCGTAACTCGCGCCATAAAAAGTAAGCAAAAGACAAAATTCCTGCCGCATTTTCAGGGCAAAGTAGCGCGACAGGTTGTCCAGCACTTTTAGACTGTTTTCCGTTATTACATCTAAGCTAAGGTGTGCGTTGATTCCCACCCTTTGCAAGTATGATGACAGCTCTTGCACGCATGCAATAGATGCCGGACTGAAAAAATTATACGCAGACGACTTGCCGTGTAATTTGTATATCTTAGATGCGCAACAATATGCTAGACGTTGCAGCTGCGGACCGTCTACGTTATGCTCCTGCGCAATTTGTAGTAGGGATTGGCACAATACTTCGGTCATCCACGTGCGGTTGTAGTGCCCGTGCTCAAAGTTGGTAAGTTTTTCAATGTCATTCCTGCTAAGCCTAAGATTGTGCCGCAGTATGCTTATGTATGGATATCCAGCCATCGCACTGTTCGTTCCAACAACTCCCGCTAGGAACCCGGATAGCATGGGCAGAGAATTTGTATCTGCTAGCAGTTTTGCCAAACCCTGAAACTCTGCAGTCAGGAATAGAGAGGCGTTATTGTTTGTAGTGGTAGGTGCCAGGTAACTTGTTTTCTGCAGTGACAGCATGAATATCCACCATCATATCTACGTTATGCCGAGATTAGCATAATATCACCAGCCGTACAAGATAACTCGTACCGCGTTTTGAGAACCTCCTACGCTACCACCCGCCAACATCTGTGATTTAGAGCGGAAATGGCTGGCACTGACTGGGGGATTGATGTATACACTACAGCGTCTGATTCAAGCTTCGAGTCTTTTCCATGGAAGATATGATAAATATCGAGGTTAATGGAGAAAAGAGAGCAATACCTGCGGGAAGCTCGCTACAATGCGCTGTAGCAGAATATGCAGCTAGTGCACCCTTTGCTGTAACAGTCAATCATGTACTTGTTACCAAGGCACAATATGGCGAGTATGCACTCAAAAATGGGGATGCTATAGACATAGTATACCCAATGCAAGGTGGTTAGCATGTGGTGCGCGTCTCCCGAATGGTTCAGCGCGGCAGCAACTGCACAGCTGCTCGGCCTTCATGGCACGGAGGGGTAACGTGTGGAATGTGTACGGAGCAGAGCTAAACAGCAGATTGCTACTCGGGTCTGCGCTATACCCATCTCCAGAGGTGCTCAAGCAGGCCATACTAAACTCTGGAACGGAGGTGGTAACTGTCTCTCTCTCCAGGCAAATGCCGTCTGCCAGGGCGGGGGGAGATTTTTGGCGTATAGTTCGGGACAGTGGGTGCCGTGTTTTACCAAATACGGCTGGTTGTTGTACAGTGAGCGATGCTGTACGCATGGCGCAAATGGCGCGGGAAATCTTTGCCACTTCTTGGATCAAGCTTGAAATCATTGGTGATGACTACACACTACACCCTGACATCATGTTGTTATGTGAAGCCGCTAAAGAGCTTGTAAACCAGGGCTTTGAAGTCTTCCCATATTGCACGGATGACCTTGTAGCGTGCCGCAGACTTATAGACTGTGGATGCAGAGTACTAATGCCCGGTGTGTCCCCCATAGGTTCCGGCATGGGCGTGTTGAATGTACACAATCTTAAGCTACTGAGAAACCGATGTAAGGATATAATAATCATTGTGGACGCCGGCATAGGCAGACCATCTGATGCGGCTATGGTCATGGAAACCGGGATTGACGGAGTGTTGACCAATAGTGCAATCGCGCGATCTCCTGACCCCGCAAATATGGCTCACGCTTTCAAATATGCTGTAGAGGCCGGCCGGCTTGGATACGAAGCAGGCATGATAGGCAAAAGGGAGTTCGCAGTGGCGAGCACTCCCCTTATAGATACGCCTTTTTGGCGCGGGTGACTGCGGTAATTCAGCTGATTTGGAATCTGGATTAACAACGAGCGGGTATGTTGCTGGTAGAAGCAACTTGCAGCGCGCAACGCACTAGGCAGCAGACCTACGAAGTGCCGCCGGGTGTTTTATTTGCTGCCTGTTCCATAAACCGTAACCGAGCGTGCAGGGCATTATGTGCCAGTACGGTTGCGGAAATAGCATGCTTAGTTCTTCTAAGCTTCATGCGCAGCCAGTCTGGGTAAGAAAGGCCGGCGTAGAGCTTAATAGTGAATTCCAGCATTATGTAGCAAGGCAGGCCGATCAGACGTTCATGGTATGCAACGTAAGCGATGCACGACGCCGCCACCAGGATACAAGTTAAGGCCCACAGCCTCTTATAGGCGGCGTAGAAGAACACGAAAATAAAGGCCAGAAACGAAAAACCGTCGCGCACGAACTTAACGCACCCTGACCCTCCGTGCGTGTATACACAGAAAAAATGCACTCTGATCACAAGAACGACCGGGGTTACCATTCTAAAAAGAAAACCTTCCTCGGTAAACAAAAAGATTCAGGTTGCTTACGTGCTATTCCCTTGGTAAAGGAGTTGATGTGCAGATATCTCGGGATTTGGGGCGTTATGTGTTAAACTTCACTGGTGTATTGCCTGGCAATGTGCAATATCTTACACGCTGTTTACGTATTAGGTTAATCCATGACAGGATGCTCTGCAGGTTGGACTGAATGATTACTCGTTTTGCGCCCAGCCCCACTGGGTACATGCATATAGGGAATGCGAGAACGGCGCTAATATGCTGGCTGTACGCCAGAAGCAGATCTGGCAAGCTCTTGCTCAGGATAGACGATACTGACCTTGAAAGGTCCGAAGACAGGTATGTGGAAGGAATAAAAAATGACCTAACGTGGCTGGCCATGGATTGGGATATTTGTTTCAACCAGCGCTCTAGGATCAGTAGGTATGACGCAGTTTTCAACTCCCTGATAGACGCAGGTGCAGTCTACCCCTGCTACGAAACTCCGGAGGAGCTGGAGTTAAAAAGGAAAATGATGCTCAAAATGGGGCTGCCACCCATTTACGACAGAAGTGCCTTGAACATGACTGAGCAGGACCAAAAAGCCTACAGTGGCAGGAAGCCGTATTTCAGACTTAAAATAGGTCGTGACCAGGCAATTTCCTGGGAAGATGAAATACGGGGCAAGGTGGTGTTTCAAGCTAAGAATATTAGTGACCCAATTCTCAGGAGGACCGATGGAAGTTATACCTACATGTTTCCCTCTACAGTTGACGATATAGATTTTGAGATAACGCACATCGTTCGTGGCGAAGACCACGTAAGCAACACGGCAGTGCAAATTTACATTATGGGCTTGCTTGGCGCAAAAATACCATCATTTGCCCACCTACCGCTACTTCGCATGGGGGGCTCAAAGATGTCTAAGCGGGTGGGTGGAACCGAAATATTCAAAATGCGGGACATGAACCTCGAGCCTATGGCGATTAACAGCTACATGGCTAGGATAGGTACGTCACTTCCGGTGGAGCCGCACACAAACATGCGGTCCCTTGTGGATTCGTTTGACATCAAATTATTCAACCAAGCCCCAATAAAGTTCGAACTGGAAGACATATCCAAGCTGAATGTACGGTTGCTGCAGAAGCTGCCATTTGCAGAAGTACGGGATAGACTAGAAGCATGCGGCATAAAGTGCTCGGAAGGCTTTTGGTACGCGGTGCGTGACAACATAAACGTTATTTCAGAGGTGAAGGGGTGGGCAGAGATTTGCGGTCCTGGGGTCACTCCCGTGGTAGATGACGTAAACCGGCAGTTGCTGCAGCTAGCGAGCGATCTCCTACCCGAAGGAGAGCCAAATGATGGTACATGGAAAACTTGGCTGCAAAAAATCAAAGAATGTTCGGGTTGCGAGACCCGTGACATTCTCTTGCCGCTCAGACTCGCACTTACGGGGGTGCCAAAAGGTCCGGAGTTTGCAAAATTACTACCTCTGATCGGTAGAGTGGAAATATTGCGGAGGTTACGTGGCGCATAACGCACTGGCGGCCTACGGCAGGTTTTTCCAAGGTTGGCGATGCAATTAGTGCACGGGTGTTGCCCGTCGGTTATCGTGTGTGTAACATGCGATGCTGACGTTCAGCATTCCCGCCGGATGCGTGTAAGGAGGGCGGTACACTCCGCCGGGTTGTGCGAGGCCATTTTCCCGGCATATGGTACTTGACTCCTGCAAGTCAGATGTGATAGTTGGTTGTCCTCGCGGCGGGCGTAGCTCAGTCGGTAGAGCATCAGTTTGTGGCACTGGAGGTCGCCAGTTCGATCCTGGTCGCTCGCCCGCGCACTAGGCTACAAGCACAATGCCTAGGTACAAATCTCGGTTGTAGTATTACCGTCGATGCAAATAGAACTTTGACTTACCGCGGTTTTATCATTAGAATCAGCTCTTACTTTGTGTTGTAGTTTGGTCGTATGTTGCGTTACCTGCTGTGCTGCTGTGCTTTGTGTGTTATTCTTGCGTCGCATCACTGCTGTGCCTCTTCTGTGCGCATAAAAGCCGTTGTTGATGGGAAGGCTATAACCAGTCTTGATGTATCCAGGCGCACAAAGGCGAACGCATTTTTCTACAAAACTGCACATGCTGGAAGCGACCAGGGTGAGGTGCTGCAGTCTCTGGTTGATGAGTCCGTACTAGAGCTTGAGGCCAAGGAGTTGGGCATATCTGTGGGTAAGCGCGAGTTAGAAGCAGAAGCCAGTAAAATGTTCTCGGTTTTGGGTGTTTGTGACGGGCTGAGTGTCGGTGAGTGTGTAGTGCAAAATGGGCTGGACCACAAATCTGTGGAAGATCATCTCAGATCTAGGGTCATATGGAGCAAAATATTGGCCACACGGGTTGCGCCTTTTCTCGCGGTTTCGGATAGTGACGTCGAAAATTACGTTGATGAGGCGAAGTCTGCCGGCCTTGAAACCGTGCTGGACCTGGAGCAAGTTTTCGTGCCGTTCAAGGCAGGAAACGTCTTAGACTCCGTGCTGAGTGAGCTGAACAAGGGTGTGGCGCTTGACAAAATAGCATCCAGGTATAGGGAGCACGCAGTGTACGCTGACCGCGCTGTTGGGGTGACAGCTAGCGCTTTCTTGCCCGATGTGAAAATATCACTAGTAAAAGCCAAGGTTGGCCAAGTGATTGGCCCAATCAGGATTGACCGCGGCTACTTGGTGCTGAAGCTGCTAAATAAGGTCAAGGTAAGCAAGGGGTTTCTGAACAGCTCTGCAAGCATAAAACGTGTCTCTGTCGCGAGAAGTGACCACGAAAACGTTTTGCGGGTAATGAAAGGGCGCGGTGCCAACTGTGACACTTTCGATGGCATTGCCAAGAACATGGGGCTGGATGCAACAAGTCTTGATGTGCGCGTTGGTGACCTTGCCTCTAAACTCCAGTTCATGTTGAGCAACGCCGAGCTAGGAGAGGTGCTGAGCTCTGCTGCTGCGGCCGGAGGGGATAGCAGCGAGGGCGAAAAGGTTGACCTTATAGTGCTTTGTGGCGTCTCACAGGGTGGTAGTCCAACAGCCGAAGAGGTCTACAAAATCAAACAGGCTGTGTATACGGAGAAGCTAGTTTCCGCGAGCGGGAGGCTTATGGAATCCATAAGGGGCCGCCATTTCACCAAAAAGTTTTGACGGTTTTTAGGCTGCGGGTGTGATCAGGGTTACAGCAGGTGTTCACCGTGGCAGGCGTGTGTTCACTGGTAGCGCTCTTAAGGCACGGCCGGCCGTTTCTGTGGTAAGGGAGTCAGTATTCAACGTTTTACGTGCGCACATCCCTATAGAAGGTATAAACGTGTGTGACATATGCTGCGGCAGCGGCGCTTTTGCCTTTGAAGCCCTATCCAGAGGTGCAGAGCATGCCTGCCTCGTAGACATATACTTACCCAATTTACAGTCAGTTAGAAGAACGGCTGAGAGTTTGGGTGTTGGACACAGAATGACCATTTTGTGTTGCGATGTGCACAAACTTCCGTTGGCGGATCGCAGCTATGATCTGGCATTTGTTGATCCTCCTTACGAGGAAACGTCATTGGTGAATGTCTCACTCAACGCGATGTTGAGTATGCGGTGGTGCAGAGCTGGTAGCGTGGTTGTGCTTTGCATAAAAAAAGGAGCCAAGGTCTCAATTCCTGAGCGCTATGAGCTACTGACCCGCAAGTCTTACTGCGGGTCGGAAGTACTATTCCTGTGCGCGCTCCCCGACGATTAGCAGTATACCACTCACCACCGACACCATCGCCCTGGCACCTCAGCCCAACTCACTACCAATGCCAACACAGCTCTCTGCACCATCACTGCCTAGCAGTGCCTTTATAACTGATACAGTCAAAGCTCTTGGTACCACCGACATAACAAAGCCACTATCTATAAACCCCTGGCATCCCAGTCTAACTTGGCACGACCACCACAGCTCTCTGCACCACCACTACCTAGCAGCAGCTACTTGCCACTAAGTCTTGGCACTCGTATGACTGGCACAGTCAAACTTACTGGCATCACCTATGCCATCACCACTCAACCCAGCAGCAAACTTAGCCATAAGCTTACCAGCACCAAAGAATATAGCTGTAAATACAACCAACATTACAATAGCAGGCCATGCAAGCTTACCAAAGATAGCCATAATGCTAGAACCTAGTATCACTCCAGTCATGATAGGAAGCCCAAGCTTCTGCACAAACCGTATAACGTTACATATAACAACAGTCGCTGTATCGTCATCCTTAGCAGCCTGATTATTCTGAGTATTAGCCCCTGCAGGTACACCATGTAAGATACCCAATGCTAATACTACAGCAATGAGTAAGAATCTAAGTTTTAGCAACATCACCACTCTCCCAAAACCTCTACGTCCACCCTTGCACTAACTGGTATTACCCTCAATACAGTGGCCATAAGTTTACCAACACCTAATGTTGTTCCTGGGGTACAGTCCAACCCAGATCCTCACTTACCAGCATCACTTGACTTCGTCCCCACAACTTGGTACCACACAGCCCCCTTGATTCCACAGGTGTGGGGCTCACCCTATATTACCTATGTGGCACCTCTACCATCTATGGTCACCCCACGTGGTAAGAGCTCCACAGTTGATAGGCAAAGTGAGTGCGGGAGTTGGGAGAGGAAGGAGGTGCACTGGTGCTATGGAGATTACAAAGATAGGAGTTGGAACAGCACTCCAAGCTTTCCTGGTGTTGCACTGACAACACATAGCATAGGAACAGGCACTGCTACAGAAGTGGGAGAGTGAGGAGCCAGGGTTGAAGTAGGGATAGGACATGAGAGGTTTGTTATTAAGGGGGGAGATGATGCAGCATTCCTACTAGGTAGGGAACTAGCATTGGATACAGCGAGGGGTCAGTTACTATCCAGTGCATTGGGTAGGATGTCCATGGGTGATGTACATAGATTAAAGAAGGAAGTAGTAGGTAGTATAGGAAGAGGAACAGCTAGTCCTGTAAGGGCAATGTTTAGTAGAGAGATCTCAGATGGAGATACATTACTTGCTGGGGAGATGGTAGGAGTTGATGAAGGACTAGTTATACAAGAACTGAGCAGACCAGAAGAATTAGAAAAGCTACAACATGAACTAGCAAAGCAAGTAAGTAAATTAGCTGAACTTGGAGAACTTAAGTGGTTAGAAGAACTTGAAAAGCTGGAGACTGAGGAGCTGGAGAAGGTGAGGGGGAGGCTTAAGCAGAAGACGACAAAAGCCAAGGAAAAGGTTCGAGAGCTTAAGGAGAAGATAAAAGAAGAAGAAGAGCAAAAGTGGTTAGAGAAGCTCGAGCAGTTAAAGCCTGAGGAGATAGAGAAGCTACAAGGATCAGAAGAGATAGAAAAGCTTAGAGCGCTAGTAAAGGAAGGCCTAGGAGACTTGGAGAGGCTAGAAGCTAAGAAGTTGGAAGAGGTGAAGAAGGTAAAGGAGGAAGTGGCGATAAAGGTTGAGGATATAGAGGAGGTGAAGGATCAGGTAGGAGAACTGGAGAAGCTGGAGGAGTCGGAGCTGCTGAAGAAGATAGCGGAGATAGGAGACTTAGAGCAGGAACAGCTGGAGATGAAGAGGGAGATAGAGAAGCTGGAGAGCGGAACGCAGCTGCAAGAGAGAATGAAGAAGCTCACAGAGAGACGGAAAAAACTAGCAGCAATGACGGAGCTGCAAGTACTCAAGAGCAAACTAGAAGAACTAGCAGCGATAAGGGAGCTCAAGGCATTGAGGCTGGAAGAGAGATTGAGAGAATTGGCCAAGGTTAAGGCATTAGCTGAGAAGCTACAAGGACTAGATGTTCAAGAAGGATTGCAACTGATAGGGAAGATTAAAGCAGAGCTTGGAGAGCAGCTAGATCTGCTAGAGAAGATAAAGAGGGAGGAGTTTAAGGAGCTGGTACAGCAGCGTGCTCAGGCTATACGCAAGGAGAATAGTACACAAGCTGTAGGTAAGCTAGTAACAGCAGCAGAAGGAGCAGAAGAGATCCGAGTACTAAGAAAGCTAGGACAGTTGGATGAGCTAATACCAGAAGAGAGATTGAGAGAATTGTCCAAGGTTAAGGAAACACTGAAGCAGTTGAAGGAGGTGCTGGAAGAGAAGAAGCTGAAGCTGGTGCAAGAAAAGCTCAAGCAGGAGAAAGACTTAGCAGGATTGGCGAAACAAGGAATGACACTATTAGGATTTGTATTAAGCCCGCTAGAGAAAGCAATGACGGGAACGGAGGTACTGGGACGTGCACTAAAAGATAAGGAAGTGGTAAAACTAGAGAGACAGATAGATAGGATCAAAGCACTAGAAGAACTTACAGAGATTGCTGAGAAGCGTGGAGTTGCAACAGTGATGAAGGCAGCATTAGCTAGTGCGATGGAGATGGCTAAGAACAGGGGTTGGACTGATTATTTAAACAGTCTAGATGTAAGTGAGAGAGCTAATGCTGCAAGGGAATTAATTGCTGCTGAGAAGATTAGAAAATGGGCTAGGGATATTAATAACTTGGATGCTGATGAACGGGCAATGGTAGCTGGGGCTTTTGCTAGAGCTGTTGAAGGTGCGGAGGTGATAGAGGTCAGGGCTATAGGGTCTACTTCTGTAATGCTCAATGCTTGTTATGACCTTCTGACTGATGGTATTGGGGTTGTTCCTTATGCTTGTGCTGGTATCGGTGGTAACTTTGTCAGTGTTGTTGATGGTCACATTAATCCTAAGTTTGCTTACAGAGTGAAGGCTGGTCTGAGTTATGCTCTGACTCCTGAAATTTCTGCCTTTGCTGGGGCTTTCTACCACAAGGTGTTAGGTGATGGTGATTATGATGAGCTACCTTTGAGTCATATTTCTGATTATACTGGTACTGCTGGTAAGAATAAGGATACTGGTATTGCTTCATTTAACTTCGCTTACTTTGGTGGTGAGTTGGGTGTTAGGTTTGCCTTCTAGTTCCTTCATGTGAATCCTTCCTAGCGAGTATCCCCACAGCCAGTCTGTTCTCCAGTAACCAACTAACTTTTAACTTACGGAATACTACCAACCGCGGGGTAGATGCTTGGTGGGTTGCGGCGGCTTCCCGCTGCTATGCGCAGCCGATTGCTTATAAGTGGTACTGCTGAACTTTCCCCCATCAGGTGTTGTCGTAGTTTGTGCCTAGTGCTTTGCTGGCAGTGCCTCCAATGAATGCCGTAAGGTTGCGTGCGATGTTGTAGTTTTACACCAGCCTTCAACCTACAGGTAAGTTGTGGTTGGAATCGTTGGGCAGTCAGTCCTACAGCCAGTCCCTGTATACGTCTTCCTTCCTGATTCTTGTAAGTGCGACTAGTGCAACCAGTGCCCAGAATATTATGCAAAGCCCAGGGGCAATGCGCCAGCCCGTTGTCTTAACTAGCCAGGTGCAGAGTGCAGGGGCAATCCCTCCACCAATTGCTGAGGAAACATTCCTCGCTATGCCAAACCCTGTGTACCTTACCTTGGTGGGGAACAATTCAGACATTGCAGCACTGGATGGCCCCAGCGCAGCTGCAAAAGGCACTACAAATATCAAGTACCCAAGCCCAATGTATAGCGCACTCCCCTGACTCAGCATCCAGAATACAGGCATGCTGACCAGCAGAAACGTCACCGCTGCGCCTCCAATAACTTTTTTCCTCCCAAGGACATCAGAAAGTGCACCGAAGGCAACCGTCAATACCCCTGCGAGCATAACGCTGACCATTTCTATCGCCTCACTTATTTGTGGGTTGATGACCACAGCGGGTGAAAAGTCCCTCACGTAACTGATGAAAAATACCATCAGAATGTGAAACGAGCAGTTCTCTATGCCATCTATGCAGATGGCCAATAACAGCGCCCTCTTGTAGTGCCGAAATAGGTGCCTGACAGGAGATTCGCCAGTGAGCACATCACCCCCCTCTTGCTTGGCTTGTGCTTCATACGCTGGGCTTTCACCAGTCTTTGCTCTGGTATAAATGCTGATGATGCCCACAACAAACCCGATCACGAAGGGTATGCGCCACCCCCACACCCCGAAGTTGTCCCCAGTAAAATGCCTGACCGCAATTTTTACCGCAAAAGCAAATACGGAGCCGAGTACTGCACTCAATACTTCAAAGCTCCCAAACAGCCCAGTGTTGCTCTTCTTGGAGTGCTCTATGAGGAACGTTGCGTTGCCTGCCTCCCCCCCCAAGGATATGCCCTGCACCAGCCTACATATTACAAGCAGCACCGGAGCAAGTATACCTACACTCTCGTAGGTGGGGATGACGGCCATGAACCCTACCGGTACAGATACACCAAATATGGAGAGGATGAGTGCTACTTTTCTGCCATATTTGTCCCCTATGTGGCCAAATACACTTGCACCGAAGGGGCGCATGCAAAACCCAACTGCAACCACGCAGAAGCTGCTCAACAGCAATGAGTACCTGTCTTCCTGCGGAAAGAACAGTTCACCAATGGTGCCAGCAAGGCTACCGAAAAGTATGAAGTCGTACCAAACCAGTGTATTGCACGCTATAGTGGACAGTACGGCGTTCGTCACCTTCCTGCTATCCATAAAACCTCCATTCACCCGGCCATTGCTAACCACGGGCACAACACGCAGCAACCTACCTAACGCTTCCGGCTACGCCCCATACCATAAAATGCGGAGTAATCCGCTGCGCCATGACCAAGCCGGCACTAGCAGCCTTCCCCCAACACGCTCCGAGCCATATTGCTCCCAGGGGTCGCCATTATATGCCAAATGTCAGGCCTTGTCACAGTAAATGCTGCAAATTTAATTGACGCACCGTTCTGTGATGGTAGAATGGGCCCTCTCGGGTTAAAAGGGGTCCTTGGTAAGGCATGTCCGTAAAGATAAGGTTAATGAGGCTCGGTGCGAAGAAGAAACCCTTCTATAGGGTCGTGGTTTCTGACTCCAGAGTTCAGAGGGACGGTAAGTTCATCGAGCATGTGGGTTTTTATGACCCCATGGTGCCGTGTGGTGAGCCCGGGTTCCTGAAGATTGACGCAGAGAGGCTCAGCTACTGGCTGGGTGTGGGCGCCCAACCGACGGACAGGGTGTCTTGGTTCATAAAAAAGGGGTTTGTTGAGGTACGTCCCGCTGGAGCCTAGTGGGGGCTCGCGCGCTGGTGGCCGGTGCCGCGTCGTGGCGGCGTTTGTGTCGGCTTGCTCCGGGGTTGTCAGCTCGTGCAGGGTGCTGTTCTGCGTTGCTTTGTGTCTTGTTGTTGAGAGCCTCGGTGTGGGGCACTTGCAATCGGCTCTTCTCACCTTCTGGTCTTGTATTCCGGTTTTGTTGTCTGCCTGCTTCTGGCGATGCCTAGGCTTCGTGGCGGTAGATCTTCGGTAATCACGCTGCCGGCGGCTATTGCGGCGTTGTCGCCCACTTTTATTGGGGAGACTATCGTGCTGTTTGCTCCCACAAAGCAGTTGTTTCCTATGTCTGAATGCTGCTTGTTTCGGCCATCGTAGTTACATATAACCGTCCCTGCTCCCACATTCGTGTTTTTGCCTATAGTGCTGTTGCCGAGGTAGCTCAGGTGTTTCACCTTGCTCATTTCTCCCAGGCTACTTTCTTTGATCTCCACGAAGTTGCCTACTACGCAGCCCCTATCTATAGTCGAATTGCCCCTAACCCTGGCAAATGGGCCGACAATGGCTCCTTTTTTGATGTGGCAAAACTCCAAATGTGAATAGGATAGTATCTCCGCGCCTGGCTCCACAGCAACCCCCGCGCCGAAAACCACATATGGATGCACTATCACATCTTGTGCTATCTGCGTATCTATTGAGAAAAAAACTTGGTCAGGGGACGTTAAAGTCACGCCCGACTGCAAAAAGCTAGCTCTCTTCATGCACTGGAAGTATGACTCCGCTATTGCAAGATCCGCCCTTGTGTTGATGCCCATCGCCTTGCGCTCATCTGCAATTACATAGCCAACTTCCACATTCTTCTCCGCGGCAGATTGCACAATATCTGTTAGGTAAAGTTCTCCATCACGGCATGATAGCCCTCCCAGTAATCCAGAAATTACTTGCCTGTATCCCGCAATTGCCCCAGAAACTGCAAGGCCGTTTGTGTCACGCCCATGGCTGACTTCCAGTACATTCCCGGAGCTGCCCAACACAATTCTACCGTACTGGTTATTTTCAGATTTAAAGGCCACGAGAACAATTTTTGCCCCGCTTGAAAGCCTATCAAGGGCGTGGCACACTGTGGCCTTATCAAGCAGCGGTGTATCCCCGTATAGTATCAGCACAATCTCTTCTGAGGGGTTTTTGAGCGCCTGCAATGCTGAGGTGGCCGCGCCCCCTGTACCCGCAATTTCACCCTGCAGCACGGTGTTGAGGCGCAGGTTATGCTCCCCTGCCAGCGCGGCTACCGGGCCATTTACTGCAGCATTTGTCACTATGACGGCGCGCTTTGGGCGCAGTTCATCAGCAAGCTGCAGCACATGCTTTATGATTGGCGCATTCCCCAATTTGTGTAGAATCTTCGGCGTGGTGGAGCACATTCTGCTGCCACATCCTGCAGCAAGTATTACGATATCCATAACTCCTAGTTATACGTGGACTTGGGACTCCAGGATTCATCAATTTTGGAGCTTTTTCTAGGGATTTTTTTGGCGTGTGCACCATAGGCTGTGCAACAATGCGCCAAGAAGTGCTGGGCCGGAATCTGCCCGCATAGCCGGCAAATCCGCCCAAGTGGCACCGCGCGGCAGTTATGGCAGTTATGGCGGGGCCGCAGGGCTAGTATGTATTATCTCGCCGCTGAGTGTGTTGTTACAATCAACCAAAGTTGCAACGGCATCTAGAAAGTTTTTGAGGCACGGGGCGGCATTTACATCTTCGAGTGACTTTACATTGTCTATCTCGTGGTCTGGGATCTCAGGTGGGCATATGGCATTGATCTGCAGGTTTGGTGCAAACTCTGCGGCAGCCATTATTGTGAAATCTGCCAGTGCCTTCTTTGACAAAAGATATGCAAAATATCTTGTTTGTGTCCTTGTGATGTTTGTATCGATTACGTTTATGACCTTCCCTCCGGCCGCACACATGCGCGCGAAATGTTGCGTGAGGAATGCTGGGGCCTTTATGTGTATCTTATAATTCTCTTCGAGTTCCCCCTCACTAAGCTGCCCGAGGGTGCTCTTGCGAAAAACCGAGGCATTGTTGATTAGAGTATCACAGTAAGGGAGCTCCGCAAAAGCGTACGCAACCAGGCGGCCAAGCGTTGCAAAGTCACATAAGTCAGACCGGAAAAGCAGGCACCGCTTCCCATAATCTTCCTGGATGATCCGTTGCAGATCCAGTGCCTCGCTGTGCGACCTATTGTAGTGCACTATAACATCGTAACCGTGCTGGGCCGCAAGAAATATCGCAACAGCCCGCCCAACCCTACGTGCGGCCCCAGTGATGATCACGCCTCTTTTGTGCACTACATTCCAAAGATATCTACAGAGCCACCATGCGACAGCGGCGTGGGCCACCCATGCCGAGCGTCACGCAAAAGTTTGCAACCCGGCTGTATATCCGTCAACAAAAACCACGCGGCCGCACACTGGAGGTACTCCCGTTGGCTAAGTGCGGCCTAGTATGTCAGTAAACCAAAAACCGTAGTGGTTCAGCCATTCTAGCTTATTGCTGTAAAAGTTGCGAAGGTCCGTGATGCCATACTTCAGCATGGCCATCCGCTCAACACCCATGCCGAAAGCAAAGCCACGGTATTTTTCCGGATCTATGTTCACGTTTTCCAACACGGCTGGGTGTACCATGCCACACCCCAGCACTTCAACCCACTTTTGGTGCCTGTCTTTTACGTCTATCTCCGCGGACGGCTCAGTAAACGGGAAGAAACTAGCCCTCATCCTGGTTTCCACTTTGCGCGCAAAGAATCTACTGAGAAAGTAGTTGATGCAATATTTCAGATGGCCCATAGTCACGTGTTTGTCGACAAACAGCCCCTCTACCTGGTGAAATACTGGGCTGTGCGTGGCGTCCCAGTCATTTCTATACACCCTACCCGGAGATATAATTTTGATTGGAGGGTTGGGATTGCTCTCCATGGCACGTATCTGCATTGACGACGTATGGGTCCGCAACACTACCCGCCGGCCGTTGAGCCTTTTCGTCATGTAAAAGGTGTCATTCTCCGCGCGCGCAGGGTGATGTTCTGGCGTGTTTAATGCATCAAACACATGAAATTCGTCCTCTAGCTCCGGGCCGTGAACCACGGCAAAGCCCAGCTCACTCAATATGCTGCTGATCTCCCTAATCACCCCAGAAATTGGGTGTATCTTGCCACAAGTTCTGGGCCTTGCAGGCAGAGTTACGTCAATACGTTCGCTAGCCAACCGTGAGTGCAGCTGCTCCCTAGCGAGCTGTGATTCCCTATCCTGAATTGCCAGCTTCAACGCAGCACACGCGGCATTCGCCGCAGATCCAACCGCTTTGCGCTCGTTCATATCCTGTATGGTAGAGATCTGGCGCAGCAAAGCCGTCAGGGCCCCACCACGCCCGATATAGCGCCCCCTGACTTCATCTAACTCTTCTACAGAACTACAAGCAGCGACGCAGGCTTTCGCCTCCTCACTAAGATCACTTATCTTGCTGATTAACGGCACAAGCATACCCACAGGTACCCGCGACAGCGCTTACTACCTTCTCAAAGGCAGCCTTGTCATTCACGGCCATCTCCGCCAGCATCTTCCGGTTCAGCTCTATACCACACAAAGCCATACCCTTCATCAGCTGAGAGTATTTAATACCCCATTGCCTTGCCGCAGCGTTGATGCGCACAATCCACAGGCGCCTGAAGTCACGCTTACGATTGCGCCTATCCCGATACGCATACACCAAAGCCTTCTCCAGCCGCTGCAGCGCAGCTCTGTAGCAGTTTTTAGAGCGCCCTCTATAACCTTTGGCAAGTGCAACAACTTTCTTGTGCCTAGCCCTGGCGGTAACACCGCGTTTGACCCTAGCCATAAAATCCCCGTCCTACAACCAATTACCTAAAGACTATACGGCATGAAGGACGCGACAATACGTGCATCCGGCGCGCTCATCTGCGCGATGCCCCTACGGGTCCTAAGGCTTCTCTTGCTCCTCTTAGTCATGCCGTGGCGCTTGGTGGACTGGGCAGACATCACCCTCCCACTCGCTGTGACCTTAAACCTCTTCTTAGCGGAGGATTTGGTCTTCAACTTTGGCATAAAACTCCATGCCTGAACTCAATAACTCCCCAGACTACATCCTTGTCTGCGTGGTGTCAAGCGGATACCATCTCGGAATGTTTGCCTGCATTCGGAACGCATCGCAGAGATATACCTGCACAGTCGTACCTAACCGGGGTGGTTGCACTTTGGGCACACTCTCCCGTACCACATACCCGCACGCGCATCTGCGGGCGAAAATCTCCGGTGTGCTGCACGTTTGGAGTTGTATAACAAAGCGTGTATTTTGCGGTGCAGACCGCAACTCAAAATGTCCTAAGATGGCTGAAAGTCCTTGACATGGAGGGTGCGTGTGGTACCATGGTCGCGCCTGAATCGGACCGTGCTCGTATGTTGTAGGGTTAACCAATTCTTAGAGGTTGTGGTCTAGTGTTGGGGTCTGTGCGGTTTCGTTAGTTTGGAGATTCTTTGGATTATGTCGTCAAGCAATGAGGGTACTCCGTTGATGCCCAGGGCCGTTGCCGTGTGGTTGGTGGATAATACAGCCCTCACTTTTGAGCAGATCGCCGAATTTTGCGGGTTGCATCTGCTTGAGGTCAGGGGTATCGCTGATGGCGAGGTTGCCAAGGGCGTTGTGGGTTGTAACCCGGTTGCTATGGGGCAAGTTACCAAAGAGGAGATAGAAGCCTGCCAGAAGGACCCTACCAGGATCCCGAAATTGGTGGTTCATAGGGGAGTAACCACTGGTAAGCTGTCAAGGAGGAGAGGTGCCAGGTATACTCCTGTAGCCAGGCGTAGAGACAAACCCGATGCGGTTTGCTGGATATTAAAATACTGTGCTGAGATGCACGATTCGCAGATAGCCAAACTTATAGGGACCACGAAGGCGACGATTGCCGCGGTGCGGAATAAGGAGCACTGGAACTCAAGCAACATTAAGCCTAGAGACCCGGTTTTGCTGGGCTTGTGCACGCAGGCGGATCTTGATGAGGCTATTATGAAGGCTCAGATGGTGGCTGAGAGAGAGAGAAGAGTCAGGAATATGAACGAGGAGATTCAGGACCAAAAGGCGTAGGTGCTGTTTCCTCTTTTTGCGCGTTTTTAGCAGTACGGCCCCCTGCCCAGCAGGCTTCCGGGGGCGCTTGCTTATACCTTCATTGTACATGAATTTAAGGTCAATCTTGTGTTCAACAAGAATAAGAGAAGGTCCAGGTCTTATTCCTCCAAGCCGGCGACCGAAAGAAGTGCGGAGCATCGCACCCCCTCCGAAGGAGGGAGGGTACTGAACCTGTGTGAACTGAAGCAAAAGAGCACGGAGGAGTTACTGGTAACAGCAGAGGAGTTGGGAGTAGTCAGCAACGGAAGGATGCTGAAGCAGGAGATAATTTTCCAGCTAATGAAGCGAGTTATCAGTGAAGGAGGCATAGCTATCGGAGGTGGAGTAGTAGAGACACTACCTGACGGGTTTGGGTTTTTAAGATCAGCCAAGGCTAACTATGCAGCAAGCAGTGATGATATCTACATATCTGCAGGCCAGATCAAGAAGTTCAATTTAAGAACAGGAGACATAGTAAGTGGCGAGATCAGAGCACCTGGGGAGAAGGAGAGATACTTCACACTGGTCAAGGCATATAGCATAAACTACACAGAGATAGGAAAGCTACAGAGGTACGTACACTTTGACGATCTGATTCCACTATACCCTGAGGAGAGGATTTTACTCGAATGCAAAGAGAGTTTTGGAGGGGAGAAGAAAGACATCAGCATGCGCGCAATAGACATCATAGCCCCACTGGGCAAAGGTCAGCGTGCACTGATTGTAGCACCACCTAGGGTGGGCAAGACGGTAATTTTGCAGCAGATTGCACACTCCATTGCCATGAATCACCCAAACATGGAGTTGATAGTCCTGCTCATAGGAGAACGGCCTGAGGAAGTTACAGACATGCTGAGGTCAGTAAAAGGAGAAGTAGTGAGCTCCACATTTGATGAGCCAGCATATAGGCACGTACAACTGGCTGAAATAGTAATTGAGCGGGCTAAGAGGATGGTAGAACACAAGAAGGAAGTTGTGATACTACTAGACTCAATCACCAGATTGGCCCGTGCGTACAATGAGGTCATGCCATCATCTGGTAAGGTACTAACTGGTGGGGTAGATTCCAACGCATTGCAAAGACCCAAGAGGTTCTTCGGAGCTGCAAGGAACATCGAGAATGGCGGGTCACTCACCATCATTGCAACAGCACTGATTGAAACTGGTTCAAAGATGGATGAAGTCATCTTTGAAGAATTCAAGGGTACAGGTAACTGTGAAATAATCCTAGACAGGAAAATCGCAGACAAGAGAATCTACCCTGCGATTGATATTTCTAAATCTGGGACTCGTAAGGAAGACATGCTGATAGAGAGTGCATTTTTGAAGAAGGTATGGCTACTCAGAAGGTTACTATCAGCAATGGGTCCAGTAGAAGCCATGGAGTTCCTGCGAGACAAGCTAAGCATCGCCAAGGACAACAATGACTTCTTTGAGATGATGAACAGCTAATTACACCCAGGCCATCCATAACTTGTACCACCCAGCCCAGCACACCTAACTACCCAACCTCCGCCATCTACACACTTGAAGTTCTTAGCATCACCCAGGTCCCCGCTTACTACCCGACCTGGCACACCATACCCGAGCCCCTACTCTCCCATACACCTAACTACCTCCACCACCTTTGCATTCAAAGTTCCTTGGCATCACCCACACCTTCCCAGATCCCTACCTCTGTGTACTACTCGCACTCCCAACTTTCTTGGCACAGTCAAAGCTCTCTGCACCCACGTCCCTCCTACTCTCACATACTTGCAGTGCCCGACGCTACCGACACACCATACTCACATTCAAAGCGCTTGGCCTTATCACTGCCCAGTTCCCACTTACCAGCACCTGATGCCTGTGCCAGGGCCTGTTCCCGTACAAGCGAGATGCTGCAGGTCGGGTGGATTTCAAGGTCCACAACTTCGACTGGAGTGCTCCAGAACCCAAGATTAGCTTCAAGGATAGCATGCTCACAGCCCTAGAGGGGAGCATTGGGTATAGTATTGGAGGAGCAAGGGTTGAAGTAGAAGTAGGGTATGAAAGGTTTGTCATTAAGGGAGGTAAGAAGTCTAATGAGGATACAGCTTCAGTATTCTTATTAGGAAAGGAGTTAGCATATGATACAGCAAGAGGTCAGGTAGACCGTCTTGCCACTGCTTTAGGTAAGATGACTAAGGGTGAAGCCAAGAAGTGGGGTAAAGCAGTAGAGGGTACTACTAATGGTGAGAAGGTGAGCCAGAATGTGTGTGGCAAGGGCGAAGGCAGTAATGGCACTAAGAAGTGTGGTACCACCGATAGCACTGCCACCACCAAGATTAGTGAGGTGTTCACTGAGGGTACAGACACACTGCTTTCTGTTGAGGGGAACAAAGACACCATCAACTTGCAGGGGATGGCGAATAACATTAATAACCTGAGTAAGGAGGATAAGGCAGTTGTTGCCGGGGCTTTTGCTAGAGCTGTTGAAGGTGCAGAGAGCTGTGGTGAGTTGGGCTGAGATGCTGAAGGTGCTAGAGGTTGGGTGACTAGTTGACCTGGGAAAGCAGTGAGTGGTGCCGGTAAGAAGTAGGGGGTAAGTAGAGAGGACAAAGATTGTGGAATGCCACATTGGGTAAGGAAGATGAGATGCAGGTGTTGAGGTACAAGAGACTGGGAGACGGGTTATGCAGGTGACACCGGTGCAGAGGGCTGTGTTGGCAGGGTCGAGATTTGGTAGGCCAAGAGGGTACGAGATGAGGTGCCAAGAGAGGCTGGCTGCCCTTGGTGGTGCCCAGTAGAGTTGGAAGTGTGAGCGATGTTGCGAGGAAGAGTGGTGAGTCACACTGTTGTAGAAGGGGTTAGGAAAAGGGTTAGGGCCCCAGCGACCATTGCCCGTTCATCAGCATCCAAGTTATTAATATCCCTAGCCCATTTTCTAATTTTCTCAGCAGCAATTAATTCCCTTGCAGCATTAGCTCTCTCACTTACATCTAGACTGTTTAAATAATCAGTCCAACCCCTATTCTTCGTGATCTCCATAGCATTAGTCAATGCAGCCTTCATCACTGTGGCTACTCCACGCTTCTCAGCTATCTCTGTAAGTTCTTCTAGTGCCTTGATCTTGGCTAGTTCATCTTTTTCCCTACCAGATCTCTTGAGTAACCAGTGCTTTTCCAACTCTTTCTTTCCTTCTGAGCCCTCCAGACGTTTTTGTAGCTTCTTGACCAAAGCTCCTATCGATGTCTCCTCCACCTTAAATATCTTCAACACCTCCGTCAGCTTTTGTGCTTCCAATTGTGCTATAGTGTCTTTCACCTCAGCTAATGTCCTCAACTGCTCTTCTGGTATTAGCTCATCTAACTGTCTTAGCTCCCTTAGCACACTTATCTCTTCTAACATACTTGCTGCTTTCCTTATAGATTGCGGATTAGTCTCCTTACGTATTCTTTGCCGCTGTGTCAGTTCCTGTATCTCCTCCAGCTTTTGTGCTGCTAGCCGTACTAGTCTTCTATCTAGTCCCCTCATTCTCTCTGTGAGCTGAAGTCCCTCTTGAATCTCTAATCCTTCAATCTTCTGCTTCTCAGCTAATGCCTTGACTTCCTTAACTTCAGCTAATGTTCTCAACTGCTCTTCTAGTCCTAGTGCCTTAAGCTCCCTTATCGCTGCTAGTTCCTGCCCTACTCTTCCAATCCTGCGTAGCAACCACGTTTTGTCCAAATGCTCTGCAAGCTCTGAACCCTTTACCTTCGCCTTCACCTCCTCTAACTTCTTAGCTTCTATCTCCTTGATCCACTCCAGCTTTATCTCTTCCGGTGTCTTACCATCAGCAATTTCCTTCTTGAATCTCTGTACCAGCTCCTGCACTGATGCTTCCACGCCCAAAGCTTTTAGCGCTCCTTCGAGTCCTTGCTCCAGCTCCTCAGTCTCCAGCTTTTCAAGTTCTTCTAACCACTTAAGTTCTCCAAGTTCAGCTAATTTACTTACTTGCTTTGCTAGTTCATGTTGTAGCTTTTCTAATTCTTCTGGTCTGCTCAGTTCTTGTATAACTAGTCCTTCATCAACTCCTACCATCTCCCCAGCAAGTAATGTATCTCCATCTGAGATCTTCCTACTAAACATTGCCCTTACAGGACTAGCTGTTCCCCTTCCTATACTACCTACTACTTCCTTCTTTAATCTACGTACATCACCCATGGACATCCTACCCAATGCACTGGATAGTAACTGACCCCTTGCTGTATCATATGCTAACTCCTTTCCTAATAAGAATACTGAAGCTGTATCCTCATTAGACTTCTTACCTCCCTTAATGACAAACCTTTCATACCCTACTTCTACTTCAACCCTGGCTCCTCCAATACTATACCCAATGCTCCCCTCTAGGGCTGTGAGCATGCTATGGTAGCCCTGATATGGTTATTCATCACAGCAGGTTCTACTAATGCCGATACTATCAGCAGTACTAACACTGCTGACGATACAGCTACCAAGGTTATTTGTGACGTCATTGTCTTCGTGCAGAAGCTGGGATTACCCATCATGACAGGGGTGGTACTAGGTTCTGGCGTCATGGCTTGGCACACTTGCATGGCCTGCCATGGTAATGCTGGTTGTATGTACAGCCATAGGTAAGCTTATGGCCACTGTATTGAGGGTAATACCAGTTAGTGCAAGGGTGGACGTAGAGGTTTTGGGAGAGTGGTGATGTTGCTAAAACTTAGATTCTTACTCATTGCTGGAGTATTAGCATTGGGTATCTTACATGGTGTACCTGCTGCAGGGGCTGATACTCAGACTGCTAAGGATGACGATACAGCGACTGTTGTTATATGTAACGTTATACGGTTTGTGCAGAAGCTGGGACTACCCATCATGACTGGGGTGATACTAGGTTCTAGCATTATGGCCATCTTTGGTAAGCTTGCATGGCCTGCTATTGTAATGCTGGTTGTATTTACAGCTATATTCTTTGGTGCTGGTAAGCTTATGGCTAAATTTGCTGCCGGACTTAGTGGTGAAGGCATAGGTGATGCCAGTAAGTTTGACTGTGCCAGTCATAAAGGTAGCAGTGGTGCTGCTGGGTAGTGATGGTGCAGAGAGCTGTGTTGGCCTTGGTTAGGAGATGCTGGTTACCGTTGAAGTGAACCGGTGCAGAGAGCTGTGGTGGTCGTGCCAAGTTAGACTGGGATGCCAGGGGTTTATAGATAGTGGCTTTGTTATGTCGGTGGTACCAAGAACTTCAAGTGTGTTGGTGCCCAGTAGAGTTGGAAGTGTGAGTGATGTTTCGAGGGAGAACGGTGATGAGAGGACATTGGCTTATCTGTATTGTAAATTTGGGTAATGTGCGGGCGTGTCCGCTGGGCAGGAAGTTGGTGCCAAGTTAAATTTACAGATGAGGCCGCGTTGTGTGGGGCAGAGGCGTGGTAGACCGGTGTGGCGAGGGGGTGTGCTAAAAAGGCGGCAGCCGGGATGATTGCACTGCCGGATTCGTTTCCTGTCTAATCCCAACTCAGAAAGCCGCCCTGCACTCAGCCATTCTTAATACGCGTAGTTGCACAGCCGCACCTTTATTGTTCGCGATTATTGTAAAGATTTGCCTTGATTTACTTTTTGGTTCCCATATCATATGACCCGATGCCTGGGTGATGGTTGCAGTATGAGGGTGGTAGGAGTGCTGCTGTGTGCCCTGGCAGTAGGTCTGGGTATAGGCTTCCTGTATGACAGGTACCAGTCCGGTCAGGGTGAGGTGGTGAACGTATACTCTTCCCGCAAGGAAGAGCTGTTGCGCGACCTGTTCAGAAAGTTCACCGCGGAGACCGGGATCAAGGTTCAGTATATAAACGACGAAGCGGCGCAGCTGATTGCTCGTATGGAGAGCGAAGGCATGTACAGCAAGGCCGATGTCTTTCTCACGGCTGACGCGGTAAACCTCATACTGGCGAAGAAGCGGGGGCTATTGCAGGCAGTTCGTTCTAACGTCCTTGAGCAGGTCATCCCGGCAAGGTACAGGGATGCCGAGGGATATTGGTTTGGGCTCACAAAGCGCGCCCGGGTGATGGTCTATAACAAGGCGTTGGTTGATGTGGGGGATCTGAGCACCTATGAGGATCTTGCAAACCCGAAGTGGAGGGGCAAGATCTTGGTCAGATCGTCAAGCAGCCCATATAACCAGTCGCTGATAGCGTTCATGATAGCAAGCAATGGGTCTGAGGCAACGCGGGAGTGGGTCCGGGGGTTGGTCGCCAACTTCGCGCGCAAGCCCAGCGGAGGAGATACTGACCAGATTTACGCAGCGGCCGCCGGCGAGGGCGGGATCGCGATAGTAAATAGCTACTATTGGGGTAGAGTCAGCGCTTCCAGCAATAAGGCTGACCAAGATGCCGCGTCAAAGCTGGCTGTGTTTTTCCCCAATCAAAGGGAGGGGGAAGGCGCTATGGTAAACATTAGTGGGGGAGCCATAGCAAAACATGCAAGGAACTTCGCAAACGCAGTTAGACTGCTGGAGTTTCTGTCAAGCGCGGAGGCGCAGAAGATATATGCAGATGTCAATCAGGAGTATCCTATAGTGCAGGGAGTTGAGTGCTCCAGCGTCCTGCGGTCTTGGGGCGAGTTTCGGGAAAGTGAGCTGCCGTTGCAAGACCTTGAGGAGCATCTTGCGGAGGCTGTGTTGATTGCAGACGAAGAGGGGTGGAAGTAGTTGTTGGATAAAAGATTGCTAGAGGTTTTGGTGTGCCCGTTGACTGGCGGTGAGTTGTATTACGATGCCGACAGTTGCGAGTTGGTAAGCGAAAATGCGGGTCTCGCGTTCCCCGTGCACGATGGAATCCCCGTCATGCTTGCGGACGAGGCGCGCAAGCTGGAGCCTGACACCAAGTAGGGCTCTACTGTGAGTCTATGAACGTTGCATCGTTCGCTTGTTATGGCGGCAGGGTTACGCAGCCCTCGGTACCTTAGCCTTTTCCAGTTGTGTTCTGTATGTGGTCATTGTGTTCTCGGCGAAGCTCCGAGATATGCCATAAGGTTCGGTGAAGCAGCAGGCGCGTCACGCGCTGTGGCACGTGACGGTAGCCTGAAGCTATGCCCCCGAAGAGGCGCGCTTGCGCCCCCGGGGAAGTATGTGTGCCTACTATAGCGGCAGTAGGTTATGCTCGTGTGTGTGACACTGAGTGCCCCCGTTGCAGTGTGTGTTCCACGCCACACTGTCAATAAGTGCATCGTCGGTGTGATCCCGATGGGGCGTACCACCGCGCACTCCCACATTGGCTATGTGTGGATCTGTGTGGGGGAATGTGGAGCTTGATAACATGCTACTCTCCATCTCGACATCATCCTGACTGCGTGTGGTGCGCTGTACTTTCACAACATTGCTACTATCCGCGCGTATGCTGTCATGCCTAGCCCTCAGGAAGTCGTCTAATGCGTCATCATGAGCGCTACGTGTATTTACCACACCAGACTCTGCAGTGCCTGCAGTGCCATGCACGCCGTGGTCGACTGCCCCGGTAGGTTCCCCCCTGATGCCCAACGCGACCTTGCCGACCAGCAGGTGTGGATGTTTGGATAGCACCCCTACCTCGCTTCCGTGCTTATCAAACAAGTGTACAGTTTCGGAGTAGCCATCCCCAGTTGCACCTATGCCGGCGTAAGATATGTTTCCGCTGTCACGAATCTCCAGCAGAGTGCCATCTTCGTACTTATTCAAGTCAGTCAGAAGCACATTGGTCACGGGAATTCTCGGCGTGTGGTCGGTTACCGCGTTTTCATGCACAAGAACAGAGCTGATGTATCTATGCTCACCCAAATCTTGAGGCATGCCCTTGGGGTTTTCCAACCCATCTGCAGTAGAAGGAACTAGGTGCTTTTGTCCATTGTGGGTCACCACTTTCAGGTGTGTAATTGCCCGTGGCAACTGGAAGTAACTCCCCTCATTTATGTTAGCAATGAAAAAATCATGCTCGTGCACCTTTTGGCCGTTCACAACCCTATCACTGGCCAGCAAGTACAACATCGCACCACGCAGTTGTTGCAAATCGTGCTGGCTTGCATCGACTTTTGACATTTGCGCAGCATTTATTGCAGCTTGATCTGCTGAGGCATCTTCCACTATTCCAGCACGTCTGTGTATTTCTTGCACCAATTCCGGGCTGTCACCCTGTTGGCGTTGCATGAAAGAGTAGTAGTCGCTAAACCCGCTGTCGGTGCCCAGGTCTCCCTTGCCAGTCAATGATACGCGTTGCGTGCCATTGCCACCATTTTGTAGTTCGACTTCCTGTTCATGCAAAGAGGAAACGAAGTCACTGTGGCTGTAGTTAGGGTCAAATGCAAGGAAGATATCTCCTTGGAAGAAGCTGGGAGCACTGGAAAGCTCACCAATCTTTACGTTTTCTGGCTCGTAAACGAGCTCAGCTCTGGCAAAGTACGACTGGTCATGTACCCGGATTATTTCGCCTTGTGCATTCCTGGGTAGCTGCGGATCATCCACATTCCACCGCAACTTGAACAATGTGCCATCGGCGTATCTTGTGAAATCTATGAGATCCAACTTTGCGTGCTTAGCAATCCAGTCCGCTTCGATTCTTTGATACGCGAAAATTGGGTCAATGTACGTATAACCCTTTGTGTTGTACGGCATGCCGGGCGGGTTTGTGTCCCCATCTTTCGTGCAGGGAACAAGCCTAGTGGTGCCATTTTCTGTCCTTACAAGTTTGAGGTGTGTTATACTGTCAGGAAACTGCAGCACCCTACTTGCAGCCACATCCCTGATGAAAAATGCAGGGTTTTCGATGATATCACCGTTCTCACCCCTACGCTCTTCACGCATGTAAAACTGGAGACGGGATAGTCGCTGTACGATCATCTCGTTGTTTGAGTACACAGTAGCATCGTACGTATCATCGCTTGTTCTGTCTGTACCTCTATCATCAACAGCAGTGCCTTTCCTCGCCACTGTGCCGGAACTAGCTTCTGAAGCGTCAACAGCAGGTTCTATCTTAACCCCTTGAGACACCGTAAGCTTATCATCCCCGCTGAGTGCTAGGATTTTAGGATCCAAGAATTTATTCAAGCTAACCACAACACTCGACTCCCCATCAGACGCTACTGTACCGCGCACAAATTGGGAAACCTTGTTGCCATGCTCATCCAACGTTACCACCGCAACTGGAGCTTCAGAGTACGTGGTGTATACAGATTTGAGCCCGTCACCTGTAATAAAGTTTCTGAATCCTGAGTGCATGTCTTCGTACACAACAAAAGCCTCGCTATCACTCGGCAGCTCAGCTACCTTTTTGCCCCCTGGCAGGAACACAGATACACCGCTCACATCTCCTTTACCGGTTGCTTCCAGAGATAAAACAGTACCGCTTGGATATTGCCATAGTTCCTTAAGCGTGGACGGGTCAGCGCTCCTCATCCTTATAGGATCAATGTACACAAGGTGCCGTAGAGCTTTGCTAATCATCAACGACTCTGCCGAATTTACGTAGCCCGCCGCGAGTGCGTACGCACGCTTGGTAACATATTCTGAATATGCCGCCCCCAGCATTTTTGTTCGCACATCCAACTTGATACCCCGGTTTTCGTACTCTGTACCAGCAATTGTCACAAAGTCCATGTGGGGTATGCTGTCAGGAATGCTGTTTAGCCCCCTGTCTAGCATGACGGATGCATGCTCTATGGCCTCACGCAGAGCGTGTTCTGAATGCGCATCCTGCGCCTGCACGTATTGGCCATATGCCTTCTCCGCCCTAACAACGGCCTCGCGTATCTCAGCAGTCTCACGGTCATACTTGGTCATAATTCTAGAGATATTGCTGACATTTTTGTAATACTTACCCAGCAGATAATCTTCACCTTGCGCATTACAATATGTATATTTACGCACCCCCTCCACGATCACAGGCTTCAAAAAGTGGTAGTCATACTGTATGTTAAGTGCGTCCCCAGAATATGGGTTGATTGCGCATATCGTATCGTGTACTCCAATGTGCCCAACCGGGGAAAGGGTTGTTACAATCCCTCCTCGGCTGTTTTCAAGGTGCGCATCAAAAACCTTGACCTGCTTGACTTCGCCGTCAATTATCTTGTCTTCAAACCCAATTAGCGAATGTCTGCGCACAAACAATGCATTGTGTCGGTTTGCAAATTGCTCTGTGGCATTCTCGTTCAGCCACTTTTCAAACCCGGTTGGTAAGTGCATCAAGAGGTTGAACGGATCTATAGTTACCATTGCGGATGCCAGTTGATCAGTGTACTCACCATGCGGATTGTAAGGTGCGGTTGCAGAATTCCTGAAGCTTTCCCGCAACGCATGAGGGTTATGCGTTTGCAGATAGTGAATGAGTGTTGCGCCTAAATCGTACTTTAAAGTTGTGTACCTATAGTCTTGCTTTTCTGGCTCGGCTTGCGTTGTGTGCTCATCGATGATGGCCATGATGCCGTCCAGATTTTTTGTACTGCTCAGTTGAGGATCATCCTTAAACATCTGCAATACACGATCTGCCCTTCTCATAATGTCTAAGTCTACCCCGTGGCCGTGTTCTACACTGTGCTGTATATACTCACCCACACCCTCGTTTAGGATGTCCACCCCGATGTGGGATCCGTAGCGACTGGAAATAGCGTAGTCAAACAGAAGGTGGCTTAGTTCGTGAGGTAAGTTCGCAACCCTATTTTTCCCTTCCTTGTATACGTAAATCCTATTGTCAGAGGGCCATGCTATGCCACCTATGTTGCTATGGATGCCTAAGCTCCTTAGTGCAGCATCAAATTCCCGCTTATGCTCAAATACATATATATTAAGCTCTTGCGGAGTATTATGCGGTTCCAACGCGAAGTTTGCATGGAACACCTCAAGCGTAGTCTTGAGTGTGCGCTCTACATATTGCTTCGTTGCATCTGCAAGCGGGTCCGTACTGTGTACGGCAAGCTTGAGCTGCAACTGCTCCAGAAGTTCAGACTGTACATTGAACTTATTGTGAAAACCCCTCTCTACTTCAGCAAACGACGAAACCGCTTTACCGCCCGCAGCAGCGACGGGGCAGGCCGGGTTACACGTTCTAACGGTCTGCGGAGGCTGGGGGGAGCCCCTCAAAGGGCATCGCTCTGACGTTCTCATAAAAACCCCTAAGAATAAAAAAGAGGGGAAGTAGAGCACAATTTTTTAGAAGAGTCAATAGAAAATAATTTCTTAACCTATGCAATGTGCGTACTGTAGCGGCTTTCCCCGCGCCAGCATGGCTAGGCTACTATATGTGGTGTTTTGGCGTGGTAGTGGCAGATTTAAAAGTTCTCCCTCTTTTTCGCTTAGAGGCTCCTGGCAGATGGGTCACAATCGCGCTTCACTCATTTTTAATGTGAATTCCCTATCAATTCCCGGCTTTTGGTTCTTACCCTTATTGAGGATAGCATGACAATTATCGGGCAACGAGACGCAGATCAAGACATTCGCATAATACCTGGAGGGCTCATATCCTCCAAAAATGGGTCAGAGTTGTACTCTGTGGCTGCAATAGACGGCGAACACCCGGTCTTGTTCCCTACATCACGGTACTATTACCTGGGTACGTACAACATAATATATGAAAATCACGGCTACGCGCTGTCGATCCCGCCCAGATACCAATTTTTGAAGGTAGTCCAAGACGAGGGAAGGCATGTGCTGCGTTTTTGTGATCGGAACGGAAAATTGCTCACTGTCAGGGATTTCAATCCCCTAGAAGGTAAGGACGTGCGTGACACGTCAAGTATTTTAAGTGCCCTAGAACGTGCAAATACTCCTACAGTCACCAGTATGGCAAGACTTGCCGCTGATAACAGCGCGCTCGATAACGTAGAATACGTCGCTTCGCAAGATTTAAAGGACTTGGCGCAACCAGACGGGAACCAACCCTCATTCGCGCTTGGCCGTCTTGGTGAAGACGTATCTGCAGCGCACATGTTTCCCCTGAAACCGTTTGAACCATTGCCTGCGATGACTCCAGAAACTACAGTGGGCGCGCTGAACAGCGAGTACGCGTCGCTAATGCTGGACCATGGCAGCGGCTCCGTAACCTTCTCGTACTTTTCGCCGGCACTGCAATACCCTGCATATGTACGGATAGAGCCCGCAAAGTATCAGCAGGAAACCATAAGCGCGGTGAAGTCAGCATTGCTTGAACACCCATTATATCTTGTGGTGGAAGGCAGGGCGTTCAGCATATCAAGGAACGCGGAAGGCGCTATAATGGTCCGGAATGACCAGCAGGCTAGGAGACTTTTACAGCAAGCGAATCTTCTGCCAGATGATGGAGACGCAGATGAAAACGCATTTGATATTCTTGGGGGAAGGTACGCACTGCGGATAACTGTAGGCGATACGCTGTTGTCTCCAGAGGAGGTGCAGCATGAGTTTGAGAATCTGCCAGGTATACTGAGCAATGTTGCAGTGTCGGTTCAGGGAGCTGAAATACCGCTGCCTGCGCGTACACACGGCGGGGACTTGCTGCTGTTTCGCGACTTCACGCTCGAGCATATTGCCGCGGGAAAGACTGATGGCAGTGGTGTACCAGAGTTTAGGGAGGATCTCACCAAACTTGCATTTGAGGCGCTGATAAAAAACAACTTCGCGCTTCGCATCCCTGCAACAGATAGCGGAGAACTCCCTTACATAAATGTCAATGGGCAGCCTATTGCGGGCAGAGCCTATCCTCTGCAAGCATTGACGCGCAGTGCGGAATACCCCGCCGGTGCAGGGGATTCCAGAACTGAGACGGGTAGCACACCCACAGATACCCCACAAACTCCACAGCCTGATGAGGCAGCACCCCCCAGAGTTGCGACGGAAAATGCACCTGAAAATGCAGGAGATTCTAAGAATGGAACAGGCAGCACATCCACAGATAGCCCACAGACTCCACAGCCTGATAAGGAACCCCCCAGAGTTGCAGCGGAAAATGCACCTGAAAATGCAGGAGATTCTAAGAATGGAACGGGTAGCACACCCACAGATAGCCCACAAACTCCACAGCCTGATGAGGCAGCACCCCCCAGAGTTGCGACGGAAAATGCGCCTGGAAATGCAGGAGATTCCAAGAATGGAACAGGCAGCACATCCACAGATAGCCCACAGACTCCGCAGCCTGGTGTGGAAGAGCACAAAGTCAGCACGGGAGGTGTGGTGGGCTCCGACCCAGATGCCGCATTCGTTGGTGACGACCCGAGAGCGTACCAGCAGAATGAACAGAAATGGAGTGTAATAGGTACGATTGCTCCTAGAGAGATACTGTTCGACGCGCAGACAGGAATGCGAAAACACTCGGTAGTGCTCGAGCTTCATAACGGTGATGAGCACGCACTGCCAACGCGCAGCTACCGCTTTGGACAAGACGAACAATTGATAGCTCGTGACATTTGGGGGCATAAAGTAGTTATTCCGGAGGAATATCGTTACCTAAAAGTCGCATTGCACGAGATTAACGGGCAGCCGCAATATAGGCTGTCATTTTGTAACGAATCGGGCAAAACACCAGACGCGCAGGACTTAGCGCGTTATTATCAGGGTAGCAACTCTCTGCCAGATGACCTACGAGCATTGCTAAATCGGGGCGTGGTGCCGGATATTATTGCAAACCCACAGTTCGTCACCAGTGATGTACAGGGAATATCGCTCAAAGACCTGTATGACGCACAAGGCCACAGCCCGGCAATTGCATTAGTCAGGCACCCGGGTGTTAGCTCCGTTCTTGGCCATAAATTTACAGAGGACGCGCACGCAATTGTAGGTAAACTCGCCTCGAGTCTGGCCTATTTCGATTTCTCTGCCCATCCATACTATACCCACCTGTTTCACTACGATGACAACACAGTAGAAGTACCCCCAGCAAACCCCGGGGTTATCCCGGATGCCGCTGCTCTGGCTTCTCAAAATATGTTGCTGGTACTAGGGCAAGAAGGCTTTTTCTACGTGTCTGGTCGGGACCCGAGTGCGGGCAATGCGCGACTCGTGGATTCTCCAGGAGAATACTTGAACTTTTTAACTCAAGCTGCCTTGGTACTGAATGGGAAGCCGGCAGAGATTTCTCAGCCCCTAGCACTGAAATTTCAAGTGGGCCAGGCAATTACAGATTCGCGTAATGACCTGGGTGGGCTGTACCCAGTGTACGCCCTTGTGGGAGAAAAAGTATACTACTTAGAGATAAATGATGGTAATGTGCTTTTTTCGAGAAATATGCTGGAGCTCGCCTACATTCCAAAGGCGGGATCTC
This sequence comes from Anaplasma marginale str. Florida, assembly GCF_000020305.1. Lineage (NCBI taxonomy): Bacteria > Pseudomonadati > Pseudomonadota > Alphaproteobacteria > Rickettsiales > Anaplasmataceae > Anaplasma > Anaplasma marginale. Next base: position 57,715 of record NC_012026.1, read on the forward strand.
CCTCGCTACTGTGCGCAGATAGCATGCTTGGGCAGGAGGTTATACGCAAAGCACTGCATGAGCCCATCTCGTTTGCAGAAGAAAAGACCAGCCACAACCCGCACTTTCAAACCCACATGATTGTGCACGGAAATAAGGTTGTGGTGCGCAATGCCGCCGATGCGTTATTCAAGGTACTTCCGCAGGGTGTAGACACTGCAACACACCATGAGGATGAACCCATTAGTAGGACGCCTGAGCCAGCGCCAGTAGATGATCTCCAGCCGCCACACACAGCTGGTGGTGACGCCAATAGGGATGGAGGGGAACGCTCTAGTACTGGCACGCAGCATACCCCTCCAAGTGAAGTATCCACCAATAAAACTGGGGATACTTCAACAGATGATGCTGAACATGCGGAGATGCTCTCACTGCCTTTTGGGTTGGGGGCAAGAATTGAGGACGGTAAAGGGCGGCGCTATGAAACATTTCAGGTTGTGCTGCGTGTGCAAAAAGACGCATCTGGAGCCGAAAACCCGGCCCTACCCACATCAGGATACATATCTAAAAATGGAGAGATAATTCACATAAACAAGCTAGGCGGATACGCTCTCGCCTTGATACCGGAACACAGATTTTTGAAAGTAGTTAAGGTGTTCGAAAACGGGGAAGAGAAATATAAATTAGCTCTCTGTGATGCAACAGGGCGACCACTAACACCGCATGATTTTACCAAACAGAGTGCCGCAAGCGCGACAGAGGGCGCTCCTACAGTAGGTCGCTCATATGTTTTCGGAGACTACACAACCTTCTTGCAAGATGATCACGCGCTGTGTAACACTGGGCAAGTAGTTGTGGCTGGCGCCAATGGCACTGAAGTTGCGGTAGACTTGGAAGATGTGTACAACACCCAGGGCTACTTACCATACTTCAAGCTTGAAGCGTCAGAATCCGGACGTGTTCTGGTGAAACACAATGGGTATGATACCCTCTCAGACCGCCCCATGTTTTTGAGCGGGGAATACGCACTGTTTGAATTTGACCCAGTGTCGTATGCCTGCACTCTATCGTTGAGCAATAAACACTCGGCGAGCAGTGCAGGGCCCGCTATTCAGGATATTGAGCTTACACTCACACCCGCTGACCAGCAATATTCTAGTGAAATGGCATGGGCTAGGACTCAGTCTTTGGAGCGCAAGCCGCTGTATGCAAGCGTTGACGGTACGTCGCTAAAATTTACCGCGACGCCTGCAGCTCGGGTGGTTGAAGACCCTTGGGTAGTGGAGCAATTCATGCGACGCATTTCAGACCCGAATTATCATGATGACCATAGCTACTCCGTGAGGATTGTTGCCCTGGATAAATACGATGCAGGATTGCAAGGCATGGGCATTAGGATAGGGTCACAGACAGTAGAAATTCCTATCACGCGTGAAGACGGCAGTAGAATAGGCTTTCCTCTGAACGCCCCAATCAAGATTGCACATACAGACAGCCACGGCAAAAAATCCACACAAGGTGTACCGGACTTGCAGCACGATGTCCTAAGTGAATTTTTGTCGCGGCAAGTTTCACTTGTAGTCGGTCCCAGTGGGCGCGAGCGCATAGTAGCACCAACCGGGACGCTGCTTGCAAGCGATGGTGCAAATGCGCAAGGTGAGTTTTTATCTTCGCTGATTGCGCACAACATGAATGAAATTGTGGGTAGGAGCGTCAACGAGTTTGTTGCAAAAGTCAGAAATGTGCGCCACGCCGGCGTTGGTGGGGAGCACGGGACAGACGACCTTTCGCCAACCCAGAAGGTACCTGATACCAAAGATATGCACCCACACGACGTAGACGAACCCAACGGGCGCGTAGTTGAGACTCTTCGGCTATATCTTGATCGCGATGCGCAGCAAGCTCCCTTCCTATTCGGAGTCGCCGCACGGTATGATGAAGACCCACGCGTTGCACCAAAGGTGTCGTATTCTTTCACAAGACAAGGAGAGCTAATAGCCTACATGGGCCCGTCTCTCTTCAAAGTGCTTGATGCAAGGTACGTAAAAGTTGTTCAGTTGCAAGATGACGAATACGCCCTGCGGCTATGCGATGCTGAGGGCCAAGACCTCGACAGGGAGTACAGCAACGTTGACGCACCCGTTGTGATACCAGACAGTAACATAGATTGGGAATTGGACGAAATATATGAAAGCACCGAGGGAAAACCTGCTTTCACGCTGCACATGGGCCATGCCGGGCCTTCCGGGCATGCACCAGTAGTCCTGGTGCCCACACCTGAGAACTACCTGAGCGAGGATTACCACAACACGCCTGTTGCACATCTGAGCACCGGGTTTATGGTGTTCATTGTTGGCAGCAACCAAGTTACACTCCTTCACCGCTCAGTTGTGGATAGCGCGCGGGCAAATGCACTTGTTTGGGATTTGCAGGATGATGAAACAGGTGCAGTGCATAACACCTTGCTGCAGCGCGCATCGGATGCACATCCGCTGTATCTGGTAGTGCGGGCAGGTGAGGTCGCTTGGACCCTGGACGAGGACGCTACGGATCTGGAATTCACGTACGATCCACGCGTTATGCAGTGGTTGCGGAAAACATGGCTGGGGAACCTTGATCAGGCTACGCTAAAACTTACCATTGTAGACAATAAAGAAGACCCGGACTCGCTGAGGCTACATGTGCTCGTCCTTGGTGACACACCAGAGGCGCTCGAGCAGCCGGAAGGTGAGGAATTATATTTTGACAAGACAACATACAGCGTGCAAATACGCGATGGGGGCGCCATTCGTGATGTGCACACAGATGCAGCGCTGAGTCTATGGCGCACACAAATGCTAGCTGCAGTGGTGCCCGAGGTATTCTCCCTTGAGGTGCGTAGTAACGATGATGAAGATAGTACCACATATCGTGTTGTAAGGAATGCAGACGAACGCGAGACCAGTGATATCGCACAGGATTTTTCCCCCGAAAATTGGCATATGGGCCAGCCCTCACTGCTACAGGCCATTCAAGAACGTGACGCACTGTTACTGGGGCCAGGACCGCGGGCGGATGTACACGGACCCGATGCACATACACCCACCGATGATGCTGATGAAGAGGGCGGCGCTGAGAGCGGCTATGCCGACACAGGAGCACGCGGAATGTCCGCATTTGATGCTAAGCAGTGGGGGCCCGACACCCAGCGCTTAGTCTTTGTAGAAGAATCTACTGCCCGGGATCATAGAGGCGACTACACACTGTGGATCAATGTTGAGTATGAAAATATGGTTCGGTTTCACGCAAATGTGAACGCAAAATATCGCTCCGGGGAGTACACATACGAAGAAGCAATTGAGCTGTATAACTCCATTACCACAGAGGGGTGTAGACACCAGAGCCACGTTTTCCCGGTTATAAGCGGGGGTGTGGACCCGAACGGACAGGTCACCGTAGGTGGGTACAACTTCGGCGGTATAGAAGCCCTGCACAAGATGTTTGAGCTTACGTAACTAGCAGCAAGGTCACAGCGGCCCCGCGTGGAGGCAAGCGGGGTCGAACCGCTGACCTTCTGTGTGCAAAACAGATGCTCTACCAACTGAGCATGCCCCCGAAATCAGCGTCCAGGCTAACATAAGAGCACCTCCAATTCAAGAGAATTCTCCGGAGAGTGCACCTCGACTAGACAACCTCCTGCACGCGCTCTACTATGCCGCTAAAGTCGTTTACATCGCTAAAGTTCATATACACAGAAGCGAACCTGATATATGAAACTTTGTCCAGCGCAAACAGGCTCTCCATTACCATGCCTCCTATGACCCCGCTGGGGACGACGCTCCCCTTGATTGCCTCCAACTTGTAGAACATGTTGCTGACTACCATATCGATCTGGTCGCGAGTCACTGGACGCTTCTTCGTGGCCAAAATAATTGACGTTAGCAACTTCTGCCTGTCAAAAGCCTCCACACTGCCATCCTTCTTTAGCACCTTCACTGGTTTGAGCAGAAGCTCTTCCACAGTGGTAAATCTGGAATTACAACTGTCGCAAGACCGACGCCTCCTCACAGACATTTTGCAGTCTGAAGGTCTGGAGTTTTTCACGCTGGTGTCAACGCTATTACAAAACGGACATCTCATAAAAATTCAACTTTTTCCTAAGGAACCCTTGCCAACCGTCGAAAACCCAAGTTAGCGATTGTTTTTCATACCACAGACCTTATAATTAGGCAATGCGGAAGGAGTAGAATTTTGTGGCTGGTGGCGTGTTGTTCCCTCTGGGATTCGGCTTTTTGACCAAGCGGTGTGTGCATGTTGATAGTTTTGGAAACCGTTATTATTCGGCCATGGTCAGGGGCAGGGAACGCAGGTGGGTTGTCTATGGAGGGAAGGCAGACCCTTCCACTGTGGCGGCGCGGTTCCATTTGTGGCTGCACTATACAAGTGAAGATCTCCCGCCTGCGAAGGGAAATAGGCAGCACATCCCGAACTTGACTGGCACTCCAGATGCCTACCATCCACACCATGGGCCACATAGTAAGGGGTCCCGGGGTGCGCGCTCATAGCCTAGAACGCATCTGGCGCCCAGCCGAGCGGTTGCTGGCCCGTGTTGACGCGTAGCTGGATGTGCTCGGTGTCCTTCCGTGATAGGGTCCGTAAGTGAGTGGTTGGTATGTCACATTATAGCATCACAGAAGTTGTGGTAGGTATTCTCGTTTCTGCTGCAGTAGTTGCGCTGGGAGCGCATGTTACCAACAGATTGTCGCACGAGATGCAGTTCTACAAAGGCTGTCATACAATTCACGCGTACTTCACAGACGTTGACGGGCTCAGAGTGGGTAGTGAGGTGAGAGTATCCGGGGTGAATGTCGGGTCAGTTACTGCGCTGCATTTGGACCAGAACAACATGCCTGTCGTCAAGATGTGCGTACAGAAGGGGGTTAGTCTTCCGGTTGATAGCTCAGCTACGGTTACCTACGCAGATTTGCTTGGCAAAAAGTACGTGGACATCATGCCAGGGGCTGACGAGGCAGCCATAGCTGAAGGTGGTCTTCTGCGGCACACGAGCACTGCTGTATCTCTGCGCATGATATTAGAAGGGGTGGTGAATTCGGTGCTGAAAAAGTAGGTAGTGCCACGCTGATGATGCATGCACACGAAGGGCAACCTGAGTGTGCGCCGTTTGGCCCGCCAGCCCGGAATCCTTATTCTCTAGCTAGGCATAGTTGCAAGCCCTTCAAAAATGCAACTCATTTTAAGACCTTTTTAACAGTTGTATAGCACTGTCGTGCAGTGAGGGGCGTTTAGCCTCCTGTTGGTTGTCGGTGTCATTGGGTGCGTCATGAAGCCCGTAGTATGTATAGCTGCTGCATTGCTGAGTACGATTGGTTATCTGGTCCCAGCGAGTTCCCATGGGATGAACGGTCGTGAAGATTTTTACGTGAGTTTTGGGTACGGGCCCACCATAGGGAAGATAAGCGGGTTTAGGCTTAATGCTGCAAAAGAAACCGTCGCGATACTGCCCTACATTGGGAAGTTGGGCTCTGCTGAGCTTTCTTCCGCCAACTACGATTGGGCGGGGGAATCTACGGAGAGTCCGGCCATGGGGTTTGAGAACAGCAGTCTGTTGGGCCTCAGGGGAAGCGTGGGTTGCGTGGTACGCGGCACCAGGCTTGAGTTAGAATTCGGACATGAGCACTATGATTTCAAATCGCAAAATTATGCCTTACTGAGCGGCGGGAGTGCGACTTTTGCCCTGGTGAAAAGAATATCTGCCAGTGCGACGCGTGACGTCGAAGGTTTTCGGGCCGCGCTGCAGAAGGAGTTGTCCAAGCCGGCTTTGAGATCCATCAAGAAGCGTTTGGAAGATATTAGAGACCATGACGAAGCGTGGGAAAGCAAAGCGCTTGCTGACAAGGTTATAAGTAAGTTTGATGCCATCATACCTGGGGAGGAGGCCAAAACTGAACGTGCTGCTGCAACCGGTGCTGGTAGCGCTGATACCTCTGCACAGAACACGCAAGAGAGCAAGCGGAATCAAGCTATCACGGATATTGTTGGCCTCTCACGGCTCGCAAAAGGCGTCATTGGTCGGGCAATTGCCACAAGCACAGAGGGCATGGAGATTGTGGAAATAAGTGGGGTCAGGGTAGTTTCAGCGATCCTGAGTGCATGCTATGATTTCCCACAGGTGGGGTTACTAGTTGACTGGAGAATGTCTCCCTACGCCTGCGCAGGGTTGGGTGCAAGCTTTGTAGGACTGACCGCCCAACGATTTCAGCCACAGCTTACCTGCCAGGTCAAGGCTGGTGTGAGTTACAGCATCACACCCAGCCTGGCAGCATTCATTGGCGGCACTGCCAGCAAAACACTAGGCACAAACTACGACAACACCCCTGCCCACCGTGCAGTCGATGACGCCAGCCCATTAGGAAAAACAAAGGAGAAGGTCTCAGCATCCTTCGGGCTACGCAATATAGGGGTAGAACTAGGAATCAGGTTCGGATTCTAGGACACCCACCCCAATGGTGCCCCTCCACCATCTACCCACTTGCGGTTCCCGGCACTACCAGCACATTTACCCATGTACGGTTAATTATGTGAACCTGTGGGAACACAAAAGGAGATAATCCGCAGCATGAGTAGGAGTCCTCTGATCCCCTGCAGCACCAGAAACTATCACCAGCACCCCTGTACTACCACCACAGCTCTCTGCACCATCACGCGGCACTTCATTTCCTAACCTTTAGCTTGGTTTGGTGCCGGTCTTGACTTCCTTATAACTGGAACAGTCAAATCGTGTCCTTCACTACCCCTGGCCCCTCAGCCCAACTCTACTGGGCCCCAAGGCCACAGCTCTCTGCACCGGTTCACTTCAACGGTAACCAGCATCTCCCAACTTCTGGTACCTCCTCCTGCCCTTGGCACCTCAGCCCAACTCACTACCAAGGCCAACACAGCTCTCTGCCCACACCTGCATCGTCCATGCACCTAGTCCCTATCTCCGAACTCCCGCTGCCTCATCTCCCAACCAATGCCAACACAGCTCTCTGCACCATCACTGCCCAGCAGCACCTAATCTTCTATCGGTTACTTTGGCTGGTGTTGACCGCTGTATGCTGTGAACAGTCAAACTTACTGGCATCACCTATGCCATCACCACTCAACCCAGCAGCAAATTTAGCCATAAGCTTACCAGCACCAAAGAATATAGCTGTAAATACAACCAGCATTACAATAGCAGGCCATGCAAGCTTACCAAAGATAGCCATAATGCTAGAACCTAGTATCACCCCAGTCATGATGGGTAGTCCCAGCTTCTGCACAAACCGTATAACATTGCATATAACAACAGTCGCTGTATCATCAGCTTCAGTACCAGTAGTACTAGGGCTCGCCTGAGCAGCAGCCCCTGCAGGTACACCATGTAAGATACCCAATGCTAATACTCCAGCAATGAGTAAGAATCTAAGTTTTAGCAACATCACCACTCTCCCAAAACCTCTACGTCCACCCTTGCACTAACTGGTATTACCCTCAGTACAGTGGCCGGTTAGGAGTGTGAGCGATGTTGCGAGGAAGAGTGGTGAGTCACACTGTTGTAGAAGGGGTTAGGAAAAGGGTTAGGGCCCCAGCGACCATTGCCCGTTCATCAGCATCCAAGTTATTAATATCCCTAGCCCATTTTCTAATTTTCTCAGCAGCAATTAATTCCTTTGCAGCATTAGCTCTCTCACTTACATCTAGACTGTTTAAATAATCAGTCCAACCCCTGTTCTTAGCTATCTCCATCGCACTAGCTAATGCTGCCTTAAGCTTCTTACTAACAGCTAGATCCTCTAGCCACTTGATCCTATTTATCTGTCTTCCCAGTTTTGCTATATCTCCACCCTCTAGGAGTGCGTTGATCTTGGCTAGTTTTTTCTCCAGTATCACTAACTCCCAGTCCTTTGTTTCTCCTACACCCAGCGCCACCAGTCCCAGGTCTAGTACTGCTCCAAAGAGCCCTTTGGCTTTTCGCTTCTCAGCCAGCTCCTTAGTTAGCTTAAGCTTTTCCTGCTCCAGCTCCTTCTTATGCTCCTCCAGTACCTTCTTCTGACTTTCCAGGCTCTTCCTATCTAGCTTACTTACCTTTTCTACCAGCTTCCTCTCCAATGCCACAGTTCTAGTTGTAAGCTGTAATACCTCCTGAAGTTCCAGTCCTCCAGCCTGCCGCTTCTCTGCCAGTGCCTTAACTTCCTTAATCTCAGCTAGCATCCCCAGCTGCTCTTCCAGCTCCAGTCTTATCTCCTTGAGCATCTGTACCAGCTCTGGCCCTTCCTTCAGCTCCCTTATCGCTGCTAGTTCTTCTAGCTTGCTCTTGAGATTTTGTAACAGCTTCTCCTGGCCCTCCACCTTCTTTATCTTCTTAGCCGCCTGCAGCCCCTCCTCAAGCCTTTCCAGCAACTCCGACTCCTTTCCAGTTTTGGTGAGTTCTCTTATTCCTGGGAAAAACGACACTTCCCCCTTTGCCGCCTTCACCTCCTCTATCTTCTTAGCCTCTAGCTTTCCTAGCTCTCCCTTTACCTCCTCTACCAACCCCTTTCCTGCCTTCATCTCCTCCAAGGCTCCCTTCTTCAACCTTCCTACTTCCCTCACCAGCTCTGACTTCTTTCCCTCCAGCGTCTTCAGCACCTCCTTCAGCCCCTTCTTGAGTTCGTCAGCATTTGCCTCCTCTATCGCTTTCTTCAGCCCCGCAGGATCCTCCCCCCTTCCTGCCAACTCCTTAAGCTTCTCCCTCATTTCCCGGAGCTCTTCTGCTGTCAACTGCGCCTCCTCTATCTTCTTCTCCAGCTCCTTCATCGACTCAAGCCGCTGCTTGACCAACTCCAGCTCTGCCAACTTTTCCAGTCTTTCCAATCCCAGCGCGCTCTTTAGTTCCCCCTCTATCTCATCAGCATTTAGGTGCTGTCCTTTACTTTCCGCCAACGTCCTAAGTTCCTGTGAGGCTTTTCTCGCTTTCAGTCTCAACAGCTCCCCCAACTCCTCAGTCTCCAGCTTTTCAAGTTCTTCTAACCACTTAAGTTCTCCAAGTTCAGCTAATTTACTTACTTGCTTTGCTAGTTCATGTTGTAGCTTTTCTAATTCTTCTGGTCTGCTCAGTTCTTGTATAACTAGTCCTTCATCAACTCCTACCATCTCCCCAGCAAGTAATGTATTCCCATCTGAGATCTCTCTACTAAACATTGCCCTTACAGGACTAGCTGTTCCTCTTCCTATACTATCAACTACTTCCTTCTTTAATCTGTGTACATCACCCATGGACATCCTACCCAATGCACTGGATAGTAACTGACCCCTCGCTGTATCCAATGCTAGTTCCCTACCTAGTAGGAATGCTGCATCATCTCCCCCCTTAATAACAAACCTCTCATGTCCTATCCCTACTTCAACCCTGGCTCCTCACTCTCCCACTTCTGTAGCAGTGCCTGTTCCTATGCTATGTGTTGTCAGTGCAACACCAGGAAAGCTTGGAGTGCTGTTCCAACTCCTATCTTTGTAATCTCCATAGCACCAGTGCACCTCCTTCCTCTCCCAACTCCCGCACTCACTTTGCCTATCAACTGTGGAGCTCTTACCACGTGGGGTGACCATAGATGGTAGAGGTGCCACATAGGTAATATAGGGTGAGCCCCACACCTGTGGAATCAAGGGGGCTGTGTGGTACCAAGTTGTGGGGACGAAGTCAAGTGATGCTGGTAAGTGAGGATCTGGGTTGGACTGTACCCCAGGAACAACATTAGGTGTTGGTAAACTTATGGCCACTGTATTGAGGGTAATACCAGTTAGTGCAAGGGTGGACGTAGAGGTTTTGGGAGAGTGGTGATGTTGCTAAAACTTAGATTCTTACTCATTGCTGTAGTATTAGCATTGGGTATCTTACATGGTGTACCTGCAGGGGCTAATACTCAGAATAATCAGGCTGCTAAGGATGACGATACAGCGACTGTTGTTATATGTAACGTTATACGGTTTGTGCAGAAGCTTGGGCTTCCTATCATGACTGGAGTGATACTAGGTTCTAGCATTATGGCTATCTTTGGTAAGCTTGCATGGCCTGCTATTGTAATGTTGGTTGTATTTACAGCTATATTCTTTGGTGCTGGTAAGCTCATGGCTAAATTTGCTGCTGGGGTCAGTACTGAAGGCGATGCCAAGAGTTTCGACTGTGCAAATTATAAGAAGGAAGTCAAGTAACCGATACGAGTTGGAAGTGTGGTCATAGGCTTGTGTGGTTGGGCTGAGTGCCAAGGGCAGGAGGAGGTACCAGAAGTTGGGTTATGTAGGTGGCACCAAGAACTTAAAGTGTGTTAATGGTGCAGGGAGCTGTGGCGGGCTTGGGTGGTGCCAAGAACTTCAAGTGTGTTGAGGTACGAGAGGTTGGGAGACAGGAGCCTTGGAGTAAGTTAGGAGTGTGAGTGGGTAGAGTGGGGATGAGAGGACATTGGCTTATCTGTATTGTAAATTTGGGTAATGTGCGGTGGTAGGGGTGATTTACAGGATTTCTCCCCGGAAAACGGAGTGTAAAATTCTTGACAGATGTGAGCGTATGCGGTTAAGTCGTGACGTACTACAAAGGTTGTTTTTTCTGTTGATGGGGTGTCCATGTCAGGCAGTAAGAAAGATGTTGAATCTGAGAAGCAGAAGGCGTTGGATGCGGCCATAAGCCAGATAGAAAGGGCGTTTGGGCGGGGTGCCATTATGAAGTTGAAGCAGCATCCTGCCGAGAAGATGGATAGCGTGTCTACAGGTTCTATAGCTCTGGATGCGGCGTTGGGTATTGGAGGGTTGCCGAAAGGTAGGATAGTAGAGATTTTTGGTCCTGAGAGCTCCGGGAAGACTACACTTGCGCTGCACGTCATCGCAGAGGCCCAAAAGCAGGGCGGTAACTGTGCTTTTATTGATGCCGAACATGCGTTGGACACCGTGTACGCCAGAAAGCTGGGCGTAAATGTGGGGGATTTGATAGTCTCACAGCCCGACACCGGCGAGCAGGCTTTGCACATTGTTGAATACTTAGTGTGCTCCGGTGCCATAGATGTGATAGTAGTGGATTCCGTCGCTGCGCTCACTCCCAGGGCGGAAATAGAGGGTGACATGGGTGACCAGCACATGGGGTTGCAGGCTAGGTTGCTGAGCCACGCGCTTCGCAAGCTGACCTCGGTGGTCTCCAAGGCTAACTGTATATTGGTGTTTATCAACCAGATACGCATAAAGATAGGTGTGATTTACGGCAACCCGGAAGTGACAACGGGTGGTAGTGCGCTCAAGTTCTACACGTCAATACGGCTTGACATTCGCAAAGTAAGCGCGATTAAAGACAAAGACAACGTGATAGGGAACCAGACGAGAGTAAAGGTCGTCAAAAACAAGGTTGCACCCCCGTTCAAGCAGGCGGAGTTTGACATCGTGTACAATGAAGGCATATCGAAGCTGGGTGAGATAGTCGACATGGGTGTCAAGTTCGGTTTTGTCGAGAAGTCTGGTGCGCACTATTCCTACGGCGCGGTAAAGTTGGGACAAGGTAGGGAGAATGCCAAGGGTTATTTGAAAAGCAACCCAGATATCGCGAATGAGTTAGAGCAGAAAATCAGAGCATGCCTTGCGGAGAGTATGCACAGTAGCGATCTGTTCGCTGTAGATGAGCGTACCGATGTGTTGGAGGAGGAGGTTTTCTAGTGCCGGGCGCGCGGTGCTTGATTGCGGATTTTTGCCCCTGGTATCGCACACTCAAACGCCGTGCGGGGGTGCACTGGTATTGTGAGGTTGGGCGGTGAAAGAAAGGGGCATATATACAAGTGATGATGTGCTCAACATGCTGGTGGAGAGGTCTGCAATCCTAAAAGGCCATTTCGTTCTGTCTTCTGGGTTGCACAGTGATACGTACATTCAGTGTGCCAAGCTTCAAGAAGCGCCCTCTGTGTGCGAGACCCTGTGTGCAGCGCTTTTGAGACGAAGCAACGATGTGCTGGGTGACCTGAAGATTGATGTTGTGGCCTCCCCCGCCATGGGGGCAATAGTGTTTGGTTATGAAATTGCCAGGCAGCTCGGAGTGAATTTCGTCTTTTTCGAGCGCGTGCAGGGCAATTTCGAGTTGCGCAGAGGGTTTTGCATAAATGCTAACAGCCGAGTGTTGATAGTGGAAGATGTCATTACCACCGGCGGGTCATCCTTGGAGGTATTTGACGCTGTAACGGCCCTTGGGGGGAAAGTCATGGCTGAGCTGAGCATCATAAGTCGTGGTAGCTGCGTAAACACGCCGTTTCCAGTGGTAAGTCTGTTGGAAATGGATATACGAAACTATGCGGCGGATGATATACCTGATGAGCTGAAGAGTATACCAGTCTCTAAACCTGGTAGTAGGGCATTAAGCTAGTGCACGCATTGTTTTTTTGGCTGATCTGTTATTATGTGCGCGTCACGCAGTGACTTTCGATGTAGATACGCAAGGCAGGTGTTGGTACCCGAGATAGGGCACCGCGGCCACAATAAGTTGAGACAGAGCAAGATTCTAATTGCAGGTTGTGGGGGTCTTGGTAGCGCAGTGATACCGCTCTTGGCGGCCAGCGGCGTGGGGCGGCTTGTCGTGTGTGACGATGATACCGTCAGGATTTCAAATCTGAACCGACAAACTATTTACAGGGAACAGGATGTGGGGCGTAGAAAAGTGCGCGCTGCGGCCGAGTTTATAAAACACCTGAATAGTGATGTCGAAGTGCGTGAAATAGACTGCGCGATCGGTCCAAAAAACTTTGAGACCATACTATCTGATGTGGAAATCGTTGTAGATTGTGTGGATAGACTCGCAGTGAAAATGTTTTTGAACGACGCATGTGTTGCAACGCACAAAACCCTGGTACACTGTGCCGCTATAGGTTTCACTGGCGAAGTAATGGTAATACCACCCGGGGGGAGGCCATGCTACAGGTGTTTTTTTGAAGGGAAGCAAGTAAGCACCAAGCTAAATTGTGCCAATGCCGGAGTTGCGAGCCCTACTGTGGGGGTGGTCGGGAGTATGGCTGCTGCCGAGGTTATTAAGTACGTAGTTGGTAGTCACCAGTCAAGCGTAGGTAAATTATACAGGGTGGACCTCCGCAGTAACCGCTTTACCTCGTACGAACTTTCCGCAAACAGTTTGTGCAGTTGTTGCAGCGACACTGCAAGCGTGGACCCGCACGATTTTGAATCCTACGAAGGTAAACTGCGTATAGAGTAATGACCAGCCGACCTCTAAAAATCCCAGGCTGACCCAATTTGGGGCCCTACAGGTTGCTCGCCCAGCTTAGGCAGAAAGTCTGCCGCGTGCCTCGCGCTGAAAACCGAACCGGCCAACCTACTGGGCCACAACCTACAGTTGTGTTACGCGAAACCCCAAAACGCTAAGCCGAATTTGCAGCCCCAAACCGGGGCTGGCATGCATTCCAAAAAGCATTCGGCACAGCGCGGACCCCCACGCACTACCACTTCTCCATTGGCAGCCCGCACCCAGTGTTGCGCAACATCCAGACACCAAAGTGACGCAACATGTGGCAAAGACTTTTAGATCTTTACCACATGTGAAAAGCCCACAATTAGCTGAACAGGAATCTTGCTCCAAGGTTAAAGCCGTAGTCAGCAATATGCGCTTTGACTGAGGCTTTTGCTTCTCCAGAGAACTTTACACTGTTGTGTGCGGGAATGTCCTTGTAAGACTCATCAAATAGCCCGTGGTAGAACCCACCTGCCACCAAGGATATTTCCGGAGTAAACTGGTAGCTAATCCCAACCTTGCCCCTGTAGGCCAGCTTTGTGGTTACTTGCTTAGAGATGTCAACAAAGCTTGCGCCTATCCCGGCACATACATACGGGGACACAGGTAAATCTGTGTGCAGCACGTCATAGCAGCCATTTAACATGACTGAGGTGTTTGTGATTTCATCAATTTTGACTACGAAGTAATTGGTCTCAGTAATGTTAGCGTCGCGGGTAATAGCTGCCAGAGATTCCGCACCACTTTTTGCGTACTGCCCGTCCGCCAAAGTAGCAAACCTTCTGTAGCTCGCTTCCAATTCCACTCTGGCTCCTCCCAGAGAATATCCCACAGCGCCGTCGAAAGACGTGATTAAGTTTTTAGAGAAGGCAAAAGTGTAGCCAGATTTGGAAAAGTTTGCTGGCACACTCACATCAATCGTTGCAATGCTCTTGTCATAGCCTCTAACGTATGAGGTCTCTTTGCTTGACTCACGCATGTCGAACGAGGTAACAGAAGGAAATGCTGGGCTGTAGGCCGCACCCACGTAAAAGCTACCTCCCATTACTCCCCCTTCAGAAGCCACTTCGTGACTCATGGGAGATGCCACTACGGCCCCACTAACAAGTAGGGAGCAGGCGCAGACTGTGGCTGCTGACAGGCCCCCTGTAAACAATTCTCTGTAATTCATAGTAATCCTTTTGATAAATCATAAAAACACGCAGCAGTTTAGCATATAAAAGGTTAGGGTGGAAGTATCATAGCAGAAATTATAAAGCGCAACTCACCCACGACGCACACGGCCCTACCACACGCACCACGCCTTGCACAGGAGCGGTGCTGTAGATTTCTATAAGCACTTACAGATGAAGTCAAGCCTTCTGTAGTTTATTGTTGCTTGCGCTGTAAGTGCGGTCTATTGCATTATCGCGTGATACCGCACAAACACAAGACACAATCTGCTACTGTTGCGCATTAGCCTTGAACTGCTTGCGCCAGTGGAGCCCTCTAGGCCCTGTTCCTAGGGTTGGCTAGTGGACCGGCTTTGGGGAAAGGCAACGGGAGCTTCTACATAGGCCTAGACTATAACCCAACTTTCAACGGTATCAAGGACCTGAAAATCATCGGCGAAACCGATGAGGATGAAATGGATGTTCTCACCGGTGCCAGGGGCCTGTTCCCGATGAACGCTCTTGCTAGCAACGTCACCGATTTTAACTCATACCACTTCGACTGGAGTACCCCACTGCCTGGGCTAGAATTTGGGAACAGTACCCTGGCTCTTGGAGGGAGCATTGGGTACAGAATTGGAGGAGCCAGGGTTGAAGTAGGGATAGGACATGAGAGGTTTGTTATTAAGGGGGGAGATGATGCAGCATTCCTACTAGGTAGGGAACTAGCATTGGATACAGCGAGGGGTCAGTTACTATCCAGTGCATTGGGTAGGATGTCCATGGGTGATGTACACAGATTAAAGAAGGAAGTAGTTGATAGTATAGGAAGAGGAACAGCTAGTCCTGTAAGGGCAATGTTTAGTAGAGAGATCTCAGATGGGAATACATTACTTGCTGGGGAGATGGTAGGAGTTGATGAAGGACTAGTTATACAAGAACTGAGCAGACCAGAAGAATTAGAAAAGCTACAACATGAACTAGCAAAGCAAGTAAGTAAATTAGCTGAACTTGGAGAACTTAAGTGGTTAGAAGAACTTGAAAAGCTGGAGACTGAGGAGCTGGAGCAAGGACTCGAAGGAGCGCTAAAAGCTTTGGGCGTGGAAGCATCAGTGCAGGAGCTGGTACAGAGATTCAAGAAGGAAATTGCTGATGGTAAGACACCGGAAGAGATAAAGCTGGAGTGGATCAAGGAGATAGAAGCTAAGAAGTTAGAGGAGGTGCAGGAGCAGGCTGAGAAAAAGCTGGCGGAGCTGGAACTAGCGGATAAAGGAGGAGCATTGGGAACTAAAGGCGAAATACGGGAAGTTAGGCAGCTCAAGGAACTAGCGGATAAAGGAGGAGCGTTAGGAATCATGGCCGAGAAGCTCAAGAAGCAGGAAAGTCTCAAGGGGCTAGGAGGAACAGTAGAAGAATTAGCAGCGATAAGGGAACTGAAGGAATTGGGGCTAGAAGAGCAGCTGAGGATGCTGGCTGAGATTAAGGAAGTTAAGAGATTGGCAGAGAAGCAGAAATCACAAGGATTAGAGGCTCATGAGGGATTACAACTGACTGAGAAGATTAGAGCATTGGGAGGACAGCTGGATCTGCTGGAAGAGAGATTGAGTGAAAAGTTTAAGAGACTACAGCAGAATGAGCAAGGTATACGTAAGGATCTGAATCCACAAGCTATAACAGCAGTGGCAGGTAAACTAGATGAGATTTGGGTACTGGGGACGCTAGGACAGTTAGATGAGCTAGTGCCTGGGAAGAGAGCTCAGACACTGGGGGAAATGAAGGCAACGCTGAAGGAGCTCGAGAAAATACGGAAGTTAGTAGACCTAGAGAAGAAGCTAGAAACTATGGGAGAACTAAAGAAGGAGATAGAGAAAATCAACGAGGAGGGAGAGCTGCTGAAGCTAGAGGCTAAGATACAGGAGGAGGCGAAGGCGGAGATAACAACGCTTAAGTCAGCGGAGAGGTATGGTACGCTAAAGGAGAATCTCAAGGAGTTGGAGAAGAAACTAGGGGAGGTGAAGAGCCTAGGAGCGTTGAAGTGGCAGGTAGCTGGGATAGAACCCGGGACGGGAAGTCAGGGTGGAAAGATACAGAAGCTGGCTGATAAGCTCAAGAACAAACTAGGTGAACTAGTTGCCATAAGGGAACTGAAGGAATTGGGGTTTAAGGATTGGTTGAGGCTCAGGACACTAGAGGAGCTTACAGAGATAGCTGAGAAGCGTGGAGTTGCAACAGTGATGAAGGCAGCATTAGCTAGTGCGATGGAGATAGCTAAGAACAGGGGTTGGACTGATTATTTAACAGTCTAGATGTAAGTGAGAGAGCTAATGCTGCAAGGGAATTAATTGCTGCTGAGAAGATTAGAAAATGGGCTAGGGATATTAATAACTTGGATGCTGATGAACGGGCAATGGTCGCTGGGGCCCTAACCCTTTTCCTAACCCCTTCTACAACAGTGTGACTCATCCCAGCCACACACTCTATCCGTTTGTCGTAAGGTCATGTGTGGGTCCCATGGCACCTGTGATTCGGGCGTTTTTTGGGCCCATAGTATAGCAGGGGTTATGTGGGCTAGTGGCATGGTGGCGCCGGATATGCTCCATGCTCTATCCATGGTATCGTAAGATCGTGTGTGGGCCCCATGGGCACTGTGGTTCAGGTGTTTTTGGGCCATGCGCGGCTAGTACAGAAGTAGTGATATCATGAAGGGAACGTAGAATATCCCTATTACGGTGCTAATCAGCAGCATAATTGCCGCGACATCTGGCTTATAACTTGTTGTGTGTGCCAATATCACCCCGGTGCTAGATATAGGTATAATTGCCAAAAGGATGAGTGCCTGATACACCTGACTGTCATACAGACGTGGTCCATTGCGGTCTAGAAAAATCAACAGCAGTGCAAGAAGTGGCCAGGCGACATATTTGATCAGCACTGTGAGCGCCATGAGCTTCCAGTTTATGGCAAAGTCCTTTATGTTTGCTACGGATATGCCCAGCAGCATTGTACCGAGGACCATATATGTGCTTGCAAGGTCTGTGGATACGCGCAGCAAGAACTCTGGTACGCGTACTTCGAAATGATTGCAGACCAAGGCTACGACCGCCGCGTGGAATATAGGCAAAGTGATAAGCTTTTTTAAACACTGCCGTGGCGTGTATAACCCACTAGTTGCGATGTAAAAGCCAAAGCTGTTTTCGAAGAACAGCATACCAACGTAGCACAGAAGGTATATGGAAACAGCACTCTCGTCAAACAGGGCTATTGCTACTGGCAAGCCAAAAAACCCCATGCTGGAGCTTCCGGAACTGAAGGCCAGCATATTTCTCATGTGATCTCTCAATACCAGTGATGACGCGCTGTATACTACAAGCGACATTGTGCAGCAGATGACGAACGTGATTACCGGCAGAAACACAAGTTCTGGTGTTATGTGTATCTTCAGTATGCCAAAGAACACCACTATGGGCCCAATGCAGTAGAACAGAAGTTTCCCTATTGTGGCGCAATCGAGCTTAACTACCCGACCAGCAACGAACCCGAGCAGGATTGCTACGTACGCAGGTAATACTTTAAGCATCAGGGTAAAGAACATACTAACACCCAAACTACAGGTCAAATAAGGACCACGCGTGCAGGTACTTTAACATAAGTCAGAACCCCCTAACAACAGATTAGTGTCCCAATGGGCGAATGAAAAGGCCTACAGCTCCCTATTCTTAAAAAAGTTTTCGGAATAAGATTTAGGTTTTTTCCTAGTAGCTTGGTCCTGTAGCACGACGTATAAAATGCCACGGGCCTTCGCGTAGGATATGGCATCTTCCTTATTTGGAAAGTGCAGCCTTACTTGCTGTGCTGTATCCTTAGAGCCCACCCATCCCATGAGAGAATCTCTGTACCGTGAACATGAAGGCTCAAACTCCATGCACCAGAAGTTTCTCCCATAAGCGCCAGATTGCATAACATTTCTAGCAGGCCTATGTATTTTTGCCACAGGTGTACGCGAACCGCCAGGCACTTGCAAGTACCGATGAAAAGGCTAAGATTGCAGCAGTGTAACAGGTATTCAGCAAATGTCTATTAATAGTGGGGGGAGGTTTGAAGAGGCAGTACGGGAGTTGGAGCGCATCGTAGAAGAACTTGAGCGTGGTGACGTATCCCTCGATAGAAGCGTCGAATTATACAATCGGGGCAGGGAGTTACATAAGTACTGTTATGAAGTTATCAAGGGAGTGACGCTCAAGATCGAATCTTTAGGCGAAGAGGATATTGAGTAATGGCGGCCCCGCAGCCCATGATTCCTAGGTGTGATGCGCGTTTTTTAATACACAAGTGTCCCCGCATAGGGAGCAGTGACTTAGGTTTCCAATGGTTGGTTCGGTCAGCAAGGTTGGGGTGGGGGCCCACCAACCCCGAATTTGATTGCGCTCAATTGGTTGCATGAGCTTTGAACACACACCGTACCCGCACATGCCTTTCCCGGATACGCGGTACGGGTTGAGCGGTGCCTAATAGGCGATTCCGGCTAGCCATGCCGGCTCAGATGTACTACGTAAAACCTGCGTATGCAACGACCAAGTATGCAATGACCAACATGGAACCCTGCTGCGGTCCCAAAGCTGCGAACGCGCCAGACTGGCCAAACCACCAGAGCGACAGCCGAGTGAGAAAAAGCGCCAACACGCAGCCCCCCAAAAGGACGCCCTTCTACTGCGTAGTACCTCCAACAGCGCTGTCTATCGCGCCTATGATCTGCTGCAGATTTGCGCCAACAACTCTTGATAACTCTTTCCCGTCGGAGAAAATTACCAAGGTAGGTACCGCACTCACCCCATATGAAACGGGAGTATCTTGATTGTTTTGGATGTTAAGCTTGTAGATCTTCAGCTTACCCTCGTACTTTTGTGCCAGCTTTTCCAGTTGAGGGGAAAGGGCCACGCAAGGCCCGCACCAAGGAGCCCAGAAGTCCACGAGCACCAGGCCGCTCCCGACGCAGACCTTCTCGGGAAAATCAGAATCACCCACCTCAGCAATGTTAGACATGACCCCCTCCAATAGGAAACCTACCCACGTCCCCTTCTGGATGTAGAGGATGTGCGGTACAGCTTCTCGTTAAACACGCAGGCAGTACTAGAACCATACCGTAGCGTAAAAGCCGGAGAGACGCGCTCCACCACCACATAGTCACCCACGATCCTAAAGTTCACGAGAGACTCATACCCCTCAGCGTCAACATTGAAAATAGACGGAAGGTCTCCGTTAACGTTGGAAAACTGCATGTATGTGAACTTGCGGTCATCAAACACCCTGATAGGGACGATATTCGCAGAACCAGCAGTATGGGACACGGAATAGTCAAAGTTCAGGCCCTTTTTGGCAACCTCAGGATCACTTAAGTCAGGCACGTCATTCTGGTATGTGGGAAAAGACACTCCGCCACCCAAGCCAGACGATGATGCCGCATCAACACTGTTTGCGGCCGGGTATACGAATCTGACCTCGTATGCCAACCTGGGATCATCCAAGCCGCTGGCCTCCTCAGCATGCAGCTCAAAGTAATACACACGCCTGTTTGTTATGATAGTGACGTTGGTATCTGCGTTGTCTCCCACGGGTTTGATGAACAACCTATTCCCCTTCGGTACCAACTGCCACCCAGTTGAATCCCCCATGGAGACCGTATCAATAACCTCACCAGCCTCAAACAATATGCTAGACTGGTACCCGTAGAACCCCGTGTACCTGTGTATGGACTGAGGGTTAAAGTTCATAACCTTGATGTGGTCATCAGCGGCTATAGAGCGCGGCTCCTGCTTACCAAAAGCAGCCGAGCTGAACAACAGCGCTACAGCGCAAACCATGCAAGCCTTTCTCATAAGCTACGGTATAAACGAACACCTGCCCTAAGTCTAGCACTAATGTGTCAATCTGCAACCAATCAATAGGAAAAATTGCGTTTTATTGCCACGTGCGTTATTAAAAACAGGTCAGTTCCGTGTAAAGCCACTACTGAATTACCAGCGTGTGATTGCTTCCAGCACCGGTAGTGCGTGCCCACATCCAACAACAACCCCACCTCAACCAGCCGCGCAACTCCGATCTGGACGCGGCGAGTGCGACTCGTTGCTACTTGTACACATCCGTATACAACTCCCCAGCTTCAGGCTCCGGACTACTTTGTGCAAACTCTACAGCCCCGTTAACTATTTCGCGGACCTGCTTCTCAAAACCATCAAGAGTGCTTTCAGGTGCAATTTTGTGCTTCAGTACATACTCCTTCAACCGGCACAATGGGTCTCTACTATCCCGCACCTCATCAACTTCTTGCCTTGTCCTATACTTCGCCGGGTCTGACATTGAATGCCCTCTAAAGCGATAAGTTTTCATCTCCAGCAAGACAGGGCCGTTGCCATTCCTGCAAAGCTCTGCTGCATTACTTGCCGCCTCGATTACAGCAAAAATGTCCATGCCGTCTACCTGGCTACCCGGCACGCCACAGCCCTCTCCGCGTCTGTACAGCTCAACAACGGATGAAGACCTTGGAACCGAGGTGCCCATGGCATACTCGTTATTCTCCACCACATACACCACCGGGAGCTTCCACAACGATGCCATGTTGAAGGACTCGTACACCTGCCCCTGATTCATCGCACCGTCTCCCAGGCATGTAAAAACTACCCCCCTGCCTTTTTTATACTGTTCAGCGAATGCAATACCCGTTCCTATAGGTACTTGCGCGCCTACAATTCCATGCCCGCCGAAAAAATTCTTTGCTACATTAAACATGTGCATAGAACCACCCTTACCCTTGGAGCACCCGGTTCTCTTGCCCATCAGCTCTGCTAGTATAGTATTTGCGCTTTCTCCAGATGTGAGCATGAAACCATGCTCCCTGTAGCTGGTAACTATAGAATCTTCGCTGCTAAGCACATTTTGCAAACCTACCGCTATTGCCTCTTGCCCTATGTACAGATGACAAAACCCCCGTATGAGGCCCATACCGTACAGCTGGCCCACTTTTTCTTCGAATCTGCGCATTAATAGCATGTCGTGATAGGACTTGACCACCTGCTCGTCAGAGATGGCTGAATGACGCTTGCTCTTATTCACAAATCTACCTAACACACTCCAATAGGGTTCGTTACTACCTCGTAAAGCAACGGTGTTCAAGGTATTTATGATGCTGCCGGCACCACTGTGCAGTGCCCAGTGTTGGTCAGTCTTCCCTATTAAATTGCTGCACATCCCTTATCCGGCTCTCCACCATAACGGAGGGTGGGTGCCCTGTACCCGGATATTCTATGTGGCTAATATCGCGTTTCGATGCCAGCATTTTTCGCAAAGTCTCCGAGGTTAAATAAGCTGAATGCTCGCCCTTCAGCACTAAAATCCCGCCGCACTGCATCTTATCCCACACGTCCCAGATATCCCAATCGCCACTGCTGCTCTGCTGGATTTCAGCAGAAAGCTGGGCGCCAATGCCTGGGTCTAGGGTTAACACGTAACCGCCGTCCTTTTCCACAATTCTATGCCGCACAAGGTGGTCCCAATGCTCTTCCTCTACTATGCCGGAGTGGCGCAATGCATCCTTGAGATACTGCTTTGCCTGCTCCTTGCCGTCAAATGTGGGTAGCTGTGTCATAAGCTTAACAAGCGCCTGCAATGGCTGTGCCGGGGTGTACGGGCCTATATCGTTTAGTATAAGCTTCTCGATTGACAGTACATCATGGAAGTGCGCCGTCAAAAACATGGCAATAATCCCTCCCATCGAGACGCCCAAGTAATTGCACTTTTTGATTTTCAAGTGCTTTGCAAGATGTAATATGTCCGTGCAGTATGTATTGTAGTTGTAGAGGGAGTGGTCCCTAAGCCATGAACTCTTGCCGCGCCCCACAACATCTACTGACACCACTGGGAAATCGGACACGGCACGTCCCAAATAGTCAAAACAGGCTGAATTTCCAGCCATGCCATGTACACATATGAGCGGTGTTTTTCCCCCTAGGGCTTCGGGGTTGTGCACCCTATAATACATATAATGGTCTTCCTTAGACGGAATGAGGATCCTGTCCTCCAGCACAGCAACCATTGGCGCCTTATTGGTAAACAACTGCTGCAGTGTACCAACTTGTGTGCGCACTATCAAGCGCTGAGTCATCGCGTGAAGACCGGTATTGCCGCGCCATGAGGGGGAGTCTGGACAGCGGGCTTACAACGTACACTGGTGGACTTATAACCAAATGAGGAAAGTTTAAGTAATTTGTTGACACTCGTTGCGTTCTTAGTTAAGAATGGTAGCTCTATGGAGCGCTGGCCCTTGAGGTCTGTGGCTCGATGGTTGACAAGTTAGTAGAAAGATCAATGGTAGGGATTGTTCTCGTTTTGAGGACGATCTCGATTCGATTAGCTGATAAAGTATGGATAGTGTGGTTTTGATACTGCACGTATCGCTACGAATGAATAAACAAGAAAGAGCACTTGATGGATGCCTTGGCGCTAAGAGGTGATGAAGGACGTGGTAGGCTGCGATAAGCTGCGGGGAATTGTCAACAAGTTTTGATCCGCAGATGTCCGAATGGGGAAACCCGGCCAATTCGTTGGCCATTGCATGCTGAATACATAGGTATGCAAGACGAACCCGGTGAACTGAAATATCTAAGTAGCCGGAGGAAAGGAAATCAAAATGAGACTCCGTTAGTAGTGACGAGCGAACGCGGAACAGGTCTGTGGTCTGTAATTAGAAACTGGAATGCCTTGGAAAAGGCAACCGTAGGGGGTGATAGTCCCGTACAGGTAAGAAGGTTGCAGATCCTTGAGTAGGGCGGGGCACGTGGAACCCTGTCTGAATTTAGGGGGACCATCCTCTAAACCTAAGTACTCCTTAGCGACCGATAGTGAACAAGTACCGTGAGGGAAAGGTGAAAAGAACCCCGGTGAGGGGAGTGAAATAGAACCTGAAATCGGGTGCTTACAATCAGTTGGAGCTTGTGTAGGTTTTGCAGCTTGCTGTAATTTCTGCACGGGTGACAGCGTACCTTTTGCATAATGGGTCAGCGAGTTAATCTGTTGAGCAAGCTTAAGCCGTTAGGTGTAGGCGTAGCGAAAAGCGAGTCTGAATAGGGCGTTTTAGTTCATGGATTAGACCCGAAACCAAGTGATCTAGCCATGGCCAGGTTGAAGGTGTAGTAAAGTACATTGGGAGGACCGAACCTGTTACTGTTGCAATAGTATTGGATGAGCTGTGGCTAGGGGTGAAAGGCCAATCAAACTTGGAAATAGCTGGTTCTCCGCGAAATCTATTTAGGTAGAGCGTTGTACTATAAGTTGCCGGGGGTAGAGCACTGAATGGACTAGGGAGACTCATCCTCTTACCAAATCCAATCAAACTCCGAATACCGGTCAACTGTTCTACAGCAGACACACTGCGGGTGCTAAGTCCGTGGTGGAAAGGGAAAGAGCCCAGATCGCCGTCTAAGGTCCCAAAGTTATGGCTAAGTGTGGAAGGAGGTGAGAAGACCAATACAGCTAGTAGGTTGGCTTAGAAGCAGCCATCCTTTAAAGAAAGCGTAACAGCTCACTTGTCTAGATTTAAGTCTTCTTGCGCCGAAGATGTAACGGGGCTAAAGCCATACGCCGAAGACGCGAGTGCCCGGCTTGCCGGGTGCGGTAGCGGAGCGTTTCGTAAGCCTGTGAAGGTGGCCCGTGAGGGTTGCTGGAGGTATCGAAAGTGAGAATGCTGACATGAGTAGCGTAAAGGAGTGTGAAAACCACTCCCGCCGAAAACCTAAGGTTTCCTGTGTTAAGTCAATCTGCGCAGGGTTAGTCGGACCCTAAGGCGAGGCCGTAAAGGAGTAGTCGATGGGAATCAGGTTAATATTCCTGAACCTTTTAAGCGTGACGGATCTTGTGCAGTGCGTGCCTTATTGGATTGGTGCGTGCTTTAAAGAGGTCCCAGGAAATAGCGCTTAAGTTAATAAGTCCGTACCGCAAACCGACACTGGTAGGTGGGTAGAGTATACTAAGGCGATTGAGAGAACGATGCTGAAGGAACTCGGCAAATTGCACCTGTAACTTAGGGAGAAGGGTGACCTGTGGGTGGGCAACCACCTGTGGGTGGCACAGAGCAGGGGGTAGCGACTGTTTACTAAAAACACAGGGCTCTGCAAACACGTAAGTGGAAGTATAGGGCCTGACGCCTGCCCGGTGCTGGAAGGTTAATATGAGGGGTGAGAGCTCCGAGTTGAAGCCCCAGTAAACGGCGGCCGTAAAACTGACGGTCCTAAGGTAGCGAAATTCCTTGTCGGGTAAGTTCCGACCCGCACGAATGGCGTAACGATTTCCCCGCTGTCTCCAGCATCGACTCAGCGAAATTGAATTCCCCGTGCTGATGCGGGGTACCCGCGGTTAGACGAAGAGACCCCGTGCACCTTTACTATAGCTTTACATTGGTGTTAGGGATGCAATGTGCAGGATAGGTGGGAGACTTTGAAGCCCGGGCGCCAGCCTGGGTGGAGTCGTCCTTGAGATACCACCCTTTGTGTTCTTGGCATCTAACTACGCTCCATTTTTCTGGAGCTAGGACATTGTATGGTGGGTAGTTTGACTGGGGCGGTCGCCTCCTAAAGAGTAACGGAGGCGTGCGATGGTAGGCTAGGGCTGGTCGGAAATCAGCTTTTATAGTACAATGGCAAAAGCCTGCCTGACTGCGAGGCCGACGGGCCGAGCAGAGACGAAAGTCGGTCATAGTGATCCGGTGATTCCGTATGGAAGGGTCATCGCTCAACGGATAAAAGGTACGCCGGGGATAACAGGCTTATGGTGCCCAAGAGTTCATATCGACGGCACCGTTTGGCACCTCGATGTCGACTCATCACATCCTGGGGCTGGAGCAGGTCCCAAGGGTTCGGCTGTTCGCCGATTAAAGTGATACGTGAGTTGGGTTTAGAACGTCGTGAGACAGTTCGGTTTCTATCTTCCGTGGGCGTTGGAAATTTGAGAGGATCTGACTCTAGTACGAGAGGACCGAGTTGGACATACCTCTGGTGTACCAGTTGTTGTGCCAACAGCATAGCTGGGTAGCTACGTATGGACGGGATAATTGCTGAAAGCATCTAAGCGAGAAACCCCCCTCAAGATTAGATTTCCCCATTAGGGCCGTGAGAGACTATCACGTTGATAGGCCGGGTGTGTAAGTGCGGTAACGTATTTAGCTGACCGGTACTAATAGCCCGATTGGTTTATTCGTTTGTTGGTACGTGTAGTTCAAGACCACACTGCTTGCTTTATCTAGATCTTTCTGCTAGCTTGGTTATATGGCCGTTTGGCTGGTGGTTATGGCGGGAGTGAAACACCCGGTAACATCCCGAACCCGGAAGTTAAGCCTCCCAGCGCCTGTGGTACTTTGTCTTAAGACACGGGAGAGAGGGTCGCTGCCAGCCTTTGGTCGCCTTTCGTAGCGCGCTCGCGCTGTTATTCGTTTGTTTTTTGTTGCGCGGTCTGGCTTTTGGTTGCGGTGGGTGCGTACAATCTGAGTGTGTTGAGCTGCCAAAAGGCCTTTTGATTCACCTGTTGGGTGATTGTTTCGCAAGCCAAACATCCGATTTGTGCCCTTGGCCCTTTGTTGCTGGGCGCACGTTACTGAGTTTTTAGATTCTATAGTGACTGCTGTAGATGCATTGTAACTGTAAGGGGCGGCTTTTTGTCTGATAACCGAAGGAAGATATAGCGCGATTTAATTGATTCCCAAATATTGCAGGAACAAAAAGGACGCGTTAGGGCTAGTGTAGCGCTACTGATGGCCGATGATCAGAGGCCTAGTCCTTATGGGATTGGTAATACGGGTGATAATTTGGAGTTTCACGAGTAATTGCCACGCCATGCACGTGGCTTTCATGCAACCCGGCGGCGGTGATTATGGTGAACTTGCAGTTTGTTTTCATAGACTCTATATCCTTGTTTCCGGTGTACCCCATAGATGATCTGAGCCCTCCTACCAGTTGGTATATGACCTCAGACGCAGCTCCCTTGAAAGGTACCCGGCCCTCAACACCTTCTGGTATGAATTTTCCCCCGCCTTCCTGAAAGTACCTGCCGCTGCTGCCGCTTTTCATTGCTACAACAGACCCCATGCCTCTGTAGCACTTATATGCCCGGCCGTTGTATATCATGGTGTCTCCCGGGCTTTCATCCGTGCCGGCAAAGATGGAGCCTATCATCACCACATCTGCTCCTGCCGCAATAGACTTTGCGATATCTCCAGAATATTTTATGCCTCCGTCCGCTATCACTCTGACTCCCGTGCCCTTGCACGCTTCCGCGACGTTTTTTATGGCAGAAAATTGCGGTACTCCCACCCCGGTGACGATCCTCGTTGTGCATATGGATCCAGGGCCTATGCCAACTTTGACTGCATCGACTCCAGCCTCAACCAGGGCGAGGGCCCCTGCTGCCGTTGCCACATTTCCGCCTATTACCTGTGCATCAGGGTACAACGCTTTGATTTCTCTTATTGTTTGAATTACCCTGGCAGAATGGCCATGCGCGGTGTCTACCACTATTACGTCAGCTTCTGCCTGTATCAAGGCTTCAGCGCGCTCCATGCCCTCTTTGTTTCCTGTGCCGACAGCCGCTGCCACCCTTAACCTGGCTTTTTTATCTTTGCAGGAATTCGGGAACCGATTAAACCGCTCAATATCTTTTACGGTTATTAGACCAATGCAGCAACCGTGCTCGTCAGTTACTATGAGCCTCTCTATTTTGTGTTTGTGTAGAAGCCTAGTTGCCTCAGATTGGCTGATACCCTCACTCACGGTGACCAGATTAGTACTTGTCATTATGTCGCTAACTTTGCAATTCTTGTTCTCAACAAAGCGAACATCCCTGTTTGTCAGTATCCCCACGAGCTTATTCTGCTGGGGGGTGACTACAGGTATTCCGGAGTAGCTGTGCTTTCTCATGACGGATAAAGCAGTGCTCAACGTAGCGTCAGGGGAGACGGTTACAGGGTTACTGACTATCCAGCTTTCGTGTTTTTTGACTTTCTGTACCTCCGCAACTTGGCGCTCTATGGATAAATTTTTATGAATGCACCCCATGCCTCCATGCTGTGCCAGAGATATGGCAAGCCTGGACTCCGTCACCGTGTCCATCGCGGCTGACATTATAGGAATGCGGAGCTGCACGCTATCCGTAACATAAGTTGTGACATCTGTATCAGCCGGAAGCACATTGGAATCTGCTGGAATTATCAGAACGTCATCAAAAGAATAGGAAACTTCCACAACCGCCCTAGCCAAACTTCGTCGCCAATTATAAAATTTTTAGCGCGCACGTGCAATAGCGTCGCTCGCACGCTACGCAAGAAACTGTTCTGCTATGGTTCTCTCCTCTAGCCCATGTTCTGGATCAAACATAAGTGTAATCTTTGTGTTGTTGTCTTGCTTTATCTTGACGTCGCTTATATTGCGGAACTCTGTGTAGTCAGCAACTGCGCTGACGCAGCGGGTTTCAGGAGACAGCACATCGATTTCTACCAGGGAGTCATTCGGCAACAGTGCACCGCGCCACCTCCGAGGCCTGAAAGGATTAATTGCAGTGAGGCATACTATGTTAGAAGTGAAAGGCAATATGGGCCCACCTGCAGAGAAATTATAAGCTGTGCTACCTGCCGGGCTAGACACTATCACGCCGTCAGACACCAGCTCCTCCATGGCTACTTTCCCGTTGATTTTAATTCTGAGCTTGGCAGCCTGATGCGTGCCGCGAAACAGCGAAACTTCATTTACTGCGATTGCGCTATGCGTGCAACCGTAAACGTCCTGCGCTTCCATGCGCAACAGAGGCAGCTCAGTTGCAACTGCATTTTCGAGCTTGTGTGGAAGGCTGCCATCCACGCAGTGGTTCAGCAAGAACCCAACGCTACCATGCCTCACTCCATATACTGGCACGTTCCTACCGGGACCCACTACATAATTATGCAAACTGTGCAGCATGAACCCGTCACCCCCAACGACTACGAGCAAGTCTACCGCGGAATCTGGAGCGTCAGCCAGGTTTACCACGCCGTAAAAACTACGCAGACAGCCAACCCGATCCCTCTCCGCAGGGCCGGCCGCCACGTAACCTACAGTTTGATACTTACACCTAGCAGGCAAAACAGCGCTCTGCACGCTCACAAATCGCCGAACTTGCTCAGGAACCTAGCAGCCCTACTGTTCTTTTTGCTGCTCACCCTAAGCCCTGGGTTCCAAGCGGGGTGATTAAACCTGTCACTCTCAAGGTGCACCTTGACCATTTCGTCAGGTTTCCCGTATGTAGAAAGCATTTCACGCTGCTCACCATTTGTAAAAATAACCGTGATGGGGTGAACCTCAGGATGTATACCCTTCTTCATGACCACGGACCTCCTAACAAAATTGAAACAAAGGCGAACATAACTGCGGATGGTAACAGGGAAAAGGGTGCATGTCAATTGTGCGAGTTATGGGCATAGCTGCAGGTGTTCAACGTGTTACTAGTGCACATAAAACAATGCTTGGCACAGCTCGGCGTTGTGCCTGTTGAGGCGATTGTTACAGTAGCCATGACCGCGCGTATGCTCGACTGAAACTAATACGTTAGCTACGCTAAATTGGACAAGGCAGCGCCATCACTGCGTCACAGTCTGCAAAAATAGCTTTGACTACCACAATCACGTGAGCAATAATTGGCCGTGTACCATGGGGAGTCCCGAAGCTGTGTCTGTTGTATTTATGTTTCCCGGCCAAGGCTCACAGTTTGTTGGAATGGGCAGAGAGGTCTACGATAGCTCGCCTGCAGCACGTCGTGTGTTTCATGAGGTGGATGAAACACTGGGTAGGCACCTCTCCCGGATAATTTTCCAGGGGCCTGAGGAGGCTCTCACTTCGACCTGTAATGCGCAGCTTGCGTTGATGACTGTATCAGTCGCGTTGGTTCGTGCGCTGGAAGAAAATTTAGGCGGTCCTATCACAGATGCTGTGAAGTACGTTTTGGGGCACTCGGTGGGTGAGTACACGGCATTGCACGTCTCTAAAGTTATTGGGTTGCCCAGCGTTGCCAGGTTGTTAGACGTTAGGGGAAAGGCGATGCACCGAGCTTCTTCACTGTGTTGTGGGGGCATGGCGGCCCTGATAGGGGGTAGTTTGAGTGAGGTTGAAGCCGTAGCAGCGCGCGCATCTGAATATGGTATATGTGAGGTTGCAAATGATAACTGCACTGGTCAAGTGGTTGTCAGCGGTACTGAAAGCGCCCTGCAGCAGCTGCCGAAGCTCATTGAAGGTACCGGCATCAAGAAGGTAATAAGGCTGCGTGTTAGCGGGCCGTTTCACTCTTCTTTGATGCGGCTGGCTTGTAATGAGATTGGTGATTTTGTCGACCAGCTAGAAATGAACCCGCCGGAAGTAGAGATGGTTTTTAACGTATCTGCCTCTACACATTCTGACTGCAATGCGATAAGAAACCTAATGGTGCGGCAGGTTGTTAGCAGAGTTAGGTGGAGGGAGAGCATAGAGTACCTTATTGGGTGTGGGTGCTCAGAGTTTATAGAAGTGGGGCCCGGACAAGTGCTTGTTGGGCTGCTAAAGCGAATAGACAATTCCGTGCGCGGATTTGGTGTTGACTCAATGGAATCCGTACGCGCGAATTGCTCTGGTGTCCTAAAATCGGAGAAACTAGCCGCTAGTAATTCCGGGTAGTATGTTTATAACTTTTGAGGGAATTGATGGATGCGGGAAGACCACGCAGGCTGTCCTCCTCGCGAAATACCTGTCAGACTTGTACGGCGAACACAGAGTGGTGCTTACTCGAGAGCCTGGGGGCACCTCGCTTAATGAACTTATCAGAGGGGCTCTGTTAGGGCTTACTGATTACAAGCTAGACGGAATAACAGAGCTCATGCTTTTCATAGCAATGCGCAGGGAGAGCTTTGTCAAGGTAGTGTTGCCGGGTTTACTTGCGGGCAAAATAGTGATAAGTGACAGGTTTACGGACTCCACTGTGGCCTACCAGGGCTATGGATGCGGGGTGGACCTTGCGCTAGTTGGCATGCTAAACTCTCTGGTGGCTGATGTTGTGCCGGATATTACGTTTGTTATAGACGCTAGCATAGAGCTCGCCCTTGCGAGGACCAGCCTTAACGGATTCGAAAACCACGGCCCGGAATTTTACGACAGGGTTAGGGAGGGGTTCAGGACAATAGTTGCCAATAACCCACATAGGTGCCACATGATAGACTGTAAATCAGATGCCGCGGAGGACGTTTATTCAACGCACGACAGGATTGTTGCGTTATTTCGGGCAATAACCAAGGATAAACTTAAAGTGGCAAAATGACCCCGGTGTACTTGCCTATTTGGTGAGAATATTTGCTGTACTCTGTTAGTTTTTTTGTTACCATGTGCCCTAGTTGCGTTCGGTACTGGGGTTACTGTGTGGTCGGTGGATCGGGGGTTCTTTGCTTGGTTTTCTGTGGCGGTGTTTTACGCGCTCCAGTACATATTGCGTGTTATACCTAACACCCTTTCTGGGGAAATTATGGAGCGTTTTGGTGTGGGAGCGCTCGCCTTTGGGCAGTTTTCCGCGCTATATTACGCAGGGTATACCGTGGCACACATTCCGTTAGGGATACTAATAGACAAATACGGGCCCAAGAAGGTAATCCCGGTGTGCATGGTCCTCACTTTTCTGGGTGCGGCGCCCATGTTGTTTGATTCTTGGGAGTTTGTGCAAATTGGCAGGGTGTTCACTGGCATGGGTTCAGTTGCCGCGGCCATATCTGTTTTTAAAGTTTCAAAAATGTACTTTACTAGTACAAGATTTGCCAGGATGACTTCTATCGCGATTATGATAGGGTTTTTGGGTGCAATGTATGGTGGCAAGCCGATGTTGTCGCTGATAGAGAGTTTTGGCTGGAACAAGGTGCTCCTTGTGTTTGTCGTGGGTGGATGCATCTTGGCCATGCTTGCCGCATATTTTCTGTTTGATGCGCCAGATGCTACTGAGAGTCGTAGTGTGTCTGAGCAGGTAAGGAGTGTAATATGCAACAAGCGGTTGATGATTATAAGTCTGCTTGGCGGTTGTATGATAGGCCCGATTGAAGGCTTTGCTGACGGGTGGGCGACCGCATTTCTATCGGAGGTGTGTGGCGTTAGCCATGTAGCCTCGACAACCTTGCCTGCTGCGGTGTTCGTTGGGTGCTGCGTAGGGCTGCTGGTAGTCAGCTCTCTGCTTGAGAAGTCTTATGACGGATGGAACATAATAATTTGCTGCGGTCTGTTTACCATGGTTGCGTTTGCGGCCATGCTAACCGGAAATTGTAGCACTGGAATAAGCGCATTCATCCTACTTTTGACTGTAGGAATCTGCTCTACGTACCAAATCGTAGTGGTGTTTAAGGCCATAGAGTACGCAGGTAACGGCTCGGTAGCCCTGGCCACAGCGGTTTCTAATATGGCCATAATGTTTTTTGGATACTTCTTCCACACGGTGATATCATTGGTGATCAACTCGTACTGGGACGGTAAAGTCATCTCCGGTCAATCCGTGTATGGTAGCGGGCCGCTGGTCAAAGCCATGCTGGTTGTCCCCATAGGCGTCCTAATCGGTACTGTTGGGACCGCAATTATGAAACGCTGCAGTAAAGATAACGGGGGCTGAGTGTGTAGCGGCTGCGCTCTCCTTGGTGGCGCGACTCGACGCTTCTCCCGATGCGCTGGACCGTACGCCTGCCTTAGCGGTGATGTTTACCGGGTGGCATAAAAAGTGTGTCTCGGAAGGCAGGCCCGTCCCTGTGGCTAACCCCGGCCTTCCACCTATGCGCTAGTAGAAGTCAGATACCACCGTCTGCCCGAGGTGGTGATGTCTCTTGCGAATTTCCAGGTGTCTTCTATAGTATTCACCTTAGAGGTGCTGCCATCCACAACCTGCCCCCCTGCATCCCGCACGACATTTATCTGCTCGGTGACGAACTGCACGGTTATGGCGGCAGAGTTTCCCTTCAGCTCTGCGCTGGTTACTTTCTGCGATACTATAGACACCACAACATCCTCATGGGTGTGCCCGGCGCTCTTGCGACGCTCGATCTCTCTAACGAACGAGTCATGCATGTCTTTGCTAAGCAGCGACGACAAAAACTCAGCATTCCCCTGACTGAGTGCTTTCACTATTGCCTCAAAAGCCGCCGCCGACCCTTCGATGAAGTGCTTAACAGAAAAACCTTTGTTGCGCTCCTTTATAGCCTCGAACACGCTTGAAATCTGTTCAACAGATGCGCAGTCCGCCACAACAGAACTCACAGGAATGTCCTGGGAGTTAATGGAGCCGTCAGAGGCTGCTTGTTCGCCTCCAGCCTGTTCGGGATAGATGGCACTCGGCTGAAAATTGACGCT
The DNA here is from genome assembly GCF_000020305.1 of Anaplasma marginale str. Florida. NCBI lineage: Bacteria > Pseudomonadati > Pseudomonadota > Alphaproteobacteria > Rickettsiales > Anaplasmataceae > Anaplasma > Anaplasma marginale. The sequence continues at coordinate 90,513 of NC_012026.1, forward strand.
AGATGCCTTGCCTAGGGAACCATACAAGCGGAAGAAAATAAAGGCCGCAACGAACGCGTATATAGCCAGCTCAACCATACCCATCCAAATTTTTCACAAAGGCTATGTACAAAAGTACTTAACCATATTATAGTTTGCCCAGTGTTAATCAACAATTAATTGCGGTATTGCCGTCTAGGAGTGTCCAGTATGCGCCCAAAGCTCAAGGTAAGGGGACAGTACATTAAGGATTTGTCCTTTGAAAATCCAAACTCGCCCAAGGTTTTTCTGATGATCAGCAAATCTCCTCCGGAGATTAGCATATCGGTCAATGTATCGTCGGCTTCCTTGCCCGTGAAACCTACTGAGGGCGAACAGGCCGCCGCTGACCTGTATGAGGTCACTTTGCAGGTGAATATAGAGTCTGTTGTGGAAAAAGTACCTGCGTTTTTGTGTGAGCTCAAGTATTGTGGGGTCTTCTCCCTTGAGGAAAAAGCTGAGGAACAGGTGGTGAAAGAGGCTCTGCTCATTACTGCGCCGGGCGTTTTGTTTCCCTTTGTTCGGGAGGTTATCGCTAAGATGACTGCCAGCGCTGGGTTTCCGCCACTGATGTTGGATGTTATAGATTTTGAGGCAATGTATGCCAGCCAGCTTGGCGGAGATGACGGAAAGAATAAACAGGCAAACAAAAGTGGGGGTGCAGCCTGAATTTGTGGTCGTGTTTTGTGGTGGGATTATGGGGTTCTTGCGATATTGTGCGGGCATTTCCGTTGTGGCGTGCCTGTGTTCCGTGTTACTACTGAGTTTTTCTGTTGCGGCTGATACGAAAAAGGTGGACCTTCCCTCTAACCATGAGGCGAGCACAGTCGATACGGCGGATGTTACGGCCGAGAAGCTATTGGGTCTGATGCCCGGTGATAGATTTCTGGGCAACACGAGCGCTCCTGTAGTTATGCTGGAGTATGCGTCCTTCTCGTGTTCTCACTGTGCGGATTTTGCGACCAAGGTGTTACCAAGGCTCAAGAATGAGTACATAGACAAGGGCAAGCTCCTATATATATTGAGGGATTTTCCCCTTGATAAGCTCTCACTCTCTGCGGCCATGCTTGGTACGTGCTACAAGGACAACAAGACGTTTTTTGCCTACGCCAAGGCGGTGTTTAACTCGTTTGATGCCTTGATTGCCACCCACAAGGATCTTGGGCTTCTGGCAAATATCGCCAAAATTAGTAACATCTCTGACGAAGAATTTAAGAAGTGTACAACCGATGAAGCCTTGATGGATCGCGTGGTGCAGCAAAAGTTTTTGGCCGTTAACAAACTTGATGTAAATGCAACGCCTGCGTTCTTCTTGAACGGGCAAAGATATGAGGGTAGCCACGACTTTACCAGCATTTCTGCGGAGATTGAAAAGTTGATTTTGTTAACCCCCAACTATTCCGCGTTGGATGGCAAAGCAACCAAGCTGGAACGCAACTAGGCCTGGCAGTGCCTCTGGCGGCTGGTATTATGTCGCGCTGGAGCTACGCGGACTCGGTTATGTTCTGTGCGCGGCCGTAGCCAGTTGCACCTGAGTGGGGACGGTGGTTCGACTGGCGCTCCGCTTGTATGCGCGGTCCGCAAAACCACTGGAGGCGAACTCGCGCTGTTGGGAAATGCTTCTCCACTGCCTGGCCTGCGCCTCCTGCGTCCGTGTGCAGCCCCACACATGCAACTGCTGTAGTGCCCAGCAGCCTATGCAAGCATGTTCGATATTGTCTCTAAGCTAGGTAGTGGCCCGACCTTGCCTATTGCCGCGACCGTTAGTTTGCCACGATTTTGCAAAAGTAAATCTGCCGAATTTATTACGTCACCCAGGTTCACCGCACGTATTTTGCTTATCATCTCTTCCTTGGTGATGTACTTGTTGTAATGCGAATAGCAATAGCCAAGTGCCTCAGATTTTCCAACGGTACTCTCCCTAGACATCAAAACTTCGGACTCCAGCTTGCTTTTTGCCCTCAGTAACTCCTCTTCTTTCACGGTTTCGGGTAGCTTTTTCATCTCTGCAGCTATAGTTTTGAGCAGCTCTTGCAGGTTGCCTTCGTCAGTTGCGGCGTGTATGGAAAAAAGCCCACTGTCGGAGTAGCTAGAATTGAAAGAAGAAATGCTATAAACCAGCCCGCGCTTTTCTCTTATCTCTTGAAACAGCCTTGAAGACATACTACTGCCCAGTATCACGTCAAGGACCTGCATTGTGTAGTATCTCTCGTCTAAGTACGATACTCCAGGAAACCCAATTACTATGTTAACCTGGTCGAGGTCCCGGGCCTCTATGTACTGCCCTCCGGTATATACTGGAGGAGCAACGGGCTGTGGGTTCCGGTCCTGAATCTGAGCAAACCCTTGAGACATGCGTACAACGTCCTCGTGCGCTATATCCCCGGCTACGGAAAGAATCATGTTATTTCCGTAATAGTTTGCGCTCATGTACTGCACAAGGTCAGCCCTTGAGAGGCCCAACACTGACTGTTCCGATCCCAAAATTGGCGCACCGAAGATCTGGCCTTTGTATGCAACTTCCATATACTTGTCGAAGATAATACTGCCCGGGGAGTCATTCGTTTGGTATATTTCCTGCAACACGACATTCTTCTCCCGCTCAATTTCAACTTCCGGGAACGCTGACCTCAGCACTATATCCTCCAGAACCTCTAGAGCAATATGGACGTCCCTCTTCATAACTTTGACGTGATATACGGTGTGTTCTTTATCTGTATATGCGTTGAAGTTTCCACCTATGCAGTCAAAAGCCATTGCAATGTCCAGCGCAGATCTTGTATCAGTACCCTTGAATGCCATGTGCTCAAGAAAATGCGCCAGGCCTATTTTCTCCTTCTCCTCGTGCCTGCTGCCTGTTTTGACCCATATACTAATCCCTACGGAGTTTACCCCGTCTACCTTTTCAGAGACTACAGAAAAGTTATTTTCTAACCTTGTAACTGAGGTTGTATCATTCATAAATTGCTTCGCGAGTGGTACCCGAAACCTTTGATGGTATAGCATTGCCGCGTCGAGTAAAAGCTAAATATTTTGGTGGAATCTATGGGATGTGTTGCGTATCCGCGTCCAAAGCAGCAGGGTTTTAGTGCTTGTTCCACGGGATTTTATGATGTATGAAATCGTCTGGTCCAAGTGCAGAGGGGGTGTAGTGTTGGCTGATGTGCTGCCCAGGGCGGTTGGTGCAATGGTGATGCTTTCTGTAGTTTTGGGGGCCACACAGGTTGCCCGTGCTGGCGATAGAATCACGGCCATGGGCAGTGACGTGCTGCAGGTTACCGTGAAAGAGGGTGACAGCGTTATCAGCGTGCTGCGCGATGCGGGTGTACAAGTGGTTGAGGCCGTTGCTGCCGCGAAATCTCTGAGCGAAGTGTACAATATTGACAAGATAAATGTTGGGGACAAGATCAACGTTGGGGTAAGTGGCTCAGGCTCGGTGCGGTTTGTGTCGGTCAACCCCGCACGCTCCCTATACAGCTTTGAAGCGCGAAAAGATGAGGCTGGTAGGTATAGTGCCAGAGTTGCAAATAACGTCCAAGAAGTGAGGGTTATGAGAGTTTCTGGCCCGGTGGAGAAATCTTTTTTCGCATCTGCGGTCGAAGGCGGTTTATCTGACGCCATGATTATGCAGTTGGTATCAATATATGACAGCCGAGTAGATTTGGATAAAATTCCCCAAGGCAGCTGGCTTGACGTACTATTTGAACGGTTTTTCAACGCTAAGGGTGATTTGATCGCCGACGGAAATGTGCTATACACGGCCCTGGTCATTGATGGGCACCGCGGCAAACAGACGCACCTCAAGCTCTACAGGCACCTTATGAAAGATGGCACGGCCAGATACTGTGATAGCGAAGGACGTAGCCTGGGGAGGAGCATTTTTGAGCATCCCATAGGTGATGGCGGCACGTTTCGTGTATCGTCAAAGTTTGGTACTAGAAAACATCCGATACGCGGTTATAGCGGATTTCACAAGGGAGTCGATTATGCCGCGCCTTTGGGGACCCCAGTCAGGGCTGCGGACAATGGTATAGTAGGATTTGTAGGAACGAAAGGCACCTATGGTGGTTATGTCCGTATACACCATAGGAATAACTATTCCACTGCCTATGCCCATCTGAGTAAGATTAGAGCAGAATTGGTCAAGGGGTCTAAAGTAAAACGTGGGCAGGTGATTGCGTATGTGGGAAGCACGGGCTTGTCAACAGGGCCGCACCTGCACTATGAGGTGCTGTATAAGGGTAAACATGTTGATCCCCAGAAGGTTGGCATAGAAAAAGTTGTGGTGGAGCTCCCGCAGGAGGAGGGTCTCCCATTTAAAGAGACAGTTGCCAACATGGACAGCATGTTGCGCGGGGATTACCGGGAGAATTAACCGCCGGAGCGGCCACATTGCTGATTCAAGCCCTTGTGCATGCTTGGAGCTGGGGCGTTTAGGCCTGTGGGTGCGCCAAACATTCACATGTCCAGAGTCCATACTACGACGCTGGTGCATCTCCGCAGTTAGCAACAATAGTGCGTTAGTCTTACTCATTGGTGTGGCCTGGATTGGCGTTGCGGCCTCATTTTCGTTGACTGTAGAATGCATAAGCGCTAGACTCCAGGGTGTTTCATGAGTTTTCGTACTGCGAATAGCGAAGCCCTGGGTGGGCTTATAGCGTTGAGGGGAGGATTGCTCTTTTGCTGAAAGGAATTAGGAAAGTCTGTATCTCCGGTCGTGAGGTATGGCCCATTATCGAAGGGGGTAAGGGAATTGGAGTCAGCGACGGGAGAAGTGCAGGGGCCTTTGCCGCTGCTGATGCTGTGGGTACGTTTTCTTGTGCTAGTCCCGCGCTTGTAGATAGCAACGGGGAGCACGTGCCGCTGGTATACAGGGGAAAAACCAGGGGGGAGCGCAACCGGGAGCTGATACGCTACAGCATAGAGGCCGGTATAAGCCAGGCGCGTATCGCACACGATGTATCGCAAGGGCGCGGTAGGGTGCACATGAACGTTCTGTGGGAAATGGGCAACGTGAGCGAAGTGCTGTACGGGGTGCTAGAAGGCGCTAAGGGCCTAATTCACGGTGTAACGTGCGGTGCCGGTATGCCATACAAATTGGCTGAGGTGTCGATGCAGTGCGGGGTCTACTACTATCCCATAGTCTCTTCTGCTCGCGCTTTTAGAATTCTATGGATGCGCGCGTATCGCAAGTTCCCCAAGGAACTGTTGGGTGGTGTAGTGTATGAAGATCCGTGGCTTGCCGGCGGGCACAATGGGCTCAGCAATAGCGAAGATCCAAATATGCCTCAAGATCCATTTGACAGAGTGGCGGAGATTAGGTCTTTCATGAACGAAGTGGGTCTTTCTGAAGTTGTCCTGATAATGGCCGGAGGGGTGTGGCACCTGAAAGAATGGGAAACTTGGCTCGATAATGCCAAAATAGGCCCGGTAGCGTTCCAGTTTGGTACAAGACCTCTAGTTACGGAGGAGAGTCCGATTTCGATGTTTTGGAAGAAGAGGCTACTTTCCCTCGAGGTTGGTGACGTGCTACTCAACAAATTCAGCCCAACGGGGTTTTACTCTTCCGCTGTGAGGAACAAATTTTTACGCGAGTTGCAGGAACGTAACGAACGCCAAATTCCCTTTAGCAACGTATGCAGGGATGACTTTGTAGTCGCTGTGAAATTCGGCTCCAGGGGGCGAGATATATACATCACGGCCTCTGATAAAGCACGTGCTGATGCTTGGATTGCCGCTGGCTACGATGCCATGCTCAAAACACCGAATGACACAGTAATTTTTGTTACTGAACAAAAGGCTCGCGAAATACGGGAGGACCAAATAGGCTGTATGGGGTGCTTAAGCCACTGTAAGTTCAGCAATTGGAAAGACCACGGCACCTACAATACTGGAGAAAAGCCGGATCCGAGGAGCTTTTGTATTCAAAAAACGCTGCAGAACATCATTCGCAAGGGCGATTGTGACGGAGAGCTGATGTTTTCTGGGCATAATGCATACAGGTTTGGTAAGGATGAGTTCTACAAGGGTGGGTACATTCCAACTGTGAAGGAACTGGTTGATAGAATACTCAGCGGTTACTGAAGGAATCGAGCGCCGGCTGTCTGTGCTTCATGCTGTAGCGGAGGCGTCCCGCACGCGCTTGCCCCGCGGTCTTATACACTCGCCTGACGGCACCTACTACATGGTTTCATCATCGTTTCTGTTGCTTTTTAGCAGGGATTCTAGGTATCTGGCTATGAGATCTGTTTCTATATTTACCTCGCTATCAGCCTTGAGATACTGAAACGTCGTGTGGCCCCACGTATGTGGAATTACATTGACCACGAACAGCCCACTGCCAGAGGAGTTTACAGTCATAGAAACGCCATCCAGTGCCACTGAGCCCTTGCGGGCTATGTATTTTGTTAGCGTCTCGTCGCAGCTTACCATCAGGGTGTGGGAGCCGGCAATCTGGACTACAGACTCTACCCTTCCCACTCCATCGACGTGCCCTTGCACCATATGTCCATCCATAGGGTCGCCCATCCTTAATGGCAACTCAAGGTTCACCTTGGTGCCTGCACTCCAGTGCTTCAGGTTGGTGGCTCCTAAGGTTTCCTTGGAGACGTTTACGGTAAAACCGCTGCCCTTGTCTATCACTGTTAAGCAAACGCCAGCGCAGGCGACCGAACCACCCACGGCCATTCTTGCCAGGAGGTCTTTATCTTCCACGCTTAAGCGCACCGCTACGTCACTATCTCCGGGCGGTAACACCTCCTCAACAACACCCACGGCCGCCACGATTCCGCTGAACATAAAACCTCCAGCCTACCAGGAACCCACACTGCACTCCCGGCGTGACGCATCCAGGGTTGAGCAACGCCGAGCAGTCTACCACGTTCTTGTATCCACACAAGGAGCACTTGTCAACCTTACGATTAACTGGCTCAAGCTGGTAGGGGAGGTAGGCGCACACCTTCGGCTGCTTCCCGGAGCTCCGCGCTGGATTAATTGCCGTCTACACTGCGTCAGTCAAGGGTAGGAGATGATACTACATGACATATCTACACCGTGTCAGTTAAAGGTAGGGTAGCGGTTTACCTAGACCAACCGGAAGAAGACTGCTGTTGTGCAGCGTGCTGTCCTCCCTGTGCAATCTGGCTCTCCTGCTGATTGAGGGATTGTATTTTCCCTTCTGCAGAAGCCTCATTTACAGCAGTAGCAAGACCTTCAGCTGCCTGCGCGAGTTCCTCTGGATTAATGCCTTCCACGCCCTTGGCTTCAGGGGTGGTGTGTGCATCGTCTAATTTAATACCCGCAGCTTCCAGCCCTGCTTGGACCTCGGCAGTATGCCCCGCAAGTGTATTAGTCTGCTCTGTGCACACCTCTATTGTAGCGTTTATAAGGTCAGTAACAATTGCTTGGTCGTCCTTACTACTGTCATTTACTGCTTCAAGTAAGGCATTGTTGATAGCTGCGCTTTCTTGCATGTTCAGGGCATATAGGGCCTCGCTCATTGCATATATCGTTTCTGGGCTGATCTCTGCCACCTTTACCTGCGGGTCGATTTTCTGTGCATCTTTACCAGCTTGGCGAATGACGTTGGTGATATGGGATATGCTGCCGAACGCGGATTTCACGCTGTTACACATCTGCGAGACAATCTCCTTGGTTGTTCTAGGAGGTTGAGGTATGAAAGACTGCACAAGTGCATCGCGCTCTGCTTGGGAGAGCCCACATATTTGTGCAAGCTCGTTACACATATCGCTGACGATGGTCTTAATGGTTTCAGTCCCTGCAGCAACTGTTGCTGCACGCTCCTGTGCCACACGCTCGGTCATTGCTTGTGCTTCAGCTCGCTGCTCAGCCTGTGCCCTGTCTGCTTCCTTTGCTTCTTCTAGCTGTTCAACTGACGCATAACCTGCTAGAGCCGCTGTCCACTTATCTGTTGTCCACTTAGCTATGCCAGTATTGACTGACTTGAATGCATCGCCAATAGACTTGTAAGTCTCCTTGATCCCTTGAGCGATGTCTGTGCCCTCCCGTGCGAGGGTGGCGTTGATTTCTTCAAACTTCTGATTGACTGCTGCGAAGGAGCCCTTCATAAGCTTGGCACACGTCATGATGCCACCAAATGTCATCATGGCAAACTCTGAAGCCATGAGGTCTTTAGTTGCTTGTTCTACGTTACTGTGAAGGTAACTCGCAGCCCGATCTACGTACTCAGCCAGCTTAGACTCAGGGCCCATAAACGCCAGTGGTATCCCTGCAGGGAGGATAACTCCCGCGATAGCTGCGGTGTATGCTGCAACGCACATGGATACTGCACCAGCTAGTTTAGCTACAGCACCCATGAACTTACCGGTCATAGCCAAGCCTTCCCAGGTAGCTTGAGCTGCTACTGCAATTGCGGCGCCAATTTTATGCAGTCCTCTGTAGAATGTGTTAGCACTGACCCCTTCAGGAGACCATGCTTCACCTTCAACTTGCTGTTCTGCCTTCGCGTCGATTGCTGTGCGCAGGCTTTCAATCTCATTGAGGGCATCGTGCCACTTGTGGCATGCATCGTCGAGTTTGTTCTTACACTTTTCTAGACCCTTGCCGGCATATTTGCCCATGGTCTTGTTGGCATAACTAACGCCGTAGGAGGCCTCTACCAAGCCATTGCGACATAACCCTGCACCAAGTCTAGATGTTTCCAGACCTTCCCTAACTAGTGCAGTACTCTTGTCTGCAATCCCCTGTGATATCTGTGCCTGGCCTTCCGCGAGCATGTGCATGCCTCGGTCTAACATCTCCAGGCTTTCATCCACTGTACGCTTGAAGCCTGCTAGACCCCAAGCTGCTGCCTTGCCAAATTCTTGCTCCTCACCCGCTGGTACTTCAATCTTCTCACCAGTGTCAGGTGCTTCATCCATGAACGGTAGTGCGTCAATATCCTGAGGTGTATATCCGCCCTTAGATCCGCTACGAAAAAGCCGCCCGAGACTACCTAATGCTGCAGCTGCTTTAGCACGTAGTCCCACGCTCTCGTATTTAGCATCTGCCTTCGCTGCTGCCTCAGCTGCAATCTTTTCTGATAGTTGCTGAGAAAGCGCTTCCAGTGACTTCATTTGGGGATGGATGTTCTTGAGTGTACCATCAGTACCTTCTACGAATGCATTCAGTCGCGCCAGCTCCGCACTCTTGCGCTGGAATACGGCCGAGATGGCTTGTACTACATTGCTTTGATTCTGTTGTTGTTGCTTGTCGTCTTCTGCCATCGCACCTACCTACTTAACAATGTCTTGATAACCGGTTAGGCGCTCTTAACATGCCACCCGGCATTGCTTTATTTCACCAAATTTTCGGCTGTCCGGCGATTTTCGCCTCACAGAGCACCCGCCCCGCAGCAAGGTCCACAGACGCGTGCGCAGAACGGGGCCCGAGCTCGTAAAAAGTGTAACGGTGATTTTCTTAACTTAATATGAACTTCAAAGCTGCTGGAAATGGGTTAAATACAACTTTTGCTACACGCCAAAGTACACCAAAGGCCCACTAAAGCTGCGGTGTATGCTGCTTGGGAGAATGCACCTATTTGTGCAAGCTCATTACACATATCGGTGATGACGAGCTGAAGCTGTTCATGCCCTTTAGCAAGCTCATTCCGCATATCGCTGACGATGGTCTTAATGGTTTCAGTCCCTGCAGCAACTGTTGCTGCACGCTCCCCTGCCACACGCTCGGTCATTGCTTGTGCTTCAGCTCGCTGCTCAGCCTGTACCCTGTCTGCTTCCTTTGCTTCTTCTAGCTGTTCAACTGACGCATAACCTGCTAGAGCTGCTGTCCACTTAGCTATGCCATCATTAGCTGACTTGAATGCATCGCCAATAGACTTGAATGCATCGCCAACAGACTTGAATGCATTGCCAAATGCATCGCCAATAGACTGGTAAGTCTCCTTGACCCCTTGAGCGATGTCTGTGGCCTCCCGTGTGAGGGTGGCGTTGATTTCTTCAAACTTCTGATTGATTGCTGCGAAGGAGCCCTTCATAAGCTTGGCACACGTCATGATGCCACCAAATGTCATCATGGCAAACTCTGAAGCCATGAGGTCTTTAGTTGCTTGTTCTACGTTACTGTGAAGGTACTCACTGACTTTAACTACGGCATTGTTTACGGATTGATTGTCCATAGCTGTCAGCAGCAGCGTCGCAGGTGTAGCTGCGGCCATACCCACGATAGCTGCGGTGTATGCTGCAACGCACATGGATACTGCACCAGCTAGTTTAGCTACAGCACCCATGAACTTACCGGTCATAGCCAAGCCTTCCCAGGTAGCTTGAGCTGCCTGCTCGAGTTCCTCTGGATTAATGCCTTCCACGCCCTTGGCTTCAGGGGTAGCTTCTTGTAGTCCCTGTGCATCGTCGAATCTAATACCCGCAGCTTCCAGCCCTGCTTGGACCTCGGCGGTATGCTCCGCAAGTGTATTAGTCTGTTTTGTGCACACCTCGGCGGTATGCCCCGCAAGTGTATTAGTCTGCTCTGTGCACACCTCTATTGTAGCGTTTATAAGGTCAGTAACAATTGCTTGGTCGTCCTTACTACTGTCATTTACTGCTTCAAGTAAGGCAGTTTCGACAATTTGGGTTTCTGCTGATTCATGGGTAATGTCGCTGAGGCTGCGGTTAAGCAGCGGCCATGCATACAAGGTGGGACAATATATACTCTAGTATTTGATTCTGTGATGCCTTGGGTACTGACATCCTGATGCTGTGGTCACATATGGTAAAGAGATCGTGGTTGTCTATTATGTGCTTCAACATTCCTGAATGCGCTGCTGTGCCCTGCGACAGTGAAAACGTGACGTGCCGCTTCGCTTGCGTGACCTCTTGTATGCCGAGTGCGGAGCAAAGCTGTTTGATGCGCATTACATTCAGCAAATTCATGACCTCCGGTGGTGGCGCGCCAAATCTGTTTACTAGCTCGACAAAGCAGGTATCCGCTTCCTCCGCGGTTTTCAAGCTACTGATTTTTTTGTACACTCTTATACGCAGATCTAGCTCCCTGATGTAAGATTCAGGAATCCTAACATTCGCGTCTACGCCCACTTTTACGCTGTGGCAGCCCGCTTGTATGTGGGGTTGCTCCTGGCACGCTGCTATGGCTTCTTCCAGCATTTTATGATACAGCTCAATTCCCACTTCCTTTATGTTGCCAGACTGCTCTTCCCCCACCAGATTTCCAAAGCCGCGCATGTCCATATCCTGTAGGGCGAGGGCAAAGCCCGACCCAACGCTATTTAGAGACCTGACCGCTTCTAGCCTCTTCATGCCAGGTGAATCGGGCAGCGCCTTTTTTGACACTATGAAGTAGGCATAACCCTTCAGCGTGCTCCGGCCCACCCTTCCCTTGAGCTGGTACAGCTGTGCCAAGCCGAACATGTCAGCATTGTGCACTATTATGGTGTTGGCGAAAGGTATATCTATTCCACTTTCGATGATGGATGTTGTCAGAAGGACGGAGAACTTCCCATCGAAAAAGTCATTCATAATCTTATCCAACGCCCTGGTAGATGTTCTGCCATGCGCCACTTCGACCTTCACATTTGGGACCAGTTTTTGTAGGTCCGCCAACACGCCGTCAATGTCAGAAATAAACGGGCAGGTAAAGAACACTCTGCCACCGCGGCTGACTTCATCTAGAATTGCGGTTTTTATGATGTTGCCATCGTACTGTATGATAGCAATATCTACGGCCATCCTCCCCATGGGTGGGGTCCTGAGAACGCTCAAGTTTTTTATCCCGGAAAGCGACATGTGCAGAGTTCGGGGAATTGGTGTTGCGGATAAGGATAGAACGTGCACGTCATTCCTGAGCTTTTTGAGCTGTTCTTTCTGTTGTACGCCGAAGTGTTGTTCTTCATCAATAATGAGCAAGCTCAAGTCTAGGAATCTTATATCTTCTGCGAGAAGCGCACTCGTACCTATGATTATGTTGATATCCCCGTTTTCGAGCGCCTTTTTTACCTTAGACTTTTGCGTGGCGGATGATCGTGCAAGCTGCTGAACGTTGATATCGTAGTTTTGAAATCTCTCTCTGAATGCCGCAAGATGCTGCCTGCATAGTAGGGTTGTGGGAACGATTACGGCAACCTGCTTGGCCGGATCTTCGTTGATGACTAGAAATGCCGCGCGCAGTGCGACTTCCGTCTTGCCAAACCCAACGTCTCCACATATGAGCCTGTCCATCACCTTGCCGCTGGCGAGATCCTCCTCAACTTCTGATATTGCTTTGAGCTGGTCTTCGGTTTCTACGTATGGAAACTCTTTGCAAAAGTCCAAGTACCTCTGATTTGCAAGAAACTTATTGCCTTCCGCAAGTACGCGCATTGCTTCTGAGTGTAACAACGTTTGAGCGATATCTTTGATGCGTTTCTTGAGTTTGGCGCTGCGCTCCTGCCATGAGGTGCTGCCGAGTTTATCCAGGACGACGTCGGTATTGGTGCCGTATTTTGTGATCAAGTCTATATCTTCCACCGGGACGAAGAATTTGTCGTTATTGCGGTAGAGGATTTCGACAAAGTCGTGTAAATGTCCGCACACACTGAGCGTGCGTAGCGCATTAAATATGCCAACGCCGTAGTCCTTGTGTACTACTACGTCTCCTACTGCAAGGCAGGTGTCTTCACTGACTACCGTGCCAGAGGAGCGACCGGCCGCGCATTGACGTTTCAACAGGCTGTATTCTGTTATCACAATAAAGTCGTGTGTTACAACGTCACAACTTGTTGGTAGCACAGCCGCGTTGAACGCGCCTATAGGGCCTGCATACTCATGCACTCTGGATATGTGTATGCCATGTGCTTTAAACTTGTCGATGAAATATAGCAGTGATCCTTCAGAGTAGCAGGCGAGGATTAGAGTTTTATGGGCGGAGTTAATATAATCCGCGGCCACCGCGAATACGTCAGCCTTTTGTTCCTGTGCTAGCAACCTGAAATTCGGCACAGCGCCAATATTGCTGGAAGAGCATATGACTTGTTGATGCTCCCAGAGATTGTTTTCTGATGTTGCATCAAAGCGGCAGAAGATGGCCTTGTGAAAGCTCCGTGTAATTTGTATGTAGCCTTGTAAATCCAAGAACAAAGCGCTTTTTCCTGTGGCAGATTGTGCCGTATAATCCTCCTCCTGCGCCCCTTCCAAGCGCCGCAATACTTCTTCCGAAGCCTGCTCAGCAAGCACTAGTTTTGCGTTTGGGACATAATCGAAAATGGTTGACAGCTCATCTGCCTGCAGCAGCGGCAGCCACTGCTCCTCTCCCATGCATTTTTGCCTGGAAAGCATGGCTTCAGCAAATGCCGGATCGGGATTTGGATACTGCTGCATGTACCTTGTGTAGAACCGATTTAAGTTTTCTTCGGTTTTTATTACTTCAGATGCTGGATAGATAACCAAACTTGGTAACGCGCCTCCATCCGTAATTTGCGTATCAAGGTCGAAACATCTGATAGACTCAACAGCATCGTAGCAGAAGTCTATCCTGGTGGGCTTGTTATCTATTGGTTGGAAAATATCGACGATTTCCCCCCGTACTGCAAAGCTCCCCACTTCGCGCACCGCGGAAGATTGCGTATATCCGCATGCCACCAGATGTTGTACCAGCGCATCCATAGACAAACCATCGCCAGGTGCAACTGTTATGGTGGCACTGGCCACAGAGTGTGCCGGCAGCACTTTCTGCGCAACTGCGCCGGAGGTTGTTAACATTACGTACGGGGCCTTGGCATTAGAAATGTCAAGCAAACACTTCATCCTGGTTGCCATGACCAGGCTACTGGGTGAGACCCCCTTGTGTGGAATGGAATCCCACTTGGGCAGGATAAACACATCGCGCTCCCGGTCGAAAAACTTCAGGGTTTTTGCCAAATGCGCCAGGGATGTGCCTTCCTGTACGACGAACACGAACGGTGTGTGCCGATCTTCCATGCACATCTGGGCCATGAGCATGTCTCCAAATTCTGGAGCAACGCCGGTGATTACTTCAAGAGAGCCCACGTGTACGCCTACGAACGCGCGCTGATGACGAACCAACCCCAACAGTGGGCCACGCGCACTACGGTGACGCTCCACGAGCACAGAAAACAACTACTTGCGCCGCTCAAACATCCTCCTAGCTGCAAGACCTTAGGGCTAACGATGAATGTCATTGTATTATGTGAGGTATTGGAATACAATCAAAAATGACGGACGTATGGTGCTTATGGGGAAAAGTAGGGTTGCCATATACACCGATGGTGCCTGTTCTGGCAATCCTGGACCTGGAGGTTGGGGTGCTGTGCTGCGCTTTGGTGACGGAGGGGAGCGCAGAATATCGGGTGGCAGTGACGATACCACAAATAACAGAATGGAACTTACCGCGGTGATTATGGCTTTGGCGGCTTTATCGGGGCCGTGCAGCGTGTGCGTTAATACTGACAGCACCTATGTGAAGAATGGGATCACGGAGTGGATTCGCAAATGGAAGCTGAACGGATGGAGGACGTCTAACAAGTCCGCCGTGAAGAATGTTGACTTGTGGGTAGAGCTTGAAAGACTGACTTTGCTGCATAGTATTGAGTGGAGGTGGGTGAAGGCTCACGCTGGGAACGAATATAACGAAGAGGCTGATATGCTCGCTAGAGGCGAGGTAGAGCGCCGCATGGTTATTCCAAAATGATTTTGCGCTGTGAGGCTTTTGCCAGATTCTATGAACTCTATGGTGTGGACTTGTGTAAAATTACTGCTCGTGGGTGCGGTGCTCACGTTTGGGGGGGTGCTGTACTATCACGTCAGTACTAAGGATACCATAGAGTTCCGCACTGGCGCTATAAACCTGTATTTGAAGTTCAAGCTCTCCAAATTTTTTGCCGGCGCTGACGTTAACATACAAGATGTACAACTCTCTTGGCGCAGAGCTGATGAGAACTTCTTTCTATCAGCAAAGGGGCTTGTAATTATAGACAAAAAATCAGGCCTGAAGACGGAGATTCCCGAGGTTGCCATTTACTCCAAGGTTGGCATCCTGTTTTTATGGGGAGACTGGGGTGCCAGCCGGGTTGAGATTCCCACCGTGTACCTGAGTGCATTTAGCCCCGATGGGGAAGTCAGTGGTGCCAAGCCGCCGTTTTCGGTCTCAGCGCTTCGGGAGAAGCTATTTATGCTGATCAGATCCAGTGTGCCTGTTAGAATTGGGAGTATGCTGCTTAGTAACCAGAGCGGTGAAAGCCTGAAGGTAGATTCACTGTCGTTTGGGACCGAAGCGAAATACGATGGCAGAATCTTCTCACTGGAGTTAACCAGCGGCGCATCATCGGTTAAGGTTAAGGTGTCTGAGCACTATAAGGGGGTGATTTCTCTGAACATTAGGTGCGACAACTTCAACACAGCGCTATTTGAATATATCAGGTTCCTGGACGGTGTACTGCCCTTGTACAATAAGGTGCTGATTTCCGGGGCCGCAGATGTAGTGTTGGATGCCCATGACAGGATAGAGTACTGTGACATTGACTTGCAAAGCCTGAAGGGCACCGTTCCATATGGGGAGCATGATAGCGTCGCTGTGCACGGTTTTCGGGTTAGGGCCAAATACAGCGACCATGAGCTCTTGTTGTCTGATTTTAACCTCCTCATGGATGATGTGGCTCTCAAGATGCGAGCCTACTTCAACGCTATAAACAGCCGCCTTAATGCCAGTGTGAGCAGTTATGAACTTAAAACACAGCAGGTGTGTAGATACTGGCCCGAGCAGCTATACCCGGACTTGAAACATTGGTACTGCGATAACGTGATAGAAGGCACCTTTAGGGAACCTCAGGTGACCTTTCACGGCCACGTCAATGACATAAAAAATGTGGCCAATTACCGGTTCAGTGCGCATGTACGAGATGCGACCATTACGGTTAGCAACAAATGGGGTGCGGTGAATATAGTAGATGGTGGCCTGCTGCTGGATAGGGGGGAGCTAGTAATTCGGTCTGGCAATTATAACTTCAGAGGCGTAAATGCCGTTGAAGGCGTTGCTATTATCAAGGACGTTAGCGATAAAGATGCAAAGCTTGAGATACGCGGCAGAGCTTTTGGTGATGTCAGCGAGATATATACTGCGGCGGATGGGCAAGAGCGCTTTGGGGTTGTAGCAGAAAATATATCGGGTGTTGCCAACACGAAGTTCATAATTGAGGTGTCTAATCTGTCTGGGACGTCTGACATACACAGCGATGTTTATATCACCTCTGAGGTCGGGGATCTTTCAGTACGCGGGGTTTTGAATAGCTTTGACGTACACAGCGCGGGTTTAGATCTCGTTGTGCACAATGGAAGCGTGGAAGCAACTATTAAAGGCAAGATGAATGAGCGCGATATGACTCTTGTTGCGAGCGGAGATCCTGGTGGCGGTAGCATGATGTGTAAATTTGAAGGATATATTTCCGGAAATAACATAAGGCAGTTCAGCGCGGCGGCCCGACATGTTGGCCTCAGTGGTTATGCTAAGGCTACTATAGACTGGGTCAGCAATCATTCCGGTGCCGGCGACACCAAGGTTAATGGTGTGTTGGATGTCATAGATTTGTACTCGGAACTGGGGTACTTTCCAGTAGGTGCTCAGGCAAGAATACTGAAGTTTGCGGCGTCGGTGGAGCAGGATGGGAACATACAGGTTCATAATGCAACTTTGGCGGGGCAGGGCATAGACATCCGATTGAGCGGGCATATTGGCCAAGACGTGAACTTGGTGGCTAACCGTGTACGCTTCCTAAAAACTGATGCGCAGGCCCATGTTAAGTCTTCGAAAGATGGCAACCTGGTACTTCAATTGAGCGGGAAGTTTTTGGATCTCAGCAAGACTAACCTGTGGGCTTTTTTGAGCGGCGAATCGCGGCAGCAGGGGGGGCTTGAGGTAAAATTGCGTGTGCACAATGCACTCATGAAGAACAACGTGCCCATAAAGCGGGTTTTCTTCAGTATGGGGTACGATGGGGATGATAAATTGCACGCGAAGATGAGCGCAAATTTTGCCAATGATAATGCGCCAGTGAGAATAGAATACGGGCCCAGAGGTTTGGAGGTGAGCACAGAAAACGCAGGAAACTTCCTGCGATCCATCGACGTTTTGAGCACTGTAGATGGTGGGCATCTATCTATATATATGTACCCGGACAGTCACCTTGGTAGGACACAAGGCGTGTTCTCGCTCACGAATTTTAATATTGTGAACGCGCCCATACTTGCGCAGATATTAACTCTCTCGTCTCTGCAGGGAATTAGTAATACGCTCAATGGTAGCGGAATACACTTTGGCAAGCTTAATGTCCCGTTCAATTACAGCGAAAACCGCGTAAGCTTTGATGAATCGTGGATTGAAGGGGTGGAACTTGGCATCAGTGTGGGGGGAGAGATAAATCTGAGTACGAAAAGTTTCGATGTGCGTGGCCAAATAGTGCCGGCTTACGCAGTCAGTAAGTTGGTGTGGAATACGCCTTTGATTGGCAAGTTGCTAACAGGTGGATACAGCAGAGGCGTGGTTGCGATCGACTATAAAGTTAAGGGCACTGACAAAGCTCATGATATATCAGTGAATTTCCTGTCAATTCTCGCACCAAACCTGCTCAAAAGGGTACTCAAAGCTATAGATGATAAATCAAAGGGTGGGGCCGGTAACGTGAAGCAGCAACGCGCTGCTGAGTGACCGGCAATACAGTACCTGTTCGGTATTGTAGCAATTTATTGGTTGGCGATACGACATGCTGTAACTGTGGGTTGTACTTCACGTTTTCTGTATGCCGTACCACAGCGAAGTTGCGCATGGAAGATTGCGTCTTTGTTCGGTTGCTGTATAATCTTGCCAGGCTTGTGGGACGGGTTTCGTTTGAATATGTCGGTAAGTGATGGTGCCGCCACGGGGAGTGTGCGGTACTCTAGAGTTTTGCTTAAAGTATCGGGTGAGGCATTCGTTGGAGAAAAAAGGTTTGGCTTCGATCCTGCTGTTGTGCTCAGGTTGTCTCGTGACCTAAAAAATGTGAAAGAGTCCGGAGTAGAGCTTTGTATCGTTGTGGGTGGGGGGAATATATTTCGCGGTGCGTCCACCTCAGACGGGTTTGAGAGAACTAGTAATGACTATGTAGGCATGCTGGCAACCGTGATTAACGCGTTGGCTCTGCAGAATGCTCTTGAGGAAATGGGCGTGGAATGTAGGGTATTATCGGCCATGCCGATGACCGCTGTGTGTGAAACATACGTAAGGAGGCGTGCTGTTAGGCACCTTGAGAAGGGTAGGGTGGTTATATGTGCTGCAGGCATAGGCAGCCCGTTTTTCACCACAGACACTGCGGCTGCGCTTCGTGGCATAGAAATGCGCTGCGACGCAATATTCAAGGGTACTCAGGTTGATGGTGTGTACTCCTCCGATCCTAAGAAAGACGGTTCCGCGGTTCGGTACGACAGAATATCGTATCATGACCTTTTATCGTCCAATTTGAAGATTATGGATGCAGCAGCAATATCGTTGGCAAGGGAGAATTCCGTACCGATAATAGTGTTTGATCTAGGTAGGGATGGGGCATTCTTTGAAGCTGTGCATGGCAGAGGACTGTTCACAACTATATCTGACTAGGAGGGGATATGACTGACGCTATCAAAGAGTGCGCCAGGGAAAGGATGGAAAAAACCTTTTCTATGTTTCTGAGTGATATATCAGGCATCAGGACGGGGCGAGTGAGCGCTTCATTGTTGGATGGGGTGTTCCTCACTTATTACGGTAACAAGGTGCGGCTGAACACAGTGGCGAGTATATCTGTCTCTGGTAGGACTCTGCTGATTTCATTGTGGGATGCCAGTGTCATTGGTGATGTGAAAGCGGCCATTGATGCGTCTAATCTCGGTTTTGGTATGACGTGTGAGGCAACCACCATAAGGCTTGTTGTGCCTGAGCTTACTAGTGATGTGAGAAAAAATTTGGTGAAAATGCTCAGCAAGCTTACCGAAGAGGGGAAAGTCTCTGTGCGTAATATCAGGAGGGATACAATAGACAAGTTAAAGTCTATGCAGGACAACAAAGAGATTTCAGAGGATGACTTCCACTCCATAAGCGCGGAGATACAGAAAGTCACAGATACGTTCATCAAAAAGATAGGTGATGCCTTTTCCGTGAAGGAAAGCGAAATTTTGGGCTAAATGCACATTTGGATGTCTGCTATGGCGCATAAGTTGCCTAAACACGTTGCCGTAATAATGGATGGAAACGGTAGATGGGCGAAAAGTCGGGGCCTACCGAAGATAGAGGCGTACACTCAAGGTATGCTGGCCGCTAAAAAGGTTGTAGAGGCTTGTGTTCACCATGCCATTAGACATCTCACTTTGTACGCATTCTCCCTGGAAAATTGGCTCAGAAGCACTGAGGAAGTTAGCGACATTATGAGCCTGTTCACCAACTATCTGTCCTCTCCGGAGCTCCGCAAACTTTCTGATGACCATGGGGTGAGCATCAGGTTTGTGGGCGATTTAAAACTCCTGCGCGCGGATCTGGTGGAGCGCATGTCTGACATTCAATCTGTAACGCGCAACAACGATGCCTTATACTTGAATGTCGCGGTAAGCTACGGCGCGAAACAGGACATAATACAGGCCGTGAACGCGGCGTTAGATTCTGGAGTTGAGTCTGTTGATGGGGAGACGCTTCGCAGTTTTATGTGGACCAAGGACCTTCCAGACGTCGATTTACTGATAAGAGCTGGGGGCGAAAAACGCATTAGCAACTTTTTGCTTTGGCAGCTTGCATATGCCGAGCTCTACTTCTGTGATATTATGTGGCCAGATTTTACCGCTGCACATTTTTCTGATGCGCTGGATAGTTATCTGGCTAGAAACAGGAAATATGGCAGGTAGGCTGCTATGTGTGTATAATCAACTGGGCCAATGGGCTATTGTCAGCTTGAGCTGCGGTATCCGCGTCGTGCGTGATGTTATGCAGCTGTGTTTTGGGGGATGCATGAGTATTATGGAGTTTTGCAAGAAAGCCGGTAACTATGCGTTGCAACTACGGGAAAAAATTACGCGCTGCAAGTTGCCGGTCGTCGATGATAGCCTGCTGCTGCGCATACTGACGTCGGTTTTGGGAGCGAGTGTGTTTTTGGGCAGCATGTACTTTGGCGGGTGTTTGTTTTACCTGGTGTGTTTCTCCCTTGCCATGGTATCCGCGTTTGAGTGGCACCAAATGACAGGTGGCCACAGATATCTTTACATTCCCGCCATTTTTGTGGTCGCGTTGCCCTACGCCTCTGCTGTATACCTATACACGTTGCCCCATGGGACCATTATACTGTTGTGGATGATACTCAGTGTGTGGAGCACCGATACAGGCGCGTATTTTGTGGGTAAAAGCTTAGGAAAACGCAAAATACTGCCCGCTATCAGCCCAAACAAAACGTGGATGGGCCTCCTCGGGGGTATTGCGTTCAGTGCAGTGGTGACGCTTCTAATGTCGGTCATGTTCGGTATATTTTTTGTGCCACATGCGCTATTTATCGGAGCGGCAGTTGCGGCAGTTGCGCAATGTGGGGACTTTGTCGAATCTGGCATTAAGCGTCTTTGCAAGGTTAAAGATAGCGGGTTTATCGTGCCCGGGCATGGTGGCATATTAGACCGTGTTGACGGGTTCATGTTCACGGCTCCAATGGTTGCCTTCTACATACAGCGTTTATCAAAATTTTTTGCTGATGTTTAGTAGTGGGGCGTATAGTAGACCGGAGGCCTCTGGCCAATGGTTGCCCGTAACGCGTTCCTGAGTGCCACTTGGCGCGCAATACACCTGTGGCGCCTTGCCGTTTATGGGCGTTTGTACCGTAGTTTCTGGATAACAAGCCGTGGCACTTTGCCTTGGTGGCTTTCCCTGCGAAGATCGGCCTCCCGTTTGAGGAATTGCATCTTCCCATCTGCAGAAGCCTCATTTACAGCAGCAGCAAGACCTTCAGCTGCCTGCTCGAGTTCCTCTTGATTAATGCCTTCCACGCCCTTGGCTTCAGGGGTGGTGTGTGCATCGTCTAATTTAATACCCGCAGCTTCCAGCCCTGCTTGGACCTCGGCAGTATGCCCCGCAAGTGTATTAGTCTGCTCTGTGCACACCTCTATTGTAGCGTTTATAAGGTCAGTAACAATTGCTTGGTCGTCCTTACTAGTGTCATTTACTGCTGCAAGTAAGGCAGTTTCGACAATTTGGGCTTCTTCTACAGGTATAGCGTCGCTCATGTTCTGCGTTTCTGGGCTGATCTCTGCCACCTCTACACTATTGTCCTGCGAGTTTGCCTCTATACTAGCTTTGCTCATGATCCCAAGACTACGTGCCATACGGAACATCACGGATTCTAGGCCCGAATGCATATGTGAGATAAGCTCCTTGGTTGTCCTAGCAGGAGGTTTAGGCGTGAAGGACTTCACAAGTGCATCGCGCTCTGCTTGGGAGAATGCACCTATTTGTGCAAGCTCATTACACATATCGGTGATGACGAGCTGAAGCTGTTCATGCCCTTTAGCAAGCTCATTCCGCATATCGCTGACGATGGTCTTAATGGTTTCAGTCCCTGCAGCAACTGTTGCTGCACGCTCCCCTGCCACACGCTCGGTCATTGCTTGTGCTTCAGCTCGCTGCTCAGCCTGTACCCTGTCTGCTTCCTTTGCTTCTTCTAGCTGTTCAACTGACGCATAACCTGCTAGAGCCGCTGTCCACTTATCTGTTGTCCACTTAGCTATGCCAGTATTGACTGACTTGAATGCATCGCCAATAGACTTGAATGCATCGCCAATAGACTTGTAAGTCTCCTTGATCCCTTGAGCGATGTCTGTGCCCTCCCGTGCGAGGGTGGCGTTGATTTCTTCAAACTTCTGATTGACTGCTGCGAAGGAGCCCTTCATAAGCTTGGCACACGTCATGATGCCACCAAATGTCATCATGGCAAACTCTGAAGCCATGAGGTCTTTAGTTGCTTGTTCTACGTTACTGTGAAGGTACTCACTGACTTTAACTACGGCATTGTTTACGGATTGATTGTCCATAGCTGTCAGCAGCAGCGTCGCAGGTGTAGCTGCGGCCATACCCACGATAGCTGCGGTGTATGCTGCAACGCACATGGATACTGCACCAGCTAGTTTAGCTACAGCACCCATGAACTTACCGGTCATAGCCAAGCCTTCCCAGGTAGCTTGAGCTGCTACTGCAATTGCGGTGCCAATTTTATGCAGTCCTTTGTAGAATGTGTTAGCACTGACCCCTTCAGGAGACCATGCTTCACCTTCAACTTGCTGTTCTGCCTTCGCGTCGATTGCTGTGCGCAGGCTTTCAATCTCTTCGAGAGCCTTGCTCCACTTGTGGCATGCATTGTCGAGTTTGTTTTTACACTTGTCTAGACCCTTGCCGGCATACTTGCCCATGGTCTCATTGGCATAACCAACGCCGTAGGAGGCCTCTACCAAGCCATTGCGACATAACCCTGCACCAAGTCTAGATGTTTCCAGACCTTCCCTAACTAGTGCAGTATCCTTGGCGTCAATCCCCTGTGATATCTGTGCCTGGCCTTCCGCGAGCATGTGCATGCCTCGGTCTAACATCTCCAGGCTTTCATCCACTGTACGCTTGAAGCCTGCTAGACCCCAAGCTGCTGCCTTGCCAAATTCTTGCTCCTCACCCGCTGGTACTTCAATCTTCTCACCAGTGTCAGGTGCTTCATCCATGAACGGTAGTGCGTCAATGCTCTGGTCAAGGTCCTTGGGTGCATCTGAGCTCTTGAGTTTACCACGGGCGACAAGCCGCCCGAGATTACCTAATGCTGCCTTGCCAAATTCTTGCTCCTCACCCGCTGGTACTTCAATCTTCCCTATGCAATTTTGGTGTGTCCCTGAGTGATGGCCGGGGTTACCTCGTCAATTACGAGAATTGGGCTGTGGGATGAATCCGTGTCCGATTGTGTGGAGTCAGACGATGTATACTCGGCATACGCTGCCATAGGCTGGTCCTGGCACGACGCGGAGGTAAGTGTGCCCCGAGTGCAGTCATTTACTCTCAGTGCTGCGCTATTGTCTTCATACCCATCCGGGCGCACAAATGCGTATCCATGTGCTGTTTGGGCGGTTATGCTCCGCGGTGGCGCTGCGAAGGTTAAAGTTGTACTTGGACCTGGGTTTGGATACGAGGCTTCTGAACCACGCCTGCAAGTTATTTGATATGGAGCCCAACTATGCCGCTCACCTAGACGACCGTTCCGTGCGTACATTCGCTGTGTTGTGGCGCCAGGCGAACTGGTTTCGACACCAAAACTGGTATCATTGTGCGTTGCCTGGTTTACATAGTGTACTTCAAGCAATGCACTATCTGGTGCATCACCAAACTGCGGATGTGGGGTTGCAGATTGTGTAGTAATACCCACTGGCACCGGGCCGTATGTAGCAACCTCAACCGCACTTAAGCCTTGTGTGACCTCAGCTCTGGTGTGTGCCGCTAATTCTGGTGCAATTATTGGCCTGCTCGTAGTTTGGGTGTGCACTGCGTGGCCGGTGTTGCTGCCTGCCCACCAACAAGGGTTTACTGCCGGCTGTGTGACTGGATGTGCTACCAGGTCGATATTACGCTGCTGGCCAGGGTGTGTTGAGCCCGTATACGCGGCGCTGTAGTTCGTGTGTGCTGCTTGTAACTGGGTAGGGTTGCCTACAAAAGTTTCGCTGCCAGAAAAGCCCGTGTTCCCATGGTATGATATTGCCCCGCTCTGCCCGCGCGTACCACTTGCAGTTTGGACTGCATGTTGCGAGGGTACGTAGCCGGCCACATATGTTGTAGCGTGTGCCTGCATGTTTTGGAATCCATGCGCGTTTCCGGTCACGCTTCCGCCTGCACGGGATTCGGGGCCTGCGCCGTATTGTGCCGCATTTGCATGTTGTGTAGCTACGTTTTGCTGTACTTGTGGTACGGCTATTCCCTGCACCGATGGTAGCATGCTGGAGGTGTGTTTGCGTTCAGTAGCGGAAGGTAAGTGCGACGCCTGAGTAATATATGTGCTCGAAGATGTGCCTGGTAAATGTGATTGCATGCTAATACACGAGGCCCCTACATATGCAGATTGCTGTCTTGGTGGGGCCATGAGAGCGCAGGACGCCATGTGCCGCTTCAACTCTGCCAAATGTCTGAACTTGTGTTCGCTCTCGATAACCGAGCTACGAATCGTACTTTGCATATGATTATGCTGCTCATATGCCGAACTGCCGGGGGTTCTAGACATGTGATGGCCGTCAATCATTACTAGTGCGTGGGATAAGAGTGCGGCAGCAGTCTCGATAAGTGTGTGGGAATTTGTCACTTCTCCGGCTGCTGTATGTGTTGCACCTTGTAAAGTGCCAAGGTAGCGGTGTATGGATGTGGTAAGGGTATCACTGTCCAGAGCTGCGTATCTAGTTCCTGAATCCCGGCACATGCGCGATATTTTTTCATCTAGCTGGATCATTACACTGTCGAGGAAGTGCACGTTGCACATTAGATGTAAGAGCCCACTGTAAAACCTGTCTATGCAGCGTCTATGGTATTTATACCGAGCAATATCATGCGAGTTTGTAGGCAGGATGTTAAGCTGGCAAATCGGTTTCAAGCGAACTTTTTGGAAGATTTTGTCGCCACCTTGCGTGTCATTTTCTTCAGGCACTTGTGCTGCGTGTGCAAGGACGGAAACCCCGCGCAACAGTGGGACAATCTCCTTGTGCCATTTTTGTGCGGCTTCCCTATACCACCCTTGTGAGGCGTACCTGGTGTATTTATCCATTTGCTTACAAAGTCCGCGCAGATGTTCGACCAGTGGAAGGTGTACCTCGCTAAAGACTGCCAACTGCTCTGCATTCAGGAACCCAGAAGCGGCAATGTCTCTTCCCAAGCACACAAGTTGTTCTGATGTTGCCCGCAGTCCGGGATATTCTGTACGGTGCCGCATCAGACTGCTGATTGTAGTGCTGCAAATAATCTCAAAAAGCTTAGCCACATATAACGGGCTCATTTCCGGTTCTTGCGCACCACACGACGCAGCAATCTTGCTCCTGTGGCGCAACGATAGAGCAGTTTTGGTTACAAAGTCCAGGTACTGCAGCTGCAAACTTTCCTCGTGTGCAGACCCTTGGCGAGATGGCTCATCCACGTTTAATATGTCTGAAATGCGCGCTAACAACGCTCTTGCCAATGTGATGCGTTCACAAGTTGCTAACAGGAAGGGAGTTTTGTCCAAAATTTTTAACAAGCACTCGTGCAACCGACCTACGTACTGATCATGTTCTGCGCCGTGAACGTATAATTGCGTCACATTTTGCATGATTGTTGTGCGCACCCTCCCTACAGACGTGCCTGTGTGTGATTCAGGAAAGCACTTAACTCTAGTGGGTCGTAAAGCCTCCGTGAACTCCATAAGGAGTAGCATGTATTTTTCTGCGTTTGGGACACCACTGGCAAGTATGCGACTGATGCTCTTGTATGGGGTTGAGTACTGCTTATTCCTGTGCAGCGCGATGGTAGCGTACAGCGCCGACAATGCCCTTGCTAACACGTCTTTGACATACTTATTATAGCTGTTTAACGCGGGTGTATTATTGGTTGTTACCAGGTTGATTCGGATTTCCGTGAACGTCTCTGCGCATTGTTTCCTCAGGTCCGTTAGTTCGCTGTTTGAGAGCGTCTCCGCGACATAGCTAGACATTCTAGCGGCATGCTCTATTGTTTTCAGGTCAAGAGAATCCCGAGCATTGCGGAGTTCTGTCAAAAAGGCTTGTCTATTCATTCCAGTCCCAAACGAAGGTTACGCTAGGCTATACAGGTAGTGGTGTTCTATTAAAAAGTCAATAAATATTAACTTATTTATTAACGTACACGAGAAGTGCACGTGTGGTGTATTTGGGCGCCAATAACTTGGTAAATGGCCATCTATGCGGGTATGTGGCTCTCTATTCTTCGCAGAACTTCTGCATAACCACTAAGCGTGTCGCCTAGATTTAGTCGGTATAGGTCCTTATCCAACACCGCGTCATCTGATGCGTTGTGAAGCCTGCATGTATCAGGGCTAATCTCATCGGCGAGCACAATTTCTCCATCTGCCTGTTGCAGCCTACCGAACTCCAGCTTAAAATCCACGAGCACGATGCCGACCTCACGCATGACTTTACGAAGGATTGTGTTCACGCGCAGTGACTCCGCCTTGATGTGACCAACTTCGCCGCTGGTTGCATATCCGAGACTGACCAAATGGTCTTCAGTCATCATAGGGTCAGACAAAGCGTCGTTTTTGTAGTAAAACTCCACTACGGGTGGGAGAATCGGCGTTCCTGGCGCCACGCCAAACCTTTTGCAAAAGCTGCCGCATGCCAGGTTGCGTACTACGACCTCTATCGGGATCATATCAACCCTTCTGACTAGCTGTTCCCTGTCATCTAGAAAACCAAGTATGTGGGTTTTTATTCCATGGCTTTCTAAATGTCGCATTATAAGATAGCTTACGCGATTATTCACCGCACCCTTGCCGGGTATTATGTCCTTCTTTTGTGAATTGAAAGCTGTAATATCATCCTTAAAATGCTGCACCACAGAACTTGAATCGGGGCCTGGGAATATAATCTTGGCCTTGCCCTCGTATAAGGCCTCGCGCTCGGTATGCATTGTACCTCTCCAATCGCATCATTCTACATTCAGTTGATAATTTTGCAAAAGAATGTACAAGTAGCTATGTACCTGGGGCCGTAGCGGCGGCCTAGTTATGTCAATCTGGGGCTTTGTATGAATGTGGGTAAATTGCAGCCTGTAAGGGGCACTAGGGATCTTTTGCCGGAGGAATGCTATAAGTTTTGGCATATACGCGATGTTGCCCACGATATTGGGGAAAGGTACGGGTTCGTGCCGGTAGAAACGCCCATTTTTGAGTTTCAAGATGTATTTCTCAAAACTTTGGGGGATTCTTCAGATATCATTGGGAAGGAGATGTATTCCTTTCCCGATCGGGGTGGCGACGTACTTGTTCTAAGGCCTGAGCTTACCGCTGCAGTTGCCAGAATGTTAATATGTGAGCGGCTTACCCTACCGGCAAGGCTCTTTACTTTTGGTCCGGTATTCCGCTACGAAAGGCCGCAAAAATGTCGACAAAGGCAGTTTCATCAGATCAACTACGAACACTTTGGTGCGGGATGTACTGCAGATGCGGAGCTCATGGCGCTGGCGTATGATATTTTGGGTGCACTCAATCTTCGCAGTGAGGTGCAGCTGGAAATAAACTCCTTAGGCAACCAGGACAGCGTTTTAGAATACAGGAACAGCCTACTGAAGTATTTTGAGAAGCATGAACATGCGCTATCTGAAGATAGCCGCAGAAGATTGCAGACGAATCCCCTACGTATTCTCGATTCTAAAGATCGTGGCGACATCGCCATACTTTGTGGTGCCCCGGTTATTGCAGACTTTTACGATGACGAATCTAAAATGACGTTTAATGGCGTTATGCAGCAATTGGACAACCTTGGCATTCCATACACTGTGAATCCCAGACTTGTTAGAGGGCTTGACTATTACTGTGGAACGGTATTCGAATTTAAAACTACTAGTCTGGGCTCGCAAGATGCAGTAATTGCCGGCGGTAGATACGACAAGCTCGTTGCCTCAATGGGTGGTGGTGACGTTCCAGCAGTCGGTTTTGCCGGAGGCGTAGAAAGGTTGGCATCTTTGGCGGCCTATAGCCATAGCACACGGTTCTCGGTTGCCTTTTTGCCTCTCGGGGAAGAAGCTGCGAGGTGCGCAATGCGCTCTGCGTATGAGCTTCGGGGTAGGGGCATAAGAGTTCTATGTGATGGTGTGGTAGAGAAACTCAAAATTGGTCTCAAGCACGCTGACAGGTCTGGTGTTGATCTAGCGTTGATATTGGGAGACGAAGAAATTGCCAAAGGCGAAGTGCTCTGCAGGCATATGGACACGGGGCTACAGCAGACGGTGAGCATAAGCAACCTTGGGGACTACGTATCGGGTATGGAGAGCAACGCCCAAGGCAACAACCGGGCGGCCCTCAGCAGCGCCGGAGAGTAGATAACCGCATTATCCCTTGCCGCCCTTACTACTGCGCGTGGCGCCCTGTATTAAATCACGCAGTGTCTGCAAATCACTGACCCCGACCAACACCGTGTCTCCAATTACCACAGAGGGAGTGCCGCCAATGTTCAAGCGTTCGGCTAAGCCCCTAGTAGCGTCAATCATGGCATTGATTTTACTGCCATTCTGTTCCAGAGACTTCTTGAGATCTTCCCCTTTAACGCCTATAGATTCAGCAATCTCTACGACTCCATCATCTGTGAACCTTTTGTTGTGGCCAAGGGCCGCATAGTAAAAATCTACGTATTTTTCCGGGTTGATAAAATGCACCGCAAGCGCTGCACGCGCCGCAAGCGTGGAAGCTTCTCCAAGTGCTGGCAGATCTCTAAATACTATGCGGGCTTTCCCGTCTTCAAGCAGCTGCTTTATGTGTGAAAGCATAGACTTGCAATACCCGCAAGAGAAATCAAAAAACTCCACCAGTAGCACCCTGCTTTCTCTATTTCCGAACGAGGGGTAAGAAACATCATCCAGTGCCGCTCTATTTTCCGCCACCTTCTTCCGCATTTCGGCTTCATTCATGGCTGCCTGTCCCTTACTGAGCGCAGCTATAACTTTGTTCGGGTTTTTGTATATGTATTCTTCTATCATAGCCTCAATCTCTTCCCGATCTTGCCTCTTAACTCCAGAGACGAACTTGCTGATCAACGGGAAGCTTGCTACCAATACTACAAGACTCAACAAACAAAAAATCCTAGCCACGACGGCACCCCAGCCTAAACCCTACAACAAGGGTGCTACTAGCACAGACCTACGGCATAGTCAAGACTACCTCTCACAAGTGGCCACGCGGCTAACTTTAAAGATTAGGAATAGGTATCTCATCAAAAACATGCTCCCCTCGGAGCGGATACAGCCTTGTGACGCGCGATTGGCGCCTTAGCACTGCTGTGTGAACTCGCGCACTTGGGTTTTGTGTCGCCGCGCCTATCACTCAAACCTAGCTGTGTGTCCTCGGGTGCTGGCCAAAATGTGTGGGGTTGTGGGAAATTTCGGCCAAAATTAATTGTGCTTTGTGCGCATGCGTGTAATTATCCGGTTGTTGTGAAGTCATAAAAACATGAAGGCACATTTTGGTGTTACCGTGTGGTTAGGGGTGTGCTGCTCCATGACCCTCCTTATGGTGGTGATTGGCGGCATAACCCGCCTGACTCACTCTGGGCTCTCGATAACCGAGTGGCAGCCCATTGTGGGAGTTGTTCCCCCAATTGGTGATGAGGCCTGGCTGCGTGAAAAGGAGAAATACGCTCAAACGCCGGAGTACAGGCATAGGGCGGCAGATATTTCGCTGGATGACTTCAAGCGGATTTACATCATCGAATACATACACAGGTTGTTTGGCAGGGCCTTGGGGGCGGTGTTTTGTCTGCCCATACCGTATTTTGCCATAACCAAGCGAATAAACCGAGCCATGGTCGCGAAACTGCTTATGGTTGCGCTGCTGGGGGGCATGCAGGGAGCCATGGGGTGGTTTATGGTGAAAAGTGGGCTTGTTGATACCCCGCGTGTCAGTCACTACAGGCTAGCGGGGCATTTGTTTCTCACTATTTTGCTGTTTTCAATACTGTGGCATAGTTTCCTGCGCTGTGCAGGGGTGCGCAGCACCACGACAACAACCAATGCCAGATTCTTTACAGCGGCGGCCGTTGTTGGATTAACGGTGCTACAAATGGTTTTAGGCGCGCTAGTGGCCGGGTTGGATGCAGGGTTGACCTACAATACTTTTCCGCTGATGGACGGCGCGATAATTCCGCAGTCGCTTTTCTCAGCCAAATTATGGCACGGCGGATTTCTGCACGATGTTACTGCAGTGCAGTTTTTGCACAGACTAGTTGCTGTGCTTATCGTCGTATGTGCGGCACCACTACCGTTTTGGCTGAAGACCCGCGGTGCTTGGCTATTTCTTGCGTGTGTTGCATTGCAGTTTTTGCTCGGCGTGGCAACCTTGGTTAGCGTTGTGCATATATTTCTGGCCGCGATGCATCAGGTATTCGGCTTTGTTACGCTTGCAGCAGGTGTACATATGTTGTGTAGGCTAAGACGCGAAGGAAGTACTTGCATTTCTGGCCACGCTGGTATATCGTAACCCGGCGCGCTCCGTTTATGTGCGCTAACCAGGGGTGCTTTTGAATATACTAGACATACAGGCGAAAAAGGGGCTGGAAAAAATCGCCTGCCTGACCGCTTATACTTTCCCGATGGCGCGTATTTTGGATGAGCACTGCGATCTTATCCTCGTGGGAGATTCCGTCGGACAGACCGTGTATGGCATGGAGTCCACATTGTCTGTCACGCTAGATATAATGATTGCGCACGGCAAGGCGGTTGTAAAGGCGCGTAGTAAGGCTTTGGTTGTGGTAGACATGCCATTTGCCAGCTATTACACTCCGGAACTTGCGTACAAGAATGCATCTCGTATTTTGAGTGAAACCGGGTGCGATGCCGTGAAGCTAGAAGGCGGGGTATGTGTTGCGGAAGAGATCGCATTTTTGGTAGCACGCGGAATTCCGGTTATGGGTCACGTAGGCCTGATGCCCCAACATTTCAATCAGCTGGGTGGGTACAAGTGCCAAGGCAAGACTGACAGCTCACGTCAGCACATTAAGGAAGACGCCAAAGCGGTGTGCGAAGCCGGTGCGTTTTGCGTTGTGCTGGAGTGCATAAGCCCGTCCCTGGCTGCAGAGCTAACTCAGGAGTTGCCGGTACCTACCATTGGCATCGGGGCTTCTAACGCATGTGACGGGCAGATTTTGGTTGTTGATGATATGTTAGGCCAATCATCACGCTATCCAAAGTTCGTAAAACGGTTTGCTGACCTCGAGCACACGATAAAAGACGCCGTGGTCGGCTATGTGCGCGCAGTGAAGTGTAGTGAATTTCCCGGGGATGAACATTGCTACAGCGACGGGCCGCACTTACGTGTGTTTCGTGCACACCCTCATCACGCCCAATGACCATTTGTGCAAGTAGCTGAGGGCTGTTCGTTATCCACACGTGTATACGGCGGCTTTATAGGGGTGCTGCTCACTGATGGTGCTGCGAGGTTAAGGCAGTTCCTGGGCCACAGTGCGTAACTTCAATAATGCTAATGTTGCTCATGTACTGTGTGTGCCGCAGTCTGTGGGGGGTATTTGTACTATCTGTGCGTCGGTAAAGAGGTCATTCTTCTTATGGTCTGCTAGTATAACAATACCTCCCCGCTCCGCGCGGGTTAATATTAAATTCTGCACCAAGGCTACTGCATCTGGATCCAAATTTGAAAATGGCTCATCCACCACCCAGACGCGTGTGTTTGATACCAACAATCTCGATAGAGCAACCCTTTTTTGCCATCCTGAAGACAAATTTTTGAACCTTACGTCGAGTATTGGATACAATCCGAAAAAGCACGCTGCTGCATCAATCAACTCGCCGGTGCCCCTACACTGTGCCCAAAATTCCAGAATTTCCTGAACGGTCATATTGCCTGTGCAAGCGGACTTGTGGCCCACGTAGGTAATCTGCAAAATGCACTTACTGGAAATCGTGATGTCCTCACCATCAAGCCGGACACTGCCGGACGCTGCTGGTATCAACCCCACTATGGTTCTGAGGAGCGTTGTTTTTCCGCTACCGTTGTTGCCAACCACCAGCGTGATAGAGCCACCTTTTGCCACAAAGCTGAGATTCTCGAACAGCAGCCTGTCGCCTCGTATGCATGACACATCTGAGCATTCTAACATCTGGCGTCCCCGCAGCATCTAATATCTGTGAACTAGCGTACAAGTTCAACCTCCGCCCCGCAAGCACGCAGCTTCTCTTCCATTGCTTCATATCCGCGGTACAGAGTTTGTACGTTGCTTATGGTTGTAACGCCCTGGGCCGATAGTCCGGCTATCAGGAGCGCTGCCGATGCTCGCAAATCGGGTGCCTGAACAGATGCTCCATGCAGCTTATCAACTCCCCTAATACTGGCCGTGTTGCCCTGCACGTGTATATCAGCGCCCATTTTGGCGAGCTCCCGCGCATAGGAAAACCTGCGATCGAAAACGTGCTCATGGATCTGCGATGTCCCCCTAGCGAGGCATGCCGTTGCTGCAAACTGAGCCTGCATATCGCTGGGAAAGCCCGGGTAGGGCGCTGTGTGCAAAACCACCGGATTAATTTGTGGGCTATGCCGCAATACCACAAGACCGTCCGGCACGTCGGTAACTTTCCCTCCCATACCCTCAAGCTCATGTGCTAAGCACCCAAGCATTTCGGACGTTACTCCAGCAATGTGCACGCTACCCCCAGTTGATATTGCAGCCAGTGCGTAGGTTCCTGCCTCCATTCTGTCTCGTATTATCGTATGGCTGGGGCCGGACAGTTGTTGTACCCCGCAGATCTGCAAAGTCCTAGTGCCTATTCCGGAAATTTGGGCCCCGGCTTTGACTAGAAAATGCGCCAAGTCGGCAACTTCGGGCTCAATGGCTGCGTTACTTATAGTTGTTGTGCCATGCGCCATAACTGCTGCCATAAGCGCGTTTTCAGTGGCGCCCACACTTACGGATTGGAAGTCAATATGGCATCCAACGAGTTTACCGCTCGAGGAGCATTTTACGTAGTTCCCACACACTTCTACCTTGGCGCCCAGCTTTTGCAATGCCCATATATGCATGTCGAGCGGACGGCTACCTATGCTGCAGCCCCCAGGCAGAGCGACTTCTGCCCTGCCCATTCTTGTGAGTATAGGGCCCAAAGTGAGGCAGGAAGCGCGCATTTGCGATGTAATTTCATGCGGGATTGCCCAATTGTGCAGGTTGTCGCAGTTGATTTCTACTTTATGGTTTGCCTTCTCTTTTGTATTGCGCAAGAAGCTTATTCTCCCTCCCAAGGAGGTTATAAGCTCGCTCATAACGGTAACATCACGCAGATCAGGCATGCCAGCCAAGACAACGCTCCCATTGAGCAGGAGGCAGGCGGCCATGATGGGTAGGGCAGAATTTTTCGCCCCGTTTGCTACAATCCTGCCGCTGATGGGGTTTGTACTGCCGCTAACGCGCAATGAAGCTTCTACCACGTTAGCTCACTATAGGCAGCGTTACCCCACCTTGCCTCATGTATTTCCCATTGACCTGGTCATACGATATGCTGCACCGCTCATTCCCAGCAAGAAAGATGAACTGACACGCACCCTCAAACGCGTATACCTTAACAGGTAGAGGGGCGGTGTTGGAAAACTCTAGAGTCACGTAGCCTTCCCATCCAGGTTCTAATGGAGTTACGCTGACGACAATCCCGCACCTAGCGTAAGTAGACTTGCCCACGCATATCACAATAACGTCCTTGGGGATCCGGAAATACTCCACGGTCTTCGCAAGCATAAAGCTGTTCGGCGGCATTATGCAAACATCCGTTTCCTTATCTATGAAACTGTCTTGAGGGAAATTCTTGGGGTCCACAATGGAAGAATGTGTGTTGGCAAAGATCTTAAACTTGCTGTCAACTCTAGCATCATACCCATACGAGGAAAGCCCATACGAGAGCACTCCCGCTTCCTCCTTATGGTCCACAAACGGGGAAATCATCCCCTCTTTCAGCGCCTTTTCCTTTATCCAATGGTCGGGCATCGCCGACATAGCACACCCCCAGTGCCCAGAACAGTCCGGTACCGCACTCTACAATCAATCCTTGGTAGACGCAAGTTAAAACTCGCTGAGCGATATGGGTTATGGCTTCAGTGGCTCAACGAGGAGCTATCGCTGTGTGCGCGTAGAATGGCTTGCAAGCCGGTTTTGTAGGTGGGATACTGCAGTGAGATGCCCAACTCACGCTTGATTTTATCATTGCTAACTCTACGTTCTGGTGCAGGAAAGTGCGCATGTGCGGCGTTACTACACACACTACTCAATTCCGGCCCCATTTTGGCTTCTGACCCGAGAAGTGAGGCCCCGTATGCTATAACTTCGGCATACCTGCAAGGCAGATCATCCGCGCAATTATAAATGCTTGCCGGTTTTGGGTTTAACATTGAGGCGAGTATCGTGCCGGCTATATCTTCCACGTGCATGCGCGAGGAAAAACGTTGGGCATGGTTGGGTGATATTGTTCCCCCCAGTAGCCCTTCTATTACACTTCTACCGGGGCCATATATCGCAGAGAGGCGAAATATGTGTACAGGTAAGTCCGAGCTGAGCCACATGTTTTCATGTCGTAATCTCGCAATGCCTGAATGTTCTGCAGGGCGAGTGAGCGATGTTTCGTCCACCCATTCGCCTTCATGGTCGCCATACACGCTAGTTGCGGATAGGTATCCAACCCATTTTGCGGAACGCAGCGCGGTTGCGTACCTAGCAAGCACATCATCACCAGAAGGGGGGATTGAAACTAGCACGTGTGATGCATCACGCAGTATGTGCTCCAGCTCCGGATCTCCGTATCTAAAAAGGGAGACAAACCCTTCTTTGCGGTCTGCCGTGTGATAAGTGCCACTGATTTTCCACCGCAGCTCCAGCAGCTGTTTTGCTAGAAAACTTGCTGTGTACCCATACCCAAAACAAAATAAGTGGCTCATATAAATCAAGGACTAAACCCAGCAGTGTAGCACATTTGTTGTGGGCCACAAGTGTTGCCGCACTACGAGTCTAGTTATTTTAGCGGACTGGCTGGGCGCTAACTATTCGCGGTCTGTTGCAGCTGGTACGCCTCTGGGGATGGGTGTTGTGCAACCGGTGGGCTAAATGCGGCCAGCATACACACGTATGCCTTCCATGTGGCTACGCACAAGTACATTTCGAGCAGCTTACATTTTCATGATTTGAAGCACTGATAGCCAGAATGGTGTGGGCAAATAATATTTCGCTTGCAATACCGTACATTAGAGGCTAACCTCAGGGCGCCTAGGGTTTCAGCGGGGATGTGGTCTCCGGGTTGGCTGTGGCTGTTTGTCTGATTGTTTAAGGTTTTTTGATGTCTCAGTTAGTGGATGAGAAGGCGTTCTACACCGGTCATGTTAAGTGGTTTAGCGTGGAGAAAGGATATGGGTTCATTTGCAAGGATGGGTCTGATGATGGCAAGTCCGGTGGTGCCAGCTTTGGGCGGGGCGACAAGGATGTGTTTGTCCACATTACGTCGTTGCAGAGGAGCAGAATTGACAACCTCAGAGAGGGTCAGAGGGTGAGATACCAGCTAGACGAGAGTAATGGCAAGGTCTCTGCTGTGAACTTGGAGGTGCTGTCTGAGTAGGATGGATTTCTAGTTGCTCATGAGGTTTAAGTGGGGGGGAGTTGCAGCGTTTTTGGGTGATCCTTCGCAGCTTAGGGTCGTCCGGCGTTCTCCTTTCCCTGTTGGCGCTTGGTGCGGTACTCTTGGTCCTGTTTGCGGATCCGTTTTTTGCTTGGTATGTAGTTCCGGGTAAGGTTCCTGGATCTCTATTGGCCGGGTTCCTGCTGTTCCTGCTCTTGCTTGCCGTGCTGTCCTACGGTATGGTTCGTGCCTGGATACGGTACAGAAAGGGGGAGCTGGGCTTCAGACTCCAAGCTCGTATGGTGCTCGTGTTTGTAGTTGTGGGTGTGGTGCCGGCTGCTCTTGTGTCTGGTTTTTCGTCCTTGTTTTTCGATTATGGTGCCCGTGCGTGGTTTCACGGCATTGTGGAGCCTGCGGTTTCCTCCTGCTGCGCCGCCGCGCTCGGCAGAGAACGTGAGTACCTCGCCGCGATGCTGGCTGCTGATGCGTCGCGTTTCGTTGAATATCTAGGTGACTTGCCTTATGGCTCCGACAGTAAGGTGCGTGAGGGTGCCGCTCTGTTCGGTTTTGCAGAGGTGCTTGTTATAGGCCGAGAAGGGGTGCTCGCTTCCAGCATGTCTAGTCTCTTGCCCGATATCACTTCTCCCGTGGGTAGGTCTTACGGCGGGAAAGCCCAAGAAGCACCTGTTGAGAATGCATTAGTGTATGCAGTAGTGCCAGTACATGCTCCGTCAATAACGCACGTTGTTATGGCACGTGCCCTGCCCGGAGGCAGCGGTTGCGCCTACGATACGTCCAGCTATCGGAAAAATGCGAGGCTCCAGCTGTCTGTGCTGCAAGTTCAATTTTCACTGGCATTCCTCTTCATATTTCTCATGCTGCTATTTGTGTCAGTGTGGCTGGGTGTTGGTCTCTCCAAAAGCGTTGTCGGTCCTTTATCCCACCTGCTGTCGGCCACTAAACGGGTTCAGGATGGCAATTTTGATTGCAAAATTCACGGCAAGGCAGGCGTTGTAGACGAAGAGATGTCCACTGTGATCGAGGCATTTAACGGCATGGTTGAGCAACTTGGCGCGCAGCGGCTACAGCTCGAAAAAGCATACAAGGAAATAAGCAGCAGGAAAGAATTTATCGAGACCGTTCTGTCAGGGGTATCATCCGGCATTATGGCGCTCTCTCCCTCAGGTGAGTATGTAACCCTGATGAATAACAGAGCTCGGGAGCTGCTGTCGTTTGATGGAGCACACGGGAAAATGTGTCACATTTTTCCCGAAGCCTGCGACCTTTTGAACAAGGTTGCAGATAAGGCCAACGTGACGATTGTGAGGGAAAATAAAGCTCTTACACTCTCTGTACACATGAGAAGACTGGGCATACAAGGGCTGATCATGACCTTTGACGATATTTCTGGGCTCGTAGAGGCGCAAAGGCAAGCTGCATGGTCAGATGTGGCGAGGAGAATAGCCCATGAAATCAAAAACCCGGTTACACCCATTTATTTGGCGGCTGAAAGGTTACGTAGTAAATATGCAGAACAAATAGTATCGGGACGAGAGACATTTCTGAAGTACACTGACACAATCACTAAACACGTTTCGAGCATCAGCGAGATAGTAGATGAATTTGCGAAATTTGCTAGAATGCCCAGCGCTGTGTTTGAAATGTGTGACATTTGTTCGCTATTGCGTGAGGCAAGCTTTGCAGGGCAGTTTGGTCAGAAAGTAGTGGATTTTGATCTG
Source organism: Anaplasma marginale str. Florida (assembly GCF_000020305.1). Taxonomy (NCBI): domain Bacteria; kingdom Pseudomonadati; phylum Pseudomonadota; class Alphaproteobacteria; order Rickettsiales; family Anaplasmataceae; genus Anaplasma; species Anaplasma marginale. The sequence goes on from NC_012026.1 coordinate 127,613, forward strand.
CGATTTCCGGACGAGGCGGTTCCCGTCCTTTTAGACCGAGAACAAATTTCGCAAGTGTTCATCAACGTATTCAAAAATGCTTGCGAATCGATAGATGCCAGGGAAAACATTGATGGTGGCCACATTACGGTGGCCGTTACCAAAAACATTGACAGCGTGGCAGTTGAGGTTAAAGACAACGGTGTGGGGTTCCCGCCGGATTTGATCGGCCGGCTAACTGAGCCTTATGTGACTACCCGGGACCAGGGCACAGGGCTGGGACTTGCCATTGTGAAGAAAATTTTGGATGAACACGGCGCATCCATAGGCTTCCGAAATTTGGAAGAGGGGGGCGCGGTTCTTATAACTTTTGTGTTGAATGAGCGCGGCGGTGTTGGTTTGCTCGACTAATGAGTTGGCGCAGTTCTGCGCACAAATATTGCGTGATAGGCCGGAGAGTTTGGCCATAGATACGGAATTCGTTAGAAGTTTTAATGACTACTACCCAAGGCTTTGTTTGTTGCAGATGGCATATCAAGGTGGGCAATGTGTGGTTGATGTGTTGGATGAACGGCTGGACCTCTCCCCGCTGCAGGAAATTTTTGACGATGAAGGTATCTATAAGGTCTTTCACGATTGCCGCCAGGATTTAGACGCCCTATCACAGCGGTTCACGCGCCTTCCTAGGCCAATTTTTGACACTCAAACGGCTTCAATGCTATGCGAATATCATGATAATTCTGTAGGATACTCCAAGCTTGTAGAGCAATTTCTGGGCGTGAAACTCAATAAGCTGCTGTTCAAAAGGGTTGATTGGTCACACAGGCCACTGTCCGAAGGCAAAGTGCGTTACGCTCTGGATGATGTGACTTACCTGCACGAGCTTTATGAGGTGCTGCTTGGCATTTTGACCGCCAAGGAACGGCTTACATGGTTTCTTGAAGAGATGGAAAACATTGCTGAGGCATTTGTGGATAACTATGACTCCCTGCTGGAGGGCATGGATTTCTTCCCCGAACTTGGGGAGTCGGAAGCCATAATTGCCAGGTCCATAATTGAGTGGAGGGAAAAAGTGGCCAGGCTGTTTAATGTTAATCGCAATATCGTGATGCATTCCAAGAGCGTACTCCTCGCAACAAAAGACTTTCTTCGAAGCAGAGACGAGGAAGTATTATATAGGTACGTTAGCGGGTCTTACTTGGGCAACTTGCCATTTAGCCTGTGCGACATATTAGAGAGCAGTGCCGGACGGAAGCTGGGAGTATACAAACTGGTAGACCGCGACAAGCCCATGCTGAGTGCGTTGCTTATTTTACTCAACAGCATGTGCAGGGAGCATGGAATCTCGCAAAAGTTGGTTGCTTCAAAAGTTGAGCTTGTGAAACTAATCAACAAAATACATAGCAACATAATGCACGGCTGGCGGTACGAGTTTTTCGGACGCAAAGTTGAAAAATTTATTGCGGGAGAGACCAGACTCATTTTTTCTGTCGATAATTCTGGCGGGCAGATGCGGTTGACTGTCAATACAAAAGCGTAATTGCCTGATTTATAGGTGAATAAATCCCGTAGCAGTGAATCCTAGACGCGGTTCCGCGGCTATTGTTGGTGGTGTTATGCGGCTGCCTAGGGATGCAAATCCTGCTGCGGTGCTCCCACTCAACAAGTTATCAGGAGCGTGCATCCTCTACCATCTTCACCCAAGTCTGCTCGTCTATTACCCTGACGTTCAGGCTTAGTGCTTTTTCGTGCTTACTTCCTGGATTGCTACCTGCAACCAGTAACCAGGTGTTTGCGGATACGGAATTCGCCACTTTAGCCCCTAGGCTTTCCGCCTGCAGCTTCGCTTCCGTTCTTGACATGCTCTCCAAAGTGCCGGTAAACACCACGGTTTTGCCGGAAATGGCGGAGCTGCCGCGTTGCGCCGGAGATGCCTCGTCCAAAATGTTGAGCTTTGCGCTCAGCGACTCTAATACTTCCAGATTTCCCTGCACAGAGAAAAACGCCTTCAAAGAACTTATGCTTTTTTCCCCCAAACCGCGAATTTGTACAGTATCATGTGTTTCGGTGAGCGCCAACATCGCTTGGTGCCAGTTTTTATAAGATCTGTAATGTTCAGCAATAAGTTTTGCCGCGCCCACGCCTATAAACCGTATTCCCAGGGCAAATATGAAGTTGCTGAGCCTGACTGTTGCGCTGTTGCGTATTGCGGCGATGAGATTTGCGACTGACTTTTCCCCCCACCCATGTTCTGTATCCAGGTTAATGCCATGTAGCTTTTCCTCCAGGGAAAAAATATCGGCTATGCTGCCAATCAGCCCATGGTTGCAGAAGAACTCTATCTGCTTTGCCCCCAGGCCCATAATGTTTAAGCCATCTCTGGATACGAAGTGCTTAACGCGCTCTAGAGCCTGTGCTTTGCATGACAACTCTGCCACACACCGCAGAGCGACTTCACCGGGCTCGCGGTGCAGCTTGCTACCGCATGACGGGCAGTGCGAGGGAAAGACAAATTTCTGCGTCCCGCTACTGCGGAGGGTTTTATCTACGTCAACCACCTGTGGTATAACTTCTCCCGCCCGCTTTACTATGACCAAGTCTCCTATGCGCACATCTTTGCGTTCGATTTCATTGAGGTTGTGCAGACTTGCCCTGGAAACCATAACGCCTCCTATGTTGATTGGCTCCAGCTCTGCTATTGGAGTTACAACGCCGGTTCTGCCTACTTGTACGGTGATATCAAGAAGTTTTGTGCGAGCCTCAGTAGAGGGGAATTTGTGCGCAATTGCCCAACGGGGTGATTTCCCGGTTGCACCGAGAAGCTTCTGGAAATTGATGCTGTTTACCTTGTATACGACTCCGTCTATGTCATAACCAAGCGCACTTCTGGTTGTGTAGACCGAGTTATAAAATGCAATCGCCTCTTCTATTTTGTCCGTGAAAAGCACTTGCTTGTTTGTATGAAACCCCCATTCATCCAGCTGCTTTAGTATTTCCTGCTGGGTTGCAAATGTGCTGTTTACCGCGGAATAAGCCACGTAACTAAGGTTGCGCTCCTCAACAATCTTCTGGTTGAGCTGGCGTATTGACCCCGCGGCTGCGTTACGTGGATTTGCAAAATTGCAGGACCCTCGTAGCTTTTCAAAGTCTTCATGGTGCATGTATATTTCACCGCGCACTTCAAGCACTTCTGGGGCCGAATCTAGCTGATGTGGCAGCCCGCGCAGGACCATCGCGTTGGTGGTGATATCCTCGCCGAAGTGCCCATTGCCGCGCGTTGCCACTCTGGTAAGCTTTCCACCATGGTATAGCGCAGAGAATGACATGCCATCCATTTTTAACTCGCAGGAAAGCTCTAAAATGTCATCTGGCTGCAGCTCAAGGAACCGCCTCACCCTGGTGATAAATTTTTCCACATCCTGTACGGTAAAAGCGTTTTCCAGAGAGAGCATGGGCTCCAAATGCTGCACCTTGGGGAACCTGGAGTCAATTTTAGGCGTGCCCACGACGTCTGCGTAGTCATCATACTGACGAATGTCCGGGAACTCGTCCAAGAGCCTTTTTTTCTCTTGTACCAGAAGGTCATATTGGTGGTCCGTCACCTCTGGCGCATCAAGCCCGTGGTATAACATATCGTGGTGGCGGAGCTTCGCATTCAGACCAGCCAACCTGCGCCTAGCCTGCTCCAACATAGCAGCAGCTACCCCGCTATAATGCCCTTACTTTTCAGCAGTGCATGCAGCTCCCCGCTGTGGTACATTTCCCGCACTATGTCGCACCCACCTATGAACTCTCCCTTCACGTATAGTTGTGGTATAGTTGGCCAGTCTGCGAATTTTTTGATGCCCTCGCGCAGCTCTGGGTCCTTGAGGACGTCTACATCCCTGAATTTCACTCCCACATTACGAAGCGCCTCGACAACCACTCCCGAAAAGCCGCACTGCGGAGCATCGGCGGTGCCCTTCATATACAGCACAACGTCGCTGGTTTCTATTTCATTCCTAATTCTATCTGCGACAGGGTCACTGCTCATCTTGTTTACCTACCTCTGTTTGTATCTGCAACGCGTGCACGTCTATACCAGAAAGTGCACTGTAAACCATTCTGTGCTGCTCAAGTTTTGACTTTCCCGCAAAGGCGTTGGAGACGACCCTGATGGCATAATGCTCGCCATCATGGGCCAGAGGCCGTACATGCACCTCACCGCCAGGGAATGCACTGCTCAGCAGCTGTTCTATCCTAAAAAGTTCTACGCCCATCGCTCAAAGTTTGCAGCAGGCCCAGGTTATAGCATCTTTTATGTATTTGGTAAACACCGACTTTAAACTCTGACTTTGCTCCGCTCACCCGGCCACACGCGTTCTGAATCCGCTACGCCTGCATTACACGTGGTCGGACGGGGCTAGCTTACCAGCGTAAATATACGCTTCCAGAGATCTTCGGTCATGGCCCCGGAAACATGCATTACCATCTCCCCTGTGCGGCTAAACACTAATGTTTCTGGCACTCCGATTACTCCAAGTTTTTTCATGACCCTGCCGGAATAGTCCGCAGCCACCATCGCGTAGGGGTTTCCGTGTTTTGCTAGCCACTCCAGAGTTTTGTGTTGTACGTCAAGATATGCCACGCCATACACACGTATGGGTTTTTCATTGGCTATGGACATCCATATTTTGTGCTCCTCAAGGCAGGTTGCACACCACGATGCAAACACGTGAATGACGTATGCGCCCTCTATATTTTCAGTACGAAACTCCTTTTCTGTGCCGACTATAGCCGGTAATGTTATGTGGTATGACGGCTTTTTGAAATTGCGATTGTAATAAACCCCAGACAACGTGAGCGACAGCAAGCAGAATAGCGCAAGAGTCGTAATGGCAACCACACGCATAACATAACCTATGCAAAAAGCCCTTTAAGTTCCCTAATGTGCGCAACTTCCCTAACCTCAATTGGGAGTGAGTTGCCTTTCTTGCTCCCCGAAGGCGCGATCGCCTGCTTAAAACCAAGCTTGCACGCCTCCCTAAGCCTTGGGCCGACGTTTGCGACGCTTCTGATTTCACCAGATAATGCAACCTCCCCAAATATAACCGTTGAAGCAGGCGTTGGAGATCTTGTAATACTCGACATAAGAGACGCCGCTATGGCCAAATCAGATGCGGGCTCGCATATCTTCAGACCTCCAGCTATGCTGAGATACACTTCCTTGTCTGCAAGGGGCATATCACACCGTGCGTTGAGCACTGCGACTACCATGGCCAGACGATTGATATCCCATCCTACCACTGCCCGCCTTGGGCTGGGGGAGTAAGTGTTGGCGATCAGCGATTGTACCTCGACCAATATGGGCCTGGAACCTTCCATGCCTGCGAACACTACATTGCCTGTGATGCCCTTTCTGGGAGACTGGCCCAAAAAAAGCATGGATGGATCTTGCACAGGGAGCAGACCCGATCCAGACATTTCAAAAACTCCCATTTCGTTTGCCGGCCCGAATCTGTTTTTGATTGTGCGCAATATGCGCAACTGGTTCCCGTTACTGCCTTCAAAGTACAAAACTGTGTCTACCAAATGCTCTAGGGTTTTTGGCCCCGCTATGGCACCATCTTTGGTTATTTGGCCCAGCAAAAATAGCCCAATATTGCGCTGCTTTGCCAGCATTATGAGCTTATGCGCGCACATCCTAACCTGCAACACGGTGCCCGGGGACGAAGGGATCTCTTCGTCGTGCATGGTTTGTATTGAATCTATCACCAGGAACGCAAAATTGTCGGCACATGCGGCGTTCAATACCGAGCTGAGAGATGACGTGGCAACGAGTTTTATTTGGGGTTCACTAACATTGAGACGGGTTGCCCTTGCCCTTATTTGGGCCACGGATTCTTCGCCGGAGACGTATAAGCAGCTATGAGATTGCCCAGCTAAAGACGCAAAAACCTGCAGCATGAGTGTGGATTTTCCAATTCCGGGTTCGCCACCGATTAATATACTACTGCCAGCTACTATGCCTCCTCCCAGCACCCTGTCCAGCTCGTCATTTCCCACGCAGAGCCTGTGCACGGGCTCAACGCTGCTGCCGCATATTGGCATCACCAGGGGAGGCTCTTTCTGCTGTGTGCGCGCCGTGTGCTTGTTTTTAGGTGCCACTTCCTCCACAATGCTGTCCCACGCGCCGCAAGCTACACACCTACCTGTCCACCTATGCGAACTGTTCCCGCACGTTTGGCAGGCATAAATTACCTTTGTTGACACCCACATACTCGATAGCACCGCATGTTGGGATGTTACACCAAAAAGTAGACGCTTTCCAAGGGTGAGAAAGTGTTTTATGACATCAAATCACCATGCTGACCGTATGACGTGTGCATTGAGTTGCTACTTTTAGTTTATAACGCACGTGCTAGTGCTGCTGTAGGGTGCTATTTGGGCGCATTTTGGTTGACTGCGTCGCTCTATGGTGATATTTGAAGCACACGTTGGTCGGCATTCTACGGTTATTGGAGAGTTACTGGTAATATGAAGCTTCATGGTGTCGAAGAGGGGGCAAGGTCAGGGTCTGTCTGGACTTGCAGGGAATGCGTGGTCAGTTACGTGGCGTTGCTATGGGCCTTCTTCCAGATGTTTATTGCGTCCCCGGTTCCGTTTTGGCTTGCATCACAGTATGGGATTAGCGCATTCGTACTTACGGGGCTTAAGGCTAGGGCTGTGCATCTGTCTTTCGCGCTGTTGTTGCTGTATTTGGTGATGCCTGCAGTGCGCGGGAAGGGTAAAGACGGTGCCCTACCTATTGACTGGGTCCTCTCACTAGTGGGCGCGAGCGCAGCCGCATACATTCTTGTGTTCTATGATGACCTATCAGTTAGGATGGCAATGCCCACTGTTGCGGATATGGTTGCATCCGTGCTTGGCATCTTACTTCTGCTGGAAGCCGCAAGGCGAGCCGTAGGCTTCCCCATAATTGTGGTTGCCGTGTCATTTCTAATATATTCGATATTCGGGCCTTTCATGCCGGATGTGATAGCGCACAGCGGCCAAGGAATTGCCTCGATATCGTCACACGAGTGGCTCTCGTCCGAGGGGGTGTTCGGCGTGGCTCTGGGTGTGTCATGTAACTTTGTGTTCTTATACGTACTTTTCGGGGCGCTCATGGATAGAGCGGGTGCCGGTGCATTCTTCATGAGGCTCTCGTTTGCGCTGTTGCGCGGTTCAGTTGGGGGGCCTGCAAAGGCTGCCGTTGTCGCTTCTGGGTTCATGGGTATGATGTCCGGCTCGTCTGTGGCGAATACAATAACCATTGGCTCCTTCACTATTCCCCTAATGAAAAAAATGGGGATGTCTCCGGAAAAAGCCGCAGCTGTCGAAGTTTCTGCGGGCATAAACGGGCAGGTAACCCCACCGGTGATGGGAGCTGCAGCGTTTTTGATGGCAGAGTTTTTAGCGTTGCCGTATGCGGATGTGGTGAGACATGCTCTGATACCGGCGGCTATGGTTTATATAGGGCTACTTGTAATTGTGCACCTTGAAGCTTGCAGGCTGAACCATTGTGGGCAGCCCACTGAGGAAAAAACCGGCCATCCGTCGGGGAGCAGGCTGCTATCCGTCTCTACTTCATTGCTGAAGTTTGCCATATGTGCGACCTCTATCGCGCTGTTGTTTGGGATGTCATTTGTCGTGATTAACGGAATTGACGTGTGGGGGTTGCACATTCCGGGATTGAAGACAATTTTCCGCGAGAACGGCATGTATTTTGTCGCTTTGATTCTGGCGCTCGTATACATTGCGCTGCTTTGCGGGAAAGATACAAGCAAGAATGACACGACCGAAGAGGCTTTGAATTTTGCTGAAGAAAATGGCTCCAGTGCCTGGAATGTAGCCAAGCAGGGGCTGCACTACTTCATGCCCGTATTCATACTCGTTTGGTCTTTGGTGGTGGAGAGGGTGTCTACGTCTCTTGCATGCTTTTGGACCAACATGTTCTTGGTCTTTATGCTACTTGCAGAAGGTGTAGTGGCCTCACTGAAAGCGCGCAATTTTTCCGGTATACTCCCAGCGGTGTATGCTGGCGTCAAAAACGTGGGTGCGGCAATGATTGTCAGCTCGAAGAACATGCTTCCTGTTGCTGTTGCAACCGCCACCGCGGGTCTGGTCGTAGGCACTGTTGGGTTGACTGGGTTTGGTCTTACCATAGGCTCATTTGTTGATGCGCTTGCAGGCGGTAACCTGTTTGTTGCGCTCTTGGTGACTGCGTTCATATGCATAGTGTTGGGCATGGGCATGCCCACTACTGGGTGCTACATAATAGTCTCGACGCTGGTTGCTCCTGTGCTGAGTATGGTGGCGCACAAAAACGGTATAGCAGCGCCTCCTGTTGCGCTGCACCTGTTCGTGTTTTATTTTGGCCTGATGGCTGATGTAACGCCTCCGGTGGGCATAGCCTCCTACGCTGCCGCCGCCATAGCGTCTGCGAACTCCTTCAAGACGGGAGTGCAGTCGTTCTTGTACAATATAAAAACCATGGTCATTCCCTTCATGTTCATGTTCGATAGCAACATAATTCTACACGGGGTTGACAATGCCTGGGTGGCTGCTGCACGAATTGTGCTAGCTTTGGTAAGCGTGCTCGTCCTTTGTGCTGGGATGCAGGGATATTTTTTCAGGCGTAACCGGGTGTATGAGTCTGTCATACTAGTTTGTGCGGGATTAATGCTAATGGCGCCCAATTACCTTGCCGGGCTGCTCGTCGACAACCGTGAGGCGTTGTCTCTTTCCGAGATTAACAGCAAGGTTGTCACTGTTAGGCAGGGAGACAAGGTTTTGGTAAACTACGAGCGGGCAATTACAGGTGGTAACGTGGGGCCGAAAGGCGGAGGATACGTTATTGTACCGGTGCACGAGGAATTCATGGGTGACGTGTCTGAGATGATGGACAGGAAAATAGGCGTTTCTGTGGCGGCAAAGCCCGTGGATGGCAAACTTCTAGTATCCAACATCAGCAGCGAGGGATATGTCTCCGCCGACATATGGCAGGGGGACTTCATAACTGGATTATCTGTTTTACGTGGAAGTCGTGGCGGATATTACGTTATAGCCCTATCCATTCTGATAGTAGCAATGGTTGCACTTGTACAAGCGCGCAGCAAGAAGTTGCAATATAGGTGAGGGGCCATGGTTTTGGACGCCGCTATGGCGCTTGTTGTACTGTCCCTAACGGCCCTGGGGTTTTTAAGAGGGTTCATTAAGGAGGTGTTTGCCATTGCCGGAATGGTGGCGGCTGTGGCGGTAACTGCCAGCTACAGCGACTATTTCGCTGAGGCTTACGGCACGCGTGTGCACTCGGAAGTTTTGGCTAGAATCCTATCAGGGGTCACTGTGTTCGTTGGGGTTATGACTTGCGTAGTCCTGGTTAACGGTGTGATAGTGCGGCTCCTTTCACCTCTTAGGCATAATGCTTTAGATAAAGCAGCGGGGTCAATTGTAGGTATTGCGAAAGGCCTGGCGGTCGCCTACTGTGTGTTTTTTGTTATGGAAACCTTTCTATACACATTTGCCCCACGGTCTGCGGAGGATGATGCCGAGGTCGTGTTGCCTGCCTGGTTTTCTAACACGTATTCATATAATTTCTTTTCTGCTGCGAGTGAATACATGGGGAGCATAATTCCAGAACTCGCATACGACAGAATAGGCGTGGTTGCGCGTGAGTTGCTTGACAAAGAGCAGGGGGATGATTCCGAGTATGACGGAGAAAAACCGTGATATTTCTTGATTGTATCCCGCGGTCGTATATAATACGCCGGTAGAGTTTTTAGCGGGTTTTTTTGTGCCTATTTATGAGTTTGCTTTTATTGCGCAACAGGGTCTCACTCAATATGAATTGGAAGGTCTTTCTAAGGGGCTGTCTGCGCTGCTGGTTAAGATAGGCGCTGAGCTCGTTAAGTATGAGTATTGGGGGCTTCTGGATTTTGCTTACAGCATAGCGAAAAACAACAAGGGGCACTATTGCATGATGTATATTCGTGCCGAACCCGCCGCGATGGATGAGTTCCGGCGTAGGGTTAGGCTGAATGAGGATGTGCTGAGGTTTTTATGTTTGAAGGTGGACAAGGTCTGCGAGGGCAAGTCTGCCATGATGGGTTCTGATCAAGACTAGGTGGAGGTATCTGTGCTTCAAGGAGGTAAAAAAGACGGCGGTAAGGGAGATTCGGGCGGCGGTGCGCATTCTCCGTTGGTGTATCTCAAGAGGCCGTACTTCAGAAAGTCGAGGTCCTGTCCCCTAGCGCAGTGTCCCGATGAAGACATAGATTATAAAAATAGGGCGCTGCTCTCTAAGTTCGTTTCGGAGTACGGTCGGATATTGCCGAGTAGGATTACTTCGGTTTCTTCTAGGAAGCAAAAGCTTCTGGCACGTGCTGTCAAGCGGGCTAGATTTCTCGCTCTGTTGCCGTATTGCTAATTTGTGGTTTGTATATTAAATGTTATCGGTAATTCTGAAATCCAGCGTTAGGGGTCTTGGCAAAGCTGGTGAAATCGCCAAGGTCAGACCGGGCTATGCGCGGTATCTTTTGGCAGATGGCAAGGCGGTGCGTGCCACCAAGGATAATGTTGCGCTTTTAGAACAAAAGCTTGCCCTCATAGAGGAGGAGAACAGCAAGAAACTTGCGGAAGCCGAGGGGGTGGCCAAGTCCCTGGGAGCTGAGCGCCTCATCATTGTCAGACAATCCTCTGATGACGGTAAGCTGTTCGGGTCTGTGACCGTTAGAGACGTGTCCAAGTTGCTTTGTGATCTCGGGTACGATATTCAGCCGAGGTGTGTATCTTTTAGTGAGGTGATAAAGCGCACTGGAGAGTATGAGATAAACGTAGAGTTGCATGCCGATTTGGTTGCTACGTTGCGGTTGCATGTGGTCAGGAACGAATCTGAAGCTGAGAGGGTCAGACTAGGAATTGCTAAGAGCGAAGACCAAGCGGCTGCAGCTGCTGAGGTTGAGCAGGCAGAAGATGTTGCGGCTGCTGAGCAGCAGGATTCAAGCCCGGTGGATGACCATGCAGATGATGCGGATGGTGTCGCCGACGGTGAGGGCCGTGATGAGGGTGCTGGCGACGCTTCTGATGAGGAAGAAATGCCCTCTACTTGAGATACTGACGATATTTGTAGGGGTTTATGGTTGGGTACATTGGCAATGTTGATATAGGAGTGTTTGACGCCGAGGTTGCAAACAGCATATCGGCGGAACTGGAAAGGCAGAACACTCTGCTGCAGATGATCGCGTCGGAAAATTTTGTGAGTCGTGCGGTCCTGCAGGCCCAGGGTTCTGTGCTAACTAACAAATACGCTGAGGGGTATGCGGGCAGCAGGTACTACTGCGGTTGCGCCCTAGTTGACGTTGTGGAAAACCTAGCCGTTGAGCGTCTCTGCAGACTTTTTGGGTGTAAATTTGCTAATGTGCAGCCACACTCTGGCTCCCAGGCCAACCAGCAGGTTTTTATGGCGCTCTTGAAACCTGGTGATACTATTCTTGGCATGTCCCTGGATTGCGGAGGACACTTAACCCACGGTGCGGCCCCTAATGTTTCGGGGCGGTGGTTTAATGCCGTGTCTTATGGGGTCAATCGCGATACGGGGCTCATAGATATGGATGAGGTGGAGGCTCTTGCCCTGTCTGCCAAACCCTCATTGATTATTGCCGGGGCGTCTTCATACCCGCGAAGGATAGACTTTGCCGCTTTTAGGGCCATCGCAGATAAGGTGGGGGCATATTTGCTTGCGGACATAGCTCACTATTCGGGGCTGATTGCTGGGGGCTGCTATCCATCACCGTTTGGGCACGCGCATGTCGTTACTTCCACCACCCATAAGACCCTCCGGGGGCCTAGGGGCGCCGTTATAATGACTGACGATGAAGAAATACACAAAAAGATAAGGCTGTCCGTGTTTCCTGGAATGCAGGGTGGCCCGCTGATGCATGTGATAGCGGCGAAGGCGGTGGCGTTCAAAGAGGCTCTGCATCCGGATTTCAAGCTATACGCCCAACAGGTGCTAGAAAACTCCCGCGTTCTTGCTGGTGTTTTGTCTTCCGAGGGGCTGGATGTTGTCACGGGCGGGACTGATAGCCACATCGTGCTACTTGACCTGAGATCAAAGGGTGTAACCGGCAGGGAAGTATCTTCCTCCTTGGAAAGAGCCGGTATTGTGTGCAACAAGAATGCGGTTCCCTTTGACACAGAAAAACCCTGGGTTACTTCCGGAATAAGGCTGGGCTCTGCTGCTGAAACCTCGCGCGGGCTTGGAGTACCTGAGTTTGAAAGCATAGGGCGCTTGGTTGCGAAGGTTGTTAATGCTTGTTCTTTGGGTCAAGAAAAAATGTCTGCGGCGGAAGCAGAGGTTAGGCGCGAAGTAAATGGCCTAGTGCGCAGCCTTCCCATGTCGGCGTTTCCTGTGTGTGAGGTGTGCTAATAGCCTCATGTGCGTTGGTCGGGGCTCCTCGCGTTTGTGGGGTTGCTAGACGATGCAAGTGTAGCGCCGTGGCGGCTGCTCGTGGTCGGTTGCATCGCTATGGTGGCCTCTGGGGCGTTTATGGTGTGAGGTGTGTTCCGTGATGAAAAGCAGTCCGACTTCTGATTTAAAAGTTGTGGCACGAGATGCTTTGGATTCTTTGCTGTCCATGATCGAGCAAGTTGATGTTGAGGGGCGCATCGAGTGTGACGTGGGTGATGGAATAATCGAGGCTACGTGCGATGGGCTTGTATACCTGATAAGTTGGCATCAGCCCTCATCGCAAATATGGGTTGCATCTCCAATTAGCGGATCGGTGCGTTTCTCTTACAACGCAGATGATGCATCGTGGCGTGATACGCAAAATGCGCGTGAGCTGCTTTCCTTTGTTAAACAGGATATATGCGCCGCCTTTGGCCCTCGAGAGCAATAGGTGTGCCATGAAGGCGCTGCTCTCCTATATACGGCCACACTTTTTGTATTTCTTGCTGTCATACCTTGCGGTGATTACCTCTTCTGGGGCCATACTCGCCTTGGGACACAGCATGAACGCGCTGGTCGACGCCGTTGGTGCGACCTCAGACTCTAGGCCGCTGACAGTTATTTTTTTTCTGATTGCAACGATGTCGACAAGCTCGTTTTTGCGGGTTTGGCTTTCAGGGCGCGGAGCTGAGCTCGTGGTGCGTGACTTGCGAAAGCAGATATATGACAAAATCGTCGTTTTATCTCAGAGCGTTTTGGAAAATACCAGCACGTCGGTGTTAATGAGCAGATTAACAACTGACATGGCCATGCTGCAGGCCATTCTGAGCGGTAGTATGCTGGTGATTTTTCGGAACACGACTGTTCTCATAGGTAGCGCAACCATGCTCGCGCATACCAACATAAAGCTTACTGGGTATATAGTCTGCATGTTGCCGATTCTATGGGCAATTGTTGCGTTGTTAGGCAGGCGTGTGCGACATTTCTCTCGTCTTTTGCGGGGAAGGGTTGAGCAGTTAGCCCATTTTGGCGAGGAAACGTGCAGGGGTATCGGGGTTATCCAAGCGTTTACGGCCGAAGATCATGCAAGAGCCAAGTTTGCCAATTTGTTAGACGAAAACTTCCGTATTGCCGGGAAATATTTACTATGGCGGGCACTGTTGGTGACCCTGATTCTCTCCGCGGCTGCCGGGTCTGTCGGCGTTGTCTTATGGATGGGCATCAAAGAGGTGAGTGTCCAGAGCATGAGCGCCGGGTCTCTCTTATCGTTCGTTTTTTATGCAGTACTTGCCGCCGGTGCGGTGAACGGCATAGGGGACAATATCCAAGATCTGCAGAAGGCCGCCAGGATTGCCGAAGACGTACTACAGCTATTGTGCATTGATGTGGGAATGTCAGATGCCGAGGATTGTGTGGACGTTAATGCAGTCAAGGGGGCAGTCGAGATGCACAACGTCACGTTCTTCTATCCGAGCAAAACAGACACACCAGCGCTGCGGAACGTAAGCCTTACTATGCATAGTGGTGAGAGAGTGGCAATAGTGGGGTATTCTGGTGCGGGAAAGAGCACGATTACTGACTTGCTCCTGAGGTTTTATGATGTCAGCTCCGGAAGCATAACCATCGACGGGGTGGATATCAGGAAGATTTCCTTACGCAGCCTACGCTCGCTTTTCTGCGTGGTTCCACAAAGCCCAGTGATATTTTCCGGCACCATACTTGATAACATCGCCTACGGGGCCGACCGTACCTACACCAATAGGCAACTGGAGGAAGCGGCGGAAAGGGCTAGCATTGCGGATTTTATACACACTCTCCCAAACAAGTTTGACACTTTCGTTGGTGAGAAGGGAATATGCTTATCGGAGGGACAGAAGCAGAGAATAGTGATAGCCAGAGCCATATTGAGGAACCCAGAAGTTTTGATATTGGACGAAGCGACTTCGGCTCTGGATTCCGATAATGAAAGCAAGGTGCAGGCAGCATTGTGTGAGTTGATGCAAGGCAAGCTCATGATTACCATAGCGCATAGGCTCTCCACTGTAGCCAACTCGGATAAAATAGTGGTATTAGACGACGGGGCGATCAAAGAGGTCGGCACGCATGACTCACTCATACAGGACGAAAACAGCTTATATGCCAGGCTGGTTAAGCTGCAGCTTTTGCAGTATAGGGGATAGGCGGCTGTACACGCTTTTGAGTTGCGCCGGTGCAGTTGGAGGCCAGCCAAGTTTTTACGCGTTATGTCGGCAAAGTTGTGGTTGGTTAATGAGATACTGATAAAAACGTCCAAGGAAGAAAAGTCCCAGTGTGGGTGAGTTTTGTGCCAACCTAAGGCTGCTATAGCGAGCTAGCGCGGTACTGATTGCGGGCGGTGGGACCAAAGTTGTTGTTGACTGTGGGGGTTATTATGGTACGCTGAGGTCGTTTGTGATTTTGCGTTTTGCGCTGTGGGAGCACCTGGGTCGGCATATAAAATTGTAGACCACGAGTATGATGTTGTGGTTGTTGGCGCGGGGGGTGCCGGGCTACGTGCGGTTGTCGGCATGGCCGCTGCGGGCCTATCCGTGGCGTGTGTGTCTAAGGTTTTTCCCACCCGTAGCCATACCGTGGCTGCCCAGGGTGGCATCAGTGCGGCGCTTGGTAATATTTCTGAGGATGACTGGCGGTGGCATATGTTCGACACCGTTAAGGGGTCTGACTGGCTTGGTGATCAAGATGCCATCGAGTATATGTGCAAGCATGCTATGGAAGCGGTTGTTGAGCTTGAGCATTATGGGGTTCCCTTCTCGAGAACTGAAGATGGCAAAATATACCAGCGTCCGTTTGGGGGTATGACTACAGAATATGGCAAAGGCAAGATGGCCGTGCGTACCTGTGCTGCCTCGGACAAAACTGGGCATGCCATATTGCACACTTTGTATCAGCAGGCCCTAAAATATAAGGTAGAGTTTTTTGTTGAGTATTTTGCGATAGATCTGATCATGAGCGCTAACAATAGCGCTTGTCATGGCGTTGTTGCGTGGTCATTGTGTGACGGCACTCTACACAGGTTCCGCGCGCACGCGGTGGTTTTGGCAACCGGTGGGTATGGCAGGGTATACTTTTCGGCGACCAGTGCCCATACCTGCACTGGTGATGGTGGCGGTATGGCTGCCAGGGCTGGGCTGCCCATGGAAGACATGGAATTCGTGCAGTTTCACCCCACTGGTATATACGGTTCTGGCTGCTTGATGACCGAGGGTTGCCGCGGTGAGGGTGGATACCTGCTGAACTCCGAAGGGGAGAGGTTTATGGAGCGCTATGCGCCCAAGGCGCGGGACCTTGCCTCTCGTGACGTTGTTAGCAGGGCCATAACAATGGAGATACGCGAGGGTAGGGGTGTTGGGCCGAAGAAAGACCACGTGTTTCTGTCTATAGCCCATCTTGACCCTGGGGTGATAAAAGAAAGGCTGCCAGGCATCAGTGAAACTGCCAAGACGTTTGCTGGTGTTGACGTTACTAAAGATCCTATACCAGTCCTGCCTACGGTACACTATAACATGGGTGGGGTGCCGACAAACTATTATGGGGAGGTTATTCTATCGGAAAAGGGAAAGATAGTGGCAGGGCTTTTTGCAATCGGCGAGGCGGCATGTGTTTCTGTGCATGGTGCTAACCGCTTGGGCTCTAATTCCCTACTGGACTTGGTGGTTTTTGGCAGAGCGGCTGCGCTTAGGGCCAAGGAGATCATCAAGCCTGGCGCTCCCCACGCGCCGATAGAAGAATCGTTCGTAGATGCAATTGTTGATAGATTTGATAAACTGCGCTTTTCACGCGGTGGCCCCCGGGTTGCCGAGGTGCGTGATAGCATGCAGCGTGTGATGCAAGACCATGCGGCGGTTTTCCGTACCGCAGACATTCTTAATGAAGGGAAACAGAAAATCCGCGAGGTTGCCTCTATGGCGAAAGATATGTCTGTTTCGGATAGGAGCATGATTTGGAACAGTGACCTTGTGGAAGCTCTTGAGCTAACCAATATGCTGCCTCAGGCTGTGATTACCATGGACTGTGCTGCGAATCGCACTGAGAGCAGAGGCGCTCACGCCCGTGAGGATTTTCCGGAGCGTGATGATGAAAACTGGATGAAGCACACCATGGCTTGGTACGATAGCAAGACCCACGGTGTGAAGATAGCCTACAAGAGTGTTGCTACCAGCACGCTTACAAATGAGGTGGAGTGGTTTCCTCCTCAGAAGAGGGTATACTAGATAGTGGTTAATGGGGTGTAGCCAATGGTGCAGATATCTCTGCCGCGGAACTCTAAAATCAATCCTAAGGGTAAAGTGCACAACATGGCGGAGGGCGCGCAGCGTGTCGGGTGCTTCAAGATATACCGGTGGTCTCCAGATGACGATGAAGGCCCTAGGATTGACACATTCTACATCGATTTAGATAAATGCGGGCAGATGGTCCTTGATGCGCTAATAAAAATTAAGAACGAGGTGGATTCCACACTTACGTTCAGGAGGTCCTGCAGAGAGGGCATATGCGGATCCTGCGCGATGAATATTGACGGTTCTAACACTCTCGCATGTACAAAATACATCTCTGACATCAAAGGGGATGTGAAAATCTACCCATTGCCCCACATGAACGTAATTAAAGACCTAGTGCCAGATCTTAGCGACTTCTATGCGCAGTACAAGTCTGTCAGTCCGTGGCTCAAGGCTCAGGATCCTGTTTCCGGCACTAGTGAGCGTCTTCAAAGTGTTGAAGACAGGAGCAAGCTGGATGGAATTTATGACTGCATTCTGTGCGCTAGCTGCAGCACAAGCTGTCCGAGCTATTGGTGGAATTCCGACAAATACCTGGGGCCTGCGGTTCTGCTGCAAGTGTATCGGTGGTTGGCGGATAGCAGGGATGAGGCAACTGATGAACGGTTGGAGCTCCTTGATGATGCGTTTAAACTGTATAGGTGCCACACTATTATGAACTGTACAAAAACCTGTCCTAAAGACTTAAATCCTGCAAAGGCGATCTCTAAAATTAAGCAGCTGATGCTCAAGAGGTTGGAGTTATAGGTGGAAGAAGGAACGGGTGAGTACACAAAGCGTGTGGTCGTGCATGCACTTGAGGATATCCTGCATCAGGAGCTCAGGGTTTTAGATAAAGGGTTTGTAAGGGTTGTTGATTATATGGGCTCTGATGAGTCCGTGGTTCAGGCTGCGCGCGTATCTTACGGTAGGGGCACGAAGCGCACTAGCCAAGATGCCGCGTTAATTGGGTACCTCATGCGGCATGCACACACTTCCCCCTTCGAAATGTGTGAGATTAAGCTTCACGTAAAGTTGCCAATTTTTGTCGCCAGGCAGTGGGTAAGGCACCGTACTGCAAGTATAAATGAGTATTCTGCTAGGTACTCTGTATTGGATCGCGAGTTTTACATTCCGGATGAGAAGCAGATTGCGGAGCAGTCAACAAACAACGCACAGGGCAGGGGAACGCCGTTGCCTGCTGATGCCGCGAAGAGGATTATGGAGCTTTTTAGGCGCAATTCTGAGCTCATGTATGAAGATTACGAAGCCCTGCTGGAGCAGGGCTTAGCGCGGGAGCTTGCCAGAATGAACCTGACGATTAATTGCTATACCCAGTGGTATTGGAAAGTTAATCTGCACAATTTGCTGAGGTTTTTGGCGCTTAGATCTGGTGCGGGTGCCCAATATGAGATTAGAGAATATGCGAGCAGGATTCTGGAAATAGTGAGGTTATGGGTTCCCATGGTGCACGCCGCATTTGTGGAATACCACTTGGAATCCAGTACAATATCAAGAAGCGCGCTTGTGGTTGTGAGAAAGATGCTACAAGGGGAAAAGGTGAGTATGGAGGAGAGCGGACTAGGGCGCAGGGAGTGGGGCGAGCTCATGTCAGTACTGTACCCCGATGGCGAACCTGAGTAATGCGCATACTATTTGTGGTCTGTCACGCGGAAGTTCTTTTTGTAGGGGCCCTCTTGGGCTATTGAGGTCAGTCTTGTTGTTAATGTTGTGGCGAAGCGTGATGTGCTGTTCCTTAACTAGACATGTGGAGTACGTATGCTGCTGAGCTCGTTGGCATTCATACTTGCCGTGCTGTCTGTAGTACTCGTTGATATCACTAACGCTATGTATGCCAACTACCTAACGCAGGTGGGGGCTTTTTTTGGTGCGGAACAGACTGTTACTCAGTTTACAGTCAGCTGTGAGATGCTTGGCTATTCGACATCGGGGCTGATTTACGGTCCTATGTCTGACCGGCATGGACGTAGGCCTGTCATGCTCTTCGGAATGGCCGTCTTCCTTATTACCGGGCTGTGGTGCTATTTTGCAAATAGCATAACTGTTCTCATTATTGCCAGATTTTTTCACGGGGTAGGTGCGGGAGTTTCTGCAGTAGTGGGCTATGCAATTATATGTGACACCTATTCTAGTGAGGAGTGCTCTAAGAGGATATCCTTGATGTACATGTGTGCTGTTACCGGCTCCGCGTTCATTGCACCCGGCATGTCCTCATACATGATAGAACATGGATATGGTTGGAGAACAGTTTTTGTAGTGTCAATAGTCCTGAGCGCAGCACTCCTTTCCTGGTTGGTGTGCAAGCTTCCAGAGACAATATCGGAGAGACGTGCGGGGTGTAATCCGATTACAATAGTTTCCGGGTACGTCGCCCTGCTGAGGAACCGCAGGTTTCTTGCCTATTGTTTCATCAAGGTTCTCACGATGACGTATACATTGGCCTCAGTGGGAACTCTGCCATTTGTATTTATTGAGGGCATGGGGCTCCAGGCAAAGTATTATGGCTATGTTGCAGCTATTGGCGGAGTGTCATTCATTGCCGGGACTATGGCCAACGTAAAGCTGGTGGGCAGGTTTGGTATGAGAAGAATGATAGCTGTAGGTTTGGTGCTGACTGTGGCATCAGATGTGGCGGCGATTATGGCCGATTACTACTTCGCTCTTACACCTGTGCTTGTGGAGGCAATCTGGATTCCCTCCTCATTCTGCATTTCACTTATCGCCAGTAACGGCGCTGTTTTGGCCTTTCGTGAGGTCAGCAACAAAGGCGCAGCCTCTGCCTTCATTATTTTTTGTCAGACAGTTTTTGGAGTTGTAGGCATGTACGTTGTCGGCAAGTTTTACAATGGCACCATAGTCCCAATTTGTTTGCTGACTTTCACATGCTGCGGAATATCTTCAGTGATCCTGTGCGTATGTACGCCGAGGAGCGAAGCTTAGAGCTAATGGTGCGGCTGGTCAGCAGTAAATCCCTACCCTACCGGCTGGCAGGCCCCGCGCACTGTAGGATTGCAGCCACTCAGTTTAAGCTCTTAAGCTCAGCGTTGTCTCCGCGCCGTTGCATACCCTTTTTCCACGAGCCTATATGTACTTGCTGCTGAGCAGGTATTCAAAGCCTTTTTGTGTGAGCACCCTGCCGCGTGGTGTGCGCTGGATGAAGCAGGTTTTTATTAGATATGGCTCTATAGTCTCTTCGATGTTGCCTACGTCTTCTGAAAGCGCTGAGGCTATAGTGTCGATGCCCACCGGACCTTTTGCCTCAAAAACGAACTTTAGATATTTCAAGTCCATTTTGTCGAACCCAGCACCGTCTATTCCCAGGCGGAACAGCGCGCTATTTGCGAAGTTGCCATCTATTGTGCCGTGCTTCCTCTCAAACTCTAAAAAGTCTCTCACGCGCCTGAAGAGCCTTAGCGCAATTCTCGGTGTGCCTCTGGATCTGGAGGCAATCTCCCGCGCCCCGCTATCGTCTATACTAGTGCAAATCACGCCGGCGGCCCGCTTTATCACAAGCACGAGTTCGTCTACAGAGTAAAACTCCAGGTGCAGTGGGATGCCGAACCTGTCCCTCAACGGGTTTGAGATCAATCCAAACCTTGTGGTAGCGCCGATCAATGTGAAAGCGGGGATGTCGATTTTCAAAGTTCTTGCGCCACATCCCTCTCCTACCACAATGTCGAGGCAATAGTCCTCCATAGCGGAATATAGCACCTCCTCTATGTTCCTGTTCAACCTATGAATTTCGTCTATGAATAACACATCCATGGGTTGAAGATTGGTCAAAATTGCTGCCAAGTCACCTGCTTTGCTCAACAAAGGCCCGGCAGTTGACCTAAAATTCACCTTTAGTTCTTTTGCGATGATATGTGCAAGCGTGGTTTTACCTAAGCCCGGCGGGCCATACAATAAAACGTGGTCCATGGGCTCTCTTCTCTCATACGCAGATTGTATGAAGACCTTGAGATTCTTTATGACCTCAGTCTGCCCCACAAACTCTTCTATTAGGCACGGGCGGAGAGCAACATTGCGATGGTCCTCCGGCAGGGCCTCATATTTGTGTAATGTGTCGTTGCTCACTTAGATAACTCCAAAAGTGCGCGGCGTACCGCATCCTCGGTGGAGTCACACACTCCAACTTTCTGCAGCGCACCCAAGGCTGCCGTCCTTTCGTACCCCAGGCTGAGTAAGGCAGCAACAGCCTCACTGTCTGTTCTAGTGGTTGCAGCGAACCTGTTGAGCTCAAATTTCTGTACCTGCGGGGTCAACTCGGAAATTATTCTACTGATGAGCTTTTCTCCCACGCCACCAACCTTTAAAGCAGCCCTATCTTCGCTTACGATTGCAGAAAACACCTGCTCTGGGGTCAGCACGTCCAATATTGCCATGGCAGTCTTGTAGTTCACGCCGCTGACTTTAATAAGCATCCGCATGCAGTTTTGCTCTTCCCTGTTTGCAAAGCCATAGAGCTGGGAGACGCCGTCTCTGCCCACATAGGTTTCAATATACAGCCGAACATGATCTCCGTGTTGGCAGCCGCTTAGCACCCTGCCCGGCAGCTGCACCAAATACCCCACTCCGCCGACACACAGTATGATGCGATTGCTGCACACAACCTCTTCGACCGTGCCAGACAACGTCCCGATCATAGCGCCTCCTGGCTATAGACACGGGCAAGCCTGGCCCTGCACTTCCGCGCTCTGACCAAGGTGCTGATGCGAAGCAGCGTAAACACGCCAAATAGAGATGCGAGAGCGGTGAACATTGCAAATAGCGGTACCAGCATTGAGGAATCAATAGCCACGCCACCCTTCCTCAGCACACTTGCCGGTTGGTGCAGAGTTGACCATATGTCCACCGAGAACTTCACAATCGGTACGTTTATGGCGCTAAACACCGCAAACAAGGCGGCGGCCCTCGAAGCTCTTGCCTGATCTTCAAATGCATTCCACAAGCACGAATATCCCAAATATAAGAAGAGCAGAAGCAACATTGAGGTGAGCCGAGCATCCCACACCCACCAGGCACCCCACGTGTATTTGCCCCACACACTGCCAGTGACCAAACACACCATGGTAAAACACCCGCCCACAGGTGCCATCGCCCTGGACAGCAAAAAACCCGCGTTTTTTTTAATTAGTGCTACAAAGCTCAACACGGCGACTGCCGCATACGTCCCCAACGAAATCCACGCAGAGGGTACGTGCAAATACATTATGCGCACGACCTCACCCTGCCTATAATCTGGCGGTGAGGCATAAAGCGCGCAATACAGGCCCACCGCCATCGAGACGGCGCATATGCACACCAGACAGGGCAACGCCGCCCACGAGTAACGAACAAGACCCTTCACGCTACCGCACCAGAAGCTACCTACCCCATCCCCGGAAGATAGCATAGTTACTTATGAGCGACAACAGTAAGTTTACCCATGGCCAGCTGCTCCTTACCGTGGCTACGATGCTGATACACACCCACATTAGGCTCAATGAGTAAGTGCGCAGAAAAGGCAGGTGTGCAGCGGATAGCCGTGGCGGCAGTCGCTTCTATAACGTGAGCGCGCAGCTTTCGCAATAGTAGCCTTGTTGTGGGCTGAGCACACTATGCACCGGGGTTTATTTCGGTTGAAAGTTGGGCACGTTGATGATATAAGCGGCCTCTGGCACGGGAATTGCAGGGGTGTTGTGGGCCTAAAGCTGACAAGTGAAGGTATAATGCTGGTGCTCTCCTCACCCTCTGGGTGCGGCAAGACCACCGTGTCTGACCTTATCATCAAAAACAGTGATAACAACATAATACGCTCGGTTTCCGCAACCACGAGGGCTCCTAGGGAGGGTGAGGTTAACGGTAGGGACTACTTTTTCCTCAGCGAAGCGGAGTTTTTGCTGATGTGCGAATCTGGTGAGATGATGGAGCACGCGAAAGTTTTCGGGAATTACTACGGCATACCGCGGAAGTTTGTGGCAGAAAACATCAGTAGCGGGAAAAACATACTGTTTGTGATCGATTGGCAGGGGGCCTACAGGCTAATGGAAACGATGAAAGAATCAGTAGTGAGTGTTTTCATGATGCCTCCTTCCATGGATGAGTTAGAGCGTCGCATGAGCGACCGAGGCGGTATTGATGGTGTTGCGAGGGAGAGGCTTAAAGGCGCCCCATTCGAGATCAGTCACTGCTACCGCTACGATTACATAATAGTCAACGAAGATGCTGAGGAAACCGCGCGCAAGATAGGCTGTATTATTGGTGCAGAGAGCAAGAGGGTGTCTAGGCAGATGGGGTTGAGGGAGCTTATAGACAAAAACTTCCCGTTGTGATACGGGCTGTTGCGGCTTGAGAAATTTACTCGGTTCTCGCTATGCGGGTTCGTGTTCCACAAATAAGCATTGCGGCTTCCGGGGTGTCGTGCTACAAGTCTAAGACAATCAGAAGTTGAGCAAGTATGGCAGTTGTGGTTGCCCGTGTGGTTCGGGCGTGCTGTGGTGTGTTTCCAGCCAGTGGCAAGTCGGCGGTATGGCCGGTCGTTTTCGCGATATTCGCTGCTGTCTTCCCGATGTGCGGTGCCGCGCACGTGCAAGATGCCGGCCATGGTGGCAAATTTGGCTCCCGGGCCGTGATGGACGCTATCTGGACGGATGCGCAGCTCCGTGGTACGGAAGAGGAAAGCAAGGTTTCTAGTTACCACCAGCCAGATTTGGCGCTGCCGGACGGTGGATGCACGCCGCTTCGGGCCCAGGGGGAAGGCAATGGCGTATGGGGGAATATTAGGTCTGTCTCGCTGCGCCCAGATGTGGGGAAGGTTGTGGCTCTAACGTTCGATTTTTGCGAACTTTCTACCAAAACTGCGGGCTATGACGGCGGGGTAATCGATTTTCTCAGGCAACGCGGCATTCCCGCTACGCTATTTCTCGGTGGAAAATGGATGAAGACGCACCCAGAAAGGGCGATGCAGCTCATTGCGGACCCACTGTTTGAAATAGGTAATCATGCGTGGACTCACGGAAATTTTGCGCTATTGCCCGTAAGGGATGCAACCGAGCAGGTCATGTGCACTGAAAGGCAGTATGAGATACTCAGAAGCGCTGTCGGTGCGCGATTGCATGATGGCGTATCGCATGAGGAGTTTGAAAAAATTCCCAATGGTCTTAGCTTGTTCAGGCTACCTTACGGTAGGGTGGCAGACGCGAATCTTGACCTTTTGCGTAAAAGTGGGGTTAGGATTGTGCAATGGGACGTTGTAGTGCCCGAGTGGGAGCGGATCTCCGACAAATTTGTGTCAGAAATGGGCATACGCAGGGGGTCGATTTTGCTAATGCACGCAACTTCGGTTCCCCCGCACACGCTTGAGAATCTAAAGGTGATTGTGGGTTTTTTGCAAAAAGAGGGGTACAGTTTCGCTACGGTTACTGAGCTGCTTGACATGGGAACCCCAAATGTTCATACTGAGGGCTACTTCAGGCATCCTGGGGATAATGTCTTCCTGGACAACAGGTATCTGAACTATGGCACCGCGCATACGCCTCCCAATGGGCACAAACCCGCGGGCAGTGGGTAGTCCGTCCTGTGGGCGGCCGCTGTTGTGGTGGGGCAATCTGCCGTAGTGTGCTTGTCCGGGTACATTGATAGGTAGTGGGGTGTGCCCTCGGTGCAGTTTTTTGAATTCCCTGGCCCTCATGCCTGTTTTTACGGTCTTTTGGGGGTTTAGTGCGTGAAATAATAGACGGTAAACTGGTTGCACGGGGTTTGCTAGACAGGTTGCGTGTATCTGTTGATCGACTTAAGGCAGAACATGGAATAGTACCACACTTGGTGGTGGTCATTGTTGGGGATGATCCGGCGAGTAAGCTGTACGTAGGCAATAAGCAGCGCAAGGCAGAGGAGCTCGGCCTGCAGTCCCGGACTATTGCCCTTGAGCATGATACCTCCCAGGAGGAGCTGTTGCGCATCATTGATGAGCTAAACAGAGACGCGGCAGTGCACGGTATTTTGGTGCAGCTGCCCCTACCAAGGCATATAGATAAAGAGCTGGTGATTAACGCCATCAGCCCCGAGAAAGACGTTGATGGGTTTCACAATGCCAACGCTGGCAAGCTAGCCACTGGTCAGCTGGATTGCATGATTCCATGTACTCCGCAGGGGTGCATCCATCTGATAAAAACTGTAAAACAAGATCTGGCCGGTAGCAACGCGGTGGTTGTAGGCCGCTCTAACATAGTGGGAAAGCCAGTTGCATTGCTGCTCCTCTACGAAAATTGTACGGTGACTGTGCTACACTCTGCCAGCCGTAATCTTGAAGAGCATTGTTTGCGGGCAGATATAATTGTGGCAGCGGTGGGCAAGGCCCGCTTCATTAGGGCTTCCTGGATCAAGCCTGGGGCAATAGTTGTCGATGTTGGCATAAACCTTGTAGAAGAGAGCGGCAAGAAGCGCTTTGTTGGGGATGTTGAGTTCGAAGGTTTGCAGGATGTTCCATGTTCAGTCACTCCGGTTCCCGGGGGCGTGGGGCCGATGACCATAGCGTTCCTTCTGGTGAACACGGTTTTAGGGTCGTGCAAGCAATGTGGCGTTTCTTATGAAGATATAAAAAGTTCTCTGTTGCAGTAGTTGTCGTTATGGTTTAGCATTCTGCGGGGGCGGTTAGCTCAGTTGGTAGAGCGCCTCGTTTACACCGAGGAAGTCAGCAGTTCGAGTCTGTTACTGCCCACCATGTTCTAGCTGCTTATCGCTCATGTGGTGAATTTTCCATCATTTGTTGTTCTGCTCTAGGCGGCGCACTTTTCTGGCTGTAACCCCGGCTGATAGGGCCTTTGGTGTACTTTGGCGTGTAGCAAAAGTTGTATTTAACCCATTTCCAGCAGCTTTGAAGTTCATATTAAGTTAAGAAAATCACCGTTACACTTTTTACGAGCTCGGGCCCCGTTCTGCGCACGCGTCTGTGGACCTTGCTGCGGGGCGGGTGCTCTGTGAGGCGAAAATCGCCGGACAGCCGAAAATTTGGTGAAATAAAGCAATGCCGGGTGGCATGTTAAGAGCGCCTAACCGGTTATCAAGACATTGTTAAGTAGGTAGGTGCGATGACAGAAGACGACAAGCAACAACAACAGAATCAAAGCGATGTAGTACAAGCCATCTCGGCCGTATTCCAGCGCAAGAGTGCAGAGCTGCAGCGGCTGAATGACTTCATAAAAGGCGCTGATGGTACACTCAAGAACGTCCATCCCCACATGAAGTCACTGGAAGCGCTTTCTAAGCAACTATCAGAAAAGATTGCAGCTGAGGCAGCAGCGAAGGCAGATGCTAAATACGAGAGCGTGGGACTACGTGCTAAAGCAGCTGCAGCATTAGGTAATCTCGGGCGGCTTGTCGCCCGTGGTAAACTCAAGAGCTCAGATGCACCCAAGGACCTTGACCAGAGCATTGACGCACTACCGTTCATGGATGAAGCACCTGACACTGGTGAGAAGATTGAAGTACCAGCGGGTGAGGAGCAAGAATTTGGCAAGGCAGCAGCTTGGGGTCTAGCAGGCTTCAAGCGTACAGTGGATGAAAGCCTGGAGATGTTAGACCGAGGCATGCACATGCTCGCGGAAGGCCAGGCACAGATATCACAGGGGATTGACGCCAAGGATACTGCACTAGTTAGGGAAGGTCTGGAAACATCTAGACTTGGTGCAGGGTTATGTCGCAATGGCTTGGTAGAGGCCTCCTACGGCGTTGGTTATGCCAATGAGACCATGGGCAAGTATGCCGGCAAGGGTCTAGACAAGTGTAAAAACAAACTCGACAATGCATGCCACAAGTGGAGCAAGGCTCTCGAAGAGATTGAAAGCCTGCGCACAGCAATCGACGCGAAGGCAGAACAGCAAGTTGAAGGTGAAGCATGGTCTCCTGAAGGGGTCAGTGCTAACACATTCTACAAAGGACTGCATAAAATTGGCACCGCAATTGCAGTAGCAGCTCAAGCTACCTGGGAAGGCTTGGCTATGACCGGTAAGTTCATGGGTGCTGTAGCTAAACTAGCTGGTGCAGTATCCATGTGCGTTGCAGCATACACCGCAGCTATCGTGGGTATGGCCGCAGCTACACCTGCGACGCTGCTGCTGACAGCTATGGACAATCAATCCGTAAACAATGCCGTAGTTAAAGTCAGTGAGTACCTTCACAGTAACGTAGAACAAGCAACTAAAGACCTCATGGCTTCAGAGTTTGCCATGATGACATTTGGTGGCATCATGACGTGTGCCAAGCTTATGAAGGGCTCCTTCGCAGCAATCAATCAGAAGTTTGAAGAAATCAACGCCACCCTCACACGGGAGGCCACAGACATCGCTCAAGGGGTCAAGGAGACTTACCAGTCTATTGGCGATGCATTTGGCAATGCATTCAAGTCTGTTGGCGATGCATTCAAGTCTATTGGCGATGCATTCAAGTCAGCTAATGATGGCATAGCTAAGTGGACAGCAGCTCTAGCAGGTTATGCGTCAGTTGAACAGCTAGAAGAAGCAAAGGAAGCAGACAGGGTACAGGCTGAGCAGCGAGCTGAAGCACAAGCAATGACCGAGCGTGTGGCAGGGGAGCGTGCAGCAACAGTTGCTGCAGGGACTGAAACCATTAAGACCATCGTCAGCGATATGCGGAATGAGCTTGCTAAAGGGCATGAACAGCTTCAGCTCGTCATCACCGATATGTGTAATGAGCTTGCACAAATAGGTGCATTCTCCCAAGCAGAGCGCGATGCACTTGTGAAGTCCTTCACGCCTAAACCTCCTGCTAGGACAACCAAGGAGCTTATCTCACATATGCATTCGGGCCTAGAATCCGTGATGTTCCGTATGGCACGTAGTCTTGGGATCATGAGCAAAGCTAGTATAGAGGCAAACTCGCAGGACAATAGTGTAGAGGTGGCAGAGATCAGCCCAGAAACGCAGAACATGAGCGACGCTATACCTGTAGAAGAAGCCCAAATTGTCGAAACTGCCTTACTTGCAGCAGTAAATGACACTAGTAAGGACGACCAAGCAATTGTTACTGACCTTATAAACGCTACAATAGAGGTGTGCACAGAGCAGACTAATACACTTGCGGGGCATACTGCCGAGGTCCAAGCAGGGCTGGAAGCTGCGGGTATTAGATTCGACGATGCACAGGGACTACAAGAAGCTACCCCTGAAGCCAAGGGCGTGGAAGGCATTAATCAAGAGGAACTCGAGCAGGCAGCTGAAGGTCTTGCTGCTGCTGTAAATGAGGCTTCTGCAGATGGGAAGATGCAGTCCCTCAATCAGCAGGAGACCCAGATTGCACAGGGAGAACAGCAGCAACAGCAGTCTTCTGGTTGGTCTAGGTAAACCGCTACCCTACCTTTAACTGACACGGTGTAGATATGTCATGTAGAAGGAGCTCTGCCCCAATCAGGACGAAGTCCTTCACAGGGAGCACAGCGCATCGTTGCTACCACAAATCGGGGGGTGCAAACCGCACTTCTTGCAGAACCGCTGCAGTTGCCGTGCATTCAGCAAGAAGGGAGTATTGGTTTGCCGCCCGCCTCGGTGAGTGGGTAGATGCGTTCCTTGCCAGTGTTGATGATGTCAATTGTAGCATTGCGCCATCTGCGCATATTCGGCTTTTCGTTCGACGTTCAGAGGGTTGTTAACGGAAGCGCAAAACACTAATAAACTACGATGCCAAGGGAGCGTTATGCGGGGGTAATGTCTCTCCTTCCTCTTCTTTCACTTGGGTGAAAAGCCGTACCGGCGGGGCTGCAGCTTAGTACCGGAGCCCGAGGGGGTGGGGATTTTCGTCTTCCCCTTTAATTATTATGAGGTTCAGGAATGTCGTCCGGAGGTGTGGTCCCACCGAGTCCATCTGTGAAGGATAAGGGGGCGCTGAGTGCAGATCTTATAGGGCAAGAAACGCCTGCTTCTCCAGCGCAGAGAAGTCAGAGGCAACAGCCAGATTCTTCTGTTATTGCTTCAGACCGGGCAAACCTGAGCCCTGACGTAGCCCATGGCGAAGTTGCAGCTAAGTCTAAGAAGGGGGTAGATAAAGCGGCCCCAATCGGCTCTGGTGCAGACTATAGTGAAGTTGAAGCTGAACTCGAGAAGATTGGTGCTCTCTCTTCCCGGCAGCCTTCCGTCCCCGCACAAGAGCCCGTACAAGAACCTCGTGTTGGCACAGAAGCAGCGTTGCGGAAAGCATCGAAGGATAAGGGGACGCTGAGCGCAGATCTTATAGGGCAAAAAACGCCTGCTTCTCCAGCGCAAAGAAGTCAGAGAAAACAACAGGATTCTTCTGTTATTGCTTCAGACCGGGCAAACTTGAGCCCTGGCGCAGGCCATGGAGAAGTTGCAGCTAAGTCTAAGAAGAGGGTAGATAAAGCAACCCTAATCAGAAACCTAATCAGCTCTGGTGCAGACTATAGTGAAGTTGAAGCTGAACTCGAGAAGATTGGTGCTCTCTCTTCCCGGCAGCCTTCCGTCTCCGTACAGGAGCCCGTACAAGAACCTCGTGTTGGCACAGAAGCAGCGTTGCGGAAAGCATCGGAAGAGGAGGCTAAAATCTTTAGTGACAGCGTTGTGCGCCTCGCAGAAGGGCGCATACGCAACTATTTGGAACGTTACAACGCTGGGGAGGAACGTTTGGGCCTCACCAGTGACGCAATAATGTCATACAAAAGAGAATTGCAGCAGAAGGCCCGAGAGAATGGCAGGGAGTTTACCGAGACGGAGAATACCATGCTCTGGGCATGTGTGAATATGGCTGCACTTAACCCGGATGCCGCTGCGTCTCGTGAGTTTGCGCGACAAGTTAATTTGAGCCACGATAAAAGAGTTGCTAAACTGCAACTGCGTGATCAGACGCGGTGGGATGATCCCGCAACTCGGGACCCGAATAGAGCCGAGTTCTTTTTCCCCACTCCGAAGAGTATAATAGGTCTGCCAGGTGCGGACGAATATCCGCGCACCCTAGCGCGGCTGTTTCCTAACCCCGAAGCGGAAACTCCTTGGGCGCTTGAGAGTGCCGGGAGGAAGCTTGTTGCGCACATAAAAGCGGGGCTTGATGTAGATACATTCGATCCTAGCGCGCCGATAGTTGGGAAGCCTGATGCGCCTGAACAGCCACCGATCCCGACCGGGGGGTGGAGTAAACAAGAGCAAAGAAAGATGGTGGACGGCTTCCTCAAAGATATGGAGAAGGCGATGGACGCAACGCGCGAGGCGGTGCTTCGGAGTAATAAAGAAAGGGCGAAGCAACGCGAACAACGGGATGCGCAGTTCAGAAATAAAATCACTCAGCAAAGCATTGAAGCATCTATACGTTCTCTAGAGCGCCACGGAGTTACAGTTAATGATGAAGCCAGGAAGGCCATTGTGGAGCGAGAGACGGCTATCGCGGGAAGGGTACAGGTACGCGAAAACGTGCGGCGTGCAAAAGTGCGTGAAGAAGTGCGGCGCGCAGACGCGGAATTGCGCAAATTGACGGGGGTTGGCGAAACGGAAAGTGCGTTCGCGAAAATGGGCGAAATGGGGGTGGCGTCATCGCTTACGCCTGACTTCTACGAGCGCGCGAAAGTTAGCAAAGGGGCACGCGCAGCGACGGGGATGGCCGAAACGAAAGAGGTGTCACCGCCTGCGCCTGGCTTCTTTCAACGCATGCAGAAACTAATGCAGCATGTTGTCACAAGAGTAGTATCAAAATTTTTCAATAAACACGCGGAGCAGCCCCTAGCCGATCAAGTCGCAAGTGCCGTAGATAATGTCAAAGCCCAGCTCCGTACTGATGATACCAGCAAGACTGTTGAGGCGGGCGTGAAGCAGGAGAAAGCTGATCTGCTTGCAAAGGATCCACTCGCGAAAGCTGCTGACCCGCTTACAAAAACTGACCGGCGTGCAAAAACTGCTGACCCGCTTGCAAAAACAACTGACCAGCTTGTAAAAACCGATAATACATTTGCGGAGCGTACTGCCGAGGTCCAAGCAGAGCTGGAAGTTGCGGGTGTTAGATTCAGCGGGCAGCAACCAGGCGTTGCCGTAGACATAAGCGACATGTCTGCTACCGCTAATTCCAGACAGCAGCAGAGTGCCAGTGAGCGGGTGGGGCAGAGGCCCACGTTGGAAAGCGCCGTAAGGGAATTTGCAAATGCGGTGGATGCCGCTTCAAAGTTGGAGCAGCGCACGGCACGGCAGCAACCCGCGATACAACAGCCACAAAGCGCGCGTGGTAGATAACAACACAACGCAGCCACTCCTCAAAAACCAGCAAAACTTCAAACTTTGTGCATCCCAGTACGGGGGTTTCCTGCCCCGCGGCCGCCACTCTGCTGTGCTCCCAGCACACCCAAGCTCATGATATACAGTAGTGCACACGTCATGATGCCACCAAATGTCATCATGGCAAACTCTGAAGCCATGAGGTCTTTAGTTGCTTGTTCTACGTTACTGTGAAGGTAATCCGCAGCTGCTTTAGCACGTAGTCCCACGCTCTCGTATTTAGCATCTGCCTTCGCTGCTGCCTCAGCTGCAATCTTTTCTGATAGTTGCTTAGAAAGCGCTTCCAGTGACTTCATGTGGGGATGGACGTTCTTGAGTGTACCATCAGCGCCTTTTATGAAGTCATTCAGCCGCTGCAGCTCTGCACTCTTGCGCTGGAATACGGCCGAGATGGCTTGTACTACATTGCTTTGATTCTGTTGTTGTTGCTTGTCGTCTTCTGCCATCGCACCTGTGCAATCTGGCTCTCCTGCTGATTGAGGGATTGTATTTTCCCATCTACAGAAGCCTCATTTACAGCAGTAGCAAGACCTTCAGCTGCCTGCTCGAGTTCCTTTTGGTCAATGCTGTCCACGCCCTTGGCTTCAGGGGTGGTGTGTGCATCGTCTAATTTAATACCCGCAGCTTCCAGCCCTGCTTGGACCTCGGCAGTACGCCCCGCAAGTGTATTAGTCTGTTGCTGCTGTTCTCCCTGCAAGGACTTCGTCCTGATTGGGGCAGAGCTCCTTCTACATGAGATCATGCACGGCTTTGAGCATCAGACCGAGCGAGTGCTCATCTGTGAGACGATGGGTCCCGCTTTTACTCAGGTGCACGCGCACATCCCCAGATTTTACTTTACCTGCTATTTCTAGAGAAACTTGATAAGGCACGACTGTGTCATCCATACCGTGTATGAGCACCATAGGGTGCTCCACCGCGATCTCACGCTTGTTCATAAGCAGATGGGCTTTGCCGTCATCTATAAGTTTTTTGGTAATCACATAACTGCAGTTATCCGTATTTTTTATGGTCTTGCCTGTGCGCATCATCTCTGCGCGCTGCGACTCGCTCAAATCCAACGATTCCGTAAAATCTGGTGCAGGCGCCATGCCAACAAGCCCCCGTACTCTTCTGCCGTGAGATAGAGCAGTTAGCAGCATGAGCCACCCTCCCATGCTGGAGCCCACTATAACCAAAGGCGCGCTCGTCAGGGATTCAACCACGCTCACGCAGCTAGCGTACCAGTCGCTTATTGTGCATTCTTGAAACTCGCCGCTCGAACTACCATGACCAAAGTAGTCAAAAACTGTGCAGTGCACTCCGTGGGATTTGCAGTACTCGAACAAATGCTGCGCTTTTGTGCCGCGCATATCGGACATAAAACCCCCGAAAAACACAACAGACACGGGGCTTTGAACCGTGGTCTGCATGTATGATATGTAACTAGAATTGCCCAACTCGAGCCGCTTTTCCTCGCCCACAACAGCCCCAACACACGATTGCCTGTGAGCATTGTATGAGAATCGGTAATGCTTCACAATCCGAAAAATACAATCTCCTTTTGAAGAATGTGCCGCCTCCTGTTCGGAAGTTTTGACGTCTGCGAACGTGCCGGGCCTACTATTCGCCTTCCTGCTGCTTAAGCTGCTTCATATACGCAAGCAGATCTGCGATATCTTGGGGTTTTGAAAGGCCCACGAAGGACATACGAGTTCCGCTGGCATAGCTCTGTGGGCTTTTGAGGAATTTAAATAACTCTTCCTCACTCCAGTCGCCCTGCATGCTAGACAACGCCTTAGAGTATGTGAACCCGGGGGTGTTGCACTTTTTTGCACCTATAATGCCCCACAGGTTGGGGCCTACTCTGTTGGGGCCGCCTTTGTCAAAGGTGTGGCACGCGACGCACTTTTTGGATACGCTCTTCCCCCTATCCGGGCTGGCGTTTGACATCAGAGATGCTAAATCTACCTCTTGCTGGGCATCACCCGCTCCCGCGTCCGTAGCGGCAGGCTGCTTACTGCCAACATCTACGCTGTACCCTCTGGGCGGGTCTTCGTCGGGGTTATAGAGCAGATCAACTACGTTGCTCACCAATAATATCACGAAGGACGCCAACAAGATGGCAGTGGCAACTCTATTGAACCTGAAACCCACGCCCAACTTACCGATAAACCCAACTAAAGAAAGCTAGTTCAATCATGCAACGCAGTCAATACATAAAATTCCCAACACAATCAAGCCGATTTGCGTTTTGGCACGAACAACTGCATCGAGACTTAACTTATAGGTGCTGGGAGTTCTTGGTCCGCCATCATCCCGGTGGATGCCAGTTTGAGTCCCTTTGATTTCATGCCCCACTTGAGTGGTGCGTCATCAAGGCTTATGACAACGCCGTTCTGGGCCGGCTCGGCCCATTTACTGCATGAGATCTGCACTGCTTTGAGCATCAGCCGAACGATACCCATGGGAGTCTCGGCCGCAGTCATCCCGGTGGATGCCAGTTTGACCTTTGGTTTCGTTGATTGCTGCACATAGTTGGGAGCTGGTACAGGAATGCCGTTATTTGGGGAACGTGACTGCAAGCCCGATACGATCTAACACCCCGAAAACGATGTTTGGGTATAGAAACAGCGCGATCGTGCACGCGGACGTGGCCATCATGGCTGTGAGCATTGGCACTGGGGCCTCCTTTCTGCCGCTTTTCGCCGAAGGCTTGATGAAGAACGCCCTGTATATTATCGGGACAAAATACAAGGTGTTGAGCAAGGTGCTCGCCACTACTGTGAGCACTACCACAATATGTCCACTGCCCATTGCTTCTGACAGAATTGAGAACTTTCCCCAAAAGGTTGAGGCTGGCGGCACCCCAACCATCGCCAAAGCCCCGATGCAAAACGCTGCGGCTGTAAGAGGCATCGCACGCCCTATACCGTCCATTTCCTTGACGCTAGTCTTGCCCGTGACTGCGTATATTGCACCTGCGGCAAAGAATAATGTAATCTTAGCGAAAGCGTGGCACACCATCTGCAAAACAGCTGCCCTAATTGCCCCGTCGGTATACATAGAGACTGCCAGCGTTATGTAGGAGAGCTGCGAAACTGTGGAGTACGCCAGCAACTTTTTTAGATTGCTCTGTTGCATCGCCATGACCGAGCCTACAATTATAGTTGCGGCGGATAAGTACATCAGGACATTGCAGTTGTATATGGTTCCACCTGCTGAGGCGTAATATTCGCCCATTCCCCGTACGCCAAGTACGTATACTGCAATCTTTATAATTGTAAACACTCCAGACTTAACCACAGCCACTGCGTGCAGTAGCGCGCTTACCGGAGTTGGGGCCACCATAGCCCTGGGCAGCCACACGTGTACTGGTACAATTGCAGCTTTGGCAACTCCATAGCACAGCAGGATGAGCAAAATTGGTAAGAAGGCTGGGTGTGTTTCAGATATGAAACTTGCAGTGCCGAATGATCCCGCACCCCCCAGCCCGCAAATCATTATTACTGCAGGAAGAAAAAACAGCATGGAAGCGCATAGTAATGTTTTTAGGTAGAACTTGCCTCCCTCTATGGAGCTTGCACTCAGCCCGTGTATGATTAAGGGATAAGTGCATGCGGTAAGAATTTCGTATGCAACAAATAGGGTGACTATGTTACCGGAAAAAGCCACGCATAAAGTGCAGCCGACGCTGGCTGCAAAGCAGGAGTAAAAGACCGGGTGGCGTTTTTTGTTTTTTGAGTCCGTTTTGTTCATGTAGCATATTGTATAGACGTTGGTTATAAGCCACAGTAACGAGACCATGAGTGC
This sequence comes from Anaplasma marginale str. Florida, assembly GCF_000020305.1. NCBI lineage: Bacteria > Pseudomonadati > Pseudomonadota > Alphaproteobacteria > Rickettsiales > Anaplasmataceae > Anaplasma > Anaplasma marginale. The sequence continues at coordinate 162,436 of NC_012026.1, forward strand.
AAATGCCACGCCAAGGGCTTCCGGTTGAAGAGCAATACACAGTGATGACGTCATTTCATAACGCAGAACCGCGCCACCCTGGCCGCCGGCGCAAAGCACATATATACGGTACAAGATTGGTACCAACGCGCACGAAGATACCAGAGTTAAAACTTCATAAGCACGGCGTACATTGCGAAATGCTAAGATCAGCACCGCCGATGCAAACGGCAACGATACCGCGCCAAGCAGCGAAGCACCTACACTGCACATGCACAGAAGCTTAGTCATCACTCACCCACAGCACGTAGGCCACAATTAATAGCAACAAAACACCCGAAAGTAAAACACTTTACTTTTGTACTCATGGAAGGTAAGTTGCCATGGAGGAGGCCTTGCACCGTTCCATGTTGCCGTCTAGTATGCAAACTTGCAGTGCGGGATGTGCCGTACACAACCGGCGCAGTGCTGCCTTGTGCTGAAGTTTTGCGTATCGGCGCTCATTATAAATGTACAAATGTACGATGATGAGTGCAGCTGGAGATAACACGCACGAGGTGTATTCAGTTGTGTATGTGGTATATCTGTGTGGCGAAAAGTGGGGGAACATTGACGCTTGATTGGCGTCGCTGGCTTGTAATCTACTCTATAAAATTACACTCACGAGCTTTGGGTGACTGCCCCGTTGGACAATGTCAGCTGCTTGCAAGCAATTGCGCACTTAGCGGCTAGAAGCTTCGCCACGGGCACCTTATAGGGAGAGCAAGATACGTAATCGATGCCCAGTTTGGCACACAGCTGCATGGCTTCCAGCGTCCCGCCGTGCTCCCCACACATTCCAGTCTTAATTTTTGCGCCGGATTCTCGCGCAAGCTTCATGGTAATCTCTATCAACTTGCCCACTCCCTGTTCATCAAGGAGCTCAAAGGGGTCAGAACGCAGTATGCCAGCGCTTGTGTAATGTTCGACGAACTTTGAAGAGTCATCCCGAGACATGCCCAGCGTTGTTTGTGTTAGGTCATTCGTGCCGAAGCTGAAAAACTGCACGTGTTTTGCCAACCTGTCGGCAAGTAGTGCAGCCCTGGGGAGCTCAATCATAACCCCGATACTATATGGTGCGTTGTTAAATTGCTCGGCAACGCGCCGCACCAGATCGCCCACCCGGGTTATTTCTCCCTCGTCCATTACAAAAGGTACCATAATTTCTGGCACGACTTCTGCTATCCCTTCCTCGCGCAGCTCCCCTACAGCTTGAAAAATCGCCCGTACCTGCATTTCGTAGATTTCCGGATAGGAAATTGCCAACCTGCAACCTCTGTGACCCAGCATTGGGTTTTTCTCAGACAATGCGGACACCCTGTTGCGTACGTGCTCCAGGGGTTTGCCGATCCTTTTCGCAATGTCTTCCAACACTTCGCGGCTGGTGGGCAAAAATTCATGTAACGGAGGGTCCAGCAACCTTATGGTGATTTGCTTGCCCTGCATACATGCGAACATCTCCTTAAAGTCGTTCTTTTGCATGATCTCTATTTTCGCCAGCGCATTGTCCCGTTCTTGCTTGTCACCTGCTACTATCATTTCCTGTACGGTTGCTATTCTCCCGTCGGAGAAAAACATGTGCTCCGTCCTGCACAATCCAACGCCGTCGGCCCCGAATTGTTTTGCAGTTTTCATATCTTCTGGGGTATCTGCATTTGCCATCACCCCTATGGTTCTGACCTCATCTACCCAACTCATCAGTTCGCTAAAGCTTTCAGGAAGTTGCGGTGTCACGGTTTTGACCGTACCTAACATCACCTCTCCGGTACTGCCGTTTATGGTAATGTTCTCCCCTTGGGCGACCTTTAACCCTTCTCCATTGTAAAAAAACTCTCCGCTCTTATCGATAAAAAGGCCACTAGTTCCGCAAATGCAGGGCTTTCCCATGCCTCGGGCCACAACCGCAGCATGAGACGTCATCCCGCCTCTCAACGTTAGTATTCCTGCAGAACTGCTCATGCCGCCTATGTCTTCCGGGCTGGTTTCTTGCCGTACCAGTATTACGTTTTTTCCCTGCTTTTTTAGTGACTCCGCATCACTTGATGTAAATGCAACGCATCCGGACGCCGCCCCCGGAGATGCAGGCAACCCCCTGCAGACCACGGCGTTGTCAGACCCACCGTCCAATACTGGGTGTAATAACCCGCTCAGTGTGGTATGGTCTATCCTGTTTATGGCCTCCTCTCTTGAAATTAACCCCTCCTTGACCATAGCAACAGCAAGGTGTACTGCAGCCTGCGCGCTGCGCTTGCCTGCTCTTGTCTGCAAAATCCACAGCTTGCCGTCTTGTACGGTGAATTCGACGTCTTGCATGTCTTTGTAGGATTGTTCTAACTTGTGGCACACCTCAACTAGCTCCCCGTAGACGCGCGGCATCACTCGCTCCATGAGGCTTATAGGGGCCGGATCCTTGTTGCCAGATACTACATCCTCCCCCTGCGCGTTTATGAGAAACTCTCCAAAAATCTCCTTAGCGCCTGTGGATGGGTTTCTTGTGAATACCACACCGGTTGCAGAGTTTTGGCTAACGTTGCCAAATACCATGGATTGCACGTTGACTGCAGTACCAATTTCGGATGAAATCCCATACACCTTTCTGTAGGCAACTGCTCTACTGTTCATCCAGGACCTAAAAACCGCTCCGATAGCGTTGTATAGCTGTTCATGTACGTTCTGGGGGAACTCCGCGCCCCCGTGTTTGAGCACTAAGTGCTTAAATTCCGTGACCAGTTCTGACAGCGCTGAAACGTCAGCGATTGGTCCACCCGGCAGCAGAGACAGCTCTCGGCATTTTCTGTCATACCCTTCTTCAAACAGGTGGTTGTCCAGCTGCATTACCGTAGTGGCGTACATCTGTATCAGCCTTCTGTAGCTGTCATACGCGAACCTTTCCGAATAAGCCCGCTTCAACCCTTCCACAATTTCGTCGTTTATCCCCACATTTAGTATAGTGTCCATCATGCCGGGCATGGACCGGACACTACCTGAACGAACGGACACCAACAGTGGACGATCGGGATTGCCAAATTCCAGCGATATTTCGTTGCCCAAATGTTGCAAAGCTTTTTGTAATTGTTGAAACAGGCCTTCAGGGAGCTTTCCATGTTTGTGATAGTGCCCACACACTGATGTTGGGATTGTAAAACCGGGAGGAACGTTGATGCCAATTCTGCACATTTCAGCCAAACCTGCCCCCTTGTTACCAAGCAAGTTTGCCAAATGCGAGCCACCATCGCACTTGCTTTTGCTGAAGTGGTAAATCAACAGTTCACTCATACACTCCTACCAGACTCCGAGAAGATGGGATAAGGACGCGACACCATACGCCCCCATCATAGGATAATAAGGCTTAACATTCGGCAGCGCAACTACACAAGCTCCAATGCTGCGCAGAATGTGTACAATGTTTTCCGCGCGCCACCATCGCACCATCGGGCAGGTGGGGCACGGGCTCTGCCGGCTGCACAGAATTTGCGTGCTACCGTGCGCCGCAAGCGTAACCTGGCCGAGCGTTGGTTTCTTGTTCTTCCCTGTGTGCATGCCGGAGCGCGGCCGCCGAAAGAGCGGAATCCTACTTGGGCTTTCTAGGAGCCTTAGGCCTCTTTACCAGTACCACAGTGTTGTAGAGCGTGTCGTGTAATGTCTGTCGATTTTTAGAGAATAAGGCAATTGCATACCAGTAAGACCAAAACAGCAGCACTGCGGCCTGAAAGAGAAACAGCACGCTCAAGATAGCCGGTCCAGCGTCAACTACATCTAATGATTGTAACAGTAAAAGAGCTACAGTTGGGCACAGAAACTGCGATATCGTTCTGTTAAATATCACGCCCGTTTTCACGACAGTGCCGTCACACGTCGCGGTAAAAATTCCCAAGATTTTTTGCCCTACAGATGCCTTTAGTGGGGATGCATACAGATACGTATGGTAGCAACATGTTACCACCATAAAAACCAGGAACAGCGCGTAGCCGTGATCATGCGTTACAGAATGTATCAGATGTGCAGAGCAAGATACCAGAGCCATGTCGATGATATTAGCCAAGATCCTTCTCGGTATGCTAGCAAGCTCAAGCTTTTTCATATCTAATTCAGCAGACCCCTAACAAATCCGCAAAGGTCGATGAAATTCCTGAATGACAACACGCCCTCAACTTCGGTGCCGCCGTACACTATGGGCAAGCACTTCGCACTCCTCGCGCTCGCAACATCTGAAACGCTGTCTCCCACGAAAAACACCTGCTCGCTAGGAGTAACGTCCAATATCTCAAGTGCCGCGATTACGGGTTTGGGGGAAGGCTTGTTTTCTGGGGTGTCACCAGAACCTATAATTGCAGAAAAATACTTTGACAACCCTGTGGCACGCACCTCCTCACGAAGCGACGGCCCGTTTTTGTTGCTCACTATGCCCATACTGATTCCATTGTCGTACAAAAGCTCCAGCAATTCCAGCACGTTGCTGCTGGGAATAAGTTTCCTGACCCTCGTGGATTTTTCGGCAAACTCCATATATAAGGCTGAGGCCTCCTTCCATCTCGATCCTAAGGAGTGCACTAAGTACCTATCGACCGTACTTGGATCTATGGAGGCAAGGTCTATGTCGCTGCGACCCATGTGCTTTAGAACCTTATCCACCGTTTCGTAGTCTAGTGCACTACCTGTCACCAAAGTGTTACACCAGTCAAAAATTACCGCTACTGGAGGACGCATAGACACTCCCTTTGTTCACACACATTCAACAATGCCGTAGTTAAAACTCGGTTAAACCAACGGAGCCAGTACTTTACGTTTTTGTGAACTGTGTGACAACCTCATAATGTAGCGTAGATTGCTTTGCTAAAGGGACTGCCCGCATCTATTGCCTATGCCAGGGTGGTGGCTGCCGTGCAGCCCACATTAGGCTATTTGCGCTTGATGTTCAGGGCGATTGAGAGCTCCTGTAAGTGTGCAGGGCTCACCTCAGACGGTGCTCCCATGAGCAGATCTTCGCCGGTTTGGTTCAGCGGAAAACATATCACCTCTCTAATGTTGGGTGCGTCGGCCAGCAACATTACTATCCTATCAATTCCGGGGGCTAGCCCTCCATGCGGGGGCGCTCCGAACTTGAATGCGCGCACCAAAGCCCCAAATTTGGAGTTTACAGTCTGTTCATCGTAGCCAACCATGGAAAATGCTTTGTACATTACGTCGAGCCTATGGTTACGTATTGCCCCACTCGATATTTCAATGCCGTTACATACGATGTCGTATTGATAGGCGATTATGTCGAGTGGATTTTGCTGCTCGAGTGCTTCCATTTCCCCTTGTGGCATGGAAAATGGGTTGTGGCAGAAATCCAATTCCCCGTCTTCGCACTTAAAGTAGGGGAAGTCTACTATCCAACAGAACTTGAAAGTGTCATGCTCAATCAAGCCCAGTTCAAGCCCCAACAATTCCCTAATCTTGCCCGCGAAATCTGCGGCTTTGTCAGCCGTGTCTGACATAAAAAACACGCTATCCCCATTTCCAACTCCCGCTGCAGATCTTATGCGTGCAAGTTCGTCTTCACTCAGAAACTTGGCTATGGGCCCCTTGGCGGTTCCATCTGCTTCGTATGTTACGTAGCCGAGGCCGCGTGCGCCGAACTCCTTTGCTCGTTCTATTTTGTCATCAAAAAAACTCCTCGGCTTCCCAGAAGTGTTGGGAGCAGGAATTGCCCTGACCACTTCACCGGCTTCAACCCCGGCTTGAAATGTTCTGAATCCGGAATTGCGAAAGATTTCAGTCACATCGGAAATTACTAACGGATTTCTAAGGTCTGGCTTGTCTGACCCGTAACGTATCATAGAATCGCGGTAAGTAATTCTCGGAAATTGCCTGTCAACTTTCTTGTCGGCACCAGCAAATTTAGCGAACAGGCCATACAGCACCGGCTCAATCGCCGCGAAGACATCTTCCTGGGTGACGAAAGACATTTCCATGTCTAGCTGATAAAACTCCCCGGGTGATCTGTCTGCTCTAGAATCTTCATCGCGGAAACAGGGTGCAATTTGGAAGTATTTATCAAACCCGCCCACCATAAGCAGTTGCTTGAAGATTTGAGGAGCCTGCGGCAGCGCATAAAACTTACCGGCATGGGTCCTGCTTGGAACTATATAATCTCTTGCGCCTTCCGGGGAAGATGAGGTCAAAATGGGAGTGTGCACCTCAATGAATCCCAGGGCTTCCATGGCTCTTCTCAGCTCTGATACGACCATTGATCTGAGCAGTATGCTGTTTTTTACTTTGTCGCACCTCAGATCTAAAAACCTGTGCTGCAGCCTTATATCTTCCGGATAGCTAAAGCTTGTTGGTACGTGTAATGGCAAGGGGGCCGCTTCTGAGACCACGGTTAGGGTGCTAACCTTGACTTCCACGTGCCCGGTTTCTATTGATGCGTTGACATTATCCTCGCTCCTCTCTGCCACAATGCCCCTGACCGTAATAACGCTCTCGAGCCCTATAGTGGCCATGCGATTAAACAATTCTGGGTTTTCAGACTCATTGAAAATCAGCTGGGTGATCCCATAAAAATCTCTGAGATCGACAAATAAAAGCCCTCCATGGTCGCGCTTTCTGTACACCCATCCTGAGAGGGCTACCTCGTTTCCTACATGGGCTACACCCAATTCATTACATACGTGAGTTCTGTATATGTTCATATGTGCCGTATTACCGGAAGATGAGCATATTCTTTACCACAATCTAGCTGAAGGCTATGAAAAAGTTGGCGCCCTGCAATTTGCGGCCTCGTCTTGCCCACGGACCAAGTATCTGGTGGCATTGAGTTAGCAATGTCTGGAATTAGTAGGCACTCATGGTGGCCAGGCTTATGTCCCGCGCAGGTTGTCCGGGGTTCTGTTGATGTAGCACGGTGCCCTACAAATTTGCGCGGGTTTACCATTAATTAGTTGTAACCCAGTTGGTATACAAATTTGCGCCTATGGATGGGGTTGTGTCGCGCTAATATTTCGCTTAATAAGCGATACCTACTCACTCATGGGTATGATTTATGTTTACATGCGGCTCCGATTTATTTATAAGTCGTCCATCATGCGTTAACTCAAAGTAGATTGTGGGATGAGGTGCAGGGCCTTGCTACTGGCGGTGCTTTTGATAAGTACCCAGACTGGCTGTAGTCTCATGGTTGCCGGCCTTGCTGTGGTGACTGGGGCTGTGGTGGCGCTACAGGAGCGTTCTGTCGGCGATGTTATCGATGATGCCGCGATATTGATCAAGATCAATAAGGAACTGTTTCAACAGGGCATGTTCTCCTCTATCACCGTCCGTGTTAGCGAAGGAAGGGTGTTGCTGACGGGCACTGTTGATTCTCCCGATAAGAGGCTAAAGGCTGAAAGGGTGGCGTGGCAGCAGAGCGAGGTTAAAGAGGTCGTCAACGAAATTGCAGTAGACAAAGACGAAGTGACCTTGAAAGAGGTTGCTATAGATAGCGCCATCAGTGCGCAGATAAAAGCTCGTATGGTGGCCCATGCGGGGATCAAGTCTGTAAACTACAGCATCAACACTGTTGGAGGGGTTGTGTACCTGATGGGTATAGCCCAGAGCCAGAAAGAGCTGAACTCCGTAATCGGGATTAGCAAAAGGGTTAAAGGCGTAAAGCAGGTAATAAGCTACGTAAGGCTGAAACACAGCAAGTTGCGTCGCTAAAGGGTTAGGTATTCGTGCTCAGAGTTGCCTTCCAGATGGATGAAGACGTCGTAGTTGGGCGTGATGTTTCTGTAAAACTTGTAGAAGAGGCCCAACGTCGTGGGCACGAGGTGTTTTTTTACCGGCCAACCAGCCTCGCATTTGCATGTGGGGAGTTGGTTGCTGAGGCGTTTTCTGTCCGCGTGGGTGCGGATTTGTTACATTTTCATGACAAAACTAGGCTTCCGCTGGGGAAGCTGGACATGCTATTTGTGCGGCAAAACCCCCCTTTCGATATGCGATACGTGACCACAACTTACTTGCTTGAGCGGCTGGATATCCTCATGATCAACAATCCTAAGGCGATTAGGGACCACCCGGAAAAGCTACTGCCGCTGTCATTTCCTAAGTTTATTCCCCCAACCTTAATCACCGAAAGTGTGAGTGAGATAAGTGCTTTCTACGCAGAGTACGGAGATATAGTGCTCAAGCCACTGTACGATTATGGAGGCAATGGTGTATGCAGAATCTGCGGCAGGGCTGATGTTGGCGCAATATCGTCGGCGATGGTTGAGCGTTACGAAGCACCCTTGGTTGCGCAGCAGTTTATTGATGACATAAGCAGCGACAAGCGGGTAGTGTTGTTGGGCGGCAAACCCATCGGGGCGGTACGGCGAAAAGTTACCGCTATGGGTGAGATCAGAACCAACCTCAGAGTGGGAGCGACGCCTGAGGCAACCGAGCTTTCGGATAGAGAGCGTGAAATATGCCACGATGTGGGGACGCTACTGTCCAGCGTTGGTATATTGTTTGCTGGAATTGATATTTTAGGAGGCCGCCTTATAGAAGTGAACGTTACCTCACCTTGCGGCATTCTTGAGATTAACCAAGTGTACGGAAAGACCCTAGAGAGGGATTGCTGGGACCACTTTGAATACGTATTGTCACATAAGTCTCCATGACGTGTGCGAGTAAATATTATAGGTGCTTGCCTTGCATAGTGCCGCGTTTTGCTTTACCATGGCCGGTGTGTCTGTGCTATTTGCGCTATTGCAGCGCGCCTTGGATGGGGGGTTTAGCTGGATGGGGGGCTTTCTATGCCGGTGAGTCTCGCGCGTAATGCGGGCATGCTGTCGGTTGCAGTGCTGTGTGGTGGCTCATCCCCTGAGCGTGAGGTATCTCTAGCAGGCGGGAAGAGAGTTGCAGATGCTCTGGGTAGGCTAGGGTACAATGCCACTGTTTTAGATTTGAACAGGGAGTCTGTGGGTCAACTGTTGGCCATGGCTCCAGATCTTGTCTATAACGCGTTGCACGGAGTGCAGGGCGAGGACGGCTGTGTTTCTGGGTTGCTGGATATCCTTGGGCTTGCGTGCACGCACTCTCATGTTGCAGCATCCTCGGTTGGTATGGACAAAGTGCTTACCAAACATGTGCTTAAGTCTCTGGGTATAGACTTTCCGAAGTTTGACGTGCTTACAAAGGAGGAGTTACTATCTGCTAAGGAGGTGTTGCCTTACCCATTTGTAATTAAGCCCGTGCGTGGTGGCTCGACGATAGGGGTGCACGCGATTTTTTCCAAATCTGAATATTTAGATCTCTCGGCTCATGCCGATACGCTAGAAGACAGGATGATTGTAGAGGAGTATGTGTCCGGACAAGAAGTGCAAACCGCTGTATTTTTGGGCCGGGCAATTGGCACCATGGAATTATTGTTTGAGGGTAGAATATACAGCTACGATGCGAAATATGTAGAGGGGCTATGCGAGCACATATTTCCGGCTAATCTTCCCTATGACATATATAATTTAACGCTGGAATGGGCGTTAAAGCTGCACCAGTGCTTGGGGTGCAAAACTCTATCCAGGGTAGATTTCAGGTACGATGTAGCAAACAAGGCGCTGAAGCTGCTGGAGATCAATACCCACCCTGGGATGACTGTTTCCTCGACGCTGCCGGAAGTTTTATGGCTAAGATGTGGGTTGAACTTTGACCACGTTGTGGATCTGATAGTACAAGATGCGCTGGGTATTGATGATAGCCGTAGGGCATACATTGATGAGCTTATGGGAAAAACCGTGAGCCGTGAGCCAAGCCATGTGTAAAGATGCAGCCGGCAATCGCGCGATTGCAGCTCACAGCGCACCGCTTTGCATGCGTGTAGTGAGGCGCATATTCGTGGTGGGTGCGGTGGTTTTTGTTGCCGGTTGGGGCGTGCCAGATTTTAGCATAAAGTCATGGTTAGGGGGCCTCTCCTCGGCGGTTTCTAGCGCACTCATTGAGGCAGGGTTTTCCACAAGGGAGGTTGTGATTAGGGGTAACAGCGTAGTTTCTACGGCAGAGATTTTAAATATGATCAACAAAGACAGCTCGATAATTTTGCTGTCACTACGCACGCTTAGGAGTCGAATAAAATCTCACAGTCCCTGGGTAAAGGAAGTTGCTGTGCATAGAGAATTGGCCAATGGTATATTGCGCATAACGGTTGAAGAATACGTGGCCTTTGCTAATTGGCGTCACCATGGGATGAACTCAATAATTGACAACACCGGACATGTGATTGTGAACTCTGACGAGCGCCTTGACAATTTAGTGTCAATTTATGGCGATGAGGCCCTGGAAGGGCTACATTTTGTGCGCGAAGTGCTCAATAATGGGGGGATGCTCAGTACCATGGTTTCGTCTTTTTCCTGGCTTGGCAATAGGCGTTGGGATGTTGGCTTTTCCAGTGGGTTGCAGGTTAAGCTGCCAGAAAATAATCCTCAAGCCGCGTGGAATTACCTAGCGCAGCTGTACAAATCTTCTGGAGAATTACTGATGTGGAAAGTTGTTGACATGCGAATTCCAGACAAAATCTTCATAAAGAAGTAAGCGTGGTCGAATTTTTGAAAATTTTTGCCTGGCGCTATGTCCCCTTCAGGCGGGTATGTTACGTGCAGATGTTGTGGACGCTATGAATAAGTTACAGGCATCCTGCATTATTTGATTGAATATACGCATGTGTGGAAATATCTTAGGGTGTGACTGATAATATTTGCCTGGTAGTCAGCGTGTGTCCGGTTAAGCGTATTTTTACCGTACCAGGTAGAATGTTTGCTAATCTGAGAGAGTGTGGGGTTTATGTCTAGGGCTAAGAGGTTTTATACGCCGGAAGTACTGATTGTGGATGATGAAGCAGATCTTAGGGCTATGGTCCAGGATATTTTAAGTGACGATAATTACGTCACCAAAATATCACATGATGGACTAACAGCTATCAAGCTTGCTTATGAGCGGGAGCCGGATGTTGTGCTTCTGGACATATGGCTGAAAGGGTCTGACATTGACGGACTAAGTGTTTTGGAAAAGCTCAGATATAGATATCCCCACCTGCCCGTCATAGTGATTAGCGGCCACGGAAACATAGCCACTGCCGTGAAGTCTTTGCATATAGGTGCTTACGACTATATTGAAAAGCCTTTTACCGAGAGTAGGCTGAAATTGGTGGTGAAGCGTGCTGTTGAGTCTGGCAGATTGAAAAGAGAAAACTACGAACTCAGATCCCTTTTTGAGGACTATGAAATCGTGGGAAGTTCACCCCAGATCAAAAACCTCAGGAGCACGATCAGCAAAGCCGCATCTACTTGCAGTCGTATACTCATCACCGGCGCTCCTGGCACTGGAAAGGAAGTAGTCGCCAGGTTTGTGCACCGGAAGTTTAAGGGGTGCAATAGCTCATTCGTGCCCTTCTGTCCTTCCATCTTGCCCGAAAGTAGCTACCTAGAAAACATCTTCGGCAGCGAGAGCGGTAACGGGGCGTTGCCCAATGTTGTGCCCCACAGTGTCGGCATCATAGAGCAGGCGAACCACGGTACCTTGTTCATAGATGAGGTCACGGATTTGCGGTATGACGCCCAGATGCGGTTGATGCGACTGCTTCAGGAAGGCAGGATATACAGGGAGAATGGAAAAAACCCTGTTACCATAGACACGCGTGTTATTGCATCTTCCTCTCGCGTGATTGAGGAGGAGGTGAAGTTGGGAAGGTTTTGCGAGGACCTTTACTACAGGCTAGGAGTCTTTCCTATTAGGGTGCCATCTCTTTCCGAGTACTGTGTGGATATTCCTGAGGTGTGTGAATACATGATGCGCAGCATATGCAGGAAAATGGGGCTGTCACCCCGACCCATTAGTGAAGACGCCATAGTGGCCATGCAATCCTACAGTTGGCCAGGAAACCTGCGCCAGTTGCGCAATGTTCTGGAGTGGATTTTGATCATGCAATCTTCCAAGGACATAATCACTATAGACGATCTCCCCGCGGAAATTGTGAGCGGCTCGCCAATCAACAACGTGTTCACTCACATAGTTTCTGCACCTCTGAGAAAGGCTAGGGAAGAGTTTGAAAGGCATTACCTGAGGACTCAGCTGTCAAGATTCGGTGGCAGCGTGTCCAAAACTGCCGAATTTATTGGCATGGAAAGGTCTGCATTGCATAGGAAACTAAAAGCTTTAGGTTTATGTGGAAGTTAGGTAGCGGCCACCCGTTACGGGGGGTGGCAGTTCCGGCATTAACTTCCCCCGCGGTGTACCAGCTGGGGCCAGCAGGCTTGTCTCGGCCTTCAGGTATTTAAACTGCTCTTGCTACAGGGGCTGACCCTCAACCTCGTACTCAGCCTACTCAGGCTGACGATACAGCTACCAAGGTTATTTGTGACGTCATTGTCTTCGTGCAGAAGCTGGGATTACCCATCATGACAGGGGTGGTACTAGGTTCTGGCGTCATGGCTTGGCACACTTGCATGGCCTGCCATGGTAATGCTGGTTGTATGTACAGCCATAGGTAAGCTTATGGCCACTGTATTGAGGGTAATACCAGTTAGTGCAAGGGTGGACGTAGAGGTTTTGGGAGAGTGGTGATGTTGCTAAAACTTAGATTCTTACTAATTGCTGTAGTATTAGCATTGGGTATCTTACATGGTGTACCTGCAGGGGCTGCTGCAGGGGCTAGTAAGTCCAGCGAGGGTGCTCAGACTGCTGATGATACAGCGACTATTGTTATATGTAACGTTATACGGTTTGTGCAGAAGCTGGGACTACCCATCATGACTGGAGTGATACTAGGTTCTAGCATTATGGCTATCTTTGGTAAGCTTGCATGGCCTGCTATTGTGATGTTGGTTGTATTTACAGCTATATTCTTTGGTGCTGGTAAGCTTATGGCTAAGTTTGCTGCTGGGGTCAGTACTGAAGGGGCCAAGGATTTTGACTGTTCACAGCATACAGGTACCAGCCCAAAGGTGTAGGTGATGTGGGAGGAAAGAGCTTTGACTGTGCTGCTGGGTAGTGATGGTGCAGAGAGCTGTGGTGGTCGTGCCAAGTTGGGCTGAGTGCCAAGGGCAGGAGGTACGAGATGAGGCGCTAGAGGTCGGGAGATGCTGTGTGGTACCAAGTTAGACTGGGATGCCAGGAGTGTATAGATAGTGGCTTTGTTATGTCTGTGATACCAAGCACTTCAACTGTGTAGGTGGTAATGCCAGGCATTGAGCATTACAGAAGTAGACCCGATAGCTCTAACCTCAATAACCTCAGCACCTTCAACAGCTCTAGCAAAAGCCCCAGCAACTATGGCCTTCTCATCTTTTGTCAGGCTATTAATGTTGCCCGCCATCCCCTGCAAGCTGATGGTGTTACTAGTACCACTGGCAGTGGTGTCCATTGATGAGATTGCATCTGCGCCCTCAGTGAACACCGCACTAATCTTGGTGGTGGCAGTGCTATCGGTGGTACCACACTGGTTGGTGCTACCACTAGTGGTACCCTTGCCACACACCTTCTTACTCAGTTCATCACCACTAGTAGTGCCAGTAGCACTCTCTATGGCATTACCCCACTTCTTAGCTTCACCCTTAGTCATCTTACCTAAAGCAGTGGCAAGACGGTCTACCTGACCTCTTGCTGTATCATATGCTAACTCCTTTCCTAATAAGAATACTGAAGCTGTATCCTCATTAGACTTCTTACCTCCCTTAATGACAAACCTTTCATACCCTACTTCTACTTCAACCCTGGCTCCTCCAATACTATACCCAATGCTCCCCTCTAGGGCTGTGAGCATGCTATCCTTGAAGCTAATCTTGGGTTCCAGCATTATGGCTATCTTTGGAAAACTCGCATGGCCTGCTATTGTAATGTTGGTTGTATTACGGCTATATTCTTTGGTGCTGCTGATGCTTCTACAGGGCTGCTGGGAATACCCAGATTGGCAAAGATGCGATCACATTACTTGCTGGGAAGATGAAGCGTGTCTTGTGGGACACTAGCCATTTAGTGGCCGGCCAAGCGCGGCCAACACGGCCTCGTGCATCATCTCCGATAACGTAGGATGCGGGAATATTGTCGACAATAGGTCAAGGTCAGTGGCTTCTAGCTTTTTGCCTATCACATATCCGTTGATCATTTCAGTGACTTCTTCTCCCACCATGTGGGCACCAAGCAGCTCCCCCGATGTGGAGTCTATAATGACCTTCACAAAACCATCAACCGCTCCGGAGACTATAGCTTTTCCACTGCAATTTGCGTGTGAGACCCCCACCTTGATGTCAAGCCCCTGAGCCCTGGCCTGCTCTTCCGTGAGCCCAATACTGGCAACCTGCGGAATTGAATATATACAGCTGGGTATGTTATGTACCCCGAGTGGATGAGGCTTGTCTTTCAAAATGCCATCAGACGCGGCTATTCCCTCAACACACATGACCGCTTCATGGCTAGCCTTGTGCGCCAAACACGGAGGGCCAGCTACGTCACCTATGGCATACAAATTCGGCTCGGCCGTGCGACAACAATCGTCGGTCACGATAAATCCGCGCTCGTCCAGGGCTGCCTTGGTATTCTCCAAGCCTAACCCATGGGTGTTTGGGATAACGCCTATAGCCGCAATTGCCTTATCGCATTCTAAGGTGATAACCTTTTGTGTGCCAAGCTTGATCTGTGCCTGCATTGCTGGCCCTGCCTTCTTTAGCGAGGGTACAGACCCCCCAGTCAAAATTTCAATACCCTGCGCCTGCAAGACTTTCTGCATAAATTCTGATACGGCTTTATCCTCCAGGGGCAGGATTCGATCTTGCATTTCTACTACGGTAACTTTACTACCCATATGGCTGTAGAAACTTGCGAACTCGATTCCTATAGCCCCGCTGCCAATAATCAGTAGAGACTTTGGCAAAGCTTTGGGTAGCATTGCGTCTCTGGCTGTCCACAGCATTTTTTCGTCCAAGCCAGGCACCAGCCTAGCGCTGGCCCCTGTAGCCAGTATTATGTGCTTTGCCGCAAGAGTTAAAGGCTTGTCCTTCTGCTGAATTGCTACTTTGCCGCCGCCTAACACTTGGGCAAAACCCTGGTGCACCTTTACGCCGTGCTTTTTCATTAATCCAGCAACGCCGTGTCCGAGCCGGCTTACTGCCTCTCTGGAGCGGGCTACTACCTTAGCAATATTCACGCTAATGTTGCCGCTGACTTCCACGCCGAAACTGTCTGCCTTGCGCAACTTGCTGTATATCTCGGCAGATTTTAGTAGTGACTTAGTGGGAATGCACCCCCAGTTTAAGCACACCCCACCCAGGCTTTCTTCCTTCTCAACCACGGTGACTCTATAACCGAGTTGGGCGGCACGTATAGCAGCAATGTACCCGCCAGGGCCGCTGCCGACGACTATTAAGTCACAGCTTTCCATAAAAAATCTGCAAACACACATGAGATGGCGGAATGATATGCAAAACGACCGGTGCTAGCAACGGAATTTTATGTACGCACAAGGCGCGTTGCCCAGCAAATTAGGGCCATGGGTGGGGGTTGCCGTCAAAAGAGATTGATTTCTGATAGAAAAGTTAATATTTTAATGCTCTTGTTAAAATATTAAGGATTATTTAAGATGTGGAAACCGAAGTTGGATGGAATGGTTGCACCCCTCAGTAGAAATGGCAATGCAGTACACGAAACTGATGTTGTGAAGAGTGCGCCACGCCAGAAAGATACCAATGCGCCCACTGATGGCCAAGGTGATCAGAAGGAGGGCAATGAACGAAAGATAGACGCCGAGCGTAGAAAAAAGGCCCCTGCAAAATTACCAGAAGCGTGGCAAGCCGTTGGCAGCGATTTGCGTAGAGCCACCCATGAGCTGCAGCAGGATAGACAGCGGAACCTGGGCTTGCACGGCCATGTAGGGCGGCATAAGCCAGTAGTTTTGGAACGCGATATTAATGCCGAACACGTCCCAAGTGTAGACCACTTGCATTTTCTAGGTAGCAAAAATGTGCGCTTCTGGGGCAATGGCACCCGCGCTTTTGCTGCGTATTATGTAAAATCTGCCAGCGGAGGGTGCGATCTACACTTTAGAGTTCTCGCCAATGATGGCGTTGATACCATTAAAGTGAATGACCACCCCATCTCCTCGCAAGATTCCTCCAACTACCCGCCGACATTTGTGGCCTTTGATAAGGACGGGGCGCATAAGGTAGTGTTCGCGACACTTGAGCGCGGGGCTTCTAATGGGGGCGCAGCCGCATACGTTGGAGAAGTGGAAGTCAAGGTGTACTCAATCAGCGGTGCAGGCGCAGTGAGTATTGAGGAAGAGAAGAGCATAAAGCTTAACACCGACGGAAAGCGTGCTGGCTTATATTCCCAGCCTCTGAGCGTTGCGAGAGATGACAAAGGTGATATCGTTATTGTTAGTAGAGCAAAAGATAGACGGGCAAATCCCTCGGATCAAGCGTACGTCATGTGGAGACTTTCCGGCGAGGATTTTAGCCTGATTAGGCCTCGTAGTAGGACCAGTGCCTCCAGCAGACATCTGTTCAGCCGTGCTGGGGCTAATCCCACAGGTACACCTGAGCAACTTATTGTATGGGGCTCAAGAGCGAGTAAACTTGGCCTGACATACGTTGGTAGGTACATACACAGGGAAGGCCAGCGGTACACGATGTTGTACAAAGCGCATTATGCGGATATTCCCTACAGTTCAAGGAGTCAAACTGCTGAGTGCTCAACAGGTGCTCCCAGGTGTTACATAGGGGGGCAGACAGTTGCTCTGTCTGAGTCAGACGCGATCGGCCCCATCGACCACATAGAGTTGCAAGGCACACGTTACACCATATATGTGGACGGACAAGGAACACCGCAACAAAGCCTCAGTATTGCAGCATATGATGGAAAGACGCGTAAAGTTTTTCAGCGAGTGTTGAGCTTTGATGCACAGCCTACCTCAATGAATGTCAAGCTTTTGGAAGATGGTAGCGTGGGGATCACCGTTGTTGATGCATCTAGCGTGGTGCGCATGTGTGAGCTTCGCTTGGACAAGCTCATGCTCGGCAGGTGCGGATGCAGCGCATATGCAACTGCAGTAAATGCCGAGGATCTAGACATCCGTGAGTTTATCAATATTGCAAGCCAGGGGCTGCAGCTTGTGCCACGTATTAACGCGGTTAGCACTAGTACTAATGCAGTTTCAGTTGTTGTTGAGAACCATGGTGAGCATGAGGAGCTTTATTTAAATGTAACTGAATTTGCGTACCCAGTCAGATACTCGCAAGCATCGAGTCAGCAGCCAGAGGCAGCCACTTCAGGGGAGGTATATGAGCTCACCACCCATGCGGAGGACGCTTTAGGTACTACGCCTGGGGAGATTGCTGGATCCGGTGCGGGGTCGGCATCTACAGAGTTGGAATCTGCAAAGCATGACGGTGCTATCGTACAGCCGCAGCTCACCACCGAAGCGGAAAAGCACACCACACCGGGCTCTACGTCCCGCACACGCCAAACAGAATACCCCGCTGATAATACGCACACGACGTCCTCCAAGCCCACTAGCAGCGCTTGGCTCAGTTCGAGCACTAAATCAGCTGTGGTGACCCCCCACGTGGGTGGTGCGCATGGCGCCATGGCATATGTTCATAATGATGTGGGTTCGCGTACCCACCACAAACGCAACCATGGCTCATCATCAGCGATAAATTCTACTGAAGAAAATCGGGAAATCACTACTTTGAGGCAAAACCGTAGCCATGCCATAGTGGGCAACTTGTCTGCTAGTGGCGCTTCCCGGATCAACGCTTCTCGGGTCAACGCTTACCGTGGTGGTGACCATGTGCGGTTTGCTAGGTCTGCTGATAGCGGTGCGGTAGACACGGGCGCGAGTAATTCAACGAGTGATGCTGTCAAATGGGTAGCTACAGCCGGAGGCATCGCTTTGCTGGCGGCGCTAGTTGTTGTAGTTGCAGTATTTGTGGCAAGGTACAGAAGAGTGGTCAACTTTCGCAACAGGATTTATCGTCTGGATTGCGACGAAAGCCTGGACCTTTTTTATGAATCTGGGCCAAGATCCTCATATGTTGTTGAAGGGGCGTCGGAGCAGGTCTGCTTAACATCAGCAGAACGCAGTGGCACCCGTGCAAGTGCACTTTAGCCTACTTTAACGTTTTTTAGCCTACACTACCGGCCGGGCAGGTCTAATCTGCCGGCTGCTTAGAGTTTTTGTGTCCGGTTGGTAGGATGGGTTTTCTTGGATTGCGCCACGGAAGCAAGGTTGCCATTTTAATTGGAGACAACGGTGCGATTGTAGTACACACAGTTGACGGGGAGGTGCGCAGTAAACTCTTCGTCGAGAGCGTGGGAAGCAAGGAGTGGAGCGATGCAAAATTGTGCATTGTCTCCAACAAAAAATCTCAGATCTATTTTGTTCTAGACCATTCGAGCCAAACCTACACGAGGCACCCCATTCCAGCTACGAATGCATTTGTTGCCAGGTCTATTGCGAGGAAAAAATCCAGCAACATGGTTAGCCAAGACGGGTTTAGTGCAGCGTTTTTGAATTCTCACTCTCCCAACGAAGACGGTAGTTGGGAATACGTATTTGCTGAGAGCACCATACAAAATGAGCTGTGTAGCGGCCTGCTTGAACTCTCATCCGAACACGCCCCCGGCAGCCTTAGGGGGATCATGCTTCTATCAACAGAACTGGTAAATATCGCGAAGGAAGCGGTGGCAAAGGGGGGATTGCCTCAGAAGAAATGGATCGTGTTTCTTGTGTATACCAAAGCAGGGGATTTGCGCCAGGTTGTGCTCCGCAACGGAGAGCTGTTTTCATCCATTGCTGTAGAGGTCTCCAAAGACGAACGCGAGTTACCGGATGTACTGTCTGGGAAAGTGCACCAAGAAGTGCAAAATGCCCTGCAGAGCATTACCGCCGCCGGGGAGACCTATGACAGCTCCGATGTGGGCATGTGCTTAGTAGTCTCGGGTGGTGTGAAGTCTAGCCTACTTGCGCTCGATTTCAAGGGTATAGACGTTAGCATACTCACGCCCTACGAACTTGGTAAGTTGTTAGATATAAAAAACTGCGTAAGCGTGGGCAGCATATATTGTGATACTATTCTGCTTTATTTTACTATCCACAACCCAGCTGGGTGCAAGCTCAGGCTACATACGAAAGAGACGATTGCTTGCAATAGGGCACGTCTGCTGCAAAAAATCGGCATTATCCCCGCATGTGCGGCCATATTAGTGGTCACTACCCTCAACGTTCTGTGGTCCGCAGAGGTTGTAAGTTACGCAAAGAGGGAACCGGAACTTCGAGCGACCGTTGAATCCTTGACTGGGGAGTTGTTGAAGTTGCGTGGTGACAGGGAGTTTATAAAGGTGAATGAGATGTACGAGGCAGTGGATCTCTACCGCGCGCTATCCAGTGCCAGCCCTTGCCCTATCAGTAAAGCAATTGTGCCGATAAGTAAATTGGGTGAGCGCAACTTTGATATCACTAGCTTTTCATGGTCGGTCATGGAGGATTTTAAAGTTGTGGTCAAACTGGGTGTGGCGATCAAATCTGGAAAGAGCGAGGAAGTGGAACGTCAGCTTTCTAATGCGCTTTCTGACTGCAAAGTCAGGATGGTGCAAGTGCCCAACAGCGGGCAAGATTTTACAGTTTATTTGGAAAGAGCATAATGGGAAATCCTATGCTGCGTAGGTGCTGTATCTTGCAGGTGGTATTACTTACAATTTTGATTGTGTTGTGTGTTACTCTGGGGAATACATACAACAGCATGACAAAATACAGGGCAGCAGAGAGCACTCTCACGCGCAGTATTGCAAATATCAATGCTGAAATCCAAAATGTTCACGAACATGAGACTCAGCTGAACAACAGCTTTTCTGTCTGGCGGGAAATGTCAGACACGCATGTCTATTCAAGGGATGATGAACACACCAATGGTGGCCTGCAATCGATTATTAGGGGCCTGTGTAGAAAGCATAAGGTGATTATCAAAAACCTTACAATATCTAACCCTCGGGATATGAGCGATGACTACAAAAAACACTACACGAAGGTTGTTAGGCATGTGGTCCGCATGCAATTCGAGGCGTTGACTGACCGACATGCTGTTATGCTTGTACACGCAATAAAATACGATATCCCGGGTTTTATTGCTGTCAGATTGTTGGAGATGACTAAAGAGAAGGATATTACGCAGGAAGTTTTGGCGTCAAGCAACAGGAAAGTCATATTGCCGACAGTAAAAGGCGAAATTGTTCTCGACGTGTATGGCATATACGGTAAACACCTATGACTTGTACGACTAAGCGCATCTGGGGGCCAATATCCCTGCTTCTGGTTCTGTTCCTATGCACTCCTACTACCATGCTCGCAGAAGAGTGTGTGGGCTTGTTAAATGCCATGATGGGGTGTAACGCGTATAGGTGTGTTGCGCGGTTCCATGGTGGGTCTATAACCTACGAAGTGCTCGGGGTTAGTAACGGTAGCTGCAGGTATGCAGAAAGGGACAGTTCGGGGTTTACATTATGCCGAGTTTCCAAGGATAACTTTCCGGCGATATCTAACTATCTGGTGCAGCTTTTGACCAAGAGTAGCAACATGGACGTCCTGGCTGTTTCTCGTCTGAGAGCTGCAACGTGTGACTTCTACAGAACCAAAGGAAATAGCTTTGTAAAGAGGGGCAAGGAATTAAGTGATGCTGACGTCAAAGACATCGAACGCGCTATAGAACGCAAAATGCGCAAAGATGAGGTAGGAGAGATTCGCAGTATGTTTTTCACTGAGTCTGACCTAAGCAAATTGGATGCGCGCGAGTCTACTAAGTGACGTGGTGCTGATGGAGGGTGTCCCGAAGCGCAATGGCGTTAGATGTCTATTTATTCCTAGGCAGTGCCCCCACGGATTGGGTAACACTATAGGTGCCGCAGCAATCTGAGCCGAGGTTGAGGCGTTTGTTGCTTGCATTAGGGAAACGTGTGCCACGCGCACCTTTCTTGATGTCCGTTGCGCAGATGTACCATGCCTGCTACGCTGTAGGCGCTGATGTGGAGGGGTTTTTGCTAGATATGAAAGTTACTATTCTCGGGTGCGGGTATTCTATGGGCGTGCCAACTGTGGGGTGTGACTGCAGTGTCTGCAGTTCGGATTCTGCATTCAATAAAAGGACAAGGACCTCCGCATTGATTGAAAACGGCGATGTACGCATACTTGTAGATGCTTCGCCAGATTTGCGCGCTCAGGCCTTGCGTCATAAATTGCACGTTTTAGACTCTGTACTCTTTACACACTGCCATGCAGACCATTGCGCGGGTATTGCTGAACTTCAGGCTTTTAACGTGGGGGGAGGTGCCAACTGCATGCCGGTATATGCTGACTATGGCACGCTATCAATGTTGCTCGCCAGCAATGCGTACTTTTTCGTTCCAGGTAAGCCAGGCGCCCCTTGGAAGAAGTGCCACTATTTGGTTGCACACCCAGTCCGCTATCATACCGAGTTTTTTGTGGGCGGCTGTAAAATAGTCTCGTTTAAGCAAATACATGGTGAAGTCAATAGCAGCGGATTCCTATTTGACGATGATATTGCCTATTGTACCGATGTAAAATCCTTTCCGCAAAATTCGTGGGATCTGCTACACAATAGGCGACTGCTAATTCTAGGGTGTCTCAGGTATGAAGAGGTCGCGGCCCACGCACATGTGGACCTTTGCATAGAGTGGATAAAAGAGCTCAAACCTGACACTGCCGTGCTTACCCATATGAGCCACGATCTTGACTATCACCAACTGACGGATTACGTAAAAGAAAAGCTCCCGGGCGGGAACGTCCTTGTTGCCTATGATGGCCTGGAGCTCAATCTATAGGCCGCTGGTTTGGGAATGATACAACCTTGTGGCTTCTTGCAAGCTGTGCGGGAGTTTTTCCAGGTTGTACTGGGGGTCCGATGCGATGCCGAAAATCCTCTGTGGGGGCTCTATCTCGCCTTCAATGCCGTATATCAAGCCTGTCAGTATCGCATTTATAGCCGGTTCGTAGTCGCAGTCCGCACCTGATACTCTATGCTCTATTCGCGTGTTTTCGGGGGCTAAGGATGTGTCAGGTAGCCTGATTGCGGTGCTCCTATTGTTCCCGCCCCAACTAACCGTGGTCGGGGTGTTGTTGTCGGCATGGGTGTATCGCAAATAAGACTGATGATGTGGCGCAAAAAAGATCATATGCTGCCTCATGTGTGTACACAGTCCGCCTATGGAGTAAAGCAATGCATCACTCATTTTTGAATTGCGCTTGGAAAACAAATTATTGGAGTTCTGGTCTACCAGGTTGACATGCACATGAAATGCGCTGCCGGGCCTTTCAATGTATGGCTTTGCTGCAAAGTCTAAATTGCCGCCAAAAGATTCGGCAGTGCGCTGCAGGGTTTTTTTCACGGAAAACAAGTTAGCTAGCAGATCTTGAACGTCGGGACCATAGCTTGTTTGTAATTCATACTGGGACTCATGAGTTTCCTTGGCTATGCTCCAATTTAGTGGTCTAACATCTTCCGCAAATGCAGCAAAAAGTTCCTCAAGCGCCTTGTCTTCCACGCCTCTGACATAAAACTCTAGCTCAACTCCAATCAGCGGGTGCGCACCAAGTTTATTACGTAAGTGCGATAGTGTGCGATCAAGCGCTCTTGGAAGGTGCATCGGTCCTTCTGGTAATGTAGGCAGCTACGAGGTTGAGCGCCCAAGTTATGACGAATAACGTCAAGGCCAGAGCGTAAGCGGAAGATGTATGCACACTCTGGAAGTTCTGATCTCCAGTAAGTATTGTTGCAATCTGCACCGTAATCGTCGTCACAGAATGCAGGGGATTGAACGTGAAATTGGCAGTGACGCCCGCGGCCATTAATACAATCATGGTCTCACCAATCACTCTGGAAATTGCCAATATCACTGAGCTGCAAATATCGGGTAGGGCGTAAGGTATTACTATATTCCAAGTGGTCTCCGCTCGTGTTGCTCCCAGTGCCATGGAGCCGTATCTTAGTATTTTCGGGACTGATCTCAGAGCGTTTTCAGTGAGCAGGGTGACGAAAGGGAGAATCATTATGCCTATGGTCAGCCCGGCAGTAAGTGAATTTTCAGACTGCGCGTTGAAGCCACAAAACTCGGCAAAACTACGTATGTTCGGAGATAAAAACACTACTGCAAAATACCCATACACCACTGTTGGTATGCCACATAATACCTCCAGCAAAGTATTGAAAGTGCGGCGCACTCGCTTATCTGAATACTCACTCACGTAAATTGCAGATAACAGGCCCAGAGGGAGCGCCACTGTTATTGCCACTATGACTATCAGCAACGTACCGCTCAGCAGAGGGAGTATACCGAAAGAGCCTGCCGGCTTCCCGTTTATTACCTGTGAGTCCGGATTCCACGTGGTCCCGAGCAAAAAGTCTGCCAGTGGAACCTCCGCAAAGAATAGCTTAGACTTAAACGCTAGACATGCTGCTATGCAAATCACCGTGGCGAAGGAAAGAAAGGTGGATAAAAACATTGCGCACCGCAATATGGCAAACTTTTTATCCAGATACATCACTGCTGAGGAGGCTAGAAGCGCTATATAAAGCGCAACAGTCACCATTACTGCCTCCTGGCTTTGCGCGTACAACAAGCCGCCAGAGAGCAGCGCCAACACAGCGCCTACTGGAAGGAATGCGGCATACCCCCCCCTGAAAGAGAGCAACCTCCACAGGTAGTACCCAACAGGCACGACGGAGAGAAGCGCAACCAAACGTAGCGTCATTATGATGCTAATTCCTGTTAGTAAACTCGTGCCTAGTATGCTAATACTTATGTCCGGATTTGTACATCACTTTAAGCTTCGTGTATGAGTAGTGGCTCGCTAAGTAGTATTAGAAAAAAGTTTCTGGAATTTTTTGTCAAGAATGGACACAAGCTTTACGCATCTGCGCCGCTGGTCGCCACGGGTGATGCTTCACTGCTCTTTACCAGTGCCGGCATGGTACCATTCAAACAGGCGTTCACATCTGGTAGCAGTGTTGACGGGGCAAAAACTGCAGTTTCCAGCCAGAAGTGCTTGAGGGCTGGTGGTAAGCACAACGATCTTGAAAATGTCGGGTACACGAACCGGCATCACACGTTTTTTGAAATGTTGGGCAATTTTAGCTTTGGTGATTACTTCAAAGAACGCGCCATAGAGCTGGCATGGCGTTTTGTCACTGAGGAAATGTGCCTAAGTAAGGACAGACTGTGGATTACGGTATATAGCGAGGATCAAGAAGCGTTTGATATATGGAAAAAGATTACTGGGTTTCCAGATGATAGGATAATAAAAATCTCCACTAGTGATAACTTCTGGAGTATGGGTGATACCGGCCCTTGCGGGCCATGCTCTGAGATTTTCTACGATTATGGTGAACACGTACAAGGCGGCCCGCCCGGCTCTAAAGACGCCGATGGGCCCAGGTTTACCGAGGTATGGAATCTTGTGTTCATGCAGTTTTGCCGTGATGAACATGGTGAGCTGAACCCGTTACCTCACAAATGTATAGACACCGGCATGGGGCTTGAAAGGGCCGCAGCGGTAGTGCAGGGCGTTTGTGACAACTACGATACCGACCTGTTTAAGGCTGTTATTCGAAAATCGCAGGATGTTTTTGGTTCTCCGAATAACTCTATTGCACACAGAGTGATAGCTGACCACATAAGAGCCGCCGCATTTTTGATTTCTGAGGGGCTGTCACCAGGGAATGAGGGTAGAAATTATGTTTTGCGGCGCATAATAAGGAGGGCGGTAAGATACGCATATCAGCTAGACCCGAGCAATGTTGCCATACATGAAGTATTGCCTGTGCTTACCAAAGAGGGCAGTGCAGGGTATATGGGTGATGCGTATCCAGAGCTGGTTAGGTGTGAACAGTCAATAACGTCCACGCTGAGGTCTGAGGGGGAGGGCTTTGTGGATACCCTGCGCAGGGGTATGGCCCTACTAGAAAAAGAAATAGGTGGCCTACTGCCGGGTCAGGTGCTGCTTGGAGATGTTGCGTTCAAGCTGTATGACACGTT
Organism: Anaplasma marginale str. Florida; assembly: GCF_000020305.1. Lineage (NCBI taxonomy): Bacteria > Pseudomonadati > Pseudomonadota > Alphaproteobacteria > Rickettsiales > Anaplasmataceae > Anaplasma > Anaplasma marginale. The sequence continues at coordinate 187,486 of NC_012026.1, forward strand.
CGGGTTCCCTCTTGACATTACTCTAGACATTGCCAAAGAAAGAGGCCTGAAATTTGATCAGGAAGGCTTCGATAAAGGCATGGGAGAGCAGAAGGAAAGGTCTCGCAAGCACTGGGTGGGGTCTGGTGAAGATGCTTCTCATAGGTTGTGGGAAGAGTTGCAGGCGCAACACAAGAATACGCGCTTTGTGGGATACGATTGTTGCTCTACCAAAGCCTCTGTTTTATCCATAACGCGTGATGGAATGGCTGTGCAGTCAGTCAATTCCGGTGAGAGGGCGTGTTTATTGCTGGATGTGTCGCCGTTTTACGCTGAATCAGGAGGGCAAGAGGGCGACAAAGGCTCGATTACAGGCGTTTCTGGTGTTAACAACTCTGGTGGCGTAAATATTGCTGAGGTTACATACACGAGGAAGGCATCCAATTTGCACATTCATGAGTGTACGATTACCAGTGGAGTGTTTAATGTTGGTGACACAGTTGATGCAGCCATAGACGTAGATAGAAGAGAGCGTCTCAAGGCCAACCATTCGGCTACTCACATATTGCACAGTGTACTCAGGACGCATATAGACGGGAACATTCAGCAGAAGGGTTCGCTGGTTGCCGAGGACAAACTTAGGTTTGATTTTAACTACGCATCTGCGCTCACCAAAGAGCAGATTACGCTGATTGAAAGAGAAGTAAACCGCAGGATAATGTCCAATAAGCCGGTGCTTACCGATCACTGCAGTTTTGAGGCAGCGGTGCAGGGTGGAGCGATTGCGCTTTTTGGGGAAAAATATTCTGAGCACAGCGTGAGGGTGGTCAGCATGGGTGACTCTAAAGAGTTGTGCGGCGGGACCCATGTTAGATATACCGGTGACATAGGCGCCTTTAAAATAGTGTCGGAATCTGGCATTGCTTTGGGGGTTCGCAGGATTGAGGCAATCACTGGACAATCTGTGGTTGATGGCCTTAGGAAAGATGGAGATATATTGCTGCATATTTCAGAGCGTCTTGGGGTGCCTGTGGGCGAGGTCTCAGAGGGGCTGGAGCGGTTATTAAAAGAGAAGCTTGAACTCAAAAAAAAGCTAGTTTGCGCCTGGCACGAAATTATAAAAAGCTCTATCAGCCCGGTAAACTGTGGTGCTGGAGTTGTGCTGCACTGTGGCTATTTTCCTACGATTCCAGTAGACGCAATAATGGAATTCATGAAGAGTGCGAGGAAAGCCGAGCGTGGAATTTTTGCGATAGCTACAGCTGTGGACGGCAAGGCTGTCCTCATTATTGGAGTTGGTGACACTGCCAGCAAGGTGCTTGGCGCTTCAGAGCTGGTTAAAACCCTGGCGGATTTACAAGGTAAGGGTGGGGGGAACGCCGGTCTTGCTAGAGTTAGTCTAGAGGTTGGTAATGTGCAGGAGGCGTTGTCTACTATACTAAATAAGGTGACGGCGGCATTCCCGACCTGAAATCGCCACAACCTAAGCGACAAGCAACAACAAGTGATGCAGCATTCCTGTGCCCGGGGCTTCAAATCTGGCTTGGGTAACATTCCCTGTTACGGCATCACTGCCGATGATGGATGCGGAGGTAGAGCACCAAAACTCCCACAAAAGTTTGGGAACTACGTCGAACAGAACATAGATGAGGCACTAAATCCATCACAGCCTCTCAAGTATCTATAATTATAATTTATATCTAGAACCTCACAATATGTGCTGCGGCTGTAGCGGCGAGTGTTACGTATTGTTTTATATAGTAAATAGCATGGGGCAAGCCGTAGGGAGCTGCGCCCAGAATGAGCTCACTTTGCATATAGGCTACAGCGGCGAAGAGGTGTTGTTTGTCATACTAAGCGGGGTGATGGCAACACCCCCAAGCCGTTATAACCTCCAGAGTTTGCTGCGCTACATATAGCAACATCACAGTACGTATCGCAGCTTTTGCGGTAGCTAAGCATAGCACGTGATTGTTGCAGCAAATCAGCATTAGAGAGTTGTTCCCAGAACGAGCTCACTTTGCATACAGGCTACGGCGGCCGCAAGAGGTGTTGTTTGCCATACTAAGCGGGGTGATGGCTGTGCCCCAAGACGTCATAGCCCCAGAAGCGCGTTCACTATCACGTGCGGGCTCACTATTTTGGGAGCCACAGGGGTGGTGCCGCAGCTTTTACTGCTACGAGTTGCGCTTTCCCATAACATCCAGAACAGTTTTTCCTATTACTGCCGGGGTTTCTGCCACGGCGACTCCGGCGCGCTTCATGAACTCGATCTTGCCCTTGGCCGTGCCTGAACTTCCAGAGGATATGGCGCCGGCGTGCCCCATACGTTTGCCTGGAGGGGCGGTCTGTCCGGCAACAAAGCCTACCACGGGTTTTTTTGTGCCTGAGGATTGGAGAAACTCTACTGCTTCCTCTTCCTCAGAGCCTCCTATCTCGCCTATTATCACAATACCGTGGGTGTCTTCATCTTCCAAAAACAGCTGAACGCAATCTAGGAATGACATTCCATGAACTGGGTCCCCCCCAATCCCTATGCAAGTTGACTGGCCCAGCCCCACTGCTGTGGTCTGAGCCACTGCCTCGTAGGTTAGGGTTCCAGAACGGGAAACCACCCCTATGTTACCTTTTTTATGGATGTACCCCGGCATAATGCCTATCTTGCACTCTTCGGGTGTTATTATTCCGGGGCAGTTCGGGCCAATCATCCGACTCTTAGAGCCAGCAAGCGCCCTCTTTACCTGCACCATATCAAGAACGGGTATGCCCTCTGTAATGCAAACTATGAGTTCAATTTCGGCCTCTATAGCCTCGAATATCGCATCAGCGGCGTACGGAGCAGGGACGTATATCACACTTGCATTTGCCTGAGTCTCGACTTTTGCCTGCAGCACAGTGTCAAACACCGGTAGCCCAAGGTGTGTAGTACCACCCTTACCCGGGGTTACTCCGCCAACCACCTTAGTGCCGTAGGCAATCGCCTGCTCGGAGTGAAAAGTCCCGTTAGAGCCGGTAAAGCCTTGACATATAACCCTTGTGTTTTTGTCCACCAAAACAGACATGCGCGCCCCTACCTTCTCTCATTTACCATCTTAACAATAAAGCTGGCGGCCTCGTCCAAATCTGCTGCCGCGGTTATCCCGAGACCGGAATCATCCAGGAGTTTCCGCCCAATCTCAAAATTAGTGCCGGACAACCTGACCACGAGCGGTACGTCCACGCCAATCTCCTTGGTGGATTCTATTATACCCTTGGCTATTACGTCGCAACGCATAATTCCGCCGAATATGTTTACCAGTATGCCCTTCACACCGCTTTGTAGTATTATCTTGAAAGCCTCACGCACTGCTTCTTGGTTTGCACCTCCGCCCACGTCCAAAAAGTTTGCCGGCTCTCCACCGTAGTACTTTATTATGTCCATGGTCGCCATGGCGAGGCCCGCGCCGTTTACCATGCAGCCTATATTGCCGTCCATTTTTATGTAGCTCAGCCCGTGCTTCGCAGCTTCCAGCTCCTCAGCCGCGTACTCATCTGGGTCTTGCAGCTTTGCAATTTCCGGGTTGCGATACAACCCATTGTCGTCAAACGCAATCTTCGCGTCTAGCGCGAGAAACTCACCACTAGACGTCTCAGCCATAGGGTTGATTTCTACCTGGCTTGCGTCCGTCTCCACCAAAACTTTATAAATCTTGCGCGCCATAGACACGACACCAGAGACTTGCTTGGGGCCAAGGCCAAACCGGCGGCACAACTCCTGCCCGTGGAAGGAACGAAAACCATATAGGGGATCAACATGCACCACAGAGACCATATTGGGGCGCTCCTTTGCGACCGTTTCAATATCAACCCCGCCTTCACTGGAGAAGATAATACTGACCCTGCCAACGCTGCGATCTACAACCGCGCTTATGTAATACTCCTTGCCTATGTCAACCCCTTCTTCCAAGTAGACCTTGTTGACTTTCTGCCCCTCGGGAGAAGTTTGGTGTGTTATCAGAACGGAGTGCAGCATCTGCTTCACGAGCGACTTCACTTCGTCCTTGGTCTTTCCTATCTTAACGCCTCCGGCCTTACCCCTGCCTCCGGCGTGGATCTGAGCCTTCACCGCCACCAAGCCTGGAGCTAGATCTCCTAACAGGCGATCAACCTCCTCTACCGACTCAACCACGACACCCCGGGGCACGGTAACACCGAAGCTACTCAAAACACCCTTCGCCTGAAACTCATGAACGTTCACAACTACTGCTCCTGTAAAACACAAAGACCGCACACAAACGCGACAGCAGCAGCGGGCACATATGAACTACGCTGCCAACGCGGGAAACCCAGGATGCAAAAACTACCCATCATCGGAGATCAAAGGCCTGCGAATGTTGAAATGCCTAGCGCTTATTTGAAACCTCCCAAGCTTAGGCTCAGAAGATGCGCCGTGAAGCTTCTTCCGCCTTCGCTCGCAATCATCTCTTTTTCTAGCGCGCTTCTCAGAGGGCTTCTCATGGTGAGTTATCTTCATCTGCCGCGGCTTACCCTCCCTCTGAAGCTTCTTCTTTAGGGTGCGTATGCCCTGCTCTATATCTCCGTGATATACGACAACCTCAACCAAGCTAAAACCTCTCAAAGACTAAACGATACGGAGCCACATGATAACACAACAGCCCATATGGTCAAACTTTTTCTTACCTAGGGCATCACCACCAGACAGCAACAACATCACCCCGCCAGGAGCTCATTCACCCTCTGGCTTGTCTGCTCTAGTTGCTCCTTCTGCAGAGGTACGAAGCCCAGGTTTACCAGATATCCAGAGCTCCCAATCGATTCTGGGCGCATCACCTCCTTGACGAACTCCCTCAACCCAGGAGTGGTATCCAAATGCTCTTTCTTTACGTAGATGTAAATCGGCCTGGACAGCACGTACTTTCCGGAGGATATTGTGTCATAGCTGGGCGCAACGCCGGCAACCTTGTTTCCCTGTATTTCTCCCTGGTTCTTCACCAAGAAGCTGAAACTCAATATGCCAAAGGCGTTACTGTTTTTTGATATCTTGTGTATTACCACATTCTCACTGGTAGCAACTTCTATGTACTTTCCGTCATTTCTTATGCTGCTACAAACCCTTTTTCTCTCCTCCCAGTCTGGGTATGAGTCCACAAAGTTCTTAGCGCTCATGCACACTCCACTGATTGCAGTGTCGACGAGAATGTCATACGTGCCAGTATTTTTGTGGGGGCCGTAAATTTCAATTTCGTGTTCGGGCAAGCCAGGACGTACCTCCGACCACATGCTATGCTTGTTTAGGGGGACCTTGCCATACTCATCAGATAGGCTGTATTTGCTCAAGGCACCGAACAGGTCCACCAAAGAAAAATCAACTTCTTCCTTCTGTTTTGTGCTTGCCACGACTATGCCGTCGTAGCCCAGACCTATCTCGATCATGTCCTTCACGCCATTCATGCCGCAAAGTTCGACTTCTGCATCCTTGATGCGCCTAGAGGACATGGCTATGTCTGGTGTATCACTGCTGCTGCCAGCGCAAAACATGTTAAAGCCCATGCCACTTCCCACGGACTCTATGACGGGGGTTCTATAGGCGGAGAATCTACCAAACTCTTCGGCAACAGAAGAGATAAATGGGAACACGGTGGAAGAGCCAACCACCCTGATCTGGTCAGCCCCAGCTCCTAACGCAAGCGCGACAAACGCCACAAAGGAAAGCCCCCAAAGCCCCATACTTTCTACTGCCTCACAAGGACGACCGACACACGAAACTGTACCACTGCCATGCTTAACTAAGAATTAAGCATGTGACCGCTGACAAACTTAAACAGCTCCTCGCCTTGGCCCTCAGACGCGTTAAAATCTGGCGCAAAATGCCCGACATACCTGCCTTTCCCATTGATGAGGTACATGAACGTTGAGTGGTCGATATCACCATCACTTGGCTTCTTGTCGCCCACATACACCTTGTAGTTTTCAACCACGCTCTTTATGTCTGCTTCTTCGCCTGTGAGCATCTGAATTCTCGCATCAAAAGACTTGTGGTACTCTTTAAGCTTGGCTACGGTGTCATTTTTCGGATCAACAGTTATGAACACAACTTGCAACTTATCGGCATGGTCGCCTAGTTTACTTAGGAGCTGAGAAGCCATGCCTAACTCGGTAGGGCACGTGTACTTACAGGCTGAGAAGCCGAATATTACCAACATGTGCTTGCCGCCAAAATCGCCGCTACTGACGGTGACCCCCTCGTGATTAACCAAATTGTTGAAAGACGCGGAGGCTATGCCCTCACTTACAACTTCGGAAGTGGTAAACCTCTCGCCGATTTTGCTGAAAATGCCTTTCTTGTTCACATAGGAGTACCCCAGGAACACGGCAGCAACGAACAGCAGAAGGTTAGACACAATCTTGAAAATTCTCATCTATCACACCCCAACGAACACTCAAAAATGCGCCACATTGCCGGACGGCAAAACGAGCAGGCGCGATCGTAGCACCTATGCCCAGGTTGGTCAAGCGCCAGGCGCAACTGAGTATACAAAACACAAGGCAACCTCTATCAGTAACCCGAAAAAAGCGTGTAGCCACACAACACGCAGTGAGGCTAACGGTCGGAAGGCGCCAAACAACTTTCAGCTTCCTTGACCAGGTCTTCCATAATGTGCTTTACGCTTTTTATGCCTGTAACGAAGCCAACGCTCTGCCCGGCCATCAAAGAGCCATCATGCACATCACCTTCAATAACGGCCCTCCTCAACGACCCGGCCCAAAATCTCTCAATCTTGCGCTGTCCTTCTTCTTTCGAGATTTCCCCGCGGTTATATAGTGATATAACTTCGCGCTGCAATTCGAGAAAGCGTGTACTCGCTTCGTTTGCTATGGCTCTTACTGGTACTACGGGGAAGTCTTTGCTAAGCTGTACAGACGGCACCGCGTCTCTGGAAGAGGATTTTATGAACACCTCTTTAAACTTGGGATGTGCCTTAGATTCGTGCGAACACACAAACAAAGTCCCTATCTGGCAACCACTTGCTCCCATGTTCAGGTAGCTGCTTATCATGTCTCCCGTGCCTATGCCTCCGGCTATGAAAATCGGGAAGTCACTCAATTGTTCACTCTTCCGGAAAAATGGTAAGATTTCCTGAGCTAGTACCGAAGTGCTCACCGGGCCGATATGGCCGCCCGCCTCCATGCCTTCTATCACTAACCCATCCGCGCCCATTCTGACCAACCTCCTCGCGACGGCAAGTGAAGGTGCAAAGCACATGCTTTTCACTCCGGACTGTTTGATCAAGGCTAGGGTTTTGCTGGTTGGGATTCCGCCTGCCAATACTATGTGAGAAACCTTTGCACGCACGCAGACCTCAATCTGGTTGTCCAGATCTGGGTGTATGACAATTAGATTGACTCCAAAATTTTTGTCAGTTAGCTGCTGGGTTTCCTCTATTGCGGCTTGTAGCTCCTGAGCATACATTGCGCCACAGGCCAACACTCCGAAGCCGCCCGCATTTGATATCGCGGACACGAGATTGGGCTCCGACACCCAACTCATTGCTCCCCCCATGATGGCAAACTCGCTACCTAAGAAGTCCGCCCCCTTCCTCCACAAACGTGAAAGCACTTTCAGATGATCCTCTTAAAAACGTCTTCTTTATCAAATATTATGTGCTTTATTGCCCCGAGAACGTGCAATATGACAACAAAAATTAGCGTGAAAACCGCAACCTCATGCACACTGGCAAAAAACGCCGAGACCGACTCATCCTTCGGCACTATGGCCGGTATTGAGAAGTACACCATGTATACCGGACGCCCAGCCGCTGACGACATAACATATCCTGAGACGGGTATGCACAGCATGAGCAAATATAACACGAAATGAGTTGCCTTTGCCAGGACAATGGAGGTTTTTGATATCCCTTCTGGATAAGGCGGAGTGGTGCAAAGAAGACGAAACACAACCCTCACTCCCAGCAAGGCCAGAGCCACCATCCCGCATGCCTTATGCACCATGTACATCAGCTTTTTGGTTGACTCCTCAGCGGGGGGAGCGTACACCATGAGAAACCCCAAGGTCAAGATTCCTATGATTCCCAAAGCCATAACCCAGTGAAGAACCCTGACCGGCAAAGAAAACCTATCGCCCGCCATAGACAACCCCTGCACTCGACTAAAGACAGCGCGTGTGTACCACGAGATTGCACGCGCGGCAACAAAAATCTGTGCGATGGTTTGTGCCATATCCAGGATAGTGCGAGCATAATATCACCCAGCAGTCTGTGCATCTGGTAGCATTGCGCATGGTGCAGCACAATCCCGTCACGAGCGCTGCTTATATTTCGGACTGATGGCGCAGGCACGTTGTGGTGGATTTTTGGCTGTGCCCTCCAGCGAATTTTTGCCAAAATTTTTCAGTGGTGCCAGTAAAAATATAAACTATAATCCACGACAGTTGGTTGAGGGAGTGTCAGTGCCGTAGTGTTATTGGGGTTTTCTAGGCATCTCTTTTTTGTGGTACTGGCGCTAGTTTTTGCTTCGCCCGTCTTCTCCCTGGTGGTCGTATTTTTTGCGGAAAGCGGAAAGGGTTTCGGTCTGCTTGCCACTCTACTGCCCGAGTACGTTTTTAACACTGGGGCACTCATGGTAGGCGTCGGAGCCGTGGTGGCGCTCATAGGAGTTATGAGCGCTTGGTTCATAACTTACTACTCGTTTCCCGGGCGCAGGATATTTGAGGTGGCGCTATTTTTACCGCTCTCAATACCTGGGTATATAGTCGCCTATGTATACGTGAACATGTTCGGGTTCGCCGGCCCGGTACAAAGCACGCTGAGGGAGTTTTTTAACTGGGAGAAGGGTGACTATTACTTTCCCGATGTAAAATCGTTGGCCTTTTGCACCCTAATTATAGGGTTTAACCTGTATCCATACGTATATATGCTCGCCAGAACGGCATTTATTGCGATCAGGAACAGCGTAGCCGTTGCTACTACACTATGCTGCTCTAGGTACAAAATTTTGACATCCGTCGTGATTCCTGCCGTTTGGCCGTCTATGGTTGCGGGCGTGTCGCTGGTACTGATGGAAGTGATAGCAGACTTTGGCACCCCGCAGTTTTTGACCATAAACACGCTTACCACGGGAATATACAGACATTGGTTTCTTTTGCACGATAAATACTCTGCGTGCATACTGGCACTTTTGGCGCTTTTTTTCGTATTTTTGCTCATGGTAGCAGAAAAGTTTTTGCGTCGCGATGAAGACTCCTATTCCGCCATCAAGATGAACACTAACTACTGCTACAGATGGCACTTCAACAGCAAGTTGGTTATAGCCTTCATATACTTCGTGTGCCTGCTTGCAGTGTTTTTGGGGTTCGTACTGCCGGTAGCGCCGCTAATATACTGGACGCTGGAAAGGCTGCCCACTATAAACTACGCTGAGTTCTTTCCCGTAGTGCTCAATAGTGTGGGAATCGCGCTTATCACCGCCACAATAGTGGTTACAATCGCCATAGTTATGCTCTGCCTCACCCGGGGTAGGCAGGGGTTGTCTTACGTGGTGAGGTTCGTCTCCATGGGATACGCGATTCCCAGCACCATAACCGCGGTTGGGATTGTGATTTTGCTAGGGAAGCTGTCTCAGCTTATCAGCGAGAAGTTTCTCAATGTTGCGCTTATTGGCACTATAGTCGGCTTGCTATACTCCTACACGTTCAGGTTCCTTGCCCTGTCTGTAGGCCCGATCGAGTCCGGACTGAATAAGATTCCCAGAGAGGTAGACTGGTCTTCGATGTTGATGGGGCACGGTGCCGCCTCAACCTGCGTTAGGGTACACATCCCCATGATCAAAAAAAGCGTGATGGTGGGCTTTTTGCTGGCATTTGTCGATACCATCAAGGAATTATCTGCAACCTTAATAATAAGGCCGTTCAATTTTGAAACTATGGCCACACGCATCTATGAATTGGTTGCGGATGAAAGGCCTATGGACGCCGCACCGTATGCGCTGGCAATCGTGCTTATGGGGCTCTTGTCGGTGATTGTGCTTTGCCAAGTATTTCAAAACGACAAGGTACGCGAGAACAGGATAAATGAGTACGTGTCTTGAGCGGGTGCAGGGCGTTGCTATGCTGCAAAATGCGGCTCCGGCGTACTGAAACGACATGGTAGTGTGCCATGATTACGTGTGGCTTAAACACCGAAAGTTCTAGCCTCGATTGGAAGTGCGTAGTACCTATTGCTATATCATATAAACCCAACAGGCCTGTGACTGCTGTTTTGGATTTAGGTCGGCCTTTGCTGCTATCTCTCCTTGAATGCCTTTTCAAAGGTGCTAGTTATGGGCGTCAGCAGGTAATTCAACAGAGTACGGGAACGCGTCACCACAAACACTTCTGCAGGCATTCCATGATACAGCTTGAGATTTTTGAATTTTCCTGAATGCGCTGACTTAGGAATCACCACCCTAAGTGAGTAATACTTTACACCGCTCGAGTCAGTTAACGCGTCTGCCGAGACCTGAGTCACTATACCATCAATTAGCCCAAACTTGCGGATGTTATAGGCACTAAGCCTAACCTTAGCTCGCAATCCGCTGTGCTCACCGCTGGTGACCAAGTTCTCTTCAACGGCACGTGCCGACAGAACTTCCTCTATATTCCTGGTGGGTATTTTGGCGTCTATTATGAGATCATCATCCGCCGGGACCACCTCAAGTATTGCACCCCCGGGGGGTATTACTCCCCCCTCCGTATGGTACCTCAACCCGGTTACGATACCATTTTGCGGAGATCTGATCACCGTACGCTTCAGCACGTCCTCGGCGGCCATTAACCTCTCCCTTAAGTCAGTCACCGAAGCGTTGGTTTCCTTAAGCTCGGAGTTTGTTCTGTCTAATAAGGTGTTCGTAATGTGGATCATCTCCAACTGATTTTCCCCGATTTTCTGTTCTGCGCTTGCGATTTTAGCCCGGATGTGGCCAAGCTTCCCTTCCGCGTCGGCCTGTGTACGTTCGAGGTTTAGTATATAGGGCTTGCTTATGTACCCCTCCTCGAGCAAACTCTTTTTTGCCTCAAGTTCCTCGCTGATCAGTTTATACTGCTTTTCTTCTGATTCAAGCTGAGCGGCCAGCCCCGACAGCTCCTGGTGTAACTGCTTTATGCGTTGCTCCAGTATACTCAGCTGACCGGATACACTTTTCCTCTGGGAGTAAAACAGCTCCCTCTGGTTTCCCAGCACCTTATCTACCACATCCGCGCTCGACAAATCGTGGATTCCTGCAGGGAAGTCAATACTTCCGGAGCGGTTTTTGATTGCCAGCAGCCGCGCCTCTGTCGCGAGTAAGACCAGCATTTTTTCTTTGATTATCCCCAGGTTAGCTTTCGCTGCTGTGTCGTTAAGAAGCACAAGAGGCTGGCCCTTGCTGACTGCGTCTCCATCCTGCACTAGTATCTGGTGAATTATACCCCCCTCAAGATGTTGTACTACCTGCCTGTTTAGAGACGAGACTACCTCTCCCGGTGCTATGACGGCGCCGTCTAGTGGAGCAGTTGCCGCCCATATGCCGAAGAAGCCGAAGAACGCTATCACAACGACTAATCCCACAAGCAGTGGACCCCATGAGGCCTTGAGAGCCTCATTTTCACCCTGTTTTTCGATTCTAAATACAAAACTTATAACCCTGTCTACTATGGAGAGCGACTTTTCCACAAACTTGGACCCCTCGGTGCCACTCTCCCTTTCTTTGTGCAGGGAGTTGTGTCCTAGCAGTCTGGGCAGGGAGAAGTCCAACTTCGCCATGGACATCGCCTTAGCAATTTTACCGTACATAATTCCGGGCATGGAAAGAACAGAGCAGACTTAATACCACGAAAAGGCCACCGCAGAAATTTATTTTTGTATTTACCGCAAATGCCAAACACGCTTTAACTAATCGAAGCGTGCATCAAAAACCTTCAACACTCTCGGCAGCATGTTTCTGGCGGAGTTTTTTAACTTCTGCAGTGCAATCACCGACTCGATGCGTCGGTGCATAAAGGACAGGGTTTCCGAGGCATCTTCAGAGGAATCTCGCACCAAATATACAAGTGACGAAATGTAAACAGAGCCAGCAGTCCACCTTTTTGTGTAGTAGCTGAAATTAGTTGCGGAATCCCCGGCCAAATGCCAAACCGTATCCATAACTTTGAAGACAAGAGAAGCGAAAAAACAGGTATTATGAGGCAGCAAAGCGAAGCGAAGCACGGACTTCACAAGCTGTCTGGAATTTGGCAGGGAAGCGTTATATAGTATACACAACTCAAGCAGGTAGCCGACTTTATCACGCACCCTCGGCAACTCATCCGGGCTTTTGCTCTGAAAAGAGCGGGTAATTGAGTCTATCAGCTCTTCATGGAAATATTCCAACACGTCATATATACCCCTGTGGAACTTGCAAAAGCTGTTCTCCAAACCCAGCCTCTTGCAAGCCTCACGCAGAGTTTCGTCACTCACCCCCATGTGTGGTATGAGCGATATAGCCTCGTCACTTATCCTGCGCACCTCGTGGCTTTCAAAGCTGTGCGATGCGTCTGTAGTATGCTCCATAGCCAGGCAAGATTAGCAACCGCAGGATTGTACCACGTATGTGCACGAAATACATGCAATTAGTTTTACTCTACGCTGCGACCAACAATTGCAGGGTATAATGCCCTACTAACGGGGTTATGGTCTGGCCACCTGAGGGCTGTTTGCCATGAGTGTGCTGCATAACACAGCCTGCAGGTGTGTGGGTCGGCATCAGACATCTGTGAAGCTCACGAACGCGCATTGCGTCGACGAGGCAGGCTAAATCTCGGCGCCAGGAAGACTCGCCCGCTAATTTCAGACTGTTTGTGCCATTTATGTGACTTCCCTTAAATACTTGCTCGATGCAGCGGTTCCGCGTATTGACAGCCGCAGTACTTACCTGTACCATGCCGCCCCGTAGTTGCGGGTGTTATTGGGGTAGGTAGGTTCAAGATATGGCTTTGCTGCCCCACTATCGCGGGAGAAAAGTTGCTGTTTTTGGTTTGGGGGAAACGGGCATCTCTACCGTATGTTCCCTGGTTCAAAGCGGTGCGCGCGTTCTAGCTTGGGATGACGATAAGTGTGTCTTGCGTAAGAATAGGGAACTTTGCGCTGGGTGCGAGTTTGTGCACCCTTATGAGTACCGATGGGATGAAATTTCCGAGCTAGTTCTAAGCCCAGGTGTTCCACACTCTCGCTGCAACGAGAGCTGGGTTGTTAAGCTGGCTAAACGTGCGGGTTGCCACATAACCTCCGATGTTGAAATATTCTGCCGTTCTCGGCCAGCGCGTCTAATCGGTGTGACTGGTACCAACGGAAAATCCACCACTGTAGAGCTGATTGGGTGGATCCTGAACCGCGCGGGGATTGACTCAGAAACGGGGGGAAACATAGGGAAGGGAGTTCTCTCACTTCCTCAGGGAAAGGCTGCGTACATTCTGGAGCTTTCTTCTTACCAGCTTGAGCTTATGCGCGGGGTAAATTTGGATGTTGGGGTAATACTCAACATAACACCGAATCACTTGGACGTTTATTCAAATATGGCTGACTATATCGCCGCGAAGGGGAGAATACTGGAATTTAGTAACCTTTTAGTGGCCAACTGTGGGGACAGTAACACTGCGCATCTGTGTGAGAATGTAGGGAATATGGTGGAGTTTTCCTGCGGGAAAAAACTTGCTAGAGGCGTATCGGTGCTGGATGGCCGCATATACTTTCAGGGCAGAGTTGCAGAAATTGGCGGCCTGAAAATTGACAGTGCGAGTAATGCTGAAAATATTGCCGCATCTTATGCTGTGGCGAAGAGCTTAGGAGTGTCTGACGAAGTGATTATGGCCTCTATCAGGGAGTTTCCTGGATTGCGGCATCGTAACCAAGTTGTTGCAGAAGTTGCTAACGTTACCTTCGTCAATGATAGTAAAGCGACAACTGCTGCTTCAGTTGCGAAGGCTCTGGTGAGCAGGGAAAATGTGTACTGGATTGCTGGGGGGAAGAGCAAGGATGGCGGAATAGAGCCTATTCTCAGCTTATACGCAAACCGCATACGCAAGGCTTTCTTGGTGGGAGAAGCGGCAGATATGTTTGCTGTGAGCCTGCAAAGAGCTCGAGTTGAGCATGTCATGTGTTATGATGTTTATAATGCCGTGCAAATTGCGTTTGCCGAGGCGATTGCAAGTGGGACTAAGGCCACTGTCCTGCTGTCTCCGGCCTGCAGTTCGTTAGATCAATGGAAAAATTTTGAGGAGAGGGGGGATGCATTTTGTGCGGCTGTGGCCGAGCTTGCAGCACCCCACAAGTTGTGCAGTACTACCACCCAATAAAGACCCAGTGTTTTCCCTCCCACACTACTCGCGTAGTACAGGCGACCAATGGGCGTTGGAAGCATTGGTCGGGACATCCAAAATCTGTGTGTTGGTGCCAGTTATATCGACAGTTACGAGCCTAGACCTGAACGGATGGGTTGCAGATGGAGGATCCTGCTGCGTGAAAAGAATCACCCGGCCATTTGGGGACCAAGAGGGGCTGTCAACCATGTACCCCTTAGCCAAAAGCCTCTCCCCACTTCCGTCAGGCTTCATAACCCCCACGTGGAAGCTCTTTCCCTCAGTTTTGGTAAAGGCTATCCAGTCCCCCCTGGGTGACCACGCCGGGGCAGAATATCCACCCTTGCCAGAACTAATTCTGCGCTGGTTGGTGCCATCCGCATTCATAACGTAAAGCTGCGGCCTCCCACTTCTATCTGAGTTGAACACTATGGACTTTTTGTCCGGCGAATAAGAAGCCGAGGTATTTATGGATCTGTCATTAGTGAGCCGAGTAGACTTCCCACTTTTCAGGTCTATCGAGTATATGTTTGTGGAGCCCTGCGCAGACTCTGACAGCAAAACGTGCCTGCCATCTGGGGAAAACCTTGGCGAGGAATTCACTCCTCTAACCCCCCCGAGCGCAGTCGAGTAGCCAGTTTCTAGGTCATGCAGAACTACACTGCCGCCGGATTTTGCATACGACATATACACCAGGTTCCGCGCGTCAGGAGAAAATCTGGGAGTGGAGACGAACTCCCCCCTGCCGGTGATGTATATGTTATTGGCGCCGTCCTGGTCCATTATTGCGATTCTCCTGGACCCAGGTAGCCCAGTTTCTGCCACGTACGCTATGCGGGTGTTGAAATACCCGCCCTCCCCAGTAATTCTGCTGTATATGCTATCAGACATAGAGTGTGCGGCACGCCGCCAATTTCCCGTAGCGAAGTTGAAAGATTTGCCGGACAGCTGCCTACCTGAGGCCACGTCCCATATGAACAGCTTTACCTTCACTCTGCCTTGAGCGAACTCCTTAATGCTTCCAGTTACTAGGACGTCTTTCGCTACAGACGTCCAAGCGTTGGAATCAGGCATCCCCTCCGATGTGGTACCAAAACCCCCTGCGGGTAGCTTCCAGCTCGCATCGAATATCCCAGTGCTGTTTAAATCACGTAGCATCACTCTGATGCAACTCTTTCCTATTTCCTTCTCAAGGTTCGTGGAAGAATGCATCGGCGCTACTGAGATCTTAACCTTTTCGGTATTGCCCTTTGTGATGTCAACGCCAAGCGCGGCTACAGCTCCCTGACAACCCAACAGAAGCGAAATGACGGTGGGAAGTACGTAAGCAAAGAAGAAAATCCGCACCTCAACCTACCACACGTACTCCATCTGCACTTCAACCAGGGGTCTGTCCTTTAAAATACCCTTTAGGGACCCGAATACTACGTCTTTGACATAATTTTTCACGTTCCTCGGCCTTGAGTTAGAAAGCCCAGAACCGATTTTCCTTGCCATTTCGCTCAGCAGCACTCTGTCTTCGGAGCTGTCTAATGCCCCCGGGGCAATGACCATCGGCTCCTTGACCAGCTCATGCTCTCTATTCATGAGTAGGGTGACAACTACCATTCCGGCATTCCTCATTTTCCTACGTGCAGACATCACGCTGCCCTCAGGGTGGCGCAGAAAATTGCCGTCAATCCCAAAAACTCCACAACCTACAGAGCCTACCTTTTTCCCCTCAACCAGGTCAATGACGTCTCCCGGAGCCGAAACCACACAACCCTTTATGCCGCACTCCTTGGCTAGCTTAACGTGCTCATACATGTGCATGTATTCCCCGTGTACGGGGACGCACAACTTCGGCCTCGTGAGGGAATACAGAGTGCGAACTTCCTCCCGGGACGGGTGCCCGGATACGTGCACGCCCTCGGTGAACTCTGTCACCACCTCAACGCCCATCCTCACAAGCTTGTTAAAAACCCCGAATATGCGCCTCTCGTTGCCAGGAATTATCTTTGAAGAGAAAACTACAGTGTCCCCCTCACCAAGCTCGGCTAAGGGGTGAGACTTACTAGCAAGCCTAGCAGTTGCGGCGAGCGGTTCGCCCTGACAACCGGTGCAGAGGTACAGCACGTTTTTGGCTGGTATACTCCCAGCCTGTTTTGCATCGAGAAACTCTGTGCTATCGTCAATATACCCGCAATCTCTTGCGGCCTGTATCGCCCTTGCTAGCGACCTACCCAGGACAACAACCTCCCGGTTAGATGCCTTGGCAATTTTGCTAAGTGTGCAGATCCTGGCGATATTCGAGGCAAAAAGCGCAACGGCCACCCTGCGCTTGCTCGCTTTCACTATGCTTAGAATGTTCTCATACAAACTCCCTTCGGAGCCCGACCTGCCCTCGGTAAATATGTTGGTTGAGTCAGAAATTACAGCCAACAGCCCGTCGTCTCCAAGCCGCTTGAGCTTGTCTGTATCAGACATAGGACCCACAACAGGGTCAGTATCTAGCTTCCAATCTCCAGTGTGGAGCACGCTTCCAAAATCTGTATGGACGGCCACCGCATGCATCTCGGGGGTGGAGTGCGTCATATGAACGAACTCAAGCACAAAAGGCCCCAGCTCCAACTTAGATGCTGGATCCACCTCTTCAATTGGGACGTTCATCGAAAACTGAGCCAACTTTGCTCTGAGCAAAGTTGCAGTGAACTTTGTGGTGTACACAGGACATCTGAGATCCGCCCACAGGTAGGGTATGGCCCCTATGTGATCTTCATGCGCGTGGGTCAAAACTATCCCAAGCAGATCCTTGCGTTTCTTCTTTATGAAGCTGACATCGGCGACAACCATATCCACCCCAGGCATTGTATCGCCGTCAGCAAACCCGGAGCCCAAATCAACAATTATCCATTTTCCGTGAGCATGATACAGCGTGACGTTCATACCTATCTTGCCTACGCCACCCAAAGGTAGAAAAAAAAACCCGCTACCAAAATCCATTACTAAAGTTACAAAACAATACAACCCAAATACCGGCCATAGATAGCACACATGTGCGCGTGTTTAAAGAAAAACATTTGCTTATGAATTTTGGAGGAGGTACAAAGGACCCGACCAAGCCGTCTCACATTTGCTATCGCAGAGATCATTTGGGTTTTGATTGTTTGCCTGCGGATACCGCTCGGGTTGTGGCGCGTATTTCCGCACAGATGTGTATATGGCCGTCCTCGGTTTTTGATGGTTGCTTATGGGGCATGGTTTTACAGCTTATGGGATGGTGCAGATGGGGGCGCTCCTCCACCTTTTGCAGGCCACTGCGGCTTTGTCACTGCTTATGAGCAACTACTGGTTGTTGGGTGCTGAGTGCGCGAAGGTTGCCATAATTGCGTTATCTGGGCTCGCCGTGGCGATGGCGCTGCTGTTTGTTACCCGGTATAGCTGCTTGGAGCAATGTGTTGGTGGCGGAAAGCGACGACCGGTGTGTTTGGTGCAGTGCGCTCCCATGTTGTATGGCTTGACTAATGTCGTCCTTTCAGCGATGCTCTTGTGTTCTGTGCAATTTTCGGGTGTGGACTTCACTGGTGAGCTTACACCCGGATGGATGCCAACCCTGTGTGTAGCTCTTTGCTTCACACTTCTATCACTTTGGTGTGCACGCGTCGTCTTCAGAACTTTGCTAGCGCTTTCGGGGTTATGCAAAGGCTGCCTGCCTGTTCTTAACAATGGGTCTAACGATCTTGTAGGTGATGTGACGTTGTGGGTAGATGAGTATGCGAGCTCCAGGGTTAGTGCGCCTGGCGTGAAGTTGGCATAGTTTTGTAGTGTTTGTAATGAGATAATCGCCATATGTCGATAGCTCCTCGTACCCGACTTTCGGGAATTTGCATGTTGCTGCTTGCCCTGTGCGTTTTGCCTACGTGGTCGGCTGCAGAGGTGTTATTTTCCTGGTCCCAGATTGCAGTAGGCAGCAAGCTGAGCGTTAGGGCGGTTGTACCTTCGGGTGAGAGCTGCCCAGACTTACATGTTGGCTCTCACGTTGTGAAGATGGACACAAGGGCGCATCCTGAGCCCGGGGTGTTCGAAGATCAGGTGTGTGAGAGCTTGCTTTCCCCATCCTCCACTCCCAGGGTGATAAAAATTGGCGACAGAAGCCTGCCAGACATCGGCATGCGCACTAACCACGGCCGGCATGGGCTTGCCAGAATCATTTTTGTTGGGGACACTGGATGCAGAGTATCAAGGTTGCTGGAGCAAGACTGCAAATCACCCAGCAAGTGGCCACTGAGGGATGTACTAGGCGGGATTGCAAACCAAAATCCTGACCTGGTCGTGCACGTTGGAGACTATCTATATAGGGAGGCAGAGTGCACTGATGAATCAAAGTGCGACAAACACATTTATGGAGATAGATATTCAACCTGGGTAGAAGACTGGTTGTCTCCACTGCAATCGGTATCGGACAAGCTAGTTTTCCTGTTTGTTCGTGGAAATCACGAAAATTGCAACCGGGCGTACAAAGGCTGGTTTCGATATCTGGATGCGTATCCGCTTTCGGAGCAGCGCTACAAGAACTGCGAGAAAATCACCGATCCATGGGTTTTTCACCTGAAACATTGGGATATGGGTGATGTGGGGTTCTATATATATGACTCTTCCTCAAGTGATGAGATTTTTTATCGCGGTAGCGATGTTCAAAATATGCGGCAGAAATTCCTTGAGGGTATAAACTCCTCAGCCCGAAGCTCGCAAATGTGGCTACTAACACATCGGCCCCTATGGGCTTATTTGCGACGTGGGATGGAGTATTACGGCAATGTTCCGCAGACCAGAGCCGTTGCGGAAGTTATGCCTGAAGAATTTGTTGCTGTAGTTTCTGGCCACGTGCATTTCGCGCAGATTCTATCAGTGCGCAGGGACGAACGTCGTGGCAAGGGAGGAGGGGCAGGCCTTCAGCCCGGGTCCGGACGTGTAGGCATTAGATCAATAACGCAGATAATCTCCGGTAACGGGGGTGCACACCTCTACGCACCCAAGAGCGTAAAACTCAGGGAAGAAGCCCTATCTTCGCCTATCTGGGGAGGCAGCGTGGGCGTCAACCTAAACAAGATGGTAAAGTCCGCGTACAGAAATCTGGCTCTTGCAGGCTTTGTTATTGATGACGTGAGCACGCTAGGTGGGTTCGGGTTTTGCAGTGTTGATATTCCCATTGACGGCCGAGATCACTCCGTCACGCGTGGTGGGGAGCCTGCGGTCACGTTCCACGGTGTCGGTGGCGAGAAGTCCAAAAAATTTTTAGTTGCTATTCCTACGCCTACCAACGAACCACCATACAGCAAGTAGGTGAAGCAACTATGCCCAGACGGCATAACACGCGGTGTTGCGCGCTTATCTTGGATGTAAAGAACAGGTGAAAAAAAATCAGAATTGTATTGACTGGGGTTTACGATTCCCTTATAAGTGGAGCTGCTCTTGCTATCCCCGGGGACGTGGGTAGCGCTTTTCAAGTGGTTTTAGGTTCTTTTGCATGCCCACTATTAATCAGCTGGTGCGTCGCCCTAGGAGGCCTCGTGAGTCGGCGAACAAAGCTCCTGCGCTCCAACACAATCCCCAGAAAAGGGCTGTGTGCGTCAAGGTTTACACTACCACTCCTAAAAAGCCCAACTCCGCCCTTCGTAAGGTTGCCAGGGTGCGGATTGCCGGGTACGGTAGTGAAGTTATAGCGTACATACCTGGTGAGGGGCATAACCTTCAGGAGCACTCGGTTGTTCTCATCAGAGGTGGGCGTGTTAAAGATCTGCCGGGTGTGCGTTACCACATAGTACGTGGTGCCCTTGATGCTAAGGGTGTGCAGGGGAGGAAGAAGGCTCGCTCCAAGTATGGGGTGAAGCGCGGTGTCTAGTTTTTGTTTGGTGGTTTATGTCTCGTCGTCGAAGAGTTTCTAGGAGGCCGGTAGTCTCTGATGGGGGTCCGGGCGGTGTCCTGCTTGCGCGCTTTATAAATGTTGTGATGAGCAGAGGAAAAAAAGCGCTGGCTGAGAGGATAGTATCTGGGGCCCTGAAGATGGCTGAATCTAAATCGACCGGTGAGACTGGGGTGTCGATATTCAACACCGCTGTCTCCAACGTCATGCCCCGAATGGAAGTTCGCTCTAGAAGAGTTGGTGGTGTTACTTATCAAATCCCTGTAGAAGTTAGGGAAGATAGGTCAACTTCGCTCGCTCTCAGGTGGATAGTGAAGGCTGCGCGTACAAACAGGAAGCGTACAAACAAGACTTACATGAGTTGTTTGTGTAATGAGCTTCTTGAGGCCTACAACAAGCGTGGTAGTGCGTGCAAGATGAAAGAAGAGAAATTCAGAATGGCGGAAGCCAACAAGGCATTTTCTCATTTCAGGTTTTAGTGAATTTTGTGTTTTTAGAAAGGGGCATGGAGGGTGAGTAGTAAGGGCGATCTGTCTCGGTGTAGAAATATAGGGATAATGGCGCACATAGACGCCGGAAAAACTACCACCACGGAGCGTATACTTTTCTATACTGGAAAGCAGAACAGAATAGGTGAGGTGCACGAGGGCGCTGCATCTATGGACTGGATGGAGCAGGAGCGGGAGCGGGGTATCACCATAACCTCTGCTGCTACCACCTGCTTTTGGAATGATTGCAGGATTAACATTATCGACACTCCTGGCCACGTGGATTTTACTATCGAGGTGGAAAGATCCCTCCGGGTTCTTGACGGGGCCGTGGCCGTTTTTGACGGTGTTGCTGGGGTTGAGCCGCAGTCGGAGACTGTGTGGCGTCAGGCTGATAAGTACGACGTTCCCAGGATATGCTTTGTGAACAAGATGGACAGGATTGGGGCCGACTTTTATGCCTGTGTTGACATGATCAAGGACAGGCTCGGGGCCGTGCCGCTCGTGCTTCAGCTGCCTATTGGTGTGGATAAAAGTTTCGTAGGGGTGGTGGACCTGGTTGAGATGAGGTCCATAACATGGGAGGAAGACTCATTAGGTGCCAAGTTCAACTACGGGGAGATTCCCAGTGACTTAATGGAGAAGGCGCAGGATTATAGGGCGAGACTAATTGAGTCAGCAGTTGAGATGAACGACGAAGCCATGAATCTATATCTCGACGGTGGCGAGATTTCTGTTCCGTTGTTGAAGAGTTGCATAAGAAGCGGCGTGATCGGCGCAAAGTTTGTTCCCGTGTTGTGCGGTTCTGCGTTCAAGAATAAGGGTGTTCAGCCGCTGCTGGACGCTGTGGTTGATTTTTTACCATCTCCCAGCGACGTTCCCACCATAGAGGGTGCGAGTGCTAGCGATCCGCAAAAGGCGGTCACCATAAAATCTTCTGTGGATGACAAGTTTGTTGCGCTCGCCTTCAAGGTAATGGTGGATAGATTTGTTGGTAGTTTGACGTTCATTCGTGTGTACTCCGGTAAGCTCACTGGTAAGTCTGTGGTGCTGAATTCCGCCAAGGGGGCCACGGAGTCTGTAGGTAGGATTCTGCGCATGCACGCGAACAACAGGGAAGACATTTCTGAGATTCAGGCCGGGGACATAGCAGCTTTGGCGGGGTTGAAAAAGACCACTACCGGTGACACCCTGTGTGATCAGAATTTTCCTGTAGTGCTCGAAAAAATGGACTTTCCCGAGTCCGTTATGGAAATTGCCGTAGAGCCGGTATCGACTGCAGACCAGGAGAAGATGGGTACAGCGCTTAGCAGACTTGTTGCTGAGGATCCGTCATTGAAGGTTTGTGTCAATTCTGAGAGCGGGCAGACCATACTTAAAGGTATGGGTGAGCTCCACTTGGAAATCATAGTAGATAGGATGAAGAGGGAGTTTGGCGTTGAGGCGTCGGTAGGTGCTCCCCAGGTAGCGTATCGCGAGACAATAACCAAGTCTGCCGAAATTGAATATGTGCATAAGAAGCAGACAGGCGGCGCCGGCCAGTTTGCCAAAGTGAACATATTGTTTGAGCCGCTGCCGCCTGGTTCTGGGTTCGAGTTTGAAAATAAAATTACGTGTGGGGCTATTCCCAAGGAGTACATACCCGGGGTCCAAAGCGGTTTGGAGCTTGTAAAAGAGACGGGTATGATAGCAGGCTTTCCCGTGATTGATTTCAAGGCTACCCTGTTTGATGGAGCGTTCCACGAGGTTGACTCGAGCCCGCTGGCCTTTGAATTAGCCGCGAAGGGTGCGTTCAGGGAAATGGCTAACAAGGCGGGTCCGGTTCTGCTGGAGCCCATAATGCGTGTGGAAATCATCACTCCTGATGAGTACATGGGGGATGTCATAGGTGATGTTAATAGTAGGCGCGGTAGGGTTGCAGAGATGCAAGATCGTCACAACGCCAAGCTTATTACAGCCTTCATCCCGCTTGGCAAGATGTTCGGGTATGTGAAGGATTTGCGCTCTATGTCTCAAGGTAGGGCTCAGTACAGTATGTACTTTGCTCGCTATGAGAGGGTGCCGGAAAATGCTGTAGATAATGTAATGAAGAAGTAGGTGGTAATTTTATGACAGAAGGGAGAAAGCCGCACATAAACGTAGGTACGATAGGGCATGTTGACCACGGGAAGACCACGTTAACGGCTGCACTTACTACGGTATTGACAAGAAGGCTTAGCGGAGCGAACAAGGTAGTAAAGTACGATGAGATAGACAAAGCGCCTGAGGAAAGGGCACGTGGTATCACCATTTCCACAGCGCACGTAGAGTATGAGACAGAAGGCAGGCACTATGCGCACGTAGACTGTCCGGGGCACGCGGATTACATAAAGAACATGATAACCGGTGCCGCGCAGATGGATGTGGCGATACTGGTAGTCTCTGCAACTGATGGAGCAATGCCACAAACTCGTGAGCACATACTACTAGCCAAGCAGGTAGGCGTGAAAGACATAGTCACATGGATAAACAAATGTGACGTGGTAGAAGATGAGGAGATGTTGTCGATAGTTGAGATGGAAGTTAGGGAGCTTCTGAGCAACTATGGGTATGACGGTGATGGGGTTGACGTAGTGAGAGGATCTGCGGTCAAGGCGTTGGAGGAAAGCTCTGACGGTCCGTGGAGTGAGAAGATTATGGAGCTGGTGGGGGCGCTAGAGAAGATAGAGCTTCCGGTTAGAGAGAAAGACAAGCCATTTTTGATGTCGGTTGAAGATGTATTCTCGATTCCTGGTCGTGGCACAGTGGTTACGGGTAGGATTGAGAGAGGAGTGATAAAGGTAGGGGACAAGGTAGATATTGTAGGTCTTAGGGACTTACAGAGCACAGTGTGCACTGGAGTTGAGATGTTCCACAAGGCCCTTGAGACAGGTGAAGCTGGGGACAACGCCGGCATACTACTTAGGGGTATCAAGAAGGAAGATGTGGAGCGTGGCCAAGTGTTGAGTGCACCGGGTCAGATACGTTCATACAAGGCGTTCAAGGCAGAGGTATATATCTTGAAGAAGGAGGAAGGTGGAAGGCACACTCCGTTCTTCTCGAACTACCAGCCTCAGTTCTATGTCCGTACCACAGATGTTACTGGAAGCATAAAGCTGCCTAGTGGAGTTGAGATGGTTATGCCTGGTGATAACCTCAGTATCGAAGTTGCTCTTGATAAACCAGTTGCTCTTGATAAGGGGTTGAGGTTTGCGGTGAGAGAGGGTGGCAGAACCGTAGGCTCCGGTATCATAACTGAGATTTTGGAGTAGTGCGATGTATAGCTGGGAGCGTAGCTCAACGGTAGAGCATCAGTCTCCAAAACTGAGGATATGGGTTCGATTCCTGTCGCTCCTGCCATAGATTGATGAGTGTTTTTGGCCATGATAGGAAGCTTTGCTAGGTTTTTGTGTGATGTAAAGCAGGAAGCGCTGCAGGTCTCCTGGGCTTCCAGAAAGGAGGTGTCTGTGTTCCTGCTCATAGTTTTGCTGACTGTGGTTGTTTCGTCCATTCTGTTTAGTTGCGTGGATTTTGTATTCTTGAGGCTTGTTAAAATAGCGCTAGGGGTTGTTTATGCAGCATGATGATAGTGGGCACGAGTGGTACATAGTTCAGGTATCTTCTGGTAGCGAGGAGAAGGTTGCCCAGATGATTCTTGAGCGGTCTCAACAGCTGGGTATGTCTGGCGTTTTTAGCGAGGTTTTTATCCCGTATGAGGAAGTTACCAAGGTCAAGTACAACAAAAAGGTTGCGATGCGCAGGAAGCTGTCCCCAGGGTACGTGTTTTTGTACATGAGGCTTAGCGATGATGCCATAAATTTTGTGCGCAGGGTTCCCAAGGTGTCTAATTTTCTCCTAGATGATGCCGGGCTGCCCAAGGTTATACCGGCATCCGAGATGGAGACAATGCGCAGCAGCATGTGTAGGGCTGTTTCCAGCGAAGCCGCTTCTGAGGTCTGCAGTTTTGAAGTGGGTGATGAGGTGGTAATAAATGATGGGCTGTTCCAGGACTTCAACGGCAGAGTGGAGTACGTCAATGAGGACAAAAAGGTTGCAGGGGTAAGCGTGATGATATTTGGTAGGCTCACCAAGATTGAGTTCAAATTGAGCAGCATACAAAAGGTGGAGGGGTAGTTTATGAGTAGCGCTGCGTTGCTTTCACGGATAAATTTAGTAATTGAGGCAGGGAAGGCCATGCCAGGCCCCAAGGTCGCTTCTGTGCTTGGTCCGCGCGGTATTCCTATGCCAAAGTTTTGCAAGGAGTTTAATGATGCCACGAGTGCGCAGGGCGTCCCTTACGAGACGGGGGACCTAGTTACTGCCAGGATAAGCGTCTATGCCGATAATAGCTACAGTTTTTCTGTGAGCGATTCACCCGTGTCATTTTTGTTGAAGAAGGCTGCTGGGGTTACCAAGGGGTCCTCCAGCCCCGGCAAGGAAAGTTGTACGAGCATAAAGATGTCTGAGGTTGTTAAAATCGCTGAGCGGAAGATGGCTGATATGAACGCGGATAGCGTGGAATGTGCCGTTAAGATGGTGGTTGGAACCGCGAAGTCTATGGGCATGACTGTTGAGGAATGATTTTGGAGGGTTTTATCTATGTCTGGTGATGGTAGTTGTTCCTACAGTGCCGAGGAGGGGATTCGCGAGCTTTTGCAATCAGCTAAAGCAAAGTTTCGGGAGTCTGTCGATGTTGCCATCAAGTTGAGTGTTGCTGATTCTAAATCTGGTGAGTCAATCCGCGGAGCGGTGGTTCTGCCGAAGGGCCTGGGTCGAGAAGTTCGAGTAGCGGTTTTTGCTAAGGGTGAGCATGCCAAACAAGCCTCAAGTGCAGGAGCAGATGTTGTGGGGGATGAAGAGCTTATTGAAGAGATAAAGAAAGGGCGCCGGTTGGATGTTGATTGGTGTATTGCCACCCCCGATTTCATGCCGCAGATTTCTGCAATTGCGAAGATTCTTGGTCCGAGGGGCTTGATGCCTAATCCCAAGTTTGGTACTGTAACACTTGAACTCGCGAAGATGGTTGGCATCATAAAATCTGGTCAGGTGAAGTTCAAGTCTGATCGGTACGGCATTGTTCACGTGAAGATTGGGGATATAGGCTTTACTCCTGAGGATTTGCTTGAAAACTTTAATGCCGTGGTTGCTGCTGTGCAGGGTTTGAGGCCGACCACGATTAAGGGGTCTTACGTTAGGGGTGTGTTTGTGAATTCCACTATGGGCAGATCTTTCAGAATAGCTGGTATCGGGTAGGCCGGTTTCGTATGTGAGTTAGGTTGAGGTTTAGGGTGAAGCGCGTCAATAAGGAAAAGCATCTGGGTAAAATAGAGGGTGTATTTACGCAGTTTGGGAGCCTTGTGCTCGCAAATTTCCGCTCCATGACTGCTGGAGATTTTGCCACTCTTAGGAAGGAGCTTAAGGCCGGGGGATGCGGGATTACTGTTGTGAAGAATAGTATCGCCCGGATCGCATTGACGCGGGTTGGAAGAGCAGATGGGTTAGAGGACAAATTTCGTGAGGCCGTGTTTATAGCCTACTCCGAGGACATAGTGGCTTTGTCTAAAATTGTGAACAAGTTTGTCAAGGCAGCAGCCGGCAAGGTCACTTTCGTGTGCGCATATGATGGCGGACAGGTGCTGCCTGCCGATAGGGTGGTGTTTTTTGCTAGCCTACCATCATTACAGGAGTTGCAGGCGAGGATAATGGGTCTTATAGGCTACGGGGTTCCCGTCAGGTTGGCTAATTGCCTCAGAGCCGTTGGTGGGGGCATGGCGTCATGAGGGTTATGTCGTGGTACTTGGCTTTGTCACGTCGTTAGGTGCGTGTCATACCAGCTCCGTTGGGTGGGGAGAACGCTTCCCCTTCTATAGGCTGTTTGGGGTGTAGTTTTGTAGGGGTTTTGTTATGAGTAATGTTGATTTAGATTCCTTGGCCGAGCAGATTTGCGGTCTTGACTTGTGTAGCGCTGCTGCTTTGGTGGAGAAGCTAGAAGACAAGCTTGGGTTTCCCAAGGGCGGGTTGCTTACTGCCATGCCTGCTGCTGGTAGTGCAGCTCAAGGTGCAGAAGATTCCGGTGGGGCTGAGCAGACAGAGTTCGTCGTGATGTTTGACGGGTATGCGCCGGATAAGAAAATTTCTGTTATAAAAGCTGTGAGAGAGTGCACCACTTTGGGCCTGAAGGAAGCTAAGGACTTTGTCGAACAAGAAGGTTCAAGAGAGCTGGTTGAGGGCAAGAAGTACAAGAAAGCCGAAGCTGAAGAGGTAAAGAAGAAGCTTGAAGATGCTGGAGCGACAGTAAGCATAAAGTAGTCTTGGGTTTTTGTTGGTGGTTTTTTGAGGGAATTAATGTCTTCTGCGGGTGGTTCTTCTGGTCCCGGGTATGTGCTGAATGATTTCGACGCTGTTCCTAGGCTCTCTTACGCGAAATCCATAGACATTCGCGATTCTTTGACGGATCTCATAAGGATACAAAGGGATTCTTATGACGCGTTTATAGGTATAGATAGGGATGGGAGCAGCGGCATACAGAGCATTTTCGAGGCCATGTTTCCCATACGCGATCTTCTGGGTAGAGCAGTGCTCGAGTTTGTGGGCTACAACATAGGCGAGCCGCAGTATGATGAATACGAGTGCATTAAGCGCGGAATTACTTTTTCCGTTCCCATACGAATTACCCTGCGCTTTGTTGTATGGAAAGTGCAGGAGGTGTCCTTCAAGGAAGTCAAGTACGTGGTTGATGAGGATACCTCAGAACGTAGCGTGAAATATATGAAAGAGCAGGAAGTTTCCATTGGTGATTTGCCGATGATGACTTCATATGGAACTTTCATAATCAACGGAATAGAGCGGGTAATAGTTTCCCAGATGCACCGTTCTCCCGGGGTCTTTTTCGACAGCGATAAGGGTAAGACTTATAGCTCGGGTAAGCTCATTTACTCCGCGCGCGTTATACCATACAGGGGCTCCTGGCTCGATTTTGAATTTGACATCAAAGACATAATTTATTTCCGCATAGACAAGAAGAGAAAGCTCCCCGTATCTTACTTGCTAAAAGCCTTGGGGATGTCAAATAACGACATCCTTGACGCGTTTTACGACAAGGTGATTTACACGAGGTGCGACAAGGGGTGGAGGGTGCCCTTCATTGTTGACCGATTCAAAGGTGTGCGCCTTTCCTATGATCTCATGGATGTCGACGGCAGCGTGCTTGTGAAGGCCAATACCAGAATTACCTTGAGAATTGCAAAAAAGCTGTACGCTGATGGGCTTAGGGAATACATGGTGCCGTTCTCTGGCATTACCGGGATGTTCGTTGCAGCCGATCTTGTAGATCCGAGTAGTGGTGCGGTCATCGTGTCTGCGGGTGAGACCATAACGTCTGAGCATATAGTGAAGCTAGAGCTGTTTGATATCAGCGAGATTGCGTTTTTGAATATCGACTTCCTCACAGTTGGTCCGTACGTGTTGAACACACTGTTCCTGGACAAGAATATGACGCAGGAAGATGCGCTGTTCGAGATTTACAGAGTGCTTCGTTCTGGTGAGTCCCCTAACCTTGATGCAGTGAAGTCCTTTTTCAAGGGGCTGTTCTTCGAGTCAGAAAGGTACGATCTGTCAGTTGTTGGTAGAATAAAGCTGAACAGCCATCTAGGCCTGGATGTTGACGAGAACACGACTGTGCTCACCAAAGAGGACATAGTGCAAGTAGTGAAAAAGCTGGTCTTGCTGCGTGACGGCGAGGGTGTTGTTGATGACATAGACCACCTTGGAAACAGAAGGGTCAGGTCTGTTGGGGAATTCATTGAGAATCAATTCAGGATAGGGATTTTGCGGTTGGAGCGCATGATTATGGACTATATGTCCTCGGTGAACTTTGACAATGCGATGCCCTGTGATTTCGTCAATCCTAAGGTGCTGGCTACAGTACTTAAGGACTTTTTCAGCTCATCGCAGCTGTCTCAATTTATGGATCAGACGAATCCCCTGTCCGAAGTTACGCATAAACGCAGGCTGTCTGCTCTAGGGCCGGGTGGCTTAACCAGAGAAAGGGCGGGATTTGAGGTTCGTGACGTGCATCCCACGCACTACGGGAGGATATGTCCGATAGAAACTCCTGAAGGTCAGAATATTGGCCTTATAAGCAGCCTTGCCATATATGCCAAGATTAACAAGTACGGGTTTATCGAGAGCCCGTACCGCAAGGTTGAAAATAGGGTGGTGACGGATAAAGTAGAGTACCTGTTGGCGATGCAGGAGGGCGACTATTACATCGCTGATGCCGGGGCAGCCATAGATGAGAACAATCGTTTTGTGGATGATATGCTCTACTGTAGGCACGGTGGCAACTTTGTGATGGTGAAAAGCGAAGATGTTGACTACGTCGACGTTTCCCCAAAGCAGATAGTGTCTGTAGCGGCCTCTCTCATACCGTTTTTGGAGAACAATGACGCAAACCGTGCCCTGATGGGCTCCAACATGCAGCGCCAGGCCGTACCCTTATTGAAGTCAGAGGCCCCACTGGTTGGAACCGGGATGGAATTTGTAGTCGCTGCCGGGTCCGGTGCGGTGGTGTTGGCGAAGCGTGACGGCATCGTTCACCGCGTTGATGGGTCCTACATAGTAATCCGCGCTTTTGATGCCAACAAGGATGAGTGTTTGGGTGTTGATATTTATAGACTCAGGAAGTTTCAGCGCTCTAATCACAATACATGCATTAACCAACGACCCGTGGTTAAACTTGGAGATTATGTGAAGGCCAATGACGTGATCGCGGATGGTTCGGCGATTGACAGGGGAGAGTTGGCGCTTGGGAAGAATGTACTTGTGGCCTTTATGTCTTGGCAAGGTTACAACTTTGAAGATTCCATAGTAATTTCGAGCGACGTAGTTAAACGGGATGTGTTTACCTCCATACACATAGAGGAGTTCGAGTGCGTTGTAAGGGATACCCCCTTAGGTCCCGAGAAGATAATGCGGTCTGTGCCTGATGTAAATGAGGAAAGTCTGAGTCACTTAGACGATGTTGGAATCGTGAACATAGGTGCCGAGGTATCTGCAAGTAGTATCCTGGTGGGCAAGGTTACGCCTAGGCCCCCGGTGTCTCTTCCTCCTGAGACTAAGCTGCTTGTCACCATATTTGGTGAAAAGGTCTTCGACTGTGTTGACTCTTCGCTCTATCTGCCGCCGGACGTTGAGGGAACTGTCATAGACGTTCATGTGTTTGTAAGGCGGGGGGTAGAGGAGAACGATAGGTCGCTGCTAATCAAGCAGAGCGAAATAAGTAGCTTTGTGAAGGAGCGGGACTATGAGATCGACGTCGTGAGCGAATACTTCCATGACGAACTCAGGAAACTGCTCCGCAATGCGGGGGTGAAAGTCAAGGGGTACAGCGACCTCGATAGTTTTTTTGCTGAGGCGTCTGACGATACACTCTGGAGTACTGGGCTTGCTGATGCAAAAGTGGCTGCTAAAGTCAAAGATATGAGGGAGAGGTTTGACTCCATCGTTGGCGAGGCACATCGCAAATTTGAGCAGAAAGTAGATAAGCTGAACTACGGCTACGATCTGCCTCAGGGCGTGTTGACAATAGTCAAGGTTTTTGTGGCGGTTAAGCACAATTTACAGCCTGGGGATAAGATGGCCGGTAGGCACGGGAATAAGGGGGTGATATCAAGAATCGTTCCCGCGGAAGATATGCCTCACTTGGAAGACGGAACCCCAGTGGATATCATACTCAACTCTCTAGGTGTGCCCTCCCGTATGAATATCGGACAAATTCTGGAAACCCATCTGGGTTGGGCCGCTGTGAATCTGGGCAAGAAGATAGGCAGGATACTCGATAAGGGCGGGCCGTCTATGATCGCTGACCTTAGAGATTTTCTAGATAAGATCTACGATGGGCAGAAGCTCAAGAGCGACATAGCGTCTATGTCATCTGAGGCGTTGCTAGTGTTTGCCAATAGGCTGCGGAAGGGTGTGCCTATGGCTGCCCCAGTGTTCGAGGGCCCGAAGGACGCGCAAATTTCCAAGTTGTTGGAACTAGCTGAGGTTGATCCGTCTGGGCAGGTATATCTTTACGACGGGCGCTTGGGTAAGAAATTTGATCGGAAAATAACCGTGGGGTACATATATATGTTGAAGTTGCACCACCTGGTTGATGACAAAATACATGCTAGATCTGTGGGCCCATACGGTTTGGTGACCCAGCAACCTCTGGGTGGTAAATCCCATTTTGGAGGGCAGAGGTTTGGTGAGATGGAATGCTGGGCGCTGCAGGCTTATGGTGCAGCGTATACCTTGCAGGAGATGCTTACGGTGAAATCCGATGATATTGTAGGTCGGGTCAAGATTTATGAGTCCATAATAAAGGGTGATAGCAACTTTGAGTGTGGTATTCCGGAATCATTCAACGTTATGGTCAAGGAGCTGCGCTCCCTGTGTCTCAATGTTGTACTGAAGCAGGACAAGGAGTTTACTAGTGGCGAAGTGGAGTAGGGATTGATATTATGAAGATGTTGGATTTGTACGGCTATACCAGCATAGCGCAGTCGTTTGATAAGATTTGCATATCCATTGCTAGCCCCGAGAGCATTAGGGCGATGTCCTACGGTGAGATCAAGGATATCTCTACCACTAACTATCGCACATTCAAGGTTGAAAAAGGCGGCCTTTTTTGCCCGAAAATCTTTGGTCCCGTAAATGACGATGAATGTCTATGTGGAAAGTATAGGAAGAAGCGGTATAGGGGCATAGTATGCGAGAAGTGTGGGGTTGAGGTCACTTCTTCCAAGGTGAGACGGGAGAGGATGGGGCACATAGAGCTGGTTTCCCCTGTGGCACACGTGTGGTTTTTGAAATCCTTGCCTTCACGTATCGGGGCATTGCTTGATATGCCCATGAAGTCCATTGAAAGCATCCTCTACAGTGGGGACTTCGTGGTTATCGATCCTATGACCACTCCATTCTCCAAGGGGGAGGTTATAAGTGAAAGCGTATACAACCAAGCCCGCGACGCCTACGGAGATGAAGGTTTTATCGCCTTAACCGGGGCTGAGGCCATACGGGAGTTATTGGTAAGGCTGGATCTTGGGGCCATCAGAGCTGGGCTTAGGAGCGAGCTGGAGTCTACCTCATCTGAAATGAAAAGAAAAAAGGTGGTCAAAAGATTGCGGATCATCGAAAACTTCATCGCTTCCGGCAATAGACCAGAGTGGATGATACTAACTGTAATCCCTGTGCTGCCACCGGACCTGAGGCCTTTGGTGTCTTTGGAAAATGGTAGGCCTGCAGTTTCCGATCTGAACCACCACTATAGGACGATTATAAACCGTAATAACAGGCTGGAGAAGCTGCTCAAGCTCAACCCGCCCGCGATTATGATCCGCAATGAGAAGAGGATGCTGCAAGAGGCCGTGGATGGGCTTTTTGATAGCAGTAGGCGCAGCTACGTTTCAAGCAGGGCTGGTAGCATGGGCTACAAAAAGTCTCTTAGTGACATGCTTAAGGGAAAGCAGGGGCGGTTTAGGCAGAATTTGCTGGGTAAAAGGGTAGACTATTCGGGTAGGTCTGTAATCGTCGTTGGGCCTGGGTTGAAGTTGCACCAGTGTGGCCTGCCCAAGAAGATGGCCCTGGAGCTCTTCAAGCCGTTTATTTGTTCCAAGCTTAAGATGTACGGAGTGGCGCCGACGGTGAAGCTTGCAAACAAGATGATCCAGAGCGAAAAGCCCGAGGTTTGGGATGTTTTGGACGAAGTAATAAGGGAGCATCCCATATTGCTAAACAGGGCTCCTACCCTGCACAGGCTTGGTCTCCAGGCGTTTGACCCCGTACTTATAGAAGGTAAGGCCATACAGCTGCATCCGCTCGTGTGTAGTGCATTTAATGCGGACTTCGATGGGGACCAAATGGCGGTACACGTCCCTCTGTCACTTGAAGCACAGCTTGAAGCCAGGGTGTTGATGATGTCCACAAACAACATTCTTAGCCCTTCAAATGGTAGGCCGATAATCGTCCCGTCCAAGGATATTGTCCTGGGAATATATTACCTCACGCTGCAAAGAGCACAAGCGCCCGACCAGGAGGTTATGTCTTTTGGGGAATTGAGCCATGTGGAGTACGCCCTGCATGAGGGGATAGTACACACGTCTTCCAAGATAAAATACAGGATGCAGCGCTGCAATAGCGACGGCACAATAGTGAGCGAGGTTGTTGAGACGACCCCGGGCAGGCTGATTCTCTGGCAAATTTTTCCCCAGCACAAGGATCTCACGTTCGATCTCGTGAACCAGGTGCTTACTGTGAAGGAGATTACATCTATAGTTGACTTGGTGTATAGGAGTTGCGGGCAAAGGGAGACGGTGGAGTTTTCCGACAAGCTCATGTGTCTGGGTTTTCAATATGCGTCACAGTCTGGTATCTCTTTTGGCTGTAAAGACATGATAATTCCAGACACCAAGGCGGCGCATGTGGAAAATGCGAGTGAGAAAATTAAGGAGTTTTCTATCCAATACCAAGACGGGTTGATTACAAGGAGTGAGCGCTACAACAAGGTAGTGGATGAGTGGTCTAAGTGCACAGACTTGATTGCCCGGGACATGATGAAAGCAATCTCTTTGTCCGATGAGGAAGGGAAGCTGAATTCCATTTATATGATGGCGAATTCCGGTGCCAGGGGTTCCGCATCTCAGATGAAGCAGCTGGCCGGCATGCGTGGGCTTATGGCCAAGCCCTCGGGCGAAATTATCGAAACCCCTATCATCTCGAACTTCCGTGAGGGGTTGAGCGTGTTTGAGTATTTTAATTCTACACACGGGGCGCGCAAGGGGCTGGCTGACACCGCATTGAAAACCGCAAACTCCGGATACCTGACCCGTAGGCTTGTGGACGTGGCGCAAGACTGTACAGTTGTTGAGTATGACTGTAAAACCAAGGATGGCGTTGTCGCTAGGGCGGTGATTGAGGGTGGTGCCGTCGTGGCGACGCTTGACAGTGTAGTGCTAGGTAGGGTTGCTGCAGTCGACACTTACAACCCTGTGACTGAGGAATTGCTATTAAGTGCTGGTGAGCTGATAGACGAAGGGAAGGTCGAGAAAATAAGAGTTGCTGGGTTAGATGCGGTGAGAGTGCGGTCCCCGCTGACATGTGAATCCAAGAAAGGGATTTGCTCGTTGTGCTATGGTAGAGACCTTGCTGTTGGGGATTTGGTATCGATAGGTGAGGCTGTTGGTGTAATAGCTGCGCAGTCTGTGGGTGAGCCTGGTACACAGCTGACCATGCGTACGTTCCACGTTGGTGGTACCGCAATGCGCGGGGTGGAGGTATCTAACCTTATAGCTGTGCTGGATGCCGAGGTGAAATTGGTGAACAGCAACGTGGTGACCGACAAGTACGGCAATCAGATAGTGATGAGTCGGTCATGTGAGGTAGTGCTTCTCGACAGCGTTGGTAATGAAAAGATGCGGCACAGCGTACCATACGGTGCGAAGCTCTATGTTTCAGATGGGCAGCCGGTCAAAATGATGGACAAAATGGCCGAGTGGGACCCATACACTATACCCATTATTACCGAGAAGACGGGAACCATAAAGTATGTTGACCTCATCTACGGTGTGTCCATCAACGAAGTTTTGGATGAGTCTACAGGTATATCAAACAGGGTTGTTATAGACTGGAAGTTGCATCTCCAGGGGGCGAACTTGAGGCCGAGGTTGGTGCTGTTGGATGAAGATGGCAACATTGCTACCTTATACAATGATCTGGAGGCGAGTTACTTCGTGCCTATAGGCGCGGTGCTGAACGTCCAAGATGGGCAGAAAGTGCACGCGGGGGACGTCATAACTAGGATTCCTAGAGAATCCATCAAGACCAGAGACATTACCGGGGGGCTGCCCAGAGTTATTGAGCTGTTTGAGGCGCGCCGTCCCAAGGAACACGCTATTGTAAGCGACGTTGACGGCTACGTTGAGTTTGGCAAGGATTACTATCGCTCCAAGCGCCGGATATTCATACGGCCTGTAGACAAAAGCCTTCCTGCGGTAGAATATTTGGTGCCCAAGGGTAAGCACACCATAGTGAACGAGGGTGACTTTGTGCACAAGGGTGATCTGCTCATGGATGGGGATCCGGACCAGCATGACATACTCAGAGTTTTGGGGGCGGAGGCTCTGGCCAGCTACATGATTTCTGAAATACAACAGGTATACAGGCTGCAAGGTGTTAGGATAGACAACAAGCACATCGAGGTTATCCTCAGGCAGATGCTGCAAAAGGTGGAAATCACTGATCCGGGTGACACAATGTACCTGGTGGGTGAGCATGCTGGGCGCGAGGAGGTTATGCGGCTCAACCGCAAACTGGAAGAGGCTGGGAAGAAGCCTGTTGCATATGTGCCGATTCTCCAGGGTATTACTAAAGCGAGTCTTGATACCAACTCCTTCATTTCTGCGGCGTCGTTCCAGGAAACCACCAAGGTCCTGACCGAAGCCGCCTTTTCAGGTAAGGAAGATCCTCTGTACGGATTGAAGGAGAATGTAATCGTTGGTAGGCTAATACCTGCGGGTACAGGGTTCATTATGAACAAAGTGAAAAAGCTGGCAATGCTCGATCAAAGCGACTATGCAACTTACTATAATAGCGAATTGCGAGAGATCATGGGTGACCTGGGTGACGAATTAATTGCGGAAGGTGAGGCAGCCTCCCCGGGCCGCAGCGGTGATGGCTATCTGGGGAATGGCGGGGGAGTTGTAGATTACTAGTCGCGTGTAGCTACGGCATCTCCTCGGCCGTCCACCGGCGTCTTGATGCCGGTTGAGGAGAGTAATTCTAACTGCTCTGGTGGCGCCCCTTCGCATTCAGAAGATAGTTGCTTCACCGGCGCAAACGTGCTTCTATGCTGGGCAGTTTTGCCATACAGCTTTAGCGATTGCATATGCGCTTTTGTGCCGTACCCGCAGTTTTGATTCCAGGCGTATTCCGGATACTGCTCATGCAGCCTTCTCATGAATCTGTCTCGCGTTACCTTTGCGATTATTGAGGCTGCGGCTATTGAGGTGCTTATGCTGTCACCCTTAACGATGGTCTTGACTGCCCAGGGCAGGCCCGCTGGAGCCCTGCTACCGTCGACCAACACGAGGTCTGCTTTTACGCCCAAGTTTTGTAAAGCCCTTTTCATGGATATGTGCGACGCCACCAGTATGTTGTGTTGCTCTATTTCACGGACGCGCGCGAACCCCACGCCGTACCTTGCATGCGCTGTGATCTTGCAAAATAACTCTTCTCGCTTCTTGGAAGACAGCGCTTTTGAATCTTTAATGTCTTTTATGTAGTCGCATTCCCGCTCTGGCAAGTACACCGCTGCCGCGACCACTGGGCCCGCTATCGCCCCATACCCAACCTCATCCACTCCTACGATGACTGAGATTGTGCCAGACCTTAATTGGTCTTCAATCAAAAAGCTGGGCATGCGATTCATAAAACCCGCCATGCGGTGAGTATAGTAAACTGGCGTAGGACCCGCCGTACTGACTGCAATCTTCACGACAAAGGCGCTCCCAATATAACACAACTGGGATGTAATACAATATGCCATGGGTCTGCAAAGGATAAATCCGAATATTATATATAAAGTATCCGGGAGGTGAATATGTGCACCAAGAGTGGTAGCAACGCGATAGAGAAAGCCATTTGGTGTTAAATGCAGATATGCATATTGTACGCTGCGGTAGGGCAATGAATACTTGTGGGAGGATGAATGTTTTTCTTGATCTCCCATGCAAATATTGCTACGCTCCGGGCTTATTATGTTAAATTAGGTATATTATGCATGCACATTGATTGACGGCATGCATATTGTGATGCGCGACAGATGGAGCTTTGTATACCAAATGCGCTGTTGCGGAGAAGCCTTCCCTTAAATGAGAGTTTTTATGGTATTCTGGAATATATACTGATATAACATAAATATTCGTCCTATATACCGGGACAGGTTGTGCCAGGTATTGTGAAAACTTTAGAGGTAAATATGGGTGTCACGGAAACTAAGGGGTTGAGTGCAATAGAGCTGGCCATACGCGATTTGAGAGCAATGTGTGAAGACGGGAGCACTGAGGAGATCTGCTTCAGGGCAGTTGTAAAACACCTGACTGAAGATGAAAATTTCAGTAGCAGTGTTACCAAGATTGATAGGGCGTTGAAAGATTATAAAAAATGCCATGGCGTGATTAGTGCGAAAATAAATGAGGCGATAAACGCCAGGTTGGATGTATCAGAAAATATTGCCCGTGTTCCTGATCAGATAAATTTGTTTCTGGCGAGCAAGCGCGAAGTACGTGGGGTATTGAAGTTTTTTCACGAGGCATATCACATAAAGTGTGCAGGCGGTAACACGCGTGAGGAAGCAGTTTCTGCGCTTATGGAGTCTTGCACGAAACTGCGTTACGACGGGTTGCGCTCGGCACACTCGGGTGACGAAACCAATTCTGGGAAAAGCATCACCGAAATCTTAAAAAGATTTTCTGGCGGGAGACACGAAGATGCGAACCAGCTGTGTAAGGAAGTGCTCATATGCTTTTCCACCAGGAGGCTTGTCATTGCCGGGGGCAACAGCCAAGAACAGGTAGCCGGTTTTGACAAGGTGTGCGTTTGTTATAATGTCCCCCAAGGTACGGAGCTTTCCATTTTGGGCAAGGAATTGTTAGTTCTAGGCGATATTTCCGGCACCGTCACCGCTGAAAGTCACAGTTTACTGCCGAACCTACCGCGCCTTTTTGTGCGTAGTATTTCTCGTGGAGGAAAAGCAGCGGGCTTTGGCAACGTGATTGTCACGGGTGATAATAGAGGTTGCATTCGGGTACGTGGGCAGGCAGGCGGGAGTGACGCCACGCTTGGGGGAAGCAACTTGGGGAAAATCTATATGGTGCCGCAGGAAGACGTCGTTGAGCCAAGCAGCGCTGCGTCTAGTGGTGAAGCGTCGGCCGAAACAGCACGATCGGAGACCGCTAACCGTACACGGGCGTATGGGAAGTTTTCTCTGAACGTCATGGGGAGCAATGCTGGCATCATACGCATAGCGGGAAATTCCGCGCACAAATCTGACGCCCTCATTCAGGGCATAAATGTAGGGAAGATATTTTGCGACGATACCAATCTGAAAGTGCGTGGATACTCGGCTATGTGGTTCAAGGGGCAGGGGCCCAGAGCCAAGACCAGTGCGGCAAGGTCACGTGGGATATTTGGCAACCTTTCTTCTTGGATTGCCGGGCTTTTCAGGCGGTCTTCTGCCAATACTGTGCAGAAACGCCGCGCCAGTAGCGGTTTGTCAGGTGCACATCCTTACGTTCATGCGGTACGTTGCAGTATCGAAATTGCAGTGAATCAACTGTCTGGCTTACTGATGTGTGGAGAGGAAAATACCATCGAGCTGACGGGTACTGGAGTGCCCGGCACTGCCTACGACGTGAGAAATTGCAAAATGTTTCTACGTGGCAGCAAAATATGCCAAAATGCGAGCGCAGAGATCGGGCGCATGCGCGAAAGTAGCATAAAGCTTGAAGGGGGAGAAATATCCCTACCCAACTCAGAAATAGCGCTCAGTACTATAGATCTTAGAGGGGCGTCAAGCCTTACGACGCACAAAATGAGCTCCTGTAATGCGGTGCTTGATGACTGTAGCAACATTCGTGTCGATGGTGAAGTGCACCTGTGCAGAGTCCTCATGCTAAAAGACCGGAACACACGCGATGCTGGACGTGCGCGTAGAGCACCAGGTGCACACGGGCTTGATACACCCGTGATAAGGCGAGGAATGGTCTACGTAGAGCAAGGCGATGTATCTGTGCACTGCATGCATGATGTTAATTTGGTGATAGGGGAATACGGCAACGTCAACGCCTCGTATTTCAAGAAGGGTAGCGTCCATATGGGGGAGCGTTTCCGTCTGCAACATGACAAAGGGTCTCCAAACAAGCAGGTTAGGTTTGCGGAGACAGTCAGTTGCATACAGGAAATACCGGTTGCTGGAGGCGCTCGCAAGTTTGTATACAACACTCCACTGAGGCGAGACAAAAGCGTTGAAGTTGACATGTGTATCGCGCGCTTTGGATGTGTGGAGGATGCGGAGGTTTTTGCCGGATATGTTCCGCATCGCGACGTATTTTTGCTCACAAAAGAGATGAAGAGATGTGTTTTGCACGTCAGGCAAAAAGGGAGAATAAGTTCTGGTACTCTTGAAGAGTGCAGCGGTGAAATCATAGGTGAAGGGGTGGAGCTGGAAGCCGGTACGGTACTCAATAGCACGATAAAACTGACCGGAAATTCCAGACTCGTGGTACCAGAAAGTATCAAGGGTAGCCTAGTTGGAGTTGGTATGGCATCTGCGGTGCTCTGGCTGTGCGACGGGAATGTCACGCATGGCCCGGTGATGGGCTCTACCGGGAGCGGGCTCGTGTTAGGGGAATTCGCATCTCGCTGCACATCCAGCAAATGGGTGCCAAAAAGCAGCAGAGGCCTGGTAATTGGAAAGGATACTGTGCTCACTGCTGAGGGAAAAAGTTTCGCTGGCAAATCAGATGTGGTACGCTTTTATAGTGCGCAACAGAAGCTCACGAGCTGCGGGTCTGCGCCGTCGGATTTTCTCAAGGAAAATGCGTGCATAGAGTCCAAGCGAACTGATCTTAAAGATAGTGCTGCTAACGCGATGGATATAGTGCAATGCGCGCAGGATGATATGCTATGTGCCGCGAGCAAGCATTGTTGTGAATTGTCGGTATCTGACCTTGGTATACTACGTGCACCGTTAAATAATGGGGGTAGATTTTCAGATGTGGCGAGAGTTGCAGCACGCGATGAAGCGCAGAAAACCGCTGCGCCTGGCACTCCGCAGAAAGAAGCAAGCGCTGGTTTAGCTATTGAGAGTGAGGCAGGTCCTTACGGAGTTACTGCGGGACAGCACGGTGAGCGCACGGGCCGTGCAACAGACGCCGATAAGGTTACTGAGTATCGCAAGAAATGTTATGAGACTAAGCCGGCACAAAAGCAGCCCAATGTGGCAAGCACTTCTGATGCCAACACTCCTTGCCGAAGTTTGGGTTGTGCGGAGTCTGATGAACGAGTAAAGGCGTCCAGGGCGCACCTTACGCTACCGATAGGTGACAGGGCAAATACTGCCGCGAGTATTGGTATGGACATTAGCCGTAGAAGGAGATTACCAGCACAGTGCACTGTGGATGCGGACAAAGTAGCCATATTCGGGTAGAAGCGCGGTCTTACCCATTGTTGGTACTGACTCCATGGGTGATATAAAGGAAGTTGGGAGTGTGGAGATACACCGTGATGCAGGCGAAGATAGTAATACGGGCGTGTTGGATGCCATAAGCGTGTCTGAGGTAGATGGGAGCAAGCTCATCGCGTAAAACGGGCTTTTTTGTTGGTATGTGGGGCTAAACTGATTCTATACGGCCCCGCACTGCCTTGGGATAAGAGGAACGCCGAAGTGTGCACCACTGACTGGCGACTGCCTGCTGCTAGCTACTGAAGTAAGTGACCGAGCAGACTGGCTTGTTGTGGAGAAAAGGGCGAACATGAGCTAAGTGCACGGCCAGCTCCCTACCAGAGGTTCAGAAACTTGGTGATTATTGCGTGGTATGTAGAGTATGCGAAGTGGGACACGAACACG
Organism: Anaplasma marginale str. Florida; assembly: GCF_000020305.1. NCBI lineage: Bacteria > Pseudomonadati > Pseudomonadota > Alphaproteobacteria > Rickettsiales > Anaplasmataceae > Anaplasma > Anaplasma marginale. The sequence goes on from NC_012026.1 coordinate 227,907, forward strand.
GCAAGGCATGTGTAACCGAGATTTACCCGCAGATATCCGCAGGATACGTTGATGAGGGAGCCCACGATGTGTGTCCAAGATAATAATGCCAGGGGCGCCAAGCACGCCAACTGTAAATAGCCGCCAGGTTGGGTATATTCTGACTTGTGATACCTCATCCGTGCGAACATTACCAGCCTGCCCAGGCACCAGTTTACGATGCCCCCCAGCAGCGCTCCCAGAGTTGCAACCAATATTGATGTTAGCGGATTGTAGCCCCCAAAACAGCATATGATGTCAAACACCGTTGCCCTATTTACTGGAAGGACCACGGATCCAACCACGCTGTCCGTAAACAACAAGAGATATGCCTCTAACGTATGAGAGAGACCCATAGCCACCTTACAGCACGCACCACGGATACAGAAAGTGGGACCGGTGCGATTCGAACGCACGACCCTCAGATTAGGAATCTAATGCTCTATCCTACTGAGCTACGGCCCCAAAACGCAACCCCACCACAACACTGACACTCTACACAATCTTCCGCTCCAGGACAACTAACATTTTCTATGGTACATCTGCGAAATTGTGATGCCGTGGTATGCAAGGGGCAGGCAAGGGCGGATTGTACGCTAATTAATTATTAAAGCAATTACAATGTATAACGAATTTACAACGGCCGTACAAGCGGGACCCAACTACGGTGAGGTAAGAGGAGCAGCAAAGGTGGCGAGGATGCGCTCTTGCCTTAATGTCTCACACAGCCTGTGTATGTCTTGTAGCGTGTGTGCTGCGGTGAATGCGAATCTGAGTCTGGGAGTGGGCACAGTGGGTGGGCGTATAGCCGCCACCAAAAATCCCCTTTTCGCCAAAATTTGTGCCGCGTGCACCGCACTGTGCGGGTCTCGCATTATAATAGGCACGATATGGCTTTTGGGCTCTGGTAGTTCCATGGCTTCACAAAACTTTTTTGCGAGCGTAATTGGGATTTCGCAACTCTCACGGGCTATGTCTATAGCAGCGCTTGCCGCCGCGACTATTGCTGGGGGGAGGGCAGTTGTATATACGAAACTTCTTGCGGCGTTTTGAAGGTAGTCTATCACCACCCGCGAGGAGCAGACGTATCCTCCCAGTGCTCCCGTAGCTTTGGACAAAGTGCCTATGTAAATGTCAGGCTGCAGTGTGCTTGTCATACCAAAGCTGTGTGCCACGTCTACTGCAAGCCATGCACCGTGCTCCCTGGCTACTTTTGCCAGTTCATCTACTGGTGCCAGGTCCCCATCCATGCCGTATACCCCCTCAACCAGCACAAGGCAATGTCTGTGCATTTTACGATATTTTTTCAGCAGCTCTTCACAATGAGCCAAGTCATTGTGCATGAATCTATAAATCTTGGCCCCAGATAACTTTGCCCCATCGACTGCAGAGGCATGTATTAATCTATCAGCAAGTATCATATCGTGCCGACCAACGATTGTGGATATGCTCCCCACATTTGCTAGGTACCCACTACTAAATACTAAAGCGGCTTCTGTGCGGTAGATCGCAGCGATTTTTTCTTCTATCTCCTTGTACAACGGGTGATTGCCCGTAACCAATCTCGATGCCTGCGCCCCTACTCCATAAAGCTCTATGGCCTTGATAGCGGCTCTTTTTACCACACTGTGGTTGGCCAGGGACATGTAATCGTTGCAGGAAAAAGAAATGAGCTGCATTCCATCTGCGGTTATTACCTGCCTACTGGTGGCTTTCCTGGTGATGGTGGCCACTTTCCTGAGTAGGCCCTTGGATGCGATAGACTCACACCTTGCCTTTAGTACGCTCTCCAGTGTTGCATGCACCTTGTAACCCAGAATGTTTTCCTGGCTATTTTACGCCATAGGGAGAGTTGACGCAGCGATTATCACTACACGTACCAAACCCACCCATGCACCGCAATGCGCGGTGCTTATGCTACCAGTACAGGACCTGTCTGCAGTCTCTAATGTTCTTCCATACCCATATTAATGTCTCGACTTGCATCTTCGACCCGGGAATCACTTTTTTGTATATCAACCAACGCGATCTTGCCGCGGGAACCGAAGTTAGCTAGATTTTTCATGAAAGCAGCACACGAAAACGCGGCGGCACTTGCCACCATTACGAACCAAATGTGTCTACGCATATACTCTATCAGTAACCCGATTCAACACAATAGCTCATTACGTCATAAATGCTAGGATTATTAAAATTTAATGTTAGTATTTTACGGCCGTGGTATTTCTGGTTTGTACGAGCATGCTTGGGTTGTTACTGATTCAAATGGTGCTTTGGGTGGTGTTTTCCGGATATTTTGACGCGTTTTTCCTGTCCGCTGGTGCGGTAAGCTCGCTGCTGTCGGTTGCCGTGTGCTACGTGATAGGTGCCAAGGAAGAATCTGGTTCCAGATATGAACCGCCTCGTGGGAGCGCGGCAAGGTTTTGCAGGATTATTTTTCTATATTTGCCGTGGATATTCGGCCAGGCAGTGCTGTCTGCGTGGTTTGTGACCAAGAGGGTGTTCGCGCCGAACGTACGCGACATGAGCGCGCCCGTAATGGCACTTGTGGAGACCGGGCAAAGTGGTGAGCTGGGCGCGTTTATATTGGCAAATTCAATCACTCTGACTCCGGGCACGGTAGGCATGAACGTAACACGGGATTATAAGGTTGAGGTTTTGGCTCTGGACAAGAGCCTGATTCCTGGAGTTGCCGAGATAGACAACCGCGTTAGTGCCATACTAGGAGAGCATGCATAATTGGGGAATGGCGGCCACGTGGCAACGCTCAAGCCCTGGTAGGCAAGGTTAGGAACCTTGGTCCACAAACATGACAGGCGCGGCGGCCCTCAGCCTTGCGTTTTTTCGTAAATTTGCACAATTCCCTTTATCGTAAGCAACTCGTCGATGTGGTTGAGGTAATCGCAATTTCTGAAAAGGCCCACTCCTCCCCCAGTGGCTATAACACGCAGGGTCCGGGTGCTCTCGCGCATTATCTGCTTTGTAATGCCTTCAACCATTGCTCTATATCCCCAATAGAGCCCAGCTTCCAGCGATGCAGCTGTGGAATCACATACTATTTTTTCTGATTCCCGAGCAAGAGTTTGTGGTAGCAGTGCCGTGCACTCCCTCATACTGTGTACCAAGCAGGATACACCCGGGGCTACAACCTGGCCATACAAGCCGCCATTCCTATCTAGCAGGTTAAAAACGGTGGCTGTGCCCATGTCAATTACCAACAGGTCGCTTGTAGGCCACACGGTTTTTGCAGCAACCAAATCGGCCACCCTATCCGCGCCTATGGTGGGTTGCGCCAGACAAATTTTAAGTCCAAATAAGTCTGCATGGGAGTTCGTAATGAACACCGGAGAAATGTTAAAAAAGCGCTCAAACAGCTCTTCTACATGTCTGTTAACGACTGGTACAACGCTAGAAATTGCAGCCCCACGCACCCCTGCGAGAATATCAGCAGACCTGCGCGACGCCAGCACGCTGATACACGAAAAATACTCAGCAGCAGTTCTTTTCCCGCAGGTAGATATCCTCCACTTGTCTACAACTGTGCCATTTTCACATAACGCAATCTTAGTGCTAGTATTGCCAACATCGACCGCAACTATCATGCTGCTTTACTGCACATCTACGCCCACAGCCTGCTCTACTTTCGAAAACCCCTCTTGTGTCAGAAGTTCGGCTAGCTCCATATTGATCTTTTTCACTACTCCAAAACCCTCGTACACTAGGGCGGTATACAGCTGCACCAACGATGCACCGGCTTTTATTTTTTGTAAAGCCTGCGCTCCGCTGCTCACACCCCCACACCCTATTAGTATCACCTTGTCCCGGAGCAAGGAATACATTTCGGAGAGCACTGTTGTGGACAGGTCAAACAACGGCCTGCCGCTTAACCCGCCCTGCGTGATTGACTTATTTCTATCTTTTCCCAAAAGGCTGAGGTCGGTAGTAGTGTTACTAACTATCAATCCGCTGATTTTGTGCTTCACAATCTCTTCAGCTATGTCCTGCTTGAGCTCGTCGCTTATATCTGGGGCTATCTTCAAAAATATGGGAACAGACTCCGCCTGGTCAACGGAACGCCGCGCATCTCTTACGGAGGAAAGAATCTCACTCAAAGGGCCCCTGTTCTGAAGGTCACGCAGCCCCGCGGTGTTGGGCGATGAAACGTTAATGGTGATATAGCTGGAAAGCCCGTATACACTCCTGACCATCTCGGCATATTCCGCGGGAGGATCAGTACAAGTTTTGTTGATACCCAAGTTGGCGCCAAACACCAAGTTGTTTAGCTCTTTTCTGTCAATTTTCTTGATGAAACGCTGTATGCCCTTATTGTTGAACCCTAGGCGGTTTACCACAGCTTTTTGGTCCACTATCCTGAAAAGGCGTGGCCTTTTGTTTCCCGACTGAGGTTTTTTTGTCACAGTGCCGGCCTCTACGAACCCGAAGCCCATGCCTATGAGGGGTTTTATGACCTCGGCGTTCTTGTCAAACCCAGCGGCCAGCCCTATAGGCGTCCTAAACCTTAAGTGGCACACCTCAATGCTTAAACACTCGGGCATTTGCCCCCGCACCTCCGGGAACAACCCATGCTTTAGTCCAAAAATCACAAGCCCGTGGGCGACTTCAGGTGGCACCCAAAAACGTGGACTATGGCTAAACCTGAAGAACGACACTGCTGCACCTAAACCATATTCCGAAAATAATACCACGCACGACAGCAAACACCAAAGCTCCTGTGAGGTGTATTTACCACTATCTGCCATAACTGCAACAACTATCAATACATACTAAGTAACGACGTGATATACTGGCGGTTGTGTGCCCAGATAGGGATTCACGCCCGGCAATCGCAGCAATCGCAACTGCGGCCGGAAAACGCACATTTTCCACGCGCACCAAAGCGCCGTTCTGACATTTTATAGTCTCTGTATTAGAGGATAGGTGATGCGGGTTTTGTCTGTGGACAACACGCGGGAGTTGAGAGTCCTACAAACTAAATCTTCCCCGATAGAAAAGGTAGACGATGAAGTTTTAGGGCTTGTTGACCGGATGACAAAAGTGATAAATACCAGCGGAACCGTTGGGTTTTCTGCTATCCAGCTGGGCGTTTCCAAGAGGGTTTTTGCAATCAACGTGGCTAGCGGGCTGTTCGACGCGGCGCAGGACATCAAAGTGTTGTCTGGTTATCACTCACTCAATGGGAATAACCTGGTTTGCGTGAACCCCAGAATAGTGAGCTTTTCGGGCGAAACGGTGGTTTTGTTTGAAGGGTGTCTTTCAGCCAGCTCTTACGGCTTGATCGGAATAAGTAGGCCCAAGCATCTCGACCTAAAATACACGGATCTCATGGGTAATGAGTGCGTTATAAGGGCATATAACTGGCTTGCAAGGTGCATACAACACGAGATGGACCACCTCAACGGGGTGCTGCTCGCCAATCTGGTTGACAACATCAGAAATCCAGAGGCAAACAGCGTTTCCGAAGAAGATCTTAATACTGTTCACATACTTTTGGTGGATAGAAAATCCTAAGCCATGCAGATGGCGCCTGACTTGCAACCTTTCTATTCTCGCTTGCGCGCTCGGATTGCCGTTCGCCCATTATAGCGCGTTAATATTGATACGCACGATGCGATATACCACACGGGTACGCAACACAGACAATGGTATATACAATTGGTATGCACAATATTGGCTGGTGCGTGCTGGTATTGCCTGATACAATGCCGGACTATCTTTGTTTATGTGCGGAGGAGTGCGTGGTTATATCAATGAACGGCCCTAGTTTCTTTTCTGGAGACTCAGTAAAAAATTTAGTAGTAATGCTGCATGGTAGGGGAGCAAGTGGCGATAACATGATCTCTCTCGCTCCGCATATGTCAAAAGAACTTCCCTCTGCTCAATTTTTAGCTCCACATGCACATATGAACTACGGCAATGGCTACACTTGGTTTTCAGACAGTGTGCGAGACATGGAAGAAAGCACTGCGTTCGTTGAAATTATGCAGGCAGTTCAGGATGTGAACGAGTTTATAGACGCGCAGCTAGCTAGATTCTCAATAGGTGATAGCGAGCTGTCTTTGGTAGGGTTTTCCCAGGGGGCAATGCTTGCCATATACGTTGGGTTGTGCAGAGCAAAAAAATGCGCCTCCATTGTGGCCTACTCTGGGGCTATACCGTTCCCCCATGCTCTGGTGCCCAAAATCCGCTCGAAACCCAATGTTTGTGTCGTCCACGGAACTGATGACTATGTAATTCCAATCCACTATTTTAGCGAATGTGTGGGTTTTTTACGTGAGCAAGGCGTGCCTGTTGTTGAGCACAAGCTGCAGGGCCTTGATCATTCGATTAACAGTGAAGGCGCAAAGATTGGTACGAAATTCATCAAAGACAATTTTACAGTGCCTAAACCATAGCAGCTCCTACCGCCACTCTGTGGTGTGTTGCACAGATATCTATGATAGGGTGTGTTTTGAGTGCCGCGACGTAGTTCGTTGATGCTAGATTGCTATATGCGCGTGGTAAATATACCCGGGCTAGTTATGGCGCAAACGTCGGACCACGGCTTGTTTGGCCGTGCAATGAGGAAATGTCATTTGGTAGATGCGGTACGCAGCATTGTGTTCGGGTTGCGCGGCCCTGAATGAGATTAATGTGCTTCGTAACCCTTATGCTTTGGTCAATAATTTTTACCTCAAGCTCGACATATTAGGGGTAGTATGGCCAGATACGTTCTTTCTGTTGATGGTGGCGGTATACGGGGCATTATTGCCGCCAAAGTGCTTTATGAGGTAGAGCAAAGGCTCGGCAAACCCGCCGGTGAAGTTTTCGATTTGTTTGTAGGAAGCTCAGTAGGGGCGATTATAGCTGTCGCTCTCGCTCTAAGGAATGGTCAGGGAAGGGCCGAGCATACGGCTTCTGACTTATTGGGATTTTTTCTAAAATTTGGTCCGCGCATATTTGCCTTTTCATTGGTGAGGCAAGCGCTGTCTGTAGTTGTAGGTACAAGGTTCTCCCCGAAAAATTTGGAAAATACGCTCAGTGGCTTTTTTTCTAACCTGAAAATGGGTAACGTTACGGCGAACATTATGATACCGAGCTACGATCTTCATACGGGGTACACCTTCATGATGCGCAATTGGGAGCCTAAGTTTCAGGACCTGAAACTCGTTGACGTTCTGCTTGCGGCATCGGCGGCCCCCACAATTTTTCCCCCAAGAAATGTCGTTATCCAAAACACAAAATGCTGCATGATCGACAGCGGGCTTGTTGCTAACAATCCATCCATCTGCGGATATGCCGCGTCCAGCGTGCTGTATCCGGGCGAGGAAGTGTATTTCCTGTCGGTGGGGTCGGGTGAGCGGTCTAAGCCCGTATTGCGCGTACGAGATAGCCTAGCGTTTTGGGCGCTAAACGTAGCTAACGTATTTCTTGATGCAGGTATGGATGCTGTAGATTACCAAATGACCAGGATGGTCGGCAACTACCGGTACACCAGGATAACTGGATTCCTGAACCGGGCGAGCCACAACTTTACCGATGCCTCGCGCAAAAACATGCAGGCACTGCAGAGTGACGCGGATGACATTATAGCGCAAAACTCAGAGCGCATAGACCGGTTTATTGATGCGGTTGTTGGCGGGTAACGCGGCCGCATGGCTGGTTGTTTTCGCAGGCGTCTTTATGGGGCATGCGGCGCATACTATCTGGTGCTTTGTGAGCGGGCTTGATAGATTTTTTCGAAGGTGTATCATGGCTGATAATGCCTTTCAGCGGTGTTTGCGTGAGGGAAGCTGATAGTAGCCCCATGGATGTGTTTGGTCTATGGTATTCTGAAATGCTGCGGGCCACTGGCGCCCATATGCGTGAGCCGTCTGCAATGGTGCTTGCTACTTGCGATGTTCAAAACAGGCCATCGGCCCGGGTCGTACTGCTCAAAAAGTATGGTGAAGCGGGGTTTGAGTTTGTTACAAATTTTAACAGTAGAAAGGGTAGGGAAATTGCCGACAATCCGCAAGTTGCACTAGTTTTTGACTGGCGACATATCGGCAGGCAGGTGCGTGTGGAGGGGTTGGCGACGCTTATGGATGCGAGCGAGTCTGACGCATATCATGCTTCCCGGTCCCGCGAGAGTAAAATCAGTGCATGGTGCTCGCAGCAGTCTGCGGTTTTAGAGAGTAGAAAACTGTTGCTTGAGCAGTTTGAACGCGAGCGGCAGAGGTTCGATGGCCAGGAGATTCCCCGACCGGGGCACTGGGGGGGTGTTAGAGTTGTCCCGCACGTGGTGGAGTTTTGGGAGGATGGAGCGCACAGGCTTCATTCCAGAAAGCAATACAGCCGCGGAGATAGTGGCTCATGGAGCTGTGTTGATCTATACCCATAGTGGCCTATGCGTACTGCATCTCGCTCAGGCAACGCCTAACCGCGGTTCCATCGTTGAATTCTACCGATTTTCCCGCAATTTGTTGGGTGGTCTCGTGCCCCTTGCCGGCTATTAGTAGTACATAGTTGTTACGAATTGCAAAATTTACTGCATAATGAATCGCGTCGCCCCTATCTGGGATTTCAATTGCATTTTCGCAGTGCAACATGATTTCTTTTCGTATGGTTTCTGGGTTTTCACTTCTCGGATTATCATCTGTCACTATAACCACATCAGCGTACTGACTGGCCACCATACCCATGGTTTTGCGTTTCTCTCTATCGCGGTCGCCCCCGCACCCGAACACTAACACTGTTTTTTGGGGGAATCCGTGCCACTTCAGCGAGGTTAGGGCATGCTTCAAAGCATCGGACGTGTGCGCATAATCAATAATTATGCGGTCACCTATAAGCTCCATGCGCCCTCGTGGGGATGCTAACCTGTCAATGGGAACATCTCTGTGTCCGGATCCTGAAGCCGCTACTATAGCCAATGCGCATAGCAAGTTTGATATTTGAAATTTTCCCAAAACTGGAAATGCCCCGTCGTAAATCACCTCACCGCACATTTTTACTGTTATGTTGTGCCCTTGTGTATTGCGTTCCAGGCGGGCCAACTTTACGTCACCGGTGTCAACCCCGTAGGTAATTATGTTGCGGCCCGCCGCCAACTCCCTTAACTCCTCATACTGTTCCGAGTCCGCGTTTAGCACCGCGCATCCCTCACGTGACAACACCTCGGAGAATAATTTTTGCTTTGTAGCCCAATATTTTTCCATACTACCGTGGTAATCCAAGTGGTCACCGGAGAGATTGGTGAAAGCTGCAGTGCTGGCTTTTACCCCATACAAGCGCTTTTGTGCCATGCCGTGACTCGAAGCCTCCATGCACAGGTATTTGACTTGCAGGTCACGCAGTGTGCTCAACGTTTTATGCAGCTCCACCGCGTCAGGTGTGGTAAATGAGGTGCTGCTGGGCAAAGTTGTGTTGCCTACTATGGCGCCCAAAGTGCCCATGCTGGCCCCTGTGTGCCCGGTAAGACACCAAATTTGCCTACAGAAATCCGCCACAGAAGTTTTTCCATTCGTGCCCGTCACTACTGCGACGAACTCGGGCTGACTGCCGTGGTAAAACTCGGAAGCCAATTTGTAGTAAAGATCATGCTGCATGGGGCAGATGATTATTTGCGAATGATCTACGTGCGGTAATCCACCAGCATTGCCGGCAACTATAAATTTTGCCCCAGCCTTGACTGCATCCGGCACGAACCCTTTTGCGGCTTCTGACAAGCACACGAAGATAAATCCGGGCTTCACGCTTCTGGAATCAGCGGTGATCCCGGAAGCCTGACCAACCAGCTCCCTGACAATGCTGTCGATGTTCATAGGGCGTGTAGCAGCAATTTTTTGGGGGAGTAAAGCATACAACGTGGTGTATCACAAGCACATTTTGACGTCTGTTACAACATACTTACAGCTGTTGAAAGACGTGGTTTTTGGTGGAAAGCGGGTACTGGCTGCCCGACTGCAACAACTCTCTGCGGCGGCAGAACAACTCCCAGCCATTTGCCTGGCCCCCTCATGATGCGCGTAACCCCAGTGTGAACTATGGCAGCCTGGACAATGCCCTTTCCACCGATGATATTATTTCCTCTGGATCTTCCAAGCCACAGTAAACCCGCAGCCCGTCAATGCCAGCTTGCGGCGCGTTTATTAGCGACCCCTTGGAAACTATGGGAATCACTATGCTTCGACACCCTCCCCACGACAACCCAATTTTGAAAGTATCGATTCCCTCCAGCGCGCGATCCACCTCTTCGACCGAGTAATTTCCGTCAAACATCAAATTAACGAGGCCCAAGCCATACTTCCCGCGGCAATACTTTTCCCAAACCTCGCGATGCGGGTACGATGGCAGCCCCGGGTAAATTACCTGAGATATTTTTTTGTGTGCCTGCAGCCTAGAAGCCAGGGCGATCGCAGTACTTTGCACTTGCTGCATGCGCACTCTCATGGTTTTCATCCCGCGCTGTACCAGGTAGCAATCGTCAGATGATACGTAAATGCCGTAGTTCCGGTGGTCCACATACAGCCTGTCAAAAATCCCCTCGTCGTTCACTATCAGGGCGCCCATCATTACGTCTGAATGCCCGCCAAAATACTTCGTTAGGGAATACATCACGATATCTGCTCCACAGTTGAAAGGGTTGAACACCGTGGGAATGCAGGAGTTGTCACACAAAACTACTATGCCACGCTTTTTCGCGAATGCTATTATGGGCGACACGTCCTCTATGATTAACCTGGAGGAGCTGAGGGTTTCAATAAATATCAAGGACGTCTTCTCATTTGCCATCTTTGGCACATCCTCGGCTGATTCGTACACAGAGACACTTCTCCCAAGTCTGGGGCAAGACTCCTGTATGAATCTGTGCAGCTTGAAGTACGCCTTTTTTGGAACCAGAATGTGCGACCCTGCGTCACAGAATGTTACACAGGCCATGGTCAAACACAAAAGGCCCGACGGGAATAGCAGCGCATATTTTCCCCCATCTATGGCCCGTACATCCTCAGCAAGAGACGTGCAAGATGGAGCAGCGATGTTTCCGTAGCTTGCATCCACGCCAACCATCTTACCCGATGAGTTGCAATACCCACCGTACGCTCTTATGATTTCTCTAATGCTGGAAAAAGGAACAGTGGAACGCCTATACACCGGGTATGTGGTAACTACCCCACAGCTTTTTACCTCCAACGGATCCGCATCTGGTTGCTCCTCTGGGCGCCTAGTTGTTGTGTCGGCCATCTTTCCCCTCCGCCGTCTGTTCGTCACTGGTTACCAGAAAAAAGGAAACAGAGTGCACCATTTTCACCTCGTCTGATAAAACCTCGTGCATCAACCGCCACCTGTTCAGTCTACTCATGCCCGCAAAGCGATCTGAAACTACCAGGATTTTCATGTGGGATACAGCATAACCCCGGCTCCCCACATGCCCTGCATGATTATGCGACTCGTCAACCACTTCCACGTGTGCCCCAGCCACGTGTGCGAGTATTTTCTCCCGCACCAGCCCAATGATTTCTGCACGCTTACCGTCAAGTGGTGTGCTCGAAACACCAGAACCAGCACCTCCAGCTGGCCCTGTACTTTGAGCTAAACCAAGCTTCATACCGAGGCACCGCATATAAACCGGGGCAATTGTGGGCGACACCGTGTTAATTGTCAACACAAACCACGCCCCATTGCCGCATTTAGCCACACAGTTAGTGAAGTGTATGTAATGTGTACAAGCAAAATTAGCGTGAAGAGTTAATCGCGTGTTAACGCTCGGTAAGATACAACATAATTGTTTTATGCCTTAAAGGAAAAGATGCGGGAGTTATTATGACTCCTAAGTGGTTTTGGAGATTATTATGAGAGCCAGTAACATAGCGACGCCTCTTTCCGTATTCTGTGCGTGCGCAGGGATATACCCTTTCCTCGCCGTGAGTGACGCCGCAGATAACCCCGATGACGGTGATAGGTGCATGTTAGGGAAGGATATTCTCAAAAAGGATCAAAAGGGCGGTCAACCCTATGCCCTGACCGCATTGCATGTGAATGATTGCCGCCATGGTAGCGCTGAGTTTAACCTCTTCTTGGGGATAGAAGCCGACGACATGTGCAAATTGCCACATGCTCCACAGATACATGGCTTCGACGAAGCAATTATCGGTATGTGCGGAAATTGGGGATACGCGCCAAACAAGCGTGACTTTTTGGATATGCTTGAGAACTCCTCCGCTGCTGAGGTGGCGCAGCGCATTTATGACGGACTCAGCCATAAAGTGTTTGCTACCGATGCTGATCTCGTACTCTTTAAGGAGGAGCTGGCTGAGCTATGGTCTGGCGGAAATGGGGCTGCAAGCGCATTTTGCGGTGTGCCAAGCAGTGAGGAGCCACGAGGTATGCACTTTTACGGAAGGTATGTAGAAGCCCAGGATAAGCAATGGGTCGAGAGAAACTATGATGGCCTGGAGAATGCCGATGATTGGGATTTTGCCCCATCGGCCAAATTTGTAATTCCGGGAGGTGGTGTGAGAGTTGGCAACAAAGAGGAAGTGGAAGTCAATTTTTCTCATGCCGGTGATATAATGAGGGCGACTGAGACTTACAATGGGTTGGCTCCTAGCTTACTATACGATGAAGGAAAGCTCTGCGTTTATAAGAGCGATGAAGGGCATGTCTACGCTCCAGCAGTGGCAACTAGCGGCGGCAAAGAGAAACCACGCATCCTACTGCCTGGCCCAGTGGCGCTCGTGGGAGATGCCGGAGTGTTACTGTATGAATGAATACTTGGAAGGTGGCAGCTATTAAGGTGGCAAACCAACGTGCATAGCCATTGTAGCCATTAAAGTCAGCGCGATGCCCACGTTGTTACGGCTCGGTGAGATGTTGTACCACTGGTGAGTGGACGTAACTCCGCGCGGCGGCTACCCGACCGACACATGTGTAGCATTCCAAGCTACAGCGGCCTTGGGGACCTAGCGAATTCTACCAACGAAGAACATTCCCCCATTGTGGCAGTAATATCCAAGCAGCGCGTAATGTGCCATGAGCGGAGTTCAAGCACCGAGTTGGCACTTGCATAGCGCATGTCCTGCCCAACTGTTGGTGATAGACGCAGATTATGCCTCGGGCCTTTTCACGACAAGTCTTGCCTGTATAATGTTCCACTAAGTTTAGGTGTTCATGGGCTTGCATGATTGATGGACTTTTCGTTCATCTTAGAACGCACAGCGATTACTCCCTTCTGGAGGGGATGATCAAGATAGAATCGCTGGTGGCGATGTGCGTGGACCAGAACATGCCGGCAGTTGCCCTGACCGATTCTGGAAATCTATTCGGCTCCCTGGAATTTTCTGATTGTGCCGCAAGTTTTGGTGTGCAGCCCATAGTTGGGTGCAACATCATGGTGCACGATGCGGGCGAGGACTTGGGAAACATTCTAATGCTCACGAAAAGCCACGAAGGCTTCGTGAATTTGATTAGTCTAGTAAGTAACGGATTCAAAGAAAATCAATCAGGAAAGGCTAATAGGGTTGATGTTAACAGCCTACTGCGGCAAGGTTCGGGGTTGCTCCTGCTAACCGGGGGGCACGATGATATTTTAGCCCGCGCCCTGCTTGGGAAAAGCGCCGGGATGGGGGCAATAAATGCGATTCTAGAAACGTTTGGCAATGATGTCTACGTAGAGCTGCAACGCCATGGGTTAGAATCCCAGAAGGAGGTAGAGGGGCTATTGATTGGTTTTGCATACGAGCGCAATATTCCCCTGGTTGCCACGAACGACGTGTTTTTTGTACGTAGGGGCGATTTCCAAGCGCATGACGTGCTATCTTGCATTTCGGACGGGACATATATAGTGCAAGAAGGTAGGCGCAGACTCACCGAAGAGCACTATTTTAAGACGTCCAAGGAGATGTTCGAACTGTTTTCTGACATCCCAGAAGCTGTGCGCAACACTCCGATGATTGCCCGAAGATGCGCGTTTATTGCGGAAATTAGAAAGCCGTCATTGCCGCACTTTCCGTGTTCAGGTGGTAGAACTGAGGCTGAAGAGTTGACGGAATGCGCGAAAACAGGATTGGAAGCGCGATTGCGAGCTAAAAACATTGATGGAGATAAGAAGGAGCAATACCATAACCGGCTACAGTACGAACTTGGCATAGTGATATCCATGGACTACTCTGGGTACTTTCTGATAGTGGCAGATTTTATCTGCTGGAGTAAAAAGAACGACATAATGGTCGGCCCAGGGAGGGGATCTGGTGCGGGGTCATTAATAGCTTGGTCTCTCGGAATTACTGACCTAGACCCTATAGAGTTCGGGCTAATTTTTGAGCGGTTCCTGAACCCGGAAAGGGTCTCCATGCCTGATTTTGACATAGACTTCTGCCAGGAAAAACGAGACAAGGTAATAGAGTATGTCAGGGAAAAATATGGATACGTAGCACACATTATCACCTTTGGTAAACTACAAGCCAGGGCCGTGCTCCGCGATGTTGGTAGGGTTATGCAAATACCCTATGCGCAGATCGACAAAATATGCAAGATGATCCCCCATGATCCCGTAAGCCCGGTGACACTTTCTGAGGCTATAGAGATGGACCAGAACCTCAAGCGGGAACAGGAGAGTGATAACACGGTCGCTAAACTTTTTGAGATATCACTTAAACTAGAGGGGTTGTACAGACATGCTTCGGTGCATGCAGCGGGAATTGTGATATGCGACAAGCCGCTTGAGGATTTTGTCCCCCTGTACTACGACCAGTCGTGTTCGTTGCCAATCACGCAATACAACATGAAGTACGTGGAGAAAGCTGGACTGGTGAAATTCGACTTTCTGGGGTTGCGCACCCTTACGGTCCTAGACCAGGTACGATCTCTTATACAGGATAGAGGGGTCAGCATAGAGCTTTCCGAGCTGCCGCTTGATGACGGCAAAACATATGAAATGCTATCGACAGGAAACTCCGTAGGCGTGTTTCAGCTTGAAAGTGCGGGCATGAGGGAGGCTATCAGCAAACTCCGCCCCGACGGAATCCAGGACATAATTGCTCTGATATCGCTATATCGTCCCGGCCCCATGAACAACATTGCCATATATATAGCCCGTAAACACGGATTGGAGAAACCCGATTACATACATCCGATGCTGGAAGGGGTCCTGAAGGAAACGTTCGGGGTAATTATATATCAGGAGCAGGTTATGGAGATAGCCAGGATTCTGGCTGGGTACAGCCTTGGTGGTGCTGACTTGCTCAGGCGTGCGATGGGTAAGAAGATTAAGGAAGAGATGGACAAACAGCGCCAGGATTTTGTAAATGGCGCGATCAAAAATGGTATAGATCGCGGTAAGGCCAGCTACATATTCGATTTGGTAGCGAAGTTTGCCGGATACGGATTTAATAAATCACACGCTGCCGCATATGCACTCATTAGCTTCCAGACCGCATATCTGAAGGCAAACTATACCAAAGAGTTCTTCACTGCATCAATGAACCTTGATATCGGCGACAAAGACAAGTTAGAGCTTTTATGCCAGCAGGCCAGGGCGTGTGGTGTCCAGGTGTTGCCGCCTGATGTGAATTCCTCGGGCGTGTTGTTTACCATCTCAGGTGATGCGATCAAGTATGGATTGGGTGCATTAAAAAATGTAGGACAAACCGCCGCCAGGGAAGTTGTACCAGAGGCTGGCAAGAAGTACAGCGACATATGGGATTTCGCGCGTAACATGCGGGCGAAATGGGCGTGTAAACGGGTTATGGAAAGCTTGATAAAATCTGGCGCACTGGACAGCATACATCCCAATAGGAGGCAGTTGTTTGAATCTTTAGGGACGATACTGGATGTGATTGATGATACCAGAAACAGTGCGGAATCCAAACAATTCAATCTGTTCGGGATCACGGAGGGGCACAAACTCTTGGAGGTGGAAGACTGGTCTGAGGAGGAAAAAATTGAGCACGAGTTCTCCACCTTAGGTTTCTATCTGAGGTACCACCCCTTGGCCAAGTATGAAGGAATTTTACGGGGCCTGGGCGTAAAGTTTGTTAGTGAGTGCCAAGATTCTTCAGAGTCAGGTGTTAAAAAGTCTGCAGGTGTGATCTCTAGTGTGAGGATAAGATCTGCGAACAAAGAGAGATTTGCGGTTGTAAGGATCTCCGATCCTTACGGGGTTAACGATGTTGCATTTTATAACAGTAGGGTCATAGAGGCCGGTAGAGACCTGTTTCACAGCGGAGTTTCAGTAATGATAGACATGGACTATAACTCAGTAAAATCGCGGCTGATCGGAAAAAATATATACAGCTTTGGTGATGGGCTCACCGCCATGACTCAAAAAATGAAAAACATAGTTATTCACTTCAGTCAAGGTCATTACGAACCCAACACGCTTGGGAAGATCTTGCGCAGAGATCGGGGTAAAACAGAAGTATTTGTCGAAATGCCTTCCAAGGGTAACTTGGTGCTGATAAAACTACCTGGCGTGTTTCAGATCACGGCTGAAGCTTACATGAAAATTTTGGGGCTGAGCTGGGTGCAAAATATTAGCGTCAATCATCAGAGGTTTTACCAATAAACAGGAATGGGTGTTGTGCCATAATTTTTCCAATCCGGTGCACGTCTAATTGTGGCTGATGCTCCACTCCTGCTCCTTTGCCGCGCATCTATTCACAGCCGCTGTGGCGAAGGGCTGGGGTGTGCTGTGGCGCACTATAGCCCGCGTTTCCGCAATAACCGGATGTATAGACCCCGTGCCCGAACGCTTTGCATCATTTGGGTGAAATGGTGTAGAATCCGCTTTTCACTCGTTAAGATATGTCCAACATGGAAGGGCATGGATGCAGGTTGGCGTCCGATGAATTCACATGCGTCTACGGCGCGGAGCTCGGGTGTGCCGTAATTAGGATTCCCGGGTGCGCGGAGGCATCGTGCATCTCGCTACTTCTGGCCGCGCAGGCTGCAGGTGCTTCGAGGGTTTACGGTGTGCAAAAGTGCGCGCAGGTCCTCGATGTTGTAGGAGTGCTGGACGCTTTGGGAATAAGTGTAGCACACGAAAATGGATGCTACGTCGTTGAAGGAGCAGGTGTTGGAGGTTTGGCCGAGCCCCACCGCGAAATTTGTGTCGGATATTCCCCGCTTGTTGCGTGTATGACCATCGGTATGTTGGCCGTGCACCCGTTTTCTACGTTTCTGTTTAGGGGGCGCAATTATCGCATTTCTCCCGACATTGCCGTGTACGGAGATAATGATGTTAGCATGGTAATGGCAATGCTTACGTCTATGGGCGCAAGGTTTATGTCCAATGGAGCGGCGTTTCCTGCGCTGATAATTGGCACGGACGAATGTGTGCCGGCCGCGTTTGACGGGGTAATTCCTTCCGATGCGGTGAAGTCTGCAATGTTGCTGGCATGCATAGGCGTAGGTGGGAAAAGTAATATACGCGCAAAAAGCGCCCTGAGCGGGTACACGGAGCTGCTGCTGAAACAATTGGGCGCCAGAATTTGTGTGGAGAGGAGAACCGACTGCGGCGCAGACACAATAGTGATAGACGGGCAACAAGAGTTAGTTGCGGGGGAAATTTGTGTTCCTGCCCCCGCGTCTGAGGCATTACACGCTGTGGCGGCCGCAGTGATGACGCGCGGTTTGCCCGTCCTAGTCTCGGGGATTTTAGTGGATGACGCGGTGAGGGGTGTGCTCAATGTATTTATCAAAATGGGCGCATACGTAGCCTTGGTCCCCAATAGGGGCCTGTATGATGCGAAAATCAGGGTAGGGGTGCTACGTGGGGCCAGAATCGAGTGTGCGGAGTTGCGCAGCATAGCCATGGAGCTACCCGCAATATGTGCTGTATGCGCATGCGCTGTGGGAGCCACGACGATTACCGGGCTGTCTACGCTGGGGGATAGCGCGCGCGATAGGTTAGACACAGCCGCCACGGGGCTGGCAAAATGCGGCGTTGAACTCAGTATGGGGGATGACTCTCTCATAATTCACGGGTGCGGCGACGAAGTTGCTGCGGGTCGTGGGAATGATAAAGCAGCGATTTCGGGCATGGCCGCCCGTATCGCCACATCGGTTGGTGGGCACGCAAGCCACGGGTTGGTGAAATTTGTGGAGATGTTGAGCAATTTTAGGGAGGAAAACCCGTCCGTGGTGCTTTTACGTGGGACACCAGCGACGAAAAAAGTTCTTAAAAGTTGTTGACAGGGTTTGGGCTATGGTAGATACTCCTACCCGGGGCTGAGGTGGCCCTGTTGCTTGATTAGTTGGAAGGGAAACTTTAGAGTAGAAATAGAGGCGGCGGTGCGCGCAGCTAAATATTTTATTTAGTGCACTTAAGCTTATTTTGTTTTTGGTTTTTGCATGAGTCCAGATCATAATTTGCTTTTGTGATTTTAATCAAACTTGAGAGTTTGATCCTGGCTCAGAACGAACGCTGGCGGCAAGCTTAACACATGCAAGTCGAACGGACCGTATACGCAGCTTGCTGCGTGTATGGTTAGTGGCAGACGGGTGAGTAATGCATAGGAATCTACCTAGTAGTATGGGATAGCCACTAGAAATGGTGGGTAATACTGTATAATCCCTGCGGGGGAAAGATTTATCGCTATTAGATGAGCCTATGTCAGATTAGCTAGTTGGTGGGGTAATGGCCTACCAAGGCGGTGATCTGTAGCTGGTCTGAGAGGATGATCAGCCACACTGGAACTGAGACACGGTCCAGACTCCTACGGGAGGCAGCAGTGGGGAATATTGGACAATGGGCGCAAGCCTGATCCAGCTATGCCGCGTGAGTGAGGAAGGCCTTAGGGTTGTAAAACTCTTTCAGTAGGGAAGATAATGACGGTACCTACAGAAGAAGTCCCGGCAAACTCCGTGCCAGCAGCCGCGGTAATACGGAGGGGGCAAGCGTTGTTCGGAATTATTGGGCGTAAAGGGCATGTAGGCGGTTTGGTAAGTTAAAGGTGAAATACCAGGGCTTAACCCTGGGGCTGCTTTTAATACTGCAGGACTAGAGTCCGGAAGAGGATAGCGGAATTCCTAGTGTAGAGGTGAAATTCGTAGATATTAGGAGGAACACCAGTGGCGAAGGCGGCTGTCTGGTCCGGTACTGACGCTGAGGTGCGAAAGCGTGGGGAGCAAACAGGATTAGATACCCTGGTAGTCCACGCTGTAAACGATGAGTGCTGAATGTGGGGGCTTTTGCCTCTGTGTTGTAGCTAACGCGTTAAGCACTCCGCCTGGGGACTACGGTCGCAAGACTAAAACTCAAAGGAATTGACGGGGACCCGCACAAGCGGTGGAGCATGTGGTTTAATTCGATGCAACGCGAAAAACCTTACCACTTCTTGACATGGAGGCTAGATCCTTCTTAACAGAAGGGCGCAGTTCGGCTGGGCCTCGCACAGGTGCTGCATGCCTGTCGTCAGCTCGTGTCGTGAGATGTTGGGTTAAGTCCCGCAACGAGCGCAACCCTCATCCTTAGTTACCAGCGGGTAATGCCGGGCACTTTAAGGAAACTGCCAGTGATAAACTGGAGGAAGGTGGGGATGATGTCAAGTCAGCACGGCCCTTATGGGGTGGGCTACACACGTGCTACAATGGCGACTACAATAGGTTGCAACGTCGCAAGGCTGAGCTAATCCGTAAAAGTCGTCTCAGTTCGGATTGTCCTCTGTAACTCGAGGGCATGAAGTCGGAATCGCTAGTAATCGTGGATCAGCATGCCACGGTGAATACGTTCTCGGGTCTTGTACACACTGCCCGTCACGCCATGGGAATTGGCTTAACTCGAAGCTGGTGCGCCAACCGTAAGGAGGCAGCCATTTAAGGTTGGGTCGGTGACTGGGGTGAAGTCGTAACAAGGTAGCTGTAGGTGAACCTGCGGCTGGATTACCTCCTTTAGGCTTTTTGTCTGCTGTTCCGTCTTATGGCAGAGCGCAGGCAAACGTGCCGCCGTCTCTATTTCTGTTTTTGGTTTCGGAGGCCGCGTGGTGTTAAGGTCCAGACCTTTGTCTCCACATTTGCAGGTCTACAAGCTGCCTGTTGCTGCCTTGCTCTCTATCACTCATAGGGCTTCGGGCCTTTTCCTCTTTTTTGGATTGTCGGTGCTGTCGTGGCTTTTTGTCCTGCTGCGTTGTGCGCCAGACTGTATCGCGCCCTTCTTGGCTAATCCCTTGGGATTCTTTCTTGTGAAGCTGCTATCGTTCTCTTGCTGTGTGGCTTTTTGTTACCACTACTTTAATGGGGTGCGGCATCTTTTGTGGGATTGTGGTGTTGGTCTCGACAAAACAGCTGTCACTGCCAGCAGCGCTTTTGTGCTGCTGCTGACGGCCGCGTTCTCGGTCGTCGCATTCTTTTTTGTTTGGTTGTAGTTCTGGCTCTTATGGGTGGAAGGTCTGTATATTTTTGGTGGATGCAAAGAATAGCTGGGCTGGTTATGCTGCCCGTACCGTTTTTGTTTGCGTTTTTCTACCGCTCTTACGGTTTTGAGTCTGTCCATGCTGCGGACTATGGCTTTTGTGCCAGCGTATCTGCTATTGCGCTTCTTGTTGCCGCGTTTTACCACGGGGTTTTGGGCGTGCAGGTGGTCCTGGAGGATTACGTCCACTCCGAAGTTCTGCGCGCCTTCATGATTACATTCTTCAGGCTATTTGCCCTGGTCACCGTGTGTGCGGTAACCTTGGCGATGCTTTTTGGACATAACATTAGGTGAAGCTGACGGCGTGTCTGCTGGTGTGCTACCCCACTCTTGAGCTATGGGGCAGGTTGGTTGGGCCGTGTGCCCTGTTGTGAAGTTTATTAATTTTTAGAGAATTTTCTCTAGAATGTTCCCCTTGCGTGTTGGGTTATTGAAGCGGGGATTATGTCCAGAGAGCTTAGAAATTTGTGGACATCGGCGGCACGTGGTGCCAGTGATGTTGGGACGAGTATTAAAGAGTCTAGTGTACCGGGGAAAGTTTTAAAAGCTTTGAAGGTCACTTTTGCTCTTAATCTCAAGAACATTGCCAGGTTGGACCCCCAAGGAAATGGTGAACAGCAGAAGGTGCGTGTTCCCATGCTCATGTCGCAGCTTGTGGATCGCAGCCAGCCATGCGAATTCCTACCTCCCTCATGCTTCAGCGGGAAAGGTAGTAAGATGAGGCTCGAGAAGGGGCAGCTTATAGTTAAGGGCAGGGCGCTCCCGCTAGAGCCGATAAAATCAGAGGGTCTGGGGCTGGATAGGGCCGTCACTGCTGACGGAAAGCTTCTTTACGCGATTAACACCAATCACCAGAAAGAGGCGTTGCTGGCCTTGGGGTTGGATTTGGAAAAGTACAAAAACAAAAGGCTGGTAGTGGCATGCGAGGGGGATACTGTAGTCCCCACTGCTGTGGGTGATGCGGAAGCAAAGGTCATGCGGGCTATCTACAATGCTGAGGTGACGGCTGAGACCAAGCGCATTGTGAACGAGAAAACTGGTGCTACTTCGTGGCTTCTTACTGTAGCAATGGCTGTGCCTTTTAACACGTGTGCGGCCGTACTCAACTTTGCTTGTATGATTCCGCAGGGAGCTCTTGACGTTTGCGCGCGCCTCCTAGGTGCTGGTGCTGCCAGTATGGAGCGCGAGGCACGACACCGCATTGTAGCCAAACAGAAGGGTACCGTTACGGGCCTGGGTTCGCCTGCGGGGTTTATAATGTCGGGGTTTGCCCTCAGATGCATGGAGAAAATTGCGCTGCTTGGCAAGGGCGCGATCGGGAGTATAAGAAAGGTTTCCGTGAGCACTGCCAGGGCTATCCCGATTCTGGTAAACTCGGCATATAACCTTAACGCTTCCCAGCTGCAGGTCGGGAAGCAGCTTCTCATCAGTTCCGGAGACGAGGCACTTACTTGCTTTATAGACAGCATCAAAGACATGAGTGAGGGGTTGGGTTTTTACTTGGATCCCAAGGGAGAGAGGTCCCAAAGTGCGTCGGCGCGCGATGACGTACCTGCTATAGACACGGGAGTTGGGGAAAGTCAGCAGGACAATTTTCCTGAAGCAAAGGGTAGGGGACAACAGAAGGGCGCCGCGTCCGCGCGTGGAGCGAATGATGATGGCTGTATTGTCCTGAGCGAGGCTGATATGCTAAAGGTTGTAGGTGCGGGCGCAGACCTCATGAGTAGCGGGACTACCGTGAGCTATGGCACGAGTAAGGGACTGCAGGATATCTTCGCATCTGCCAGGAACCGCGGTCCCGGCGCAATGAGATAGCAACGAAGCGCTGTCGGCTGGCCTGTATGTGGGTGGATGCGGATAATAGCATGCACTTGGTCAGTGGTACGGCTTCCCTGTAGTGCGCTTCCTACAAGTTTTGACACCTGTGAAGCTGTGGTGTGTTGGCATCTAGTTCCGCCAGTAGTGGGCATAGTGGGTTGTTGGTGTTGAACAGCGACGGCTGGTTAAAGTCAGCAGGACAATTTTCCCGAAGCAAAGGGTAGGGGACAACAGAAGGGCGCCGCGGCCGCGCATGGAGCAAATGACAGTACCCATATTGTTCTAGGTGCGGGTACAGATCTAAGGAGTAGTGGAACTACTGTGAGCTATGGTACACGTGGGGAGCTGCAAGACAACTTCATATCTGCTGTCAAGAGCCGCGGTTCCGGTACCGCTAGATAGCGACAAATAATTTGCCGCGGGACGTTTGCGATATTATTGATGCAAGTGCCGGGTGGTTGGTACGGGTTTGGCGCCCGCGCACACCCTATACTCCTGGCGTGAAACCGTCCACCTCCGCCGAGTTTTCAACCTGGTGCACTAAGGCGTATTAGCGTCTGGGAACAGTTCGTAGTTGTGAAATACGGGGTTGTATCCATGCCCAATCTTGGGTGCAGCACGCATTGTGTTTGTTAGATAGCCTATGGCTGACTCCACGCTCTCCTCCGTTGACAGGCCGCACGCAATGAAGCTTGCTATGGCGGACGACAGTGTGCATCCAGTGCCGTGAATCTTCCCAGGAATTCTGGCGTTTCTGAAGCATAACACGCCGCTGTCCGTGAGGAGTATATCCTCCACGTATTCTTCGTCTGAGTGCCCGCCCTTTACTAAGACGCCGCCAACCCCCAAAGCTTTAATAGCCTCTCCCGCCTTGATTGCGTCCTGCTTCGTGCTTATCTTCACCCCAGATATGTGCTCGGCTTCCGGAATGTTGGGTGTGAGTAAAGATACCTTCTTCAGAAGCGCGCCAGAGCATTTCATAAACTCCGTGGCCTCGACCAACTCAAACCCGGATGTTGCAACCATCACTGGATCGAGCACCACAGGTATTCCGACGGGAATCAAACGTGCTACAGTTTCCATAAGACTAGGTGGCAGCATTCCTATCTTAATTGAGTCTATTTGTATGTCTGACAAAACGGCCACAACCTGCTTCTCAACGGCTTCTGGAGCCAAGTTCCAGGTTCCGTAAACTCCCGTGGTATTTTGCGCAGTTACGGATGTTATGCAAGTGGCAGCGTAACATCCCAGCATAGTGATGGTCTTGATGTCCGCCTGTATCCCGGCTCCTCCTCCAGAGTCAGAGCCAGCTATGCTTAGCACTTTTCCTCTATACAGGACCGCCCCTCCTAATTACCGACCTAACAAACGGAATGGTAACACCCCTGGCGTTGGTTGGCAATTCAGTATCTATAAGGTTTACCACATCGCTAAGTTTTTTGAATGACCGCTCAACATTGTTGAGTATGTAGTTAACAGTGCGAACATCTATGTGCATCTGCCGATCGGTAAATAATTTGACCAGCATTATCCGCAATAATTCCTCGTCCGGATCGGCAAGGCTTGCACTCATAGCGGATACTATCCGAGATTCCAAGTCTTTCAGTTGGTAATTGAGCATGTGCGGCGGCAGTGAGGATGTCATCAAAAGGGGTTTTCCGGCTTCGCGCGCAAAGTTATAGCAGTGCAATACCCACGATTCATCCCTTAGGTTGTCTATGTCTTCAATGATAACAGCGCTGCTTTCTCTTATGGTGCCTATCGCTTCGCCTATCACCTGGCCGTGGCATATGAAGCTTGCCTTTCTGAGTTTTTGCCACATGTGTGCTAGGTGAGTTTTTCCCGAACCAGATTTTCCGTAGAGTACGAAACAACCCCAACTGTAGGTGTTCATTAACAGGTTGTAAGTGTGCCTATTGTGGTCCAAAAGTATGTAGTCAGAGCATTGGTACGAGTGCACTTCCTGTGTGTCAAACAGCTTTAGTTGCCTGTACATTCACTTACCAAGGTAGAAGTTGCTGTGTTTGTACTTCTCCACAGCAAAATGCGTCAAAACGCTCACAATTGCAGTGACCGGAATGGAAACTAGCGCCCCCAAAAGGCCGGCATGCGCGCTAAAAACCACCATCCCAATTACCACCCACCCGGGATTCAGATCCAATTTTTTGCTAAGCAGGACCGGAGTGATGATGTTCGATTCTACTACGTTCCCAACCACAAATACCAATATCACCGCCGCAGTGCCGGTCCAACTGAAATCCTGGAGTATGGCCAGGCAAGCACCGAGCGAGGCACACAGAATTGGTCCTATATACGGTATAAACGTCATGATGCCAGATATGACGCCGAGTACCAAAGAGTATTCTAGCCCCACTACTGCAAAACATATGCAGTAGTATATTAGCATAATCAGACACACGGTGGTCTGGCCCCTTATGTATGCGGATACTATGCTGTCAATCTTTGACATGCAATGGGAAAAGCCTTCTAGATAATGCCTGGGGACCATGAGAAGGGCGTTTTTTACCACGATTGGCCAACTTCCCAAAATGTAGAATAACAGCAGCAGGGTAATGAAGACCTTTGCAGCGATTGTCCCAATCCCAACCCCGGATTGTACCACTCCAACGGCTACTTTGATGAAATTTTTGTACAAGCCGTCAAGCAGTTTGATAAACTCTACGTGGTTGCCGCTGAAAAGGTTATGGGGGGACAGCGCTTCGGGGTTCATCGCGCCAATGACCCCGTCGTAACGTAACATATCATAAGCCAGCAGGGCGTTTTTTATACCCTCAACACCCGCGAAGGGCAACTTGTCAACAAGTAGCTTGGCTAGTGCTAGCGTTTGGGAATACGCTATTGGTACCAAAAATACCAATAGGGCTGCAAACACACCGACCGAAGAGAATATTATTGCGAAAGACGAAACAGGCCTGGGGAGACCTATGGACTCTAGCCTATTCACCAGGGGGTTCAGCAAATACGCCAGCACGGCTGCAACGCAGCACAATGGCAGCACGGGCCGCATGACAAACACGAGGACAGCAGCGCAACCCGCCCCCAACAGGCAGTTTAAGTACTTCACCCCTTCACCCTTAGCAACTTTGTGGGACAGTACGGGCAGCAACCCGCAGGCATTGTATAATATTAGTGAGCTTGGTTCAATAATTATAAGTATGTTATATCTAGCCGGGCTCTGGTGCCGGTATGCCCAAAAAATATGCTGACCGTGTGCGTTGCTGACCAACCGTAGGCCGAAAAGTTTACGAGCTAGGCAAAAAGTGCGGCGGCCTACCGACACCCAGCGAATTTCCACATTTGCTGTAGACCAAATACGTGCGACAAACAATACTCCACCGATTTGCCCGCTCTGCTCTTCCCGCTATTGACCGGGTGTTAATTCTAAGGGCTGGTCGGCACGGTTCCTCCGAACGCTCCCGCCACGGGGTTGAGGGCGAGGAACAGTCGCTTATTTGCAGGCTCTGCCCACGTAGCTGGCCCCGATTTCAAAACTGGCCCCGCGAAGTTCCTGCATCCCACACATGTTCTTCATGGGGGGCGAAGACACGGCTAACAAAAATATGCCCTATGTATGATTGGAACGAGTAGGGCGAGCTTGAATCACTCATCCCTTTCTGCGCTCCAAGCCATTTGTATTGCTTCTAAGATTTTTTCGTTGCACCCGTCGGTGTCATCATCAAACTCTGGCAAACCGACCACCATGGACTTTAACTCGGTGAATCTGAGGGCGAAAATGTCCTGGTTTGGGTAGGCATCTTCCAGCGAGCAAGCTATATCTTCCACATCAACCCACTTCATGGATTTGACTCTCATAAAAAGTACGTTGCAGGATGTTATCGTAACTGGTGTTGCAGTCAAAGACAAACTATCCGTTTCGCAGTTTGGGTTCCAGCTGTATTGTTGGTAAACTAACTGCCAAGGTGTGCGGCCCATACACGTGCGGGCAATTATCATTCAATGCAGGCGCTACGATGGCCATTTAGGTGGCTCATGATTGGATACGAAATTGGTTGACACACTTGCTTAAAATGATCATACTTCCTCCCCGTATGGCGTTAATTCGCATCGTGGAGCTGTGGGGGTGTTCTCATTCTCCATTCGGTTGTTGTTGTGTAGGTTGTATTGTGGCGGTTGTAGAGAGAAAATACAGGGCGAGTCGTAGGTTGGGGGTAAACCTTTGGGGGAGGTCCAAGGACCCCGTTGCTACCAGGAATTATCCTCCGGGCCAACATGGGAGCATGGGGTACAAGAAGCTCTCAAGTTTTGGTAGGCAGTTCGCGGCGCATCAGAAGTTTAAATGCTACTACGCGATGTCTAGTAAGCAGCTGAGGAATACATTCCTCAGGGCCTACAATAGAAAGGGTGACACTGGTGATAATCTAGTTGGGGCTTTGGAGTCACGCCTTGCTGTGGTTGTATACAGCGCGGGTTTTGTACCCACTGTGTTTTCTGCACGGCAGTTGGTTTCCCACAAGCATGTGACTGTAAACGGCAAGGTGGTGAATATACCCAGTTTTTCGGTGAAGCCTGGTGACGTTGTGCAAATAAGAGAACGGGCAACAGAGCTTCCTATGGTGCTTGCTGCTATACAGTCGCAAGAGAGGCGCGTTCCAGATCATTTAGAGGTTGACACTGCACAGCGCTCTGCGCGTTATCTCAGGGTACCTAAGTATTGCGAGGTTCCTTATCCTGCCAACATGGAAGTGAATTTGGTCGTTGAGTTCTTTTCCGGGTAGTGGCTACCCCTTTTGTCCATGTGGCGGAATGGTAGACGCTGCGGACTTAAAATCCGCTGACCTTGCGGTCGTGGGAGTTCAAGTCTCCCCATGGGCACCACCGCGCGTGTATGCTGCCATTGTGCTTGCAGGTGTGGTTCGTGTTGGCGTCGGAAGGTTAACTAGGTGAACTGGCCAAGACGGGGTAGTGCACTTCCCGCTGCTGTAGTCGCGCCTTCCTTCATTGTTCTGGATCTTATCGTTGGGAAGTTGGTCCCATATCACACGTTTCGCATATAAATTCGGAATCGTATACTCCTGCTCTCGGCTTGTGGTCCGTTGTAATGTCCGCGATTTTGCACTCGCTGTACAAGTGCCAGGGCTACGCGACGTACGGTTTAGCAACGAACCGTGATGCGATATTCGGGGTGTGAGAGCTAATCTTGTGCGCGACTGTAGAGAAATAGGAGCTCCTGTTTGTGGTTGGGAACCACAGAGATTTCCAGCACGGTACCGTCTTGCAGGGTTAAAGCGTCATGATACGGCTCCGCTAGCTTACCGAAGAGCTCATACTGTTGCTTTTTGAGTAGCTCAAAAGACCCGTCATCCACAAATTCCTTTTCATGTATCTTGTGTATAATCTCTGAGTAGATTGCGCCGCCCCTCATCCATGACTGGTCCAGTTGCCAGAATTTGCTAAAGTGGCTATTGAAGAACAGCAATCTTCCGTCGCTACCATAGAGAGCCGCAGCACATGGCAGACTGTCAAGAAGGCTCTTTTGCGCTTTCGAGTGGCCTTTTACTTCTTGTGTGAGCTGCCAGCTTTGTGTGATGTCTTGCCCGTATCCGACAGAGCCTCCATCCGAGGTTTTCACTTCTGTTAGTAAATAGAGCCTTCTCTCGTTATCGACAATCATGAATGCCTTTTCCTGAAATTCGGTTTCGCTGCCCGCAACCTTGGAACTGAGCTGCTTGACTAGCGTATCACCCTGGTTGTTCTGTACCAACTTCAGATAAAAAGGATTGTGCAGCTCCACTTCGGCATTTTTGTTTCTTTTCCACACCGGGTAGGGTAGTGCATCAATTACGCTGCTACAGTTGCTAAGTTCCTGTGCCAGCTTTGTGTTTTTGCGATTGAGGCTTGCGATTAGCGACCTTCCCCCGGTCACATTCTGGATCCACAGCAACACACCGACTATCTTGTCCTGGTCGTCAACTATGCTTTGCCCGTAGCACGAGCAATAAATTTCTGCGTCCTTCCCCTTTAGATCCATCGTAAAAGATTTGTTGATCTTGCGCGCTTCGGTAAAGTTTTTCCTCAGCTGATCGGACTCTTCAAAGAAGTTTGCCAGTTCATTGAAGGAACAGAACACGCTGTTCAGCAGCATCTGCAAGTTGGGAGAGAAGCGTTCCACCCGCTTTTTCTCATCCCAAAGATAGAACCCGTCCCCAAGAGACAGCAGCAGACTTGTGAGCAAATTGTTATTGTGGCGAAAATCGCTTATGCTTAAACTAGCATAAAAGCAGAAAACCGCCAGCACTGCTAGGACAAAGACCAATACATAGCCGGCAGCATACGTAAACATTAACTAACTTTCTCTTATACTCCTCCACCGAGCACTAGTCTACCTTTCCCAGCTATGCTTCATGCCATGAGCGAGGCATACAGCGACAAATTTCCAGTCATCCTGAACCCTAACCTGCAGTACAGATCTACGGACCGCTTGACGCACTGCGCCACGGCGTACCTGCACCTGTATAACTCCCTGGCCATCTCTAATCTCTGTAGTACCATATCACTAGCTATGCCCATATTCCTGTACTCCGGTAGCACCCCGTCGCTATAAAGGCCCACTACCTGATTACGGACGTACATCCCACACAGCCCCACAGTAGCACCGTGTAACTTAGCAAGGAAGAACCTGAGGTTCGAAGGCTTATGCCTAACCATCCCCCTCAACAGTATTGCCAGATCGTTTATATTGCAATAGAAAATTTTCGATGCCATACAATCGAGTTCAGTTAGTGCAGAATCCGTGCTGACAGCTTCTAGCACAAGATTTGGGCCGTGATGCTTAATATGGGCATGCGTTGGTATCTTCATAAATGCCTTCTTCACCACTGTTGGTGCGGCGAGCCCTAATTTATTTACTGCCCTACTGAACTCCTTAGTGTGGGAATCCACAACCCAGGTCGTGTCGATTTTTTCTTTTTCCAGGTAGTCCAGGGTACTTCTGGCAGATTGCTCGCACTCCTCATATGTTCCATCTGTGGGGAATACGTAGTTAAAGGAGGAGTCCGGACGACCGTTTATTGTGAGTATCAAATTACCTACTTTGCGGACTGTCCCCCCTGACATGTTAATCGCATACGACATGTACTCCCTCAGGTTGTCCGTGGCTAAAGAAGAGAAATGCATTTTGGATTCACCTCCTACATAGAGCTTGCGCTCACCACTGCGAGACACGCAATAGACGCCGGTATAGCAGCGAATATGTCGTCAAGCATAACGCCCAGAGCTCCCCCTACTTGGGCATCTACCATGCATACCGGCCACGGCTTTGCCACGTCAAAAATTCTAAAGCACACAAACCCGGAACATAGAAGGATTGTCTGATGTAGCGCATCACTAGGCAAGTGTACGCCAAAAACGCCATGTTGTGTGAGCATGCAGGGTATCACAAGCACAAGCGTCTGTCCGCAGACCTCGTCAACAACAACCTCAGCAGGGTCATGCCTTCCGGGTTTATCTGCAAGGTAGCGAGCTACGGCCCACAAGCCCAGGACGAACGTTACAACCACCAAAAAGGCACCACACGCCGCACTAGAAACTATCAAGGGAAAAAACACGAGAGCTGCTGCGCTCCCTGCAGTGCCCGGAGCCACAGGCGACCTGCCACACACCCACACAGTGGATACACACCGCGCAAACGCGGACAAAAAAGGACTACGCGGCACGCCGGCGCGGCAAATACCAGCAGCAAGGGTGGAGACAAAGCGCCAGCGGCCACTGGCCAGGGAGCATCACCCAAGCCACCACTGGTTTACTGGGTGGCGTTCACACGTCTGGCTGCCACTAGCCCTGACACAAGGACTCTTAATCCTGCGCTCTCCCTTGGAAAACAGACCGCCGCATCCCTGCAACCCGCACGCAGCAACAAGCAAAAGGAGCACCACCCTAGAAAATCTCATACAAACCACCACAAAAACCCACCGAGAGGCGAGGGACCCCTAACGCCGGGCCACGCGCCATGCAAGCCAAAAACAAACGGTCCGCATTATAAACCAATAAACCTTGCAGTCAAGTCTGTAGTGAAGACGATCTTGCTATTGACATACCGTTAGTATGGTAGTATCAAGGACCGCTGAAGCGGTGTGGTGCGGAGATGTCTGTGGTAGCTCGCGTTCCGCTGCTTTAGGGTTCCGTAGCTCAGCGGTAGAGCACCTGACTCTTAATCAGTGTGTCGCGTGTTCGAATCACGCCGGAACCACTCAGCGCTTTTGCTGGAGCATCCTGTGTCAGAGTTTTTAGGGGGTGGTGCTGGGGCTTAGTAGTTGGGTTACCGCCGCGGCTATGCCTTTAAGTGAGAGTAGTCCAATGCGGCAAACCCGGGCTGCTCGTGCGGATATGGCGGAATTGGTAGACGCGCTAGGTTTAGGTCCTAGTGGGCCCGGCCCGTGGGGGTTCAAGTCCCTCTATCCGCATCCTGTGTGCTCCCTTAATTGTGGTGGAGTGTTTTATGCAGCGGTTCTACGTTGTAAAAGAGGTCTTGAGTGATAAGCTGAAGCGGGTGTACGAGTTTACTGTCGGTAACGAGTACCTGGAGCAGCAGGTGGATGACAGGCTGCGCGAGATTGCAGCAAATGTCAGAATGGATGGGTTCAGGAAGGGTAAGGTTTCGCTGGACCTTGTGCGGCGCAATTGCGGCGAAGATGTCGTAAGAGAGGTGCTTTCTAAGGTTGTTGACGACGCCTCATCGCAGTTCATGCAGGAAGGCGGCTTTGGGGATGTTGTAACTTCAGAGGTCAGGATCACTTCTCACCCCAAGGTGTGCTCTACAGAAGGGAAAGGTGGGGATCTGGTATACGAGCTGCAGTTTGAACTGATGCCAGAGGTTCCATCCGTCAATCCAGAAGACATTGCGCTCAAGGAAATGGAGGCAGAGGTCGGGCAGGAGGATGTCGAGAAGTTTATTGGCGAACTCAAAGCTCGATACCCTAGTTTTGTCGTGTCAGATAGCCCAAAACGGCGCGCAGCCGCTGGAGACAAGGTTGTAATCGACTATAACAGTTCGTTCAAGGGCAAGGCACTGAGGGGCGGAAGCGCGAAGGGCTTTGTGGCAGTGCTCGGCGGGGGCCATCTACCCAAGGAGTTCGAAGACAAAATAACCGGGATGAAGGTTGGGGACGTCAAGGAGTTCAAGCTTGGGTTTCCGAGCGATTATAGAGTGAGGCTCTTTGCAGGCAAAGAAGTTGAGATGTCAGTTAAACTTGTGAGCATCATGGTCCCCAAAGACGTTGGTGACCGCGAAGAGCTAGCGAAGAGTTGCGGGTTTGGCTGCGCTGAAGATATGGTAAACTTTGCCACCGAAAGCCTAAAGGGCCGTTTTGCCTTCATGAGCGATGCTCTGATGCGTAAAGAGTTGTTTGACCATATGGAAACAATCTACCAAGGCCAAGTTCCGGAATCTGTGGTGTCTCAAGAGTCCGCTAGGATTAGGCGTGAACTTGCCCCGAGCGAGCTTGAAGCCATGGGGGAAGATGGCATCTTGAAAGAAGCTGAGCGGCGCGTGAGGCTGGGTATGCTGTTGATGAAGGTTTCTCAAGATAACAACATCGCCGTGGAGGCACGTGACATTTCGGCGTTTGTTCAGTCTAACTATCTGAACTACGGGGCAAGTTTGGAGAGTGTGCTCAAACTTTTGAGGTCTAATCAGGGAGTTAGAGATCACATAAGGGGGAAGGTGCTTGAGGACAAGGTGGTCAGATATATGGTTGCCAAGGCCAAGAAAGAAAGGCAGAATGTGCCCGCCGGAGATCTAAAGTCGCTTTTCGAGAGTATCTAGAGTTTTGCTGGGAGCTGTTGGTCCTGGTGCTTTGTGGGGGTTTGAGAGGGAAATTATGAACTTAGTACCGATGGTGGTTGAGCAGACCAGCAGGGGAGAGCGCGCGTATGATATATACTCCAGGTTGTTGAAGGAGAGGATAATATTCATAACCGGCACCGTGGAAGACAATATGGCCAGCCTCATTGTAGCGCAGCTCGTGTTTCTCGAGGCTGAAAATCCCGAGAAGGACATATCTCTATACATAAACTCTCCCGGGGGAGTGGTCACCGCGGGCCTGTCTATATACGACACCATGCAGTATATAAAGCCTAAGGTATCCACATTGTGCTTGGGCCAGGCGGCGTCTATGGGCGCGCTGCTGTTGGCAGGTGGGGAGCCTGGTATGCGATATGCACTTCCAAATTCTAGGATAATGGTGCACCAGCCTTCTGGTGGCTTCCGCGGCCAAGCTACTGACATAGAAATACATGCCAGGGAGATATTGGAGATCAAACGCAGGCTGAACGAGATATACGTCAAGCATACTGGAAAATCCCTTGAGGAAATAGAAAGCAGCATGGAGCGCGATAACTTCATGGTTGCGGAAAAGGCCAAAGATTTTGGTATAGTCGACAAGGTGATAGACAAGCGGGGAGGGGAGCAGATATAGGAAAGATGGATGTCAGAGGCTAGAAAAGGCGCCTATAGCTGCTCGTTTTGTGGAAAGCTTCACAGCGAGGTGAGGAAGCTCATAGCTGGGCCTAGAGTTTACATCTGTAACGAGTGTGTAGAGCTCTGCAGCGGGATATTGCAGGAAGAAGGCAGGCCCGCGAGGCAGGGTGGGTTTGACCTAAAGCCTCCGGAGATAAAGCAGGTGTTGGACGAGTACGTCATAGGGCAGGAGCACTCCAAGAAGGTGCTGTCGGTTGCCGTCTACAACCACTACAAGCGTCTGCGAAATTCTGGAGTCATCAGCGAGGTTGAGATATCAAAATCCAACGTGTTGCTGATAGGCCCAACTGGCTCGGGGAAGACCTTGCTCGCACGTACGCTGGCGAGAGTGTTGCAGGTCCCATTTGCCATGGCGGATGCCACAACGCTGACCGAGGCCGGGTACGTTGGTGAGGATGTAGAAAATATTCTGCTTAAGCTATTGCAAGCTGCCAACTTTAACGTGGAGGCGGCACAGCGGGGCATTATATACATTGACGAGGTCGATAAAATCTCACGGAAGTCGGAGAATGCCTCAATAACCCGCGATGTTTCTGGGGAAGGAGTCCAGCAGGCATTGCTGAAAGTGATCGAGGGCACCGTCTCTTCTGTTCCACCTCAGGGCGGCAGGAAGCACCCCCACCAGGAGTTTATACAGATAAACACTGATAACATCCTGTTCATTTTCGGTGGGGCGTTTGAC
Source organism: Anaplasma marginale str. Florida (assembly GCF_000020305.1). Classification (NCBI taxonomy): domain Bacteria; kingdom Pseudomonadati; phylum Pseudomonadota; class Alphaproteobacteria; order Rickettsiales; family Anaplasmataceae; genus Anaplasma; species Anaplasma marginale. Next base: position 261,330 of record NC_012026.1, read on the forward strand.
GGCCTTGAGAAAATTATTGAGGCGAGGAATCGCGGCAGCTGTATGGGCTTTGAAGCAAATGTTCAAAAGATCGCCGATAAACGCAAGGACATTTTGTGCTATACTGAACCTGAGGACCTCGTAAAGTTTGGATTGATACCAGAGTTTGTCGGGAGGATACCGGTTGTCACCTCCCTGGGCAGGCTGGACGAGGAAACCCTTTATCGCATATTAGTGGAACCAAAGAACTCTTTGGTTAAGCAGTATACTAAGCTATTTGAAATGGACAACCTTGAGCTGAAATTCGACAACGCAGCTCTCTTAGCTGTTGCAAAGAAGGCTGTTGCTCGGAATACTGGAGCCAGAGGATTACGGGCCATTATGGAATCTTTGTTACTCGACTTCATGTTTAACCCTTTAGGCTGCGAGGGCGGTAAGGTTGTTGTCGACGCTGCCATGGTTGAGGATGTTATGATGAGCAGAAACTGTTTTGAGAGTGGCTAGGTAAGGTGGGGGTTCTTTATGGAAGAGAGTAAGGTTTTGTCGCTGCCTGTTTTGATGCTGCGGGACACTGTAGTCTTCCCCAGGGTCGTCATGCCCCTTTCCGTAGGTCGGGGTAAATCTGTAAGTGCCTTGGAGCATGCTGCCAAGAATGATAGTTGCTGTAAAATTCTACTCCTAACGCAAGTGGATGGCTCCATAGACAACCCGAGTAATGATGATCTGTACAGGGTTGGCACAGTCGCAGATGTGGTGCAATTGCTAAGGCTTCCTGATGGAGTGTTGAAGGTTCTGATTAAGGGCGAAAACAGAGCCAAGGTTCTGAATTTCATCGATGGTGATGATTTTTTGAGCGCGGAGGTTGAGGTTGTTGAGGATGATGAGAGCATAACCATAGACAACAAGATAGAAGCGCTGAAGCGTTCTGTGCTGAAGGAGTTCGATATATGGCACAAGCTCAGCAAAAAAACCCAGTCTGAGGTTGTTGCCTCCGCATATGAAATAAAAAAACTAGGGCACCTGTCCGATATTGTTGCATCCCACCTCACCATCAGCGTTGAAGATAAGCAGAAGGTGATGGAGGAGTTTTGCGTCGTCAAGCGCCTAGATATGGTTTTTGGCCTCGTGAAGCTAGAAATTAGCGTGCTTAATGCCCAAAAGAAGATTGATGATAGGGTAAGGTCGCAAGTTGAATCTACCCACAAGGTGTATTACCTAAACGAACAGCTCAAGGCCATACAGCGCGAACTGGAAGAAAGCGACGGTGCTTGCTGTGATAGCGACTCCGCGAGTGAGTTTGAGAAGAAGATAAACACCGTGTCTCTTTCTGAAGAGGCCAGGGAACGCGCCTTAAGCGACCTTAAGCGCTATAAAAAGATGAACTTGATGTCGCCTGAGGCTAACATCATTTCCAGCTATCTCAAGTGGCTGCTAGATCTCCCCTGGGGCAAGTTTAAGAATACCAGGATAGACATGGAGAATTCACTGAAAATTCTCAATGGGAACCACTATGGCATGGACAAAGTAAAGGAGCGGGTTTTGGAATTTTTGGCTGTCCTCAAAAGGGTGAAAAAGCCAAAAGGCCCGATTATATGCTTTGTTGGGCCTCCAGGTGTGGGGAAGACTTCACTTGCGAAATCTATAGCAGAAGCCACTGGGCGCGAGTTTGTCCGCGTATCCCTGGGTGGTATCCATGATGAGTCCGAAATACGTGGGCACCGCAGGACGTACGTTGGGGCAATGCCTGGGAAGATCATCAAACAGTTAAAGCAAGCGAAAACATGCAACCCTTTGTTTTTGCTAGATGAGATTGACAAGGTAGGATCTGATTATAGGGGTGATCCAACCGCCGCGCTGCTTGAAGTGCTCGATCCGGACCACAATAAGCACTTTGTGGATAACTATCTGGAGGTCGAGTTTGACCTTTCTAATGTGATGTTCGTTGCAACTGCAAACAGCCTTAATATGCAAAAGCCGCTGCTGGATCGCATGGAGGCTATACAGCTATCTGGTTACACCGAGGAAGAGAAGCTGCATATAGCTAAGTCACACCTGATTCCCAGCCTGCGCAAGGAACACGGTTTGCGCGACAAGGAGTGGGAAATCTCCGATGGGGCGATTTATGATCTCATGAGGTTCTACACCAGAGAGAGCGGAGTCAGGAACCTGAAGCGGGAGCTGGCTTCTCTTATGAGGAAGGGAATGAAGGAGATTTTAACTGATAAAACTAAGACCGTAACCAGCCTGTCTATAACCTCTGACAACATCGGCAAGTATGCGGGAGTGCGTAAGTATGATTTCGGCATTATAGAGAAGGACAGCCTGGTTGGTGTGGTCACAGGCCTTGCATACACCGACACCGGTGGGGACCTGCTTACTATAGAGTCTGTAACCATGCCGGGTAAGGGGGGCGTGAAGTATACCGGAAAGCTTGGCGAGGTTATGCAGGAATCTGTAAAAGCGGCCTATAGCTACGTTCGATCCAGGTGCGTAGGGTTTGGTATAAAGTCTAGGGATTTTCAAGTCAATGACATACACATCCACGTTCCCGAGGGGGCTACCCCCAAAGATGGGCCATCTGCCGGCATTGCGATGTGCACTTCTATAGTCTCACTCATGACGGGTATCCCCGTGAAGAATACCGTAGCTATGACCGGCGAGGTTACACTGAGGGGTAGGGTGTTGCCCATAGGTGGCTTGAAGGAAAAGTTGCTGGCCGCGCTGCGTGGTGGGATTACAACTGCTATAATTCCTAGCCAGAATAAGAAAGACATTATCGAGCTTCCGGAAAGCGTCACTCGGTGCATGGAAATAGTGCTGGTCTCTAGCGTTGATGAGGTGATACAGGGCGCCCTCATGGGCAAGATTGTGCCGTTGAGCGAGGATGAGGTGTTTGTAGACAAGGTCCCCAGCGTTGATGAAGGGGGGGACTGCACCCTGTTCAACTAGGAGGCGGTTGTGACGCACACGGCCGCGTTGCCGTGCTGTTGGTGCTAGGTTGCGGTGTGCGTGGCACGTTGCATATGTTTTGGTAGTGTTGTGGGTGGTGCCCAGGCTCTCCACGCGCTTGGTGTAGAATTGTGTGACGCGGAGTGTGCGCGGTTTCCGTGCGGATCTTTGTGTTGTGGGTCCGGGGATGCCGGAGCCTTGTTCGTGTAGGTTTACGGTGTTGGCTTTATAGCCTGTGCGCTCGGCTGGCGTGTGTGCATGTGGTTGAGGGTGCTTGACCGGTGGTTTTTGGTCCACTAGAACCGGAATACTCGTTGTAATTTGCGTGCGGTGTCGTACAATGGGCTAGTGATGGGGCTGTAGCTCAGGGGTTAGAGCAGCTCGCTCATAACGAGTTGGCCGCAGGTTCAAATCCTGCCAGCCCCACACTCTAATCAGGCTTGCCGGCTTCTGTTGCGTGTACGTCTCCTCTGGGAGCTATGGCCCAAAATTGCGTGTCCGGCCTTTAGTTGTGGAGGTGTTGTGAAAGTAATTTTCATGGGATCTTCAGAGTTCTCTGTGCCGACTCTCGAATTTCTAATAGGCTCTCAGCATGAGGTTTTAGCTGTTTATACCAAGGCCCCAAAACCTGCGGGCAGAGGGCATCTGTTGACGAAAACACCAGTGCATGCCTATGCAGATGCGCATAATGTTCCCGTTAGGTCACCAGCGTCGCTTAGTTCTGATAGCGAACGGGACATAATTGAAAAGTACATGCCTGATGCCATAATTGTGGCCTCCTACGGAATGATCTTGCCGCGGTGGATGCTTGAAGTTCCCCGCTTCGGGTGCATAAATGTCCATCCCTCCCTGCTGCCTAGGTGGAGAGGCGCAGCGCCGATGCAACACGCAATATTGTCCGGAGACGCGGTGACCGGGGTTACCATAATGCAGTTAAATGAGCGACTGGACGCCGGAGATATCTTTTTGCAGGAAAGCACGCCCATAGGTAGCCGGGAGAACATTGTCGCGCTGAGCGAGAGGCTATCAAGCATGGGTGGTAGAATGCTCCTTAAAGTGTTGGATAATTTAGATACCATGAGGTCCGTAAGCCAGGATGATGCCGGGGCCACCTATGCCGCGAAACCCTCAGAGTTCTGTGTGAATTTCAACGATGCCGCGGATTATATATGTCGGCAGGTTAGGGCATTTTACCCGAGGATGTTTTTCTTTTTGGACGGTAAGCGAGTTAAACTTTTGGAAGCCGATAACTACGAGCTTGCCGGGGCGCAGATCGGTGATGTAGTAAATGACGAGCTACACATACAATGTGGGAACGGCACCGTCCTCGCGCCGAAGATTGTGCAACCAGAATCAAAAAAGCCCTGTGACATACGCAGCTTCCTACGCGGGTTTCGAGGTTGTGTGTCCAATGTGTTGCAACGGTAATCAGTCTGTTCGCATCAGTAGTGTAACCTCACAAATGGTTATGCTACACAGAGAGCATGGCCTGGCGCGTACCGATTCTTGATCAGTGTGGTATAAAGCTTGGAAGGGGCGGAATTGACAATTTTGCCTTTCTGCAATAGCATTGGGGCCATTGATTAGTGTTATCCGTAGCTATGGGTTACGTTATTGCGGCCTTTTACCGCTTTGTCCACCTGCACAATTACTATGACATGAAGCCTGTGATTTTGGAGTTTTGCTTGTCACGCGGCATTAAAGGAACTGTGATTCTGGCCGAGCAGGGCATCAATGCGACTATAGCCGGAAGCCGCCAATCCATAGGGGAGTTTTTTTCTTTTTTAGACTCGGATGACCGGCTGCGTGGCATGAAATATCACGAGAGCCACTCCGATAGAGAGCCATTTGCCAAGATGAAAGTTCGGCTGAAGCGTGAGGTGGTGCGCCTGGGCATCGACGGGTTTGACTGCTCGCTTAGGGGAGAGTACATTGACCCCCGCGACTGGGACGAGTTTGTGTCTTCTCCTGATGTGCATGTGATTGACACGAGAAACGACTATGAAGTCAGGCTAGGTAGGTTCAAAGGTGCGATAGACCCCGGTACTTCCTCGTTTAGAGAGTTCCCTGAGTGGGCAAGGAACTGGGCACTGGATAAGGAAAGAGATACCTGCGTTGCCATGTACTGCACTGGGGGCATAAGGTGCGAGAAGTCTACTGCCTTTATGCGTAGTTTGGGCTTTCGGAACGTTTACCATCTCAGAGGTGGCATACTGAATTACCTGGAAACTGTGCGCGGCGATGATAGCCTGTGGGAGGGAGAGTGCTTCGTTTTTGATGATAGAATAGCTGTCGATCGAAACGTGTCTCCCAGCGAGGATATAAAATGCATTAAGTGTGCGGGTGAGGTGGATGCCAGCGATCTCCGCTCTGTGTCCAAGGGGAACATCATGTGTTGGGACTGCAGGCTACAGGCATGAGGAGGTGCGCTACGCCTTCTCGTGTCGGTGGCCATACGGTGAGTTTTTCCACTAATCTTCAGTCCTTTCCCCGCGGTCTGTCTGCCTTCCGTCCCGGTTGGCTGCGTTAGGATTTTCTGCTGCCACGATGGGCCCTTCCCGCATCTGCTATTGCTGGCGGTCATGGTTTGTGTTACCCTGGCGCAGTGCTCTCTCACTCTGCTATGCGTAATAAGGCTGTTTTAGACTTGCATCTTGTCTCTGATTCCACGTGTGAGACCGTAATTGCTGTGGCAAGGTCTGCGGTTGAGCACTTTAAGTCTTTAGAGGTCAACGAGTTTGTATGGTCGCTGGTTGGCAGCAAGCGTCAGGTGGATAAGGTTATGCTGAACATCAACCCCGAAAGGCATAACCTCATAATGTACACCGTGGTTGATGATGACCTCAGGAAGTACTTGAAAGAAAAGGCGACGGCGCAGAGCGTCCGATGTATACCGGTTCTCGCGCACGTCATAAGGGAGATTTCCTGCTACCTCCAGGTGACAAAAGACCCTAACGCGCATCCGCACAAGCTCGGTGACGAGTATTTTAATCGCATTGATGCCATAAACTATACCATTTCCCACGATGATGGCCAGAATTTGTGGGACATAGACCAGGCCGATATCATCATAGTGGGCGTGTCGAGAACTTCCAAATCTCCCACCAGTATATACCTCGCATACCGCGGGTACAGGGTTGTGAACATTCCTCTGGTGTGTTCCGTTCAGCTACCGGTAGACCCGGCCACAATTGCGGACAAGCTCGTTGTTGGGCTCACTATTGACGCTGATAGATTAATACAGATTCGCAGGAATAGGTTAATCTCGATGAAGCACCAGGAAAATTGTAACTACGTAAGTTACGAGCAGGTTGTGGAGGAGATTAACGAGATGAAAAAAATATGCGCGAAAAACAGATGGCCCACAATAGATGTGACGCAAAAATCTGTTGAGGAGATTGCAGCCACGATCATACAATTTTTCAACAGGAAGAATAACCGAACTGGGGATGCCCTCTACTAGCCATGATGCGTGCTTTTGCCTGCTGGGGCGGGGCTCATAACCTAGTGTGGCGGCATGTGCCACGGAATACTGCGAACTTAGTAAAACTTAGTTGGTGTGAAATGCATCTGATGCGCGGAGACAATATGGCCAGCTGCGCGGTTGCGGAGGGAAAAATATGGGTGCTTTCGGCTCCGGGTGGCGTGTAAGTAATCTTGTATAACGACATTCTTCGGGGAATAATGGGCAAAACCTCAAGCGAACCTTTATCGGTATGAAATGCATCTGATGCGCGGAGACAATATGGCCAGCTATGCGGTTGCGGAGGGAAAATATGGGTGCTTTCGGCTCCGGGTGGCGTGTAAGTAATCTTGTATAACGACATTCTTCGGGGAATAATGGGCAAAACCTCAAGCGAACCTTTATCGGTGTAAAATGCATCTTATGCGTGGAGACAATATGGCCAGCTGTGCGGTTGCGGAAGCCGTGCGTGATGCCCATTTGCAGGGTGAAGGGGACGTTTACGCCGTCAATGCGGAATGCGCTGACGGCACCTATGCGGATTATTACTTTGATGGGAATGAGGAAATAAAACTCCTGTACAAATGCCCCGGGCCCACCGACTGTGATACCTTTGCCCGCTCCTACAGGCACGTGGCCGATCATGTGCTAAACACGACAAAGTGCAAGGATATGAAAGACGCGAGGCTTGATTGTATTGTGCTGGCCAGGATGCTAGCGAGCGCAGTCGTCTCTGGTGGCTCAGTTGCAGATTGGAATCCGTACAACATCAATGGTGAATACTTTCCTAGGATTGCAAGTGGGTTTGATTGTCGGGATACTATGTATGGCTTTGATAAGCTTGAAAACATAGGTTTGTATCTCATTGTGCCTGACGATACCTGGTTTGAGCGAGCAGTGCGTTGTGGCGTGAAAACCATCCAATTGAGAGCCAAGGAGGCGCCGATAGGCGAGGTTGATAGAATGGTCCGGCGCTGTGCGCAGCTGTCTAAAGACAAAGGGGTATGCTTGATTGTGAACGACCATTGGAATATCGCCATAGAACATGGGGCACATGGTGTACACCTGGGCCAGGAAGATGTGCAAACCGCAGACCTGGAAAGTATCCTAAAATCTAAAATGAAGCTGGGCTTGAGCACGCACTGCTATCATGAACTGGCACGCGCATGCTTTATTCGCCCTTCCTACGTCGCTCTTGGGCCGGTGTTTCATACTACCTCGAAGGATATGAGGTTTAAGCCTCAGGGGTTACAACTACTAAAGCAGTGGGTGCAGTGCGCTAAGCTTCCTGTGGTAGGCATTGGGGGGATAGATGCGTCTAATATAGGGTCCGTCGTCAACTGCGGTGTATCAGGTGTGGCCGTGATTTCAGCCGTCACCGGAGCTGAAGATCCAGAAGCTGCCATGCTGAACCTTCAGCGGGCCTTTGATGTGTAGAGGTTTTTTGGGTACACGACGTACACCTGGGCCAGGAAGATGTGCAAACCGCAGACCTGGAAAGTATCCTAAAATCTAAAATGAAGCTGGGCTTGAGCACGCACTGCTATCATGAACTGGCACGCGCATGCTTTATTCGCCCTTCCTACGTCGCCCTTGGGCCGGTGTTTCATACTACCTCGAAGGATATGAGGTTTAAGCCTCAGGGGTTACAACTACTAAAGCAGTGGGTGCAGTGCGCTAAGCTTAAGTCTCCTCCGAACCATTCAACGGTATGCTTATGCCAATTAGTGATATTATATTCCCGTTTTTCTTCAAAATTTTGAATGAGAACCCGTGCAACTGAAAGGCCTCGCCTTCTTCTGGTATTCGCTCTACTTCATGTAAGATAAGGCCGGCCAGTGTAGACGCCTCTTCCGGTAAACTCCAGCCCAATTCCCTATTGACGTCTCTAATCGGTGCCTCACCGCTGATGTAATACTCGCTATTGCTAATGGCCGTTATGAAACTCTCAGGTACAACATCGTGCTCGTCAGAGATATCTCCAACTATCTCCTCCAAAATATCTTCCAACGTTACTGCGCCCTGCAAGGTGCCATATTCATCAACAACTAAGGCCAAATGCCTACGCTTTTTGCGGAAGTTGTGCAGTTGGACACTAAGAGGTGTTGTATCGGGTACAAACCAGGGCTTGATCATTATCCTGTAAATGTCTTTTTTGGTGACGTTATTGCTTTTCTCGCGCACCAAATCGGTCACGTCTCTGACGTGCACAACACCAACTATCGACTCTTCGCTCTTCTGCCACATTGGGATTCTACTATGGCTGCCCTGTAGGATCTGCTTTACCAGAACATCTACGTCCTCGTCTATGTTTAGCGCGAACAAATTCTTTCTGTGCGTCATTACCTGAGATATTTCGGTTTCCGCAAGGTCTAGCACGCTGCTTAGCATGTCTAGATCCTGCTTTAACATGGTGCCCTTGCTTCCGTGCATTAATATCAGGCTTCGCATGGCTTCCGCCGCCGAAACTATTTCTTTTTGTCCTTGCACTCCAAGTATTCTCAGTGTGTAGTTGACGATATGCGTGATTAGTGAGCACAACGGCGAAAGAACGAACGAACAGCAGGCCACAAGCCTGGCGGAGCGCAGGGATATCTTTTCAGGATTGTGTATGGCATACGTTTTTGGTAGGACTTCCGCGAACAGCAAAATAGAAAGGGTAACCGTAACTGTGGAGACCACAATTCCCTCTGGGCCCAAAAAGCCCAGAAACATAGCAGTTGCGACTGAGGAGGAAGATATATTAACTATCGTGTTGCCAACAAGCATGGCGCTGATGACCATCTCTTTCCGCCTGCTGAGCGATTCCACAATTTTCGCCCTTCTGTCCCCGCCAAGGACCAATCTGTGTATGGAGGAGGCGCTCACGGAAGTCAGCGCGGTCTCCGCAGCCGAAAAAAAGGCGGAGGCCAACAGCAAAAAAGCGAAAATAAGAAACACTACAGGGAACAAAACCCACTCCGGGCCGACTATACACAATAACCGTACATCCTTCAAGATGAATTTTTCCCCGTGATTTTGAAGTGGTTTTGAAAAACCCGGGCGAGAAAGCGTATTTTTACGGTTTTTTATTGTTTATGATTCTTGTATAATGGCCAACTGTTGTTGGATTCATGGCGTAGTGGAGAGGTTCAGTGATGCACCCGGTGGCCTACCTTGTTGATACATTGCTGAGCATATATAACATGGCGCTCATTACCTGGGTGTTGCTGGGGTGGTTGATTGCCATGGGCATTGTTAACAGGTATAACGAGTTTGTGTACCGGGTGTTCTCTGCGCTGTCTAGGGTGCTGAACCCTGCTATCTCCGTGCTCCGTAGGTATATACCCAATGTTTCGGGTTTTGACTTTTCTCCTCTGATACTCCTGGTGGCTATAAGCTTTTTCAGATATGCCCTGCGCTACTATTTTGGATAGGTGGTACATGCTGAAGGATTGCGTTGCGGCTTGGTGCAGGTTCACTTTCCATTTTTTGGCGGCCATATTTGTTACCCTGTCTGTGCTCACGTACGATCCTTCTGATGCATCGCTGAACACGGCTGGTATGCTGAGTGATGCCACCATCCAGAATTTGATGGGTATTCCAGGTGCGTATGTAGGGGATATTGTAGTGCAGTTGTTCGGGCTCTCCGGGGCTTTGTGCGGGGTGCTTGGCCTTTTTAGGTTAAAGCGTGCGCCCTCTCTAGTGCGCAAAATACACATGCCGTGTGTCCTGAGTGTTGCCGCTGGGGTGGGTGGTATACTGTCAAAGCTATCTCTCGGCGTAACGAGTAAATTCTACCATGGGGGTTTCATAGGGGCCAAGCTCGCATCACTACCCACTTCCGTGCTGGTAGGGTTGATCGTTGTGGGGATGGTTGGCTCTGCCGGCTGGGGGCCGATTGTTGCGCTGTATGAGCTTTTTGTGAAGTTTAAATCTCGGATAAGCGGGCTTAACGTTGGCGATTGCAGTGATGACTTACTGGTGGTGGAAGGGATTCCTCATTCGGTCGAGTATCCGGCGCTGTTGCCTACGTTACCACAGTTTGTACCTGAACCTACTACGTCTCCGCCGCAGGCTCCGCGCGCCACCGCGGAACAGCCGCGGCCCTCGCCGCAGCCGCGCACCTGTACCGAGGATGACGCCGCGTTGGCTCGTAGCGCTGTTCCAAAGCAGCCAAAAAATAGAGCAGAAAAGCCTGCAGTGTTTGCTCTGCCGAAGGTGAAATTACTGGCGGAGCATTTGCCGTCGACTGGGGCTAGTTGCGACAATATGCCCGACCACCGGGACGAAACCGATGCCCTGTATTCAGTGCTGAAGGATTTTGGTGTATATGGCAAGATAATCGACGTGCGCCACGGGCCGGTGGTGACTTTATATGAGTTTGAGCCCTCTGCTGGGACAAAATCATCTAGGGTGATAGGATTGTCAGACGATATTGCTCGGTCCATGAGCGCGCTGTCTACCAGGATTTCGGTGATTCCTGGGAGGAATGTTTTGGGTATAGAAATTCCCAATCAGCGCAGAGAAATTGTGATGTTGCGCGGCCTCATAGAAAGCAGGGAGTATGCTGATCCTGACCTCAAGCTTCCAATAATTCTCGGTAAAGGCATAGATGGGGAAGCGGTAGTTGCCGACTTGACTAAAATGCCGCACCTGCTGATTGCTGGAACCACCGGTTCTGGTAAATCTGTGGGCATCAATACCATGATTTTATCGCTATTGTACCGCCTCACTCCCGAGCAGTGCAGGATGATCATGATTGACCCAAAAGTGTTGGAGCTATCTATATATGACAACATTCCTCACCTGCTTACTCCGGTGGTTACTGAGCCCAAAAAGGCGGTGGCTGTGTTAAAATGGGTGGTGTCAGAAATGGAAGAGCGCTATAGGCTCATGTCCGCGGTGGGTGTGCGGAATGTTACCGGCTATAACGCGAAGATCAAGGAGGCAATAAGCAGCGGGGCCGTGCTTGAAAGGGTATTGCAGACGGGCTTCGACGCGGATACGGGGGAACCGGTGTTTGAGAGGACGCCCATAGAGAAGGTCCAATTTCCCTACATAGTTGTTGTGGTGGATGAAATGGCCGATCTCATGATCGTGTCGGGCAAGGAGATTGAATCATCCATACAGAGATTATCGCAAATGGCCCGTGCTGCCGGAATACATATAATAATGGCTACGCAGAGACCTTCGGTTGATGTTATCACAGGTGTTATCAAGGCGAATTTCCCCACTAGAGTCAGCTTCTCTGTGACTTCCAAGATAGATAGCAGGACAATTCTTGGAGAGCAGGGTGCAGAACAGCTACTCGGCATGGGTGACATGCTATATATGGTCTCCGGGGGGCGAATAAGACGGGTCCACGGTGCGTTTGTTAGCGACAATGAAGTGCAGGATGTTGTAAACCACTTGAAGATGCAGGGAAGGCCGGATTACATAGATGGTATTGCCAAGGTTCTTGAGTGCGAAGAAAAAGATGTGGAAGACCTTCGATATTCCTCTGATGACAGCCTATACGAAAAGGCGGTGGCAATAGTTCTTCGAGATCGTAAAACGTCTATAAGCTACGTACAAAGACAACTAAGAATAGGGTATAACAGGGCGGCAAACCTCGTCGAGCGCATGGAAAGGGAAGGGGTGATAACCTCAGGGCAGCTCGGCAAGCGGGAGATTGTGGAATGATCTGCAGCTGATACTGCCTCCAGCAAGTACCCACTGTTGTGACAGTTATACGCCAAATTTTTTCAAGGGAGGGGATTAAGCCTTAGCGCGCAAAAAGGACGCATACCGACGTGTTGCAGTAGCAAACACTGTTTGTGCTCAGACTGGTACAACTTCCAAAGACTGGGTGCCGATGATGATCTGCACCAGGTTACTATTGGTGCTCGAAAGGGAAACCAGTTCCACGTGAAGCACACGCTACCATGCGATCATCAAAAAAACAGTAATAGGTGGCCTAAGCCATCGCAGGTGCGGTACGTGCGTTAGACGCCGAGCTATGCTGCACTAAGGTTGCAGTGCTAGCATATTCTGGCGTGTTAGAATTATCGCCCAAACTTCTATCTTCAAAGCTGTTCACAAGTGAGGACTGGGGCGATTCGGCGCCCTTTTCTGTGTACACCTTAGCAATTTCAAGGAGGATAAATACGCAGGTAAGGAAGATCTGCGTCCCCAAAAGCACCCTGTCTTGTATGTTATAGAGGAGGTGTGTATTGCCCTGGAGCAGGTACGCCTCGTACACATGGCATAAAAAGTGCGCAAATTCAAACAGTGCAATAGTCAGGAATAAGCCAGACTGGAAGCAGTACCAGTTTTTTCTGCGCTGCGACATTACGGCGGGGCCAGAGGCGGAATCTCCCCTGCGGGCTACATCTAGCTTTTCCTTCTTGTATGATACGGAAACCTCATAGACCCTCAAGAATGCCGAGAGAGCACCAAGCGCGGGCGCCATGACGGCCAAGCACATAGCCGCCAGTTGCATGTGCACGCTTGATGAGAGGGCCATTGTGATTGAAGCTAAGGATATTGTAATCCACATCAATCCCGTTGTTATGGTTAGAGCCTCCCCTGCAAGTTGCACCGACTGCTGTTTGGCGTTTATTTCCTTTTTCTTATATGCCTGCCTCACCCGTATAGCGGAGAGCACTGCGTTCACTAAGAGAATACAGGAAAGCGCGGCGTATAATGCATAATACGCCACGACGACTTTGGCTTTGACACTAGCGTTTGCGCCATAGTCCAGGCAATATATGGTGAAAGAAGACGAGAGCGCTTCTATCACCATCAGGGAAAAGGAGGCGATCAGAAAAATATCTGTGCTATTTGATTGGCGCTTTTCTTCAATTTTTTGGATGAACCGCGACGCTCTGCCTATACGGCCCCTTGCCGAGTGGGTTTTACTTTCTTCTTCAAGAAGGTCTGACAAAAGTGGTGCAGAGGAATGCCTGCACCTGACACGTTTTAAACTAGAAGGCACACTACACCCCAAGAAGAAACCTGCACAGCGCAAGTATTGTAACCTTTATTGGTTAAGAAATCAATAAAATACTTACGTTATTTTTTTTGTTCTGAAACTACATAGAGCGCTTAATAAGGTGAGCATCGCACAGTACCCACACAGAACTCAGAGTTACCCGGGTGGCTGCCGACTTGCGGGGCACTTACAGCTGTCCAGCAATACGATCTGATGCTCCGGGCAGTGGCCACTTCTGGCTTCATTCCTGTGTAAATTCTGCTCTATATCTCCTCCAGGCAGCGCGCAAATATGTGCAATGCCTCTTCGATTTCGCCTTTGGAAACTACGAGCGGCGGCAACATCCGAAGCACGTTTCTGCTGTCAGCTGTGGAGAGAAGCAACCCTTGCTCCAAAACCTTACCAGCAAAAGCACGTACGTTTACCTTGGTGTTCATCTGCAGCCCAACCATGAGGCCGAGCCCCCTCACTTCTTCAATGATGCCACTGAATTTTCCTGACAACTTTGTGAGTTCATCAACCAGATATTTTCCATTGTTGGAGACATTTTCAAGGAACCCCTCGCGGAGAATTTCGCTCACAGCTGCGTACGCTACAGTTGTTGCTAATGGGTTACAACCGAAGGTGGACCCGTGCATGCCCACGGCAGCAAACTGTCCGGCATTTTTTGTGATGAGACAACCACCTATAGGGAACCCCCCACCCATGCCCTTTGCAATTGAACACACGTCCGGATGCACGCCAAAATGCTCATACGCGAAGAACTTGCCGGTCCTTCCCGCTCCGCACTGCACGCAGTCAAAGAATAACAGCATATCATGCTCATCGCATATGTCGCGTAAGCCTTTGAGAAACTCTCCTCCAAGAATATGCACGCCGCTCTGGCCCTGTACCGGCTCTACCAAAATCCCACCTATGTTGCCTTTGCTGACTTCACTTCGCACTGAGTCTATGTCAGGATTAACACTAACGAACCAGTCTACATATGGGTGCAGTAGCCGCATAAAATGCTGCGGTTCGTTCGCCGAGCAAGCAGCGTAGGTTCTGCCGTGGAAAGAGCGCCTCATGGTTAATATCTTGTATCTTTCCGGCCTTCCCTTGCCGTTTTGGTACGATCTGATGATTTTAAATCCGCACTCTACGGCTTCAGCACCGGAATTGCAAAAAAACGCCAAATCCGCAAAGCTACAGCCCACCAACTTTTCTGCGAGCCGCTCAGCCTCAGCTATGCGGTACATGTTTGATACATGCCAGAGAGTTTTACCTTGGGTTTCTAGTGCGTTAACCAATGCAGGGTGGCAATGTCCAAGAGAAACGGTGGCAATTCCAGACACGAAGTCTATGTATCGCTTGCCTTGCGTGTCGTACAGATAAACCCCCTCACCGCGCGCAAAACTTACATCAAACGGTGCGTAAAACGGAACGATACAACTATTACCCACAACTGCCCCTCAACTTCCGGCTATGACTGACGATACTGTGAAAGTCCTCTGTAGGTCAACAAGATTACTCTTACCTAAAGTTTATATAGACGTACAGTTTAGAAGGGTACGCAATTTAAGTATTGATGTGAGCGCGTTATGCTATTAACCTCGCCCATAGCTAGTGGTCGGGTGCGGATACGTGCTTATCAGACACTTTAAAAATCTATCTTTAGCGATGCTTGTTACACTATTTATCGGCGCGACTTGGTATGTGCATGTGAAAGTGCTAGAGCGCACTTTAGATATGGCTTCGGCAGAGGATATTGCCGACATAGGCCAGGTGTTGTCACATACGATACTAGACAAATATACTGACTTGCTTCGAACTATTCCCACACACGTGAGCACTGACCCTTACCATGTTAATTTGATGATAAAACTGCGTGCAGAGTTTGTACAAGCGTTGCAAAACCTTACTGGAGTGACGGTGGTGTTGCACGGTTCTGGCGGTATCATATTCACTGTGGGGGAGGGCTCCGTTGAGGGCTCTGCTGGCGGTGAGTCTTTATCGGAGGCACAACTCGCAGCTCTCGCGAATGGCGATGTTTTACGGGGAGTGGTTGCGGATGGTCGGATTTTTACCGTATTTCCGATCGTGTTGCAAGATGACGGCCCCAAAGTTTTTTTGCAGGTGATAAAAAATTACGGAAAGCTTTCCCAGGCCCTTAGAGGCGTGCACGGAATGTTGGTCATACCCGTTGGAGTAGCAATACTGAGCTGCGTGTGTTTGGTTGTATTGTTTTACAGAAGGAGTGCAAGGCTGCTTAGCAGCCAGTATGATGCGAACCTAGAACTTCAGGAGCAGAAGGAAACTGCTGAAAGAGAAAGCGTAAGCAAGTCTCAGTTTTTGGCCAACGTCAGCCACGAGTTGCGCACCCCTCTCAACTCTATTATCGGCTTTTCTGAAATCATTCAGTCGGAGTCGCTGGGCCCAATTGGCAGCGAGGAATATAAGGAGTACATAAATGACATTCACCAATCGGGTGTGCACCTGCTGAGCTTGATAAACGATATTCTAGATTTTTCAAAGGCGGAGGCCAACAAGCTCACCGTAGAGTTCGTCAAATTTGACCTAGGTAAGATTGTAGATTCGTCCTTCACAATGGTGCTGCCCCGGGCAAAAGATGCTAAGGTGGAGCTCAAAAAGGAAATGCCAGAAGAGCCCATTGTTATGCTTGCGGATCCGAAGAGGATGAAGCAGGTTATCATAAACGTACTGTCAAACTCGGTGAAATTTACCCCGGAAGGTGGGCTGGTTAAATTGTGTGCCGAGATCAGGGGTGAGCAACTTATAGTGGAAATCAGTGATACTGGTATTGGTATTGCCCAACAGGATTTGTACAAGGTGATGTCCGTCTTCGGGCAGGCCGACAGTACGCACTCTCGCAAGTATGAGGGCACAGGGTTGGGGCTGCCTTTAAGCAAAAAGCTTGTGGAGCTTATGCAAGGGACCTTCAGCATAAAAAGCGAGCCGAACCTGGGCACTATAGTGACATTAACATTCCCGCACAAGCAGGAAGGTGCGAAAGAGGGAAAAGCCTTTTAGATCACCCGGCTTATCACAACTCGGGCTTGGGGTTGAAGGTTAGAACTATCTCGTGCCACAGGTTGTAATCGTTTCTGTTTAGCCCCATGAGTGGGCTGCACTTGTACACCGCTCTCAGTGCGCTATCCGCTACGGCGCGGAAGAAGGGGTTGCTGTTGTATAAATGAGTATCTGTGATGCCAGCCCTAACCACCTTTCCGCTGGGAGCCAGCACCACGCCGACTTTCACCACCATGTTTTCTACATCTTTTGCGCCCGCGGGGACGGTCCAGCATTCAACGAACCGACTCCTGATGGAGTTTGCTATCCTTACCGCGAGCTCGTGCTTTTCGTCGTATTTAGCCTCACCGGAATCCACTTCATTTTCCGCGCCGGGCGGCCCGATATTAGCCTCACGCTGCACTGCTTGCAGTATTCCTGACAACTCCTGCTCTGCGGTTTCTGGGAAATCTTGCGCGTCAGCAGCAACGGGAAGCGGTTCCACCGCCGGAGGAGCAGCCTGCTGCTGTGGCTGCGTAACCAACCTCTCCCTTTCCATGGCCTTCCTCCCCGGGGGCGGAGGTATTCTTTTTATCGGCTCCACAACGACACGCTCAGCCTTTTCTGTGGGCCTATACTCGACTTTTCTTTTCTGAAGGACGACGGGCTGCCTACCCGCCCGAACATTATCTGCTTCCGCCACGGGAACGGAACCGAACACTATAACCGCATTTCCTGCGTCATGCTGTACCTTGCCTCGCTCCATAGCCCAGGTGCCTGCGAAGTAAACACCACCAGCGACCACGTGCAAAAGCACTGACAAAGCCACGTGAACGTTGTTCAAAAGCACACTACGTGCGGCCTGCACTGCTCCCAACATCGGCAACCACGCTATTATCAGCAACCAGAGCCACCTTCCTGAGGCCGTAACCAGACAACAAATTAACCACCCTCATGATCGCCCCGTAGCTCACGCCCTCGTCACCACGCAAGAACACCTGGGCCTCCTTGCCCTTAGTTGCGGACATGAGGTCAGTCTCCAGATTTGCCTCTCTGGAAAGCTTATCGTTCACATATATAGTACCTTTCTTGGTAATGGTCAAGACAACTGATTGCTCGGAGTCCAAGCCCAGAGCCCTACTTGCGTTGGGAAGATTTACAAGGAGCGATGGCAGGGCCTTCTCTGTATGCGAAACCGCGAATATCACCAGAAGTATGAGCACTACGTCCACGAAGGGTGTTATATTTATCTCGGAACGAAACCTGCGAACTTCCCTGCGCTGCTCTGACAATCTGTGCGATGCGGACCTACTCCTCATTATCTGCAAATGCCTCGAGCTCGCACACCAGATTGCTTAGACGGTTGGACATCCTTGTTATAAGTGCTGTGAACCTGTTATAGAATATGTTGGCGGGTATTGCGACAAGCAACCCCAAGGCGGTTGCGAACAGGGCTTCAGCCATGCCTGGGCCGACAGACGCAATGCCCACGCTTGCCCCAGCTGGGATGGAGCGCAAACTGCCTACAACCCCCCATACGGTTCCAAACAGCCCTATGAAAGGGGAAGAGGACCCGATGGTTGCCAGAAGCTCTACGTTGTCTTCAAGCTTGTCTAGGGTTCTACTTAATTCTGCGCTCACAAACCTGTGCAACCCCGCCTGCTTGTTCGTAACCAGCTTGGAGTTTTGCATTCCGTAGTTCAATATTTGCGACACAATGCCCGTGCTATGACCTATAATCTCGGTTAGGTTGGTGAAAGTTCTTCTGGAGCTGAAACGCTCCTCGAGCTCCCGGATTTCCCTGGCCCGTTTTCTTAGCACCAAATGCTTCTTCAAAATTACTGACCAAGAAATTACAGAAAACGCAACTAATATGAGCATGGTGGCCTTAACTACAATGTCTGCGTTAGAAAACGCACCAAGCATAGACAAGCTGTTCTGGATATCAATGGACGATTCGACTACATCCCTCATAAACAAAAACCACCGAACCACTGCCAATTTCTATACCCTTAATCTGCTGCGGTCAATGATAAAAAAAGAAAGTGCTGCCGCCGTAAGTTGTTTATGCACTCAAGTGTGCGGCTGTGAGGCCTGCTAGCGCGTTGTTTGCTTTCCCTAGTACAGGGTAGTAGTTTTCTCTTTGTGCGCTATAATGACCTTGTGTTGCACTGGTTGTGTGTGGTGACGTCGTGCCTATAGTTGTGTTAGATGCCAAGACTGTAAATAAAATTGCTGCTGGGGAGGTAATAGATTGTCCCGCTAGCGTGGTGAAAGAGCTTGTTGAAAACTCGATAGATGCGGGTGCCACTACCATAAATGTGCTAATAGACAAAGGCGGACGCAACCTCATTTCCGTGATTGATGATGGATGTGGCATACCCAGGGATGAAATGGAGAGAGCGTTTATCTGTCATGCCACGTCTAAGCTTCCGGATAATGACCTCAACAATATTAGGTCGATGGGGTTTCGGGGAGAGGGGCTGACGTCCATTGCAGCTGTTGCCAGAACTAAAATGGTTTCAAAATATAGAGGGTGCACCGAGGCCTGGTCTATAGTGCTCGAAGGAGGGGAGAAAACCAGAGATTTGTCACCTGAGGCATTACCGTGCGGGACTTCTATAGAAGTTAGAGATCTGTTTTTTGCCACTCCCACCAGGCTGAAGTTTTTGCGCACGGAGAAGGCGGAAACCCAAAGCATTGTTGATCTGATGTACAGGTTTGCCACAGCCAGATTCAGTACTGCGTTTTCCCTAACCATAGCTGACAAGCAGATTTTTAAGTACCCTGCCAGGGAAGATTTGATGTCGCGTTTGTGGGAGATGAAACCCTTTGGTGATGCGTTTCGGGAGCAGTCACTCGAGGTACGTTTCCATTCAGATGCCATAAACATCACCGGGTATATTAGCGTCCCCACGTTTAATCGATCAAGGCCCGACATGATATACACATTTGTAAACGGTAGGCCTGTACACAGCACCCTCTTCATGGGTGCGATAAAGTCCGCATATAGCGAGTTCATTCCCAGAGATCGGCATCCAGTGGTTGTGATGTGCATGGAGATCTTGCCAGGTGATGTCGATGTTAACGTGCACCCCAGTAAGCTGGAAGTAAGATTCCGGAATCGCAAGCAGGTGTACAGTGTGGTTGTTGAGGCGCTGGCAACGGCCTTGTCTAGCAATGTGTACAGAGAACTGCCTCCCCGTACCCCAGTTGGGGGAGGATTGGACCACTTCGCTGTGGATAATACGCCAGTTTTGGATACACCACACTACGGTAAAGTACACGATTATGGTGTGGCAGTAGGCCCAAAGCTTTCCGTACAGCAGACGGGGGGGGGGGGAGAATTTTCATCAAAGCCTGAGCATGCCATCGAAAACCCCCCACGCGCGGCGGAGCTGTTTTCTTTTTTGGGAAGCGGTAGCAGTAGGCGCACAACGCGTCCGGTTCTAAGCTATGACTCAGAGGCTCATATCGTGCCACTGATAGAAGAATTACCGCTAGGCAATGCGGTATGTCAGCTTTTCGACAGGTATATAGTATCGAGGGCCGGGGACCATGTAATCATAGTAGATCAACACGCTGCGCATGAGAGGCTCACCTATGAGTACATGAAAAAGGTAACAGCCGATGAGGGGATGAAACGCCAGGTGCTACTCATGCCTGAGTTAGTTGAGCTAGACAATGAATACGAATTAGAGTTGCTGGGCGAATATAAGGAAAAACTGCTAAAATTTGGGCTAGTAATCGAGCCTATGGGAAGCATGGTTGTGGCCGTGAGAGAGGTTCCGGCAATTCTTGGGGTGTTTGACGTCAAGGCAATGATTGCCAAAATAGTGGAGAGCATTGTCGAAGTGGGTGACGCGTTGTTCATGCGCGAAAAGATAAAACACGTGTGCGGAACCATTGCCTGCTACAGCTCAATAAGAAGTGGCAGAACGTTGAAATTGGAAGAGATGAACAGCCTGCTGAGGCAGATGGAAGATACTCCACATTCCGGCCAGTGTAACCACGGTAGGCCGACGTATGTAAAACTCAGTCTGTCTGAAATAGATAGGCTGTTCGAACGCAGGTGACAGGCAGTGTTACTAGTTTTCCAGAGACAGGGCGAATCTGTTACCGGGAAATCTGTGCACCTTTCTCAATAGCTCCAACTCAATGAGTTCAGCGAGTAATGTACTTGTGCCAATTTTTGTGCAAGCTGCCAGATCTTCAATGTCTGTGGGAGAAACGCTCAGTTGTTGGAGAATCGCGCGTCGAATTGCCGCAGAGCCTGCCCCATCTGTGGCAACGTCTTGCCGGGCGGCATGTCGCAGGCTGTTCGCCGCTATTGGACGTGCGCTGGGGTTCAACGCTTGTATAATATCTTCCGCAGATTCTACCAACGTGGCACCTTGCTTGATGAGATAATTGCTGCCTGAGTATTTGGGGTCCAAAGCCAAGCCCGGCACCGCAAATACTTCCCGGCCCTGCGACAAGGCAAAATTTGCTGTGATGAGGGACCCAGATCTGCGTGATGCTTCTACCACAACTGTGCCCCAGGCCATGCCGGATATTATACGATTGCGTTGAGGGAAAAAGCTCGCCTTCGGCAGCGACGAAAATGGCAGCTCAGTCACAACTACGCCGCCGTTGTGCACTATTGCGCGGTACAAGTGCAGGTTATCTTTGGGATATACAACGTCAATCCCGCTCGCAGTAACTGCGACAGTAGGCATTTTTTCAAATATCACGCTATGCACCGTACTATCGATTCCCCTTGCCAAGCCTGATACCGTAACAAACCCGGCTTTAGATAGGTCAAATGCTATTCCATATGCAATACGTTTTCCATTCGCCGATGCATTGCGACTCCCCACCATCGCAACTTTATTGTTTTTGTTTAACAAAGCTACATCACCAAGCGCGGTTATAACCGGGGGAGGATCGTATATGTGCAGCAGCATTTGGGGGTACTCCCGCTCAAACATACTTATCATCCTTGCGCCCAGTTTTCTGCACAGCTCAACTTCCTTTTCCGCATCGTCTTCTGGACATATACGCCCCACGTTACCGAGCTCTCCATGCGCGAGTGCATCGAGCGCAAGTTCCGGAGTTTTATATAGTTTTATGAGTTTCTGAAAGGCAATCGGGCCGATTTTTGCAGTGCGCATGATGCGGATGCAAGCGACTAAACAGTCGCGGATGACTGCCGCGCTAGTGATGTTGGTACTGGGGTCCAAAAAAGCCCGTAAAAGTTACTTTATTAACTAATATAATAACTACAAAAAGCAATCGTGCAACGGCTCAAGCGTGACGTGCACACAATTCTGTGATGTGTCTCAATAGTTTATCCAGGGTGCAAGTTTGGTCTACGGGGCCATAGATGCGAAAATGCGCCCAACTGCGACGGCGCCATGGGGTAGGGCTCCAGCCGGAAACCTGGTCATCGCAGCCGCGCCGGAACCAGTACAACATTAGGGCAGGGTGGACTGCTGGGAGGTTTGAATTGCTGGGGGTTATAACCGAATGGGCTTGGGCTGGCTATGTGGAATTTTCTGGTACGCACGACAGATTTAGGATTGCCCCAGTAAAGGTTTTCTGGAATCGCGCGCATTGTGTGCATGGGTGGGTGAAACATGCAAAAAGCTCCTCAAGTGCCCGCGTGCAGCAAGTGCATACTGCCTGGCTGTGGCTCGCCCCGGCCATGATGCGGCAGCCGGGGTAACGCATGGTGCAATACTAACCCACAACTGCTGCAAAAGCCCCCGTTTATCTCATGCCCCTTCGTGGCACAACTTGTTGTATATCCATCCGCCTCCTAGCAACCTTTCTTTGTCATACAGCACACACGCCTGCCCTGGTGATACGACGCAGTCCTCTTCGAGTACCACCGTTCCATAGCCGTCCCCGTCACTTGTTATAGTGGCACGGACAGTGGCGCCGGATGATCGCAGCCGGGCATCAACCGCCAGTCCGCGCTTTGGAATGTTGTAATCAGGGAGCCAATTCAGATTCTTCACGAACAATGCCCTCTTCATTAGGGCAGACTGCGGCCCAACTACCACAGTGTTCTGCGCCGCATCTAATCTTACTACATACAGCGGATATGGTGCAGAGATGTTCAGGCCCCTGCGCTGCCCAACGGTGAAATTCGATATGCCATCATGCTCGCCAAGCAAGCGGCCGTCGACGTGCACAATCTTGCCCTTTTTGACCGATGCGGGGTCCAAATTCCGCAGAACCTCCCGGTAGCTATTTTCGGGCACAAAGCATATATCCTGGCTGTCTGGTTTATCTGCCACCTCCAAGTTGAGTTGCTGCGCCAACAGCCTAACGTTGCTCTTCGCCAAATCACCTAGGGGAAATCGCAGGAATTTTAATTGTTCAGAGGTTACGGAGAACAGAAAATAGCTCTGGTCCTTCTGCGGGTCTTTACCCCGCAATATTTGCTGCTCACCGGCAATCTCAACCCTTCGAACATAGTGTCCAGTTGCTACAACATCGCCGCCTATAGCTCTGGCTGCCTTGAGCATATCTCTGAACTTGACTGTTTGGTTGCATTTCACGCACGGTATGGGAGTTTCACCCCGCTTGTATGAATTGATGAAATCGTCTATAACCTCCCTCCTGAACACTTCTTCATAGTCCAGGACGTAATGCGGGAACCCGAGCGTTGATGCAACGCGCTTTGCGTCATATATATCCACACTGCCGCAACAAGACTTTGCTCCAGACGCCGGTGAGCTGCTGTGCAGCTGCATTGTGGCCCCTATGACCTTATACCCACGTTCATGCAGTAGCGCGGCGACCACCGAGCTATCCACACCCCCCGACATTGCAACGACCACGGTTGTCTCTTCGGGTGGCTTGCCAGAAACTAGCGGATCCAAATTTAAGCTGCCATCAAACACCATTGCGGGGGAGGGTATAAACTGCACGGTAGGATTCTATGTGGGATTTTGCCGCGTCTCAAGTTGAAAGTGCAAGCACACTAAAACCCCGCGTTCACGACCCATGTAAACTGCGGTGCCTGCGGGTGATGGGTACAGACTTCCCGGTCAGTCGGCTACAGACTTGCTTGTCGCCCTGTGACGACGTGTTGGTCAGCATGAAGATATACTCGGACTAAAATTCATCCTCCACGTTGCTGACGTGTCGCGAGCTTGCGCCACCAACGAGATGGGCCAGAACGGGTTGGGCATCAGAATGTGTAAGTTTATTCTCTTCAATCAACATGTTGATTTTCGCTATTATATCCGAGTTCTCTATTTGTGCCACGTTCCCACTTCTTATCGTTTCTTTGACCTTGTTGTCGAACATTATAAAGTCATACACGTAAACACACGGCTTTCTCATTAGTAGCACTTGTAGGGTTGCGCCTAATACGTGTGAAGCCAGGAAATTAATTCCTGACTCCATGTCTGGAAATAGGGTGAGAACTCTTTCCAGCATGCACGAAGTTGAAACAGCGTCTACAGCTGCTATGACCAACATTCCTGTAGTAACACATCTGTGTACCACGCTTATCAGATTGCTGTTGAGCTCTGCAAACACTACAATGTCCGCCGCTTGCTTTGTGATGAAGTCAAAATTTGCCTGAGATGCGTCATAAGTGCTTATTATGGAATTGTCTGATCTGGGCAAGAATTCCGCTTCCATGCCGAAAGTCAAGATATGCTTTTTCTGGGTCGTACCGATTTTGTGCAGCAAGCACTCTATCGTGTAATTTTTGTTGTGGTGCGCCGCTCCTCCCAGCAATATTACTCCCCTAGGTGCATATGTGGCTATGCGAACAAGCTCCTGTGGGATGTCATCCTCCGATGGGAACACCAATTCCCTAATATGAACCGTAACCTTCGCTTCAGACCCGGGTTTGCTGACGTCTCTTGCTGCGTGGATATTCAAAAAATGCGTCTCGTCAAACTCCACATTCACGCCGATCTCCCCATCACTATCGAACTTGGCTTGCGCCTCTGCCGACAGCACTGCGGACAATATGCTTGTAATGTCGTTTTGGTCGATCTTTCTCACTTGCAGGAATTCTATGTGGCCTAACCTCTTGATTGCAGGAGGCTGGCCAACGACACAGTAAAGGTGGGACGCGTTGTGCTGTATAGACGACGCAACCAACTGTTTGAAATACTCCATTGCTACGTTCTTGCATGCCCTGCTGGCGCAATGCTAAGGCATTTTTATTTCACAACTATTAAATATGATTCTTGTAGTATATGCCCACTGTTGTGGCTGTTTCAAACTCGCATCACGCGCGTTACGTTACCGCGCCCAGTGCGTTTCCAGTTGTTGTGAGCAGAGCTTGTGCACCCGCAACGGGCGATATCGTGGTAAATTGAAGACCGCGCTGGTGCGCAGCGAAGCCCACAACGCCTCAGGCATGTGTAGGGATCGGTGCAATAAGGAAACGCATCAAGTATGGGGCCGGCGTGGAACCTACACGGCCCCGAACACCAGCGATGCATTCACTCCCCCAAACCCGAAGGAATTTGACATCGCACTTGACACCTTATGTTCCTGCGCGTTCAAAGGCACCAAGTTCAAATTACTGTCTTCCGAAGAATTTTGCAAGTTTAACGTTGGAGGCACGACCCCATTGCGGATAGATAGTATGGAAAAAATGGCTTCCACACCCCCGGCTGCCCCCAACAGGTGGCCGATAGAGGATTTTGTGGAGGATATGGGCATACGGTATGCGTGGTCACCAAACACCGATTTTATTGCGGAAATCTCAACACTGTCTCCCACCGGCGTTGAGGTTCCATGCGCGTTTATATACCCCACACTTTCTGGAGCAATCCCAGACATTTGCAGCGCGCGTTTCATTGCGTCCGCTCCCCCCCGACCTTCAGGGTGTGGGGCTGTCACGTGATAGGCATCTGAAGTTATCCCGTAACCGACGAGCTCCGCGTATATATTCGCACCCCTCATCTTTGCGTGCTCATAGCTTTCCAGTACCAGAATGCCGGCACCCTCTCCGATCACAAAGCCGTCCCTGTCCCTATCCCAAGGACGAGAAGCGAGCTCTGGTGTATCATTGAATTTTGTCGATAGGGCCTTTATGATGCAGAACCCAGCCACTGCCGCCCTACACAACGCACCCTCCGCTCCACCAGCGAGCATAACGTCCGCCTCTCCTGATGCTATGACTCGCGCCGCGTCGGCAATGGCGGCGGCCCCCGTCGCGCAGGCACTCACTGATGCGTTGCAGTACCCCGTCAGCCCGTGTCGTATGGAAATGTGTCCAGGGAGTAAGTTGACCAGACTTCCTGGTATGAAAAACGGGCTCACGCGCCTAGGCCCGCGCTCGTGCACGGCTATAACATTTCTTTCTATGCACGGTAAGCCGCCTACGCCGGACCCTACCAGTACTCCGATCCGGTCAGGGTCAAACTCCGTGCCCAGCAAGCCGGCGTCGGACAACGCCATATCTGCTGCGGCCACCCCGAAAATGATGAAGCGGTCAGCCTTTTTTACGTCTTTTTCTTCGACCCACTGAGTGGGGTCAAACACGTTCTCCCCTGACTGGCCTTCGGAAATCACCTGGCCCCCGACTCTGCACTCAAGGTCATGAGTGTCAAACCCGCTAATGGCACTTATTCCCGACTTCCCATTGACTAAACGGTCCCACACATCGGGGATCTGAAACCCCAGCGGTGTTACCAGGCCCATACCAGTTACGACAACCCTAGCCCTATCAGCCATACAAAACCGAAACAACTCCCGAATATTGGAAGCAAACCCTCAGAGGACCAAAAGACCGCGTGACAGCGAGATTTGATGAAATTGGAAGATCCAAACGCCGCACCGCAAACGGGCAGATGCTACTCAGACTTAGATTTGCCATGTATGTATTTACATATATCATCTACGGTTTCCAATCCCTGCGCCTCCTCGTCGGTAATCTCTATGGAGAACTTCTCCTCCAGGGACATAATCAGATCCACAAAATCCAGGCTATCCAGGTTGAAATCCTTGGCCAGGTTGGTAGTCCCAGAAAGAACCTGCTTCTGCTCATCCTTCAATTTTAGACAGCCAATCACGGCCTCCATGACCTTAGATTTGATGTCTTCCAAAACAGCATCGTCAGACTTCAAGTTCCCTACCTCACCACCTTCCATGACGCACCCATAAACTAAAAACAGAAACCACGGACCGTGCCAGAACCGCACAGCACTGGCAATATATACCTCTAAAAATCAAAAAATCAAATAGAATTGCCGCGTGAAATCGTAAAAACAGTCAGAGTCCCCGCCGGATTTTACTGTGCGTCTTCCAAACTTGATAGTCTGCAGAGTTGTATACATGTTGGCTAAATGCCACATTACTGCCTGCCTTAGGCCGTTCACGTACGGCGGTTCCACAATATGTAATATGCTTCTATTGCCGGCATGCGCGCGTAGTTTCATGTACACTGAAGGGTTCCTGTGGCCGTGTTGGGTTGATATGCTGACATGGAAATGTTTTTACCGATCTAAGCGCAAGACAGGGACACTGCTCCCACCAGAGGCATCGCGTAGCTCCTCGACGTGTTGCTCTGTGCGGCCGTCATGCCTCACACCAACTCCCAAAAAACTACGGAGCCACGAATGGCGAGGTTTGAACAAATTGCCAATACAAACACCAGTGCCGGCAATAGCACGCCCACACAACTAGCGCACCGCGCGCCATCGACGCGAGGACGAACACCCCAGCGAAAGCAGCGGCAAGCTGTGGACGTTACCTCGCCATACTGGTGCCGGTGCACCAGACCATACCCTACCTAAGCTTTTCTTCCTTAAACAGGACGTGCTTCCTAGCAACAGGGTCATACTTACGGAAAGAGAGCTTCTCAACCAACTTTTTAGGGTCACGCTTTTTGACGTAAAAATAGCCAGTACCCTCGCTGCTGACCAACTTCACCAACAGACCAGAACCTTTTTTAGCCACAGCAGACCCACGAAACGCAAAACTGCAGAATTCTACATGTACGGATATCGTCGGTCAAGCTGTTTGGTAAAAACGGTTGACATACCTTGTGGAGTAGGTATGTAGGGGGGCTAGCCCCCGCGTGTTGGAGGTCTACATTCGTGTTTGTGGCTTCGTGATATGCTTAAGTCGTTATTCAAAGTTGTGGTCAGGCTCGTAGGCTTTCTGATTCCCGTGAAGGTAGTGAGCACTTTTTTGGGCATAGGCCATCTACCTGCTTGGCAGGAGCACTGGGCTGCCCTTGCTGCACTGTTGATTGCCCACGTGTCTTGTTACTTGGTGTATGGGTTTTTCCCTCCCTTGTATGATGCCGCGTTTGCTACCGGCCTCAAGCTTGCTCCGTTCTTCCTACAAGCGGCGGTTTTCCTGCTCATTATCGGCATGTCGTCTATTTTTATACTGCAAAACGGCGATAAAGGTGCGCCCGATATGGGGCATGACACCATAGTCATTCAATCAGCGTTTGGTCAGTTACTCACTGCAGCTGTATCAATGCCGGCGTCTGTTGCTCTGTACGGTATTGCAAGCGGTGTGTATGACAAGGTTTGTGCCGACATCTTTACATGCCCGCTGTGGGCGAACTATTCCATGCACCTCTTCATATTCTTCATAGTGCCGTTTGTGTTTTATAACCTCATGGTTGTTATCAGGCCTTGGCCTGCCTCCCTGCTCAAGTTGCGGTACAGCAACTGGTTTTCGGTTATGATGGAGGGGATGACGCTCTCGCTGTATGCCATGCTAGCAATGTATCTCTTGGCGTTCATCTGTGCAGGGTTGCAGGTGTCTTATGCCTTGAAATACAGTGCCGCGGTTTTGCATATTGCGTTTATGCGGTGGGTAGGGTAATGAGAGAATGCGGCGTTCTTTTCTTCATCAGTAGCGTATTGGCGCTTGCTGCCGCCTATGTTGGGGAGGTTGTGTATCACTTGATTCCGTGCAGGTTGTGCCTGTATGAGCGGGTCCCATACTTTGCCGCGCTTTTTTTCTCCATTGTTACAATGTTGAGAGGAGATAAGTACTCACTCTATTGCACTGCCATGTGTTATGTGGGCAGCGTGGCCCTTTCAGCGTATCATGCAGGCTTGGAGTACGGTTGGTTTACGGATTTCTTGCACTGCGCTGGTGATGTAGACCCCCGTGCAAGTGTTGATGACATAAAGCGCAATCTGCTAAGCAATGACGTCGCTCCTTCGTGTGGTGTTCCGAGCTTTGTCTTTCTTGGGCTCTCGATCTCTGGATGGAACGTCGTATACGTGACCGGGTGTCTGCTGTTGGCTTTTGCGGTGAAGAAACGCGGCTTCAGAGGAGTGTGCAGAGCCGTGTTGGATGTCGTAGCTGCCAAAGGCAAATAGCCGCAGGGTGCGGTTTTATTGTCAAACTTCGGAACGGCTTGGGAGCCTGCCTACATCAGCGCATGACCTGGTTGTATACTGCTTTTTTGGGAGCCTAGCATCGCGCAATTGTGGTCTGAGCCGGAGGCGGGAGGCCGATCGGGGATTTGAGCATGCCTTTATTGGTGATGATGTGTTGGTCACTTGGGATGTTGCAATCTATGCACATTGGAATATTTCCTGGCGGCCCATAGACATTCCGTTGTGGGTGACCCGAATTTCAAGCGCGTACAGTGATGTGTGCATGCGGTACGCTGGTAGAGTTGCTCAAATTTGCTGTTTAAATTCTCAATACGGTGGCGAGGCCACACTTCCGGCTCCCGATGGTGTGCGTCTGCGCTGTGTGCATTGTGGTGCTGTATTTGCCGGGCTTTAGCGCCACAGCAACAACCGATGTGTGGCATGAATGCACTTTTCGCAATCTAGATGTGTTACACGTAACATAAACATCTTTTCGTGCACGACTCAGTGCATTTTCGGTGTGGATGCGCCAATAACTGTCATATAGGTTTGTGTTTACGCAGCGTTTATGTTGCATGCTGCCTGCACCCGCGCTAAGTGCAAAATGCAATATTTTGAATGTGCACTCGGGTTCTGCTGTACGGCGTGGGAACTGCGCTGTGATAAACTTACAACTAGTGGCTAGTTATTACGTTTTAATTTTTATATTATGCCCAGGGTTTGGCTGCGCGTGATATGCCGCCATGCACGCCATCAGGGGGTTAACAGTCGGGTATTTGGATTATGCTCCGAGCGCACGGCTAACAGCGCAATAACCGAATTGGATGTGCATTTGGGTATCATATTTTCGAAAAACAGTTGCAGTTACACATTACCTGTTGACCACTTGCCCTAAAATGTGTATGGTGACCGGAGTGTGTGTGATGCCGTGTTTGCTCTGTATGGGGCGAACGCCACGGCTCGCAGTTGAGTTGTGCTTATAATGGGGTTTGCCTTATGTCTTGGGAGCAGTTTCTAAGCGGTGATGATTCACCACGCCGCGATGTTGTCCTGCAAGTGCCGGAGGATGGCGGTTCCGGTATTGGTTCGAGAGTTGAGTTGATTTTGCGTTTGCCGCTGTCGCTTGTGTTGCTTGCCACTACGTTGCTCCTGACCACTGTCACCTATGTGGCGATGACTGTCGCGATGATTGTTGTGCTGCCCGTCAGGTTTCTTGCTGGGTTCTTTTCCAAACGGGGCCGTCAGGCATCTGCTGGTGAGGAAGAGGAGGGTAGGGAGCCTGTCAATGGGGTGCGTAACTTCTTCACGTCCCTCGTAAAGCTTGTTCCCGTCATCTTCCTGTGGCCCTTCATAGCCATTTTCACGTCTGTTCCGGCGATGATTGTTTCCACCTTTATGTACGTGAGTTCGATAGTGAAGAGCTGTGTGGAATATTTGACGTGTGCGGTCACCTTCGGCGATCCCACGAAGGTGGGGTATTTGGGTCGCGCGCTGTACGACAACTACGTGAATGCCTCTGGTATCAGGGCTGCCACTGATCTGGCAGTTGGCTTCTTTGACGAGAGTGGTCCCCACGCTGGTGCGACTAATTATTGGAATGAAGTAAAGTCCGCTGTCGTAGACCAGCCCATGGATATCATGAAGAGCATGCTTGGCGGGGGCCTTGCGGCAGGCGTCAGTGGCCTCGGTAGTATTGGTGGTCTCATTGGTGGAAAGACTGCGGCGGGTTCAGCGGGCCTTGACGGGGGTGCGGTGGCGGATGTTGCTCCAGGGGCGCGCCTCGCTGTTGATGACGTGGCGCCTGCTATGTCACAGCATACTGCAGCAGGGGCAGACGGAACACAACCGGCGGGGCACGGCAGCCAGGTGTGGGGACTGAGCGTATAAACCTACCTTTGTCCCCCCCCCCCGGCGGGGGGGGGTTGTAGTGTAGTGCTCTCGGGCTGAGGCCCCCGCGGCTGGTGGGTTGTGGTGCGCCGCGGTTACCTTCTGGCCTGGTGTTGCGGCATATCGTATTGCGGCCCCAGCCGGTGCTCGTGAAGTTCTACGAATGATGGCCCGCGTGTCGCTGCGCCCTTGCCTAGTTTGTGTGGGCAGTCCAGCTTGGTGCTAGGA
This sequence comes from Anaplasma marginale str. Florida, assembly GCF_000020305.1. NCBI lineage: Bacteria > Pseudomonadati > Pseudomonadota > Alphaproteobacteria > Rickettsiales > Anaplasmataceae > Anaplasma > Anaplasma marginale. The sequence goes on from NC_012026.1 coordinate 292,114, forward strand.
GGAGATGTGGCTGCTGGGGCGTTTGCCTCCTGCTCGTGTTCCTCTCCTTGCGGGAGGGTGCCGTTGTGTTCGTTGCTGTGAAGCGGTGAGGGCCCGGCTGTTCCGGTGTCTGCCGCGCTGGCGCCCTGTTGTGCCGGTTGGCGGCCGGCGTGAGGCTGTCTTTCCCTCTCTTCCTGTACGTTTTCTGCGGTGTTGTGTGTGTCGGTTGTTGCGATCTCCCCGCTATCGTTGGTGAGGGTGTCATAATTGGAACTGCAGCTGCACCTGAAGATGTTCACAATAGCGCGTGCCAGCCGGGCTATGAATGACCCTATAGCTCTGAACATACCGCATAGGAGGTTCCACGGTGCCATGTACCATGGGGTGCGTCTGGTGTTTTGGTCTTCATCAACACCTTGGTTAACAGCAGTCCCTTGGTTGGCGCTCGTCTGTGGTGACGGTCTGGTTTCCTCCACCATGGGGGTTGCCCCGCACTCCCTTAACCTAATGTGCAAAGTTTCTTCCACTGCTGTGTGTTGCTCGGTTGTATTGCTGGTGGTGGTGGCTGCTTCACTACTCCTCGGGAATGCCCTAACTTGCCCCTTCCTGTTCTGTTGCAGCATTTCTTTCACGCTTATTTTCATGTCCTCCATTTTGTGGACAATCACCATACCCTCAGCTGGTATAGCATCCGGTATGCTTACAGTTTCTGGCTGCGCGTACGAGCTTGTGAGCATTTTCAGTGGAGGTAGCATTGCTTCTCTGCCAGGCAGGGCTATACGCGTGTACACGTTTTTATAGGATATCGTGTTGTCTTCGGGGGAAAAATGCAGCTCGTAGCTAATGCTTGTTCTCGCCAGCCCCAATACCCATGGTGCCGTCGAGTGCAGTATGAGAATGTTTACTTTATTGCTATCGGTACAGTTGATGAATACACTGTGTGTTGGTGTTTGTTCGCCGGCAGGGGATGATCTATTTATAAGCCCTTCTTCCTTCCACAACACGCCAAAATTTTGCAGTTCCCACTGTGTGGTAATGTTCATCATATCAAGTTTGGGCCAAGCAACCGCTCCTGCTTGATTGAGGGAGCTCACCATTTCCTCTATAAGCGCGGGGTGCGGAATGGCATAATTAGATTCCGTTGAATTTTGTGTTGCCCTGACGAACATAGCTTTGAGCGCGGAAAATGACTTCAGCCTCTGCCCCTGCGGATCAAATTTAGGCATGTATTCGCTTTTGTACTGCATGCCGTGCAATGCCGCCAACTGTTCCGCATTGGCAGTATCGCTGTGGTCGGCACCAAGGACGCTGGCCAACTCCTCTGCCGCATCTTCAGCGCGTGTCTGAACCTCATTTACTGTTATGTCCTCTCTTGGGAAGTCAACAAAAGATGTGCGACCGGTTTTAGTCGGCCCATATAGTTCCAATCCCCCCCTTATTGCGTGGTTCACATCACGCCTACGTAATGTGTGTAATAAAATCTCGGCGGCCACTTGACTTACTGCACTGCTTTGGTGCTTTGGTGTTCGTGTGGTGCCCTCTGCGTCGGCCAGCTGGCTGACTATTGATTCTATTTCCTCGTTCGATAGTTCCACGTAGGTGTGTGTGCGCACGTTGTGTAGCGAGTACACATCTACGAGTGGCTGGGCAGCCGCTGCCGCAGCTTCACCTACCGCGACGTTGCTGCTACTTGCTGGTTGCGGTGCGGTTGCCGGACCAACGGTTGCCTGCGCATGCGGCGCGTTCTCCTCTAGGTGGGCTGAGCTGCTGCTGGCGACCACATGCTGCGTGGGAATGCGCCGTGCGTCACCAATCTCCACAAGCGGTTTACGCTCTTCTTCCGGTGTTATGACAAGCTCCTCACCACCACTATCAGCGCTTAGAAAGCCGCTACTGCTCCGGTCACTAAAATTTTCTGGCACCAAGGTTCTCTCAGATCCGCTACTACTTTGCGCATCGTCGCTAAGTGATGTTGCATCATTAAGGCTCGAAGAACGACTGAGCGCGGGGCTCTCGGGCACAGTAAAGACGGCCTTGATGCCGGCGCCCATCAAAGGTGCAATTGCAATAGGCCTTTGAGTTTTTTCAGTGTCTTCGTTCGCCAGCGCATTTTCGTGCTGATTGCCCTCCCTCCGTACTGCCGTGGATTTTCCTTGTGCAAGTAATTCATAAGTTGGTGCTGTCGGTTGCTTACGGAACCAATCCGTTATAAACGCTTCCTCATGCTTCCAATCAGTTGTGTGTGGGAATGTATGCCCAACTATGCCATGCAATGCGTAATTTCCGCTTTCTTGCGCCAGCGCGCTATCAACTTGGTGCTTGATCTCCATTGTTGAGAAGTTTGTTGGGGAATCAGCGCGGTCTAGAATTGCAGCCCTACATATAGTCCTTTCGTTTTTCAGGCTTTGTTGCTGCTCCGGTTTTGGTGCATTCCTCCCCAGGAAATTGCCTATCCTGGCCAGTGTACCTGCAATTAGTGTTTGAGAGGTATCATCAGATGCTTGTTCCCCTTTCACGTGCTGCCGCGCATCTCCTGCAACGCCAGATTTGTCGCCCCTCGCTCTGGCCTCGTCCAGTTGCACTACTAGAGAAATCTCCTCATGCATTTGGCTGAACGGTACTTCAAAGTGTGGGTATTGCATTACCACAACAAGATCGCTATCTCTAGGCTGATAGTCGCTACCCGCGCTCCTCTTCCTGATTATGTGGTTTAGTATTTCCTTGGCGATCTTGAAACGTACGGTGGTTTCATAACGTACTGCGCCTTCTACCGCGGAAACTTCCGTCTCCATTAGTACATCCAATTTTCCTGTGCCTTCTGACTCTGCGGGGCCGGTGTGCATTTGTGCTGGTGGCTGGGGGATTATCTTGAGAGACAAGTCGTATTCCAAGCGCACTCTGTCATATGAAATCCTGTGGACATGGCGACTTTCTTCTACTCCTCCACCTGTCATATCGTGCTTATGCACAAACTGGAGAGCTGCTTCGGCACAGCTTCCTGATATACATTCGGAATTGAAAGCTTTCACTATTTCAAATATCAGCGCCTGATGCACGTGTGATTCAGGAATTGCACGCACGTTCCCGCGTATTCTTTGTATGGTTTCCTCTGGACCCATGACTGAGTACTGCCTATTAAGCAATAGATGGTGCATGACATGTACCCCGACGGCTAGGTTCGGCAGGTGTCTGTTGCACCATTTAGCGGGTGCGGGCATAAAATCCGGTGCAAGCACGAGAACACCGCCCTCGACCTCTCGCCTTATGCGATCCAGGTCTTCTACCGATATTTTAGGAACCTCTCCTCCGTCTACTGTTGTGAGTAGCCCCCTATGGATGCAGCCACAGAACTCTTCTCCAGACAACGCTTTCAAACACGCATGTTGCGTGATGGCCGCCCTTGCCGCGTGCGGATCTGCTACGCGTCCAAGTTCTGCGATATCTTCGCGCCAAAACTCTACACTGTTGGCATCAAGTTCGACAGCGGGCATGTTATTACCTCAAGAAATACAATAGAGCGCTTAAGGTAACAACACACTACGGGCGAGATGGTAACACAGTTTCAGTGAAAAGGAAATGTTGACGGTGCTGTGGTACGCGTTACCCCAATATAGCCGCAGAGAATTTGCAAGTGCTAGCTGCAATTCTGCAACGTACTGGGGGAAGATTTGCTTGCTCAAAATGCGTGTAGTCGCATGGCGCGCACGTGCTGTGGAGTTAGTGTTAGGCGGATGCATGTGTAGGAAAATTGACGTGCGTAGCGTGGCAGGAATAGTTTTTTTTGCGGGTGATATATGTTATCATCCTCTGTGTTTGGTGTGGTTCTGCGATGCGAAGTAAATCTGTGGAAAGCATGATACGGGTTGACCACGCTGGTGAGTATGCGGCGGTGTGCATATACCACGGGCAAGGCATTGTGTTTTCGCGCACGCAGGATGCTGATAAATTCAGGAAATGCAAGAGCACGAACGGGTGCACTTCGGATACTTTAATAACTTGATACTTCAGAGGAGGGTGCGCCCCACGCTATTTCTGCCTGTATGGCACGTTGCAGGAGTTGCACTTGGTTATGTAACTGCCATGATGGGTAAGGAGGCGGCGATGGCGTGTACGGCCGCGGTTGAGGAGGTTATTTGTGACCATTACAACGGTCAGGTTGCGCAGCTAGATGACAGTGAGCGTGATCTAAGCGAGAAAATACTACAGTTTTGTGCCGAAGAACGCGAGCATATGGAAACTGCTATCGACTGCGGTGCTGAGAAGGCTTTTGGGTATAAGCTGCTGTCTTCCGCAATAAAAATGGCTTGTAGGGCCGGAATTGCGATTTCTAAGGTCCTGTAAGATTGTGCCAATTGGTTGCTTAGCTAAAAAATTACAAGAGGGTCGGTGTTTGCTAATTGTAAAATAAGCATGGTCAGGAGCGCTAAAAGCATGGTTGCTGCTGTGCTGATGTCAGCGTTGGTGTTGTGCGAATTTCTACTCAGCGGAGTGATGCACAAATTTACTCCCAGGTTTGACATGCTTTTCATGGTTTTGGCGTACAGCAGGAATATCCCTCTGGCAAATCTTCCGCTGTTTATCGTTGGGGTGTTTAGGGACATAATATATTTTTTCCCCGTTGGGGGTTCTTCAATATTTTACGTGGCCGCCAATATCGTTCTTTCCGAGGTACAAAAGAGGCTTTCTGGTAATCTGGGTGTGGTTATTTCTCTGTTTTGCGTTAATGGAATTCAGTGGATTGTTTGGTATATGACGCTCGGCGAAGCATCACAGATATTTTACCTGGGACTACAAATGTTGTGGGGCGGAATTGCGCATATACTAGCATCCAGAAATTGGAGGAGGAGGTACAGTATACTGCAAGTCCGCAGGCCGTGGTAGGGGGTATTACGCTGTGGAACATGGCTTTGTGCGGTTTCTCCACAAATCTCAATACACTATTGCTGGCCGTGCCTTCCCGCACCAGTGTGTGGGAGGTTTTAACCAAAATTGTGCCGCATCACGCTGGGTATAACGCACTGTGTAGTTCAAAAAAGGCATTTTCGATTTTAGGTTCTTGCAAGGTTGAGGGAACTTCGGCCTGATCGCTTGGGTTTTCCTCTGTATTACTTTTTGTGTCTGTTGGCACGGTCTTGTTGCATCTATCCTGTTTTTTTGGTTCAGAAGTAGCCGCATCTGCCTCGTTGTCTGCCTCATTGGTTGCGGCAGATAAGTTTTTGGCACGTCGCAAAAATTTTGGGAAGAAAGAGGTGTTCTCTTTTTGTGTTTCAGTAGCTGATTGTTTGTCAGATTTATCACTTGCCTCTCCAGGCGTATCGGTTGCAGTTGTCGGAGATTGAGCCGCATGTTGGGTGCATAGTTTGTATATGCAAACCAGGGGGGTTACTATCAAAAACTTTAGTATGAGTAGAATGCTTTTCCATATTGCTGATAAGAGCCACAACAAGCGCGATTGTGGCTTCTCTTCCGAGTGCGGGAGCGGTTTTTTTACGTTTGATCTACCGCGTCGGTGAGATGCACTTTTCCCTTCAGTAGGCTGCCCAAATTCTAACCCACGCTTTTTTACACTATCCAAACCGCGGAATCCTTGCGGTATATCATAGTCGGAAGCCTCTTTTCCTGAGCGGCTGTCAGCGCTTGGCTGTTTGTGTGCCTCTACGAACCTCGCAATATGAGACTCAAACGAGCGCTCGTCTGTGTCTGCGCCTTTTGTAGAAGCCTGTGTCACCATTTGTTCAATCCACTGGAGTTGCGCCATGTTTGGTCGGTACTCCGGCTTATCTGATTCCACGAATGTATCACGGGTATCGCTCCCACGTGCAGCGTGATCTGTACCACGTTTCCCGTCCTTGGTGTCTGATTGTACCCTTGGCGTTTTTGCCAAATCCCCTGTTGTCACCAGCGGTTTCTGGTGTGCGCTCTGTTCCGGTTGTACCGTAGGGACTGTGGTGTGATGCTCCGCCAGTGCAATGCCTCTATGCTTGGGGGCTACCCCGACAGGTTTCCTGGGGTATGGGCTCAAAAGTGTTCTATACTCTTTCGCGCTGTGCCAGCAGGTTGGTAGGGTGCTTGTCACGCAGGTGTGTGTCAGCTCCGGTATGGCGAACGTAATGAAATCCGTTGAGCGATAGCGTGCCCAAGAGCAATGGTGCAACTTGAACCCTCTTGGCACACGTCTCACTCCTAACTTGGCTTCGCTTATAACTATCTCAGGCCTATGTTCGCTGCCTGCTGCACGCTTTGTCACTACGTAGGAAAGTAGTGCGTGTATATTTTGCCCAGACAGGGGTATATGCACAGAGCCGTGTTCGATTACTTTATATCTCTCTTCTTGCTCATCCGGGACCTTTAGGGGGACTTTAAAGGATATTTTTTGAAAATACTCCGGCTTCGTATTCCGCCTGTCGGCACAGCTATCAGCTATAACCGTATGCAAGAACTTACTCAGCAGCTCTTCCGCGTCCTGGTGTGGTGATACAAAAATGTGTGTGCAGATGTCCTTATTATTTTTCAGGAACCCAACATCTTTGAACAGAATTTGTTTCTGTGGGTTTTCGCAGGAAAACTTAGGCGCGATGCGTGCATGCATATCTGCGTCTCGCTTTTGCATCTCTTGCGCATCTAGAAGCGCCTGGAGACGCTGCTTGTACGTTAGAACTTGTTGGGGGCTCAGGCTACTGCTGCCTAGCATATCTGCGGCTTCCAACTTGCTTGCAGCCCTAATAAGGTCGAGTTCAATAGACAAAAACACGCGTTTAAGGCATTGCTTTGCCTTCCACGCGCATTCGTTAGAGCTGTTGTTGCCATCCTCCGATTTTGCGGTAACGCGGAACGATAGATCGCGCAGTTCTACGTCATCGGTGCCAGAAGATTGATTGCGTACTGCAACAAGGTCATAGTTTATGGTCATTATTACGTCTTCCACAGGCGCGTTGTTGTAGACATCCTGAACTTTGAATGTGATGATTTCTTCGCAACGCATGCCTATGGGAGGGCAGTTTGGATCAGGTGCGGCAGCTTTTTGTGTTCGACTGCTACTACCAAAAAACGAGTGTATCCAAGACCGCTGCTGGGGCTGTTGTGGCACGGCACTGTTGGGGATAATGTTGCAAATTTTGATATCGCTTCTACAGGCACTTATCTGTGGGTTTGGGGGATAATCGATACATGCTTGCAGTATATTAGTGAGGATCGTTCGCTTCTCCGGAGGGGTGTACAATGCAACCCAAGCTGTAATGACGTGTGCGGGTGCTTTAGGGGCGTCGCTTGATCGCAGAATTATGTCTGTCAAGGCATCGACGCCGGCTATTGCAAGGCGTCTATGGTCTACAGACGATCTGATTATGAGATTTTTATTCATAATCACATTGGCCGCGCCTTCAACGCCAGTTGGCTCTTGCGTTGTGAACAGCCTCTCTCCCGCCCCGTACAGGAAATGCGCCTCTACAGCGTCATCCAACTTGTTTTTGAGTCGTACCCTAGATGTTCCCCCGGCACTATGTTGTGACACCTGCTGCTGTGTAACAGCGGGTGCCGCCCTCTTGTCTCTTTGTTGCTGACTCATTACCATATGCGCAACGAGGTGCCTGTGTACTCTACAGGAAGGCATATGGCGTTTTAAGGAAAAGCGCCTCACACGCCCGCCAGACAGCAGGCATGGTAAAACAACGTTAATGTATGGGGGACCGACAACCGTGAATTGCGGCACGCGCGGTTTCTTGGGTGGAGCAGCTTAGCCCTGTGCAACAGCCCGCGTTACAAGTGTGGCGCCACATGCATGCAAAGACGTATCCCGGCGGCGTACGTTCCCGCTCCGGGAGTGTTATGTTGTCACATTCTTGCGCGCCTACTCACGCCGCCGCTGCGTGCATGTAACTGGTCAGCAGCGGCACTATCTACAACTGTGGTTGGATTGCCACCACGATGACGGCCTGGCCTCGTGCTGGCGGTGCGCGATGTGCTGACACTGGAGACAGGTGCTGTTCTGCTACTGCTGGAATATGATACGGGTGTAGCATCGGGTGTGCGCCCCTCTGATTGATAGTACCCATCATCAACCGAGTTCACGCTGCTAAGGTCAACTTGCGGCCTTGCTGTCTGAGCTTTAGGATGGCTTTTGGCTCTGGAATCGCTCCCGTGTGCGCGTAGTTCGTCATATACATATAGCACATCTGTTGCGCTATTGCGTGTGGAAAAGCACCTAAATGTCCAAGAAAACATGGTTTTTATGCAGGTCCAAGCCAAGAGCAGGACCCGGACAACGGCGTTAAGGATTCTCGTGTACCACGCAACCCGACTTACCGGTTCGAATACGGTTGATGCGAAGCTGTCATCCATCCGTCGTGACCTGTAACTGGGCGTCTGCAGGTCATCATCTCTGCTATCATAGCTGCTATCATAGCCACCATGAGCCGCCGTTATGGCGCCATACAACGATTCCTGTGCGGTGGATCTCTCCCTCCTTTTGGCTCTTGTTGGTTTTCTGAGCGGGGCTGTCTCGCTTGCCTGAGCCCTACTTGGTCTACTTGGCCTACTCGCCACTTCCTGGTCGGATAGGCTACACTCGGTATCGGCCGCACTCAGACATGCTGCTATGTCTTGTGATAGGTCATTCACTGGCTCCACCGCGCCACGAGCGGCTTCCGCTTTGGATGCAGCGCTGTGCTTTGTGATGGTATGGCTTCCCAACTCCATTTCTTCGGGTTCCGCATCCCCACCTTTTGATGCGAGCACCTCATCTTGGTCTTCTTCTTCATCCACTGTCTGATCTTCGGATTCAGAAGAACCACCATCACGCGTCCCAGATAGCATTACTGCTGCGGGTTCTGGGCTAACAACGTGGGCCTCCTCATCCTCATCTTTTTGCTGTGGAGCTGTAGCTTGCAACTTCCGCACAAACTGCTCTTCTTTGTCATGCGGCTTCTGAACATGCCGCTCCTTCATGCTTGTGACCGCGATTATCGCCTGAAGTGGCAAGGCGAGCGCATCGCTCCGCAAAGACGCCTCTCCCAGCTTTCTGCCATCTTTTGTAGACATACTTACTGTTACTGACGGGTTACCCATTGCAAAAAAATTCTTTCCGTCTTTGGTGCCGCGGTATCGCAAGGTGTATGACATAGTGACCTTGATGTTCAAAGGCGCGTCAGTAACGACGCTTTTTGCGCTGAATGCCAGCTCATGAGTCATGCCAATCCCTCCGCCCAGCCGTGGGGGGAGACGGTCTTTGAACACCGAGGTACCAATATCCTCCCATTCAGACTCTCTGTCGTCTATTCTGGTTATGCCCAGTGCTGTACAGAAGAACTTAACAAATTTATCGTAGTTGGCGCGTGACAATGTGTTGGCGACTTCATCGTAGCATGCAGCAATGCTACCTTTGGGCTGCGTGAACCCCTGCCCACCTAATTCACAATCTTCAGATAGCACGTCATACGTGCGATCAGGGGCGGAAATGTACTCACTGCCCAAAAGCTTATCGATGCCGTGAAGCCCAACGAACTCCATGATGCACGTCCGCATTTTTTCGGAGACTGACTGCCCGGGACCACGCGACTCGCTGGAACCCTGTATAAGATATTTATATCCAGCGAAGTTATCTTGTGCTGACTGCATCACCGCCAGCGCCTTCACGGGTTCAGGCATGCGATTACTAGGTATCCTTACTATTCTGAATTCGTTATCCCGTTCCAACTGAAGGGAAGTGTACGGTTTCGCTGCCTTCAGATTTGTGTTGCTACACGATTTCACTGCAGCAACCGGATGTGTGATCCTCAGCTGCTTGAGCCCGTTGTCCATTTGCGCTACGCAAACATCGTAACAAACCACCAGGTGCAAGTTTTCTGTCTGCCACCACGCCATCGGAGCCACAAGAGCGTGCTGCACAACGCGAATCTTATCCTGCGGCTTTCCGTCTTCAGAGGTGGATTGATCAAATTGCAGAAATAACTTCTTGTCAACGATAGCAGCCTTACTCGGGAATCGCGTGTAATCTTGAAATTGGCTGAGCAAAAACTGCGTGAAACCCTCATGCGAAAAGTTGCCACATAGGTTAATTGTGGCCTCAAAAAGCGAAGTGTGAGTCTGGTGGCCAATTTCTTTTATCCATGTTTCCAGCAACTCCAGGAGTTCAAGCCTCTTCTGCGCGAGTTCGGATAGATTGTCGCTGTGACAAGGCGCGAACCTTACTGAGCTTACAGATGATGCACCTTGCGCTGCCCTGCCGCGGCGACTGCGCCCCACGACGTGTATCGCGTCCATATCATACAAGCGTAATAGTTTTCCAACCGCACCCGAGGCCAATGTGCGTGTTTTGGGTATGATAGGCCCGGTGATGTCGTGCGCTACATGCACACTTTCCTCTTCGCTGTCATTGAATGCCGCGGCCCCATAGTATTTCGCCATCTGCTCAAAGACCACCTTGCCCTGGTCTACCACCTCGACCGCTTCCTTGCGCTTTCCGCCTACACCATCTCTGCTCTGGCTTGGGGAGAATAAAGCGCCATCCTTGGCAACATCAATTTTCCCAATAGCGTCTCTGAATTTGTCACACCGTATGCGTGTGTCCCCTTTCAGTGCGATGTCAAACACCTGAAAGCTGCCTGAATCAATGCTGCTGTTGCCTACTTGCAGGCACTCATCCAGATTGAACTGTGGGTTTACAAACCGCATGCCCAATTGCGCTTTTGTCCCCAACAACGCCACTTTTTCGCCTTTTTTTGTTACCCAGTCGTATCCATGTACAATGTATGATACAAAAGCGTGTACCTTCAGGCTCGTATTGTTAGGCCTACTGCCCTTTGGGTAGAGGATAAAGTGCTCTTCGACTCTGTGCTGGGATCCTGATTCCTGATGCTCCGTGTTGATACTACTCCCGGATACAAGCCCTCTATGGGAGACACAGTGCTTTTCTATCTCCATGGATATAGGGTCGACATTCTGACTGGCCTCGTTATACACGGCTTGACTGACGAGGAAGTTCAAAGTATCACGCTGCACGCCTTCACTGGTAATTATCGGCCTGTCTGGGTGTGCCACCCCATAGCGCTCGTAACTATCCTCCAATAGGTCTTCTGAGACGAAGCACCACTGGTCTTGGCTGCTTGCGCTGTACTGCGCCGCAGGTGTTTGCTTTGCTGCTAAGTTGGTGTAACCACAGCGTTGTGCCGTTGCAGCATCATCCCACGCGGCGTTTGTGCTGAGCTCCGCGCGCCTCTTAATGTTTATGCGCTCAAACGATGCGGTGTCCACTTCGTCCTTGGTGAGGAACAACGAATTTCCGCGTCCGTTATCTACTATCTTAACATGGAGCTTAAGATCCTCTATCCGGGTGGCGCTTTCGCAAGAATCTGGAATCTCATATTTATGCACAACGTCATAGCGGAGTACGGCGTGCATATATTTTCCGCTTTCAGACCCGATGACTGCACGCTTCTCCACGCTAGAGTGCTGCTCTCTATTCCTACTGGTGGGGAATGAGCGTTCATGGGCTATTTTGCTCTGTTTTAGAAATGTTGCGTGCTTGACTACATCAATGTCAGTCGGATTTACCTGCAGAGCTGGGCCAAGAAGACCCCGGAAAATACGTGGGGTATACTCCACACCAGCGGCGCCGTCAAAAAGCCTACCGAGGTAGTCATCGCTGCTCAAGAGCCTTGTCGGAGTTTCAGTAATGTCACGCCGTACACCCGGCGTACCGTCAGCTGCTGCTGGCGGCAGGTAGATCTTGTATTTCTTTGCTGCGGGCTTGTGGGTGCATTTGTAACCCTCTTGCCTCAGGTTTCGACACAAGTCATTGGTGATTTGGATGTTTGTATTCACCGCATCCATCACCACCGATTTGTCGCTCGATAACTGCTCGTCCCGGCTTAAGGTGCACGATGTGTGCATCGTAAATGTGCCCAGGCTCTCTCCTTTGGTGTTGACAACGTTAAACTGTACACGCTCTTCTACAAGGTACGCAGGCGTAATTTTCCCCTTGCGTTTTTCAAGCTGACCACGCACACCCGAATATTTGGGGATTGCCGAAATTGTGAAGTGCGAATACGGACAAACCTCGAATGTTGCGAACTGTATGCAGTCAGGATCAAAGCACTCAGCCAAAAACTTAGGTAAGTGTGTGCGCGCATCGGGCGTTGCCTCAACGAGTTTGATCACGGCCCGCCACGCCTCTTTAGGGATGCTGGAATACGGCGATCCTATGACATTCGCCACCTCTACGAATTTGTCCGCAAGTAGGTCGTCACTCGCTGCCTCTGGACCGTCAAAGTCTATAGAAGTTAGAACCTGCTTGCTATTCAGCCGCTGCGCAAGCTCGTACATGTATTGAAGTAGTGCGAGAGCGGGTTCGAATTTTCTGTTTTCGCTTTCCCCTCTGTATAAGCACCCCGGGTCCGTCATGAGCGACTTACCCAAGTCGCTGGGTGCTTTCAGCAGTTTTGGACCCATTGGAACCTCAGTTTACGGCAGCCACCGACCTATGATCGTGCACCAAAACAGCGCCAGAGCCCAAAAAGGGTGCCGAGACCGTGCAACACGCACCGCCCACCACTGGCAAGCCACTGAAACTGGGGGTGCACAACCCCGCGCCGGTATTGTACCATTTATGTACCAGTTGTGCAACACCGCACACATTCCGCTGTATTGTCTGTTCCCGATAGTCTTTGAGATCGTCACCACGGTGCATGTATCATTTGCAAATTGATAACAACACTTTACAGTTTACGTGATGCGTGCTTCGGGAGCGACATATGCCGATGTAGGCATTATTTTTTGATGTAAGCATCTTATTGATGATTTTTTGTTCATTATTGGCGAACGAGGCCGCGCGGTAGTAGGGCACAACACCCATGATAGAACCCGCAAGAGTGCCCTACAGGTGCGTGCTACCTGCAGCCGAGCATACGGCACTCCCGTGGACTGAAGCTTGCGTAAATGGTTACGTGCTCCAGACTGCTACCAAACTCTAGGCTCCGCTCATCATGGCGGCGGCACTGTAGTTGGATGTCACTACGCTAGCCACCTCACTGTCGTCCAGCACGCTTCCGGGCGCGCATTTCTGTGCACCTACCCTTTCAGATGAAACCGCCGCTAATGAGGCGCCAATATCTTGCTGCGTGCGGGCATCTTCCCGCGTCTCAATGTCATCATCAATGGGGCTATTGAACAGATGTGTGTACTCATCGCTCCCCAACTCTTCCACGCCGCTTCCGTGCATACGTGGCTGCTGTTTGGTGCGTTTTAGTGCGGCGAAATCGCGCAGGTTTACTGTGCTAGTGTTGTCTGCCGTTTCGGGAGCGCAGCAGCAACAGCGTAAGATAAGGCTATAGCACCACAACGCCGCTGCAACGATACACGCCCACAGTTTTAGAAGCAGTCCCACAAACCACCAAAACCACACCACAATGAAACACCGCTCCTTTTTTTCGTGATCGTCCGGTGAACTTTCCACGACAAACACGGTATTCTCAACCCACTTACTCGCTTTTCTTTTGGCTGTAGCTCTCTCTTTTGATGTTGCTGTAGCCCTTTCCTTCAACGTTTCTGTAGCCTTCTCCTCTTCCAACGGTGTTTTGACCTTCTGCTCTTCCAACGTTGCCGTAACCTCCTTCTCTTCCAACGTTGTTGTAATCCCTTCTTCTCGCGACCCTGTTGTAGCTCTTTCCTGCAACGTTTCCGTAGCCGTTTCCTCCTTCAACGCTGTTTTGACCTTCTTCTCTTCCGACGCTTTGGGGGCTGACGGGTGTTTTTTGTGCGGATGTGCCGTTGCGTACTCAGTTTTTGCATTTTGGTACGGAGCAAGTACCGATTTAGACCTCGTATCGGGGATTGAAAATATGGCAGCCTGGGCCGCTCCGCCTCGCTTTTTGATAGTTAGCTTGGCATTGGTGATCACGTAAACAATATAAGTGTTTCCGCTGCCATCATCCCGGTTACGGCGCTGTTTGGATATTGCATACTCCACAGATATGCTGAGCACGTCACTATCCACACTGACATCTGCGGCTTTGGTCACCTTATATGATTTGTGCGAATCCCCAAGTTTTGTAACATTGCTGCTTATGTTATAGATGGTGGGGGGTGTTGCATCTCCCCGATCGAGGCATATTTGCGCCATGCGCGATATTACATGTGAGGTATAGTTTTTTGCATCAACATCTTTCGGGAATAGTACTGCGCGCAGCGACTCTCTATTGTTGAGGGCGCGTCTAATTTTGTCCGCATTACGAAACTTACCGCTTGTCAGCCACAGACTGGAATCCTCCTCACTTTCGGTACTGGAGGAGCAGGCCGCATCCCTGTTTACCTCACGAGACTCATCACTACGTAGTGGCTGCACAGGTGGCTGCACAGCATCCTTCTTGCTTTCGGTGTCGGAACGGGTTTTATACTCATTTGCCCTATGTTCGAATGAGACAGCAGAGATGTCGCTGTTGTCCTTCTGCTCTGACGTGCCACCTGTCGACGAATCTGGGGTGCTATCGGCAGACTTGGAGGCTGTTGTGGACGCTGTTATGGCGGTTCGTGCGGTGGATGCATTGCTTATGATACCCCGCGAAGACCAGACCGTGACCGGGAATTCCATCATGTTGCAACTACTGGCACCTGACTGGCCCTGCGCACATCCTACTTTCAGGTTGCATATTACATACTCTGTATCTTTGCCATGCTCAAGATTTTTGGAGTAAAACTCGGTTTCAACGAGCAGTACATCATATTCGACGTGCACAAATATATCTTCAGCAGTGCTTGATGTTGGCGATATCTTATAGATCCGCTTCACTCTTGTGCCCGCTATTACACCTACAACCTCGTTCCCTCTGATTGGGTAGCTTGCACTACTTTGCTCCGTAACGTCTTTTATTGTGATTCCAAAATGCTTGGCAACGGCCCGAACAAGCCCGCTTATCTCGAGAGCGTTGTCTGCGCCTCGACGAGATAACGGTGGCACGAGAGAGCGCAGAGTGCTGTTGCTTATCTGGCTCAGCTGCAGCACGGAGCCACTACTATTTTTCGAGAAAAATTGTGATATTCTCTCCTTAGCTGCGTTTGTGGTGCACTGAAACTTGCTGCTGCCACCTGGCGACGACGGTTTTAGGAACATGCCTTCATACAGCCCGCGCTGGCCTATGAAAGCACTGACTGCCAAAGAAGGTGCGCATTTCGCGGCAAGAAGTTGTGACAAGTCACTCACCACGGAATCTTTGCACCATGGGTATGAGAGAACTTTGGGCGAAGCATGACCTTCTGTAAGGATAGGGGCCGCAGTAGCGCAGATGTTTTCGATTGCTAGCTCTGCGCGCCCGTCTTCGCGCGTATTCAAAGATAGTTTATAGCCCACGTTCACAGACGTTTTAAAAGCTTGATCACCAATTTTGTACTCCAGCTGCAGGTTTCTAGTGATCGTGACTTTACTATGCGTTGCTGGGTCACTACACAGTTTCAGTTTCTGTGTAATTGTTGGCTGGATTCTGCTCAGCTCTTTATCACTGTGAACCACGGTGAATCCGTTAGAGGTTGTATCGCATGTGTTTATTATTGCGCGCAGCAGCAGGTCAGCCATACCTGGGTGCCATTTTAATGCCAGTCTGAGCGCACTTAATGCACTGTCGACGTTATCAGAGGAGTCGCTTCTTTCAGCTGCAGTAAGTACCTCTCCGTTTACCTCTACATCTCCGTTGCGCAACAATGCAGCAAAGCTGTCGTCAGCGCGCTTTAAGCTTTCCTCACCGGCACAGGTAATTCTCACGAGGCTTTCGATGAGCGCTGCGTTCATATCCGCACTCACCGCGTGCTGTTCTGTCACGCGTTTTAGGTATTCAACATGGTTCGAGGCACTGCTGATAGTTGGCCGCAGGTCCCGCTCGTAGTCGTTCACGACGATAATGGGAAGCGCGATGGGATTAGCTTGAATATCGGCCTCATCGTCTCCGGAGGGGGAATGTGTCCCGGTATCTGTGCCCCGTTCTCCGGCACCATTTTGCTCTGATGCCTCATGTGACCTCGGTGCAGCGCTGCCATGTATAGCGAACTGCTGCTTCACCGCACTGGTTTCTGCGCTACACGAGGCAGCTAGAAAAGGACTCAGTGTAAATGTTTGAGCATGCACAAGGCGTACTGCCAGCGTGGGTGCAGATTTAGGGTCTTGTACATTACTAGCTGAATGTCTCTTCGGTGCGGGGTATGACACGAAGGCGTGGACGTTATACGGCGCGTTGTCCACTCTGAACACGTAATGTCGCTCCAGGGCGTCATGACCACTACCACTGGTTTTTATGGTTCCTCTGTGCAAGATGCTATGCTCTGCCAGGCGCGTCAGGGCAGGGTGCTTATCAGGGGCGTCTGCGTAGTATAGAGTTTCGGCTACAGCCTTCATCACGGCATCGTACCCATCGCTTGTTATGCCACCGTATTGCGCGTCTTTGTGCAAGAGCGTCGTGTTCTGGTACACATACGCATCGGTTAGCAGCGTTCCATATACATCTGCGGTAAGGTCGACCATGCCGAGTGTTATGATGTCGGACTGTGAACCAGGCTCGAATGCTGTGTTAGGTGCTATTATGGCGTCGTGCACATGAATATCACTGCTTC
This sequence comes from Anaplasma marginale str. Florida, assembly GCF_000020305.1. Lineage (NCBI taxonomy): Bacteria > Pseudomonadati > Pseudomonadota > Alphaproteobacteria > Rickettsiales > Anaplasmataceae > Anaplasma > Anaplasma marginale. Next base: position 308,680 of record NC_012026.1, read on the forward strand.
CACTGTCACTAGGTGTGGATTCTGATGCGTTTGCTGCGCCCTCTGGCTTCCACATCGTGTCGAGCACAAGGCGCCCGCTGGGTGCCACAATGTTTTTGTTGGAGAGGGCGTTCCTGACCCCGAGCTGCACGTCATACGCCTTATGCTCGGTACTTTGCCCGCTGCGGGGGGGAATTAGTTTATATGCGAGGTGGACGTAAAAGCACTTGTCGGGTGTGCTACCATCGCTAGACGTTACGCGTGCTACATAGCGCTTGTCGATCCTCAGGCCACCATGTGACCCTGTGAAACTACGGGTGGAAACGTGTGCTAAAACCTGTGCACTCTGCTGCCCATTACTGCACAGCACCTTCTGCACGATATCTTGTACCTTGCCGCTTGCAAAAGTGTTTTTCAGCTGTTCGGTTTCGTTGTCTGCACTGTGCGTACTGCCACTTACGGATGTTGTGCCACCTGCTACGCCACCCTGGACAGCTACCGCGTTTATGTCACTACTGCTCATGTCTAAGGTCCCCCCCCCCCCTCCTTTCTCTATCCAGTATGCGGCGATAAAGGGTATGCATGCGCGCGGTAGAACCGCGTTGGCGACGGTAACGTGCGCCGAACAGCCAAATCAACAACATATTGTTGACTGTGTGAGACAAAGCTACGTTCCCTTTCAGCGGTGACGAAAACCAGGAGGTCGCTGCCGCAACGGTGCTCCGCACCTCCTTGATGAAAAACCACCAGGCCAGGACCTAGACCGCGCTTCCACCTCTTCTATCCGTGGTCACCACGCACGCCAACATTTTATTTGGTTATTTGCCAGCACTCACGGCCGCAGGCCAAGAAACTCCTCCACCCAGCAAGAGTACCCAAGTATGCCAAAACCCAACAGCGTCCAGTGAACAAGAACACACCTGCACCTTCTGCTGTCTCGCCTTAACTACCCACGACGCGCCCGCAACTTCAGCGGTAGCCGGGCAACCCATGACGAACATGAGCAAAACCCAGCGCGCACAACAGGCGCGTGTATTGTAGGCGATACCGGTAAGTAAGTCAATAGTTTTTTGCGCTTTAAGCACGAGTAATTGAGCCGTCATTTCTCGTAATACTGTACGATGCCGCTTATGTAGCCCAGAAAATTTATGCTATTTATAGCAATGCACTATTGCAGATGGGCAAAACTAGAGGGAATTTGGTTGCGGTGAAGTTCCTGTAGTGATGATGCCGCATATGGTGCGCTTTGAGCGTGTAAACGCCAAGGTTGCAGATGCCCAAACTCTGTGCCGGAGAAATCAGAAATACGCCCCCGTGAGCTCACTGTTTTCACAAATACGTAAGGCGGTTTTTTGTACAGTCTCTGCACAATTGCAACGCGTCTTGTATGCCCTTTGCAGCTTTTGCATTTAGCAGCGCTCCCGCACTACGCTCAAACTACCTGCGACCTCTCCTGGCAGCTGTTGCGCGCTCACCTGCTGGGTGGACTGTGCTGTCGCTTATCACTTCGGAAGGGGGGCGCTTGGGACTATGGCGAGGAAGGCGTTCAAAGTCATCATACTCATCGTGGTATATGTCATCGACCTCTGCCTGTGCGTTATGGCGTACATCGCCATTTGTGTGGGACAAATGTGCCCCGTGTGAGTCACCAGGCTTGTTCTCGATGAACTTGCCGATGTCCATTCCGTATTTTGCAAAATCGTCATGTACGGTGCTTCGCACTCCGAAGAGATTCTTGAAGAATTTGAATATCTTCCCAAAGAATTTACAAACACAACCCAGTATTTTGCTGAACCAGCCGACCTTTTCTGTACTTACTGGTACGGTGTGCAGCGCATTTTCCTCTGTGAATTCGGGTATGGGCTGTCGTTTTTGTTGAGCGCGCCTTTTCTCTTGCTTGTCCGCACCTTTGTTCTTTTGTGCGCCACCGCCGGCCGTTAACGTGCCAGCACGGAATGCGCTTTTTTGTTTTGCTTCATACTCTGCTAGAGCGGTGCGCCATGGCGTGTTAACCGCAGAGACTACATCATCTATTGGCAGGACGGTTGCGCCTGAATTCTCGGTGCGCCCCAGGTGGATGGCAGCGTTTTTTATTACGTAATTGGTTGAATATACAGAAGCTTCTTTCGCAACTTGGTATCGTACGGAAATGTAAAGTGTTCCGTGGATCCCGGCATCTACTGTAGCGCTCTTTACGACATCGAACTCCTGCTGTAGATCTGAGAAGTCTACTTCGCTTTTTATGTTACCCACGACTTGCACATTTTCAGCCGCTTCAGGCCCACCAAGAGGAGTAACGCTTGCCTCTGCTATGCGCATGAAGAGGTTTGTTTCAAAGCTAATATCGTCATCTGTGGGGTAGAAAATTTCTTGGCACAACAGGTTATCCCTATCCCTAAGCGCGTTCCTTACCTCATCAACGAAGTTAAACCTTCCGTTGTCAGCGAATAATTGCGTTTTCTTGATGACAGTGCCACGCGCTGACTGGCGGGTCTGGTGCCACACCTCGGATTCGTCATATACACCGGCTGCGCCACCTTGTGCTCCTCCACTTCGGATATGGTGCGCTGGCTTAGCAATATGCGCCGCCCTGTTTTCTGTCTCGTCATCTTCTAGCAGATCATAATCCTCTTCCTCGTAGTCTTCCTTGTAGTCTTCGGAATTCAAGTCCTCGTCGTCACTACCATAGGTATCAAACTTTGCTGCCTTGCTGTGTGCATTCCGTGCCGCCATGCCTGCTTCGCGCCGCTGTTCCATTGCCTGCAGTACGCGTGTTGCGCTCCACCGCCCTGATTTTGGTGCTGTGATATCTGTGATATCATATTCTTCTGCATCACTGTCGATGGTATCGTCCTGCCCCACCTGAGTGCTGCTGGTTTTATGTGTAGGTGTTACCCCTGCATCCTGCGCTGTTTTCATCGATGACGACACCTTGCCGGCAGTTTTGCTCCATTCTTCCTCATCTGCATCGGTTTGGGCAACGGGGGAAACGCTGTCTTTATCCTGCGATGCTTCAGGATGCTGTGCCCTGGTTGTGTGCTGATTTATGCTATCCAATTTAGATTGTGTTGCAGCGATACTGCCGCGCCTACCAGGGCCGATTCCTGACTGTGTTCCTACCGAAGTACGTCCACGCAATTCCTCAACGACGCCCTGCAGCACGTCGCCGGTAATGGGAACAACTACGCTCTCCGCGTCTTCAAACCTGATGTTTTGTACATCGTCTTCTGTTGCTACTGCCAACTCTATATTCGAGATTACGGCATAGGCGCCACCATCATCTATTTTGGTAGATATGATGTAAGACAAGACAGCGTGCACATTGCCCATATTTTGGGCATTTCTGGCTGCTGCGCGTCTAACAGCACTACCATGGCGTGTGCTGCTGCGCCAATACTTTGCTGTAGCAACATGTTCTTCTCGAACCAAAATTGCCACAGAGCCATCGCTATTAGTTATCTCTTCTGCGGTCACTATTGGTTTGCCATTCGGCGAGTCAACCAATACAACATCTGGTGTGCCTATGGTCTTTTGCAGTGCATCTAGCAGGCATCCGTTAGTAACATTCGGTACCGCACCCAATACCCCGTGTAGGAGCGAGAATTGCGCATCCTGCCCCGAAAACGTCTGGGGATCAAATATGGTGGTGCGGTCCATGACGCTGCGTGCATGCCTAGCGTGCCACTCATTACCCAGAACCAATTTGGACAAGTCGGATTTGGCGCATATTGCATCACAGTTTTGGTCTGGGCTAAGGATGATCGTACTAGGTGGTGCACTTACGCTGCCAGCCTGAGTTGCTGTGGATTTTGCGTAAGATTGTGCGCCGCCTTGCTGCACCGCTTGCAATAGTTTTTGCGCTGACTGTTCCCTAAGCTTTGTTGCAGCATCTTGTTCAGCGCTCAATGCTGGCACAACGTACTTCGTGAATTGAGGCGGATGTTGCCGTGACACACGTTCTTTGGTGTTTATTTCATACGTTAACTCCGCCTCAGATGGGCTTCTTCCGTCACTTCCTAGTGATTTAACCAAAACTTTCAAATCAGATAATTCGTACTCCCCATCGGTGTCCGTGCTGCGTATGTTGTAGCTTACCTTTACCGCCAGAACGTCTAGCACTTCTTTTGTTTGCGTGTCCTTGACCTGGATGTTGTGTACTTCTTGCACGTTTTGGACGCCATTCTCAACCGGAGGTTTTATTATTTTGGGGCCGTCTGTGGCATGCGTGCTAAGACTACCACCATTGTACATGCACGCTTTGGCGAACTCTAGCAAGCCCTCACGCTGTCTTGTAGGCTTTAGCAGGTATTTCTTCAGGAAATCTTCTATGCTCTCACTGCCGGCGCTTTCTTCAGTGTTTTCGGGCCTGTGTCCACCATAAATCAAGCTCCAAGGAGTTTTGGCTGCAGAACGCATTACCTGATCTGCCGCACTCTTTAGCTGAAAGGCGGGTGTAGCGGGCGCTTTGGGCTGTGAAGCGGGTTGTTGAGTGCCGGCTTGTCGCGATTGCGCAGTTGTGGTACCTACACCCGCTGCCACACTTTCTTCGGGGCTGCTGGGTCGCGATATTTCCTCCAGGTAATTAGCTATATTCTTATCTTGTTCAGGGTCACTGCTCATACGTGCGGGAGCCAACGCGCTAGCCGTAGCAGCAATCCGCTGTTCCGAGCTTGCAAATGTTGTAGCAGGCTTTTGTGCTGCATCAGACGACGTAAGCGGCCTCTGCGGGGCTTTGGTGACGTCGGGCACCGGTAGGGAAACCTCAGAGGTTCTGGTGCTTTTGTACAGCAGTGTGGTGCTTGAGCCTGGAGATTTTATATTGACCGTCAGATTGCTGATTTTATATTTATCCTGCTGGATAGTGGGCGTTACTTCATACCGTATCTCTGCTGTTAGGGTGCCCACCCTCTCATCTTCGTTATTTTTGACGATGAAGTTATGATGCTCGGTGACCACTACTAATGCGGTTTTTTTGTCAGGGTCACTTTTGAGGCTCTTAGCGGATGTGTGTGCTTGTATACGCTCCCCTGCGACAACTTTGAGATCAGCGTTTGGATCGAAGCAGATGCTTGTCTTTATGAAATTCAGCAGGCCATCACGCTTGCTGGGTTCCTGATATAGGAATTTCGCGCAGAAGTCCTGCATGTCGCCGGATTTCGCACTCTTGCTATTGTGCCCATGATGCTGTCCGGCATAAATCAAACTCCAAGGATGCGGGACCGCATCTCGCATTGTCTGGTCTGGTGCGGTTTTGAGCGTGAAAACGGCGTTACCAACCGGTTCTGTGGGTGCAGGGTGTTGTTCACCATGTTGTGCGCCACTTGATGATGCTTGCATCGAACTACCCGCCGTATCCTGATCTGCTACCGCGGTACTGCCTGCGCCAGCTGATGGTTTAGCGTGTGTTGCGTCGTGCGACGGCTTCTTTTGCCCCGGTGTAGCGCCACTGTTGCTGCGTGCATCCACCAAGCTTATCCTCGATTCTTGTTCTTCATTTGGGTCATGGCCTCTGAATTTATCAGCCACCGCTCGCAGTAATTTATTGGGAAGCTTAACTGTTTCTATGCCGGAAAAGCTTATTTCTTTCTTTGCATGTCCAGTGGCTACGTTAAGCTTTACATCTGATATGATGATGTTCTGTGCGTCTTTGTCGACAGAGATCGTGTAATGTAGCGTAGCATCCACATAGCTTGGCGTTTGGTGCGCCTGTCCTATAGTCGTACTGCGTTCCGCCCCTACACTATGTTTTGCTTCAACTCGAATCGCTGCACCACCGCCACTGTCTGTTATATTACTCTTGTTTATCTGCATTGATCTGGCGGTTAATGTTACACTTGGTGTGTTTATGCACCTTTTCAGTGCATCCAGTAATAATGCGTGCGTACTACTCGGTGTTGTGTCTAGCACCGTTGATAAGAGAGTGAGCTGCTCATCTATACTCAGGTGCTCAAGGTTAGGGGTTGTACCGGAATCATCCATATGATTGGTGCGCCAGTCTCTCCCAAGAACCAATGCGGCCAACCCCTGATCCTCTACTAGCTGCTGGCAGGCCTTAGGGTCCGCTAGAGCTAAGCCTGTTTTTAACTCCGTCGGTAGACCATTGTGCAGTGTTGCAGCCCCTGCAGACGCGCTGGTAGCACCCTTACGCTTATCTTGTCCCGTGACGAGGCTCCCCTCATCAAGCTCATCTTCTTCAAGTTCAGTCTCCTCTTCGGGATCATCTGCTTCCGCAACAGCGCTCTTCTTAGCAACTCCTTTAGACTTGGCGCCCTTCCCGGATTTGGCACCTTGTTTTACGTTCCTCGCAGGTTTGGTATCCTCCTTGAGCTCATCTTCTTCAAGTTCAGTCTCCTCTTCGGGATCATCTTCTTCCGCAACAGCGCTCTTCTTAGCAACTCCTTTAGACTTGGCGCCCTTCTGCGATTCATCGGCAATTGTGACTATTTCTTTGCCACCAAAGTTTATGTTTTGCTCGATGCCTTCGTCTTCAACGACTAGATGCAGCTTCACATCTGATATGAAGAAAACATTCTGTGCGGCGCTGTCAGCGGAGATCACGTAAGACAGCGTAGCACTTACATCACCTAGCTCTACTGTCTCAACATCTGCGATACTTCTCGCTTTGACATTATGTTTTTCTTCAACTTTAATCGCTGTAGCACCACCACTGTCTACTATATTCCGCTTTTTTACTGTCACTGACTGGGCGTCTAATTCTACATGCGGTGTAGCTATGCACGCTGCCAGTGCGGTTAGTAAAAGTTTGTGAGCATTGCCGCCCGGTTTCGTGGTCAGTACCTGCGTCAGGAAGGCTAGTTGCTCACTTGTATTCCATGACGCAGATGCTCTGGGGGTTGTCGCATCATCCACGTGCTCTCTGACCCAGTCTTGGCCCATAACAAATTCGCACAACCCGCGGTCATCGACCAGCTTCTGACAATCCTTGGGGCTGGCTAGGAATATGTTGTATGAGGCACCTTCATTAGCTGTCCCGCGGGCCTCAGCAAGCCCGTTACGAAGTGTTGCACTGCCATATTCGTCTTCTTCTGTCTCAAGATGCTGTGTTTTTGCAGTGCTATTCCCGGCTGTAGGTTTCTTGTGTGCCAACTTTGGGACGCGCTCGCAAGCCTTTATGCTGTGCCTTAGCTCTTGCGTGGATGGACTGCTGCCACTCCCTATTGACTTGACCGCGACTTGCATATCGGACAGCGTATACACTTTCGCTACCTGGGTTTTGTTGACCTTGTAAGCTACCTGTACCAATAGGACCAAAACTTTGCCGTCTCTGGAAACTCGGATGAAATGTTTTTCTGTAACCGTCACAGGGCTGACCGGTTGCCCATCTCCATCTTTCTCAACATCCACTCTTATTTCTGGAGTGTTAGTTTCCATATACAGATTGCTACCGTCCTGCACACACGCCCTTACGAACTCTAGCAAGCCTGCACGGCATTTTGTAGGCTTGAGCAGGTAGTTCTTCGTGAACGTTTCGACGTTGTCACAAGATGCAGCTTGTACAGTTTGTTCGTGCTTATCCCCGCCGCAGATCAAGTCCCAAGGGGTCTTGGCTGCATTACGCATTGCCTGATCTGGTGCATCCTTGAGTGTTATATCGGGTGCTGTGCTACCCAAGCCAGTTCCGCCTGCAGCGGATGATACACCAGCCGACTGTCCCCCTACTCCCTGCTGCAGAGCTGTCGCTGCTTTCGTTCGAAGGTATGCACTTGATTGTTGCATGTCATCTCCCTCTAGTGTTTCGTCGTGGCGGTATCTTGCATTGAAGTTCACCACCAGTGGGCTTTGTTGCGGCCTGTTTCCATTTTGGCCCATGGATTTAATCTCAGCGCGCATGTTTTTAAATAGATAATTCGGGCTATGGTGGCTGATTTCGTAAGATAACTTTACTTCCAACACATCTTGCACGGATATTCCGTTCGGGTGCCCGACAAGCAAATCACTGAGAATGCGTCCTGATTTACCGCTTATATCCACCACATCAACCAAGTGCGTTTCTTCAACCTTCACCATGGGAAAAGTGACACCCTCTGTTACGTACGTTAGTGTCGCTTTTAGTGATGGTTCGTTGGAAGAGTGGGCCAAAACCCTAATGGAGGGGTTTTTGGTATCAATGCATTTTTCCAGGAATTGCAGTAAGCCAGGGCGTATACTCGTAGGCTGGACTACATTGCGCGCGAATTCCACCATCTGTTCGTCACGCTGGATGGTGCTAATACCCCTACCAATATTGTCAAACAACAACAGCTTGCTGTGTGCCCCAGGTTGAGTGTTTGGTGTACCGTAAGGCGCTCCTGTTTTAATTAGGTCCCACGGGGTCTTGGCTATATTACGCATTGCTGTATCTGCGCTGTGCTTGAGACTTACTCTACTTGTGGGCAGTATTCCTTTCTTGTCTTTTGGTAGGACAACATCCTGCACGTAAGGTACGTGAAATTTTTCATCACCCAGTTTTGTATGCCCATGCAGCGCTCTGGGGTCAAGGGGCAGAGTGTGTGCGTACGTAGAATTGTGAGTAAGCTGATTCTTGATTGCGCGCCCGGCCAAGCTTATGGGTTTGACTGTCACTCTTAAGTCGCCAAGGCTGCACTCTTCAGAGTTGTCTGTGGTACAAAGTGTGAATTGCACAATTGCTTCCAACGCGCCGATGCACTCTACTGTGCCTGTTATTCCGCTGCGTTTCATAACCTTCACACAATGCACTTCTGCCACCCGCACTGCAGAAACAGAGGGATCGCCCACAATGATGGGGTGTACTACCGTGACAGGGTTTTTTGTGATTCCAGTTGCAGATATTTTGATATTGGTGCTTTGTCCGCACGAGTCGACAAGACTCCGTAGGTTACTATTCTCTGCGGTGTGGCTACGCGCGTATCTGAGAGGTGTGGAATCGGTGCTTCGTATGCACGATTCGAGAAAATTCAACAGGCAACCACGCTCTGTGGTGGGTTTAAGCGTGTGTTTGAGAACATTGACCAATTTTGGGTCACATTGCATTCCTCCCAGCAGCGCTACGCAGTGCAGCTGCATTTTATTGCTGGGTTCTATTTGCGCCTCTATAATCTGGGCTTCGCCTTCTTCGGCAAAGTCATATGCAACATCAGTGCGAATCAGATCCCACGGAGTTTTACCGCGGTCACACGTAACTGCATCGGCCTTTTCCTTAAGCCTGAATTTAAGATCTTTAGGTATGCAACTGACATCGGGAATATTATTTGTTCTTCTGCTCAACAGGCTAGCGCAGTACTTCTCTACTGCATCGTCGCCTGCCTCCACGACATCTTGCTGTATTGTTGGCATGTAAACCATGCCCCGATGCGCGCTTAGTACCCGTGCGGAGGTGTCTGCTCCTGCAAAACTACCAACCTCTAACTTCAGATCACTGAGCAAATAACGGCCAGGGGTAAGTTTGGGAGATGAAACTCTATATGCCGCGGTGACCCACATATTTCCCATAGATTGCAGGTCTGCATATCCTTTTTTGCTTACCTCGAAGACCTGTACAACGTGCTTCTCCACAACCTTGATAGCGGCATGTTCGTTATAGCGTGCCTTGTCTGGTTGTATTGTAATCAGTGGTGTGGGGGCGCTTGCTTCTTGCGAGATTACTAAGGTCCGCGAATCCTGGACAATTGATTCAAGTGCTAGGTTCAGCAGCCCAGCACGCTGCCCTGTGGGCTTTGCAATGGTGTGCAGCACTTTTACCAAGGTTTCGTCGCAACACAGTTCGTCATCATTGCGGAGTTTCTGGGAATACACGACCGGTGCGCATGATGTCGTTCCGAAGCCTGGCGGTGGTGGCTCGCTACGCCCTAGTACTGCATCCCACAGGTTGCCAGCATCGCTATCATCCATTCGCAAGCGGAGCTGCTTCGGCTTTTTTCTGAACAATCCCATGATACAAATCCCACGTGTATGGGCTCTAGACGCGCCTCCCATCCATGCACACGCTGATGATCTACAGGTGTTGAATTTGAGCGCAAAGAAACACGACGTAACTGACGCGAGTATGCCAGATTGTACTCTCGCGCGGTGAGAAATGTGTAAACAAAGGAGGAAACTTGCCTCAGAAGCTGTTTATATTATGCATTATTTTGGTTGAATAGCTTCATTGCCGCGCACATCTATGTCGCCCGTTTGTAGGGATATCTGTGCTGCGTGGATCTGAGCGTTTTCTCCAGCCCTAAGTCTAGTATGTAATGCGCAGATTGCTAGCCAATTAACGCTAAAAGGTGCCTCGGGCCATTGGGATACTGAGGGAATTCACTTCTATGTTACTCATTACTGTTGTGGGAGCATCATCGATATCTGCTTTTCTATCTGGGCGACTATGGCGTACTTGAATGCGCTGTTCTTCTCTGCTACTCTGGGCTTTATGTCGTGCCCTACGATGATTGCCGCGTGAGGAGCTGTGTGCCTGTGGGTGCCTATGGGCCAGATTTTCTGTGGTTACTGCCGCATTGTCGCTTGTGGTTTGGCTACCATGCCGCTTGAAACTGAGACAAGAGGCGAGTAGGGTGAACGGGTAGGTGATGAACTTCCATATTGCGCACAAAATTGCTTTGAGGGCTGCGCAGATTCCGCCCAAAATTTTTTGGTGCTTTTCTTTGGTGGGTGCTTGTTGCGTTTGCAGATCACCATGCTTGTGTTGCGACCTTTTTTCGCGGGTCTTATTGTACATGGCCTCCGCATCAGTAAAGGGTAAGCTGTCCTTGGAAGCCATGTTTTCAATTTTGAAACATGCCACCTGTTCTGGATCAGTCCCCAACACTGAAAGTTTTGGGTTTGTTATCCTGTACTTAGGCCTATTGGCAGATTTACTGGGGTGTACTGTGTAGCTAAGGTACACACCTATTTCTTCGTGGCTATGTATGTGCGCCACAGTTGCCTTATGTGTGACGTGGTATGATCCTCCCTTCCTCAGTCGGCTCCTGCTGGAAATCTTACCCTCAATTTTGAAGTCGGAACCCGCTAAGGAAGACCGCTCAGTGATCCTTTTAATTATGCCCAGGATTAGATGTTCAGCAAGGCCACAATTGCTCTTTGGTTGCGCGAAGAAGAGGTGTTTTACCCAGGGTGTGTCGCCCAAAATTGCTGTGACATCATTTGCAAGTTTGAATTCTGTGCCTGACCACAGAAAAGCCGCCTCCGCTGCGTTACAATTTCCCAATTGCTTACCGAGTTGTAAAGGTTCAGGTCCTTCGTTGGGTTGTATTCCTTCAAAAAGGTCTGCATGGTAGCGCACAAAAAGTTTAGCGGCCTTCTGCTTGAGCTTGTCGGTAACGCTCCAATCCGTCAGCGACACGCCATCATAGCTTTCAACTACTTTTAGGACGATCGATGTCATTTGTTGGATGAATCTGCTGTCGCACTCGAACTCCTGGCCGGTGCAGGATAAAAATTTTTCGCTAATTTCTTGCTGACAGGCTGTAAACACCTCACGGATGCGCGCCTCGGAGATTGCGACGTTATTGTCTTTGCGCGATGATGCAAGTAAGTTGGCTACCAGACGGCTAATCTCTACGTTTGTAATTAACTCGATTTCGTATTCTTGTTGGAGTAAATCGCAAATACCCATCATTGCCGATGCGAAAAACATTGCCGCGGACCAAAATGGCATTGTAAATACCGGCTCAGTGGGCAAAGATCGATCGGGATGGGTTTTGCCGTTTTCGTACATGGTCTCCTGCTCCTCCGAATCTGGTGTTATGTCAACGTGCTCGTCCTGCACGGGCTCAATCATCGCGTCTGTTGTTGGGATGTCAGGGGCCAGCTCGGCCAGTATTTTTTGTCGAACCGTTTGCGCAATGTCGTTTTCATGCACGCCGGTTGCCCCCTGTGCGGCCTCTATAACAGTTGTTACTATGTACTGCGCGTGATTGTGTATACAGTCAATCTTCTCCTGCTCTGCAGCGTTTGGTATATTATCCCCCACTATTGCGGGGTCATTCAGCATTTCGCGAATAAATTCACCATAGGCTTTAGCAACAAGTTTGGGGGATATCCTAACCGTTGTGCAGTTAGGTATTGCGTCTGATCCCAGAACATCCTCACTTGGGTCTGCCAAATGCTGCGTGTTGTTGCATAGACTTATGATTACCTCGCGCACGGTACGCATGGATGCCGCTAGCGCTGTGACGTAGCGGTCTTTAGGTACATCTATTTCATCACTCGGTGCGGCCTCCGGCGGGGATATAAAGCTATTGCGGGTCTGCTGAGTATCCGCATTCTCCACGTCAGGCGCGACATCTACATCTTGTGTTGTTGTAAACTCGGCAGATTGTGTAAGCTCGGCAGATTGTGAATACGTATCATCGCTGGGTGTTGCAAGATCTGCATCGGGCGTTACACTTTGGGCATTATCATCTACATCATCTACACTCTGCGCTGGTACGGTGTTTTGCGCTCCAGATGAGGGCACCTCTGATATATTTGTGCTAGTATATGTTAGTTCGGCGCCATCGCTGTGCCTTATTGTAACTTCTAGATCGCAGATTTTGTACTTACATGGCTGTGGTGTGGGCCTAACTATGTATTTCATATCCGCTGCAAGAGCGCCGATGTCGCTACCGGCACTTTTTACGGTAAATGTGTGCTTCTCTGTAATCTTCGCTGCTACTATTTCAGTTTTGTCGTTCCTTATCGCCCGCATGCTCGCCCTTGTGGTATTGGCGGCAACGTCTATACTGGCACTAACGCCCTTATCAATGGAAGCGGCTATGAACTTGAGCAGGCCGTGCCGGTCTTTGGCGTGCTTACATAGATATTGGCTGCAAACATCCTGAACGTGTTCATACTGTGCTGCCTTGTTGTCATCGTGGTGCTTCGCGGAATAGATGAGGCTCCAAGGAGTAGGAGCCGCGAGACACATTTCCTGGTCTGGTGCACTTTTTAATTCGAGAGCGGGTGTAGCGGGGGCCGCAGAGTGTGTAGTGCCTTCCACTTCTGGTGCTTCAGACGATCCTTCGGATGTGCCTATCTCTGGGGGAGGATGCGCAACCGTCGCGCCCCTCTTCAGCTGATGGCTCACCACTGCCATCTGTTTGTGTTGTGTCTTCATTGTTGTTGTGCACTGGACTCCGACCTATGCCAAGGGGCAAATGAGCGGCCCCATACGCGCTGATATGCGCAATACCGTAGCTCCTGCTAGTGGTCCACGCGGATGACACCACATGCCCCTGCAGCAACCAACGATATACTGGGGTGGTGCCATTGTAGCCATACCAGGTGTGTGTGCAATTTACACTTGCAAATTGGTGCCCATTGCGCACATTTCGCGAAAGCATGAGGTAAGTTTTCTGGGGTGCAAGTGCTGAGTATCTTGTCTAGCGCCGCTTCGGTTTGGCATATACTCTGTACAGTGTTAGTGATCTCTGTAGTGACACAAGAGTCCGTTGGATTGGAGCTACCAAATCAAGACGGCACCCCCACGCTTGTGTAACCATGTGGTAACCGCGGTCTACCTGAGCTTTCATCTCGTTTGTGCGTTGTTTGCGGAATGCTTATCGCTGTGCACAGTCTTCATTTGAAGTTGTGTATCTATGGTATAGGTTGCGGTAGTGGCTCACCTGATGGCCTGCTGCGCTTCGCGAAAGTATTAGGTAAGTCCCTGGGAGTGCAAGAACCATGTGGCTGGTCCATGCGGGTTTGGGTTTGTTCTGCCCTTATATTTTCCATCAAAAAGGGCTACCCAGCAAGCGGTTAGAGCTGTGGGGCAGTGGGCTGGATGCTAACAACCATGCTGCATGGAGCCATCTACATTTTTTAGAACTTGCACGTGCTCTGCAGGGAGCTCCTTTATGAATCGCGATATCTTCATGGGCTGCCTCCAGTTGTTTACCTCCCTCACCGCGACGCAGGATATAAACAGCTGCTCTCGTGCTCTGGTCATGCCCACGTACGCAAGGCGACGTTCTTCTTCCAGGGCATTTCCAGTGGAGTCATGTATAGATTTTTCGTGGGGGAACACTCCCTCCTCCCAGCCGGGTAGAAACACCAGTGGGAATTCCAGGCCCTTAGCCGCGTGCAAAGTCATCAGGTACACATGGTTGCTGGCCTGCTCAGGTGAGTCTACCTCAGTTACCAAGCTGATGTGCTCTAAAAACTTGGTTGCATTCTCAAAGTTCCCCACGGCGGCGAACAATTCTCTAATGTTTTCGATTTTCGATGCGCCGGCATCCCCCTCGTCTTTCAGCATGTTCATATAGCCAGAACCCTCAGCTATAGCCTGCATCACGGTTGTTAGAGACGTAGTATCCAAGGTTTCTCGCCAGCATTTGAATTTGTCGAGCAGATTTTGCAGAGTATTGGAGGTCCTTTCTGGCAGTAGTCCGAAGCGTATCATAGACTCCCCAGACTCGAGCAAAGACAACCTATTGTCCCTGGCGTATGCCCGCATTTTTGCGACCGTAGAGGCCCCAAGCTGCCGCTTCGGTTTATTCACTATCCTCTCAAACGCTATGTCATTTTTAGGGTTCGTTACCACCCTGAGGTATGATACGAGATCTTTTATTTCCTGTCTGTCGTAGAACTTGGTGCTACCTATTATTTTGTAGGGAATTCCGCACCTGACCAAATACTCCTCGAACACTCTGGTTTGAAACCCGGCCCTGACGAGTATTGCAGTTTCGTCGAATCTATATTCGCTGGAGCCTTTTATGTACTCACTAATAAACTGAGCTTCCATCCTGCCATCCCAGAATTTCATTAGGCCAACTTTTTGCCCCGCATGGTTTGTGGTCCAAAGTTTTTTACCCAGCCTGGACTTGTTGTTGTTTATAATTGCGGAGGCTGCACACAATATGTTAGAGGTTGAGCGGTAGTTACATTCCAACCTGACGATCTTCGCTTCAGGAAAATCGTCGGCAAACCTCAATATGTTCCCAACTTCAGCTCCGCGCCAACTGTAGATAGACTGGTCATCATCCCCGACACAGCAGATGTTTTTACGTTTTTGGACGATTAGTCTGAGCCACAAGTATTGTACTGTGTTGATGTCCTGATATTCATCCACCATCACATACTTAAACTGTTCCTGATAGTGGGAAAGAACGTCTGCATGGGCACTGAACATCGATACGTTGTACAGAAGAAGATCGCCAAAGTCAGCACAGTTGAGGGCCTTCAGCCGTTCCTGATACTCATAATACACGTCACGCACTATGTTAGGGCACTTTTGCAATTCCGTATCTGTAACACCTGCGGGTAGTAGCCCCTTTTCTTTCCACCTCTGTATCGCATGCATCATTTTTTTGCATTCCTCTGCGGGGTGCCCGGGTTGTGTATCATTCACAATGGCTTTTATGAGCTGCAGCTGGTCATCTGGGCCTATGACTGTAAAATCTCTCCTTAGGCCGACTCGCTCCGCGTTGCTACGCAGTATTCTGGCCGCAATTGCGTGAAATGTTCCCAGCCATATACCAGTGGTATCGACAATCTCGCTCACTCGAACAAGCATCTCCCGCGCGGCTTTATTTGTGAATGTTACTGCCAGAATCTGGCTGGGAAACGCGAGCCCACGCTTGATGATATAACCCATCCTTGAGGTTATGGTGCGAGTTTTACCTGTTCCAGCTCCCGCTAAGATAAGAACAGGCCCATCAACACAAAAAACGGCCTCCTTCTGCTCCTCGTTTAAGGATAGCAGAAAACTTTCCTCTGGATTGCACCCCGACATATGCTGGGCATCATCTACTGGGAAGTCACAATGTTCCATAATGTCAAGGCTCCGAGAACGTGGGCGCAAGCACCTGTCCCATTATGGACCCTAAGGGAACGCACAATCAATAAAAACTAAACAGACGCCCAATGCAAACTGCCATGCTACGCTGGTTGCACGCATAGCGCCGTGTATTGTTGACAGTATTTACAACGTTGTGGCACACTCGTATGTTATTAATTCCTTAACTTTGTGGAGTGTGTGTTATGGATAATAGCACTGCCATGCAGAGTAGTACTGCTGGGGGGGGGGGGATCCTCCAACAACGTGGAACGTTACTTCCGCACCTGCCGGCGTGTAGTGTGGATTATCAAGCCGGCCTATTCTGCTGTTGCTATTGTGGCCACGACCCTTTCGTCGCTATTGTTGGTGACTTTTGCTATTGTGGCCACGACCCTTTCGCCGCTATTGCTGGTAATTTTTGCTATTGTGGCTTACGTAGCAGATTCCCGCACTACCGGAATCGACGCCGAGACGAGTGTGACCACCCGTGCCGCTGAGGTTGCTAGTTGGCAGCTGAAACAAGAATGTCGCAATATCGATGCTAAGTATGGGCTGAGCGCACCCGATGCTGACAGCATCAACCACCAAGCAACTATCCACCGTGCTGCTGAGGTTGCTAGTTGGCAGCTGAAACAAGAATGTCGCAATATCGATGCCAAGTATGGGCTGAGCGCACCCGATGCTGACAGCATCAACCACCAAGCAACTATCCACCGTGCTGCTGAGGTTGCTAGTTGGCAGCTGAAACGCGAGTATGAGAGGCTTTGTTTCAGAAGTGCGGTGCGCCTTGTCTCGATTGTCGGGGATTTACACAGGGTATGCTATCTCGGCGGACAAGAGATTACTGGAGTTCGTGAAGATGTGCGTGCTGCCATACTTATGGGAACTATCAACTACATAGCACGTGCTGCAGGATGCATCGCATGGGACGCATGTCTTAGCTTAAGAGGTGCCGATCCATCGGCAACGCTCAACGGTGTCTTGCTCACTCCACAAGCACGGCAAGGGCGGAGTGCTGGTGGGTCAAGGGCAGGACTCTACTCTCGGATCGTAAATGATTTGAGATGGAGGGGGAGTCGCAGCACTGAAGAGCTTTGTTCAGGAATTGCGCGAGCCCTTGTCTTAACTGCCTGGGATTTATGCAAGGCAAGGCATCCCGAGCAAGATATTGCTGGAGTTCGTGAAGATGTGCGTGCTGTCATACTTATGGGAACCATCAACTACATAGTGAGTAGTGCGACGAATATCGCATGGGACGCATGTCTTAGCTTAAGAGGTGCCGATCCATCGGCAGCACTCGACGATGTCCTGTTATTAGCATGGCAAACACGGGAGATAGCGTGCAGGTATGAGAGGCTTTGTTCAGGAATTGCGCGAGCCCTTGTCTTAACTGCCTGGGATTTATGCAAGGCAAGGCATCCCGAGCAAGAGATTACTGGAGTTCGTGAAGATGTGCGTGCTGCCATACTTATGGGAACTATCAACTACATAGCACGTGCTGCAGGATGCATCGCATGGGACGCATGTCTTAGCTTAAGAGGTGCCGATCCATCGGCAACGCTCAACGGTGTCTTGCTCACTCCACAAGCACGGCAAGGGCGGAGTGCTGGTGGGTCAAGGGCAGGACTCTACTCTCGGATCGTAAATGATTTGAGACGGAGGGGGAGTCGCAGCACTGAAGAGCTTTGTTCAGGAATTGCGCGAGCCCTTGTCTTAACTGCCTGGGATTTATGCAAGGCAAGGCATCCCGAGCAAGATATTGCTGGAGTTCGTGAAGATGTGCGTGCTGCCATACTTATGGGAACCATCAACCATATAGCGAGTAGTGCAGGATGCATCGCATGGGACGCATGTCTTAGCTTAAGAGGTGCCGGTCCATCGGCAACGCTCGACGATATCTTGTTCGCACCGGCACAGCAAGCGCAAGGGGCCGCTCTTTAGCCAAAAAGTTTGCTGAAGACAGAAGGGGGAGGCGAAAAGCCTTTCCCTCACCAAAATTCTAAATCCAACCACAACAATTGCCTCCTCTATAGCGGAGAGTTTGATGTAAAGGAGTGTGCAGTCGTACTTTATTGTTGAGAGTTTTACAACGTTGTGACACACTCATATGTTATTAATTCCTTAACTTTGTGTGGTGTGTGTTATGGATGATAGTACTGCTATGCCGAATGGTACTGCTGGTGATGGGGGGACACCACTCTAGTGGTGTACGTGTTGCTTCTGCAGTTACTGTTGCGGACGATACTATATCTGGGGTAGAGAATTCCTCGCCAGATTAGGGTACACCTACGGGAGCAATCGATAAGCAATACAAACTACGCAAGGAACTTAGCGCTATCGACATAAACCGCAAAGCATACACAGCCCTCCGTGCCATCGATGAAAAGTACAGGCCTCGTACTGGGCCGCCTGGAGACGTTAAGAGCGCGCTTACCACCGTTGCACGATACGACTCGACACAGTCCAGTAAGCAACAACTAGCGGAGAATGCGGTACTTGGACAGTTACCAAGTGAAATACTTGGTTTTGTTGAGAATTACATCAGTATTGTTGATCGTGCTAAAAAACTGCGCTAGCCTCTTCTGCGGGTTCACTTAAGGCAAAGGACTCCTCTCGCATTCAAGGTACACCGAGTACACCTGCACAATCTGCTACTTCTCCGGGACAGAGGCCCACTGCTGCTGCGTCCGCACCTACGGCCACCAGAGGAAGCACAACGGGTGGGGGAGATGCCGCATCGACTGCGAGTGGAGGTACACCTACAGGCACCACCCCATTGACAACAATATCCAGCTATGCTTCAGTCACACCGGCACAATCTGCTACTTTGGGACAACGGTCCGTTGCGTAACCTGCTTCCATCCGCGACTTTAAACTGCGTAATTTGGTGATACGCTACGGTGCGTTTCAGATGTTGTGTATATCAGCTATGCCATACTTTGAGGTGTAATAGCCGCACGGCAACCGAGACAAGGCGTTGCTTGCTGGGGATGCGGGGCACATTTCAGACTTGAATTTGGTGTGTGTTCTGCAAACAATTGCCTTGACCTCGGTGATTCGGGGAATTAAGATGGGTGGTCTTATAGATTGTGGTGTTCCTTGTCCAGATGAGCGGGGGCGTTTTACCGGTTTCCATAGAGCAGGAGTTAGAGAGCTCCTACCTTTCTTACGCCATGAGCGTTATTGTAAGCAGGGCGATACCTGATATCCGCGATGGCTTAAAGCCCGTTCACAGAAGGATTTTGTACTCTATGTACAAGTCTGGGTATGATCACAACAAGCCCTACAAAAAGGCTGCCCGCGTTGTGGGTGACGTAATGGGTAGGTATCACCCTCATGCGGATACCGCCATTTATGACGCGTTGGTGAGGATGGCTCAGGATTTTTCCCTCCTGGTGCCGCTGATTGATAGCCAGGGAAACTTCGGTTCGATAGACGGTGATCCTCCCGCTTCTATGCGATACACAGAAGCCCGGTTGTCTGAGGCCGCGCACTTTCTACTTAATGACATTGACGAAGACACTGTAGATTTTCGTCCCAACTATGACGAGAATGAGGAGGAGCCCGTAATACTGCCTGCCGAGTTTCCAAACTTGTTGGTTAACGGCGCAGGTGGGGTTGCTGTTGGGATGTCCACGAACATTCCGTCGCACAATTTGGGTGAGGTTGTTGACGCGTGTGTAGCGTATATAGAGCGTCCTGAGATCACCCTGGACGAGCTGATGGCCATAATTCCTGGGCCGGACTTCCCAACCGGTGGGGTGATCATGGGAGACGCCGGAATCAGGTCTGCATTTGCCTCTGGTAGGGGCACCATAGTCGTTCGTGGTAGAACCCATACGGAAGAACTGCCTTCGGGTAGGCAAGCCATCATAATTGATGAGATTCCGTATCAGGTCAACAAGGCGAAGCTTGTCGAGAGGATTCACGAGCTTGTTAAGGAGAAAAAGATAGAGGGTGTTGCGGATCTTCGCGATGAGTCTAATAAATCTGGTGTGCGGGTAGCCATAGAGCTCAAGCGGCAGGTGGATTCTCAGGTGGTGCTCAATCAGCTTTTGGGGCTCACGCCTCTGCGCACGAGTTTTAGTATCAATACGCTTGTGTTGGAAAACAATAAGCCTCGGGTTATGTCTTTGCCCGAGATTATTGCCACGTTCGTTGACTTCAGAAAGGAAGTTATAGTCCGCAGGACGAGGTTCAGGCTCAAGAAAATTAGGGAAAAAGCGCACCTGTACATAGGGATGTATATTGCGGTGCTGAATATCGATGAAGTTGTTTCCATTATCAAATCCTCAAAGGATAGTGCGGAAGCTTCTGCCGCGCTGCGGGAGCGTAGATGGGCCCCCTCCGCGGATATTAGAAACATGATAGAGCTAGTGTCTGACAGTACTGGTGTTGTTGAGGGGGGGATGTACCAGTTAACCGTTCCCCAAGTCAAGGCTATTTTGGAAATGAGACTACAGCGCCTTACTGGGCTTGAGAAAGACAAGCTGGAGGCGGAACTGGAATCCATGGTTGCCTTGATCACCGAGTACACCAAAATTCTGAGCACGGATTCTCTGCTTATGGATATAGTCAAGCAAGGGTTGCTTGATGCAAAGGCGAAGCTTGCCACACCCAGGAACACGGCTATAGAGCAATCTGTTGATGAGATTGACGCGGAAAGCCTGATCCCCAAGGAAGAGATGGTCGTCACGGTTACCATGAACGGGTTCGTGAAGCGCGTAAAACTGTCTAACTACAGGGCGCAAAAGCGCGGTGGTAAAGGGCGTGTGGCCCAGGGCATAAAAGAAGAGGACGTCACCACTAAGCTGTTTGTGGTGGACACCCACACCAGCGTGCTATTCTTCTCCAATGTGGGTAAGGTATATAAGCTCAAGGTGTACAAGCTCCCATTGGGTGAGCCGAGCTCCCGCGGTAGATCACTAGTGAATATTTTCCCGCTCTCCGATGGGGAGACCATTACCAGTGTTATGCCACTTCCTAGCTGTGACGACGAGGTAGGCATAGCGAACCTCGATGTAGTATTTGCAACTGCCTCTGGCAACATACGGCGTAATGCACTGTCAGATTTTCAGTACGTTCCATCGAGCGGGAAAATCGCTATGGTTCTGACTCCTGGTGACCAGTTGATATCTGCACACGTATGCGGGTATGCTGATCATGTACTGCTTTCCAGTAGGTTGGGTAAGAGCATCAGGTTTGCCGTGAGTAATGTGAGGCAGTTTCGTGGAAGGACGTCAGACGGGGTTAGGGCTATCAGGCTTTCTGCGGGTGATCAGGTGATTTCTATGTCCGTGCTGCATGGCATAGAGGCGAGCTCTGAACTCAAGGAATCTTATCTGAAGATTCCGGTGGAAGCCAGGGTTGCTGCATCCCACAGTGGTGTGGTCAGTGATGAGGTCGCGCCAATGCTCGAGGAGCACACTATCGAACGAGAGCAATTTTTGGAGATGGCGTGCAGTGAGCAATTCATACTTACGGTAACCGAAAATGGGTTTGGGAAGAGGACATCTGCGTACGAGTATCGCATCACTTCCAGGGGTGGAGTAGGGGTCGTAAACATTCTAACTACGGTAAGAAACGGCAATGTGGTTGCCAGTTTTCCTGTGTCTCAGACCGATCAGGTTATGTTGATTACCGATAAAGGCAAGCTGATCCGTATAGCGGTGACTGATATCAGAGTTGTCGGGCGTAGCACTCAGGGTGTTACTTTGTTTAAGACCGAAAAAGGCGAAAAAGTTGTGTCTGTGGCCACTGTGGTTGATGGCAGCAAGGAAGAAGATGAAGAGCGGCCTTCAGGTGATGAAGAATAATGAAGGACGTTGATTTGCTCTTCGGTAGGTTTTCGGAGGATAACCCGCACCCACGCATAGAGCTGCGGTACCGGAATGAGTTTACCTTGCTGGTTGCTATAGTGCTGTCTGCGCGCACCACCGATGTTAGCGTCAATAAAATCACAGATAAGCTGTTCGATGTGGCGGATTCACCCCAGAAGATGCTAGCCTTGGGGGAAGATGGGCTGAAGGGTTATATCGACAGCATAGGGCTATACAACTCCAAGGCAAAGAACATAATAAAGCTGAGTGAGATAATTGTAAAAGATTATGGCGGGGTAGTGCCACAGGACTTTGATGCCTTAACTGACCTTCCAGGGGTCGGCAGAAAAAGTGCCAGTGTGTTCTTGAATTCCGCGTTTGGAATTCCTGCTATCGCGGTTGATACGCATGTTTTTAGGGTGAGCAATAGGATAGGGCTGGTCAAGGAAAGTACTGTCCTAGGGGTGGAGAACTCGCTTAACAAGGTTGTTCCGGAAAAGTGGAAGCTGTATGCCCATCACTGGTTAGTCTTACACGGGAGGTATGTGTGCAAGGCGCGCGCTCCCCTGTGCCATAAGTGCATTATTAATGACTTGTGCGATAGCCGCGATCAGTGGTCTCAGAGCTAGTTAACTGCATGCTGGGTCTGCGGCGGCGGTTCCATACCCGTCGATGTGGTTTACCGTAGTTCCGGTTGTAGAGCTGAGGTTTTCTCGTGCTCTTGGGTTGCCATGGGGGGTTGCTACTAAGCCTCTGCCCAATATTATGGCACTGCTGTTCCTAATACGCGAGATTTGCTAAGTTGAGTGTATCACGGCGCTGGCATATTTCTTCGATGCGCTGCAGTGGCTGTTTGTATCCCGGTGGACCCGCGTTGCTGAGTCAATATCCGGTGCATTATCTCTGGATACCACCAAAACCTTGACTACGAGAATAGGTGTCACTACAGTACTATGGCGAGGTATGTGTTTGGTGTAGGTAATGGAAGGAGAGGCCGTCAGGGGGTTTTTCGTAAGATTTAGGGGGTTGGTTGTTGTTTTAGTGCTGCTTGTGCTGGGCGCCTCTGGGGCTGCGTTTCTGTTTGAGAATCGTCGCGAAGAGATGTTTGAACGAAGTGGTGACGCAGTATACTTTGCGTTAAAGGGTACCGGTGAGGAAGGCATAAAAAGCCTGGAGGAAGTATCGCGTGATGAAGGTGCAGGTGCCCATCTGGCGAAGTTTAGGTTGGCGCATTCCTATGTGAAGGATAAGAAGGATGTGGCTGCCGCGCGTGATATGTACGCGGAGCTGGCTGCGGTTAAGGGGCTTGCCCGTGAGTTGAGAGAGTTGGCTGAGTATTTGAGTGTTGTTTTGTCTATGAGTTTGGGTGAAACTGGCCCTGAGCTTGAAAGCAGGCTCATGCACCTTGCCTCGAGTAAGGATGGGGTATACAAATCTTCAGCAAAGGAGGCTTTGGTGGTGCTACAACTTAGGCGCAAGGATGTAAACTATGCCGTTAGTATTATGCGTGAAATATTGGGAGATACGGCCTCTAGCCCCGAGGTCAAAAGTAGTGTAGAGAGCCTGTTGAGAGTTTATGGCGATTAGATTTTTATGTGAGCAGGGCTTGAAAAATTCGTGCCTAATGGCTAGGTAGAGTAGAGCTGTTGGATTGGTTGGAGTAGGGGGTACTATGGGCGACGTCGAGGAGTTGAAATTTAGCGCTGAAGTGGGCAAGGTTCTGAGTCTTGTGGTCCACTCCCTGTACACTAATAAGGACATCTTCCTGCGCGAGGTCATCTCAAACGCCTCTGACGCCTGTGACAAGCTCAGGTATTTATTTTGCTCTGACCAAAGCCTCATGGAGGCGGGAGAAGAGCTGAGGATTGTTATCAGTGTAGACAGAGACAGGCGCGAGCTCACTGTGCGGGACAACGGTATAGGGATGAGCCGCAAGGAGCTGATAGACAACCTGGGGACTATTGCTAGTTCTGGAACCCAAAGATTCTTGGAGGAATTCAAGGGTGGCAAGGCGCAGGGGTGTGACCTAATCGGGAAGTTTGGCGTCGGGTTCTACTCGGTGTTTATGGTTGCAACCGATGTTGTTGTGGAGTCATGCAAGGCCGGGGAGAAAGTTGGCCACAGGTGGCAGTCTTCAGGCGACGGTGTCTTTTCCGTATCAACAATTGAAGGGGATGTAAGCAGGGGTACCAAGGTTATCCTAACACTCAGGGAAGACGAATTCGATTTTCTCGATAAGTTCCGCATTGAGCACATAGTGACCACATACTCCGACCATGTTGGTTACCCGATATACCTAATAGCGAGTGACGGCACCGAGGAAAAGCTCAATAGCGGGGTTGCGATATGGACAAAGCCGAAGGACGAGATTTCTGAAAGCGAACACATGGAGTTTTTCCGCTCTATTTCGCACATAGGAAGCAATCCGTGGATGGTAATACACAACAAGAATGAGGGGACTATAGAGTACATAAACTTGCTGTACGTTCCTTCTGTGAAGCCATTCGATTTGTTTCACCCGGACAGGCGGTGTTCTGTGAAGCTGTACGTGAATAGGGTGTTTATCACTGAAGATAACGTGCAGGTTATTCCGCAGTATATGCGGTTTCTTAGGGGTGTGATTGATTCATCTGACTTGCCGCTGAATATTAGCAGGGAGACTTTGCAGAACAATATGGTGATCGAGAAGATCAAAGCTTCTGTGACCAGGCGGGTGCTCACCTCACTCCGGGAAAAGGCGGATAGTGACCCGGTAAGTTACAAAACATTCTGGGAGAATTTTGGCCCGGTGCTCAAGGAAGGCCTGTGCGAGGCAATGGATACCGAATCTAGGGAGTCAATCCTCTCCGTGTGTAGGTTTTATAGCAGCAACAGCAAGGAGGGGGAGCTTATAAGTCTGGGAGATTACATATCCAGGATGAAACCCGGGCAGGAGCACATTTTTTATCTATCTGGGAATGACCTTGAATCCGCAATGCGCAGCCCGCAAATAGAGGGAATGGTCAGTAATGGGATTGAAGTGGTGCTGCTTGTGGACCCGGTGGATGACTTTTGGACTAGCGTGGTGCTTGAGTATAAGGGGGTGCCGTTTAAGTCTGTGACGCGGGTGGACGAGAGCGACCTGGAGAAGTTTACCGAAGGTGATGACCAGCAGAGCACAAAGAAGAAAAAGGAGAAAAAAGACACTGACGACGCACAGCAGAAGGAAAATGTGGAGGCCTTTATCGATTACATGAAAAAGGTGCTGGGGGATTCTGTAAGTGATATAAAAGTTTCGCGGAAGCTCACCACTAGCCTCGTGTGTCTTGCCGTGCCGGAACACGCGTTGGATATTAGAATGGAGAGATTCTTGAGAGAGCAGAAACAGCTTAGTTACAAGGGCAGCAGGATACTCGAGCTCAATATTAAGCATCCCGTATTGAGTGGGCTGCTCAGGGAATACAAAGACAACGGGGAGAGCGAATTGCTAGAGAACATGGTGCATGTTCTGTTCGATCAGGCCTGCATCATAGAGGGCGAAGAAGTCAATAGCGCGGTTGATTTTGCAAACCGCATGAATCAAGTGCTGGCTAGACTGTTCAAGAAGTAGAGGTGTGCGCTTATATACCAACCCACGAGTTTTTAGGATTGAGAAGAATGCCTGCAGCCAGATAGCTCGCTGTACGCGAATCTCTTGCCCAGAAATGCCCATGCCCACCAGTCGCCGTAGACAGCTCTAGGTGCCGCCATACGTGCGCCCTGTACCATTTAGTTTTTTGGAGTTGCAAGGGTGCCGTTTTGGAATTGAAAAATGCCTGTGGAGAAGCCGGGTAGCCTAGTCTCCTTCAGTCAGCTATGGTCTGGGCTTGTAACGTCGCCGCTCTGGGGCCGCTGCGCATTGTTGTGCGGTGTTCAAAAATGCGTGCCAAGGCCGCTTCGAGGCAGTTGCGCCTTGCTTTCGGAGGCATTTACTTTGTTTGTATGAGCTACAGCCTGCACGGTTGTGCGGGCCTAGGTTTGGGCGGTGTGTGTTGTAGGCAGGCTTGGCCGCACTGTGGGTCTCCCCCACCCGTTTTTGTCGGAGTGTTGCGCGGGACATATTGTGAGTATGATCCAGCGGTCCCGCACCAATGTTGTAACCACAGCTCGTGCGCTGTGCCACCAGGACGACGGATAGCCCGATGTACGCGAATCTCTTGCCCAGAAATGCCCACCAGTCGCCGTAGACAGCTCTAGGTGCCGCCATACGTGCGCGCTGTACCATTTAGTTTTTTGAGTTGCAAGGGTGCCGTTTTGGCATTGAAAAATGCCTGTGGAGAAGCCGGGTAGCCTAGTCTCCTTCAGTCAGCTATGGTCCGGCGGGCTTGTAACATAGCCGCTCCGGGGGTACGCATTGTTGTACGGTGTTCAAAAACACGTACCAGAGCCAACTTCGAGGCAGTTGCGCCTTGCTTTCGGAGGCATTTACTGCGCGCCCTGCACTGATCATCCAAGATTGAGCGCTAAAAGCAGATATGTCTTGTGCTGGTGGATGGAATATGTGGATGCATAAGTCTGCACCACCCCAGTGGGAGTGCAGATGTGAAATTGCGGAGCAGTTGCCCCAAGCTATTCAGGCCAGAATCTCCAGAGCAGAAGAACGTATACCGCACACATTCTTGGAGCGAGGCTTTTACAACACAACACCAACGCACGAGTAGCCAAAAAGGCACACGCCAACAAAAAACACTTGCGATTCTTTGGTGAAGTATGTAGAATTACCACCAAGCGGGGAGCTTAGGTGGCTTTGTTCTACTAAGATAAAGTGTGTGTGTGTTACCTAATGGTTATGCATTGACCGTAGAACAAAGCCCCAGTTGCCCAATTAATTTCTTAATTAGGTTACCCGCATTGTAGCCGGAGTGCTTCCCTTAGTCAATAGGGATGTTTGATTTTTGTGCGGGGGAGCCGGATTTTTTGTTCTTGTGCGTTCCTTTGCTGTGTGGGGTTTTTGCTTGTATCCTGCGTGTGCGCGCTAGTCTTCGCGATGGTTGCGGCTTATGCGCCAGACAGCCGGGCTGCGCACAATTTCCGCCACTGTTGGCCTTTCTTACTGCATGTGGGGATGTTACATACGTGCGGCTACTACCGAAAAATACTCTGGTGATGCATGGCGGTACGCGTCTCTGGGCCCCCTGTTTAATAGCGACAAATTCCGGTCCTCTTCCGGCTCCTGGTGCTGTACGTACCCTGCAACATTTGCTGGTTGGGTGCCTATACGTGCGCGGGCTGACGACGTTGCCCTTGTTGAGCGTGTTTGCGTGTAACCATAATGGCTTCAGTTCGCATTTCCAGCTTTGGCGCTCATGGCGGCTGCATATAGCTAGATCCATATAATGCCTCGCTGAACTGAGCTGGTTGTTGTGTCATGATGGAGTAAGTGGTAGCTGGCAACGCTCCTGTAGGAGGGTGAGACATATACAATCTCTCGACGAAAAACGCTAGGTAATCTAGTTGGCCTTCCCCGGTTGCGCCCCCTCACCAATGGGGCTCCGGCAGTTGTGTGTGGTTGCCGGCTACAGGAAGAGTGGTGGAGGCGCCTCTGTGCGATCTTGCCAGAAAATTCCGCAGGTCTTCTTCACATTATTTAAAGTCACCATCATTAAGGGTATTGTATGGGGTACCACCATTGGACCGTACATTTGCAATACATGTGATGCCGCACAATAATTTCGGTTTTCGTTCCCAGCTTTGCTCATGGCGGCTGCATATAGAGCGGGGCGACCTTCAGCACAAGATCAGTTGTTGTGGCCTGTTTTTGGCCACAAAGCGGCATCAGCAGCCACTTTTTGTGTGGGTGCAGTGGGGACATTCTGCCGCTGAGAATACCGGTTGTGTAAAGTTGGGGCCTGTGACTCCACGCATACTCATGGCGGCTGCACATAGAGTGGGGTGACCTTCCCCGGTTGCGCTCCCCCATGCCACGGGGTTCCAATTGTGCGTGGTTGCTGGCTACAGGAAGAGTGGCGGTGTTTCCTCTGCGGTGGGGCGTGTACCATTCATAAAAGTCAAATTGCTAGGTAATGACGTACCTTGAGGAGAGAGCCGCGCGTAGCGTGCCCTCGTCTAGGTAGTCTATCTCTCCCCCAAGAGGAATGCCACATGCAAGCCTAGTCACCTTGGCATCAGTGCCCTTCACCATCTGAGCTATGTAATGGCACGTCACTTGTCCGTCCATGTCATTGCTCGTTGCAACGACAACACGCAATTTCAATCCCATCCCCGGTTTGGTGCTGCCTCTGCGATGTATCTACGCTTCGTGCTCTTTGAACGTTTTACTGAATATGAAGTCAACGTGTTTCGTGTAGTAATCAAGATCGGAAAGCGCGTCTAAAACGTCTGGTGAGATTTTGCCGAGAAGTTTGTGGGCCTTCACATTATTTATAAAGTCACTACCACTGTTCAAGGCGTCCATTGCGCTGTCCTGTACAACTTTATATGCGCTTTCCCTGCTCATGCCCGCATCTACCAGCGCCAACAAAACTCGCTGTGACAGCAATACACCCCTAGAAGAGTTCAAATTTGCTTTGACCCTCTCCTCATCAATTTTCATATCACGTAAAACACCAGCTAGGCGCACCAGCGCGAAGTTCAGGGTTATGCAGGCATCTGGTGCTATGAACCGCTCAACCGAAGAGTGGGAAATATCGCGCTCATGCCACAGCGCAACGTTTTCCATGGCGGGAATAACATAGCTGCGCACCATCCTGGACAGGCCAGTCAAATTCTCACCCAGAATGGGATTTTTTTTGTGAGGCATGGCAGAGCTGCCTTTTTGTCCGGACGTAAATGGTTCAGCCACCTCCAAGACTTCCGTTTGCTGCAAATGACGGAGTTCCGTGGCGACTCTTTCTATCGAAGAAGCTATGACACCGAATATTGCAAACAGTACCGCGTACCGATCCCGCGGCACCACCTGGGATGCTATGGTCTCAGGCACCAGCCCCAATGCCTGTGCAACATGCTCCTCCACATATGGGTCAAGATGTGCGAAATTGCCCATAGCACCGGAGATCTTGCACACGGAGATTTCTTGCTGTGCGCTCACCAAGCGTTGGTAATTACGCGCAAATTCGGCATAGAACCTTGCGAGCTTGAGCCCAAATGTTATTGGCTCTGCGTGCACACCGTGGCTCCTGCCGACGCACAATAGGTATTTTGTTTCTTTTGATCTTGCCTCTAGCGCGCGCATGACTTCTTCAATATTTTTCAGAAGAATGTCACAGGACCGTTTTAACCTCAGCGAAAGGCATGTGTCTAGCACATCGGAACTGGTCATACCGTAGTGCAAATACCTTATGTCTGTGTTTGAGGATTCCGCAATGTAAGAGAGAAATGCTATGACGTCGTGCTTCACTTCCGCTTCTATGGCTTGAATCCTGCTTACGTTGAAGTTACCCCCAAAATTGCGCAAGCCGTCCAGTACGTGCTGAGGGACAACTCCCAGCTTAACCTGGGCCTCGCACGCCAACACCTCTATGGCCATCCAAATTTCGTATTTTGTTTTCTCTTCCCAAATTGTAACCATTTCCGGAAGACTATAACGCTCAATCACGCCAGGGCCCAAAAGATTAACGGATTAATGATGCAACAGATCCGCAGTTTTTGCAATAACATACGGTACGTCATCACATGCCATTTTACACATTTTGCCAGACGTGCAAACGTGCCATATCGCCCGTCGGGAGTGTTCAAGCACAGCCGACCTGGGTGAGGTGATGATAAGCCCCTCATTTGTGACCAAACTTAATTGATGTGGTGCCCATGGTTGGGCCAAAATGTGGCATTGCACAAAAAGTGTGTGGCGTATAGGGCCTATATCTGTGTGCTGCCCGGCGCAGGCTCCCATTCGATGCCTCATCTCTGCCCATGATTGGGTGCTGAATTTAGTAATTTATTTTCTTGATTCATAATTTGTGCTCATTTATGATTGAGCGCTGCAGTTGCGGGAGTAGCTCAGTGGTAG
This sequence comes from Anaplasma marginale str. Florida, assembly GCF_000020305.1. Classification (NCBI taxonomy): domain Bacteria; kingdom Pseudomonadati; phylum Pseudomonadota; class Alphaproteobacteria; order Rickettsiales; family Anaplasmataceae; genus Anaplasma; species Anaplasma marginale. The sequence continues at coordinate 338,198 of NC_012026.1, forward strand.
AGTATAACCTTGCCAAGGTTAGGGCCGAGGGTTCGATCCCCTTCTCCCGCTCATTGCTCCTGTGGGTCTGTCTGCCTGGTTGCACGGTGTGGCCGTGTAGTTTTTTGCGGGAGTAGCTCAGTGGTAGAGTACGACCTTCCCAAGGTTGGGGCCGAGGGTTCGATCCCCTTCTCCCGCTCTTCAGTTGGGGTACGTTTGGTGTTGCGCAAAGTAGGGTTATACCGGCACCTAATTACCAAGCCCAAGTATGCTGCTGAGTTGGAATGACGGCGACCACAAGCCATAGGTATATCAGGTATCTCGTGGAGTTTTGATAGATGTGTATTCACCTACTCCATGATGAGTACGATATAAAGCATTGCCAGACATGGCATCTTGATTTTTAGCATCATTAGCGCGAGACTTAACTTTGTGGCTTTGATAAGTTGTGTCTGTGCTGAAAAAGAATCTGGCTGGTAGGCTCCTCATTGCACGTGATGCGGTAAAGAAGGCGCTCAACTCTATTCCCTGCGATGTAGCTGGTGTCTACAAGATGTTGGGTGCAAATGGCCTGGTTCTGTATGTAGGGAAGGCCAAAGATTTGAAAAAGCGCCTGCGCAGCTACTACAATTTTAATCAGATGTCGGACAGAATCCTGGCGATGGTGGGCCATATAACCGAGCTTGATGTTATAGTAACGCAGAGTGAGGCGGAGGCGTTGCTGCTGGAGGCGCAACTCATCAAAACTCTCAAGCCGAAGTATAACATCATAATGAGGGACGATAAGTTCTACCCGTACATTCTGCTTTCGAAGCACGAATACCCGCGTATCGTCAAGTATAGGGGAAGAAAGGAGGCCGGGCTGGGAAAATGCTACGGGCCTTTTATATCGTCACTAGTGGTCAAGCTGGTTATATCTGCGCTTAGGAAGGCGTTTCAACTTCGGTCATGTTCAGACAACTTTTTCGCCTCGCGAGATAGGCCATGCATTGAATACGAAATGCGCAACTGCTCGGCGCCGTGTACCCGCAAGATTTCAGAAGAGGATTATGCGAAATCTGTACATATGGCGCACAAGGTTTTGACGGGCAAGAGTAAGGAGCTGCAGAGAGAGTTATTTGACTCAATGCGCAAGTTTAGTGACAACCTAGACTATGAAAGTGCTATGGTCTACCGTGACAGGCTGCAGGCGCTAAAATCCATTCAAGAGTGTGTGTCATTCCAGACGGAGATGTCATGTGATGCCGATTTTGTCTCAATATATGGGCGCTCTGGCACATATTGCTTGCAAGTTATCTCCTTCCGGGGCGGCATAAGCTACGGTAGCCAGCCATATTTTGTTGATGATGGCAATTATGAAAGTGAATCAGACGTGCTAGGCATGTTTATGCTGCAAGTGTATAGCGATCCGCCCGGTAGAGTATACGTAGACTGTGAAAGTGACTATTGTGAGGTGATAAATGCCGCGTTGGAGGAGCTGTTAACACGCAAAGTTGATATTCTTACTGCAAAATCGCACGAGGAATTGAAATTTTTGAGGCTGGCGCGCAACAGCGCGATGGAGGCCCTTAATCGCAGATTACGTGACAAGGCGCTTCCCGCAGAATTGGAAGAGCTTGCCGAGCTTTTTGGGCTTCCAAACCCCCCAGAGAGGATAGAGGTGTATGACAACAGCCATATTTCTGGCACGCACCCATTTGGAGTAATGGTAGTATGTGGCAAGGATGGGCTGCTGAGGAAGGAATATCGCAAGTTTAAAATTCAGACAGTGCTCAATGGGGATGACTATTCAATGATGCACGAAGTGCTCTTCAGGAGGTTCAGTGAAGAGAGCCCATCAGTGCCAGATTTTGTACTCATTGACGGGGGTAGGGGGCACATTTCCTCGGCCATTCAGGTGCTGGGTGACCTTGGCATTCCCTTTGCATGTATGGCCAAGGGTAGTAACCGTAATGCAGGGGAAGAGGTGTTTTACCTGCCAGATGGAAGGAAGATATGTCTAGATCCTGATAGTAAACTGATGCTATACATGCGAAAAATACGTGATGAAGCGCACAGATTTGCAATTACCTCCCACAGGAGTAGCAGGGATAGGACGCTATCGTCGGCAGTGCTGTGCGATATACCGGGAGTTGGTAGTGCCAGGCGTAGGGCCTTGATTACATATTTTGGCTCGATAGATGGCGTGAAGCGTGCCAGAACTGATGAAATTAGTAAAGTGCCGGGAATTAGTATAAAGCTTGCACAGAGGATATACGCCTATCTCAAACAAGGTATGGCGCAACCTTGACCGCCAGTAAGCTGAAGTAAGAATGGCTGGATATTGCAAATGCGAAACACGGGACGAGAGCGCGCAACTGCCCCGATTGGTGTGTTGTGGCAATGATCTACCAGGATGAGCGGTAGGGCACAGCCAACTATTTTCTATGATTACTGCGATGTTCTGGTTGTATTGCAGAGGAACCCGTCATGATTCCACTTGGCCCTGCGCCAAGGTTGTCGTCCCAAAGCTGGTCTAGGGTTACTTTGCCGGCGGGACGTGTTACCGTCTTCTGCGGCAGTCTCTGTGCCGACTGCGCAGCGTATGGCAATTGCGCATCATCAATTTCTGCTTCTACATCAGGAGCGCGCGCTCCTCCCCTCGATGCCTTTGCGCCTTTACCGCGGGCGCGGTCAGACGGGGGCACGCAATTATTACCGCCTCTCTGGGCTAAGCATCGAGCGTACATTTCGAACATAGGGTCATCTTTACTGGCCGGGTCAATGTCAATGTCAGCGTCATCATCTCCTGCCAAGGCACCAAAGCCCGCTCTAGCCGTCATTCGCGATTGCTCACCATATTCTGCTTCCGCGGCAGGGGCGGTTTTTGGTCGTGCTGCCGCCATCGGACGAGATTTTTTCGGCGTTTCAGCAGAGGGGTATACGAAATCGGGTGCAAAAACGCTCTCAAGGTTATCGTAAGTGCTCGACGTGACAGGATTTAACGACCCGTCTTCCCCGAAGAAAAACTCGACGCTTTCGCCGCCACCGCCATCATCTTGCACCTTTTGATCTTTTGGTTTCAAGTTCTTTAGGCTAACCCCAGGGTGTTTCTTGGGGAGATTGTCTATCTCAAGAAGCGCCTCATTGTATTCGTCAATACCAGCACTCGTTATCGTTTGTGGCTGCCTCAACCCAGCAGTGCCACTCTTCTGTGTGGGCTTCTGTGAATCTGAGTATTCAAAAACTGTTCCCGCTTTTTTGCTCGATGCGCCACCGAAGAAATCTCGGAGCTCACTACTATTCATAACTGCTATATCATCACCGCCACCACCAACGTCCCCGCCGTGACTTGCCAATGGGGTCTGCGCCGCCGCCCCTTGCGCGCTACTTGCTCCCTGCTGCGCGCTACTCTTAGGAGGCGCACCGAAGAGTGCGTTCATGTATTCTTGAATCTCGTCATCACTCCTCCCTTGCAGCTTTTTGGGCATGCTGAGTAACGCCTTAAACAAGGCCGCTATTTCTTTGTCATCGGCGTCATCTGCTATGGTACTGTCGGGAGTATATGCAGCTTGTTGCATGCTAGGTGCTACGCCCACTTGCCCTGGCGGTGCCGAATAAGCTGCAGCATATTCTTCCTGCGCACTCTCACCCCGTTGTGCGGATTGTTGCGGTGATTCTCCCTTCAGCAATGCGGCGATTGCTTCTTCCCTTTCGGTGTCATCTTGTTCCAATATTTGCCTAACCAGTTCTTCCCAGACTGTTGCTGGCTTAGGAGCACTGTTGCTTGCCTGTTGCTTAGTAGCAGGTGCGGCCTTGCCCTTGCCCCCTCCTGTAATCAGTTCCCCTTCAGCCTCAACGTACTTCTTGCTGCTGGAGCCAGCTTGCGCGTTTTTGGCAGGCTGTGCCTTACCAGCTGCTGGTTTAGGGGTTGTACGCTGTTGTGTAGAGGAAGAGCCAACTAGTTTCTCCCCCTTGCCAAAAAACTCACTATATTTTGATGGCGCGCCTGCATCAGTAAATTGCGCATCAAATGCTGAGGGGCCGAACGGATCAAAGACAGCTTCATCTGTGCCAAAGAAGTTTAGAAATTCATTGTAACGCTTTGGGTCTTCCAAAATCTCATTAAGGTCAGACATATTAAGGTCGGATGCTGCGCCGTACCAGGGGTCCTTTTTACCATCCCAAGCCCTAACGCGGTCCCTAAAACTCTCTACTGACTTCTTCAAGTCGTTTTTCTGCTGTCTGGTCAGTGCATCTGGTAGCTTGATATTATCCAGCAGCTGGTCTACTGCTTGAGCCAACATCTCGCGCTGCTTGTCCGTCATGGTGGCTATGAGCCGGTTATGGTACTCCTCCTCAAAATCATCCAGCGCTTTGTTTATTCTCTTCTGTGTATCCGCATCAAGCTTGCTCAGTTTCTCAGCCGAAGCCTTCATAGCTGCTTTCTGCTCCTTGGTGAGCTCTGAGCCCCTGAGCACTGCAAGGAACGGGTGCTGTCCTTCTAGTGCGCGCAAGACTGTTTCTTCGTCTGAATTATTGGCACCCTTATTAGTATCAGACTTACTGTAAACTTCTGCCAATTCTCGTATTAAATCTTGCACCTGGTCTGCGCTTAGGTTTACTTCCCCATCCTCTGCATCGGACGATACCGCATTCTCTATGACCGCTCTCCACTTGCGCTCTGCCTCTAGGCTCAGATTCCTGGTTCCATCCTCGTCCAGTTTGATATCCAGCCCCAGGTCTTTATACTGATCCTTGCCAAAATGTTTTTCTAGTAAGGTTTGTAGATGCTCCTGAGCCGCAGAAGGTTCTTCTTGCACTGCCATTGCAACACTCAACTCGAGTAGCGACTTTTGGCTAAGGGCGGTTCTCATCAGTGATTCTAGGGCGACGATTTTGCCCGCGGTAACGTTCAGTGCTCCAAGCTTGTTACCGCAAATAACGTCCGGAATCACTGAGATAAGTATGTCCCCAGCCAATACTGCAGTGTTAAACGTTGGGGATGAGCTTGCGATTTCGAACAATAACAATATTGGTGGGGCAGTAAGTGCCTTGAAACCGTCGGTCCAGAAGACTTGCTCAAACTCTCTGGTGTAGACCGGGTTGCCATGCCTTCTTGCATGGATAATCGGCCCGATCCACGCCCCAATCCTTGCTGTTTTTACAAGGAAGTTTAAGGCCTGTGATACTGCTGTCGGCATAGTGCCAACTGCGGCGTGCAGCGCAAGTTCGACTGCAAGGCCGACCAGACAGCACAAAATGGTAGTTTTAGTGCTGTACGGAAAGTTCGAGACGTCCTTCCTGGAAGTTGCAGCTATAGCAACCTCATACGCATTACGAACCTTTGATGGTTGTTCAATCAGTGAGAGTGGCAGGTATAGCCGATATAGGCTCCATCCCAACGCGGTAGTAAGGGGCTTGTACTCTATGTGGGGAGTAAACCCAAGCATTGTGTTCATCATCAGCTTTATCCCCATGGATGCAACCAGGGGGGACCACATGCTTGGTGGTTTGAACTCTTTTTTGCCGCCGTCTGACTCTGTATATTTGCGAATCCACTCACCCTCATATCCAGAGAACATGATTCTGGGGAACGTTATATACATCATGAGCGTTTGCATTATGGTCGCAGGTAACGCTACAGGGCTTGTGAACCGGGCTACTTCTGCCGCTGTTGCTGTTGCCGCCGCCGTTGTGGATTCTACTGCCGCTCCAGCCGCCGCCGTTGCCGCTGCTCCCTCAGCAGCAGTTATTCCAAGTGTTTTACCCAAAGATTTCACGCCCTGTGCAGCCAGCAGCCCTAGTTGAGGGGCGCTCAATGCCAACGAGCCCGCAGCTGCGGTGTATCCAAGCGCTGCACCGCAAACTGCTGCTGGACCTACACCTCCAGATGCCAAAGTAGCAATGAGTGACGCTGCCATGAAAGATGTGTATGCAACCAGAACCTTTCCCGAGTGTTCGGATATCTTCTTACACATTTTCAGGATTTTCGACACCTTTGGGTTGGCTTTCTCATATGCCCGAATTGCTTCTTGCCTGATTTCCTCCACATACGTAGAGAGCAATACGCACCCGTAAAGTAGCGCCGCACACTTCCTTTCCTGGTGGAACATCGCCTCCAGGTCTTCTTCATCGGGGCATCGCTCCTCTACGGGCAGCCCCATCTCCTTTCTTTTGAGCAAATATGCTATAGCCAATGACCGCATTATCAACCAGTCAGGCGAGAGGAGCCTATAATCTTTCCCAATCAAGATCTCCACGGCTGACTTTGCCGCGTCTTCCCGGTTGCCGCTACTGCCGCCGCTCCCTAGATACATACCGGCAGTTTGGGATTCCGCCTTTTTCTTCTTAAGTTTGACGCCTTTCTTATCATTAAGCGCCCTTTCCATGGGGGTGGGGTCACCTTCTTTGGGGATGGTGTCATCCATGGTATCGATGACCACGCCTTGTTCGTACGTTATGCCGCCAACCGATTGATTAACTATCTTTTCTACAAAGTCAGTAAATGTGCTGAGATCTGATAGGGAGCCCTCGATGTGTCCTGCTTTGAGTGCATTCCTGAACTCTATCAGCATTCGGGCGAACGTTTGCGAGCGATTTGGCCGCAGATAGTGCTCTCTAACTTCCTCATCTGCTAGGGATAACACGGTCATGAACGCGCCGCCGACGTGCTCGCGCTCATAGGTTCCTGCGATCTTTGAGAGGAAATCTTCTGTTACAAATACGGACAGGTTATGCGCATCTTGCGGCTTGGGTATGGTGATATCGCGCAGTAGCCCCACAGCCTTCCCCTTGAGCCCCGTCCAAGGGTTGTGCTGCTTCATCGTTGTTTGGAGCAACTCTATGAGATGTGTCTCTGTTGCGTCGATAAATCTTTTCGGCACGGCTCGTGATGGCTAGTTTGCTGGCTCGAAGATCGGACCACTCCCCCCCCCCCCCGTATCGGGGGCCGGTCGCTAGGCGAAGCTCCGGTGCTATCTAGCACCTAAAACCACACACTCAGCACCATAAGTCCAACCCTGAATTGTACCACATGTGTGGCATATTGTCAATGCACCGCACCCGTACACGTGCCTTACGTCACATGCGGTACCTTAACTAAACTGAGCGCGCAAACGCGGCACTGAAGGGAAAATTACGGGAAAAAGCCTCAACAACCGCACACACAACCACTAGCATAAGCTAGCCACAAACCATCTCCTGTAGTGTACAGCAATATCATAGAGCGCGCAACAACAGTGTGCGGGTTTGTGCAGCAAATCAGCCTTCATGGCCGGCTACTGCGCACGATAGCAGCGTACATTTTTTTGAAAAGTATGACTAAATCGTTACCAGGTGGTGATACTCACAGAATTTCTCCGTAATCGACGGCAGTAGGGATCCCACCGTCTGACTCAAGCACCATTGCTCCATGGGTATCTATGTTCACAAACTTTCCTTCAATTATCATATTATTGTTGGTTATGACGCGAATTTTGTCTCCAGGGGTGTGACCCCGGCGCATCCACAGGCTTCGCAGCTGTGCGAACCCCATAGTTTCGAGGACATCTAGGAGTTTGGCAAAATTTTGCAGCATTAGGTCAAGGAGTTCCAAGTTCGATAGCTTCAGCTCCGGGATATAATCATGCAGCGAAGCCGCATATGGGGGAGGGGCGTACATGTTCACTCCTATACCGCACACGGCCCAATCAATTTCGCCGCCGATCATTTTGGTCTTGATCAAAACCCCGGAGATTTTCTTTCCGTCTACCATTACGTCATTTGGCCATTTATATCGGATGAGAGCGTTTTTTGTGCTGCAATTGTGTGCCTCGAAAACCTGTTCCAAAGTCACTCCCACCGCTAGTGACGATAAGAAAGAAAGAGCCGCCACCTGCGCACTCCTTCTGGTAATTATGCTACAGTACAAGTTGCCTTTAGGAGAGTGCCATTCCCTTCCGTACCTGCCAGTGCCTGAGGTTTGCTCATCAGCTATGATTACCGTACCATCCGGAGCGCCGCTTTGGGCGAGCTCTATTGCCTCTAAATTGGTGCTGCGTGACACGCTGGTGTGATGTATAACGAACCCATGCACGGCTGGGCTCAGAAATCTAGCTGTGCGTAGTGCACTGGGGGCGAAAAACCTGGTATCCTATCCCCCAAAATCTGCGAGAATGACGGCTTAGACTTTATCAGAGAGTACCACTCCTTAAGGGTCGGGCTCAAGTCCCAAGGGAAAATGCCCATGTAGTCTAGTAACGAGATGTGCGCGGACAGTGCAACGTCTGCAAGGGTAAACTCACGAGATGCAAGCCACCCATTGGTGTTTATGAGATGCTCCATATATCTGACGTGAGACTGCAGGTTTGACATAGACGCCCGAATCAAGTTAGGGTTCGGACTGCCGTGCTTGGTGTATTGCTTAGCGATTTTCTCGTTGATTACATACCTTGTGACTTCGTGATAAAACCTGCAATCTATCCAGTAGACAAGCCTACGCACCTTGGCGCGCTCGTAGGGAGACTTCCCCATACGCGGCTCACCACCGCACACCTCTTCGATGTACTCACAAATAGCCTGGCTATCGACTATAACACTTCTGTCACTGACCAACACCGGAACTTGGGATACCGGATTTATCTCTAAAAACTCCTTTCTACGCCTCCAAGGGTTTTCCTCCACCAGGGAAAAATCCAGCCCTTTCTCCCTCATGAATACTCTTACCTTTCTGGAGAAGGGGCAAGGTGGGAAGTAGTACAGAGTATTGGCCATTTGGCAACTGCATGAACGAATCGTGCATCAATACCACACTCAAGCCAGAAGCACAACGCCCTGGCTTGAGTACTGAGCCAACTTACCTGTTCTTCCACTCATCAATAAGATCCAGAACGGTACCGTTTTCAAAACCTTGTTCTGGCACATCAATAGTGAGAACCCTGCTCTGAGGTACACAAGATGGTCCACAAGCTGCGAAGCTGACGTTTAGCCTGACATGTCTTACGCCTTCGGCAACTTCAAGCTTTACCGGGAATACTACGGTGCCTGAGTATACATTGCTTTTTAGAGTTTTGTCTGCCGCCTTATCGACAATTTCAGAATGTTTTGGCCAGTGGATGGTATGCTCTTTCACCTCTTCGCTTTCAAATGAGAACACAGTTGGCATGCCGGTGTCCCCTGGCTCCTTAGCGCATATATGCCACCCCGATTCGACGTCAAACGTTACTGCAGCATTCACAACATTACCGGAGACTGAGCCAACGTCGACCTTAGTGTTCACGTGGTTCAAATACTTGCCGCTGTCAGCAGCATGTGCGGCCGACACGCAACACAACAGAAGAGAGAATTGCAACGCTGCCAAACGCATAAAAGTACCCATAGGAAGCCTCATATCACACATTACTAGAGCGTAGGTTATCCTCTTTTTTTTGTTTTTGCAATGATCTGTGCCTACCTAATTTTTTTGTACCACACAGTAGGGGGGCCGTAGCTTTGCTCAGAACCAAGCGCGTTCACATTTCTGGAAAATTTGCAATCCTTGCCGTTGTACTATTGCCCCTTGGTGACACGTGTGGATGGGTCTATACCCTAAAAACACGCAGGTGTTCCACAGCATTTCTGGGTTGCTGAACAAATGGTGGGTATACAGAAAGAGTTGACTAGCTCACATATCGCACGCCTGGGTTGTCGTCATTATTTTAAGATCTGGGTGCACTTGTGAATAGGTACAGTGAGTGGTACCATGGCTTGTGGCAGCGTCAGCGGTAATACTGTGGTCGAGGGACTGAGACTGGATAATGTGTCGCATAAGTACAGGAAGACAGATTTCCTGCTGAGCGTTGACTGCTTTTCCGGAGATAGGGGAGAGGTCATATGCCTACTCGGCCCGTCCGGATGTGGGAAGTCCACAATTCTAAAATTAATTGCCGGGTTGGAAAGGCTGCGCACCGGCGTGATAATGGTCAATGGAAGGGTGCTAAGCGATGCACAAAACAACACGCACGTTCCCACAGAAAAGAGAAATGTGGGGCTGGTATTCCAGCATCCATCGCTGTTCCATCACCAAACCGTGGAGGAAAACGTTGCGTTCGCGGTAAAGGAGCAGGGCAAGGAAAGAAAAACCCAGCGCGCGCTACACATGCTGCGCTTGCTAGGTATGGATAGCCACAGGGGTGCGTACCCCCACATGCTTTCTGGGGGGCAGCAGCAGCTTGTGACGATTGCCAGAACTATGGCCCAGAATCCAGAGATCATCCTGTTGGATGAGCCGTTTTCTAATCTGGATATCATTTTGCGATCTAAAATTAGGGCTGATGTATTGTCCATAATAAGGCGTGAGCGTATTACCACTCTTTTGGTAACGCATGACCCGGAAGAAGCGCTTGAGGTTGCAGACAAGATCTATGTGATACGTGAGGGCAGGATAGTGCAATGTGGCGCCCCGGGCGAAATATACAATAATCCAAAAGATGCACACTTGGCGCAATTTTTTGGGAAGTCAAATTACTTTGAGTCCGTTGTGTGTGATGGAAAAGTTGCAATATCGGGAGTTGGTGATATTGACGCAAGCTCGTTTGGGGACGGGAGCAAGGTGGCTGTGTGTATGCGGCCCGAGGCCATTTTTTTGCGACAGAGCAGCGGAATTCCTGCTACGGTGAAACTTGTAAGATTTTTTAACAGTATGGTATACATAGAGGTACAAGGTTGCGCGTATTGGATGAAGTTTACGGGTTCTGTTTTGCCCGAAGTTGGTGATGTGATATCTGTATCTTTTGATCTGGGCAAGGTTTTGTTGTTCAGGCTATAGTTGTTTGGGCGGGTTGCGTATATGAGTTTAGGTCCGTGGCAGATTTTTCTTATATTTCTGATCATTCTAGTGTTGTTTGGTGCTGGTAAATTACCTCAAGTTATGGGTGATCTCGGAAAGGGCATCCGTAGTCTGAGAAAGGAGTTAAAAGATGGCAAGCTGGCGCATAACAACGATGAGTCTAACAATTGACCTGAACAGTCAGCAGTGTGCAGAAGCGGGCCCCTCTTTGTGTATCGTCTTGGTTGGGTGTTTGCGCTGATATGGACATAACTAAGCTTATAAATCTTTTTGCCAAGCTTCCGAGTTTGGGCCCTGCCTCTTCACGTCGCATAGTAGTTGCATCTGTTGCGGCATAGGCAGGACGTAATGGTGCCCCTCGCTGCCGGAATTAGAGAGTTAGAAATGCACACTAAGGAGTGCACAATCTGCCACAATTTAGACACCATTTCTCCCTGCTCCATATGTTCCGATAAGGGTCGGGACCAAAGCATTATCTGTGTTGTTGAGGAGTTGGGTGACTTGTGGGCTTTCGAGCGCGGGAGAATATATTCCGGGGTATACCACGTGCTGGGGGGAGCATTGTCTGCCCTCTCTGGTATTGGTCCGGAAGACCTAAATCTGGGTGGAATTGTAGATAGGATTCGCACGCATGGGGTTAAAGAAGTCATCGTTGCAACGAGCAATGACATGGACGGACAAGTGACGTGCCATTACATAGCTCAGATGGTGAAGGGCACTGATGCCAAGGTGACTAGGCTTGCATGTGGCATTCCTCTTGGGGGAGAGATAGACTACCTAGACGAGGGCACGCTACGCGCGGCTCTCTCCTCAAGGTACGTCATTACCTAGCAATTTGACTTTTATGAATGGTACACGCCCCACCGCAGAGGAAACGTCATCGGCTAGCAATTTTGCATTGGACAGGATTGCAACTCCCAAGGCTTAAGGTGCCTCCACCCATTTTTCCTTGTAAAGTCACATCGGGCTAAAATGTCTGGCCCCGTTCAGCGAGGCATTATATTGATCTAGCCACATGCAGCCGCCATGAGTATGCGTGGAGTCACAGGCCCCAACTTTACACAACTGGCAAGATATAGCTAATCACCACGCTGCTGAAGGCAGCTCCGGAAACTGTTTGCGATTGTCTCCATCAGTTCAAAATACCCGTCCGTACCCCGGATGTTGCGTCCAAGCGGATCTAGTGCGCATATTTTTATTTTCTTGCTTACAAGCCTGTAACGAGATGCACTATGCAACGGGTCAGTAAAAATACATCGCACTTCATGCTCCTTTGCAGCCTTTTTTGCGAATGACAACCCCTTTGCGGTAACACTGACTGTATGCCCACTGCCAGACAGTGCGGCCACGAAGTTCAGCCCGAAGTACCTGTCAAAATATTGATAGGCATCATGCTCTGCCATGTACGGTGTGTCTCTGATAGGTGCGAGCACTGCGCTGATTCTGCCAGCCATGTCTTTTATCTTTGCAAGCGCAGCTTCCGCGTTTTGCCTGTAGGCATGAGCATTTTCCGGATCCTCTTCAGAGAGAACCGTGCAGATTTTTTGTACCATTTTGCTGGCGTTATCTGGATCTAGCCATATGTGCAGGTCCTTTTCATGCGTGAAGCGCCCACCGACGGCCCTTTCTGTGAGCAACGTTACCTCATCTGAAAGTTTCACGAGCCTCCTGCCTGCTCTGTTGTCCAGCCTTCTAACGAAGGACTCCAGCCTGTCGTCGATATAAAAAACTATGTCTGAGGAGTTTAGCTTTGCCATGTCGGAGGGCTTGAGCACGCAATCGTGTACGCATGATGCGCCAGTTGTGGGCAACGATGGCTCTACCACCCCATGGGCCACTGCGCTTATCAGAAAATATACGGGATTTATGGTTGCAGCTACCCTTGGAACGGTATATCCTCCTACCGGCAGCAGCACCGTGAGCGCTACCATGAATGAGATCACATGTCGTCTAATCACCAGCATTTCAGGCAGCCCGCAATAAAAGGAGGAGAGTCGAGAGTCTCGTCGAGGCGCGCGATACTCACGGCCGATAGTCTAACACTATTTTACGAAGATAAAAAGGTTATAGATAACGTTAGCTTTTCGGTAAAATTTGGGGAGATTGTAACTATTTTGGGCCCAAATGGGGGCGGCAAGACCTCGTTGGTGCGCGTTCTTGTGGGGATAAACAAGGCATACAAGGGTACAGTGCGTTATTTTGGTAAACTGGGAATAGGCTATCTTCCCCAGAATATCAAGATCAATCGTCTTATGCCCATGACGGTCGAATATTTTCTTCTGCATACCTACCTGGGGAGACGTGCAGTCTCAGATTTGGAAGACTCGATGAAATACGTTGATGTTGAGCGGCTGTTGAAGCGGCAAGTGGCCGAGCTATCCGCTGGCGAAACCCAGTTAGTGCTACTTGCTAGATGCCTGATGATGAAGCCTGATCTTATAATTTTGGACGAGCCTGTGAGCTGCATGGATATTGAAGCGAAGCACAATTTCTACAAACTAGTTGCACGGCTGGTTACAGAGTGCGGTGTGAGCGTCCTCATGACATCGCACGATCTGCACTGCGTGATGTCATGCTCTGACAGGGTTATTTGCGTAAACCACTCAATACGCTGCGAAGGCACGCCCGAGGAAATCACAGAAAACGCAAAGTTTCTGAGCGTGTTTCCGAATAATGTTTAGCGTAATAAAAAGCTGCGCCAGAATGTTGCGCATAGTGACGGCTATTTTGTGCCATGGCATCTTGCCGTACACGGGCTTCCTATCGCTCAGATTGCGTTCAAAAACCCGTGCGGAGAGGTTGTGTATTCTTTTACAAAGCTTGGGCCCAACGTTTATTAAGTTTGGCCAATTTCTTGCTGCTAGGGTAGACATAGTGGGGGAAGACGCGGCGAAGAACCTGCTCCGTTTGTGTGATGCGCTACCACCATTTTCATTCGACGACGTCGTAAAAACGATTGAGTGTGATTTGCGCAGACAGATGGGTAGCATCTTTCGAGAATTTGATACGGTGCCGGTTGCCGCGGCGAGCGTTGCCCAGGTTCATAAGGCAAAAACACTAGATGGTGAACTCAGGGCGGTGAAAGTGCTCAGACCCGGGGTGGAGCAAGATTTCCGCAGGGATATAAGACTTATGCGTCTATTGGCGCGTATTTTCGGTGGGTGCCGCGGGTTGCAGAGATTCCAGCTTGGGCAACTGGTTGAAATGTTTGCGAGCATATGCAGACTGGAGCTAGATTTACGCTTCGAAGCGGCGAATGCGGAGGAGTTGAGGGAGAACACAAAGGCGGATCGCGGGATATTTTGTGTGCCAAAGGTAGACTGGAATTGCACCTCCAAACGCGTTCTTACTTTGCAGTGGGTAGATGCTGTGCCGATTTACGAGATTGACAAATTGCAAGATCGTGAGTCTTTGGCCCGCAATCTGATTTTGTGTTTTTGTAACCAGGTGTATAAAGACAGATTTTTCCACGCTGACATGCATCCCGGCAACCTCATGGTAGACAGCAACAATCGGATTGTTGCGGTGGATTTCGGCATCATGGGCAGGATTGATGAGGAAACCTGTGTGTATATCTCCGAAATATTCATAGGCTTTTTGAGTAGGGACTACCGCAGAGTTGCTGAGGCACACCTTGATGCGGGGTATATTCCCGGAAGGTGCGATGAGTTTATCACGGCCTGCCGCGCGATATGGGAGCCTATAGCTGATATGAGCGCGCAGGGGTTTTCCATGGCGGAGTTGCTTACCCAACTCTTTATGGTTACCAGTGAGTTTAACATGAAAGTGCAACCACAGTTGCTTTTGTTGCAGAAAACCATGGTGTTGGTTGAAGGGATATGTAGGCAACTGGCGCCGGATATGAACCTGTGGAAAATTGCAGAACTGTGGGTGCAGGAACATGGTGACAATCACGGATATACCGAGCGGTTTAAAAAGTCACAGGTTTATAGGTCCATGAGAGGCATGCGGATGTTGGCGTCCAAGATTGACCGCAGCCTTGATATTATAATTTCCCATGATGGATACAGGCAAGGCCGGGGGCAGACCACGCAACTCGGCGCTGCCCCGTTTTTGATGCTTGTCATAGTTGGGCTGTTGGTCGTACTAGTGATAGTGAAGTGAGCGTGGCAGATATGTTGATTATAGATCAGGTCTGATTATGCTCTCTGAACGCGCAAAGGCCTACTTTGGCTGGTTGACTACAGTTATGATGTTGGTATCTCTGAGCTGCTCAGAGTGCATGTACTCCGCGTTTGGACAAGTGGTGCTGCACAGCGAGCTCAGAGTTGCCACACTCATGTTTGCACGTATGTGTTTTTTTGCCCTATTTCAACTTTTTTCTGGAGCGTTAATAGACCACTATGGCGGTAAATTAATGCTGCCGGCGGCCGCGTTGTGTATCTGCGTAGGCGTACTTTTTCAAATGCTTGCTGGTGAGCAAGGTTTCCTTTTTATGGTAATGCTTTCACAGCCGATTCTAACCTTCGGAGCCTCTTTTTGTTTTATCGGTGCTGGATATGCAAGCATGAACTTTTTTACGCCACCCATGTCTGGTGTCATGTTCGGGCTTGCCCAAATGGCCCACGGCCTTTCGTATGCGCTGTTTGGTGTGCTTTCTTTTTACCAAAATCACTTTCTCATGGAGCACTTCAAGTTTTTGGTATCGTGCATCATCGCGGTACAATTTGCAGTTTTTCTCATGGCGTTGTGTGCTGTGCAGAATCCTCCGGGCTATAGAGGGGCCTCAGGGCACATGCAGTTCCTCCAGGTGGTGAGGAATATGCGCGATATCGTCACAACCAGGGATGCGCTATATGCCTCCATAGTTGGTGGTATGATGTTTGGCATGTTTTTTGCCGTCGCGGGTTTTCTGTTGTATAAACTGGACTCTAGGGTGGTATATCTGGTTTCCGTATATGCATGGGTAGGCTTCTCCCTTGGGGCGCCCTTTGCATGTTGGGTGCTGGCTGTGTTGCAGGATAAAAAACGCGTCCTTTTCGCGTTTTGCGTATTTCAAATGTGTAGTCTACCGATAGTTGCACTGCTTATACAGCGAATGCTGTCTGCCGAAGATCCCGCATTGGTGGCGTATTTGTGCTATTTTGCATCGTTTTGTTTCGGATTTGCTGCCGGTGGGCACATGATAGCATTTACTTTCGGGTGTAACATGACGGCTGCAAGGGTTACAACCTTCTGCGCGATCGTCAATGGCGCGATGTGCACCATAGCTGGCGTTGTAATTCTGGTGCTTACTTTGCTGTCAGAATACTACAACCTTACAACGTTGTTAAGATACTCCGCGGCTGTGGCTTGCGTGCTAGGCTGTGTGGCGCACTGTAGCCTTACTAGAGCGCGCGGTAGTTAGTACTGTTGCAGGGGTGTCGCCCGACAAAAATTTGCTCAATGAATTGGTGCTGCCCAGTCTATTGGCTTTGGTACGCACATAAACGGTGCGGCTGGTTTGGCCGATTATTGGCTGATTATTGAACCAGACACAGCTCAAGCCTGTACGGCGGATCGGCAGGGGCTACATGCTGTGGGGGGGAAGGGAGATTGTATCGGTGCAAATAATGCCCTTCAAAGAGCTGCGCGCTCCTTCTTCCAGCACTTTTACGCTGAATATCTTGTTACGGTACCCCGCCGGGTCTCCATCCACAGAGATGTACACCGGCTGCATGTGTTCGCTCTTGCCGAATACCTCGTTACTGCAACTGCGCGAGCCTTCTGTGCCGCATACCAACACTGATACAGTCTTGCCTATCATGCTCTTGGTGAAAAGGCGCTGCTGGGTGAGCAGCAGGTGCTGCAGTCTATGCAAACGGCTGCTTTTTTCCTCCTCCGGTACCTGGTTCGTATACTCTGCGCCGGGGGTCCCAGGCCTTGGACTGTACTTAAAGCTGTAGGATGTGGCAAACCCAACGTGCCTGACTAAGTCCATTGTAGCTTCAAAGTCTTCTTCGGTTTCTCCGGGGAAGCCCACGATGAAGTCTGACGAAAGTGCAATATCGCTCCTGGCCTCTTTGAGGGTGTCTATTATATCCATATACTCCTGCACCGAGTGTTTGCGGTTCATTTTACGTAGCACGGAATCTGAGCCAGATTGCACTGGTAGGTGGACACAAGGCAGCAACTTAGGTTCGTGCTTATGTGCGTCATATAGTGAGCTATGCATATCCTTTGGGTGGGAGGTTGTGTATCGTATCCTCTCAATGCCGTCAACTTCCGCCACCTTCCGTATTAAACGCCCCAAGTCCCACTCGTTACCCTTGTAGGTTCCATGGTATGCGTTTACATTTTGCCCAAGCAGTACAACCTCTTTTGTGCCTCCGTCGGCGAGTTTTCTCACTTCCGCCAGCACATCTTCAACCGATCTTGAATACTCTGGCCCCCGAGTGTAGGGCACTACACAAAAGGTACAGAACTTATCACACCCTTCTTGGACTGATACAAACGCCGAAACTCCGCGGCTGACCAGCAAATCTGTAGATATTACATCAAACTTAGAGATGGCGGGGAACTCAACATTCATCTGCTTTGCGTCCCGAGTGGCTTTCATGATCAGCTCGGGCAACGTGTGTATGCTCTGCGGCCCTACCACAACATCAACAAACGGGGCCCGCTCAAAGACTGCTTCTCCCTCAGCCTGTGCAACGCACCCTGCCACCACTATCAACGCACCTTCTTTGCGGAGCATACGCATCCTTCCAAGTGCGGAATATAGCTTTTCTGCTGCCTTTTCTCTTACGTGGCAGGTGTTAACCATTATGATATCTGCGTCTTCCGGGCGCTGGACCGCTGCAAAACCTAACGGCCTGAGGATATCCTCAACCATCAAGGAATCATAAACGTTCATTTGGCACCCGTAGGACTCTATATACAGCCCTTTTGTCATAAACCGCGATGTGAAGGCGATCGTGAATTCTATAATATTTTGTGCATAGACACAACACGAATCTCTGCGCCGTATACTCTGCGCGCGTGGCTAGAAATCTCTTAGTGCTTTGATTACCAATGGTATATGTATACTGCTATTTGGGGGTGTATGATATACAAGAAAAGCTTTTGCGTTTAAAACGCGTTGGAGTGTGGATAAACCCCCCAAGGTGCACCTGTAGGCCTGCAATCCTCACGCTAGCAATTTTTAACGTGTGTTGCCTGTGCTCCCATTCCACGCTGATTACATCTCCCACATTTAGTGAAGCATATTTTATGGGCAGAGATATCCTGAAAAAGCAATTCTGGCTTGCGGTGAGGTGTTGTAAATCATCCACTATGGCCTCCGCATGTAGATCATCAAGCACCAGTGATGTTTGTAAAATGCCTGAGGCTTTTGGCCCACCAACTTGGCATGCCTGCGGGTTTCTAAGCCTCGGCTGGTAGCCAAACCTGCGGCTTACGTATAGCAGTGCTTGCGCTTCGCAGGGGGCTGTGGGTGCGTAAGTTACCTGGTAGCTTCCCGGAACTACATCCTCGTCCGGTATGTGCAGTACAGATTCCGGGTCAGAGTCCGAGAAGACCAATTCCCCCGCCTTTTCCCTGACGTCCAGGCAGTATATTTTTTGTAGTTCCTTGACCACGGCCTCCGCTGATGTGTAATTGTGGATTGAATATCCCAGCACGAGCTCGTCCGCTTCCTTTGCGGTTGTGGAACGCAGGCCTACCTTGCTGGTCACGCTTTGGAGGATTGCAGACAGTGTGGTCGCGTCTATTTTTCCGTTTATCCAATGGCCAGTCTGCCAGTTTTGGTAGAAATATGGCTCCGTTTTAACGTACGGCTCGAGATTCCACGCGTAAAGGAACATCCTCTCCACAATTTCTGAGGGGTGCCACGCGTCAAAAGTGCCTTCTATAGCGGTTTTTTGTGCGACAAAATCTACGCTATCTGGTGTTGCGTTTTCTGCAGCACTAGCGTGTTGTTCGGGCGATAGCGGCCTGTATGTGCAGTCTGCCACACTTCGGAAACCATATTCTATGAACCATACCCTTTTGCTTTTAGGTTGCCACGCGGTTTTGGTATTGTTATGCCGGTTTACATGGCTGCTGCTCCACCATTGGCCTATGTTTTTGTACGCAGAGCTCAGATGGGAGCTTTCAGATTGTCCTATAGTCGGGTGCTTGTAGGGGCCATCATACCCTTCACTGCTGTGCCAAGATTGTGCAACGCTTTGTGCGCTGAACCTATGCGTGGGATTTGGGGTGTCTGTAAGGGGGAAATACGCGTTGATGCCGACGACGTCAATATGGTCAGATGCCCACAACGCGTCTAAGTTGTATACCCCGTTGTGCGAGTGATATTCGTCCCAATTTGCCGCGTATGTTACAACTGTGGCGTTTCCAAGCACCTGCTTTGCCAGTTCAGCCAAGCGTATGAGTGCCTCTACTGCCGGGAACGATTCTGCGTCATCTTTGATTCTGGTAAGCGATGTAAGACCGCTGCCTATTACGAACGCATCTATGGTTCCCCTGGTAAGTAGGCAGTAGTGTTCTATGAATGGCCGGTATCGCCGACTGAAAAACTGGTCGATGTCTTGCGGGTTCTCGCACGTCAATTGTGTGCCTTCTTCGAAATTTACGATCAATTTCGGCAGTAATAGTATCTTATAACCCCTGGATTTAAGCTCCCATATGTATCGCACTAAGGACGCATCGTGGGTGGTTCCCTTGGGCGGCTGCCGGCCATCTTTTAGCCTAAGTTTGTATGCATTTGTTGCGGTAAAATTACCAACCTTCCAGGCGTCTGGAGTTATCTTGACGTCATGCTCGTATATGGTCGCGGGGCGGACCCCGCAATGCTTAATGTTTTGTCCGTCAGTAAACCAGTGAACCGTTACTGCCACCCATTGCACGTTAGGTAAAATGCTCTGCATCGCATCCAGGGCTAATAATGCGTTTGACCGCGTATAACCACCCATCCCGTTGATTTTTGCTGCAGTTCCATATGCAACTGTTTGTGTACCTACAACCGCGACTTGTATTGCCCTGTGTATTTCAGTGTCATAAGAAAATTCTCCTCTACCTATGGTGTGTATGCTATTGATTTTCTGCGTAATATGGCCTTCCAAAAAACCTTCTGGATACGCAGTGACCTCAAACACAAAATTCGGCACTGCATTGTTGTAGTCTTGAAGTGGCAGGTCCTCTATCACGATGTACGCGATGCCGCGGTATGCGGGGGTGTGTTCCCCTGCGGGGGACATTAGTGGATCGGGTGCTTGGTCTTCGGTGCCCTTGTATAGCCTGTGTTTTATTGTGGACAAATCTAGCGGTTTTCCATTTGCCCACATGCGAGAGAGTCTGTGTATTGGTCCCGAGCATATGGCAATTGCCAGTGTTGCGTGGCTGCTTGTGGTGCGTTTTGCTGATTGTGAGCCACGTGTTGTGTAGGTTTCTTGGTGCCTTGCATACCTGATTGGTTGTGCCCATATTATGTTGCCTTGTACTTGTGCAGTGCCATACACTTTGCACAATGTCTTGCCGTATGTGGATGTTTGCACCCTGGTTTCCTTTGGGGGTTTTTTGGCTTGCGTGCTGCCTCTGTTCCGCAAGTTGGGCGCTGATAGCCCTTCGGTTGTAACTCGGTTGAGTGCCTCTTCGATAGATTGTGTGACAGACTTCCAGACTGCTTGATTTACTACGCTAGCGATGGTAGACAATATTGGTGTTGTTGACATAATTTAACCCGGGATAGTTGCAGTAATTTTCATACAAGGTGTGCCGCAGTTGTGGGTGGTATTGCCCGGTGCTCTGGTGGGGACAGAGCGCCCCAGCATCGGAATGTTAGCATATGCCTTTGCCGCGGCAGAGCACGAAATGGCCGTGTGGATTTTGTCACGCCGCTATGCAGGTGATGCGTCTCAGGTTTGCTAGTGTGTTCAGCTACGACGCAGTTTGTCTACATCTGGTGTTGCTAAGGCGCCATGCTGGGGTATTGTGCAGACCATCGGCTCGTGGCACTAGCGGGTTTGCTCACTCCTCAAGAGGTTGGTATACGGAATTTAAATCTGGTACGTGGGGCTCTCCCCGGAAGTTACTCGTATTGTCGAATTTTCTACTGCAAGTGAGAAAGTTTTTGTCACACCCGGCGATTATTGAGTACGCATCTCCCGGTAGTATTGGGTAGGGCGCACTTCTGGCCAGGTGTACCATATAGTGTCTGTGGCCGCGCACTTCCACGGATATTCCCCGATTCTCTCCATCCAGAAATGTGACCACTCCGTGTTTATAGTAGCAGTCTGCGTAGGGAAGCTTGGTATCCTCCAGGGTTAGGTGATCCACCACTTTGTCTACTGTACTTTGAAACGTGAATTTCTTCCTGTCGAGCTTACACTTGCTGTCACAAAATTGTGCCCTGCAATGGGGAGAAAATAATATACCAATTTTGTCGGATAAGGCGCTCTGGATTCCCTCGAGTGAGATTTTTAGCCTGTGATTTTCGACCGTGATAGTGCTTACCATTCCGACGAACAGCGTTATTTTTTCCCGCGATACATCATCATAATCGATTGAAAATATCTCTACCTCAATGCGGCTGCGCTGCCCACTTGCGAGAGCTTGCTCTCTCATAATGCTGCCATATTTTGTTATCTCGATCGAGGCTATGCTACGGTCCTTGCCACGATATATAGGGCCGAAGTTTATGCCATAGCCGGAGCTATAAACAGCATTGTCGATTTCGAGGTTTTCGTCATGTTCTGTGAGCCTTATGTCAGCGTTTTCGGCCGATATCCTGCAACAAAGCGCGGTGGTTATTACTGCGTGAGAGGTGTGAGCTGGCAGTTTTTGTGCTGCATTTTTCATGGGCGTTATCCTCAGATATTAATAAATTGATTTTGTAGAGATCGGTGTACAAGGATCCCGTACTAGAGGGTAAAACCCAGCCTGACAATTAGTAAGCAAAAGTTATCCAGGCTAGGGAACCAACATAGCGCCGGGAGAATGTTAGCTTTAAATGACCGTGAAAGTATGTTAGAGTGGTCGCGATTCTCCACACTGTGCGAGGATTTTTGTTGCTGCGTGAAGGTGTACGTGGTGTCTTACAGGAGCCAGAAGGATTGTTTGTTTGGGGATAATGCACTTCTTGTGGAAGAGGTGTACAGCAGGTATGAGCGGGGAGATGCGGAGCTTCCGAATTGTTGGAAGAGCTTGTTCACTCGCGCATTGGAGGATAAATACCCTGCCGAGTGTGCGCAAGCCACTTCTGGTAATGATATAGCTGTGGACTCTAAGGTTCTGTGTCTACTGCATTTTTTTAGGTCTTACGGGCATCTTGCAGCAGATCTTGATCCCCTAGGCATGGCAGGGAAGGTTGCGCTTGATCATGATAAGTTTATCGCTTCTATAATAGGGGACGGCGAAGCTGCTTGGCGTGGGTCTGGGTCTTCGTTGCCTTCAATTTTGCAAGCTCTCAAAGAAACCTACTGCGGCTCAATTGGCTATGAGTTCATGCATATACCCTCCAGTGAGGAGCGCGATTGGCTGAGGGATAAGATTGAAAATACCAGCAGGGTAATCGCGCCTGAGCGCAAGAGAGAGACCTTGCGGTGTTTGCAGGAGACCGAATTGTTTGAGCAGTTTCTGCATGTAAGATATCCAGGATACAAGAGGTTTTCTGTTGAGGGCGGGGATGTGCTTGTTCCCTTGCTTGAGAGAATAATTGCCCTTGCGCCGGGGTTTAACTGCAAAGAAGTTGTGCTAGGTTTATCGCACAGGGGGCGGCTGAGTGTACTTACTAGGGTGATGCGCAAACCATATGCTGCAGTGCTGTATGAATTTTCTGGGGGTATGGCGTACCCAGAAGGGTTGTCGTTATCTGGGGATGTGAAATACCATTTGGGGTACTCGACTGACACAAAAATTGGGGGTGAGACGGTGCACCTGTCGCTCGCGTATAACTCCTCTAGCTTGGAATCTGTTAACCCTGTCGTCATGGGTAGAGTGAAGGCTAAGAGCGACGAAAAACGCCAGCCTGTGCTTGGAATTTTGGTGCATGGGAACGCTGCCTTCATCGGCCAGGGGGTGGTCTCAGAGGGGTTTACCTTGAGTGGAGTTGCGGGCTACTCTCCGGGCGGAATTGTGCATGTGGTAGTGAACAACCAAGTTGGCTTTACCGCGGACCCCGAAAGTTCTATGACGTCTTTCTACTGCTCGGATGTAGCGAAGATGATAGATGCCCCCGTGTTTCATGTTAATGGTGATGATCCGGAGTCAGTACTGTTAGTGGCGGATCTGGCCATGGAATACAGAAGCAAATTTGGGAAGGATGTAGTGGTTGATATAGTCTGCTACAGGCGCTTTGGTCACAATGAGGGTGACGAACCTATGTTTACCCAACCGCTGATGTACAAACGCATTGCCGCGCACAAGACCGTTGCCAGCTTGTATGCAGAACGGCTCATAAGTGAGGGAGTGGTTACCAAGGAGGATGTTGATAAGTCGCGTGGGGAGTTCCGCGCAGTGTTGGAGGAGGCCTTTGCCGAGTCTGCGAAGTACAAGCCAGAAGAGGAGGATTGGTTTCAGGGTTGTTGGCAAGGTCTCAGGCGCCCAGATCCGGGCAACTTTCAGGATTATCTTTCAGAGACTGGGGTTGAGAGGAGCAAATTGCTCGCCTTGGTAGACTCTCTATGTGCCATCCCGGAGGGGTTCAACGCGGAAACGAAAATCGCCAGGATGCTGGCTGGCAGGCTCAAAGGTGTGCAGAGTGACTCAATAGATTGGGGTACGGGCGAAGCTCTGGCTATTGCCTCGCTGTTGGTCGAAAAATTCAGGGTTCGCCTATCTGGGGAGGATTCTGCCAGGGGCACGTTCTCCCATAGGCATGCTAGGCTTGTGGACCAGGTTACTGGGGAGCACTACGTACCTCTGAACAATCTAGGCGTGGAACAGGCCAGGTTTGACGTCATGGATAGCCCGCTTTCTGAGTATGCGGTTATGGGCTTTGAGTATGGGTATAGCTTGGATTCCCCCAATGTATTAGTCATTTGGGAGGCGCAGTTTGGTGATTTTGCCAACGGTGCGCAGATAATTATTGACCAGTATGTCGCTGCTGCTGAAACCAAGTGGATGCGGTCCAGCGGATTGGTACTATTGCTACCGCATGGGTATGAAGGCCAGGGTCCAGAGCATAGCTCCGCGAGAATTGAAAGGTATTTGCAGCTCTGTGCCGAGGACAACATGCAGGTTGTCAACTGCACGACTCCCGCGAATTTTTTTCATGCGCTGCGTAGGCAGCTGCATAGGGATTTCAGAAAGCCGCTGGTGGTGTTCACTCCGAAATCTCTACTGAGGCATAAAATGGCTGTGTCCAAAATCTCAGACTTTGAAGGTCATTTTATTCCGGTGATTGGCGAGGTTTCGGATGTTAATTCCAGTGCGGTACGTCGGGTAGTGGTGTGCAGCGGGAAGGTGTACTACGATCTTCTAGCGGCAAGAGCTGATAAGACAGATGTTGCACTTCTGAGGCTGGAGCAATACTACCCGTTCCCGACCGAGTTATTGGCTAATGAGCTTGCGAAGTACAAAAAAGCTTCGGTAGTATGGTGCCAGGAAGAGCATTTTAACATGGGCGGCTGGAGTTTTGTGCGCGATCGGATTGAAGAGTCCATGCGGTGTGCCGGCATTTCCGGGTCCGTATCCTATATCGGTAGGTCTGAGTCTGCGTCCACGGCGGCAGGGTACCCAAGCGCACACGCGACGCAACAGCAGGCTATAATAGATTCCGTATTTGCATAGTGGTCCTGCCAGTGTTTGTACAGTAGGTGTAAAAAGCTTTTCCCGACCGATAGGTTAGTTGCCGCAGGTGCACCAAGTGCTTATGTGCGTCCTTTAAGTGTGCCGGCATCCCTTTGCGGGCATATCTGAGCCACATGAAATTGCAGCGCGCACCCTCGCATAGAGCCCCGTACAGGTTTTGTAGCAATGACAAGTGGCTGGATGAAGTGTCACTTACCTGTATGCCGAGACGCAGACTGATCATCTGTTTTGCGAAGTGCACATTAGGGTGTATTGATGGACATATATGTATGCCGAAGGTGCCTCCTGCCGTGGTTGCGGAGCTATGCAAACTCTGAATGCATGTATTGTTCTTTACGAACCAGCAGCCGTGGTGTGTGCCACAAAGCAGCGCCCAATCCCGCGAATGGTGGCACCTGCACAGGTTTTAACCGCCACGTATGCCTACCCATGCCACCGCTCTATGAATGTACAACGGTAGGTTGTGTATGCGGGCAGCTTAATGCCCTCCTCAAACCGCTTTACCGCGCACTAAATGCACAATGGGGCGTGATGAACGCCCCACCCGTACAGGTTGTCGAGTTTTTATTCAACCGTGGGCTTGCTGCCTTCGATCTTCAACAGCTTTATTGCACTCCCGTTTATGATGCTCCCGCCCACACGCTTTGTTGTGTAAAACGCGACGAAAGCTTTGCTCGTAAACGGGTCACGCAAGATTTTCATATTTCGATTTTCCACAATTTTGTACGCGTTTTTAAAATCCCCAAACGCTATTATCGGGAGTTTGGCATTGGCGATAGCCGGCATATCTGAAGTTTGGTATACCGGTGCCCCCAGCAGCGTTTCCTCCCCGGATGGGCCAGGTTGCAGTAAATACTGTCCGGAACCGGATTTGAGTGAGCGTATTGCCTGCAGCACGCTTCTGTGCATTATAAACGCTCCTCTGCCGGCAAAATATTCGTCCAGGGAGTAGTACAGTGAAATGATGGCGTCGCTGTTCAGCTGTTTTGCGGATACTCTTTCAATTTGTCCTTCGTCCTTCCCGTCCTCAGATGACAGTATACCGGATGGCTTCTTGTCCCCATCCCCGGAGATGAAAGCCTCATTTTCTTTCCTGCTGAACGCATCTACCAGGTTGTCTATGAGCCAGCCTTCCAGATCTACTAAGGAGTCATCCAAAAGCTTTTTTGCAATCTGCGGTTGCGCGTATAACTCGTGCAAGTATATGGTCGTCTTGCTCATTTTTGGGGCTGCTGTATCGCTTTGCACTTCTCCTCCCCACCCCACGAAGGTATCCTTATTGTTGGTGGTGAAATATTCGAGGCTGTCTCCCGATACCTTCTCCACCGAGCACAGTTTGCGCATTACAGAGCTTTGAGATAAGCGCTTGTCTATATGCATGGAGATTTCTCTCGGCATGAGGTACGCTAGTGCTGAGCTGCTATCAAGGCCTTTTTGTTCAAAACCTGTAACTTGTCCGTTGCGTATGTATTCTGATAGTGACTTGCGCTCTAGCGCTTCGGGGTCCTCGCAGAGGTTGAGGCGCTTTGCGGCGAGCTCCAACCTGTCTAAGCGATCACTTTGCTGGTCAAATTTGCGATTAATCTCCTCTATATGTCTGACTTTCAAGGGGAGTCGGTTTTCCTCATGAGGGCCGTCATCGTGCTCTTGGAGCTCGTTGTATGCGGGTATGAGGCTTGTAACGCTGTCTTTTACTTCAAAATTAGGTACTGTCATGTAATTCCTAGAAATTATGAAAATATGCAGGTAGAGAGATTCTTGGTGAGAATCATAGTAGCGCTCTCCAAGGGCATTATTACCTGATTACCTGCTTGTACGTAAGCAAGAAACTTCGAAAAGCTGATAATGCATGCGAGAATTGAAATGCACGCACGGCAAGACGGCTGAACACTGCACCTTCGCCGCGATTAAGTTTTGCCACTCCAGAGCGCGCTACAGTTGGCTATGCATTGCCTTCTGTTGCCGTAGCAAGTCTAATGTTTCTAGCACATTCTTGACTGCAGTCTGGCCGCTGCTAGTGAGCTCGACCAGGGGCAGGCGCACTTTCGGCCGCATTTTACCCATCAAGCTGAGTGCATATTTGGTGGGTGATGGACTGGGCTCGATGAATAACACTCTGCTTAACGCTGCCAAATTTCCGCTCACTTGTTTTGCCATGTTTATTTTCCCCAGTGCATGGAGGCGATACAATTCCACGGCCATCTTTGGCGCAACGTTAGACACTACAGAAATACACCCGGAACCCCCATTCATGTAAGAAGCAAGCGCGGTTTCATCCTCGCCAGAAAGGATCGCAACTTTCTCGGGTAGAATTGCCTTCAGCGCTGCCACCCTCTCAGCCCCAGTGCAGTCTTTTATGCCAACAACCCTGGGCAATTCCGCAATTCTTCTAATCGTGTCGTTAGATATGTCAATCGCTGTTCTTTGTGGGACATTATAAAGCACTATCGGTATGTTGGTTGCGTCATGCACGGCTCGGAAGTGTTGATATACTCCCTCGTCACTCGGCCGATTGTAGTACGGCACTACTATCAAAGCTGCATCCGCCCCGGCAGATTGCACGAACAGCGCCCTACTTATAGTTTCTGTGGTACAGTGAGACCCCGCACCCGCGATGACCAGGATGCGCCCCCGTGCAGTTTCTATGCACAGCCTCACTACTGTGCAGTACTCCTCAAAATTCAGGGTAGCAGACTCTCCGGTAGTGCCGCACGGTACTATCCCGGAGATTCCTGAAGAAATCTGCCAATCCACAAACGAGGCCAGCGCTCTTTCATCCAGGGATAAGTCATCTCTAAAGGGGGTTGCCAACGCGGTAAAGACTCCACTAAGCTTCATGGCCGGCCCGTTTTACATAGCGTCGAGTTAGCAATAACACTTTTACGCCGCAAGCGCAAGTTAGCACCGGCACGTACCCACACTTTGTGGATGAAAAAGTGCAGAAGCCCAGTGGGTGCGGCATAAGAGACCGGTAGCCGCGCCACCGACAACAGGCAACCTGCATCCATGGTGAGCTAAGCTCCCTGACCGTGGCCGCCGTCAGGATTTTTGTGCTCAGGGTTTTTCCGGATGGCCGAGTATGTGAACGTGAAAATGTGGCACCACTTGCCCGGCCGATTTCCCATGGTTGGTGACCAACCTATACCCTCCGTGGTGGAGCCCAAGCTCTCTGGCTATCGCGCCCACTGTCCTGAAGAAGCCTGCGATATCGCAGTCAGATCTTATGAAGTCATCGTATGATATGTACTTACCCTTGGGTATCACAAGAACATGTACTGGAGCTTCCGGACGAATATCGTGAAAGGCCAAAACCTGCTCGTCCTCGTACACCTTTCTACAAGGTGCCTCGCCCCTCAAGATGCGGGCAAACACATTGCCGCTGTCATACTCCCCTATTGCTGCGCTATTGGTCATGCATCTCTGCCGGTTGAGACAGCGCGTGCGGACGCTGCGGCCTGTCCTGGGGCTGAGGTGGGGGTGAACGACGCTGCCTCTGACTGCGACACTCCGCTATTGACTACCCCATCAAGCCCTGCGGAAGCGCTATGGACCAATGCTTCATCTAGGGTGATATCTGCTGTAGCCTTGCTGATATCCTGAGAAGCAGCTGCGCCGCTGCACTTTTTTAGGAACTCAGATTGCAACTCCGCTGTCTCCTTTGCGCTGGATTTTCCCCCAATCTGGGACCTGGCATACGGCCCCACTGTTGCTGCTAGGGAAAAGCTTTCCGGTGTAATATCACCGGGGCCAGCTCCTGATTGCTGTGCTGCACTTAAACCAAGAACCATGTCATCTCCCACTTCAGATCCACTACTATCTACGCTGTGCTGAGCATTGCTGTCAACATCTGACTCTATATTATGCCCGTGTTGCGCCGTCTGAGAACTTGGCCCGGTCGCGTCACTGCCGCTACGTGCAGACCCGTCATTTTTTATATTGCTGACTTGATCACCAGTTTGGGAATGCCCCATATCCCTCTTGTACGCCATTTCCTTTGCGAGGCTGTGTGCTAGTGTACGATTTTTTATCCCGACGCACTCAAGAACGGATTCAATTTCCTTTTGTATCTGATCTACAGTTTTGTTTTCGGTATCTAAGGTAACCTTAAGCGTCCTTTCAAAGCCATCTCGAGTGCGAGTAACGGCAATCTTGCCGCCACATTTTGCAAGATGTTCTCGAAGCGCTACCAGCTTTTCATAGCCCTTCATGGCCTCTTGGTTTTTCATCATCCCCTTTACGTCAATGAGGGTGTCGCTGGAAAAATTCACTCCAAGTGCTGAGCTCTTCGGATCGAGTCGCTTCTCTTCGCTGCTATCAACTGCATCCAATATTTTTAGTGCGTCGTCGTTGAAGACGTAGTTTGCAATTGTAAGAGTCAGCTTGCCGGATTGGCCATAAGATGCGCTTACGTCGTTACCGCGAGCCCTCTCGCTAGGTGTGTTCTGTATCCTACCAACCCTGCTTTTAAATGGGCTCCACTCGTCCGAACTTCTAACTCTACTAACCAAGTTTTTGATATTCTGCCAAGTATTGCGGGTGGTTGAGGCATGTTTATTTGTTTTTGGTGGGGTAGTGGCGAAATCGGCGGCAGTTGCGGCACCAACTCCCGCTTTCTTGAGAGCTTCACTCGCCTTTTCCTGCAAATTTTTATCGGTGCTCATACTGACCCCCTAAATCTCATACCCATCACGCGGCATCTAATCGGCTTAGATCCGCAATTGACCAAACCTAAACGCATCAGACAACGGCGGCAGCACCCCATCCGGCACCCCTCCATGCTGGCTTGATGCAGACCCGTCAAGCCCCGTGCAACACGTCAAAAGCATCAAGAAAACCACAGGATTATAGATACTCAGCGTACAGCATGCAAAAGTTTAAAACATCAACCCACCAAACGAACGCAAAAATTTTGGTGTACGTATCCGGTATTGTGTATAAAATCGCAACCCAAGCACACGCAACGGTTAGCGCATACTTAAGCACGCAAAGGTTAACACATGGTTAAGGCAAGCGACAATACGGAATATACTCCCATAATCAGGCAGTATAAGTCACTAAAAGACCAATATGAGGGGTGTTTGCTGTTTTACAGGCTTGGGGACTTTTACGAGCTTTTTTTCGACGATGCGGTTGTGGCATCTAGGGCTTTGGATATAGTGTTAACCAAGAGGGGCGCTGGAACCCCTATGTGCGGTATACCCACGCACAGTGCAGACAGCTATTTGGGAAGGTTAGTAAAACTTGGCCACAAGGTTGCCATATGTGAGCAACTTGAGACGGTGGAGGAAGCGCGCAAGCGGGGGCATCGGGCCCTGGTTAAACGAGATGTAGTGAGGATAGTAACGCCTGGCACTTTGCTTGAAGACGGGTTGCTGGAAGCGAGTGAGAACAACTATCTGGCGTGCCTTTCGCGTGTGGGAGATAGCTACGGTGTGGCGTGGATGGACCTATCTGCAGGAATATTCAACGTGCGTTCCAGTAGACTGGAGAACATTGACAGCGAAATACAGCGGATACGCCCCAGGGAGTTGCTAATTTCCGATCGACTGAAAGAGCAACGGGAAGTTGAACTGATTTTGCGTAGGCATCGGTGCGCAGTTACCAGCCATAGCGAGAGTTTCTTCGATGTCAAAAAAGCAGAAAAGGTCTTGTGTGGGATATATGGAGTGAATACCCTGCGGGGATTAGGAAATTTTACAGATGTGGAGGTGTCTGCATGTGGCTCTTTGGTTGAGTACGTGCGCACAACGCAGAAGAATAACCTTCCGAAGTTAGGCTATCCGAAAGTGTGCGATAGCAAAAGCTTTGTACTCATAGACGGTGCAGCGCTGCGGAACCTTGAGTTGTTTTGCACCCAGTCTGGGGAGAAAGAGGGGGCCTTGGTATCCGTCATAGATAGAACCGTGACTGCGATAGGAAGCAGGCTCCTAAAGCGACATCTTGCGTTTCCATCCTCCTGCCCACACGTCATAAATAGCAGACAGGATGCTGTGGAGTTTTTCGTAAAAAGCCGAAATATATGTGAGAGCATAAGAGATGTCATGCGTGGGATCCCTGATATGGAACGTATCCTGACTCGGATCAAGCTGCTTAAATGCTCGCCGCGGGATGTTTGCATGTTAGGAAAGGCCCTCGCAAAGATTCTGCGACTGCAGCAGATCATGCTAGAAGTGGACAATCCTATGTTGGTCAGGATTGTTGGTGAGTTTGGTGAGCATGAGAAGCTGCTGAAGTTAATAAGCGGCACCATACTTGAAAATAATGCAGCAAACGCCAGAGATGGTGGGTTTATAAATCCTGCATGCAATGCGCGTCTAGCCACGGTTGTGCGCATTGAAAGTGAAAGTGATAAACTCATGCAGGACCTGCGTGATAAGTACCGTAAGCTTACTGGGATAGGCAGCCTCAAGATTGCGTACAACAGCGTGCTCGGGTATTACATAGAAACCCCTGCTTCGCATAAACTTAAAGATACAATCTTCATACACAGGCAGAGCCTGGCACATACGATGCGCCATACCACCGCGGAGCTTAGGGAACTTGAGGAGACAATCACCGCTGCCAAAAGTGAGATTATGGAGCTTGAGGCTCAGATTTTCCGCGGACTTTGTCTACGAATTTCGGAGGAGGCGCAAAGCGTCGAACTTGCGGCCAATGCGGTTGCGGAGCTGGATGTTTTGATTTCACTTGCCAGGTTGGCGGTGGAGAACAAATATGTCAGGCCTATTGTTGATGATAGCAGAGAGTTCGCAGTAAAAAGAGGGCGCCATCCCGTGGTTGAGACGGGTGTGCGGTTCATTGCCAATGATGTCAACCTCTCGGAAGATGGCAGGATGTGGCTCATTACAGGGCCAAACATGGCCGGGAAGAGCACTTTCCTCAGGCAGAATGCACTCATAGCGATTTTGGCGCACATCGGGTCATTCGTGCCGGCGGAGAGTGCGCATATAGGGGTTATAGATAAAATTTTCAGCAGGGTAGGGGCTTCGGACAGCATATCGTTGGGATATTCCACATTTATGGTAGAAATGGCTGAGACCGCGGCTATCCTAAACCAAGCAACCGATAGGTCTTTGGTAATTCTGGACGAAGTTGGTAGAGGCACGGGGATCCACGACGGATTTTCCATAGCTCTGGCGGTTATAGAGCATATTCACGACGTTACGAAGAGCAGAGCTATATGTGCCACGCATTATCACGAACTGCCGAAATTTAGTTCTTATCTGAAGAACGTGCAGTGTTTTTACATGAAAATAGAAGAGTGGCAGGGCCAAGTTGTATTTCTACATGAGCTAGTAGCGGGGATTTCGGGCAAATCTTACGGGATATACGTTGCGGAACTTGCCGGGTTTCCCAAAAATGTTCTGGAGAGAGCCAGATTTTTTATGGGGGAGCTCGGTGAAAGTGGTAGTCTGAGTTCAAATTGTGAGGGTCTAGTTGGGCAGCACAGCACCTGAAGTGGTGCAGGTGGAGGATTGTGCTGAGGTTATACATGCTGCAAAACAAGGTTTCAAGGAGCTCTTGCTGCGATATGCAGAGCAAATGACGTTACCCCGGGAAGACTTTCTACCTTTTCTGCATATGAACTTCTGTCGAGGATACGTGGAGGTGTGCTGTGCCCGGCATCTTGTGCGCTTTAACCACGTGCGGCACGACGCCCTGAAGTGCCGAAATAGCTTCCGCACCGGATCTGTGTCGGAAAGTGGTGATCCGCAGCAGTAGGTTTACTATTAGCGGTAAATGCCGGGGTGTAAGCTGCCTGCTGCAGGATACTGTCATATGCGTGCGGCACTACGCCTGGGGTTGTAGGCGTTACTTTAGGTTATACCCGTATCCGGCTGTAATATCACTTGAGCGCACATATCCCCTGTGCTAAACTGGCCAGGTTGCGGTGTGGTGTGTTGGCTTGTGCGTAAACTCTGGAAAAGAATTACCGGCCTGAACGAAGTTGTATTCGCTGTGCTGCTGTGCATGAGCATAGAAAGCTACGACTTCATCGTCTACGGCATGCTTAGTTCCATTATGGCAAAAGTGTTTTTCCTGCAGAGTGCCTTTCTGTCTGATCAAGGAGATCGCGCCACATACTTGTCCTCGCTCATGGGTTTTTTAGTTTTTGCGTCTGCTTTTGTCGCGCGGCCGCTGGGCGCAACGATGTTTGGTTATTTGGGTGACAGGAAAGGCAGAGGACTGGCGCTCAACATCTCTGCTGGTATGCTGGCAGGTTCAGTTTTCCTCATATCTGTGCTTCCGACTCCTAAAACTTGGAGTCTTGCTCCTATTGCGCTGGTTGTGTTGAGAATCATTCAAGGGTTGGCCTACGGCGCCGAAGTTGGTGGTGTTGTACTAATGGCTGAGAGTGTTGAAAAACACCAGGTGAAGATGACGTGGGTCATCGGAACTGTGTTTGGTAACGTTGGGCTATTTCTTGGTGCGTTTGTGTTGCGATTGTGCGAGACTGCCCTTACGGAGGCCCAGATGCACGAGTGGGGGTGGAGAATTCCATTTTTGGTTGCGGGTGTGATTAGCTGTGCGCTTCCTTACCTGCGATCTAGAATCAAAGAAAGCCCGGATTATATGGAGTATAAAGCAACTGGGCGCAAGGAAAACATCCTCAAATCTCTGCTGCAAAACGCCGGTGGAGTGCTGCTGGTTTTTGCTATGGCTGCACTTTCCTCTGGGTTTTTTTATCTATCCATGGTTTACATGGACTTGGGCCACAAGTCAGGTACTTGGGAGTACGCAGTCTTACTATCGCTACTGACGCTAGCTCCTTGCTGCAGTTTGTTTGTGTCTGATGCTGGCAAGAACAGGAGCTACTTTCTGGTCTTGTTGGCCCTCATAATAGTTGCGATGTACCCGGTTGTGCACTTCATCTACGAAGGCCACATGGTTGCGCGCATAGTGTTTGTGCTAATATTCAGCGTATACTGGGGGTGGTGGGGGCCGTTGGTTGTGCTAA
This sequence comes from Anaplasma marginale str. Florida, assembly GCF_000020305.1. Lineage (NCBI taxonomy): Bacteria > Pseudomonadati > Pseudomonadota > Alphaproteobacteria > Rickettsiales > Anaplasmataceae > Anaplasma > Anaplasma marginale. The sequence continues at coordinate 371,674 of NC_012026.1, forward strand.
TTTTCCCAGTGGGTGCGAGGCAAACATGTTTTTCAATGCCGCTCAGCATGGGATGCACGCTAGGTGGATTTTCCCCCGCAATTTGTCTGTGGCTTTCCCATGCAACGGGGCTAGATGGCGTTCCTGCATTTTACCTGATCTCCTTTGCCGTCATAGTTTTCGCAATGGTTGCGCTTTTCCTGCGGGTTGAGGGTGGATCGTACAAGTTTGCATTTTCCAGAAGAAAAGAAGGGGGGGGGGACGGAAGTGGCCGAGGCTGAGGTACCTGAGGTTTTTTAGGTGTGGGCCATGCTTCTGATTGTGCACCACCCGTATCTGGTGTGTAATGTTCTTGATCGCACATCGCCCCTGTGCTAGTCTGTAGAGCTGTCCTGTGGTGTGCTGATTCGTGTACAAACTCTGGAAAAGAATTACTGGCCTAAACGAGGTTGTGCTTGCCGTTTTGCTGTGCACTGCCATAGAAAACTACGACTTTACTGTTTACGGCATGCTTAGTTCCGTTATAGCGCAGGTGTTTTTCTCAGAAGGTGCCTTCCTGTTTGACCAAGGAGAGGGCTCCACATACTTGTCCACACTTATGGGATTTTTAGTTTTTGCATCTGCTTTTGTTGCCAGGCCGCTGGGCGCAACAATGTTTGGTTATTTGGGTGACAGAAAAGGCAGAAGGCTGGCACTTAACATCTCTGCTGGTATGCTAGTGGGATCGGTCTTTTTCATGTCCGTCCTTCCAACTCCTACTACTTGGAGCCTTTCCCCCATTGTGCTTATTGTGCTGAGGATTATTCAGGGATTGTCATACGGCGCCGAAATCGGTGGCGTTGTGTTGATGGCTGAAAGCGTCGGCAGGGACCAGGTGAAGGTGGTATGGGTCATCCGTATTATACTTTGCAGCGTTGGGATACTTGTAGGCACGTTCGTGTTGCGGGTATGTGAGGCCACCCTTACAAAGGTTCAGATGCACGAGTGGGGGTGGAGGATTCCATTTTTTATCGCAGCCGCGGTGAGTTGTTTTCTTCCCTACCTCCGTTCCAGAATTCACGAAAGCCCGGATTATTTGGAATATAAATCTACCGGGCGCAAGGAAAACATTCTCAAATCTTTGCTACAGAACGCCGGTGGAGTACTGCTGGTTTTTGCCATGGGTGCACTTTCCTCTGGGTTTTTTTATCTATCCTTGGTCTGCATGGACATGGGCCACAGGTCGGGTATCTTAGAGTATGTCATCTCATTGTTGCTTTTGATGCTTGCATCCTACGCGAGCCTGCTTGTGTCTGATGCTAACAAGAGGAAAAGCTGCTTACTGGCTGTTTTGGCTATTATAGTAGTTGCGATGTATCCGGTTGTGCACTTCATCTACGAAGGGTCAATGATCGCACGCATGGCGTTTTTCGTGATGTTCGGCTCATATTGGGGATGGTACGGGCCGTTTGTTGTGTTAATGTTTCCGGTGGGTGCGCGGCAGACATGTTTTTCTGCGCCTTACAGCGCTGGGTACCTTCTAGGTGGTTTTTCCCCAGCCATTTGTCTGTGGCTTTCCCATGCCACTGGGCTAAATACTATTCCGGCATTTTACCTGATCTCCTTCGCCGTCACAGTCTTCGTGATGGTTGCGCTTTTCTTGCGGGTTGAAGATGGATCATATAAGTTTGTACTTTCCGGAGAAGGGGGGGGGGGGAAGTAACAGCCCCGCACCGGAAACTTATGGGCTGATGATCGGCCCACACGGGGCCTGTTGTAGCTTGAAGGATGACTTTTGCACCAGGTTCATGACTGTCTCAACCAACTCTCCACTGAACCCTGACCGCACAATTTCCTCCTGCGTTTGCCCGAGGTCTACAAGTGCGTGTAACACGCGATCTAGGACGGAATATTCCGGCAAGGTGTCTTGATCCTTTTGGTCCGGCCTTAGCTCGGCTGAAGGGGCTTTACGTATTATCTCTTCTGGTATTACATTTGTCTTTTGACAAAGACTACCCCGCGGTATTTTGTTGTTCCGCCACTTCGCAAGTTCGTATACTCTGGTTTTGTACACGTCTTTGATTGGGGCAAAGCCCCCGCACATATCACCGTACAGAGTCGTATATCCCGTTAGTAGCTCGGATTTATTGCCAGTGGCGAGGAGCAACCATCCCATTTTGTTACTAGCCGCCATCAGGGATATTCCCCGTATTCTAGACTGCATGTTTTCCTCGGCCACGCCTGAGAGAGAGTTTGCAGGGAGTGTACTCAGCGCCCCAAGCGTGGTGCGGTAAATTTCCTCTATAGACATTACTGTATGGCTGGTACCAAGATTTAGCGCACACTTTGCCGCATCTTCCACGCTCGAAGGAGTAGTATATCTTGTTGGTAGCATGAACGTGTGTACGCACTGCGGCCCCAGGGCATCAGTAGCTATGGTGGCAACCAGCGCGGAATCTATCCCCCCGGACATGCCTAAGACTACGCTAGCAAACCCATTTTTGTGGGTATAATCCCTAAGCGCGAGCATGAGGTTTTGATAATCTTGCTCCTCACTTGTTGGAGGTTCTCCGACGCTGTCTAGCGTAGCGCACGGATTCATAATACTCTGATCTTCGGACCAAAGGGCACACAAGTGTGCTTTGTCGTTGTTACAAAGCAGAGATCCTCCGGGAAACACTCGGTGCTCATATCCGCCGAGTAGGTTAACGTATGCCAATGTGGCGCCGCATTTGCCAGATAGCCTGACACACGAGGATAAGGCATTTGGCCACCCGTGCGTAGATTTTCCCATTAGTATCAGTAGATCTAGCCCATTTGATGGTATACTTGCGCCACCGTGCTCCACGTCTGGGCTTTCCTCAAGCAGTAACGCGGCGGTCAAACCACTCACACTAAACATCACAAAAGCATCTCTCAAACGCTTTGGTATGTGCATCAAGGTTCGTATTGTGCCGCCGGATAGCAGGTAAATCACCTCACAAAGCTGTGCATCTCTGCGCTCAACGCCACCCACCACAATACAGGTTTGTTTGTTCAGTGTGTGCGAGGCCAGGTTTTCTAGATATTTGCGGTACAACGCTGTAAACTCCCCGAATGGTAGAGGAGCCTTGTCCAAGTATCCGGATATCGCACATCTGCTTAGCAGCATGATTCTAGCCCCGCTACTTACAGCTTTTTCATACCCTGCCAATATCTTTTCAAAGTTGCCTCGCACATCTCTTGCGTTGTAATTTAGCTGCGCAATGAAGACGTCAAACACCGCTTTCTACCGAGTTTTCAGCATTCTTGCCACTTCTAATGCAGCATAAGTGATAATACACCTGGCTCCTGCGCGTTTCATGCTGATTAGTGCTTCATACATGCATTGGTTGTAATCCAGCCAGCCACTTGCCGATGCGGCCTTGATCATGGCATATTCGCCACTGACCTGATATGCAAAAACCGGCACTTCAACCGCGGCACTTACTGCTGCGATTACATCCAGGTGAAACATCCCCGGTTTGATCATTAGCATATCGGCACCTTCATCGACGTCAAGACGTGCCTCCAGCAGGGCTTCCCTGGAATTAGCGACATCCATTTGGTATGTGCTTTTATCTATGGACTGAGACATCGTGCGGGAGCCGACTACCCCGCGAAATGGCTTATACAGGCACGAACAAAACTTTGCGGCGTAAGAGAGTATACAAACATTACTGAAGGCGCAATTATCGAGAAACTCCCTAATGGCGCCAATCCTACCATCCATCATATCTGAAGGAGCGACAACGTCACAACCCGCAGCTGCGAGCACTGCAGCCTGTTTGCAGAGTGCAGTTATTGTTGCGTCATTATCCACCTCGCCATCCACTACTATGCCATCGTGTCCGGAGGTTGTGTAAGGATCAAGCGCGACATCCGCAATAACCCCAATTTCGGGTACGCAGTCTTTTATATGGCGAATTGCGCCGCAAATTAGGTTGTTTGGATTATATGCCTCCTCCGCGTCGGTGGACTTCTTACATCTGGACGGGAACACAATTACGGCGTTGATTCCCGCCTCTAGCGCTTCACGCGCCAAATGTGCCGCACCTTTGGCGGATACATTCCGCATACAGTCCAGACCTTCTACCGGAATTATGTCTTCGTCATGCTCATGGACGAATATTGGCAGTATTAGGTTGCCAGCGCAAAGTGCAGTTTCCCTGACGATATTGCGCATCCAAGCGTGGGCGCGCCTGCGCCGCATTCTTGTTTTTGGAAACTGCATTTGAAACTCGGTCCGCTCTTCCACACAGAGTTTATTTTCTTTAACTGTATGCAGCAACTAATTTATATCGCAAAATGCCCAGCGCAGTTTCGGAGTAGTGGCCAATAGAGCAGCACACAATGGGCACGGCAGCGACGGGTAAAAAGTGAACAACAATAAGGGCTTACGCGTATAGATTATTGTGATTCTAAAATTAGTTGATGCAGCCAAGCGTAGCGTCTAACCTTCGAAGGTTTTAGTTGGGAAGTTCAACATGGACCACGTGGGGCAAATTTTTGACCGCTGTGAATTGCGGAATGAAACCCTTAATAAGAGTAAAAAGCGGCTTTTGTGTGCTACGATTCCTTTCGTGGTCTTTTTTATTATCATAACATTTAGGTTGATAACGCTCACGGCTGTGCCGCACGAGGAGATCAAACCCGCGGTGAGCAAGAATGCGCAGCCTAAAGGTCGGTTCACTATACTAGATCGCAATGGTGAAATACTTGCGACGGATATAGCCACGGTGTCGCTTTCTGCCGATACGACTGTGATGTCCAATCCTGAATTGGTGATAGAAAAAGTATCGGCCATTCTGCACGATGATAGTGAGCGTATACGCAGGCTGCTGTCGCCGAAGAAAAAGTTTATTTGGATTAAACGTGACATAACTTCCACAGAAGCGGCAGAGATCAAAGAGGCGCGGTTGAAGGGGCTACACTTAACGCAGGAAGTCAAGCGCGTATATCCGCACAACAACTTGCTCTCTCACATACTAGGCTATGTTGACCCGGATGGTAGGGGAATTTCAGGTATAGAGAGATATGCAGACATATTCGGTGTGCAGGGCGACGTCAAGCTGTCAGTAGATGTTAGAGTGCAGAATGTTGTAAGAGAAGAAATACTGCGCCAGATGGAGAAGTATAACGCGGCTGCGGGGATTGGGATCGTAATGGACGTGAGGAATGGTGAAATCCTCGCTGCAGTGAGTTTGCCAGATTTTGACCTCAATAACCGCTCAAAAGCCGAAAACTATCAAAAATTTAACCGAGTGACCTTGGGTGTGTATGAAATGGGTTCTGTGTTTAAGCTATTCACGGTAGCAAGCGCCATAGACTCCGGCAAAGTCTCAGTTGAAGATACGTATGATGTCTCACAGCCTTTTATCATTGGCAGGTACAAGGTCAACGATATGTACAAGTCGCGCAGCCCGGTGTTGAGCGTGAGAGAAATTTTTGCGCAGTCTTCAAATGTAGGTATGGCAAAAATCGCCATGGATTTGGGTAAAGACATTCAGCTGGAGTACTTTGAGAGGATGGATTTGCTGTCAGATTTGGGCTTGGAAATTCCAGAGGTGGGGTTCCCAATTTTCCCCAGAGAGTGGAGTAACAGCACCGTTGCTACAGCTTCGTACGGATATGGAGTTGCAGTTACTCCGGTGCACGTTGTGCAGGCTGCGGCCGGGCTCGTAAATGACGGCATCATGCATGATGCCACGCTTATCTTCGGAAAAGGGACGGAGGGTAGGAGAGTAGTGAGCAGCGAGACATCGCGCAAAGTTAAGCAGCTACTGAGATTTGCGGTTGAACGCGGGACTGGCAAGCGGGCAAACGTCAAGGGATATCTGGTTGGAGGGAAGACGGGATCGGCGGAGAAAGTCATAGATGGTAGGTACCGCAAGGACGCAAACTTGGCATCATTTTTGGGCATATTTCCCATTTCTGAGCCGAAATATGCGATCATGGTGATGATTGACGAGCCCAAAGGCTCAAAAGTTACGGGTGGTGCCGTGTCTGCGCCGGTTGTGGGGAGAATAATAAGTAGAATGGCCCCCATACTGAGCATTGCTCCGGTGGCGGGATAGTGACAGGGTTTCCCTCGCTGTCACACGGCTGCGTAAACATTGTGCCCTGGAGCGGTCTCGCGTAACATGTGCGCTAGTGTGTTTGTAACACTCAAGCTTATGAACGCCAGGGTTTTGACTGTACACTGCAGTGAATCGTTTGTAGAAACGGTTGCACGGTATGCGATTGCGCACCGGATAGACGCAGTAGTAGTGCCTAGTTCGACGGATGCACAACTACTCAGCCATGAAGTATCCAAGCTTACGGCACATGGCGCCAACCTCGACATTCTGGCATTTACAAGCGTTGATGGGTGTGCGGCCACCGCTTACGATGCCTCTATGGGTGCGGCAGGGCAACTTTTACTACTGGCCCAATTTGTGGCACAGTGGAGCGCCGCCCACCGCGCAGATTACCCGCTACAGATAGCAAGCGAGCTGTCGCTCCTATTGGATGAATTGCACACAAATTGTGTGGGGCCGGATGCATTACAAGTTTTCGGTGATGATGAGCTTTCCGGACGCTGTCGCATGATCGATTTTTTGTGCGATCTGGTGCCGTGGTGGGAGCAGGAGCGTAAAAGCCGCGGCTTGGCCCCATCGGGGTGCGGCATTGGCCCACTTGTAGAGGGTTTCGAGCGGTCCGGCAAGAGGATTATGGTGGCAGGGATTGTGTTTGGCAAAGTATTTACACGCTTTCTCCGGCTGCTCATGCACAGCGTTTCGGATGCCGTAATTGTGCTCCCGTACGTTGATCTTGGGCTTTCTGATCGTGAATGGCAAACTCTGCACAGCGAGCATTACCAATACTATGTCATGCAGCTACTGAAAAATCTTGGCGTGGGTAGAAATGAGGTGGAGAGGCTTGGCCAAGTTAAGGTGAATCATGTAGTTGAGCGGCTGTTTAATTTTGAGCTAACCAGTCACCTGGCCATGAACTATGGCACTGGGGAGGATATTGAGCTCATTGCGTGTTCCTCTGAGGCCGAGGAGGCTGTTAAAGTTGTGGAAATTCTGAAGTCATGCACAACAGAAGCACACCGTGGTGCGAAGGCCGAATTTTCCTGTATCGGTGGATGGGCTGCGAGTGCAAAGCCCACTCAGACAGCGGTCGATGTTGATAAGGACACGATTAGATCTTTGGAAGGGAAGAGCGTCACGTTTGTTGGGAGTGACTCGCTCGCTGCCAGAGTAGATGCGCTGTTGCGTATTGGTGCGAATTATTGCGATTATGACGAGATAATTTCCGCGCTGGTGCTGTGTTCAATTGAGGTAGTGGTTTCGTCCGGGAATGCGGTGCAGCTGCTGTGTATGCTTAAGCATCCACTAGTGAGGCTTGGATACGATGCTGACGAGTATCGCAAACTGCTGGCCGAGTTTGAAATTAGAGTAGTGAGAGGACACTCGGCTACAGGCTTTGAAGCAATAGGCAGTGCCATTAGGGAAGAGTTTCAGCAGTTGGAAGAATTTTGGCGCAAAGTTGTTGAAGCAATATCACCGATGATTAATGTGCGCGAAGGCTCCACGATTGGTGAAATAGCTGCCGCGCATGTTCAGTGCCTAGAAAGATTGATGAACAAGCTAGACACCAGTGAATGCACGCACGCGCTGAATAAAATAAGCACATTTTTTTCCTTGTTTGATAACTATTGCATGGGCGTGGCGGTATTTTCTCTGACGAGCTACAAGGAAGTGTGCACTCTATTGGTGCGGGCCTTCTTTACGATAGAGCGCAACAAATTGTTTGGGGTCAACCTTGCGACCAGAGACGCTGTCATACTTTCGGGGTTCAGCGAAGCCGAGTTCAAACCGCGCTGCAGCCACCTACTTAACAACTGGGTGCGTGAAAGGTTAGGCCTGCCTCTTTTGGAAGAGTATTGTGGGCGCATGATGTATGTGTTGTACAGCTTTTTTTATGCAAAGAAGCTTCGGATTACGAAATCAGCTGAAAGCTTTGGCGTGGCGGTGGCAGAGCCGATTTGGATTAGATATCTCACGTTTCTACTAAAAGATCGTACCGAGCGCTATGCAGCCACCCAGGCTGTTGTCAGTAGCAATGTCGTTGCCGATCCGCATCGTGCATCGGCCCCCAATCCTGGGTTGGACGTCAGGAAAAAGGCGATGTCTGTGCTTACCGCAAAAGCCGTAGACACCCTGATCAGCAACCCGTACGTGTTCTATGTACAGTACATTTTGAAGATGTTCCCCACCAAAACTGTAAACACGCAACATTCAGTGCGGGGTTTCAACATTATTGCACACAAGATCCTGCGTGAATATCTGGTGAGCATTGGAACGGAGGCTGGAGATTATAATCTTCTGTTGGAGATAGCAAAGCGTCAGTTTGATGCCATTGCCGTTACCCATCCGTACGCGCATGTGCTATGGTGGCCGAAGTTTGAAGAGATGGCGCGTAACTTTTTTGCGGTAGACAGTGAACGCAGATCCGCAGCCTCCCGTACAGAGTCGGGAAAAAGTTTTGTCTGGTACGTAAGTGAAGAGATACAAGTAATCGCCCGGTGTGATAGGGTAGAGTATATGAAAGATGGCAGCGTTATGGTTGCGTGCAACAAGGTTGGCGCGGCGCCTTCTAAGGCTGACATGCGATGTGGATTTGCGTCAAGGGCCATAGTAGACGCTGTATGTGTTGCGGAGAGTACCGGAGCGAACGTGGCCTCTTTCGCGTATTGGAAAATAGCCCCGTGGACAGTTGAAGTGGTGCAGGTGGAGGATTGTGCCGAGGTTATACACGCTGCAAAACAAGGTTTCAAGGAGCTCTTGCTGCGATATGCAGAGCAAATGACGCCATTTTCACCCCGGGAAGACTTTTCTACCTTTTCTGCATATGAGCTTCTGTCAAGAATACGTGGAGGCGTGCTGTGCCCAAATGCTGAAGCGTGAAGGGTTAGACGCATCAGTTGTGTGCCACACTTGGTGGCGATATCACTTGAGCGCACATATCTCTCCTGTGCTCGTTCTGTAGAATGCCGAAAATGGCTTCGTGCCAAATCTGCGTCAGAAAGTGGTGATCCGTAGTAGCGGGTTTACTGTTAGCAGCATAAATGCCGGGGTGTAAGCTGCTTGTTTTTCGCGGTAGATGCGCGTATTGTGTGCGCTGCCAGGTGTGGGGTGTGCCGGATGAAAATTATTTGAATACCCGTACCCCCTATGCTAAACTGGTGAGCTGCCCCGTGGTGTGCTGTTTCGTGTACAAACTCTGGAAAAGAATTACTGGCCTGGACGAGGCTGTGCTCGCCGTGCTGCTGTGCGTGGCAATAGAGTATTATGACTTTGCAGCTTACACGGCGCTCAACTCTACAATTAGCAAAGTGTTTTTCTCGCAAGGCGTTTTCCTGTCTGGCCAAGGAGAGGACTCCACGTACCTGTCCACGCTTGTTGGTTTTTTAGCCTTTGCAGCTGCTTTTGTCGCACGGCCGATGGGCGCAACAGTGTTCGGTTATTTGGGCGATAAGATGGGCAGAAGGCTGGCGCTCAACATCTCTGCTGGCATGCTGACAGGGTCGGTCTTCTGCATAGCGATCCTCCCAACTCCCGCTACTTGGAGCCTTTCCCCTGCTGTACTTATTGTGCTGAGGATTATTCAGGGATTATCATACGGTGCGGAGATAGGTGGCACTGTATTGATGGCCGAAAGCGTTGATAGGAGCAAGGTGAAGACGGTATGGGTGGCAAGGTTGACATTTTTTAGCGTCGGGATACTTCTAGGCACATTTGTGCTGAAGGCATGCGAGGCCACTTTTACGGAGGCCCAGATGCACGAGTGGGGGTGGAGAATTCCGTTTTTAGTTGCGGGTGCAGTTAGCTGTGTGCTTCCTTACCTCCGCTCTAAAATTCACGAAAGCCCAGATTATGTGAAATATAGAGCAACTGGGCGTAAGGAAAACATTCTCAAATCTCTACTGCAAAACGCTGGGGGAGTGCTGCTGGTGCTCATGATGAGCTCGCTTGCCTCTGGGTTTTTTTATCTATCCATGGTCTACATGGACTTGAGTCACAGGTCAAGTATCTGGGAGTATTCGGTTGTGTTATTACTTATGACACTTGCGAGCTATAGCAGCCTGCTTGTGTCTGATGCTAACAAGCGAAGGAGTTACTTTTTGGTCCTATTGGCCTTTATAATAGTTACGACGTATCCAATTGTACACTTCATCTATAAGGGTGACGTGACGGCCCTTATTGTGTACCACGTAATGCTTGGCACGTACATAGGATGGTGTATACCATTTGTTGTGCTAATTTTCCCGGTGGGTGCGCGGCAGACTTGTTTTTCGATTCCCTACAGTGCGGGGTACCTTGTGGGCGGGTTTTCCCCGGCGATTTGTCTGTGGTTTTCTCATGCTACCGGGTTCGATAATGCCCCAGCATTTTACCTGATCCTTTGCGCTGTTGCAGTTTTCGTTATGGTTGCGCTTTTCCTGCGAGTTGAAGGTGAATCATACAAGTTTGCATTTTCCAGAAGAAGGGGGGGGGGGGAAGTAACAGCCCCGCACCGGAAGCTTATGGGCTGAAAGCACGCACCTGAGGTTTTATAGATGCGGGTGGTGATGCGTACGCCTAGCGCGTCTTGTGCGCTTTAACCGCGTGTAGCTTGGGTGGTCAAGGAGTGTGGATACCGTAGCGGCACAATGCCGGCCCTGCTACTTACAGCTTTTTCGTATTCTGCCAACACTTTTTCAAAATTGCCGCACAACCTCCAGTGGTTGCAACTTAGCTTTGCAATGAAGACGCCAGCACTGCTTTCCATGGGTTTTCAGCATTCCTGCTGCTTCTAATGAGGCATAAGTGATGCCACGCCCGGGCACCTGCACAGCTGGTTAGCGCCTAGATTAGCTCCTAATACGCTGGTTGCAGTCCAGCCACTCGCCGATGCTACGCCCCCTCAGAAGGGTATTTCATCCATATCTTCGTCCGCAAAACTGACCTCTTCAACGATGGCGTTCTCAGGTAGGCCAGCATCATCCACGCACATCCCAGGCTCCTCATGGGGACCTGCAGCGTTTTGCAATGCATCCTGGGTGGCGGCTCCACCTCCCCTAGGATCGAGCAAACAGAGCGCGGAGTTAAACCCCTGCAGCACTACCTCTGTAGTGTACCTATCGTTGCCGTTCTGGTCTGACCACTTCCTAGTGCGCAACGAGCCTTCTATATAGACCTTACTGCCCTTGCGTGCGCAGGTCTTCACAACGCGAACGAGCCCCTCACTGAACACGACTATGCTATGCCACTCCGTCTTTTCGGTGCGTGCCCCAGACGCCTTGTCTAGCCAGCTCTCAGAAGTTGCCAGGGAAAAACTTGCCATTTCTTTGCCATTTTGCATAACCCTGACGTCTGGGTCTTTCCCCAGATGCCCAATCAGGATCACCTTATTAACACCAAGCGAGGACATATATCCGAACCGAAGTACCAGAAGCGCGCACAATCTTAACCGTGTAAGGTATCCAGTTCAAGCTTTTGTTGTGGGTCCCACCCGTACGTCGGGGTCATAAGCGCGGTTGGCACGGATTATGCACCATAACGGGCGAAGTATAGATGGACGGAGTCTGCTAAATGTTATAAAACTGCAAGGTTTGTATTAGCCTTCTAGCTTGCGTGGAAAGCTCGTTGCTCAAGATAAAGCATAGAACACTTAGCAGTGTGGCAAGGGTCGTCGGTGAGGTGACCGATGTTGTCATGTCCTGGGTTGGCAACATAAGTAGCGATCTTGCCAGAAGCCAGGATATGGACAAGCTTCTTGGGAAAATGCAGGAGTGTGTTAGCCCGAAGGGTGGGGAAGTTAAGGCGAGGCACAATACTATATCCCTTGGAAATCTCTACCTGCACCTGTCTGATGTGGGCAAGGCCAAGTTTCTGCGTATGTTGAATGACCAGTTCAACTCTAGTAAGGAGGATATAAACCGCAAGATCAGTGCATACGTAAACAACAGCAACGCAGATCTCGAGGAAAAACTTAAGTTCGAGCTCATCTCCGTTCTGCTCTCTCCCAGGTTGGCCATTCTTAGGCAGTTTATGTCTCTGTCGGAAGGAGTGAAGTTTCTTGTGGATATGCGGGCCGATGTGGTTACGCTAATCAGAAAGGGAGAAGATTTTTTCGCGCTTGAAAGAGATTTAAAGAGTGTACTATCTTCGCTGTTTGATGTTGGCTTGTTAGATTTGCATCAAATAACCTGGGATTCTCCGGCATCACTACTGGAAAAGCTAATATTCTACGAGGCGGTGCATGCAATATCCTCCTGGGATGACCTGCACTACAGGTTGGATTCCGACCGTCGGTGTTTCGCATTTTTTCACTACAAAATGCCGGGGGAGCCGCTGATATTTGTGGAAGTTGCCTTGGTTGACACTGTGGCGGACAACGTGCAGGCACTGCTGGATGGTAGCATTCCTAAGAAAGATCCTGCCGATGCCAAGGTTGCGGTTTTCTACTCGATCTCAAATACTCAAGTTGGTCTGAGTGGGATTAATCTGGGAAATTTTTTGATCAAAAGAGTGGTTGAGAGGCTTTCTTGCGAGTTTCGCAATATAAAGACCTACGTGACGCTCTCTCCCGTGCCTGGGTTTGTGCAGTGGCTCAAGAGCCTGACTCGGGATGAGGTGGTTATACTACAAAAATTGGGCATTACGCACACTCTTGGTGAGGTACAATCACTTGTGGGCAAGGTCAGTAAGTATGGGAGCTTTGCTCTACCAATACAGGAAATGTTCCTAAAATTGTGTGCACATTACCTAATCAATGAGAAGAAGGGCAACAGAGTATTAGACCAGGTCGCGCACTTTCACCTCAGCAATGGTGCGTCGGTTAAGCGGCTAAACTGGATGGCTGATAAGTCAGAAAAGGGACTAGCGTGTTCCATGGGCATTATGGTAAATTACTACTACGAGATTGCCAAAATTGATGACAATCATGAGTCGTACGTGGTGCACGGGAAGGTGATTGCTTCCAAGGAAGTGTCGGCCTTGTTGAAAAAGGGTTGATGTGGGGCGAGTGTGGCGGCAAATACTGGGATAATTAAGGGAAACACCCACGAGTGGGAGATGGTTATAGGCCTTGAGGTGCATGCTCAGGTTATTTCAAATAGCAAGCTATTCTCCGGGGCCTCTACGGGTTTTTGTTCCGAGCCCAATACGCAGGTAGCGTTGTTTGACGTGGCAATGCCGGGTACTTTGCCGGTGCTGAACGCCCGTTGTGTGGAGCAGGCGGTTAGGACCTCACTGGCGCTCTCTTGCGAAGTTCACAAATACTCGGTTTTTGACCGAAAAAATTATTTTTATCCTGATCTTGCATCTGGCTATCAGATAACGCAATTCTACTTTCCAATCGCAACTGACGGGCATATCACACTTGACGAGTGTTGTAGTAAGGACGTCAGGATATCCAGAATCCACCTGGAGCAAGATGCCGGTAAGAGTATGCACGTTGGGGATAAAACCTACCTAGATTTTAACAGGGCTGGGGTGGCCCTGATGGAAATTGTGTCTGCACCCGATTTTCGATCTCCGGAAGAGGCTGCTGAGTACATCAAAAAACTGCGTATAATATTGCGCGCAATAGGGACTTGCGATGGCGACATGGAAAACGGTTCCTTGCGTTGTGACGCGAACGTTTCTGTCAGAAAAGTTGGTGATAGCAATCTGGGTGCGAGGTCTGAGATCAAAAACCTCAATTCTATCAAGCATCTGGCCCAAGCAATAAGGCATGAGGCGTGCAGACAGGTGGAGGTGCTCGAGAGCGGTGGGGTAGTCAGCCAGAGTACCATGTTGTTCGACGTTGATACGTGCACTACCAGATCTATGCGCGAGAAGGAGGATGCATGCGACTACCGCTATTTTCCAGACCCGGATTTGTTGCCGTTGGAGCTCACTACGGCATTCATCGACAATATACGCGCGTCTCTACCTGAGCTTCCGTCGGAGAAGAAGCGTAGGTATATGCAAGACATCGGCCTATCACGGTACGACGCGGATATTTTGTCTTCGGACAAGGACGTGTCAGCATATTTTGAGTCTGTCGTAGCCAAGCACGCCCCGGATTTGGCCGTGCCGTGGATCACTGGAGAACTTTTTGGTGCGTTGAATAAACGTGGGTCAAGCATTGCGGATTCACCCGTAAGCGCGGGACGTCTGGTGGAGCTGTTAGACTTGGTTGCTGATGGCACAATATCTGGGAAAATGGCCAAGCAAGTTTTTGCGTTGATGTTTGAAACAGAAAAATCTGCCTCCGATATAGTGCGTGAGCAGGGCTTGTGCCAGATCACCAGTGAAGAAACTTTGGCCCCTATAGTGGATAGAATAATAAGTGAGAGCCCCGATGAGGTTGCGGAATATAGGCAGGGCAAAACAAAACTTTTGGGGTACTTTGTTGGGAAAGTTATGAAGGAGACCAACGGTCAGGCCAACCCGGGGCTTGTGAATACATTAATAAAACGCCGACTTGCCGAAGACTGAGTGCGTACTGCCACCTTTCGATTTTTTGGTGCTTCGGTACGCACTTAACCGCGTGCCATTTTGAAGGTTTCGGTGTGCTACTGTGGGGCTATAGCGTCTTTGCTGCAATTACTGGGGTTGTATTTTAACGCTGTACCGTGCACAATTGCTCTTCTGTAGCTTACTGTTGACCTGCCTGTGATTGCATCGTAGCTTCACGGGTGCACTGCCTGCGGTATTTAGGCGGTTATGCACTCTTGTCTGTATGTTTTGCTCAATGCCTGCTTGCAATGGGCTGCTATGGGCCGCTTTGCGCTGTATCGTACTTGTAGTATTTATCGCAAGAGGTGCGTGTTATACAATGTTCCGCGATCCGTGTGCGCGGCAAAACTGTGATTGACAACGGATTTGTAAGACATTAGCATTCTGCTTGGCTTGTGGGGGTGTAGCTCAGTTGGTTAGAGCGCAAGCCTGTCACGTTTGAGGTCGCGAGTTCAAGTCTCGTCACTCCCGCGTCGATGTGTTTTTGAGAGTTAGTGGGTTGTCTGTGCATACCGGTGGGCTGATGCGTGGCAAAAGAGGTGTGATTATTGGTGTTGCGAATGACCGGTCCCTGGCCTGGGGCATAGCTAAGGTTGTTTGTGAACATGGCGCCGAAGTTGCATTTACCTATTTTTCTGATGCTTTAAAGAAAAGAGTAGAGCCGCTTGCTGAGTCCGTTGGCTCTAAGTTGGTCATGCCGTGTGATGTTTCTGATCATGAGTCCATTGATAGCATGTTTTCCGTGCTTGAGAGGGAGTGGGGCAGCATAGATTTCATAGTCCACGCAGTAGCTTTTTCTGACCGCAATGAGCTTCAGGGTAGGTACATAGACACCACGCTAGATAACTTTTTGCTGTCTATGCATGTCTCCTGCTATTCCTTAACTGCCGTCGCCCGCAGGGCTGAGTCTATGATGGAAGGTGGGGGAAGTATTCTAACTCTCTCTTACTACGGCGCTGAGAAGGTGGTTCCCAACTATAACGTGATGGGTGTTTGTAAAGCGGCTCTTGAGGCCAGTGTCAGGTACCTTGCGGTTGATTTGGGCAAGAAGCAGATTAGGGTGAATGCGATATCTGCTGGCCCTGTGCGTACTTTGGCTGCTGCGGGCTTGGGCGGGTTCCGTTACATATTGGCTTGGAATAGATATAATGCTCCCCTCAGACGTAATACCAGTATCGAAGAAGTTGGAGGTGCCGCTATGTACCTGTTGAGTGATTTGGGTAGGGGGACTACCGGGGAAGTCTTGCATGTGGATTCTGGATATCATGTTGTGGGAATCAAGGATGCTGATGCTCCGGACATAACTCGCGTTAAGGATGAAGTCTAGGCTCAGGTGTTGCCCTTTTGCGTGTCGGTGGGTTCTAGTTTTAGGTGTGTGTTGTCCTTCGTGTATGGTGCATGGGTTGCTTACTGTTGGTAAATGTGCAGCAATTGGCGCGCATGGGTGCCGTGCTGCGCTCTACTGCCGTCAAACTCTTTGTGGGGGCGTTATGATGCGATAATGCTCTGTGCGTTTATTAAGACTTATGTGACACAAAGTAGGTGGTGTATTATTTGGGTTTGGCTTTATGGTTGATGTATCCGAAACTACTGAACGCTGCGTGGTTCACAAAAGGCAGGGGCAAGATGGAGGCGATGCGGCATGGCGCGGTGTTCAGAAAAAGTTGCGGGATTTTTACGGCAGCGCCATATACGACAGTTGGCTAAGCGCACTGGTGTATTCCGGCAATGAAAACGGCCGGGTCGTCTTGCTTGTACCCACTAGGTTTATCAAGGAGTGGATTCTCGTACACTACTTGGAACGCATCCTCAAATATTGGCAAGACGAAAGCGACGCCGTCTATTCCGTAGACATATGCGTGAGCGATGGCGTTGGTGTGCAGCCACAAATGGCCGAACACCCCGATGGGGCGGTAGATGGCCCGCCTGTGGTGATGGTAGGCGGCACTTATGATCACCTGAGCTCTCCTCTGGATCCGAGATTCACTTTTGACAATTTTGTCGTTGGCAAACCAAATGAGTTGGCGTTTGCTGCTGCCAGGAGAGTTGCAGAGTCTTCTGCCCCCATTCCTGGAAGTAATCCGCTGTTCCTATACGGGGGAGTGGGGTTAGGTAAAACGCACCTCATGCATGCCATAGCGTGGTATATACTCAACTCTTCTGTGAAGCGGAAAATCGCGTATCTATCCGCTGAAAAGTTCATGTACCAATATGTTACCGCGCTGCGGAGTAAAGACATCATGCTGTTCAAAGAGCAGTTTCGCTCGGTCGATATCCTCATGGTTGATGACGTGCAGTTCATAAGCGGGAAGGACAGCACACAGGAGGAGTTCTTTCATACCTTCAATGCCCTAATAGACCAGAATAAGCAGTTGGTGATTTCTGCGGATAGGTCCCCTAGCGATTTAGACGGCGTTGAGGACAGAATAAAATCCCGTTTGGGGTGGGGGTTGGTTGCCGATATAAACGAGACCACCTTCGAACTGAGGCTTGGCATTCTGCAACTTAAGATCGAAAAGATGGGCGTGCACGTGCCCAACGAAGTTCTGGAATTTTTGGCCAAGAACATAAAATCCAACATCAGGGAGCTGGAGGGTGCGCTGAACAAGGTTGTGGCCCATTCTTCTTTGGTTGGTAGTAGCGTCACAATTGAGTCTGCGAGCGGCATACTGTCTGATTTGCTCAGGGCCAACCACAGGATGGTTACTGTTGGTATGATCCAAAAAAAGGTGGCCGAGTTTTTTGGCATTAAGCTTGAGGACATGTACTCTGCAAGGAGGTTGCGGGCCCTAGCCAGACCGAGACAAGTTGCTATGTACCTAGCCAAACGGCTCACTCAGAAAAGTCTGCCTGACATCGGTAAAAGCTTTGGGGGGAGGGACCATGCAACGGTTATCCACGCCGTGAAGCAGATAGAAAAGTTCATGGAAGATGACGCCAAGCTTGCTGACGATATAAACCTCTTGATCCGAATGCTCAGATAGCCGCGCCTGGAGCCGCTGTCTTGTGTGTTGCTGGTGTGTAGGCGCACAAAATTCTGGTTCCAGCTTTGTCCGCTGTGGTGCAGCAGGTCGAGGATGTTTCTTGCTAGCTACTGCGGTGCCTGAGGTCTTGGTTAACTTCAACTTCGGACTTTTTACGCTCCTCTCTGAGGGCGAACGTTTCATCTTCTCGCGGTTTTGCCCAGGTTTGCTGTCTTGGCTCATCTCTGGAGAACATTCTCGCGGCAACATGCCCGCCTAATGGGTTGTGTATACTAGCAGTAGTTGCTCTGTCGTCAGCAGTTACAGTTCTCATTGCTCCCACCACGGCGAGAGCCGCCTGTATCGGGAATATCGTGGCTACCATTCCCCCGCTACCGACGATGCACAAGAGGCATACTATCGCGATCGCGCTTGTCACACTACCCAAAAATTCGGGACACATCACATCCGAGCTCCTCGGAGGTTTTTTAGTTCTTATCATATTCTGTATAAACTCTAGTGCGCTTTTTGCCACAGCCTTCATATCGCCATCGCCCCCAGTAATCATCTTCATTTTTTCTGCTACTGATTCCATTGTAGAGGCTTTTTGCTTGGCGTATTGCGCTTCGCGTTTGCTCTGCTCTTCTCGCAAGTCACTTTCAGACAGTGTGTTGGCGAGGTTAGACGCCACGTCGACGAAAGCAACAAGCTTCCGAAAATCTTCACTATCCAGAGAATTTACGTACTCAGTGGGGGTTTTGAGCTTCGTAAGCTTATACATTGCTAGCTCAAGATTAAACCTGGATTCATTGTCACCGTGAGGTAACTCTGAGTCAATATATCCGCTGAGAACGCCAGCTTTTGTGTCGCCAAATGCACGCCTGATTTCTGGCCTTGCTGTGCCGTTCAGAAATGCATCCTGCGCTTTCTGTATTGCTGCCTGCCCCTCTTTCGAACTTGCAAGATTCTGCAAGGCCTCCATACTGTCGACCTGGTTGGCTTGTTGCGCAACAAGTTTTGCAATCTCGGCAGACACGGCCTCTTCCACAGCCTTGTCTACCTCATTGGTTACAGCTGTGCACGCAGCAACAATTCCCTCTGCATCCATTAAGGCCCGCATTGGTATACCTCCATATGCTTAAACTATTGTAACACCCAACCCCGCAAGCGCGATACGCAAGCGGCTGCTGGAGCGGCATATGACCGCAACTGAAGAGTTGTGCAAATGCCCAAGACTTCCTGCCGCGCGGCACGCAACGAACGCGGCCAACGCAGTGAGTGTAGGGTTAGCACAAATGTATTGCAACCGAATTAATTATGATCTTGAATACCAACATGCCGCCGTTGCGATAAGGTGCTTTGTGGTAGTTGGAATACTTGGAGGGTCGTTTGATCCCCCGCATGAGGGGCACTTACATGTTGCGAGCAAGTTAATGAAACTGCTGCGGCTTGATGCCGTGTGGTGGATTGTGGCGATTAACCCACAAAAGTTAGCGGGTACCTACAGCTTGAAAGAGAGGATGTCTATGGTCAAGAGCGTGATTGCGCGCTGTAGGGGCATGAGAGTGATGTGTGCGGATAGCCAGTATAGTTACAAAATGGTCAGAAACTTACAAGCAAGATATCCACAAACCAGGTTTGTGTGGATAGCGGGTTCGGATACCCTATCAACCATGCATAAGTGGTATAGGTGGAAGCAGTTTTGCGAGTCACTGCCAATAGTTTTGCTGGAGCGCCGAGGTTATGTGTACAACGTCTTAAGAATGCCATTTGCGGTTTACATGGAAGATGAGCGCGTATCAGATTTAAAATTCCTACTCAAACGGCGCAGAGGGTGGAGTATCGTCAGAGGGAAAATTTGCGCCGCATCTTCGACGCAAATCAGGAATGCAATGCCCGTGTAGCGGCGAGCACGGCTCGTTTGTCGAGGCTTGGTGTGTATACCAGCTGCCGGATTACATAACGCAGCCAGGTGTATTGCATTTGAGGAATGAGAAAATCATATCAAGTGCCACCACAGCGTGTACAATGCGTATACTGTGTTGGCATGCGTAACAACATAATTGTTTAAAATTACGTGGTTTTGTTTTACCATTACTACCGCGTGCGGTGTTTGGGGAGTGTTGTCGTGCAGCTTGGTGTTAATGTCGATCATGTAGCTACCTTGCGCAATCTTAGAAGCACCGCCTATCCGGACGTTGTGAGGATTGCAAGTAAAGCTGTAGAGTGTGGCGCAGATTTTATTACTGTTCACCTCAGAGAAGATCGTAGACACATAAGGGATGGCGACGTCTTTGCACTGAAGAAGCACCTGGCAGTTCCTCTAAACCTTGAAATGGCTGCCACGCGCGAAATGTTAGAGATCGCAAAGAAGGTTGCGCCCCGATACGTTTGTTTGGTGCCGGAAAAGAGGGAAGAAATTACCACAGAGTCTGGTGTTGATGCGAAAGGCATGTTTGAAATACTTGCGCCGGTTGTATCAGATTTGCGGCAGAGCGGCATTGGCGTTACTCTGTTTATTGAGCCAGAAAAGGAGCAGGTGGATTATGCGAAAAAGTTGTGTGCAGATAAGGTAGAGCTGCATGTAGGTGCTTACTGTCTGAGTAAGTCGCAAGGGGAGCTGGAAAGAATAGCCAACGCAGCGGCTTATAGCCATGAACAAGGAATGGAGTGCCATGCTGGGCATGGAATAGACTACGGCACCGCGGCTACGATAGCTACGATTCGGCATGTATCTGCCCTGAATGTTGGACATTTTTTGATATGTGAGTCTCTGCTCCATGGGGTTGGGAGTGCGGTACGGAATATGAAAAAAATAATCTTGGAACAGCGCCACAACGCCTAGCACGTCAGGAGCACTGTCGCCTGTTATGTGGCGGTTCAGAGCTGTACCTGAAGTAGCAAACGCCGCGAAAGCGCAGCTCCGCACGCCACACAAATTGGAGGCGTGCTCACGATAGCAGGTAGGCTTTGTCCACCGCATGCCGCAGCCAAGCCAAAACCGTGGGCAGAACACACCTCCGGCGGTGTTGGCCTAAGAGAGCGCTGCGACACACGAACACGGCGTACCACACACGCAAAGAGAGACCGAGCCACATTAAACGCCGCCCACGCGGCACACCTCCCACACTGCGCCACGCACAACAGGGCATGGCAACACGACACAAAGCACACACGATAGAACACGCTAGACGCGCGAGAAAACCCCGCACACAACGCCGGCCCGTAAAACGCGCGAGCGCCGCCGCGACAAAGAGAAGGGCAGGAGCCCAACTAAGCGAACACGCGCCTAACCACCGCTAAAGGCAGCCTGGAGGACCATGATAGAACACGCACACGACAGCCCTCCACGCACATCCACACATAAGTACCAAACCGAACTCCAGATTATGCCAAAGTCCCCAACCCAACAAGACGCCACGGGCAGCATAACTCAAAAACAAGCTTAAACGAGAAACACACACACAGAGGAAACAGGTCCCCCCGAAATTGTCACCTACAACAAACAAAAAGCAAGTGCGGCAGTGTCTCTACACATTTACCGTGTCCAACAACTTTCTACTAGACCTGAATCTCACCCTTCTTTTTGGAGGTAGAGTTTCAAGACGTCCAGTCTTGGGATTGTGATACTTCTTCTCGGCGCACTGAATAACGTGCAGCGTGCCAACGTTGTGAAGACGGATGGAATGGTTAGTTTCCAGCGCAGTCTTAACCGCTGACATAACCACATCGTAGGCACTGCTCGAATCTTTCTTTGTGAAGCCCAGATTTGACATCAATGCCCTGACTATGATCTCCTTACTCATAAGTAAAACCCCTAACTTGACATAAGTTAATTGGACCTAGGATATTAGGTTAGTTCGTATAGTCAACTAAATTTGTCGCTATTACCTAACGCATCGTTAAGTGTCGGTGACTTTATGTAATAAACGCAGGGCATATACACCATACTATCGGTGCCGGCACTGTGTGTATACAAGCTCTGGTAGCGCATTTGGGAATATATTAATCCTTTTTATCCTATAGACGCACTATTGGTCGCTATTTCTAAGACTCTGAAGATAGTAACGTCTCTTTGGAGGCGCATGGTGCGTGCTGCGCGGAATACTTCCTGAGCTTTGTGATATCTACCTAGCATATCTGTCACGGTGCAATCGTCACGCTGCTCATCTTTCGTGCCCGCGTTTACAGCATCGCAGATAATGTCTGATATAGCCCTCAGCACGATATATTCTACCTTGTGTAGCGGTAGATCTGTTTCTAATATGCTTCCAATGACCGAGGGGTTTATTTTATGTATTACCGAAATAAGGTTTTCGTATAGCAATATTTCCTTTTCTATATCCTCCGTAACCATACCTGGAATTCCCGGATATATGCGTGTTATTTTATCGCTGAGCTGCTGCATATCGGGAAAATTGCGATCAATCACCAATTTCGTCTCCTCATGGCTTAGCTCATGCAGCGGTAGTATCACGCATCTGGATTTAACAACTACCGGGACGCGATGTACGTTATGGCTAATAAGCAGTATCAACGAGCCCGCGGGTGGTTCCTCCAGGGTTTTGAGCATTGCGTTGGTGGGACTTACGCTTAAATCATCAATGCTATCTACTATTACCACTTTACGCTTAGACCGTATAGCGGTCATATGCAAAAAGTGCCTCATTTCCCGGACCTTATCCACGCTTATTGGCTCAGTGGCGTTATCAATGAGCATGACGTCTGGGTCTGACTCTAATTCTACGGAACCTGTCACATGCTTGGCAAAGGCGCGAGACAACCTGGACTTTCCTATACCCCGCCTTCCGCATAGCAGCCACGTCACAGCGCTGCTATTCGCGAGCAGAGCGCGTTTTTGTGCGGCGTGTCCTATAACTGAATCCATTACGATGTTCCCCCACAAGACCTAACAATACCAGCAATTTTGTGCTCAGAAAACATGCCGATTCTCAATACCTTACGCGATTGTACATCAAAGACTGTAGAGCACATGCCACCAACTGCAGAATCATCTTCCATAAGCTCTGACACACAGTCACGTATTTCCTGTGGGATTTCCATAGCGCGTCTTGCACCCGGCATCCCAGACAGATTTGCGCTGGTAGCGGCTACCGGCCCTCCAAACTCTTCCAATATTGTGCGGGCCATTGCGTGGTCTGGTATCCGCACGCCAACGGTACCTCTAAAAAACTCACCTGGCAAACTTTGGGTGTCATGCAACGGCACCACAAACGTGACTGGCCCAGGCGATAGGCGCTCGATTATACCCCAGTCCTCGTCCTTAAGTGAGGCAAATTTTCTGATCGCGGCCAAGCTATTCAGCAGTATGGGTATGGGCTTGTGATATTGGCGCCTCTTGATTTCATATAGCCGCTGCACGGAATTTGCGCTCAATGCGCTGCATGCCAGGGCGTATAGAGTATCGGTCGGGAAGCAGACTATCTGCTCTTTCCTCAGTGCTTCAACAACTCGCTGCATTTTACAACATTACAACACAAACCTGGCATCGGTGAGATGTTACTGCACCGCTTGTCCACGAAAAAACCAGCCACGGGTACAGCACTTTAGTGGAAAAATGCACGCTTTTCAACATGTGACCGGGCCGCATTTGCACGCCGCACACACGACCATTGATGATGTTGCCTATTAGATTATACGAGCAACCAAAAACCGCCTCGGCCGCGAGGGCTCATATCCTTGATGTTACAACAGGTACGCACTAATGCTCAACTGTGTGGATGTAAACCAGTTGCATGGGTCCAGGAATTTGTTGCGTGTTCCCACCAGGGCCACTATGTGCGCCACACTGTCACACCTCACGGTGATAACGATTACAACAGGTGCAGCACGTCCTAGATGCTTACAGATTCGTTCAATAATTCAAAGTAACATGCGTTTTATATCGCGAAAATAGCTTCGTGCATCCCCATGGTGTGGGACCAATCTCTGCGCTTATTTAATGTGCCTCATCGAAGATTTACATAATGCCTCCCGTCCACGGTCAGCCAGTTATGCACGTTTGGCTGCTGTAATGTCTGGCAAACTTTTGGCTTAAGGGCGCACTCCTCCTGGGCTATTGCGCCGAAAAGATGTACTTACGCTGCCACGGCCCAGGACTGCTTAGGGGCTCCATCGGAACGCATGCGGTTATGGCAGTTATGGCATAGTAGCGCGTTATGTCTAGTGTGCTATGCGTCTGCTATGGTATACAGTACTGCAATTTATGGTGCTCATATGATAGTTTTTGGGCTTAGTGGAGGCGCGGGTTCAGGTAAGAGCACGGTGGCTGCCATGTTTGCCCAATCTTGCAACGCTGCCGTTTTTGATGCCGACAAAATTGTACATAGCATGTATTCCGGTGATGCTACAATCACTGGCTTGGTAGCCAAGTATTTCCCTGATTGCATATGCAACGGGGTGGTTTCTCGGGAGAGGCTGTCCAAGCATTTTTTTTCTTATGGCCCATTGTGGCTGGAATTTCAGTCCATTGTGCACTCCATTGTGTTGAGGCAACAACGTAAATTCATTCTGGAGCAGGGTAAAATAGGGCGCGATTATGCGGTGTTAGATGTTCCTTTGCTGCTGGAGGCGGGATTCTGGCGATGTTGTGACTTCGTTATAAATGTTGACGTTCATAAATCCCTGCAATGGCATAGACTGAGGCAACGTGGCCTTTCGGAGCGAGAGATAGAGTTTTTACTCTCTTTGCAGATGCCGCGCGGAAGTAGGCGCAACTTTGCCGATTTTTATGTAAATTGTGGTGAGCGCAAAGGAGAGGTACTGAAGAGCGTACTGCAAATTGTAGGGAGCTTAAATGCCGGCAGGCACCGCTTCCGAGTTGCGAGGAAAAAACTCGCGATGCGCAGCACGCTGGACCGGCACGCGTCTACAATGGCTTCTCAGCCTGACGCCTGCTAGCAATTTTTCGGATACAGCGGCTTCCTCGCGATTGTAACCTATTGGTCTACCAACTCTTTGCTCAGTTTCATTGAGCAAAATTTCGGCCCACACATGGAACAGAAATTTGCAGTTTTGCCTCCCTTGCCGGGCAGAGATTCATCGTGTAGCGACTTTGCAGTTAGCGGGTCTAGCGAGAGATTGAACTGATCGTACCATCGGAAATCAAACCTTGCCTGGCTCAGCGCGTAATCTCTAGCATAGGCGGATGGATTTCCTTTTGCCAGATCAGCGGCGTGTGCCGCAATTTTATAGGATATCACCCCCGCTTTTACGTCATCAATATTCGGCAGCCCTAAGTGCTCTTTTGGAGTTACGTAACACAGCATCGCAGTGCCGTACCACCCGATCATCGCTGCGCCTATAGCACTAGTGATATGGTCATAACCCGGTGCTATGTCAGTCGTGAGCGGGCCGAGGGTGTAAAATGGTGCCTCACTACAGAGGTGCAGTTGTTTTTCCATGTTCTCTTTTATGAGATGCATGGGCACATGTCCGGGGCCTTCAACCATTACCTGGCAACCATGGTGCCAAGCCACCTTGACCAGCTCCCCGAGGGTTTTCAGTTCCAGAAACTGTGCTTCATCGTTTGCATCGTCTATGGAGCCGGGCCTCAGCCCATCTCCCAAGGAAAAGGCAACATCGTAACTGCCCATGATTTCGCAGATCTCATCAAAATGTGTGTACAAAAAATTCTCCTTGTTGTGCGCTAAGCACCACTGGGCCATAATAGCGCCGCCTCGGGAGACTATTCCTGTAACCCGACCGCGAGCATGCTTGATGTAGTCTTTCAGCACGCCGGCATGGATGGTAAAATAATCCACGCCTTGCTCCGCCTGTTCTATTATCGTCTCTTTGAAAACCTCGAAACTCAGATTCTCAACAACCCCTTTTACCTTGTTGAGTGCTTGATATATAGGCACCGTCCCTATGGGCACTGGGCTGTTTCTTATTATCCATTCTCTGATGTTGTGTATGTCACTCCCTGTGGACAAATCCATAACTGTGTCCGCTCCGTACGCGACGGCGAGCGCCATCTTTTTCACTTCTTCTTCAATGCCGGAAAGCACAGCTGAGTTCCCGATGTTGGCGTTTATTTTGACCAGAAAATTCCTTCCAATTACCATTGGTTCGGATTCTGGGTGATTAATGTTTGCCGGGATTATTGCCCTTCCTGCTGCTATCTCCTGCCTCACAAACTCCGGAGTGATCTCCTGGTGCGCAGCAGCCCCAGTTTCCGAAGAACCTACCTGCATGCGAAGCGCATTTTCGCGAATAGCTACGTATTCCATTTCTGGTGTTATAATGCCATTTTGGGCATAAAACAGCTGTGTGACCGGGCTACCTCCGGCAATTTTCCGCAGGACATTCTCTGCTGCTTTTTGATACCTAGTGCATGAACTCCCGCTGGGAACAAAACTTCTTTGCACGGGGGAAGTATCACGCCTGTTTTCGATCCAAGTGCTTCTTAACTTTCGTATGCCAGATTTGATATCCAGCTTGGCCTCGCGGTCAGTGTAGGGCCCGCCTGTATCGTATACAAGAAACTCAGACGTTCCGTTTTTTATGGCAACCTTACGCATTCCAACATTAACGTCAGAATACAAATTCCCACGCACGTACACTTTAGAGGATGACGGATATACTCCGGAATAATCCATAAAAAACCTAGAACTCGGGCGGAGTATATACCCTTTTGCATCGAGGCACAACACCCCTATGGCAGGGTGCCCATCTTTTTTAGGTTGTGAACAGCGATGAGTATCACACAAGTGGGTATGGTGTATATTGCAGGGGTGCACGCCGCCTTTCAGGCATGCCAGCCGGGTTTAGGATAGAACAGGCGTCACGCCTTCTTGTTTGTTCTCAATAGGATATAAAATGCGCCTTTTCCCCCATGTGCGGGAATTGCCTGCCTGTAGTAGAGCACCATATCAACTATGGAGTCCAGCTGTAACCACCTGTGTAAATTGCTTTTGATGCTGTTATTGCCGGAATTTTTGCTTCCCCATCCTGTGATAACGCGTATGCACCTGTGCCCAGATTGAAAACTGCTCTTTACAAACTCCACCAGACTATCACGTGCGGAGGCCTCGCTGTGTCCGTGCAGATCTATGACCTTATCTATCGGATACTTTCCCTTGTCAACTCTAGCCTTGGTTCCGGCATCTATACTGGAAAATAACCCATACTCTTCTGTGCAAGCATACAGGCCCGGCGACGATTGACGTTTTTGAACCTGTGCCCCAATGGCGCAAGCGCCTCCATTTTGAGTTAAAGCCGGGCTTTCCGTTGCTTGGGTGAGCGCCTGCCTCCCACGGCCACCAGCACAGCCTACGGGCCTGCTTATATCTGCTAGTTTCCTGCCAGCAGTGACCTTTTTCTTACCTTCGGCGATAGGGTGAGCGAGCTTAGCAACACTCCGCCACCACAAATCATCACCTGGACCGGAATCATCCGACTTATACTTATCCATAACAGGCACCAAACCCTCGGCAAGCACTCCTAGCAATGGAAAAGGGCGAAGCCCAACAGCAGCTATATACTAGCTGCCAAATATGGCACTTCTTAAAGCCTTATTCACCCCCTCCTGAGAAAAATTGCTCCTGATCAAGGAATGCAGCGGCGCTGGGATCTTTCTCCCTGAAGCTCTTACCTATCTCCTGGCCTGGCGCACTTTTAGGAGCTGCCTGACTGCTGCGTGCAGCCGCAACCTCCCGTGCGTTGGTAAACTCTTCAAGGTATTTTCTACACCTATTTACTGCCAGCTTGAAAACGGCAGCAAGGTCTAACTGCTCGCCTACTATTTCGCGCAACGCGACCACTGTGTTCTTGTCCCCCTTACGTGCAACCGCGGTGCACGCTCCGGAGCTTAGCTCATGCGCCCTCTGGCTAGCCAAGATCACCAGCCTGAATCTGTTGCCATCATAGCAAGAGAAATACCCAGAATCACCTTCCCGCATCCTACACCTGCAAAAAACCTTCCCGGATTATACGGGCCTATCACCCACATTGCAACAAAATACCTTCCCCTGTAAGCGCTTGTGGACGGTATGAGATTGATATCCGTTGTGTAGGTGTATGCTCCACTGCCTGGCCACAATAAGTTTGAATGGTTTGGGGTGTTGAGAACTTTGTGATATGGTGCGTCACAACATCAGGTGGCATGCGGCTTGACACAGCGCACCACCGACGAGGTGCGGCTGATACGTAATACGGCAGCCGCTGGGCTCTGGATTCAGGGAATGTGCAACAATGGGCTTGTCGTGCAGGGGAATGCTCCGCGCACTCCCGAGGTCAGTAGTCGTCTTTTGACAGCACTATGAGGTTTATTGCGTCCAAGTTGCCTGCAGCCTGTTCTTCCACGTTTGAGAGCCCGGTCTTTCTCATTGAGACTGAAAGTTCTATCTTGCAGTGTAATCTGAGTAGGAATACCAGCAGTCTCTCTAGAGAGAAACCTGCCGCTTTGCCGTTGATTATCTGAGAGACTTTTGGCTGATCTACCCCGAGCACCTTGGCCGCAGCTATCTGATTCCACTGACTCTTATGTATGATTTCCTTTATTATGCCTAAAATCTGAGGCTTTATCTTTTGTCCACTGGGTGCACGCTTTTCTGTCATAGAACTCTCCATCCGGTATCGGGAACGTATATCTTTTTGCGACTATTTTTATACAACGAAGGGCATACCAACAGCCGATTCGATGCTTATCCAACAACGCTGCGACTATAGCTTATGTAGAATGGTATCATATTTATATACAATTGATTAATTTTCTAATAAAGCATAGGTCAAACTTGTTGCGTCAAGCAAATCAGCCTCTGCTTAGGGTTGTAATTCTTATGACAGTTATATACTAACGGTGCACACACTTATGCATGGCAAAGATGCATCCCGGTGCAGAGTTTGTATGCTATGATTGCATATTTTTATGTGTCAGGTTGTGATGTACTTAGTAGGCATAACGTTTATAATCTGAACGGCATGTTGACTTGTCAGCGGGTTGGAATTTTTTGGTATGGGTTATAACTTTAAGCTTGTCGAGCAAGAAATACAAAAGCGGTGGGATTTTAAAATTGCGGGGAATGATGGAATAAACTGCTATGTTTTGGGGATGTTTCCTTATCCCTCTGGAAATATCCACATGGGGCACATACGCAACTACACAATTGGCGATGTGATCGCAAGGTACAAACGCGCGCATGGGCTCAAAGTTCTGCATCCCATAGGGTGGGATGCGTTTGGGCTTCCTGCAGAAAATGCTGCGCTGTCATACGGAGTCAACCCCGCGGTGTGGACCGAGCGCAATATAGAGTCTATGCGCAAGCAATTGAAATCTATTGGCATCTCGTACAATTGGGATAGAGAGCTTGCCACCTGCAAGGAAGACTATTACAAACACGAGCAGGCTTTTTTTCTCGATTTCTTGCAGCAAGGTCTGGCCTACCGTAAAGAATCCTGGGTAAATTGGGATCCGGTAGACAACACAGTACTGGCCAACGAACAGGTTGTAGACGGCAGAGGCTGGCGGTCTGGTGCAAAAATTGAGCGTCGAAAACTGTCCCAATGGTTTCTAAAAATTACCGATTTTGCCGACAGCCTGCTTGACGGGCTAAAAACCCTTGATGGCTGGCCGGAGAAGGTCAAGCTCATGCAAGAGCGGTGGATAGGCAAGACTGAGGGAGTTATTCTCGAGTTTGCAACCAGCTGTGGACAGAAACTGGAAGTATTTTCCACAATGCCGCATATGCTATTTGGGGCATCTTTCTGTGCAGTATCGGCCGAGCATCCCATATTACGGCATGTCACTGATGAGGCTTTTTCTGCGCGTGTGCGCGGCATTATTGAGTGTTCAGGTGATGAGGAAAAGCAGAAAATAGGTGCGGATACCGGGCTTTTTGCTACGCACCCGCTTCTGGACCGTAAACTACCGATCTACGCTGCAAACTATGTGCTGTCAGAATACGGCACGGGTGCGGTTTTTGGGTGTCCTGCACACGATCAACGGGATTTTGAATTCGCGGTCGCGCATGGCCTCGACATATACCAGGTAGTATTTCCCGATGATGGTGTGCAATATGACCTGCAGAAGGAGGCTTATTCTGGGGATGGCACGTATAGGAACTCTGAATTTCTGAACGGCCTCAGAGTTGATGCAGCTCGGAATGCCATGATACAAAAACTAGAGTCTATGGGCGGCTGTAGGCGGGTTACGAACTACCGTTTGCATGATTGGGGCATATCCAGGCAGCGCTATTGGGGGTGCCCAATTCCGGTAGTACACTGCGAGAAGTGTGGTATAGTGCCGGTGGATAGGCAGGATCTGCCCATCTCTTTGCCCGAGGAGGTGGATTTTTCAAGGGGGGGGAATCCTCTAGATCATCATCCTACATGGAAGCATGTTCAATGCCCAAAATGCCAATCAAGCGCCCAGCGCGAGACAGATACTTTTGATACATTTTTTGAGTCATCCTGGTACTTTGCGGCGTTCTGTAGCGAGCAAGGAGGCATCAACGCAGCCGACTGCAACAAATTGCTGCCCGTAGACTATTATATAGGTGGAGTGGAGCATGCCGTATTACATTTACTTTACGCGAGGTTTTTCTGCAGAGCACTTAAGAAATGTGGACATTTAGCGGTGGAGGAGCCTTTTCGCAATTTGATCACGCAGGGTATGGTTTGCCACTCCGTATATAGAGATGCAGCGGGGAACTACTTGTTTCCCGAGGACTCGCAACGCATGATCCGTGACGGCGAGGCCGTACAGCTCGGGAAAGTTGAAAAGATGAGCAAGTCCAAGAAAAATGTTGTGGATCCCAGCCACATCATAAAAAAATACGGGGCCGACACCGTGAGGTTATTTATGCTGTCTGACACTCCACCTGAGCGCGACATCGAGTGGTCAGATGTTGGGGTAGAGGGTGCATGGCGATACTTGGAGCGGTTATGGAGGTTGTTTGAGGACAATAGCTCCATAGGCGCAGATTTTGATACTGCTGACGTGAAAGCTGAAGACCGCGTCTATCTGTCAGGCATACACAAGCTTCTCCGGGGTCTAAGTGCGGATATGGAGCACTGCAGGCTCAACTGTGCGGTTGCCAAATTTAGGGAGATGAGCAACACGGTTTTTGAGATGGTAAAGTGTGGCGTGAGCCAGCAAGTAATCAATGAATCGGTATGTATTTTGCTCAGGGTGATGGAGCCATTTATCCCCCATATAGCCGAAAAGTTATGGGAGCGCATAGGAGGCGAAGGTATGTTATGTAACAGACAGTGGCCGTCTGCGCGAGAAGATTTGTTGACTGAAGATCTCGTCACGATTGCGGTGCAAGTGAATGGCAAGCTGTGTAGTACGCTTAAAGTGGGTGCCCAATGCGATGGTGAAGAGGTAAAAGCGGAGGCGCTGAAGGTTGCGCAGCGCAAGCTCGGTGATAAAGAAGTGCGCAACATTTACTTTGTGCCTGGCAGGGTTGTGAATATTGTGACGAAATAAAACCCGCCAAATTTCCGCATGGCCGTGCACGCTAGTCCTCAGGCCATTTGCGGTATGCGACTCAGGTTTTGAGCGATAAAGGACAGCGCTTGCCCTATAATTATAATGTAGAATTATAATGTGGGTGGAGTGCGACGCAAAAGCAGCCGAAGTGCGCACGCCACGCTACGTTGATATGATGGCTGCCAGCGAGCTTATGTGCACTGGTTCGCCGCACCAACCGGCTTGTTTAGATGGCCAACTGCGCGTTTTGCGAGGCGGAGCGGTGTTGTGTCTCTGTGGATACGTGTTAGAATACGGCAGCTCTTCGGCCGGGTTTGGATGTGATCGTAGATTCGCACTGCCACCTCAATCACTTTGATGATTCTGCGATACAAGATGTGGTGAAGCAGGCCACAGATGCCGGTGTGGCGCTCATGCAGACTGTTTGCACTACGCTGAGCGAATTTCCAACGCTGCTAAAAATTTCCAGTAACCATAAGCAGGTCTATGCATCAGTGGGGGTGCATCCATGCAACTCTGCAGAAGGAGAGTCAGTTTCTGCTGAAGATTTGATCGAATTGGCTAGGGGGGAGAAAGTCATCGGGTTGGGAGAAACTGGGCTTGACTTTTATAGATGTGAGGATGGCGCGGACTGCCAGGAAAAAAATTTTGTGGCCCACATTTCCGCAGCGAGGGAGTTGGGTTTGCCGGTAATCATTCATTCCAGAAATGCCGATGCGAAAATGGCGGAGATTTGCGCCTCTGAGATGAGGGCAGGGGCGTTTAAGGGCGTGATGCATTGCTTCGCCTCGTCTATGGAGCTTGCGAGGAGCTCGCTGGATACCGGACTATATATATCGTTCTCCGGCATACTGACCTTTAAGAATGCCGCATCCCTCAGGGAGATCGCCAAGTTTGTGCCCAGGGACAGGGTCTTGGTGGAGACAGACTCTCCGTTTTTGTGTCCGGAGCCCCACCGAGGTAAAAAAAATTCCCCGGCGATGACGAAGCTTGTTGTAGAATGCTTGGCACAAATTTGGGGGGAGGCTGTAGAGGTTGTGAGCGAGATTACCACCAAGAACTTCTTTGCACTTTTTGACAAGTGTTCACGTCACTACAATGCGCAGTAGTCCGATAATTTGTGCGCTGGATATGATGGATATCACCCGCGCACTTGAGGTGACTAAGGCGATATCCGGCAAGGTTGCCATGGTAAAATTGGGGCTGGAGTTCTTCACTGCATACGGTATTACTGGTGTGCGGCAGGTAATTGAGCTCGGCGTACCCGTGTTTCTTGACCTAAAGCTTCATGATATCCCAAATACGGTGGTTAGGGCCATACATTCGGTCAAAGACTTAAATATTGCCATGCTTACCATTCACGTGAGTGGGGGGAAGGACATGATGCGCGCCGCGGCTGATGCCTTGTCTGATACAAATATACTTCTTGCCGGGGTTACGGTTTTGACGAGCATTGGCGGCGATGACTTCATAGATTTCGGAATACATGAGTCTTTGGAATCTCACGTCATGAGGCTGGTAGGCCTGGCTGTGGGTGCCGGGTTGCGAGCTGTGGTATGTTCTGCCCATGAAGTCGGTGTGATACGTGGCAGATATCCGGACATTACGCTTGTTGTTCCCGGAATTCGCTTTAATTCTGGAGTTGATGATCAAAAACGGACAAAAACACCCATGGATGCGCTGTCAGATGGAGCGAACTATTTAGTTGTTGGCCGTCCTGTGACCCGAAGCCCTGATCCATTAGCCGCAATTGACGAAATTCTCCGCTCCATAGGGGCGCACTGATTCTGCTTCGATTGCGACAATGTGTCCACAACGTGCCCGGGATGTTGTGGTCGCGGCCCATTTTGGGGCTTTTTGGCCGTATGGATGAATGTCTATTTCGGTTCAGGCAAGGCCTTTGGGATGGTATATTTTTTTGGCATATACTTTTCGTCATGCTTTGCCAACACCTCATCTGCCACAAACTTTCCATGTAGCAACCTTCCCTTTACCACCGCGCCTACGCCCTCTCCGAACAACGGGGGGAGCATTCCAGAGTAGACCACATTGAGCTCGGTTTTAAAATCCGTCAGATCGAATGATATGCTGTCGGTGCTTCTGGCTATACTGCCCTTAACCACCATGCCGCCCACCCTTACCGGTAGGTTAGACTCCCTCTGCGGGCCTGATAACAACTCGCTGGTGGTGTAGAAGAAGGATACGCTCTCTCGCAGTTCAGAAAGTATGAACAGCAGCGCGCATCCCGCAGCACAGAATGACGCGAGGACGAAAAGTAACCTCTTATGTTTCCTCTTCATTTTCCATTGTCATGACCTTCCTAAGCAACCTTCTAACCCCGCAGTAGTCACTAACCAAAAACGCCGCGAAGAAAAACAATACGGCGAAGCCAAGCGAATACGCCAAGTACACCGGATACATCTATTGTAACCCACAATACTTATCTAGAGTTGCGTGATCAGTCATACTGTGACCGATAGGGGTCACCACTATATACCCTTGCTCCAAAAGTTGTGTGTCACTCGCATTATCATTACTATTCGGTGATCTCATGTCGTCAAATACGTACGATACACAGCGCCCGTCGCCACTTGTGATCTCGCGCCGTTCCATCGATGGCCCATCCCATTTTATATGACCATCGTCGCAGCTATGTCCGGCAAACTTGACTCCCTGCACATCCGAGTACGGAACATTTATGCTCATGATGCACTTCCCATGCCACATTGTATCGCGCAACAGCCGACTAACCAGAGCCATAACCGATTTTCTAGAATTCTGCCACGACGTTTCGACATTGTTGTCACAGCGCTTGCCATTGTATTGCTGGCTGATCGCAATTGCTGGAACGCCGATATCGAATGCGGCAGCAGCTGCAGCAATAGTGCCGGAGTACGGTACCGTGAACCCGGTATTGGCTCCGTAGTTGATGCCAGAGATCACCAAATCCGGCCGCTTACCCGTACTAGTCATCTCACATATACCAATCACCGCGCTGTCAGCGGGGGTGCCGTGCACCACAAATTCCCGTTCTCCCCTCATATGTGTTTTAATGGGAGTCCGAACGCTTAGTGCCCTGCTTGCAGCACTGCAATCGCGTGCAGGTGCAGACACCCACACCTCAGCGAAATGCCCAGACACGACATCCCTCAAAACCCGCATGCCTACGGAGTCAAAGCCATCGTCGTTTGTGAGTAATACTCTCATTCACAGTATAAATATCAAAAGCCCCCCAGTATAGCACGGATCATGTCCATGCGCTTTTTTTAATTCGGGGCTTCTCGACAATAATTAGCATAAATGGTCCCGTGACAGATACGCTCTGTTTTGTTGGCTCGGCAGCATGATTTCCCAGGTGCGCGGCGTTCTTGGCACGGCATTCCGCGCGAGCAAACATCGGCCTATAACCCGCTGCACGGCAGAATGCACCCTCCCGCCTACAGAAAGCTGGAGATAGGCCCGTATGGTCTTTATCGTTCTACGGCACAAACGGAGGCTGGGTGCATATGGCCGTAGTATGACGACAGCGCGGTGCCAGCTCATGGTGCGAGTACTCGCACCTGGCCTAAGGCATACTCCCGCCGTACCTAGCGCAATCCCAAGCCTGCGCCGCTACACACGATCCAAAACCGTACTGCCTCCCTCCATGCACCCTCAAGATGACCACGCGAGGCAGCCACAGAAAAAAGTGTGCAGTTACTTATTCCCCTTCCACTCGCGATACAAATAGGTTGGACTGCGTGCATGTCCGTAATATTATTAGCGCGGTGCCAGCTCATGGTGTGTGTACTCTACACCCGGCCTAAGGCACACTCCCGCCGTACCTAGCGCAGTCCCAAGCCTGCGCGCTACAGCACCCGATCAAAATGTACTGCCTCCATGCACCCTCAAGATGACCACGCGAGGCAGCCACAGAAAAAAGTGTGCAGTTACTTATTCCCCTTCCACTCGCGATACAAATAGGTTGGACTGCGTGCATGTCCGTAATATTATTAGCGCGGTGCCAGCTCATGGTGTGTGTACTCTACACCCGGCCTAAGGCACACTCCCGCCGTACCTAGCGCAGTCCCAAGCCTGCGCGCTACAGCACCCGATCAAAATGTACTGCCTCCATGCACCCTCAAGATGACCACGCGGGACACTGCATACGACGACGAGCCAAGAATTATCTCTCCCCCTTCCACGGGGAAATAGCGTCAAAATTACGAAAGTCCTGCTGCAAATTCACCGGCTGATACACTACTTGTTTTTTTTGCAGGTCGTACCTAACCTCATCGTATCCGGTTAGAGGGAAATCTTTCAACATGGGGTGCCCAGTAAAGCCATAGTCAGTCAGGATTCTCCGCAGATCTGGATGTCCGTCGAACACGATGCCGTACATATCAAACACCTCACGCTCGAACCACCCTGCAGACCCGAACACCGAAGTAACAGATGGAACATTGTGCCCCTCGACCAGAGGCACTTTACAACATATTCTGGCATTAAACGCCACGCTCAGCAGCATATACACCACGTCAAACCTGGCTTCCCGGGCTTGATAGTCTACGGCGAATATGTCGGTCAAAATTTTGAACTTGCTCTTCTCGTCATCCCGTAATGTGGTAATACACTTAAGTAAATCTCCGGCTTCCAGCCGGCATTCTAATACCCCGTCGCTTCTGACCGCAACCTCCCGCTTCAGGATTTTACCTACGTGCTTTGTTACATGTTCTACACTTTGCTGCATGGCCCCTACGCCCCCCTCACTCCGGGGTTACCCCTTATTATCTTCTGCTGCAAACACAAAATCCCGTAAAGCAGTGCCTCTGCGGTTGGCGGACAGCCTGGAACATAGATGTCCACGGGCACTATGCGATCACACCCACGGACGACTGAGTAAGAATAATGGTAATATCCGCCACCGTTGGCGCAACTCCCCATCGAGATGACGTACTTAGGTTCAGCCATCTGGTCATACACCCTGCGCAGCGCCGGTGCCATTTTGTTCGTTAAAGTTCCAGCGACTATCATAACGTCTGCCTGCCTGGGGCTGGCCCTGAACATAACGCCGTATCTATCAAGGTCATACCTGCTGGCCGCTGTGTGCATCATCTCAACCGCGCAGCAGGCGAGGCCGAACGTCATGGGCCATAACGACCCACTGCGGGACCACCGCACCACGCTGTCGACCAAATCAGAAAATTTGGTGACGACAAAGCCACGGTCCTTATAGCCCTGCCACAGTTCCTGCTCCAGAACTTGGTGTTGCTGGTTTTCCATGTCCTTACTCCCACTCAAGGGCACCGACGCCCCATTCGTAAACAAACCCCACGGCAAGCAGCCCCGCGAAAAAAACCATGGACCAGAACCCAAATGCACCGATTGCGCCCAGGCATACAGCCCATGGGAATAAAAATGCCACTTCCACGTCAAATATGACGAACAGAATTGCAACAACACAGAATTTTATGTCAAAAGAGGAGGAGTCAGGTGCTTCGCCCTGATCAAACCCGCACTCATACGGAGACAACTTACCGAGACTGCCCCTCTTTCCAGCCAGAAAGGCGGGCAGCACGGCGAACACCGAAGACACCATTGCGGCAAGCATGATAAACAGCAGTATTGAAGAATAATCACCTACGCTTGGCATGGGCAACCTACGCCACTTTAAGGACACTCCAGATTCTTGCAAATTTCTCGCTGGGTGTCAATTTTCAATGGTTGTATGGGGTGTGATCGTCAGTGCCGTTAATTAGCCTGTGGTTTGAGTATGCCATGGTGCTGTGGCCCAGTTTTCTCATGTTCCCCATACCCGCTTCAGTAGCTTAAAAGGTTGGGGCAGGGTGGTTGCTCGTTTTGGGAGCTTTCACGCGCTTTGCTGATTTTAGTTTCTCTAACTCGGGCTTTTGAGTGATCTATTTTGAACGTGCTCGGTGGATTCGCACAGGGCACAATTGCTTTTGTCTGTGGTAGGTATGGTTTACCACCTTCGTCCTTGCGTTGTACGCTTATGTCTTAGGGTTTTGTAAATATGGCAGCAAGTACTGCGCTGTTATGCTATTTGGGTATTGCTTGACTAGCTCCGCCGGAGGGCCAAATGCCACTACACTCCCCCCTCTATCGCCGCCCTCTGGGCCTATGTCTATTACGTAGTCTGCGGTTTTTACAACGTGCAGGTTGTGCTCTATCACCACGACCGTATTTCCGAGTTTGGCCAGCATGTGCAAAATACGCAGCAAGTTTTTCACATCAGAAATGTGCAAGCCGGTTGTCGGCTCGTCAAGAATATACAGCGTCCTTCCGGTGGAGCGCTTAGACAGCTCCTTTGAGAGCTTGACTCTTTGTGACTCACCCCCGGAGAGTGTTGTAGATGGCTGCCCTATTCGTACATAGCCCATGCCGACCTCCCGCAAGGCGTGGAGCTTTTCTTTGATCAACGGAATCGCATTGAAACATTCCAGCGCTTCATCCACAGTCATGCAAAGCACGTCTGCAATGGATTTGCCTTTGTAGGTTACATCAAGCGTCTCTCGGTTGTATCTTAATCCGTGGCACTCTTCGCACTTTACGTACATATCCGGCAGGAAATGCATTTCAATTCTAATGTATCCGTCCCCCCTACATGTTTCGCATCTACCGCCTTTGGCATTGAAAGAAAACCTGCTTACGGTATAGCCGCGCGACTTTGCCAGCGGTAGCCCCGCGAACCACGTCCGTATGTGTGAAAACAACCCAACATAAGTTGCCGGATTTGAAGCGGGAGTTCTACCTATGGGAGACTGGTCAATCTCTATTACCTTATCTATATTCTCTAAACCCAGTATGGTATCACACTCTATGTCTGGTCTGATGGGCTCTCCGTCAACTCTGTGCAGCGCGTATTTGTAAAGAGTGTCCCAAATCAGGCTCGATTTTCCACTTCCGGAGACCCCTGTGACACAAGTAAAGCCACCGATGGGGATTTTCACATCCACGTTTTGTAAGTTATTTTTCCGCGCCCCCTTTATTTCTATCCAGTTGGTGAAAGACTTTTTCCCTTTGGGGGGGTCTATGCGCATCTCGCCACTTAAATATTTTCCAGTGATGCTTTCTTTGCTTGCCGCTATGTCTTCGGTCGTACCCTGAGCGACTATCTCTCCACCGTGGGTACCTGCTCCAGGGCCAACATCCACTATATGGTCCGCGTTTAGCATCATCTCGTCATCGTGCTCAATGACTACCACAGTGTTGCCCATATCTCGCAGATTTTTCAGTGTGTTGATCAGTAGCGCATTATCGCGCTGATGTAGCCCTATAGATGGTTCGTCA
This sequence comes from Anaplasma marginale str. Florida, assembly GCF_000020305.1. Classification (NCBI taxonomy): domain Bacteria; kingdom Pseudomonadati; phylum Pseudomonadota; class Alphaproteobacteria; order Rickettsiales; family Anaplasmataceae; genus Anaplasma; species Anaplasma marginale. The sequence continues at coordinate 409,899 of NC_012026.1, forward strand.
AGTACGTATAAAACCCCGGTAAGGCCCGAGCCAATCTGCGACGCCAATTTTATTCTTTGGCTTTCTCCCCCAGAAAGAGTTCTGGATTCACGATCCAAAGTTAGGTGGCTGAGCCCGACATTACTGAGAAATTTTAACCGCTTTACCACTTCCTCCAGCAGCTTTGTGCAGACTGCGTTTTCATACTCAGAAAGCTTGCTTGGTAGGCCCTCGCACCACGCGATTGCCTCATCTACCGAGAATGCGCACACTTCGCCGATGTGCTTGCCATCTATTTTTACTGATAACGATTCTGGAGATAGGCGAAAGCCCATACAGTGTGGGCATGTGCTAGAAACAGAGTACCTTTCGGCAATCTTTTCGGCTACTATATTACCACTTTCATTGAGTAGGCCTAATATACCCCTGCTCCCGGCTGGTTTGAACTCCGTATTTAATGTTCCGTCCTTGTTGCCGAATAGGATTACGTTGCGGAGCCCTTCGTCCATCTTGCACCATGGGATGGAGAGATCAATAGCGTGCATTTTTGCAATAAGGGCTATTTCATGTGCGCATTGGTGGGCGAAACTGGGCCCGTGATAGGTATTAGCGGGTGGCCTAATCGGCCCCATAGGGTCAATTGCCCCTTCGAGTATTGAGAGCTCCGTGTTAGGGACGACTAGGTTGATATCTATTGCGTGATTTCGACCCATTCCCAAGCAATGTTTACATGCACCACAAACTGTGTTGAAGGAAAATAATCTGGGTTCCACTTCTCCTATGTGAAACCCGCTCTCTGGACAGATAAAATGTTCCGAAAATACCAAAATCTGGCCAGGCTGGTACTCTTGCGCGGCGCAATCCTGTGGGAGTGACACTATTTCAACGTGCATTATCCCCTTGCCGATTAGCAGTGCGTTTTCCACACTGCTTGGTATCCTGTTCGATTTTTCTTGGGCAATAACGACTCTATCAACCACCACGTAAATTTTATGCGTGCTATCTCGCTGTAGTGGCGGTATTTCGTTTATATCATATACTGTATCATCAATCTTCAAACGCGTGTAGCCGAGCCTTCTCATCTCGGCTATTGATTTCAAGAGTTCCCCGCCCTTTGCCTGGGTTATCGGGGCTAGTATGTGCAACTTTGTACCGATCGGCAGCCCAACAACTTCTTGGGCAATTCTGGACGCGGACAACCTTGATATGGGTTTGCCGGTGGCTGGAGAATGAGGCACACCGATTCTAGCGTACATCAGCCTGAGGTAGTCATGAATTTCTGTTACTGTAGAGACGGTAGATCTCGGATTTTTATGACAATGTTTTTGGCTCACAGATATTGCGGGTGACAGCCCATCAATATGGTCGACATCGGGTTTAGCGTGCAAATTCAAAAACTGCCTTGCATAAGGGGATAGGCTTTCCACATATCGCCGCTGCCCTTCCGCGTATAAAGTATCAAACGCCAGGCTAGACTTACCAGAGCCGCTGACCCCGGTGATAACTATTAACTTGCCTTTGGGGAGATCCAAATCTATGTTTTTAAGATTGTGCTGCCCGGCCCCTCGGATGCTTATCACTCCACCAGACACTACCGGTTACACCTGCTTGCTATAGAGACTAAACTAACAACTTTTTGGCAGCAACGCAACCCCATCAGAAACAGGGTTTTGCACTTCTGTACCGCGCCCAAAACGCACCGTTTTAGCTTTGTTGAGTATGGCGTTAACAAAATTCACCTCTGCATCCTCCAGCGCGTAGGATGCAATATCAACATACTCGTTTATAACAATGCTCTCATTGGTGCTGAAACACAGCAGTTCGCATATACCTGCTCTCATTATAGACAGGCTCACCAGGTTTATCCTGTCCATGGACCAGTTTTTATTGATATGCTCAGAAATTGTGGCGTCAATCTCGGAACACCTAGCGAGCATAGACCGGAGAATTTTGGTCAATAACTTCTTGTCCACTCTTCCCAACCCGAAGACGCCACGCATCTCGCACAGATGCTCCAACAGCCCATCCAAATCCTCCGCTGCGTAGGAAGAAAACATCATGGAATATGCGCCCTGCACGGCAAGAAATCTGGCGGAAGTCTTGCCGGAATACCAGGGAAGATCATCAGATTTGCTGTCTGCTTCCATAAACTTACCCAAGAAACCTCTTGTACAATTCTATCATTCTCAACACAGCCGTGGCCGCGTTACCACCAACATCTTTGCCATTTGGGTCTGCCCTTTCCAGGGCAAGCTCCATGCTGTCGGAAGTTATAATACCAAACCCCAAGGGCACTACATGCTGCACTGCAATATCTCCCAAAGAGGCCGACACGGAGGACGAGATAACATTATGGTGGTTGGTTGCTCCTTTGACAATACATCCGAGTGCTATATAGCCATCATGGCGTTCCCGATCACTCATGATTGCGAATGAGATTGCCGCAGGGACCTCGAAAGACCCAGGTACGGTTATGACCTCATGCTCAACGCTAGCCGCGCCATAAGACTGCAATTTCGCGACTGCACCAGCTATCATGAGCTTGGATATCTCAGGATAAAAATCCCCAATGACTATCAAAACGTTCAAGCTGTTCTGCATGCCCACTCCCATATGCACCAAATACTCTTCTTCACGCGGAATTGTTGACGAGATCTCTTCTATCGAAAATAAAACGGCGCACAAACAACTGCTGCAGCATGGTTATCACATTGCTGCATATCCAATAAAGCACCAGCCCGGCAGGAAAGGAAGAAAATATAAATACAAAAACGTACGGCAGAAACTTCATGACGCCGTAAGGATCCTGGGTAGCTTGGTCTTGCTGGTTGATCTTCTGTTGTAGCACCATGGTTATGCCGAGTATGATGGGCAGTACTCCCACACATATTGGAGGCTCAAACCTAAGTAGCCCGAATAGGTTCAAAAGATTTGCTGTATCATGGCTTGATAAGTCTTGTATCCAGGCGAAAAGCGGGGCATGCCTCATTTCTATGGTAACGAACAAGACCTTATACAAGGCAAAAAACACCGGTATTTGAACCAATATCGGAAGGAAACCAGACATGGGGCTGACACCGTGCTTTCTAAACAGTGCAGAAATTTCCTTGCTGATCCTGACATCATCGGTCTTATGCAATTCTCTGATTCTAGAAATCTCGGGCTGTAGCTTCTTTAGCTTGAACATAGAGACGTACGATTTGCTGGAGAGGGGAAAGACCACAAGCTTGATTGCAATAGTGAGCATAACGATGGCCAAGCCAAAGTTCCCGACAACCTTGTGAAAGTACTGCAACAGTTGGAACACCGGCTTTGTAATGAAGTATAGCACCCCAAAATCCACAGCCTTATCGAACAGTGGTATGTTAAGCCCACTGCGATAATTGTCTAGCACTGCCAGCTCCTTGGCGCCTATGAAAAGCTGTGTTGTGGACTCGGCCTTTCCGCCAGCCGGAATTGTGCCATAAGATCTGCTGAAATCCACCTGGAAATGGTCGACATCATTCCTTGGAACGTGCTTAGCGCGGAAAGCCAACTTGCCTTTGTCGGATGAGGGGACCAAGGCTGTAAACCAGTATTTGTCTGCTAGGCCAATCCAGTGGCTCCCGGTGCCCTCATTCGTTGCGCCAACTCTGGCACCACTGCCTTTTTGCATGTCTTTGTAAGTCCATTCTTGTAGGCCATGGCCAAAGCTCCCTATTGCACCCTCATGAGATATCCAATATGACTTGCCGTCTTGGGCATGCGCCTTATTTATCCTACCATAGTACGACAAACGCAGGTCCTCCCCCGTGGAATTTTCCACTTCTTGAGAGACGCTGAACATGTACGCTCTGTCTATGGAAAATCTCAATCTGAAGACCAGCCCCTGCCCATTGTCCCAGCGGAGGGTAGCTGAGCCCTCACCAGAGGCTTCAGAGCCCTGCTCAACCTCCCACAGCGTATTTTTATCTGGCACCTTCGTTTTGTGTTCAGGGTCAATCCACCCGAATTCTACTATGGAATCTTCCCGAGTGCCCTCTGGCGACATAAGAACGACGTTCTCGGAGTGTTTATCTGTACTCACCTGGTATTTTGTGAGAGAGACATCGTCTACCAAAGCGCCTTTTAGAGATATTGAGGCGCGAACACTGGTGTTGCCCAACCTAACACGCGGCACTGAATTTATTGCATCGACCCTGGGCCTGTATTCTGCAACATCCATTGCCTCTGGGATCAGCGATTCCGAGACCACCTCCCTTTGCTGTTGAGGATATTCCTTAACCAATACTCTCTCATACACAAACCTCCACCCCACCATAACGGCGACAGAGGCTACTACAGCGAGCACCAAATTACGAGCTTCTGACATATACCAAACAATAACGGGTCGCACCGGTGATCTGCCCACATTTTGCTTAAAGCGCCACAACCGGAGGACTGAGGCTAACATATAAAGCACCACAAGGCAACACGGATCTACCGAGGTTTGCACAACAGCGCGACTAAAGTCGCTTACAGGACACGTAATTAGGGAAAACATTGCTAGCAATGCATTCTCACGCCGTATACCCAATTGGTTGTGCCTGTATGACACACGAACAAACTACGGGTCTACAGATTATGCCACGCAGACGCTACACGCCGGCACAACCCGATCTGTGTTACGTAGGGGAAGGCCACAGTACTATTTTGTGTTTTGCTCTGTACTACTAACGGCTTTGCGGGCTTTGGACATTTTTGCTGCGGTGCTACGCGCACTTATGTACGCGTAGTAAATGCCGCCTATTGGTATGGAGACGAAGTATAACACGCCCATCAGGGGGAGTATGACCCACGGGTTTGTGATCGCAAGCACCATCAGCACGGCAAGAATCGTGACTAACATGTAAAACCACCGCCGGGAAATGTTATGATGTTTGGCCGAGATGGTAGGAATATTACTTACGGACAAAAACGCAACAAATGCCAAGTATGCAGAGACTGTGTTTTTATTCAGTATTCTGTCTGATATCCACCGTACGTCTCCATCATAGAATGTCAGCATGACCGGAATTAACGATAGCAACGCGCCTATTGGAGCCGGCACCCCGACGAAAAAACATTTTCGCCAATCTTCCTTCTCGTCCTCGTCGTATAACGAAACATTAAACCGCGCTAGCCTTATGGACATGCACACTACGAATATCATGACCAAGACCCACCCAACCACGCGCATGCTGTACAGTAGCCAAAAATACAGCAAAAACGCTGGGGCAACTCCGAAACTCAAGAAGTCAGCGAAAGAGTCAAGCTGCGCACCAAAGGTTGTGGCTGAATTCAACATTCTGGCCACCCTGCCATCAAGGCCGTCTATCAGCGCGGCAACTACAATAAAAATTACGGCCGGCTCCCACTGCCCAGCGAACGTATATCTTATGGAGGTGAGCCCTGAACAAAGCCCCAGCATGGTGACCATGCTGGGCAGCAATCTTGTTATTGACGGGGAGCAGTGACCAGCCCTCTTCTCCCTAGCTCCGTCACTACTCATCAGATGGTGACCGCAAACTTGCAGGTAGCGAGACTAGCACAAATGTGTGCTGCGGGCAATCTATACCTTATCGAAAGTCAGATCCTTGTGAACAGTAGCCATATCAGCATCAAGTGAGGCGATTATGGTCTCCCCACCCACTACCGTATGACCCTCCGCCACGGATACTGGCATCCCCGCAGGGATGTAAATGTTCATTCTGCTTCCAAACCTGATAATTCCCATTCTCGAACCAAGTTTTGCAGCTTTTCCGGACTCCAGATCGCACACTATCCTGCGTGCCAGCACCCCGGCAATCTGCTCCACCACTATGCAGTGACCACCTACGGATGACTCAATCACTGCCCTTACGCGCTCATTCTCATTTACTGCTCCACCCGAACCTGCAGAGGAGAAACTGCCGGGCCGGTGCTCAACGGACTTGACCACTCCGGAAACAGGTACGCGATTAACGTGCACGTCAAACAGACTAAGAAAGATGCTTATTCTGGTTACTGTCTTGCCATCGTTCAAGGGAGACTCGACCTCCACAATTGAAGTAACAACCCCGTCCGCTGGACTCGCTACCAATGCGTCATTTAACGGTATGACGCGTATGGGATCGCGGAAAAAGTAAGCACAAAGTGCAGTTATCATTGCGAAAATTACGCCCAAGCTCGAAGAGAGCGCGAAACCAATGCACGAACAAAGAAAGGCCAGGCATATGAATGGGTACCCATGCCTGTGAATACTAGGAAAACTCATGTACACTACTACATACCGCAAATAACTCAGATAGATATTAAGGGGTTATTACAAGGATTGCAATTTCTCTGTGCCCAACCATACGTAATTTAAATACCTCTCTATTAACATATAGTGGACACAAATTGTGAATCTCTGTTGCATGCAATCACCATTAGATGAAATTACTGCTTTACACAACTATGAATACTGTAAAACGCGCTACGGTGACGGTTTTTAAACTCATGAACCTGGTGGGTGCACTACGCGCCTGCTGCAGGTAAGGTGGGAGCGGCCTAGTTACCGTCGTTCTGAGTGGTGATCAACCCATAAGGATGTACATCTCTCGAGAACGCTGTTCTGTTGTAGCCTGCTGCGTAGGAATTCGAAATCTACCGCGTTGGCGCACTGGTCCTGGTTTACACAGCTGTAAACAAAGCTTTCCTCGCCAGTTGATGGATTAATATGGCGCTGGATGCACTGTCCACATATTCCCCCCATCATGCACTGCATTGGAGAATTTATTGAGGCCACAATCTTTATTTGCTCTTTAAAACAGGATCGCAACTTTCCTCTCACTGCACTGGAAATTGCGGACATCATGCCGCTGGATCCTACCATGATTATTCTGTCGACTGATTGTAATTTTATCGTAGAGTTTTTTGCGGCGCTATAAGCCTGTATCGCGTCTATAATGTTTCCATGGTGCGATATGTCCTCCGGCCGTTCGTGCTTGATGGCGCCGTCCTCACAGCACCACACGGTGGTGTGCGATGCAGCTTCTATAGAGCGTATTCCGAAAACGCTTTCGAGGCTTCTGTAGCCGGCAAAATACAAAACCTTGCATCCATTTGCTATCAATGCTTTGCCGACTGCAAACAGCACCGCGTTTCCCACACCACCACCTACCAACATCACGTTCTCGTCACTTGGTATTTCGGTCGGAGTGCCTACGGGCCCCATCAAGCTTACTAACTGTCCATCACGCAGTTGGCTGCATAACTTCGAAGACCCCCCCACATCAAGCACCACGACGGTTATTGTGCCATTTTCCTTATCCACAGAAGCCCCGGTCACTGCCACTCCTTCCATCAGAAGCTGTGTATGTTTGGCGTACGGATGGGCGCTACCGAAGTTTTGCAACCTATAAAACTGCCCAGGTTTAAATTTGCGCGCCGCAATGGGAGAGTGTATTGTCAGTTCGACTATATTCCGCGCCGGATAGGTAACAGAGGTTACGTGTGATGAGAAGCACCCACGGACCGACTCCAAAAACATCTCGCTGCTACAGTGTTTGGGGCCCCTCTCCAGCGCCTGTGTTACCAGTTGATACCCGTTTTTTGCGCTTGCTAGTGCCTTGACCACGCTACCTTTATAATAGGGATGCAGGTCTCCGAAGGCGCTTATTGTTTTATCGCGGGAGATAAAAAAGCTTCGCTCATCTAATGATGCGGTTTCTAAGTGATGCCCCGCTTGGTTACACACTGCATCCTTTGTTGGTCTGAAGAGGATGTTACGCTCTTCCAATACGTGGTGCCCCTCGTGCGTACCTACCGCGATTATGGCGCTTCTTGCCGCAATGTGCCTCTCTTTGCCTTCTGCGTCTTTTACCGCAATGTTGGAAACGTGGCCGTACTCGTCTAGCATTATTTCGCTTGGCTGCATACTTTCGGCAAAATACACTCCTTCGGATAGGGCATGTTCGAGCTCTGCACTGTTCAATTTGTATGCGATGGAGGAATTCAGGCTTTTGCGGTAGATGATTGTTACTCCCCCCCAGGCTTGTAGAAGTGGCAGAAAATCTGGCTGCCTTTTTTCTTGTTGTGCCTTTGTTCTCTCTGACCTAATTTCGCGCGCGTGGCTTAGGAATTCGTGGGCAATTGCCCGTTCTTCCTCGCCCCAGCTGCCCTCTACTGCATCTTTGCCCAGCTTTTTTACGAGAGCCTCATACTTCAATAAAAAGTGTTCGACCTGCACTGGGTAGTATGCGAGTAATTCGGTTGCTGCGTCTACTGCGGTTAATCCACCGCCAATTACTACCGCTGGAAGCCTAATTTGTAGGTTAGTAAGAGAGCTGAACTGCGTTGCATTGCCCAGGTGTAATGACATAAGAAAGGCAGATGCCGTCATTACTCCTTTCGCAAGCATATTCCCCATTTGCGGAATTCTGGGTGAGCCGGCGCCCGTGGCGAGAGCGATGTGATGAAAGCCCATGGCGAACGCATCTTCAACGTCTATAGTGCCACCCAGCCGCACTCCGCCGTACATGGTGAAATTTTTTCTCCTTTCAAGAAGCAGCCTTGCAACTTTGAGATAATTCTTGTTCCATCGGGCTGTAATTCCGTATTCAGATACCCCCCCAAAGCCGTATGATGGCCTATCATCCAGGTTTTCAAATAACTCGCTCTTGGCATCTTTGACCAAATCAAAGGCGCATTTTTGGTTTGTTGCCGTGATGCCCGAAAGACGCTCTGGTAGCGCCTCAATTTTTAGTCCATCAATTGCCACCACGTTATGCCCCTCATTAAGTAGGTAATGGGATAAACCAATACCGGCGGGACCAAGGCCTACAACCAAGACATTTTTCCCAGTGGAGTGTTTAGGCAGCACATTTGTGAAGGAAAGTGGATTCCACCTGGTAAACAAAGAATATATCTCGAACCCGTAGCTGAGATTTAGCACATTATCTAATATGTGAGTTTCTATGTAGGGGACGTCCACGGGTTGCTGCTTTTGGTATATGCATGAACGCATACAGTCGTTACAAATGCGGTGCCCAGTCAGCACGCACATAGGATTATCCACCACAACAACTGCAAGTGGCGCCACGATGAGCCCTTGTGCCCTTAAAAGTATTGCCTCGGAGACTTTCACCCTAACTGGGCACCCGCCCATAGGAATGCCGAGCTCGGAGGCCTTCACATTTCCCAGCTTGTCCACAATACCCTTAGAACAGCTGTCGCGTTTTTGTTTATGGCACGTAATGCAGTAGTGTACCTCGCTCAGCGCACGTTCAGATGATGGCGGCTTCGCTATGTTAAAGCCCTCTCTTGCCGTGGAGGTCTTTGCTGTAATTAAATTTAGCCCGAATTTCTGTACCGTGTTTACGGGAATTAGGTTGTTGAAATCCGTCTTGCTTGGTACATGAAACAGCGTGGACTCGCTACCCAAGTGCACCATGTATGCAGCATATTTTGCCGCTACGTCCAGCTGAGGCTCGTACTTTTCTGGCTCTTCCAACCATAGATTCACTTGCTGTGCAAAGCTATACTCTTCAACCGGAATGCTGAAAAATTCTGACAGCGCGTCTGTTATTGTGGTTAAGTTCAACCCTTCCGGGCTACCGTATTTTTTTAATGCATAACGGTGTACGAATGTCCTTTTGCATTTGTGCAGAGCTAGGGATTTTGTGTGGAGCTCCCAATCCCGCCCCATTTCCGCCTCTATGCCGAACAGCTGCGCTATGAATTGTTCCAGTACATATGCCAGCTCTATTATGATTTCCGAGCTCCCGATGCCTTTACTACGCGCGCCTATCAGCTGCTCAAACAATGTGAAGCTGTGCTTTTTTACTGCATTGAGAAACAATCTATCCAACCTTTCCAGGCCCGCGTGGGAGTATAAGCCTTCTTGGCTCACTACATTCACACACCTGGGGTTGTCTATTGTATCTGCGGGAATCTGCCCGTCCACTGCACACATGTGCTCTCTCGGAAAATAATAACCGTGCGTCTACCGCAACAAAATGCGTCCGCGTGCCACAGATGCAGGCCACCCAGCCGGCAAACACACCGGGGTGAGTGCACCTTATAATAGTACGTTTTGCGGACAAACTGCGCCAAGTATATGCTATTGTGCCTGATATTCCAAGTGGTTGCCGTTAGTGCCGGCGGCATCCAGTCCCTGTGGCTGGTGTTTTTGTGGTATTCGGATTTATGGTTAGATAGGTAATTAGCCTTGCCTCTTACCTTAATCATTGTAAATGAAATACAGCGCGATCAATCTTTTAGGATTTTGCCGTGCTTGATAACAAACTGTGTGCCGCACAACCAGCACCGTTACCGGGTGGCTGTGCAGCACTATGTACCCAAGCTTAGTACATCGGAGTAGCTACAGCGATTAACGCGCAGCTCCTCTTGCAGGTGGAGTCGCGCTGGAAGAATCGAATCCGCGCATCAAAGACGAGACATGCTTGCCTTGCTGGGTCTGCTCTCCATCTTTTTGTGAAGAAGTGGATGCGGATCTGCCTGCCTTTTCCGCTGATGCAGGGGATTTTCTTCCCGCCGCCCCTTCTAGATTGCCCATGCTGGGGGCGCCTTGCCTTCCTGTAGAGACCATATCCGAGTAGGAAATCCCATTGCCCATAGCTTTCTGAGCACCGGAATGGCCGCCGATAACTCGCTCGGCCTGCTGCGTTGATTGCCGCTCTGCCAGCATTCTTTCCAAGGTTGGTATGGCCCCTGCAAATGCAGGATTTGCACTGATTTTAGAAATCTTCTGTGTGCTCGCGTCGGCTGTTCTAGACCCAGTGACATCACCATGCTGTTGAGCAACGGAGGCCTGTTGCGCCGAGGTTTTTGCTGCAGTTGCAGGCTTATCGATTTGTGACGAACCATTTCTGGTTGAAAGTACTTTCTTCAACTCATCTACAAACCCCGGGTTTGTGCTCCTGGCATTCTCGTGAACGGGGGCTAAGCCCGGTTTCTTTGCTACTGCACTTGGTGGTGTGGCGCTGCTGCCCACGGTTGGCGATTTCTGCTCAGCTGATTCGGCACGTGCCTTTTCTGCCAGTGCGGCGCTAAATGCAGCTGCCTTGCTTTTGAGCTCATTGAAATCTATTTGTGCGGGAGCAGAAGCAGGGGTGGAAAGTTTAGGAGTGCTAGCCACGACCTTTGGTTTTTCCGCCCTGGAAGCTTCCTGCGCAAACGTGTTTCTGTTTGTGAGTAAAGCGTTCAGCCGGTTGGCAAATTCCGCTCTGGACTCACGTGTTTGGGCGGAGTTTTTGCGTACGTCCTGGATTTCACGCGCAGTACTTTCCGACTGGGCAGAACGTTTAGGGCTTTGCAACCCAGCTTCAGTTACTTGGCCAATCTTGTCAGAGGACATCGCTTTCCCTTGCTGCACGCCAGGTGTAGTGCTGCCAGTGTTCAATGCAGAGGCAGCTACTGGCTTCGGTGCAACAGCTGGTTTCGCTGCAACGGCTGGTTTTGGTGCAACAGCTGGCTTCGCTGCAACGGCCGGTTTTGGCGCGACGGCTGGCTTCGCTGCAGGCGTTGTTGCCCCAGTCTCACGCACGGTACTTTCCGACTGGGCAGAACGTTTAGGGCTCTGCAAGCCAGCCTCAGTTACTTGGCCAATCTTGTCAGAGAGCATCGCCTTCCTTTGCCGAACGCTGGGCACCACATTTTCGCTGTACTCAGGCATACTGCTCATGTTCTGCAGCACAGGAGAAGATTTTTGCTCCCCAGCACCAAGAGTTTTGCTTGAAGTTGCTACCGGCGCAGCTACTGGTTTCGGTGCAACGGCCGGTTTTGGTGCAACAGCTGGCTTCGCTGCAGGCGTTGTTACCCCAGTCTCACGCACGGTACTTTCTGATTGGGCAGAACGTTTAGGGCTCTGCAAGCCGGCCTCAGTTACTTGGCCAATCTTGTCAGAGAGCATCGCCTTCCTTTGCCGAACGCTAGGCACCACGTTTTCGCTGCATTCAGGCACATTGCTCATGTTCTGTAATGTGGAAGGGGAGGGCTTTTGTTCCCCCATGCCAAGGACATTTCTTGGAGCTGCTACTGGCGGAGTTACTGGCTTCAATGTTGCCGCTTCGCCTCTGAAGGGTTGTGCAGCCATGAGCTTGGTAGAAGTTGTAGCGGAACCTGTAGCTCTTGAGGTAGAGCTCGCCATCCGGGCAGCTGGTGCGACAACTCCTGGCGCCGGTTGCTGCATGCCGGGTGTACTGCTCACGTTCCGTGGTGCGGGGGACTTTTGTTCTCCTCCCGTGTCAAGGACCTTTCTTGGAGCTGCTACTGGCGGAGTTACTGACTTCAATGTTGCTGCTGCACCTCTAAAGGGTTGTGCAGCCATGAGATTGGCAGAAGTTGCGGCAGTAGTTCTTGGAGTAGGGCTTACCGCTTGGGCAGCTGGTGCAATTGCTGGCTTCGCTGCAGGTGTTGTTGTTCTAGTCTCGCGCGCAGCACTTTCCGACTGGGTAGGGCGTTGAGGGCTCTGCGAGCCAGCTTCAGTCACTTGGCCGGTCTTTTCAGCAAGCATAGCTTTCCTTTGTTGAACGCTAGGCATAGCGCTGCCAGTGTTCAATGCAGGAGCAGCTACCGGTTTTGGTGCGACAGCTGGTTTTGCTGCAGGTGTTGTTGTTCTAGTCTCACGCGCAGCACTTTCCGACTGGGTAGAGCGTTGAGGGCTCTGCGAGCCAGCTTCAGTCACTTGGCCGGTCTTTTCAGCAAGCATAGCTTTCCTTTGTTGAACGCTAGGCATAGCGCTGCCAGTGTTCAATGCAGGAGCAGCTACCGGCTTCGGTGCGACAGCTGGCTTCGCTGCAGATGTTGTTGCTCTGGTCTCGCGCGCAGCAGTTCTTGGAGTAGGGCTTACCGCTTGGGCAGCTGGTGCTGGCTGCTGCGCGATAGGTGCACTGCTCACGTTTTGTGGTGCAGGGGAGGATTTTTGTTCTCCCGCATCAAGGACCCTTCTTGGAGCTGCTACCGGCGAAGTTACTGCCCGAGTGTCCCCAGCTGGCTGTTTGCTGGCTGTGGGTCGCTGCTGTGCCAGAATCTGTGAATTTCGTGGGGTATCATATACAGGTTCTGCCTTAGCCGCAGCATTTTGCCCTACTAGCTGTGAATTTCGTGGGGTATCATATACAGGTTCTGCCTTGGTCACATTAGCGTATTCTTGCCACTGTGGGTCCACGGCGTCATATATTAGCTCTACTTTATCTGACTGCCCTACTAGCTGCGAATTTCGCGGAGTATCATATGCCGGTTCCGCTGTAGCCGCGGCTGCTTGCCCTACTAGCTGTGAATTTCGTGGGGTATCATATACAGGTTCCGCCTTGGTTGCGGCATTTTGGCTTATTATCTGCGAATTTCGTGGAGTATCATACGCAGGTTCTGGTGCAACATTAGCGCGTTCTCGCCAATGTGGGTCTATGGTCTCATATATTGGTTCTACGACACTGTCTGACTCTCTATCTATAGCGCCGTAGTATTGCTCTCCAGTTCTGAATTCAAAGTCGCTGCTTGCCGATACTGACGATAAACGTGACCTTGCAAAGGTGTCGAACTCATCACCCAAAAGGTCCTCAACTTGGGCCCAATGTTTTGCCTGACCAGGTTCGTTGTCAACGTCAGAGACATCCAATGGGTTAACATACCACGTTGTGGGTTGTGCTCCTGACGGGGAGGAAGATGCCTGTTCTTTTTTAGCATTCTTGTTAAAGGCGGTGATTGTCTTTTTAATCGCAGTCTTAATTCCTTTGCGAACAGAGGTTTTGCTCGAGGAGGTGCTCGAACCTACGCCCGAGTCACTGCCCAGGTCGCTGCTCGAAGAAGATCCAGGGGCCTTCTTGGCGGACACGTCATCTTCATTTTTTAACTTTGAATATGAAATGCTGCTGTTAGGAATTTTAGGAACAGAAAGACCTTTTGTTGTTTTTGTAGGACTAACAGTCCCAAATTCTTCTAAATCACCCTCATATTCGGAAAGTAAAGGAATAGTGTCCTCAGCAAGCGTACCGTGTTTACCTTTATGTAAAAAACTCTTGTTAGGAGCCGCAGGACTTTTTGTCGCCTTTTTAGGATTAGAAGTTTTTGATTCTTCTAAATCACTCTCATATTCGGAAAGTAACGGAATAGTATCCTCAGGCATACTGGCTGTCGATTGTTTAGTTTTCTTTTTCATAAAGATTACCTTGTGTAAAGGATCCGGAAGTTTATTAAAAAATTAATGAAAGTCAATAAATTAATAATTAATATTAATTTCTTTAATAATTTGATGTGGAGTTATATTCCAGGATGGACGCCAATATCAGCACACGCTGTTTCGTAGTGTATTCGGTGTAAATAGTGTAGAATCGTGTGATTTGTCGGTAAGCAAGAGCAGTTGCTGCAGGTATGTAAGGCGCATATATATGAAAAAAGTAGTATTGGCGGCCGGAGGCACAGGTGGGCATATCGTTCCCGCGGCGCTTCTTTGTCAAGTTCTTGCCGATAGGGGCTACAGATGCGTTTTATATACAGACCAGTATTTCTTGCAGTACACGGCAAGGTTTCCCGGCATAAAGGGGTATGTACTTCTACCTCTTTGTAAGAGGTCAGGCGGAGCTGTTCGACTTTTAAAATTTTGTGCGCTTCTCGCATACAGTTGCGTGCTATCGTACATAAAGCTGCGCTCACTAAAGCCGGATTTGGTAATTGGGTTTGGTGCGTACGCGTCTTTTCCCGTGCTGCTGTCAGCTTGGTTGATGTCAGTAGATGCGGTGCTGCACGAACAAAATTCCATCATGGGGAGGGTGAACCGTGTATTTGCCGGGTATGCAAGGGTTATTGCCTGTGGATTGCCGCTGCGCACGGTAGGTAATAAACTCGCACACAAGGTGGCCCATGTCGGGGTACCTACCGACGTTAAAAAAGCGGTCAAGCGGCCCTTGGCGGGTGATTCTATTAATCTTGTAATACTGGGGGGGAGCCAAGGCCTTTGTACGTTTGGGAAAACTTTCGCATTAGCGATTGCGGAACTGCCCACCAATATTAGGGGTAGGGTGTTCGTAACGCAGCAGTGCGGGAAAGGCCAATTGGAGGTGATAACAGAGCTGTATGCTAGACATGGCATCAAGCATAAGCTCAGCGGGTTTTTTACTGACATGCAAAACATAATAGGTGAGGCTGACTTAATTATCAGCAGGGCTGGTGCAACCACAATAGCGGAAGTCATGGCGGCGGGTAGGCCAGCTATATATGTGCCGTACGAGCGATCTTCTTGTAGCCATCAGTTATATAATGCCCAATTGATAGAGAGTTTAGGTGCTGGCTTGTGTATTGAGGAGCGAACTCTCGACGTTTCAAGCGCCAGGGACGCGCTTACAAACTTGCTTGGTGACCGGAACAAATTACAAGAGATGTCTTGTAATGCAGCCAAGCACGCAATGCCCGATGCTGACGCACAATTTTGTGCGATAGTAGACGGCCTACTGAAGGGCTAAGTTGTTTGAATGTGCGGTGCGTTATAGTTACAGAGAAGTAGGAGGAGTTCGGGTTTTTGTGTGTTTGTGGGGGAAGTATAAAGCCTCTTTTTACTTGAGTTACTGGCTGCTTAAGCCTAGAATGAAGCCTGTTTTTTGGGGTCAGCATGGCTGAAAGGGGTAGTGATATAAGGCCTGGTCAAATTCTTGATCATAACGGTTCTCTTTACCTGGTGGTGAAGACCATGCACACCCAGCCCGGCAAAGGGGGGGCTTACATACAGGCTGAGCTGAAAAACCTTAAGACCGGTGCTAAGTATCAGGAAAGGTTCCGCTCTGATGGATATGTAAAACGTGCTATAGTTGAGGAGGTGGAGTATCAGTACATCTTTGGTGATGGTGCCTTGCTCACGCTCATGAACACTGCAACCTATGAACAGGTTTCTATAAGTGCGGATATGCTCGGAGAGAAGGGTGTTTATCTGAAGGAGGGTATTATTCTAACCTTATCCTTCTACCAGGGGCAGGTTGTGGCCGCCAGAGTTCCGGATTATGTGGTTTTGGAAGTTGTTGAAACAGAATCTGTGATCAAAGGCCAAACCGCATCCTCTTCCTATAAATCTGCCGTGTTAGAAAATGGTGAGCGGATAAGTGTTCCTCCTTTTATAAAGGTTGGTGAGCGAATAGTAGTTTATACCGTAGACGATACGTACTACGAGAGGGCGAAGGACTGAATATGTCTGCGCTTTTTTCTCCTGTGGTGAGTGTTATGCTCAGGGCTGTGCGCAAGTCCTCTAGGGGGTTGGTGCGGGACTTTAACGAGATAAGATGTCTGCAGCCTTCCCACGTCGCCGCGGGGGAATTTGCCAAAGCCGCTTACATAAGATCTAGCAGGATTATCAGTGAGGAGCTTTATACCTACAAGCAGGAATGCGGCATACTTTTCGATGATGCTGACATTGGGCAGGATCTGGGCGAGCTGTTTTGGTTTGTGAGCCCTATAGACAGCAGAACCAATTTTACTAACGGGCTGCCGTATTTTGCCACTGTGGTTGCTCTAGTGAAAAATGGGGAGGTCACTGCAGCGGTAGTTGATGCTCCTGTACTGAGGGAAACGTTCTACGTTGACAAAGGTCTGGGTGCTTTTGTGGAGAATTATCAATCCAGATATGCCAGGATGCACGTTGCGAAGAGGGAGAGCATCAAAGCCGCATTGGTGGATGTTTCTGCTGGATGTCCGGATGTTCTATCACTAACTCAAAACCTCGTATCACAGCACGCTGTGCTGCGCTCTATGGGGTCTGTTACGCTTGGGTTTGCATACGCGGCCTCCGCCTGCTATGATATGGTGGTCTATTCCAGAGTTCATGAATACAAAGCCCGTATAGGTAGGCTCTTCATTGAGGGGAGTAAGGGCAGTATGATAAACAAAGACGGGATGCTCATTGCGGGCAGCTTCTTTTTGTGTGATTTTGTCGAGCGAAATTTCTTACGGTGAAAAGGGAATATCTTGTAGAAGGAACGTGTTTTGAAGTGCGCGTAGACAGATATTTGCGGGGCCTTCTGCCGGGTGTTACTCAGTCTTTTATAGAGCGGCTGCTGCGCAGGGGAGAAATACTACTGAACAACACAAAAGCCAAGTCGTCCACGCGGGTCAGCAATGGTGATGTCTTGAGCATAAAACATGCTGACCGCATTGCACTGCGCGAGAAAGAAATACGTGCACTCCAGCATGTGCCGCTTTTGGACCTGATAAGTGGTAGCATACTGTATGAAGATAAAAACATCATAGCAATCAAC
Organism: Anaplasma marginale str. Florida; assembly: GCF_000020305.1. Classification (NCBI taxonomy): domain Bacteria; kingdom Pseudomonadati; phylum Pseudomonadota; class Alphaproteobacteria; order Rickettsiales; family Anaplasmataceae; genus Anaplasma; species Anaplasma marginale. The sequence goes on from NC_012026.1 coordinate 427,097, forward strand.
AAGCCCGCTGGTGTCAGCGTTCAGGGTGGTAGCAAGGTTAAGGTCAGTATTGACGACGTGCTTGATAAGATAAAGCCAGGCGAGTGCTGCAGGATAGTTCACAGATTGGACAAGGACACAAGCGGTGTACTTGTGCTGGCGCGTAACCTAGATGTTGCAAGGTACCTTGCGCGCGAATTTCGAGAGCGGAGAGTCAAAAAAGAATATATTGCGGTTACCAGAGGTGTGCCACAGCCGGCATCCGGGGAGGTGAGCACGCCAATATTTTACAAGGTACGGTCTGCCACCGGGGAGAGCATGATTGAAAAAGAGGCCAAGACTTTCTTCTCGGTTATGCGGATTTTGGGAGATTGTGCGGTGGTGTTGCTGCGTCCAGTTACGGGAAGGAAGCACCAATTGCGGATTCACATGTCGCAGATTGGATGCCCGATAGTCGGGGATAATAAATACCACAAGTGCGATCTTGCTGAGAAGGAGATGCTACACCTGCATGCTTCATTGCTGACCTTTGAATTAATGGGCCGTACACTCAGCATAGCCGCTAATGTGCCCCGCTATATGGAGGAGAAGATTAACCCACTTTAATGCTCGTGAAACCGCGTCCATTTTAAATTTGTTCCGCTTTAATACCCTACGATAACCGGCAAGGGTGGTCGCCTGCTGCGTAAGTGCTAGGTGCGCACTACCCAGGGGATGTGCGACTGCGGCACAGTTCCGGGTTTCAAGCATCATGGTAAGCTGCGGTGTGGCGCACGAATGCTACTAACTCGGTAGTGAAGTACGGCGGAATTACCGTTGAGGAGGGCGAGCCGGGGAAATCACACGCGGCGTTGTTTATGGCTGGTCGTACGATACGGCGTTTCTTGTCTCCTTAGCAGAATATAGGCATTTATCCGCCCTATTTAAAAAGTCCTTAGCCTCCTCAGAAGGGCGAAACTCTGCTACCCCGATACTTACGGTTTTTTCAAGCGCACCTCCGCTTGTGTTGAATGGCTCTTCAGCAATTTTTTGCCGAAGTCGTTCAGCCGCCGTCACGGCTTGATCTATACCCGTTTCTGGCAAGATGATGACAAATTCCTCGCCTCCAAATCTTGCAAGTAGGTCAGATATTCTAATATTGTCGAAAATTCTTTTTCTAAGCTGCTGCAGAAGCTCATCCCCGACAGTATGCCCAAAAGTATCATTTACCCGCTTGAAATGATCTACGTCTATTATCATTACAGACAGATCTTTACCTTTGTCACGCGCTTCGTTCACAATATTTTGGAAGTGCATATCGAAATATCGTCTGTTATAACACCCCGTCAAAGGGTCTGTGATCGACATTTCCGCATTATCTTCCAAGTGCATGCGCAGCGCATCTTGATATCTTTTCCTTTTGACTTGCACATTCGTCCTCGCAAGCAGCTCGTTGCTGTCTACAGGAGCCATGATATAGTCGCTAATGCCAATCTCAAAAGCCCTGCTCAGGATGCCAATATCGTCGCTTTCATCTAGTAGCACCAGTATGGGAGTGTAGCGCGTATTATTGTTACTCCTGAAGTTTGAGCAGAATCTGAGCCCATCGCCACCAAAATTGAGGTCTATTATGAAGAGATCATAGCTTTCCGCGTTCTGGAGATTGACATCCTGCGATGGGTTGTCCAACACCGCGGTTTCTTGAAAATACTCCTGCAGCACGCTGTTCATGTGTTCTGAGCGCACCTTATCACTATCGAGGATCATGATTTTGGCGTTGGAGATCTGGTTTGCGTAGTGCATAATGTTCCCGTCTACCGAGCTCATTTCTGTATTGGTCTTGCCTCTGAGCCTTAGCTCGTCCACGAGAATTTTGAACCTGGTGAGCGATCTGATTCTCGAAAAAAGCGCTACGTCGTTTATTGGTTTGGTCAAAAAGTCATCAGCTCCGGCGCTGATTCCATTTACGCGGTTGTCAGTGGTGTTATCCAGCGCCGTTACCATTACAACCGGTATGTAGGTTGTAGCAGGGTCAGCTCTTAGTCTTCTACAAGTCTCGTATCCGTCCATGCCTGGCATCATGACATCAAGCAAGATTAAATCCGGATGCTTTTCTCTTGCCAGCTGTATGGCCTCTTCGCCGCTCATCGCGGTGAGCACATTGTAGTATTCTTTGGTGAGCTTTGCCTGCAACAACTTGACGTTAGCTATGAGGTCATCTACCACCAGTATTTTTGCTGTCATTATTTTCTTCTCATGCTAAATGATCGTATAACCCGGGATTAGGGTACTATTGGCTGTGGTTGCTGATCAATCGGGTATTGTATTATACCATGCCACCCACACGCGTGCCAATTTCACAGTACGTCAGCACACAGCTATACACACTTGGGCGCTGTCTTACTTGCTGCGGTAGCCGATTAATGGCGCCACCATAGACTTAGTTGTCCTGTTGTTGCGGCTTGGCTTGTGCAGAGGCATCATCCGCCGCGCGTCCTGTCTCTGAGGCATCCAGTGCCTCTTTACCGCGACTATCGCGCCCTATTACATCGCTAACTTCGTAAGCCTCGTATAGAACCCCATCATCGCCCATTATGCGCTTTTTTGGCACTGCATAGCCAGTGCCTGTGCTATCACCACACGCTTCGCGCATGGAATTCCAAACTTCTTCCTTAATTTCTGTGAACTTTCTGTAATATGCCCCGGCGGTTTTTAGTAGCCCGGGAAGCTTTTTCGGATCTGTAACCAGGCACCCAACTACCAGAACCAACACCATTTCTGACAGGCCCACATTAAACATGGTGATCCTTTTCTGCAGTGAAGACACTTAACGCCCTGATTATTAGCACTAATCTACTGAGATCCAATTGTGTAGAGTTTATATCCTCCAAAAATCTGTAGTATCCATCCAGCTGACTCTTGTATTGAGTGCACCAGGAATCTACATGCTCCTGTACCACGCCGTCCACGCACTTTTGCATATCTACTTTCTCGAGTATCATGCGCTTTACTATGTTGCCAGTGATTATGGACTGGTAATCGCTAAGATCATCCAATAAGTTCCTTACAGCTACGCGCTGCCAGTACGGTGAAGCCGCGTCCACTTGCATTGCGAGCTCCCGTATACGACTAAAGCTCAAGACAGAACGCAGCTTGAAGTATACCTTGCCGACCGCAACTATATCTGCCCCTGTACTCTCTGCAAGATGTATTATATCCATGGCAAAAACGGAAAACCGCAACCCACCGATCCTCTGTGCTATTTTGGGATCCAAATTTTGTTTGCGGCAGGTTCTGTTGTGCAGTGTTGTAAGATTCTAAAAACTCCCCGCACAAGATGTTTTCCATGTTCTCTTCGATGAGCAGGGTTTGCGATGACAGGCTCTCTAACCTTGTTTCTACATCCGGGAACTTGTGCATGTGCCGGAGCATCCAGAAAGTTGCCTGCCCAATGAACTTTTGCACTTCCCTGATGATTGTGACATAGTCATTAACGTCTATAGTGCCGTCGACCCTGTCAAGCTCGCTCCAAATATCTTGTAAGTTATATACTCTGGAGATTGTCACATAAACCCTGGCGATCGTGTCTATGGTAATACCCATGCTTTCTATGTGGCTGACGAAAACACAACCCATCCTGTTTACTATGTCGTTGGATATGCATGTGGCGAGTATTTCGTGCTTCAATTTGTGCTGTTTTATATACTTCTCAAACCTGTTCCTCATAGACTCAGGGAAGTATGAAAGCAGATATTGAGATTCGTAGACACTTGCTAGGCCGTGCTGCAGCAAATTGGACTTCATAATTCCCCCTTTTATGAATGTCCGGGTGTACGCTATAAGCACGGCTATCTGCGGGGCAGCAAGCCCCCTGGATTCCGAAATCATCCTCAGGATTTCCTCGTCGCTGGGCAGGAACTCCATGCTGCGGTCCAGGGCATTTATCTTTTCAAGGTACTGCATTATCCGATGGTGCTGCTCTATACGCTTTGTTGCCTGCATGCATTCCAGCATCAACGTTCTGGTCTCGAGTTTATTATGGCGCGCCATGAGAATGCCGGGTATGTCGAGAAGCATGTCGTAGAGGATCTTGTTGCGTTCCTCCAGGGAGATGAATTTATCTCTGACGGCCATTTCCAGGCAGATTTTGAGGTTGACTTCGAAGTCTGAGCAGGTAACACCGCCTGCGTTGTCTATAAAGTCAGTATTAATCCTGCCTCCCTTGCTCGCATATTCTACTCTACCTAGTTGCGTACAGCCGAGATTTCCCCCTTCTATGACCATCGAGGCGCGCAGGTCTTCCCCATTTATTCTGAGCCGATCATTGGCCTTATCACCAACAGCAGGGTGAGTTTCCTTGGACGATTTTACGTATGTACCTATACCGCCGTTCCAGATCATGTCTACTGGCGCTTTTAGCATCGCCCTAATAAGGGCAGTAGGGGAGATGCTGTCCTCCTCGGTGTTCAGTTGGAAGCATTGCTTCATCTCCGGAGTAAGAGTAATAGATCTTGAGCTGCGACAGAACACACCCCCGCCTTTTGATATAAGGCTTGGTTTGTAATCTTGCCAAGATGACCCCGGAGTTTCAAACAAGCGCTTACGTTCCGCGAAGCTTTTTGCAGGGTCAGGAGAGGGGTCAACAAATATGTGTATGTGGTTAAAGGCCCCCAGTAGGCAGATCTTATCGGATAACAACATCCCATTTCCGAACACGTCACCCGACATATCCCCTATGCCAACAGCGGTGAATGTATCTTTCTGTATATCCTTACCCATGGTCCAGAAGTGCCGCTGTGCAGCAGCCCATGCCCCTCTGGCAGTAATGCCTATTTTTTTATGGTCAAACCCAACGGACCCCCCAGATGCAAATGCATCACCGAGCCAGAAGTTATACTCTGCAGAAACTTGATTTGCGTGATCAGAAAAAGACGCGGTGCCCTTATCGGCCGCAACTACCAAGTATGGATCGTCGTCATCATACCTTACTACTCGGCTTGGGGTGACGCACTGGTCGTCTATTACGTTGTCAGTAATGTCCAATATACCACGCAAAAAGCTCTTGTAGCACTCAATCGCGCACTCAACCGACCCCGACTTCTTTGAGTTACCCTTCAGAACAAAACCGCCTTTAGAACCGACTGGGACGATAACGGAGTTTTTCGTCATCTGTGCCTTCATCAACCCTAAGACCTCAGTGCGAAAATCTTCGGTCCTGTCGGACCACCTTATGCCGCCTCTTGCCACCTTCCCACCGCGTAGGTGTATACCCTCAAACGTGTTTGAGTAAACATATATTTCCCTGAAGGGGAAAGGGCGAGGAATGTCGGGGACTGCGCCGGAGTCTAGCTTTAGCGAGAGATAATTTCTACCGTCTTGATAGTAATTTGTGCGCAAGACCGCCAATATCAGGTTATACATGCATCTCAGTATGTAGTCGTGGACCATATCTGAGACTTGTGCAAACAACTCGTCAATTGATTTGCGCACGCCCGCTACCTTGGCGGCTCTGTCACCAGATATATCTGGGTCAAACCTAGCCTCGAATAGCCGAACAAACAAATGGACCATGTAAGAATGCTTCCTAACAACCTTTTGGATGTACGCCTGGCTATAGTTGAATAGGATTTGCTTTAAGTATCTACTTAGCGTTCTTACGAGTAAAACTTCCTTCCATCTTAAGTTTGCCAAAATCACCAAGCTATTGAAGTAGTCGTTCTCAGTTTCTCCGGAAAATACCTTTTTCAACGTCGTTTCAAATCGGCTCTTCACGCTATGATGGTCAAAGGACTTGCTCGCGTTTGCGAGCACAAAGTGGTGCAAACGCACGCACCTCTCCCGCACTGTGATATCATAACTGTGGTGCTGCAGCATTCCCGCGCCCATCTTCTTTACGACGTCCAAAACCTTCGATAGGCGTAAGTCCCCCTCAAGCAGTACGTATATCTTTAGCTGGTAATGGCTGCAGTCTTCTGACAAGTATAGATCTACCTCGCCCTCACCTGTAGGGCTTTCCAATACTTTATGGATCTTCAAGACGTCGTGGCGCGCATTTTCTGGGGAAAAGTACTCCTGATAGCTAGTGGGGAAGGCGTTTACATATCCGGAAAAATCACCCTCGAGCTTCTGAGATAGCACCTGCTGCAGCCTATCTTCCCACCGCTTTGTGGATTCTACCACCATCTTCTCAACTTCCTGCACCGATATAGCATAGGAAGCCGTGCTGTCGGTCTTGATCGTGAATTGCAGTCTTACCAAATCAGACTCATCATACATGTTGTAGTATTTGCCAACGACTTTACCGTCTAGGGCGCCTTCCAGTACGGTAGCTATGCGATCCGCGAGCTCTGTGCTAGCTAGGTTTTTTGGCATGAAGATGATGCACCCAATGAAGCCGTTGATTGCATCTTTCAGCATGAATAGCCGGACTTTTGGGTTGCTGGACAGGAAAAGTATTCCCATCGAGATCTGGAACAGGTCTTCTTCAGAGAAGCGGAAAAGCTCTTCCCTAGAGAACCGCTGCATAATGGCCATCAATGCCTTTCCATTGTGTCCATTTTTCAAGAATCCGGATCTTTCTTTGACGAGCCCGATCTTCTTCCTTATCACCGGTATGTGGCATGCGCTCTGAAATTCGACTGAAGAGGTAAAAAACCCGTAGAAGCACTTTTCCTGTTCCAGATTTCCCGCCTTATCGAACGTGCGCAGGCCTATGCAAATCATGTATCCGTACCTATGCACGTGGGAAACGAAATTTGACTGCACAACGTATAGTGGCTCTTTACTTTGCGTCTGGCAACTTAAAGATTTTTGGGTTTGCTGCCCCATCCTTTGTAACCCCAAGCTGCGTCCCGGATCCAGAACTAGCTCCCCTGACTTTGATTTCGTATACTCACTGTACCCAAGGAACACGAAGCTGTCCTCGCGCAGCCATTTCAGGAAATTGCAGATCTCCTCACGCGATGGGTCATTTTTCATACTCGCCAGCAGTTCGTCCACTCGGCCAAGCATCGGTTGCCAATCGCCTACGCAGCATACAACCGAGTGCAGTGCCTGTTCGACTTCCGTCTTGAGCGTGCTTTGTAGCTCTTCACTTGTAGGTCCCACCACAAAATATGCTACAGATTCGCAAGCATTATCATCGGCGCAGGATGTGGATAGAGCATCAACGCTTACAATTCTGCCGCCTTTCCTCTTCAGGAGCAAAACCGCGTTTGTGTAGTGATATATTGGTAAATTATGCTTTTTCAGCGCTATTATTACGGAGTCTATTATGAACGGCAGATTGTCATTGGCCGTCTCCACTATTGTGAGGGATTTTTCCGGGAACCCTGGGCGCTCCACCGTGAATACGCGCACCATGCTCTCTTTGGGCTTCCTATTACTGATAAAATTATACAGATCTTCTGCAATGTTTAGCAGAAACTGGCTGGTTAATTCCACATCTGTGCTGTAAGAAAAGTTGTAAAACTTCTCTATGAAGCTTTTGAGCAAGCCGTACTCATCAGTTTGTGATGGGAACTTTTCCCGCAGGGCCTTCAGCACAGAGGTGACCACGTGCCCTTCGAAGCCACAAGCACTATCTTCTGGGATGCGCATTACTTTACAACGTATCTTAGGAACAAAAAACAAAAGAGGAGCGTACAAAACCTACTGAAGGCTAGGTTAGCATATCCTATACCGATTAAAACACAATTAATTTACCAAACTTAAGCACAGACACTTCTCGGATACATGGTAACCGTATAACCAGCCGTCGTACACAGTAATGTTGTATTACAAATTTGTCATTTGCAAAATTACTGAGTTTTGTGCCATCCAGAGAATTTTCCAGGATACGTGCGCCGAATATTTTTCATGCACCCCGTATATACATGGCAGTAATTGTACGGGTTATGCTGCATATGTGTGGTTGGGGTATAAAGGTGCTATGAACAAGCGGTTATGATATGTCGCACAGGTGTTACCTGGGTTTTATGTGCAGCACAGCACCCCCAGTATTGCGCTGAAACTCCCAGGTGCAAGTGCGTAAATGCGCTTGCTTGCTGTGTTTACCGACGCACATTTTTCTGTACACGGTTTTGTTATTGTGGTATCCAGCACCGCAGGCTTGTGATTTTGTTGTGGATATGGTTATGACTGCGCGCAGGGGTGGGAAGGCCGTTTCTGATTTATTGGAGGAGGTGAGTGTACAAGGGGCTGCTGATGATAGAGTTACCTTGTATGAACTCAAGATGACCCTGCGTGACAGGGGCTTTGGCGTGCTCATGCTCCTGTTTGCTCTGCCGCTTTCCATACCAATTCCCGTGCCTCCTGGCTATACTACCGTGTTGTCCATTCCGCTACTGCTGTTCTCGGCCCAAATGCTTATGGGGCTCTCCACTCCGTGGCTGCCGGCTTTTTTAGAAAAAAGGTCGTTCAAGCGCGAGTTTTTGGCGACTGTAGTTGAGAGAACGTCTCCAATACTGAGAGGGATGGAGCGGTGGAGCAGGCCCAGGATGTTTGTGGTGTTCAGTGGTGTGGGGGAGAAGGCGGTGGCGCTGATTTGCCTTTTGTGCGCCCTTTCCATTGCAATTCCCCTGCCTTTGACGAACTTCATTCCTGCCGGTGGGATGTCTGCTATGGCGCTCGGCATGCTGAACCGGGATGGCGTTCTGGTAATTTTAGGCGTGTTGTTGGGGTTCTTTGGGCTACTTGTTACCGCAGTGGTACTCATAGCGGGGCCTAAGCTTGTAATCGAGATGTTCTCTGTCCTGTTCAAGTCGTAATATGAGGCTGCATGACACTCTGCATGCCGCCAAGAGGGTTTTTTCTCCAAAAAACAGTGAGCGCGTCGGTGTCTACGTTTGCGGCCCTACTGTTTACGATTTAGCACACATAGGCAACGCGCGGTCCGTAGTTGTTTATGACGTTTTATTCAGGCTGCTAAAGGCGTTATACCCTGAGGTTGTTTACGTTAGGAATATCACCGACGTGGATGATAAAATCATCAATGCGGCGGAATCCGAAAACAAAAGTATTGCGGAGTTGACTGCGCACTACACCAAGCTGTTTCATGAAGATATTGAAGCGCTTAACTGCCTTTCTCCAACCTTTGAACCAAGGGCAACCGAAGAAATTGAAACTATGCTGCATATAATTGGCAGGTTGATTCAGGCGGGGCACGCCTATGTTCGGGGTGGCACGGTATATTTTAGTGTAGAGTCCTATAAGCATTATGGGGCGCTGTCTGGCCGGAAATTGGGTGATATGATATCCGGCAGCAGGGTGGAAGTTGTTGCCGAGAAGCTTCACCCTGGGGATTTTGTCCTCTGGAAACCGGCGACTGATCTTGATATGAAGCTTGGTGCGTGCTGGCCTAGTCCTTGGGGAGTTGGGCGGCCAGGATGGCATGTGGAATGCTCTGCTATGAGCTATCGCTATCTAGGTGATAGCTTTGATATTCACGGAGGTGGCGCGGATTTGATGTTTCCGCATCACGAAAACGAAATATCCCAAAGCTGTTGTGCCTTTCCCGGCAGTGAGTACGCTAGGTATTGGGTGCACAACGGGTTTTTGACGGTCAACGGTGGTGAGAAGATGAGCAAGTCCCTTGGCAATGTTATCACGGTTAGAGGGCTGCTCAGCAACGGAGTGGACGGAGAGGTAATTCGGTATGTGTTCCTGAGTACCCACTACCGCAAGCCGCTTGATTGGGGTGACAAGGCCGTACTTGATGCTAAAGAGGCGCTGAACAAAATATACCGCTCCTGCGAGGGGTTTTCCGCACAACTATTGAGCACGGGTCTAGAAGATGTGGGTGTGCACGACGCAGTTATGGCATCATTGCGGGACGACATGAATACACCGGCAGCAATCGCCGCCCTACATGAATTGGTTAAGGAGATCAATAAAACTAACAACGCTGGGGAGAAGCTGCGATTGGCAAGGGTGCTGAATAAGAGCGCCATGCTGATGGGTATGTTCCGCAATTTTCCGGAAAGAAAACTCCTCGACATGCGAGGCTTGGTTGATGAGGGTGAAATCAATCGGCTCATCGAGAAAAGGGTAGAGGCCAAAAAGTGTGGGGATTTTAAGCTGGCGGATGAGATCAGAGAAAGTTTATCCAACATGGGTATAGGCATTTCTGACGGGAAAGACGGCTCAACGCGTTGGCATAGAAAAAACTAGCTCGATATCCACCTGTCCGGGTTGCGCGCAGGTACTCACTATAAGCGCCATTTGTGTTGCTGTTGTGATGCTTTCGCTAATTTGTATAACCCCCTGACAATGCAGTAATATATCCGACCATAGCACCTCTGCGAGCGGCATTAATTTGGTGCGTAGATGCATGTTGCCACGAAAAAGAGGTGGTTAGTGATTGACAATTTTTGAGTTATTTGTAAGTTTGAGCCGTGGGTATTTTAGGGGGGAGAACATGTCTTTGTTGGATGCCAGGCCAGTATATAAACCCTTCTACTACCCGTGGGCGTATGACGCTTGGTTGTGCCAGCAGAGAATCCATTGGATACCCGAAGAGGTGCCCCTTGCGGATGATGTTCAGGATTGGAAAACCAAGCTGTCCGAACAAGAGAAGAACCTTCTAGTGCAGATTTTCCGCTTCTTCACCCAAGCGGATATAGAGGTAAACAACTGCTATATGAAGCACTATTCGAACATCTTCAAGCCTACAGAGATCTGTATGATGCTCTCGGCTTTTTCCAATATGGAGACCGTGCACATAGCAGCATACTCGTATTTGTTGGATACCATAGGAATGCCCGAGGTCGAATACCAGGCATTCTTGAAGTTTGAGGTGATGAAGAAAAAGTACGACTACATGCAGAGGTTTGAGGAATCCAGGAAGGGTGACAAGAGGCATGTAGCGAAAACCTTGGCTGTGTTTGGCGCCTTCACTGAGGGTCTGCAGCTTTTCGCCTCGTTTGCGATTTTGCTGAATTTCCAGCGTTTTGGTAAGATGAAGGGGATGGGGCAGATTATAGCCTGGTCCGCCAGGGATGAGACGCTGCACACTGAGTCTATCATTAGGCTGTTTAACACCTTCATTCACGAAAACCAGGAGATATGGGATGAGAATTTGCGTGAAGAGCTTTACGGTGCCTGCCGGGTTATCGTTTCGCTGGAAGATGAATTCATCGACCTCGCCTTCGCTTTGGGGGATGTTGAAGGGCTTTCTGCGGCTGAGGTTAAGCGGTACATACGCTACATAGCAAACAGAAGGCTCAAGCAACTTGATCTGGAGCCCATATATGGTGATAACGTGAATCCTTTGCCGTGGCTTGATGAGATTCTTAATGGGGTTGAGCATACTAACTTTTTCGAGAATCGGGTTACGGAGTATTCGCGCGCTGCAACGGAGGGTACCTGGGATGAGGCGTTTGCGGATGGGTAGGAGCTTCCTATCGGTGGTCTGCCGACCCTTGGTTTTTGTGGCTATTTTGGCGTTTGTGCAGGCTGTTTGTGTTCCTGCTCTCGGTGACAGTGGCGAGGATGAGGACATAGCCAAGCTTCCCAAGGCATTTATCGCGGGGGAGCTGAAGGAAGTTATTAAAATGCCCGACAGGCCGTTTTTTGATTTAAGCGGTAAGGAGTTTTCTGCGAAAAACTTCGAAGGGCGAGTGTTGATTGTAGCGTTTTGGGCTCCGTGGAGCTTGGAGTCTGTCGCGTTGCTAAGGGAGCTTCAGGCAATTTGGGATCATTTGAATCAGAAAGAAGCCAAAGATAGGATCGTATTTTTGCCGGTTTCTTACGGGGATGCGCATGCTGTGCAGTCATTCTGCAAGGAATATGGAATTGCACTTACTGTGTACCTGGACACAAATAGGGCGCTTTTTGATTATTTCGATGTGAGGGCTATACCGCTAACCTTGATTGTTGACCGGGGCGGTGTTGTACTGTACCGCATAGACGGCAATGTAAAGTGGGATAGTGTTGACGTGATAGGCAAGTTGCTGTCCATGGCCTCATAGCGGATTTTGGGCGCACTGCGTGCCCAGTAAGTGGAGCTGGGATGCCTCGAGTGCGCTAGCGGGGCCGCCGTTTTGATTGTGGGGCGTCAGTGCAGGGTGAAATGCTGGGCCAATCCAGTGTGCGCTCGTCCCAGCTGCTGGGGCAATACCCACACTCCCGCGTACGTGATTAGGTGTCTGCGTGGTGTTTTCTAAAAAGTATGCGGCTTTGGCAACCAAGCCGGACGGTAGTTTTAAGGTGGTTACAGTCTGCAGTGCGGATAACAAAAAATGCTGCGGAGCCGCACAATCGTTTTTCTGCAGTGTGCAACTGGGGGCATGCGCAGCCCTGTGCCGATTTTAGCGAGTTGTATGTTGTAATACTGTGATATAACCCAAGTGCGCAAAAAAGCGCGTGACGCCTGCGTCACCCACGCCATCCGGGATGCGAAAGAACCACGCAGCGCCGCTGTCGCTATTAGGGTTGTTACGCGAAGCTACGTTCAAGGCATATACGCACAGATCCGCGAAGCATATACCATCTTTTGGCCAGTTCGTGCAGCTTTTCCAGGCTGTTTCTGACTTTTTCTGGCACTGACCTGCCACGAAGACTACGCAGCGCCGCTGTCGCTATTAGGTTTGTTACGCGAAGCTACGTTCAAGGCATATACACACAGGTCCGCAAAGCATATGCCATTCTTTTTGGCCAGTTCGTGCAGCTTTTCCAGGCTGTTTCTAACTTTTTCTGGCACTGATCCGCCACGCTCTTTTGATAGCCAGGTGTTTTGGTGCTGTACAGGGTGTGCGTCCGGCCTTGGTTCCCCAATATATATAGCAAATGGGGCAATTCTACCGCCAAACTCGCATGGGATAATAAACTTCTTGATTCCAGACATGATGCTACTCTAGTAATTGCAAATCGCGCTTCTGAAGACATTCTACATATCTTAAGGTTTTGTGTGTACCACAAATTTATGGTGGACCATAAAAAAGAACCAATATCGGAATGGCCGGGGTGCGCGGTTGTTTTGGGCGGCAAAACCACTTAAACTTGGGCTGTACCGCGTAGGTTCTCCATGGTATCTGACTCAGGTAATATATACGTTAACACATGGGTTTTTGTTTTAAGAAATTCATTTTTGAAAATTCTGCCCACGTGACGATGGATAGGTTTATGAGCCTTGCCCTGTATCATGAAGAGCATGGGTATTATATGACCAGGGTGCCCTTCGGCCGAGCTGGGGATTTCGTAACGTCGGCGGAAATAAGCCAACTTTTTGGAGAAGTTGTTGCACTTTGGATTCTATCCTACCTAGAAAGTGCTGGAATTTCGGAAAAATTTTCCCTCCTAGAACTTGGTCCGGGCAGGGGGACGCTGATGCATGACATTCTGAGGGTGTTTGAACAATTCCCCAGATACGATGCCCTGCTTGAGGTCCATTTGCTTGAAATCAGCCCACTATTGCGCAACACTCAGCGTGCGACATTGGAAAGCTTCTCGGCGCGCAAAGAAATCTCTTGGCATTGTAAATTGGAAGAGCTGCCGGAAAGGCCCACAATTGTGGTGGCGAATGAGTTTTTTGATGCGCTACCAGTGAGGCAGTTTATACGTACTAGCGGGGCCTGGAAGGAGTGTTGTGTATGCAATGATGGAGGAAATTTAGGCATTGTGGCTGTGGACACGCAATATAACCTTGATGAGTATGGTGATGTACCCGAAGGAGGAATAATAGAGCGCTGCGAGGCTGCCAGTGACGTTTTAGCATGTTTGGAAAAAATTATTGTGCGCAATGGGGGAGCGGCCGCCATATTTGACTATGGATATTTACAACCGCCGTACCGTAGTACCATACAATCAGTGAAGAGCCACCATTATTGCGATTTTCTCGATAACATCGGGGAATGTGACATCACCGCACACGTCGATTTTGGCTTGTTGCAGAAGCACGCTCAACGCCTAAATAGCAAGGTTGTGACCCAGAGGGAGTTTTTGTATCAATTTGGGATCCGCGAGAGGCTAGCGTGCCTTGAACGCAATGCTACCGAGAGGCAGAGGCGTGAACTTAAAGGCGCGTTCCTGCGCCTTACGGAAAATATGGGCACGATGTTTAAAGTGTTATTGCTGAACCACGAACGACATTGAGCATTGGTCTGCAGGTTGCCTATAAACTAAGCCTCAGGTCGGCAAGTTGCTCACGCAGCTTTAGGTTGGGTATATATCAATGTGACAACGAATTGTTCTGGCGATATAATCCTGCTCTGCAGGTAGCTTGGAGGCGCGGTGCGTCATGGGTGGCAGCCATTCTGAGAGTGATCATGTAACCCTGGTCAGGGAAAAAGTGAGGCTCCTTGATGTTGTGTCCAAGAAGATCAAACTCATCAAAAGAGGCAGTAACCATTACGTGGGCCTATGCCCATTTCACTCAGAGAAGACTCCGTCATTTCACGTAAACTGCAGCAATGACATGTTCTACTGCTTCGGGTGCGGCGTTCATGGGGACGTAGTACAATTCGTTTCTGATATTGACGGACTGAGTTTTAGAGAGGCCATTGAATATTTAGCGCAGGTATACGGAGTGAGTTTGCCTGCGAAAGCTGGGAGGGGAGAGGCGGATTTCCTGTATGAGCTAATGGACTACGCAGCCCGCTGGTTTGTTGAGCAACTGTCAAAGTCACCCACAGCACTTTCGTATTTGAGGAGCAGGGGCATCGACGAGAAGACTATAAGAAAGTTCAGGTTGGGGTACGTTCCCGTGTCCGGAATCAAGACGTGTTTTGCGTCGTCCCAGATTAGTTTCGAGAAGGTGCGGGATGCAGGCCTGTTGACCAAGAACTTTCAGGACTGTTTATATAACAGGTTGGTGTTTCCCATATGCAGCGCCACGGGCAGGGTGATCGCGTTTGGTGGCAGATCTGTCAGTGATAAGCACTCTCCGAAATACTTAAACTCAGCGGAAAATGCGCTATTTAAAAAGCGAGAAAGTCTATATGGCCTGCACCTTGCACTAGCCGCTGCGAAGAAACTGGGCAGGATCATCGCGGTTGAGGGGTATATGGATGTGCTCATTCTCAGCCAGCTTGGGATAAGCAATGTTGTAGGGTTGCTAGGCACTGCCATGACGGAGGCGCATCTCAGGCACATGTGGGACATTGTGCCTGAGGTAGTGGTTTGGATGGATGGCGATGGTGCGGGGATGAATGCGTCTATGAAGATAGCCCATCTTGCCCTTTCTATAATAAAATCCGGCCATAGCATACGGTTTGTTACCTCTCCGCAGGGGAAAGACCCGTATGATGTCTGTGTAAATTTGGGCCCCGATACCGCCAAGGGTCTCGTTGAGCATGCAAAACTGCTTTCGGAATTCGTGTGGGACTATGAACTAGCCCGTGCGAACATTGCGTCTTCCGGCAAGGTGGTGCCAGAGCAGTGCATGGCCCTTGAGCAGAGAATTCGGGAATACACATCGGAGATTCGGGATGTGCACATAGCGAAGTACTACAAGAGTTTTTTTTACCAGCAAATCAAAGCGCTGCAGCGCGAACAATACAATGGGAGGGGTGCGCCACATGGAAGTGCGCGCGCCATAGAGCAGGGGCTCAGGTCCAGCAGACTCGGAGGCGTCTCTCTGCAGGCATGTGCCGGGGAAAATTACCAAATGCGGGTTATATACACCATTGTTGAGTGTCCAAGGCTCCTTTATGATGTAACGGTTTTTGAGCAGTTTGCCAGCCTTGACTTCGCTGACGATATGCGGCCGCTCCAACAGCACATAGTAGACATTAGAGAGGCACATGGTGGGGAGCTCTCTAAGGCAGATTTGATCGGGGAGTTGTGCTCTAGAAGGGCGGATTTTGAGCCAGCATTGCGTTCAATACAAGAAAAAATGTCGGCCATAGGGTGCGCCTTCGGAACAAAGGGTTGCTCTGATGCGGATGTGGAAAAGCGCGCTAGAAGGGAATGGGAGAAGCTGATGCTCTCAAGACAACTCAGCGAAATCCAGGAGCAGATAGTAAAACTGAGGCTAGAAGGGCGATATGATATCGCACTGAACCTTTCTGAGCACGCGAAGGAGGTGGATGATAGGCTCAGAAGCTTGTGGCGGTGCTAAAACATCTCTTTCCGGTGGGCGTACATTTGGGGCGCTTGGTGTGATGTCGATACCAAACCGCATACGCAGAATTCTCTCTTCCTTGGGAGTTAAGATTGACAGCACTTTCGTGGTTATCTCACACAGACCTGCCAGCACTGTGGTGCGTTGGCCGACACCAGACGCTAGAAAAAGCCGCGTAGCTTCCTAGCGCGGCTGGGGTGCCGCAATTTGCGCAGCGCTTTTGCCTCAATCTGCCGGATACGCTCCCTGGTGACGTTAAAGAGTTTCCCAACTTCTTCCAGTGTGTGATCTTTCCCTCCTTTGCCGATACCAAACCGCATACGGAGAATTCTCTCTTCCTTGGGCGTTAAGGTTGACAGCACTTTCGTGGTTATCTCACGCAAATCTGCCAGCACTGCTGCATTTTCCGGCTTCACAGCCCGTTTATCTTCTATACAATCGCCAAATGTGCTGCTATCGTCATCACCTATGGGGCTTTCAAGGCTTACAGGATCCTTTACGATTTTCATCACTTTGCGGATTTTCTCAACATTCATGCCGAGCCTAGTAGACAGCTCTTCCAATGTTGGCTCCCGACCGATCTCGTGCAACATCTGCCTCAATGTGCGGTTGATCTTATTTACGGTCTCAATCATGTGTACCGGTATCCTGATGGTACGGGCCTGGTCGGCTATCGCGCGTGTTATGGCTTGTCTGACCCACCAGGTGGCGTAGGTGGAGAATTTGTACCCGCGCTTGTAGTCAAACTTATCCACGGCCTTCATCAGCCCTATGTTACCCTCTTGTACGAGATCTAAGAACTGCAGGCCGCGATTGGAGTATTTTTTGGCAATCGATACGACAAGCCGCAGGTTTGCCTTGATCATCTCCTGCTTTGCCTTGTTGGCGGTCCTCTCATGTTTCTGGATCTTTGCGACTAAGGCTTTAAAGTTACCCGGGCTATCTTCCCCTGATAGCAAGCGCACCTTGTTTTGTATGTCCGTCAGGGTTTTCTTCTCTTTCTCAAGCAGGTTTTTCCACTCAGGAGAAGCATTGGCTTGCTCAAAGACTGTATTGTTGTTATATGCCTCGAGGAAACTTTTACGGTCTACTCCGTAACTCTCTACAAGCGACATGAGCGCCGCTTCCTCCGCCGCTATGGCCTTGCTGAGGTTATAGATCTGCTGGGTTACAGACAAAACCGCAGGATCACTGAGCTTCATCTGAGAGACAAGCTCCCAGATATTTTCATGTAGTGCATTATAGGCCTTCTTGTCGTACTTTCCTGAATCTCTTTTCTGCTTTTTCATCTCCAGGATTTTCTCTGCGGACTCTATAGTTGCATCCAAAATGGAAATCACCTTTGGTAAAAGTGCGCTCTCCATTTCCAAGATTGAAGCATTACCCGCTGAAGAGTCTTCCCCTTCATCTTCATCATCAGCTCCATCACCGCCCACATCACTATCTCCGGGTTCCGCCATCTCTTGCTCCCCGTATTCTCCTCCTTCCTCAAATTCCTGTCGAGGAGCACCCCCCCTATAATTTGCGTCCAGATCTATCAGGTCTCTGAGCATTACCTGCTGATTTACCAGGTCATCCCTCCATGACATAAAAGTGCGCAGTACCAGCGGAGCCTCGATCAGAGACCGCAACATATTAATTTTTTCCGACTTAATCCTCTTTGCGATTTCTATTTCCCCCTCTCTGGAGAGCAACTCTACCGAGCTCATTTCGCACAGGTACATGCGTATAGGATCATCAGTTTGGCCGAAATCTAAAGACCGCATTCCGGCCTCATCCTCTTCGTCTTTCGCTGCGTTTTCCTCAGAAACTACAGCGTCGGCCTCTTCTTCATCGCTCTGTTCTAGCACGCCTATTCCAGAGTCCTGCAGCAGGGATATGGTTTCATCGATGCTTTCAGAAGAAACGACGTCATCATCTGACAGCGCATCGCTTATGTCGTCAAAGGTAATTACTCCACCCTGCTTAATGCCTTTAGTTATGAGATTTTTGACAAGTTCTTTATCCATTACGAATCCCACAAAGGAAAACCAAACAATCAGCGGGCAATCCAAACGCAAGGGACACCCAAAAGAACCGCTAATCAGCGAAACGAAGGCCACGCCCTACACGCAGGGCACCAGCCAAAGCACAAGGCCAAGCACAGCGCCATTTCACCTCCGGCGAGAGCACAAAGCACACAATACTCTTGTAACAACGACACCAGCGGAGGTCCCTCCTACCATATATTTGGCACAGTGTCCAACAATTTGCGACCCCACATCACGCATTTCCGCTGGTTCCAAAGAACTCTAACAACTTTTCCCTTATCGCTACCGGGTCACTCATCGTATTAATCTGCGCCCTGAAATATGTGGCACCAGCATTGGAGACGCTATACCATCCAAGATGCTTCCTAAGAATCTTCACGCCTATGTCCTTCCCGTAGTAATCTACTGCACTATCGTAATGCTTTAGCACTATTCTAAGTTTTTCGTCCGCCGAAGGCTCAGGCAATGCCTCCCCTGTTTTCATAAAGTGCAGTGCCTGTTTTATGAGCCAAGGCTTGCCGTACGCCCCTCTGCCAATCATAACCCCGTCTGCACCGGAAAGACTTAACGCACTGGTTATGTCTTGAAGAGTGCGGATATCTCCATTTGCTATCACTGGTATCTTAACACAATCTTTCACGCACTTGATAAACTTCCAATCTGCAGTCCCGCTGAACATCTGGGTCCTGGTTCTCCCGTGTACTGTAACCATCTGTATACCAACGTCTTCAGCTATTTTTGCCAACCTGGGTGCGTTCAAATCTGTTGCACTCCAGCCCATACGCATCTTGACGGTCACGGGAATGGTCACCGCCTTTACCACGCTCTCCATTATTTTTGCAGCTTTCTCCTCGTCTTTCATAAGCGCGGAGCCGGCATGGCCGTCTACTATCTTTTTCACCGGGCAACCAAAATTGATATCTATCGACCTTGCGCCCATATCTTGGTTAATTTTTGCTGCTTCCGCCATAATCTCAGGCACGCATCCAGCCAACTGTACGGCAGTGTTTGCCCCAACGTCTGATTTTTGCAGACTTTGCCGCGTTTTTATTATCATAGCCCGACTGGCGATCATTTCAGAAACTAAAAGCCCTGCACCGAATTCCCCGACGATAGACCGAAAGGGCATGTCAGTAACGCCTGACATTGGCGCCAAAATTACTGGGCATTCAGATATAAGCTGTCTCATTGGCAATTTTATGAGCTGTGCGAGCTAGATGGTATCACCATAACCATGGATGTAGCAACACCGAACAAAACATCGTACGATGAGTGCTTAAGATTTTAATATTGACTTGTAGTTGTGGCCATGCTAGAGGTGGGCACATCCAGGAGTGCAGGGAGTAATGTCTAAGTACCAAATAAACGCTCCGGCGAAGATAAACCTGTTTCTCCACGTAGTGGGCAAGTCTACATCCGGATATCACGTTTTGGAGTCTGTTTTCGCCTTCATCAAGCTGTATGATACGCTCGAAATTGAAATTGGGTCAAAGAACAGGGGCGTGGAATTTGTGCAGTTTTCAGGAATAAGCAAGCACGATAACACCGTGCAGAGGGCTATAGGGCATCTGGTGAGGAGATGTGCTCCAGGTGTTGCCAAGAATGTATACGTTAAAGTTACCAAGAATATCCCCGTGTCTGCGGGGCTGGCTGGTGGCTCTGCCGATGCAGCGGCTATTATACGTCTACTTGGCAAAAATTGGGGTATTAGTGAAGCTGGTATGAACGGCGTTGCAGCATCTGTAGGGAGCGATGTTCCCGTGTGTTTACAGTCCAGAACGGCATTTGTTTGCGGAATGGGGGAGAATGTAAAACTCTTGCCACATGCCAGGCTGCCAAACTACGTCGTATTGGTGAGGCCGAATGATGTATACTTAAGCACTAGAAGCGTATTTGACGCCTATGCTTGCAAGGAATTTTCGAAGAGTATAGGTAACCCACCAGAGGCTTCTGACGGCTTGCTAAGCCTAGTTATGCAGTCTCGCAACGATCTGACTGACACTGCGATATTACTTGTACCTGAAGTGAAAAAAATCCTGGCAGAATTACAATCTTTGGGAGGCTGCATTCTTTCCAGGATGAGCGGCAGCGGGGCCACATGCTTTGCACTGTTTGAGGATGGCGAAGCCGCAAGCGATGGAGTGAGATACCTAAAAGGCCGGCACCCAGAATGGTGGGTGTACGAGACTGAAATCTCCCAGTAAACACCGGCCGGCGGCCGCAGCTGCTTCACACCTCATGCGATGACCTCACACGCGGCCACGCACCCCGGCCTTGAACTCCGATTTTGCCGCGAGCCCGGCCTAACCAGGCTCACGTGTCAAATACCTACTCAGCAGTTGACTGCTCACGCATCCACTGAGCGAGAGATGATCTCCAATCTACGAACTCCCGGCTGGGGCCTTCACCGTGCTCAGGAACGTCTGACGGTGGAAGCTCGTGTGCTTGATGTGCCAGGGATGACACCCAATCTGCAAATTGCCGACTACGGGTTTCCGCATACGCAGTAGACTCAGGCGACAACGGCTCATGCTCTTGCATTGAGCCAAGCGTTGATTCTTCTCCTAAAGTTTCCTGATCGGCAAAAAGTGCGCTGATAATGGCGTTGTAATAGTCCCCCAACACGGAAATGGCACACGCGCCCATTTCATAAATGGCATCTAGAACATAATGATAGTAAGATATTGTGACGGGGCTTCCTGGGTGTTGACATCACCAGCGTCTTGCAAGCCACCTTCCGCATTGATTAGGTTACCTTCCATACCGACTCCAAACTAGAACAGCCTCTCGGATTGTACATCCCGTTTCTTTTGCGCGCAAGTGTTGGCATAAAGGCCCCTGTAGCCGTAACTTGGGGTAGCTATGACGTATATGTGAAGATGCATGTCTTTTTCTGTGCAGTTCCTCGCCACGCACTCCAGAACTTCGCTGTTCCCGAGCCCCACATGCCGAGCAGAGTGTGCCCGCACTGACGGTTTTTTGTGCGATTATACAGGTTATCTTTTTTCGTGTAGCTCATTGCCACGCACTCCAGAACTTCGCTGTTCCCGAGCCCATATGCCGAGCAGGGTGTGCCTCGCACCGATGGCTTTTTGTGCGATTATACAGGTTATCTACGCGCTTTCACGTGCCGAAGAGAGATAACAATCCGGGGCTGATGAGCGGCGCTGTACGGGGCTAGGGCTTATCAATGGGTTTTTCTGGGGGCACAGCCGCACCAGTACGCAATGCTACCCACTCTAAAAATGCTGGACTGCACCTTTCGGCATCTACCGAAAATAGTGCAGGTATATCGTAGGGGTGTTGCTCTAAGATCCTATTGATCGCTTCTTCTCCGAGGCTTTTTACCGTCTTCATGACCGCCACGCATTCTTCGCCTGTGTGCATTTCTTCGTCCCACATGTACATTGACGTGACATTGCAGAATATGTTCACACACGCCACCACGCCGTCCCGCAAGAGAGATGAGCCAATTTTGTAAGCTGTGTCATAATCAGGGAACGTGGCATAAACGACAGACAATCCGTCTTCCATACTTAGCCGAAAAAACTAACCAGCAGGATTGTGCACCTTTGGCTCATCTATTGCAAGCAAGAGCCTCACTTACTTTTTGTAGTAACTGTTTTAGTGTGAACGGCTTTGATAAGAAAAACATCTCATCCAGATTTATGTTTTTGTGCTGATGAAAGATTTCCTCTGCATACCCTGATACGAACATTACCTTGACGTTTGGTTGTATTTTTAATATCTCAGCAACGGTCTCAGGTCCGCTGGTGCCCGGCATTACGACATCGCTTATTACTATATCTATGTGCGTGCTTTTTGCTGTCTCAATGGCTGCTTTGCCTGAATTTGTATCTATAACTCGAAATCCTCTCTTCGACAGCGCTTTGGATGTGAATGCCCGCACCGGGTCTTCGTCTTCTATTAAGAGGACGGAGGCTGAGTTGCCCCACTCTTGGCCCTCTTCAAGCATTAAGTGGCCCACTTCTGGAGGCTCGCTGGATAGTAAGTGCTCTTCAACCCTCTGGCCCTCAGCCAGATACACACGAGGCAGGAGTATCATGAATTTTGTGCCCTCTCCCACCTTGCTGTGGACGTAAACATACCCGCCTGTCTGTTTTACTATTCCATATACTGTAGATAGCCCCAGCCCGGTTCCGTAGGATTCGCTTTTTGTTGAAAAGAATGGGTCAAAAATCTTTTTGATAATTTGCTTATCCATACCATGGCCCGTATCAATAACCTCGAGCACTACGTACTCTCCGTGCTCCACCTGATCTTTGTCTGGGACGAACATGCCTTTAGGTATGGTGGATGCGTCAACTTGTAGGTTGTAGGTGCGCAAAGTCAACACCCCTCCAGAATTCATTGCTGACTTTGCATTCACCACCAGATTCACTATTACCTGCTCCAGTTGGCATAGATCCACCTTCACCAGGCCGATGTTTTTGTCATAATATATCTTCAGCTCTATATCCTCGCTGATCAGGCGCTTTATCATTTGTGATAGATCAGCCACTATGTTGTTAATATCGAGTATCTTGGGTTGCAAGGTCTGCTTCCTAGAGAAGGCCATAAGCTGCTTGATCAGGTTGGTTGCGCGATTGGCGTTCTGCTTGATTTGCATTATATCCCTAAAAGAAGGGTCAGTTGCCGGATGCTGTATGAGCAATAAGTCACAAAACCCAATGATGGCCGTCAAAATGTTGTTGAAATCGTGCGCAATGCCTCCCGCCAATTGACCGATCGCCTGCAATTTCTGCGATTGTTCCAACTGCGTTTCCAAGCTCTTTCTATCGGCGCTATCAGTGATGTAACACACGACCGATATTTCGTTGTTGTGCACCAGTTTGTTCATATATATTTTCACGTAAGTCTTGTTGCACAACTGCCCCTCTATAGACATATTATTGATCGCGCTGCCCTGCAGGTATTTTTTTATCTTTTTGTTATGTACGGATGTAACATGCTCAAATATGTACCCATGGTTCTGCCCATCTGTTAGCGCTTCGAAGGCCTTGTTGTATTTTATAATCTTGCCGTCCAAATCACACTGGGCCATGGCAATTGGGGCGTGAATGAAGCACGGATTCAACTGATAGTCTGTGAGGCTAAACTTTTTGGGAGTCAGCAACCCACATGTGTAACTATTATTACTTTTGTCGTAGAACACTTCTTGGGTTACATGAGCCTTGAACATAGTGCCGGTAGATGTGATAAACACCGCTTCGTCTTCCGCGGCGTCAGACTGATTTTTACTGAGAAAGTCAGAGAACAGTGTATGGCGTTTTATGGCTTCTAACTCGAAAATTCTCAAAAAATTCTCGTTTGCGGAGATAATTACTCCCTCCTGATTGAGTAGGTATGACCCTACTTTGTGCCTGTGCAACAGCCTCTCGTGCACCTCTTCTTTGGTGATCTTCATTGCCTTTAGGACAAAATAGTCCTGCGGCCTCGAGAGCGGGTTTAAGAGCAACCTAAACGTTGCCTCTTGCTCAACATCTACCTGCGGGTTGTCTGCGATCGGATCAAGAATTAGAGAGAAATTAGAGACAGAATTTTTCTTACTCACAGAAAAGTAAGTGCGCACCGGTGATTTGTTCTTCAACGCGCCGAGGAATCTCGCTATTTCATCTTCGCTCAGATTGCCCAATTTTAATATGCTGAAGAGGTTTAAAGGGCGTCTTCCCAGATTTTTGAATCTTGCATTGAATCTTGCATCTGAGTAGACCACGTTCCCGTTGCTTTTTAATATGAGACAAAACTCAGTGTCATGATTTAGCGCGTTTGCAAAAATCATGTTTTGATATTCTATAGTGGCGATTATCTTCGGGTATCGATTAAGCTTCTGCAAGATAACTAGCACGGTTGCGCTCGTGAATAAGCAGTTGAAAACCATACTTACGTATCCGTTCTCGATGCCGAATAAGTATATGCTAAAAACACATAGCAAAGGTAAGATCACAACCGTTGCGGCTTTGATCTTTGAGATCCCATAATCTCGTTCTACAAAATCGACCTTGTTATTTTGCTCGTTGTCGGTGTATCTCTTTTTCACCTAGAACCCCTATCATGCACTACGCCGAGGTGAAGATGGTAACGTGTGCGTACATACCGCAATTCAAACCTCCCGGGCCCATACAATAATACGTACCCGCGACAAAGGCAAATTGGATTTCACACCAACTGGAGATTGTTTGACACACATAGCACTAAGTAGCCAGGTTTATGGTCTTGCCACTGCAGCGGGTACACCACAACCTTTAGCGGCAATTGTGGTATTGTAGCAAAGCCGCAGGTACACGGCATGTAGTTTCCTGGCATACTCCGCGCTTGAGTTTGTGACACCCATGACGGTTCGGATCGACGCAGACGCGCCACCGCGGGCTCCTGAAGTAACTCTGTGCCACACGTTTGTACATCTCCGTAGCAAGCCCGAAAGGCCGCCCACTAGCGCCGGACCAGAGCTGCGGAGTAAGACCCTGCACACTTACGTCTGCCACGCCTGTGCCGGTTCGGAGCAGCACAGGCGTGCGCAACACGGAGGTGCTCTACTTTACCTCAGCTTTAGTGCAACCAATGTTCCTTCCTCAGTCGGAATCACAGAGGCGAGATAGTCCTGCTTATTGGACAGTCTCTCATTGAAGCGCCGCATGCTAGTGTGTGCACTTGCAGGGACTCCATCTGAGGGTGTATCACCAGACACTGTGCGATAGAGGAATACGTTATCGGCGACCAACAGCCCACCTTTCCTTACATTTACCTCAGCCCAGTCAAGATAATCACAGTAGCCGGACTCGTTCGCATCTATGAACATCATGTCGAATGGGGATTTGTCCTCCAAATCTTTTTTAAGTACGTGCAGCGCGTCTCCGCAAAGCACAGTGATCTTGTCCGCCATTCCGCATTTTGCGATGTTTTGCCTCGCCGCGGCGCAGTGTTGTTCATCCTTCTCTATGGTATATACGCGTCCCTCAGGAGGTAGAGCCCTCGCCATGCATATTGCTGAAAAGCCTACGCATGTTCCAACCTCTACTATGGACTTGGTTCCAGTAACTCGGATCAGAAACTGCAGCAACCGACCCTCAACGAATCCCACCTGTCCCTTTACCCACCTTTCGGGTGCCGACGCATGAACTGACAACGCATCACTATCGTCAATCCCAAAACACCTGTCGACATATTGCTCCAGCTGTGCACTGGATAAAACACTACGCATGACAGTACCTCATCGCAAAAAAACAGGCTCAGTGTACTGCTTTTAAAAAAAAACAACAGAGATAGGGTGATAAAATTGTCACTACTGCAAAAAAATGTGGTATGTGTCCATATTCATATGTTTGTCAAAGCCTATTTTGTGTTACCATGGCGCGTGTGGTTTATGCTGGCGACGAGTTGAATAGGAGTGTTGTCGAATGAGTGTTTGTACGCATTGTACAGCTGTAAAATATCTGAGGGTGTGTGATGTCTAGGGCCGATGCTGGTAGTGATGGGATGTCAGCCTTTGATGATCCTGCTTATAGAGAAAGGTATAGGGAGAAGTTTATTGAGGCCCAGAAGCGGGGCATGGATATGGTTGTGTATCCAGACGGGGCTATAGTGCTCATCGAGAACAAGATGGTGATGTACACTTACGGTTGGCACAAGAGACGTAGGGATTTTGAGCGCGTCAAGGCCGGGTCTATGTCTGCTGCGGTATCTAGAAAGAGGAGCAGTGTTACCAGAGATGTCCCTAGTGAGGCCAGTAGCACTGTGCAGTCTGATGAGGACGAGTACGCTTAACCTTGCCTGAGCGCTAGCCTGGAGTTGGCCTGAGCGTCTGCGCGGCGCCCCGAGTTACAGAGCGGTGGGGCTGCGCGTGGTTAGTGGCTGTGCCGCGGCCCTTCAATAATAATTTGCGGCACGCGGTCCGGTTCTAGGTTTCTGTAATTTGGACAGGGGTTGCGTACGCGCGCGTTCTGCTGTATAGCTCTCCTGCTTCTTTATGAGTTGTGTGATGTCTTTGATACTCTCGGTGGCGCAATTCAGGGTTTTTGAGCAAGGTTCTGCCGTGCCTGTTGAGGAATTGATTCTCAGGGCTGGGGCCGCCGTGGTTGAGGAGGTAGTTAGGTATTTTCCCAAAAGACCGGTTCTGGTTTTGTGTGGACCGGGCAATAACGGCAAAGATGGAGCAGTGGTTGCGGGTTTGCTTGAAAAAAGCGGGTGGCCGGTTAGAGTGCTCAGCTATCGCGGGGGAGCTAGGAGTGAGGGTTTACCTGCGTTGACTCCAGAAGGCTTCTCTATACACGAAGACGTGATCATAGATGCTATTTTTGGTATAGGGCTTTCTCGTCCTATGGATGAGGGTTTGCAAAAGATTGTGTCAAAAATAAATTCAAGCGGTAAATACGTCGTTGCCGTGGATATGCCGAGCGGCATAAATAGCGATACGGGGGAAGTGATGGGGGCCGCGATCAGGTCTGATCTTACAGTTACGTTTTCTTGCTTGAAGTTTGGGCACGTCATTTCCCCGGGTCGGTACCACGCGGGTGAGGTACGCATTAAGGACATAGGGTTGGAGGTTAATGGAGCTCAGGCCTTTCGTAATACTCCGGATTTGTGGAGGGCGCTAATTCCTAGGCCGGATTATAAATCACACAAGTACAATAGGGGATACGCGGCTGTATGCTCTGTGGGGGTGCGGTCTGTTGGGGCGGTAAAACTGGCGGCTCTGGCGGCTTTAAGGATAGGGTCCGGTGCGGTTGCTGTTGCCTGTGCTGATGAGGAGATTTGTCTGTATGCCAGTGCTCTGACTGCAGTGATGTATAAGCCATATGAGGAAGTGCTTAGTGATTCTAGGGTCACAACGTTATTGATCGGGCCGGGTGGCGACGTTCTTGATGATGCCTTGAGGTACAAGGTGCTTGTTGCGCTTAACTCTGGCAGAAAGTGCGTACTAGATGCTGGGGGCATATCTGTTTTTCAGAGTGATCCTAACATGCTACTATCGCGTATTGCCGGAGGGAATGTTGTGATGACCCCTCACGAAGGGGAGTTTAAGCGAGTATTTCCAAGTTTGAAAGGAAGCGTTGTCGAGAGGGCTAGAGATGCCGCGCGAATATCTGGGGCAATAATCGTGCTTAAGGGGCATGATACCGTAATTGCTCAGCCAGACGGAAGCGTGGTTGTAAACAACAACGCGCCCAGCTCTTTGGCTACTATTGGGAGTGGTGACGTGCTTGCAGGCATTATTACTGGACTTATCGCCGCGGGGATGCCAGAATTTGCTGCAGCGTGCTGCGGCGTGTGGATACACGGTGAATGCGGGAAGAGGTACGGGATCGGGCTTATCGCTGATGACATAATACAGCAGATTCCCAGGGAACTTAATCTTCTTGTCAATGGGGCAGCTTAGGTTTTGCGGGTTAGCGGTTGATACCTCACCTGTAGTCTACGTGTCGAAAATCCTTTCCAAGGACTTTATTTTATAATATTAGGTTGCTAGCTTCTGCTAGGGGCGGTTTTCTCATGTAGGTTTAGTGATGGGCGTGGTTATTGTAGAATCTCCTTCTAAGGCGAAGACTATTTCCAAGTATTTAGGGGGAAAGTACAAGGTAGTAGCTTCTTTTGGCCACGTTAGGGACTTCCCAGCAAAGAGTGGCTCTGTGGATCCCGATGATGACTTTCGTATGATTTACGAAATTATTCCCAAGTCGGAAAAGTACATAGATAAGATCGTCAAAACCGTAAGCTCGGAGAAGAGCGGCATATATCTGGCTACGGACCCCGATCGCGAAGGTGAGGCTATAGCTTGGCACATAGTTGAAGTATTGCGCGAACGCAGCGCAATTGGTGAAGATGTTGCGGTCAACAGGATGGTCTTCAATGAAGTGACCAAAAGGGCGGTTAATGCGGCCATAAATGATTGCCGGAGCATCAACATGGATTTGGTTCACGCACAACAGGCTCGTAGAGTCTTGGACTACCTGGTGGGCTTTACTCTTTCCCCTTTGCTGTGGAGGAAGCTTCCCGGTAGTAAGTCGGCCGGCAGAGTTCAGTCAGTGGCGCTGAGGCTGATTTGCGAGCGAGAGCACGAAATAGAGCAGTTTGATTCTAAGGAGTACTGGGATATTGAAGTACTGCTGAAAAATAATAGCGGCGAGAAGCTCACTGCAACATTAAAGCACTACAATGGGGAAAAGCTGGATAAATTTGCCATACCCGACGCTGACAGCGCTAATGCCATAGCTGAACATGTGCGAAATGGCACGTATCATGTCGCTTCTGTGGAGGCAAAACAGACCAAGCGCAATCCTTATCCCCCGTTTATCACATCTAGCTTGCAGCAGGAGGCCTCTACTAAGCTTGGCTTTTCGGCAAAAAACACCATGATGGTTGCCCAAAAGCTGTATGAGGGCGTGGATATTGGGGGGGAGACTGTCGGGTTGATAACATACATGCGTACCGATGGATTTTATATTTCCACTGAAGCGATATCTTACATTCGTGACACAATTAAGATGCAATTTGGTGATAAATATCTCACAAAGTCCCCGCGGCAGTATGTGAAGAAGGTAAAAAATGCCCAGGAAGCCCACGAGGCTATACGCCCCACTGATATTACTATGACTCCTGACAGTTTGGCAAAGTATCTTAGTGATGACCAACTGAAGCTGTATGACCTTATATGGAGGAGGACCATGGCCAGCCAGATGGAGTCTGCGGTGATTGATCAGGTTATTGTAGATATCCAGTCAAAGGATGGCTCCGTGGTTCTACATGCTGTCGGTTCCAGCCTGGGTTTTGATGGGTACCAGAAGGTATATGGTACCGATGACGACGACAAGCGTAAAATGCTGCCGCAACTCAAGGTGGGGGAGGCTTGTAATCTTGTAGAAGTGTCCCCCAACCAACATTTTACCCAGCCTCCTCCTAGGTACAGTGAGGCAAGCTTAGTCAAGAAGATGGAGGAAATCGGAATCGGCAGGCCATCTACCTACGCAGCGATTATTTCTGTTTTGCAGGAGCGGGGATATACGCAATTGGAGCAAAAGAAATTTGTTCCTAGCGAGAGGGGGAGGATAGTAAACGCGTTTCTGACCAATTTTTTCAGTCGTTACGTAGAATATGACTTTACCGCTAATCTTGAGGAAGAGCTGGACCTCATTTCAAACGGCAACATGGCCTGGAAAGAGGTACTGCGGCGGTTTTGGCACAAGTTTATTTCCGATGTAAGTACAGTGAAAGGTATTGAGGTAAGTGAAATATTGAAGTCTATTACCAAAGATCTGGAAGGGTACGCGTTTTCATCCAGTTCTGGTGAGGTAGTTGATAGATCTTGCCCCGGCTGTGGGGAAGGTGAGCTCATGCTAAACATCGGTAAGTATAAGGCGTTTTTGGGTTGCAATAGATATCCTGAGTGCAAATACACCAGGGGGATAGGCGGCGAATCTGGTGTCTGCAGAGATGAATTTCCTAAAGTTTTAGGCCTGGATGATGCAACCCAAGAAGAAATTGTTCTCAAGAATGGCCCGTATGGCGAATATTTACAACTTGGGGATAATGCTCAAGGGAAGCGTGTTGCTGTCCCACAGGGTATTCAGGAAATTACTTTAGATGTGGCAAAAAAACTCCTGTCCTTGCCCATAGTTTTGGGTAATTATCCTGACACTGCGCAGGATATAAAGCTCGGAACCGGGAGGTTTGGTCCGTACGTCCTGTATGGAGGCACATATTTTTCTGTGAAGGGCAGGGAGGACTTTTGGAATTTGACCCTAGAAGAGGCGGTTGACGTCATAAACAGCCAAGCGCAGAAGAAATCGAGGCTTTTAGGGCTGCACGACAATGGCAAGGAAATATACGTATGCAAAGGGAGGTATGGTTTCTACCTGAAGTGTGGTGACAAAAATGTTGCTATCAAAGGAAAAAGTGATGATATCACACTGGAAGAAGCCGTGTCTCTGCTGAATCAGAAAGCGTAGAGCGCGCCGTCCCGTGTATGAATGCGTATGCCGTTGGCTTACAGCGCTACGTGGACTATGCAGCGATTATTTTGTTTTGTGGGAGCAAGGTGGCCTCCGGGTCTGGAGGTGCATGAAGAAAATGTCCCAAAAGAGCTCTGCATCGGCCCGCGTACGGCGCTCATCCATTCCGCTGTCTCGGGCTCCAGACGATTCAGGTCAGCCGAACACCAGTGCCGGACGCTTAGTGTTTAAGAAATTTATC
The DNA here is from genome assembly GCF_000020305.1 of Anaplasma marginale str. Florida. Taxonomy (NCBI): domain Bacteria; kingdom Pseudomonadati; phylum Pseudomonadota; class Alphaproteobacteria; order Rickettsiales; family Anaplasmataceae; genus Anaplasma; species Anaplasma marginale. The sequence continues at coordinate 457,352 of NC_012026.1, forward strand.
TATGAAAATTATGTTGTCCCGCACCGTATGTGCAGTATCCGTAGGTGGACACTCGGCAATGTCGTCGTTATCAGAATCGCCATCCATGCCGAACTCGAGGTTGCCGTACTGCTCTAAGTCTAGAGAAAAATTGGCTAACATGTCGACGTATTTTACCACAGCCCTAAAAGGCACCGTGATGCACTCTTCCTTGCCCTTGAAACTTAAGATGACTCTGAAATAATTATCGCTTACGCATAACTCGCGGAATTGATATTGAAGAACAATCGTCATATTCTCTGGATATTGTGCCCTCAAGTAGTCGGGCAGTACAACCCCGCTGCACCCAGTGAGGAACGAAATGGTAACGTGCACCTCTCCAGTAGAGGGTAGTTTGGACACAAAGTCCAGTGCCTCTCTTACTACGCTGCACATCGCAGCGTAAACCAGTCTCCGATAATCTACTAGATCACTCATTGAAACCTCGCACCAGAAAGCACCCGTGCAGCCAGCCAAACAAAGCGCTGCCTGCCGAGCAGCAGGATACCACAATCGTGCCAGAAAACAAGACGGAGATTAGCTAGGTGTAGCATGTAAACACACCTCCGCCCAAGAGTTGTTGCACATGCGCAATTGGCGGGGGCTTTTCTGTTGCCCGGTAAGCCCCCAAAACCGCGCTAAAGACAAAAACTAGGCAGCAGCTACGAAAGCTGTTTCCATGTTATCATTAGCGGCAACGAAATCATCGTTTGCACTTATAAAAATGACCCACTTATACGGCTGGAATTCCCACCGAGCAAACGCCGTCCTCTTTATTGCGTCTGTCTATCCTGTTTCATCCCCATACAAAGCAACAGTGGAGATGCCGAGCACTGCCCTCGGGTCCAAAACGCCTATTCCAAGAGGCCTTTATTGCCATAGTGAAACCACGGGCAGATTGTATTACCAATGGGCGCGGAAGTCAAGCACATGCTGCGAAACGCAAGAGGGGATGGTACCGCGAATTACAGAAACCTCCCAAACTCAACACGTGCACAAGCTCCCCGGGGTTGGATTCGAACCAACGACACACTGGTTAACAGCCAGCTGCTCTGCCACTGAGCTACCAGGGAACAATGTGAAGCGGGACCATAATACATTTTGTCCCCTCTGGTGTGCAACAAAAACTTACGCTGTGCGCCGCACATTTTCCATTACTTCAACATGGTAATCACGGGAGTTCGTATACGCGCCGTCCCACAACACCGTAAGGGTGAAAGTGTGCCTGATAGATATGGATGCTCATGCTAAAATTTGCAATCGTACACTACTGAATGCGGAGTATGTGGAATAGATACGTTAGCAAGACCCCACGCTAAGAAGCGCGCCAACGGCACGGACATTACTTGTGAATGAGTTTTAGCCTATAGTGAGGCAGCCGCGCGCCCATCTGCATAGCTAAGAGCCAACAAGGCAGCTCCTCCTGTGCACGTGTTCTCGATTGCAAAGCCGCATTCTCTTTACTGCCGGATAGGCGTCATCATTGGCGCGTAGCCAATTCCTGGCTTTATACGTGCAAAACAACAAAGGCTATGGCGTACTCGCCATCGTCGCTCAGCGAAAGCTCTACATTGTGTCCGACATCGCCACTTACAGCAATCCGCGGCTTTCCCAAAGCATCATTGAATACGGATACGCCCCGCATTTCTATTCCACGTCCGAACCCAAGCCCAACTGCCTTTACGTAGGCTTCTTTCGCTGCAAATCTTTTGGCGAAATGCCTGGCCACAGCGTGTGCATTTTTGTACTGCAGGGAATCACGTATTTCGACTTCGGAAAATGCCCTGGTAGTAAATCTGTTGCCGAACCTTTCCAGTAGTTGCTGCATCCTTCTTACAGATACCAAATCCACTCCTATGCCTACTATCACGCCTGCATCCTTGCAATCAAAGCGTCAACAGTACACTTTTCCGTTGCTCCGTTGGCGCGATTTTTCAATTCCACCACTTTGTCCTTCACGAAAGAATTGCCAATAATAACCTGCCAAGGCATCCCCAATAGGTCCATCCTTGCGAGCTTCACTCCGGGGCTGTCTGTGCTATCATCGTACAACGAGCTATCAGCAAGGGCGGCATATATGGTCTCCGCGGTTGTTTTGCAATCCTCATTTGTGGTCAGCAAGTTCACTATTCCCACTTTGAAAGGGGCTATAGATTCTGGCCATCTTATGCCTACATCATCATGGAATACTTCAATAATCGCTGCCACGAGCCTGGATATTCCTATTCCATAGCATCCCATCAGAGCGTGAGCGCTATTTCCATTTTTGTCGTGAAATTTCACGTTCATAGGGGCAGAATACCTATCTCCAAGGTAAAAAACGTGGGCGACCTCTATGCCTTTAGAAACTTGCAAATCGTTCGGGTCCACCCCACAATTTTGCGGATCGTGCGCATCTTCTGTTGCGGCATACACGCTTGCAATCTCCTCGGTAGTGCAGTAATCATTTTTGGAGAGGTCCAAGGCTTTTTTATCATGATACACAGTACTCTCGCCGGTAGGTACGAGCACGTGAAATTCGTGGCTGATGCTGCCCCCAATGGCCCCGCTATCAGCCTTTGCTGCGATGGGTACTAGTCCAAGGCGCCTGAAAATCCTAAAATATGCCGAAAACACGTTTTCGTATGACCTCATTGCGCCTTCAAAATCAACGTCAAAGCTGTAGGCGTCTTTCATCAGGAATTCCCTTCCGCGCATAATGCCATGTCGGGGACGCAACTCGTCACGAAATTTCCACTGTATTTGGTATAGATTAATTGGCAGATCGCGATAACTTTTCAGCGATGAACGCACTACGTCGGAGATGGCTTCCTCGTGCGTGGGGCCGAATACCATCTCTCTACCGCTGCGATCTTGCATGCGAAGCATCTCTGGCCCGTAAGAATCGTAACGCAGTGACTCACGCCACAGATCTGCGGGCTGCACAGACGGCATGAGGATTTCCAAAAAGCCGCTTGAATCCATTTCCTCCCGTACAATGTGCTCTATCGTCCTTAAGACCTTGAGCCCAAGAGGTAGCCACGTATATAGGCCTGAGGCGTTCTGCCTAACTAAACCGGCTCGTAGCGAATATTTGTGAGAAGCAACTACGACATCCGACGACACGTCCTTCATAGTCGGCACGTAGCACTCAGAAAGGCGCATAATTCATACCAGCTAACTTGCTCCCAGTACCATATACAGATGCTACAGTCAAGAAAATTAAGGCTGGTCGCCAGCTGCTAACACCCTTCCATAGGCGTTATTTGGGCAGCACATGCACGCTCATGCTTGTGGCTACGCTATTTGTGACGGGCTTGTCACGCACGCGAACTGCGCTAGTTGCCCTCAATGCGCGTACACAAGCCCCGCAACGGCTTACGCACACCCATGCATGCCGTGCCGCAGCGCGGGTGCTTCGCCATCTTCTAGTTGCGCAAAAAGTCTTCCATTATCAGCAATGCAGCCATAGCAGACCTGTATCTTTCGTAGTCATAAGTACGGACTTCAGAGCCCTCTATGCCGTTGCCATGGGGGGGCGGTGAAGCTAAATTGTTGTCGAGAGCATATATCGCAAGCGCCTCGGGATGATCTTGAAATAGTATGTTGCCATGCATATCCTCCAAGGCTTCTATAATACCATCGTCAGAATACCCAACTATCCTATAGCCCAGGGATTCTAGCTTCTGAATGTTTTCCTGGTCATTACTTACTACCCCACCATGCAAGTCTGGGAAAAACAGATAGGGCCAGCCGTCTCCGTCCAGGAGTGCGTGCTTGGAGACTATGCTCGCCAACTTACTGCCGGGTGCCACCCGCAACTTATGTAGGGCAGCGCCGCTACTATGTGGGTCATCCCCAGATACGGCATGAGACGCCGCCTGGTCTTTGTGTATCAGGTGCCACACCCTTACAACCTTGATACCCATCGCATGTACGATGCCCTGCAAGCCCCCGCACACAGCCATGAGCCTAATGTTTGAATTTTCACGCACTATCTCAGCAATTGCGGCGGTGACTAGCTGCCGATTAGGGGTAGGGGGGTAAGGTTCCGCGTCCAGGTTGTAGAAGTTGCCAGGTATAAACACTCGCGAAATCCCCTCCTTTTTCAGAAAATCTGCGACCTCACGCTTTATCTTGCCTGCCTCTAGCCCACGAACCTTCGACATATCTCCTGCGGCTTCCTTGAGGGATGCTTCTCTGATGCGCGCAAAGTCCACGATCGTGTTATAATCCACGCGCACAACGCGCGCCCCCATTTTTGTGAACATTTCAGCGATGTTGTGAGAGAAAGTGAGTTCTTCTGGGTAAGTTTCCTTTTCGGTTTGCAAGAACCCTACTGCTACTTTGCCTTCACTTCCCGATGTAGCGGCAGGAAGCGGTGAAATTGGCAGCGTTGCGGCGCAGCACAGCAACGCACAGAACACAATCCTAACAAGCATCGAAACAGTAATAGTATGACAACGGCTGGACATTCTCTCTCCCAATAGTACTCCAATGCAACAAAAACACTAAGGCAGAGAACGGAGAACAGGCGGAGCGTGGCCTGGGCTGGAATTGAACCAGCGCGCAAGGATTTTCAGTCCTCCGCTCTACCACTGAGCTACCAAGCCAGACAATGCTGCAAGCAACGCATTGTGGACAGTACGTAGCCCGCTCCTAACCATGCCATTATATGTGTTAATAGTTAACGTTCAAGGAAAATAAACTTCAAAAATATAGTGGATAATTTCTGCCTGAGTCAGATATAATCCCCTCGGTCGCCTATGTTTCGTGGAAGTTGTGGCAATAAGGCTAGGCATATATCCTGGGACTTTCGATCCCATAACATTTGGGCATATCGATATAATTAAAAGGGCCAGCAACCTGGTAGATGAGCTCGTTATTGCTGTTGCAAAAAGTGTGGTAAAGGAAACCATATTCTCTGCAGACATGCGTGCGGCCATGATAGGGCGTGAGATGCAGGCTCTTGGAATTAGTGCAAAGGTTGAAGTCTTCGATGGATTGCTGACCTACTTTGCTCAAAGTAGGGGTGCCCAGGTCATCATTCGCGGGTTAAGAGCAGTGTCTGACTTTGATTACGAGTTTCAAATGAGTTGGATAAATTACAAACTTGTTCCTGGGGTAGAGACTGTATTTTTGCCTGCCGCGAAAGATACTCAGTTTATTTCCTCAAGTTTTGTTAAGGAGGTCGCTCGTCTTAATGGGGATGTAAGCATGTTTGTGCCGGAAAACGTGAAGAAATACCTTTTAGAATTTTACTCCAAAACTCCCTGTGCCACTTAAACCCCTTGTCCCCGCTGGCAGAACGGGCTCAATGAAGGTGCTGCTACGCCGTTCCGGCCGGGAGTGTCCCGCGTTCAGACAGGAATTTCTCTCTAGAATTTTACTCCAAAACTCCCTGTGCCACTTAAACCCCTTGTCCCCGCTGGCAGAACGGGCTCAATGAAGGTGCTGCTACGCCGTTCCGGCCGGGAGTGTCCCGCGTTCAGACAGGAATTTCTCTCTAGAATTTTACTCCAAAGCTCCCCGTGCCCATAAAACTGTGTTCACTGCGGGCGGGTGTGAGCTCTGGACTTGTTCCGGTTAGGAAGTGATACCGCGTTCGGACAGGAATTTCTCCGCGTCTAGCGCCGCCATGCACCCCGTACCCGCGGCCACTACAGCCTGGCGATATACTTTGTCGCGCACGTCCCCGGCCGCAAATATCCCTGGGCAGCTTGTCGCAGTGCTGTCAGGAGAGGTGATGACATAACCATCTGGATCTAGCTCTACATGGCGCCCTGGCATATCGGCCAGTACCTGAGTGTTTGGCTTGTGACCTATCGCTATGAACACGCCCGCGGTCTCTAGGGTTCTTGTGCTTCCGTCTAGTGTGGATTCTAACAACAGTGCGCCCACTTTCTTGTTTTCTTTGTCACCAAGTATTTCCTTTACCACGCTGTTCCACACAACCTCAATTTTGCTATTCTCAAACAATCTGTTCTGCATAACAGCCTCTGCACGCAACTTGTCTCTCCTGTGAACCAGAAACACCTTACTTGCGCTCCGTGTTAAATAAATTGCCTCCTCGACCGCTGTGTTTCCCCCACCTATTACCGCCACTACCTCTCCCTTAAAAAACGAGCCATCACAGGTGGCGCAGGCAGATACGCCCTTTCCCATAAAAAATTGCTCACTATCCATTCCGAGCCACTTAGCCTGTGCCCCGGTCGCGACGATTATGCTATACGCGTAATACTCTTCCCCAAACATACTAGTGCACTTGAAAGGGTACACATTCGCGTCTATTTGAGTTATCTCATCCATTATTTCAGTAGCGCCGCAATGCAGTGCTTGCTGCTTCATATGTTCCATGAGTTCTGGGCCCTGTACCAGAGAGAACCCCGGATAATTTTCAACATCAGTTGTGATCGTCAGTTGGCCTCCAGGTTGCATTCCAGTTACTAGGAGGGGCTCCAAATTTGCTCTCCCGGCGTAGATTGCGGCAGTACACCCTGCCGCTCCGGAGCCCATTACCAACACCTTTACAGGGGCCTTAGCTTGCTGCTGTGGTTCCGTCATTCCTGAGGGCCCAGGCTGTCTGCGTAAGACTGCAAATAGTGCTCAACACCGTGCTGAGTTGCTTCCATGGCCACCTTTCCCTCGGTCCACCCTGCTGGGCACACTTCCCCATGCTTTTTGTGATGGGCTATTGCATCTATAATTCTTAGCACTTCATCGATATTTCTTCCTATCGGTAGGTCATTCACTGAGTGATGGCGGACTATAAAATCCTCATCAATTATTACGGTCGCCCTTAAGGCAACTTTTCCGCCGTATAGCACCCCGTAACTTTCCGATATGGTATGCGAATCGTCGGCTACCAAGGGGAAACTGACCATACCTATTCCGCCTTGCTCTACGGGGGTGTTGCGCCAGTGACTATGTGCGAATTCGGAATCTGTACTTATTCCTATAACCTCAACGTTACGTGCAGTGAACTTAGGCACTCTACTGTGCAGAGACAATATCTCGGTAGGGCATACAAAAGTGAAATCTCGGGGATAAAAGAAGAGCACTGCGCACTTACCAGCGATATGCTTGCTCAGGTTTAAGTCGCACACCTTACCATCGGACATAACCGCCTTGGCAGCGAAGTCTATAGCCTCTTTTGTTACTAAACTCATAAAAATTCTCTGCAAAAACAACCTTGTGGGATCATACTACAAATACCGTGTGCCCAACAACGAGTTTTTAGCAATTGTATGCACCATAAACAACGGCTTTGCAGAGCCGTGGTTGCGCGATAGTTGGGACCCACACATACTTTCCGTACGTCATGATATGTGGTTCCTGTCAGTTGGGCTGTGGGGCAAGTTTTGCATTCATGCTAAAACCTTGCAGCACACACGTATTGCTGCAATAATGGCAGGCCTTTTATGCCGCTGTGGGTCCGCTTTTGGGCTCCAATGGGGGTTCCATCGGCGTCAAGGCAGTCTGCGTGTGTGTTTGGGGAGCGTATGTTTCTAATCAGCGAGAGGCTCAAATCTGTACAACCTTCTCCCACTCTAGAGGTTAGTAGGCTTGCTGCGGAGCTTAGGTCTCAGGGGGTGGATGTAATATCTCTAGGCGCTGGGGAGCCGGATTTTGACACTCCAGATCACGTAAAAGAGGCGGCAATTGCCGCAATACATGCCGGCAAGACCAAATACGCGCCGGTAGATGGTATACCCGAGCTGAAAGAGGCGGTTGTACTGAGTATTCAGTCAGACTATGGCCTCGCGTATTCTACAGATCAGGTGTTAATAGGTTCTGGGGCTAAGCAGTGCATCTACAATTTGTTCATGGCCACGTTGGATCCGGGTGACGAGGTTATAATACCCGCGCCGTATTGGGTGTCGTATACTGACATAGTTAGTATATCGGGTGGGAAACCCGTGGTGGTAGACTGCGGGGAAGAGTTCAAGCTTACCGCTGACCTCCTCGAGCGGGCTATAACGCCGAGAACCAAGTGGCTAATAATTAACTCGCCGTCGAATCCTACGGGTGTTGTTTACTCCAGGGATGATCTACGCGCCATTGCTGATGTGCTGTTGAAGCATCCCACGGTTTATGTCATGACGGATGATATATACGCCAAACTTGTCTATGACGTTGAGTTTGTAAATATTTTGCAGGTTGAGAGTGCCCTGTATGATCGAGTGGTCATCGTGAACGGGGTTTCAAAATCGCACGCGATGACTGGATGGCGGATAGGGTATATAGCGGGCGATGCGCGCGTGATCAAGGCAATGTCTACGATACAATCTCAAAGTACGACGACTGCGAATTCGATAGCCCAAGTTGCTGCGGTCACTGCTCTATCAGGCGACAGTGGTTTTTTGGACCATAGATGCAAAATATTTTCTAAAAGGCGGGACATGGTCATGAAGGCTGTGGAAGATTCTAAAATATTGAAAGCGCAGCTTCCACACGGGGCATTTTACGTTTTCGTGTCATGCAAGGGGGCGGTTGGTAAAAGGGCTGAGGGCTTTGTAATCGCCAATGGTACGGATTTTGCAAAGTATTTGCTCCAGCATAAAGTTGCCGTTGTGCCGGGCGTAGCGTTTGGTGCACCGGATTTTTTCAGGATTTCATACGCACTCGCGGACGATGAATTATCCCGAGCTTGTGACAGAATAGTATCTGCTTGTGCCGCGTTGCTGTAATGTGTTTGTGACTGAGATGTGTAGCAGCAACCGTCGCGGATTGCGCCCTTCTTATCATGAAATCGCTCAGTGCAGCAACCTGTTAGCGTGACAGTCACGGTTTTTAGTCTCCTGGCAAGGTTGAGACACAGCATTGCTTACAGACACACGGCAACTCTACCGGAGTCACCAAGACCTAAACGCTCTGCAAACCCGCCACCAGAGGGAAAACAACCTTTCTCATTCCCTCCCGATAGCCCGCGCCGCTATACCCCTTCAAGCAGCTTTTTATTAATCTTGACGCCGTACTTGTTTGTGAGATGACTAAGCAGCTGCCGCCTGATGGATGATATCGCGCTGCTGGTGAAGTGCGCCTGGAACTCTTTTAGCTCTTTTTCATTGACCTGGCCTGGGGTCTTGATGTCCTTAAGCGTTGCTATAAAAATCTTATTTGCGCCTTGATCTATCACCCCCTCGCCCACGTCACCTATGCGCATTTCAAACACTTGGTCGACAAGATCCTCCGGATAGTTGCTACTACCCTTTTTCCTGTTTACCCTGCTGATATTTTCATTCTTTTTTGTCACAATGCCCACAGCACTACCTGGGTTTTCGCCCGCTTTTAGCTTCGCTGTCAGATCGCTGGCAAGTTTGAGCATCTCACCAACCACGAAAGCATTTTTCCACTTATCTAGCAGCAGAGACTTACTCTCATCGAAAGTCCTGGTCCTTGAAGGCGTGACGCCGGTTACTATGACACTAAAATATGCATTGCCGATGCTGACAAAATGCGAAGGCTTGCCCACCTGGGATGAAAACGCAAGGGGCGGCAAAGCCCCAACTATGCCCGGAAAGGACGACTCCTCCGCATATGTGTGACTCTTGCCTGTAGAGTCCTGCCCGTTACTGTCAAAATCTTTTAAAGCGCCTATGGCAGGCTTTTTGAACACGTCTGCAACTTCGGAGAACGACGTAGCACCGTGACTTATCATCTCATTGGCTTTCCTGATACTGGCGGAAAACAACTCTCTAGCCTTCTGCCTTTTTATGCTCATTGCAACCTTTTCCTTGAGCTTTTTCAGATCTTTTGCGGAAATAGGGTGCTTGCTCAAAATCTTCATGACATGCCACCCCACGACACTGCGGAAGACCCCGCTTACCTCCCCTTCGTTCAGATCAAACACCGTGTTTCGGACCTCGATCGGCAAAAGCTCCTTGGTGACGTTTCGCAGGGTAACTTCCTCCACTGTTGTGCCCAAGTCTTTAACAACCGCCTCGAACGCCTTCCCTTCCTTGATGGCTTTATAGGCGGCGCTTGCTTCGCTCTCACTAGGAAACACGAGATTCAAAACATCTCTCTGGTCATGAAGTTCGCTATTCTTTATCTCGCTTTCTACCTCGTCATTGGAAGCGGTAACCTCGTCCAGCGCGTCGTCCTCGCTGACGATCATATATTCCGCGCTCCTGTATTCGGGCATAATCAGCTCACCATTTTTAGTGCCTTCGTTGTACATCGCTTCCAAGTCACTGTCGGTAGGTGTTGAGGTGTTTTCCACAGCGCTTTGTGAGATTTCCACTATATCTACCGTGCGAGACTGCATAATGCCGCGCAGAACGTCCTGCGCAAATCCGTCGTAATACTGTGAATATACTTCACCTGACCTTGGGAAAATACATTCGGACAACACAAATGCCGGAAGAGAGTCACGCACCTTCCCAATGTATGAAGCCTCAGTCATCCCCGCATCAGCCAGTAGGTCTTTAAACCTTTGTTCGTCTAGCTTCCCGCTTTTGTCCTGGAACATGGGCATGTCCCCTATCAGGTCTCTGATGCTCTTATTGCTTACCCGCAGGTTTAGCTCTTTCGCAAACTTTTCCAGCACCATGTCGTCAACCATCCTGCTAAGCGTCATCTCCTTAACGCCAAACCGCTTTATGTCATCTTCAGATAGCTTTTGGTGCACCAAACTTTCTATATATGACAGCTCCCCACGGTAAGCCATGCTGTACTCCCTCAGTGACAGGCAACTTGAGCCCACTTTCGCCACACACCTATCACTTGCGGTACCGCCAAAGGGTAGCACACTACCGAATGTGACAAACACGAAAGCGCACAACACCGCGGCGAGAACCGCACCCACGAAGACGTTTCTGAGCCTCATAGCAAGCCACCAGCAGACCGACCTGTCTCGAGGAATATAGCAAGCCGCGGCAATCTGCAAGTTTTTTCTCGCGGCATAACTACGAATAATGGGGCCATAACGGCGGTGCGCTGTCACCCATGGTTACTATTTGCAGTGGCATAGGCTGGCTTCCAGTACTTCTAGATTTTAGGTGTAAGAACGGGAATAAATCGGAGCAAGTGGGGTTTCCGGCAATTTGTGCAGCAGTTTATATACAAGAAACTCGGCGGCAGTTCTGGCATTTGTACTGTCGGGAATTTTGCAACAGCGAAGTGTAGCGTAGCCTTCTTCAGATATTAAATTGCGTTCTGCTATGGCGGCATTGGTGATGGGAATCAGCTTGCTGTTGAACACCTGGCTGTACGCGCGGCTGTCGTTGGGTAGCTCTACTATGGACAGTATGTCTTTACCTGTGGGACCGTGTTTTGATATGAGATATGCCTGGAGCTCGAGCAAGGTTACCGCATGTACAGGGATGTTTGAAACCAACCTGAACCCCTGTAAAGCGGCGAGAGAGGCTCTCAAGCCCGTGAAACTGCCCGGCCCAACGGTGGCCACGGTATGGGTGAGGCTAAGGTAAGTAGATCCAGAATCTGCAAGTGCGGAGTCAATGAGAGAAAACAACGACTCGGCATGTCTGTTATGTAAGGGGCTGACCGCCTCAGAGAATTTTTGTCTGTCTACGTCAAATACCGCAACGGCACACTGGGTGCCTGAGGCATCCAACGCCATAACCTTCACCTACACGCCTCCCTATGTTTATTTCTTCGAGATTAGTAGTTTATGGGCCTTCGTAAACAGTATCGCAAATGCCCCGTTCCCAAAAATATTTACAAGCGTGATGCCCGGGTCACACAAAACGTACAACGTGGTTATTAGGGACGACATAGTAGGGGAAAAGTGAAGATACTTTTCTATTATAGGCAGCATCACTATAACCCCACCTCCAGGTACTCCCACTATTGCGAACATGGATATCAGGAAACAGAGCATGAACAAAATGGCGTCAGACGCGGTAACGTACTCAATGCTGCCGAACGTACCCGATATTACTAGTGACATTATTACGATGAAAAAGCAATCTCCCAACATGTGTATGTTGATTACAGCAGGCACTGCTATGTCTACGATATCCGGGTTTTCAGAGTCTTTCTTCACCGATTTTATAATCAAGGGTAGGGAGATGAGGCTAGACATGGTAGTGAAGCCGACTAGTGCAGCGGGTACCATATTTTTAAGCATCGCTATGGCTTTGCGTATAACAAAACGCTCACCTACGCAGTAAAATAGGACAATATACGTAGACACCGCAAGGAACATGTAGAACCCCACCTCCGCGTTGTCGCGGAGCACTTGTGACAGCTGGTCACTCTGCATTTTAAATACGAGCCCAACGATGAAAAGGGGAATGATGGGCGTGAAAACCTTCTCCAGGACAAATGCACTGATGCGCGACAAAGTAGCGGCGGCCTTTTCTGATTTCTGTGGCAGAAATTTTGGTAAAATCATCCCGCACAAAAACCCCGCGATTACGGCCTTGATCGTGCTCACCAGAGGAGGGAGGTGAAACACGTATGAGGGCTCCAGCCCCCCATTTGTTGCTGCATTTTGAAGTACTACGGTTTTGCTGGTAGATGCAATATACTTACCAACACAATACGCTGAGGATATCGACGCCGCATTTGAGAGCACCACCATAGTGATCAGCAGCACTACTATCTTGACTGCATTGCCGCTTTGTAGCCGGCTTACCGACCTGAAAACGACGCCGAATACTATAAACGGTAGTAAAAAGACCAGTACTTCCTTTATGGATAAACTTACGGCGTATGAAAAGGACCGTACTTCATACGGTACGAAATCTGCGAATGCGAATGCCAGCAACGAGAGTGCCAGCAAAAGCCCAAATCTCAGGGAATGTTTATTGAACATATGTTTCCAATCGCTTAAAAAAGCCCCGCGTCTGTGTGCAGGCAAATGCCGGCGCATACGCCATTGTATGGGGCCGAAACCGCCGATGGTATATCCTAAGTTCGTGCATGTAATAAATTTTTGGCTGTTAATCCCAATTTAGTAATATAGAAAACATTTGTTAACGTATGCGACCAGATACGCTCGCTCGTTTGGGCTTTTTCTTCTGATGAAAAAGCAAGTCATGCACCCTTGCAAACAGCACGGAGAACGCCCCATTGCCAAACACATTCACCGCAGTGATTAAGGGGTCAAGCAGAATGAAAAGTGTAGTAGCGAGCGAAAGCATGGTAGGCGAAAAATGCAAATACTGCTCAACCACTGGAAACATAAGCACTAATCCCGTTCCAGCGACTGCAGCCTCGGCAAACTTCATCAACACCACATACACCAGGAAGTGTACGTAATCAGAGGTTGTAACAGCCTCTGTCCCAAGCGTTGCCACCAGCAGCGGCAATAACATTACAGAGACGAAACAGTCTCCGAGTAGGTGTATATTGACGGAACCTGGCACAGATATGTCTGCAATGTGCGGGTGCTTGATGCTCCTTTTCACGGCGGTGAGCGTCACTGGCATGGTCAGCAGACTAGACATTGTGCCCAACCCGGTAACGACCGCCGGAAGCATGTTTTTCATCGTTCCAAGGGCTTTTCGCAGCGAAAAACCACTCCCTGCAAGATACAGGAATGTAGTGTACAAAAACGCAGAGGCAAAGATGTATACTACAACTCCCGCATTGTCCCGCAAACTGGTAAGAGCGCCTTCACTCTCCATCTTGAAGGCGGATCCTAGTATGAATATTGGAAGTACGGGTGCAAATATCCGGTCAAGAATAAAAACACTCAAGTTAGATAACTTTTCAGACAAGTCGATGGACCTTTTGCCCAACACTGCAGGAAGTATTATCCCGCACGTGAAGCCGAGCGCCAGTGACTTTGCGCTGCTGATCAGAGATGGTAAATGGAAAGTGGCATACAGTGGCTCTAGCGTGCGCGCGTTTTGTTGTGCACCTGAGATTATTGAGTGGGTTGCTGAAGTTGATAGGTAGCTTCCGAGGAAATGTGCCACGGCCACCGATGCGGAGTTTGACAGCGCTACCATCGAAATTAGGAGAAGTAATGTCTTTACAGCGCTATCTCCCCGCAATTTGCTTGTGGAGTGAAAAACAATGCTGAAAACTACCAGTGGAAGCACAAACACCAAAACCTCTTTGATAGAGAGGCTAGCTGCGTAGCACAGGGACTTTAGCGTGTAGGGGACATAGTCCGCAAAGCAAAACGCGGCCACCAAAACCAGCAGGAGTAATACAAGCTTGAGCGACTGAGTAATAACCATACGCAAAAACAGGAACAACAAATGGGAGGTGCACCACAGCGGCACGCGCCCTGGACGACTCGAACGCCCGACCTTTTGATCCGTAGTCAAATGCTCTATCCATCTGAGCTAAGGGCGCATCTAAGCAACCGGTAGGTTATCGATTAAACGCGCCCGTGTAAACAAAATTCTTTTAGAAACTTACGTTTTTATCAGGCCTTGCATCACCGAACCTCCAGACATCACTGTGTGCCGATAAATGTGGTCGTTGCTCGCAGTGCCTCAGCCATGGTGCCGTGGCATGTTGCGCGTTAAGTGAGAGCTACAGAATCAATTTGTCAACAAGTTTAAATGTTTGTGCGATGCACAGAATTGTTGCTAACATTCGACGAAGGTCACGTGCTGCACTTTGCTTTGCAGTGCGTAGAGATAAAACGTGGTTCTGAATTGCTTAAGAATTTGAAGATAAAGTCTGCCGGGCCCGCAAGGGTTAAGTCAGCACTACTAATTTTCTGTGGCATTGTGTTGTATTGCACATACCCGCTATATGAGACTAATATTGTGCGGCTACGCGCCGAAACGGCGGATTTGTGTGTTTCTGTTGCAAAGAAGGTACAGGATGTGCTGAAGTGGAACCGCAGTGCCGATATTATTGTGTGTGATGGCGGCATAACTCAAGATGAGGCCGCGGATTCTGGTGGAGTGCTGGTCAAGATCCTCGCTAAGGAAAATGATCATCTTAAACAGATGCTGAACTTCCTTTCCCATCATGCGGATATCAGTTACGTCACAACACGTGCAGTTGTTGTGTATGATGGTACCCGAGAGCATGTTTTTTTACCCATAGGGCGCAGGGAAGGGATTCGGGACCAGCAGGCGGTTGTTACCAGCCAGGGGCTCATCGGTAAAACCACAGATGTGGGCGAGCATAGTGCCAGGGTGCTGCTTATCGCGAGCAAGGATTTTCGCATTCCAGTGATGGTTGTGGAAAGTGGTGTGAATGCCATACTCGCCGGTTCGGCTGAGGGTCTTGTGCTAACCCATCTGTCCTCTAGTAATACCGAACTCCATGATGGCGATTTGGTGATTACTACTGGGAATGATGAAGGATTTCCCCATGGGATATATGTAGGACATATACTGGCTCAGAATAAGGTGGTGACGTCGGTAAACCTGAGGGAAATAGGTGTGGTAAGCGTAATGAGCGCGAAGCACATGCACGGCGAGAGCATCGACTAGCTAGCGTATGCGGTACAGGCGGCACACACACCGAAGGTATCACTTTAACCGAGAGAACACACGGCCCCCGCATCTGTATATACTATCAGGTGGTTAGAATTGGAAACTTCAATCCTGCTTGAACAGTACGTGTGATAGGGCATCCATTTCCTCCAGTACCTTGCCTGTGCCCAATGCCACGCAGCACAGCGGGTTAGATGCAACTGCAACCGGGAGCCCGGTCGTTTCGGCCAGCAAGCGGTCTAGATTCTTGAGCATACCACCACCGCCGGAGACCATAATGCCCTTATCCATGATGTCAGAAGACAGCTCAGGAGGTGTGCACTCTAGCGCAACCCGTACCGCAGATACTATCTGCCCCACTGGCTCTGCCAGACTTTCTGCAACCTGCCTTTCCGACAGATATACTTCCTTTGGCACGCCGTCGCTGAGGTCTCTACCCTTTACAATAACGGTGTCACCATCTCCCGATTCTGGAGGGCAGGCGGCCCCAATGCTTTTCTTGATTCTCTCCGCGGTTGTCTCACCCACCAAGAGGTTATAGTGCTTCCTTATGTATGATGCTATGGCTTCGTCCATTAGGTCTCCACCGCTCCGTACCGAGCGAGAGTATACTATTCCTCCCAGGGATATGACAGCCACTTCGGTTGTCCCACCGCCCACATCAACGATCATCGATGCTTCAGGTTGGGTGACTGGCATTCCAGCGCCAATTGCCGCAGCCATGGGTTCCTCTATCAGGAAAACCTCTCCGGCTCCCGCACCTTCGGCCGCATCCTGTATAGCGCGCCTCTCAACGGGAGTGGAGCCAGAAGGAACGCATATCACCACTGTGGGGCTGTTTATGGTTCTACGCTTGCTGGCGTTTCTAATGAAGAACTTGATCATCTCTTCCGCGCCTTTAAAGTCAGCTATAACTCCATCCTTCAACGGGCGTATAGCCTCGATACCGCCGGGAGTCTTTCCCAGCATCATTTTCGCTTTGGCCCCGAATGCATACGGGACGTAATTACCCCTTTCCTTCAGGATAGCCACTACAGACGGCTCATTAAGCACTATGCCCCTGCCTTTAACGTACACTAGAGTGTTTGCTGTTCCCAGGTCAATTGCCATATCACTAGCGAAAAGCCCGCTGCAAGACAGGGCATGCACGCACCGATCGAAAAAACTTGCCGCCCGCATGTTCAGGGCATCAGGCAATAGATCTAGACTCACCATAACAATATACCAAAGTAGGAAACCAGCACCCACCGCCATGCAGCCACAACCCAATGGCACACACGCCCGACGGTGCACACATGTACACACATCTATATAGCACATATAGAATCAAAAGCACGCCCTGAGTCCAAATTTTTTATACCAATAAAGGAATATTTTGTTTTTTGCTGCGATTAGTCGCAAAGGCTGCTAACGTATAGATCGTGAGAGCTTAGCTAGGTGCGGGATAATTGCAAAGTGCGAGAGTAAAATATGGATGGCTAAACGTAGATAAGCCTCTCCACATGAGTTCCGGCAGTGTGGTTGGTAGGGTAAAGAAGATTTTTAACTGCAAAGTTGGCCATGCGGGCACGTTAGACCCTCTAGCAACCGGGGTGCTGCCTGTTGCTGTAGGTGAGGCGACGAAAACCATACCGTATGCGGTTGATGGGTTGAAGTCGTATGCAGTTACGGTACAATGGGGGTCTCAACGCTCTACTGACGACGCTGAAGGTGAGATTATCAAGACGAGCAGCTTGAGGCCGAGCGCGGATAGTATAAGAGAGGCATTAGGCCAGTTTGTGGGGAATATACGGCAAGTACCTCCGGCATTTTCTGCGGTTAGAGTGCGGGGAGTAAGGGCGTATCGTCTTGCGAGAAGGGGGGAAGCCGTTTCACTGCCACCCAAGGAGGTGTGCATTGTCAGCATAGACTTGCTGTCTGCGGACGAAGAAAGCAACACTGCAGATTTCCTTATTGTATGCAAAAAGGGGGTGTATATTCGCTCATTTGCGCGCGACTTGGGCGCATCCCTTGGGTGTTTTGGGTATGTTTCCTTTTTACGCAGGAAAAGTGTAGGGCCTTTCTCGGAAGAAAATTCCGTAACATTAGACAGACTAGAGGCATTGGCGGATGCTGATGTTCTGAATGAGGCGCTACTTCCGATATCATACGTTATGGGGGATGCTCTTTTAAGGTTGCACGTAGATGCGGAGGTGGCGGAGATCGTGAAAAAGGGACAAAGTGTGAGTTTACAGCGCACAAGCTTAAATGGCTTGTATGCCGCTGAGAATTATGATATGTGTTACCTAAGCCGGGTGGGTGGCGTTCCTGTCGCTGTCTGCAAGGTTGTAAATGGCACCGCTAGGCCGGTGCGCGTTTTTGATGTCTAAAGTTCTTTATGTAGCCGAGAGGAGGACCTTGCGTTTTTATGTCTATTACACCTGCTAAAAAATCTGAATTGATCTCCGAGTACAAGGTTAAAGATGGGGATACGGGTTCCGCGTATGTACAATGCGCAATTCTCTCGGAAAGGATACGTAATCTGACTGAACACCTGAAAGTTCACAAGAAGGATTTTCACTGTAGGCGTGGCCTCATGGTACTTGTTTGCAAGAGGCGCAAGGGGCTTCAATATGTCAGGAATAAATACGGGAACGATGCGTATCTGGATTTAGTCAAGAGGCTTGGCATAAGGGATGTATTTCACTGATGTTGTTGTTTGTGCGCTATAGGCGCTTTTTAGAGGGTAGGAATTGTTGGTATGTTTGATATAACGAGGAAGTGTGTAGAGTGGGGAGATAGGCTATTAGTTATTGAGAGTGGTAAGATAGCTCGCCAGGCGGATGGTGCCGTTGTTGTTGATTATGGGGGGACTTCTGTACTGTCGACCGTTGTCTCGCAAAAGTCCAAGGAGCCGGTTGATTTTTTGCCGTTGACAGTTCAGTTTCTTGCGAAGAGTTATGCTATAGGTAGAATTCCAGGTGGGTTCTTCAAGCGGGAGGGTAAGCCCTCTGATAGAGAAACGCTGATCTCGCGGTTGGTTGATAGAAGCATTAGGCCGCTGTTTCCCACGGGGTTTTGCGACGAGATTGTCATTGTGTGCAATTTGCTATCTTATGACCAAGTGAGCCCACCGGAAACCGTAGCGCTCATAGGTGCGGCGGCGGCTCTGGCTATATCGGGAATACCGTTTCCCACACCCATAGCCGGTGCGAAAATTGGTTACATCAGAGAGGAAGAGCGCTACATACTGAACCCCTCGGCTGAGGAATTGGCCAGGAGCGAGCTCGACATGTTTTATTCGGGTACGAAAAGCTCTGTGGTTATGGTGGAGTCGGAGGCATCTGAACTTTCCGAAGAGGAAATGCTGGGTGCTGTGACTTTCGGGCACGAAAATTGTGCTCAGGTCTTGGATTTGATTGAAGAATTTGCTGAGGCTGCGGGCCCAAAGGACGTTGTCGAGTTTGTTCCGCACGACATAGGCAAGGTGGTATCCGATATAAGTAGTGGCTACTCAGAGAAATTTTCGGTCGCGTACAGTGACCACAATAAGAAACCAGAGTGCTCCAGCTTGATGCCGCCAGGGAAGGCCTGTACTCAGATTTGTGCAGGAAAACACGTTGAGGAGAGCGGTGAGTATACCGAGCAGGAGGTCCTCTTAGCGATCAAAACATTCGAGCGGTCTTTGGTTCGTGCCAGAGTCTTGGACACACTTAAGCGTGTTGATGGTAGAGGCTTCGATCAGATACGCAACATTGAAATAGAAGTCGATTTAATCCCCAGGTCTCACGGCTCCGCGCTGTTTACCCGTGGTGACACGCAGGCTCTAGTAATAACTGCGCTTGGTACTCCGCAGGATGAACAGGTGGTTGATGGCTTCGACGGAGACCGGAGGGAGAGGTTTTTATTGCATTACAACTTCCCGTCTTATGCGGTTGGTGAGGCTGCGGCGCTTCGTCCTCCAGGTAGGAGAGAAATAGGGCATGGAAAACTCGCTTGGAGGGCTATTCACCCGGTTTTGCCGACAAAGGCGGATTTTCCTTACACCATTAGGGTTGTGTCTGAGATTACTGAGTCCGACGGGTCCTCCTCTATGGCCACAGTGTGCGGCGCGTCTCTTGCGCTCATGGATACCGGCGTGCCACTTAAGTCTTCCGTGGCTGGAATTGCCATGGGCCTCATTAAGGAAGGTGACAGATACGCGGTGCTGTCCGACATTATCGGGGACGAGGATTATCTTGGGGATATGGACTTCAAGGTTGCCGGAACCAAGGATGGTATTACTGCTCTCCAGATGGACATGAAAATACGGGGCATAGGCTTTGACATAATTGAAAAGTCCCTCCAGCAGGCTAAGGATGGTAGGCTGTTCATCATAGGTAAGATGGATAAGGTAATCAAGGAATCCAGAGAGGGGGTGCGAGACCACGTGCCCAGGATGGAATCCATGATTATCGATAAGAATAAAATCAAAAACGTCATAGGTACCGGCGGGAAGAACGTCAGGGAAATTTGTGAGAAGACTGGCGTTAAGATTGAAATATCTCAAGATGGCACCGTTATGATATACGCTGTAAGCAGGGATGCCGTTGAAGAGGCGAAGAACATGATAATGTGCATAGTCTCTGAGCCTGAGGTCGGTAAGGTTTTTAGTGGCGTGATCAGCGAAATTGCCAAGTACGGTGCGTTTGTCAGCTTCTTGGGCGGTAGAAGAGGGCTTGTGCACATTAGCGAGATAAAAAACGAACACATAGGTTCGGTGTCCGATGTCCTGGCTGTTGATGATAAGGTGAAGGTTCTCGTTATCGGTATCGATAAAGATCACGTGCAGCTCTCAATGCGTAGAGTTGATCAAGATAGTGGGGATCTGTTGGAGCATGAGTCATATTCTTCTAATAAGAAGAATGGCCCTCAGTTCGGAGATGCCAGCGGCGGTGCTTCCGGATTCCGAGACTATGCTTCTGGCCCCGCTAGGGAGAGAAGGCGTAGTGGTGGCAGTGGCGGAAGGCCCGTGCGTCGCCGTAGTGCTGGAAGTTCAGGTAGCGGCAGTGGCGGATGTTACAGTGTTCCTCAGCATGTTGGTACGCCTGATCCGGTACATGGTAACGACAGACGTAGAGGTAGCGGGCCGCAGCATGCCTCTGGTGGGGGCGGCAACAAGAAGCCCAGGTTCTTTTAGGCTGAGTGTCCTTCGATAGGAGGCTTGTAAGGCACCGCAGGGCCCGTGCGTGCTTCGCTTCAGCTCCGCTTTTTTTTGAGGTGGCCGCTCTCATTTGTGACAGAGTGGCTATCCTCTTGCGGAATTGTCCTGTCAGCGTGCTGATTTTGGGATGCAGGAATGGCCTTGTGGCCAGCGAGCTGTCGCGCATTTTGCCTGATGGCTCTAGCATAGTTCAGTGTGATGTTTCGCTTGAGATGCTTGCTGGTGTGGGCGGGGGGCTCCTAGTTGTTGCTGACGACGAAGCGCTGCCCTTCAAGGATTGCAGCTTCGACTTTGTCATCAGTAATCTTTCCTTGCATAACGTTAATGATTTGGCCAGGGTGTTTGCACGAGTTCGCGCTATACTCAGGGATGGTGGGGCTTTCGTTGCAGCAACCTTTGGCAGTGGGACTCTGTATGGGGTTAAAAAAGCCTTGGCCTCCGCTGAGGGGCTGCGTGTAGCGCCCAGAATCCAACCCTTTCACTCTACCCCCTATATGCTTGAGTGTCTGCAACTTTGTGGCCTTTCCGGGCTTGTTGCAGAAGTTAGTACTGTTGAAATGGCTTATAATAGTCTGTATGACCTATTTCATGGCCTCAAAAACATGGGGGAGGGTAACACCATACGCCGAAATTATGAGCCGCTTAGCAGGAATGTTATGGAACGAGCATGGGGCCTATATAAGCAGTCTATAAACGAGCATGATGCTGCCGGCGCTCCCGTACAATTTGAAATTGTTGTGCTGAAGGGTAACAAGTAGAAGCTGGCGCCACATGTTCTGGATCATGCAGTAAATCGGTGGTCCGGTAGCACGCCCGAGAACCTAAGGAGAATTATTACGTTGAAAGGGGAGAGATAGTGACTTAAACTCTCAAAGACGCTATTTTTGGGCTTGTGGTGGGCGAAAGCACTATACGAAATTTTGCTATTATAGCGCATATAGATCACGGAAAATCTACCCTGGCTGACAGGCTAATAGAGGCTTGTAATGCGCTGTCGGACCGCGATATGAAGGACCAGGTGCTCGATTCCATGGACATAGAGCGGGAACGTGGCATCACTATAAAAGCCCAGACTGTAAGGTTGACGTATGCTGCTAAGGATGGCGTCGTCTACCATCTTAACCTTGTTGACACGCCTGGGCATGTTGACTTTTCATATGAGGTTAGTAGAAGCCTGGCGGCGTGTGAGGGGTCACTACTGGTAATCGATAGCAGTCAAGGGGTTGAAGCTCAGACGTTGGCCAACGTCTACAAGGCGATAGAGAATGATCACGAAATCGTTACTGTACTCAATAAGGCCGATCTCGCGTCTTCTGATCCTGAGAGGGTAAAGTCACAAGTTGAAGAAATTATCGGCTTGGATGCAAGCGGTGCGCTGCTGATTTCTGCAAAAACCGGGATGGGTATTAGTGATGTCTTGGAAGCAATAGTCCACAGGTTGCCGGCTCCCGTTGGGGATGCGAATGCCCCGCTGAAGGCGATTTTGGTCGATAGTTGGTATGATCCATACCTTGGCATTGTTATTTTGCTGCGTGTAAAGGATGGGGTGCTAAAAAAGGGCATGAAGGTGGCCATGCTGTCTACGGGGGCGGTATACCAGGTAGACAATGTTGGGGTGTTTACCCCGAACAAACAGATGGTAGATTCTCTATCTGTGGGTGAAATAGGATTCATTACCGCGGGGATAAAAGAAATAGCAGATTGTAAAGTTGGCGATACCCTGACCGAGGATTCCCGGCGATGTGACAACCCTTTTCCCGGGTTCAGGGCTACGTGTCCAGTGGTCTTTTGTAGCCTATTTCCGGTGGATGCAAGTAGCTTTGAACACCTGCGGGAAGCGTTGGGAAAGTTGCAGTTGAATGATTCAAGCTTCACGTTCGATATGGAGAGCTCTACTGCACTCGGGTACGGCTTTCGTTGCGGGTTTTTGGGCATGCTGCATCTGGAAGTGGTGCAGGAAAGGCTGGAGCGCGAGTTTGATCTCGATCTTACCGCAACCGCGCCCAGCGTCGTGTATAGGGTTACCGACAAGCACCGTGTTACTAAGGAGGTTCATAATCCGAATGATCTACCCGAGTCCCACGAAATACTTGGGGTAGAGGAGCCTTGGATCGCGGCAACAATTATGGTGCCTGATCAATATCTTGGTTCAATACTTGCCCTTTGCAATAGTAAGCGTGGGGAGAAGGTGGATTTGTCTTACACCGGCAGCATGGCCCTGCTAAAATATCGCCTGCCTCTGGCGGAGGTGGTATTTGACTTTTATGACTCGCTGAAATCCGTTTCCAAGGGATATGCGAGTTTGGATTGGTACGTAGACGGCTACGTGCCAACAGAGATATCTAAACTTACCATTCTTATTAACTCTGAGCCCGTTGATGCGCTGTCGTGCATAATACACAAATCTAAGGTTGAGTCTCGAGGTCGGGAAATATGCGAAAGGCTCAAGGATTTGATTCCCAGACAGCAGTACAAAGTTGCGATCCAAGCCGCTGTAGGGGCGAAAATTGTAGCTCGGGAAACTATATCTCCCTACAGAAAGGACGTAACGGCTAAGGTGTACGGGCGCGACGTGACGAGAAAGATGAAACTTCTGGAAAAGCAGAAGAAGGGAAAAAAGAGGTTGCGGTCTATTGGTAATGTCAACGTTCCTCAAAGCGCGTTCATACAGGCCCTAAAAATGAAGGACTGACGCGCATGAATGCATGAGCCTGGTGTGACTGCGTGCACAATCTGGGCTATGGCTTTACTTGTGGCGATTGTGGCCGACATCCGGCTCACCCTGTCGTACTTTCAAGTCCGATTTACATCAGACAGCTTGCCCAGCATTCAGCCAAGGCACTGCTTTTGGGCTGGACGTCAGTTAGGCGGCAGGAAGCGCGCATAGCACGGGGTGATGGTCCAGATGTGTGCGCAAATCCCACCACGCCTGCTATTCCTTTCGGATTGTAAGTGTTTTTACTGCCTTTGTTGCCAAACAGCCACGAAAGATTTGCTCCTAACACTGCGGCGTAGGCGCTTTCAGCGGGTCGTCAGCATATAGCGGCCGGCAGTTTATTGCGACCATGGTGGATAGTACGGGATGTGTGGCTGGCGTGATAGTCTAGCGGAAGATAAGGTGTTATGCGCAGATGCCACCTCAAACCTGGCTACGCCATTACAATGCGATAAGCTAAAAATCTTGAGTGCCATTGTGGCCTTTCCTCTGCGTGGCTGTGGGAGCACAACTAAATTGATGCTGTGGCGGGAGCGGCTGCCTACAGGGTGCGGTTTGGTCGAGCCTCATTGATGTATACGGGCTTTGTCATTTGTGCTATGTGGGTAAACTCTCCATCTGTGGGAATTTTGATGCATGCACTTGGCATTCGGCGGTGGTTGCGCCGAAGATTCGGATTTGTTCCGGTAGGGTTACGAAAAAGTATCATCAAATTGGTATAAGATGCGCCGGGTCCTATCAATTCCTGGGTTGAAACGATCTACCGCTGCCACAATGGGATACATGACCACTTTCTCAAGGGAGCCGACTCGTCCCGCCCGAGTGAGATATTGCCTGTGGCAGCTTACGTGCCACTTGCCGCCCTGGGGTATGCAGAAACGCATGTCAGGGCTTTGGCGTAGAATCACGCTGCATCTATTGGCTTGTGGTTTATGTAGTTTGCAAGGTACACGACGTCAGACGCTTCTGCCGAAAGACTTATTCCACTCTGCGCCTACTGAGTAAATTCTGAGAGCCCGCCTGTTCTTGTGCCTAAAAAACAGCAAGCTAGGTCTTGCGAGTATCATGCTGGCAACGTGCATCGCTGCAATCATCACCAGGACCGCAAATGGCCTCAACAAAACCACACCCAGCTCTTTTGAAATATTGGCCCGATTGACAAATAGTAGATAACATATTGCATGCAGCAGCAGCGTGTTCAGCAAAGCGGCGGCCACACAAGAGGTTAGCATCCTATTGCCTAGGTATTCCCTGATGATTGACTCTATATCGTCGTACCGATCGTTGCTCTCATAACTATTCATGATTCCCTCTGAAGCGTGCACCCGAGTGTCATGCGGGATAAACTTCCACGCTGTAGCAGGTGCGATAACCTCCGAGTAGTCTACCTTCGTTGGATTACATATTGGTTAACCTGCTACAGTTTAGTATCATGCCTTAATCCGTGCTATGGTACCTGCATTACAACGCAACGCTTGAGTGATGTTTACGGCTGTAGTATTGTGCTTATGGCAGACATTTCCATATACTGTGCAGTATGGTTGTGCTCCCCAATTGTTAAAATTTAGTATATTAATCTTGCGATTACACGTTCCGTATGTTACAATCAGGCCGCCGGTGTGATAGCGTGCTGGTTGTGTGGTTGTCCTCTTTCCCGATGTTGGGTCGTTCGTTTTACGTCGCACAAGTTTGTACGCTGTGCCCCTGGCAGTGTAGGGTTTATTTGTTTGTGTGTGTGTTATGTCAGCAGAGTATGTGTCCACCCAGTCAGATGATAGCTCGTCAGCGAGTGGTCAGCAGCAAGAGAGTAGTGTGTCATCTCAAAGTGAGGCCAGTACATCGTCTCAATTAGGAGCTGATAGCTCGTCAGCGGGTGGTCAGCAGCAAGAGAGTAGTGTGTCATCTCAAAGTGATCAGGCCAGTACATCGTCTCAATTAGGAGCTGATAGCTCGTCAGCGGGTGGTCAGCAGCAAGAGAGTAGTGTGTCATCTCAAAGTGATCAGGCCAGTACATCGTCTCAATTAGGAGCTGATAGCTCGTCAGCGGGTGGTCAGCAGCAAGAGAGTAGTGTGTCATCTCAAAGTGATCAGGCCAGTACATCGTCTCAATTAGGAGCTGATAGCTCGTCAGCGGGTGGTCAGCAGCAAGAGAGTAGTGTGTCATCTCAAAGTGATCAGGCCAGTACATCGTCTCAATTAGGAGCTGATAGCTCGTCAGCGGGTGGTCAGCAGCAAGAGAGTAGTGTGTCATCTCAAAGTGATCAGGCCAGTACATCGTCTCAATTAGGAGCTGATAGCTCGTCAGCGGGTGGTCAGCAGCAAGAGAGTAGTGTGTCATCTCAAAGTGATCAGGCCAGTACATCGTCTCAATTAGGAGCTGATAGCTCGTCAGCGGGTGGTCAGCAGCAAGAGAGTAGTGTGTCATCTCAAAGTGATCAGGCCAGTACATCGTCTCAATTAGGGACTGATTGGCGGCAAGAGATGCGCTCCAAGGTTGCGAGTGTTGAGTACATGTTGGCTGCTCGTGCCCTTATTTCTGTAGGGGTCTATGCTGCTCAGGGAGAGATCGCGAGATCGCGAGGGTGTGCTCCCCTGCGTGTTGCAGAAGTCGAAGAAATCGTGAAGGATGGCCTTGTACGCAGCCACTTTCATGATAGTGGCCTTTCACTAGGCTCCATACGACTCGTGCTTATGCAGGTTGGGGATAAGTTGGGGCTACAAGGTTTGAAGATTGGCGAAGGGTACGCCACCTATCTCGCGCAAGCGTTTGCTGACAGCGTGGTGGTTGCGGCTGATGTTCAGAGTAGTGGTGCGTGCTCTGCCAGCCTTGACAGCGCGATCGCAAACGTTGAGACGTCGTGGTCCCTGCACGGCGGCCTGGTAAGCAAAGGTTTTGACCGTGATACCAAAGTAGAAAGGGGCGACCTTGAGGCTTTTGTCGACTTCATGTTTGGCGGTGTGTCGTACAATGATGGGAACGCGTCTGCGGCTAGGAGCGTATTGGAAACGCTTGCCGGGCACGTCGATGCACTTGGTATATCGTACAATCAGCTGGATAAGCTTGATGCTGACACTTTGTATAGTGTCGTATCGTTTAGTGCCGGTTCCGCAATAGACAGAGGTGCGGTTAGCGATGCGGCTGACAAGTTCCGTGTGATGATGTTTGGTGGTGCTCCTGCGGGGCAAGAGAAAACTGCCGAACCTGAGCATGAGGCTGCGACCCCGTCAGCTAGTAGCGTTCCGTCAACTGTGCATGGTAAGGTCGTTGATGCAGTTGACCGTGCAAAAGAAGCGGCTAAGCAGGCCTATGCAGGCGTGCGTAAGCGGTATGTGGCGAAGCCTTCGGACACTACTACACAGCTTGTTGTAGCTATCACGGCGCTGCTTATCACGGCGTTTGCTATCTGTGCGTGTTTGGAACCTAGGCTTATAGGGGCGTCCGGTCCGCTGATTTGGGGCTGCCTGGCACTAGTAGCACTGCTGCCATTACTTGGTATGGCTGTGCATACGGCAGTGAGTGCTTCGAGTCAAAAGAAGGCTGCCGGTGGTGCGCAACGGGTTGCTGCTCAGGAGAGGTCTAGGGAATTGTCCCGTGCGAGACAGGAAGATCAGCAGAAGTTGCATGTTCCCGCGATACTGACCGGGTTGAGCGTGCTTGTGTTTATTGCTGCCGTCGTGGCTTGTATTGCTGTTGACGCGAGGCGCGGGACGTGGCAGGGCAGCATATGTTTCCTAGCCGCATTTGTGTTGTTTGCGATCAGTGCCGCTGTTGTAATGGCAACACGTGACCAATCGTTGGCAGAAGAGTGTGATAGCAAGTGTGCTACAGCTCGTACGGCTCAAGCTGTACCCGGTGGCCAGCAGCAGCCGCGTGCTACCGAGGGCGTTGTTAGCGGTGGCGGCCAAGAAGGCGGGGCTGGTGTTCCCGGAACTTCCGTGCCGTCAGCCGAGTCTGGGGCCGTACCTCCTGCTACCATTATGGTTAGTGTGGATCCACAACTTGTTGCTACTTTGGGAGCAGGTGTGGCGCAGGCGGCGGCGTAAAGCCCGCTTTATAGCTTGGGTTTTGCTTCATAGGTGGCGATTGGCGGCTGTTGAGGAGTGGATAGGTGGCATGAACGGGGCGTTGGGTTGCTGCAACGTCCCGGTAGGCAAGAGTTTCCGGTCTTTGATAGAGTCGATCCCGCCGAGGCAACGGTGGTTGTAACCCGCAAAAATGCGCGGCGGGTCCGTGTCGTCTTTCCCCAGCTTTTGGTAGTTTGCCGTAGCAGCTGCGGCGTTAGCTTTGTTGCTGTCCTTGGTTGCTTGGGTTGTGTGCTTGGCAGGTGCCGCGGCTTTCATATGAGCGCTGCGGTGACCGGCCTTTGCTGTTTGTGCTTGTTGGAGTGGGTGGCACTAGCGGTGCGGTGCTGGGGCCTTTCTCCGGGGTTTGGAGCTGAGCCTGTCCCTGAGGCTAGCGACTTGGTGCGGCTTTTCGTGTTTTGGTCGAGCGGAAGTTGGACGGTGCTTGTGCGGTGCCGGTCAATTGGACGCTTCGGTCACCTGCGGTGTTGCCAGGGATGAGATGTAGGTGCCTACAGCAGCGTGTGTGACCCGGGGTGGCGTGTTTGATGTATGAGGTGTGTGTAATGGATGAATCACTGCAGCGTTCTAGGGAAGGATGGGGGCCATTTATGGTTGATCCTGCCAGAGCGACGGTGGCTAAGGCTTGCAAAGAAATGCGCGACAGATCCATGTCGTCTTTTGCTGGTGCTGGGCAGTTTATCATAACAATGTCGGCTCTTATTGCCGCCGTGATTGCTATTTGCGGTGCGTGTCTGCAGCCCGCTGTTGCTGGTAGTGCACTGAGTTGGAGTTGTCTGGCGTTCGTGTTGCTATTGTTGCTCGTGGTGGCAACCGGGGTGATAGTAGCGGCCAACAACATAGCAGACATTGCGACAGGGAGTGATGTGAGAATAGTTAAGCCCTCAAGGAAGGGTTGTCGAGAGCTGTCTGATGATGGTGGTCGTTCCAAGGCTATGGTTGCGTTGGCGTGCATATCTGCACTTGCACTTATTGGCGTCATTGTTGCTTGCATATGTATTGACGTAAATCGTGGGGGATGGTGCGGTGGTTTTATGTTAGCCGCGCTGGTGTTGTTCACGATTGCCGCTTTTTTTGGCACAGAGCTCTCACGTGGTCACACAGGTTACACAGTAGTGGAGTACGGCCCCGACGAGGCTTACCATATCACAGTTAACGCAGTTCCTGCCTCAGATGGCCAGGAAGCTAGTCGCGGCTCGAACGAAGACTCGGGCCAAGTGAAAACTGCTGATGTCCCACCAGATACCTTCGTGGTGACTGTTGGGCTGGATTCTCCCGATTCTCTGGCTACGCTGGGGAATTTTGTTGTGTTGGGGTTCTCACCGCAGTTGCAGTGTAGAGTTTATACGGAAGCGTAGCGCGTTGTCTTGATTATGCGCTGCGCAGTCGCGTCTTTGTAGCCTGCCCTGCTGGATGCCCCGCTGGAGGACTTTTCTCCGGGTTATTTCCGCATGAGTTTTGTGGGAAAGTGGGGCCGCTGTCCGGTCTGTGTTCGTCCGCGGTCAACTTAGTTGAGCTAATTAGGGGCGAGTAGATCTTTTAGCGTGCATGTAAGTATTGGGATATGCGCGATTCCCTGTGCAGAGTACGGGGCATGTTCTGAGTAAGTATAATGAGTGAGGGTAAGGTGCTGTGGCTTGTGGGGCGAGCGTTTTCAGCCTTTAAAACCAGTTATGAGTTTTCAAAATCAGCAATTAGGAGCTGTGGCGTCAAGCATGGTGTTTGTGGTTTGGCGCCCTTAATGTCTTTTTTGATCTTCTATCTGCTGATTTGTTGTTACGCAATTGATGTAGAGCTAGGCTTCTTATGCCAGTCAGCGCTTTTCTAGGTAGTGTGTGCTATGAAAAGTCACAATACAAGCCGTCAATGCCAAAAGGGGCCAAGGCCCCGCACCGCGGCTGGTGATGCTGGCGGATCGTCGCCTTTTTGTGGAATTGCAGCGCCCAGTATACCTAACAGTGCAAAAATCAACAAGGTGCAGACTCCGGGTTATGTTGGTACGCCGAAGACTAAAATAAAATGGCCCAGGTTTTATCTCCCTAAAGTTTACGTTAAGAGCGCAGCAGCGTCCGCGGCGCTTGGAGTGATGTCCTGCTGTTTTCTGGTAGAGCTCATATGTGCCGCTGTTACATATTGTGGTGCAGTGCCGGCTGCCATCGCGCCTTCGGCATGGTTGATTGTGTATCCAACTTTGGGTCTGGCGCTTACTTGTGGTATGTGCGTTGCATGGATGCGGCGCAGACGCAACACTTGCGTGAGGTTTGCAGACGCAGCATTATCGCAAAAACCATCTGATAATATTCCGACTCTGAAAACATTGCTGGTCGCATTATTTGTGGTGTGGGGTCTTTGCTTGGTGGCCGGCCTTCCAAATTGGGAGAAATGGGCTGGGATCGCGGATACCATCGTATGCTGCCTACCGGTTGCTGCCCTATTACTGCTACTTTTCGGGTTCTTTGTTGAAGAGGCGTACCCGCGGTGTGAAATGTGGACCATGCCTGCAGATTCTGCGCCAACAAAGAGCTCAGTGACCCTCTCGCAAACCGACAATAACGCAACCTGCGGGGCGTTGCCGCTTGGCACGGAGTTGGATACACCAACTGTGCACCCCATGGAAGCGAGAGGGCGTGAATCGAGCGAGATTCATACTTTGCGAATGTTATATCCTCTTGAAATGCATTTGTTAGACTCAAATCTGCAGATTTAGCTGTAAGCCTCCTTGATTATCGCGCTTTCTGTGTCCAAGGCCCCAGCGTTACCCCCTATTCGTCGAGGTTGAGGGTTTGATTGCGAGAATGTCCGGGTTGATCGCCGTACATATGCCTTTTTAGGTGATGAAGTTTGTTTCAGTACGGTGCCACAACATCCAGGTAGTGTCGTAAGTTGCGCGCGGGTGCGGCGGCTCTGGCATTTAAAGCCAAACTTAGTGAGGTACAATACCACGCTTTTGCAGGGTGCGGCATATAGCAGCCTTCTCGGTATTTTAAAATTTAGTAGATTTTATTGCGTGCACACGTGTTCATATGCTACAATCCCCCCGCGAGTGTGTGGTGCACGAGTTTTCACGGGTTGTGTGGTTGCCTGTTTTCCTAGTCAGATGGGCTGTCTGTGTTTTGAGGGTGCTGCACGGTGCTCTGTGGTAATCTAGCGTTCATTTTACGGTGTGTGTTTGTTGTGTTAAGGGAAAAGAATCGGCCCGGTGGTGGCTCCGGAAACGTATGGGCAGCGGGGAAAACTGTCAGGTTTAGCGACAAGGTTCATAATATTTCGCCTGTACGTGTCAGAGTTGGTGATCCTGCAATGGGGACGGTGATCGGGGCCAAAAGGAAAATACGGGAAAGGTCCATGGTATCTTTCTTTGGTGCTGGTCAGTTTATAATAACAATCGCGGCTCTGGTCGCTGCGATATTTGCTATCTGTGCGTGCCTGCGGACTACGCTGGCTGGGCCATCTGGTACGCTAATTTGGGGCTGCCTGGCGTTGGTCGTATTACTTCCGTTGCTCGGTACGGTTGCGTACATGGCGGTGCAGGACGAGAGAGAAGATGGTGTTGTGGCTGATTATGCGCGAGTTGTCCGGGAAGGATCTGTGTGGGAACATCAGCGGCAATTGTTAGAGGATAGAAGTACGTTTTCTGGCATGCGCGCACTGGCCGCGATGGCCGTGTTTGAGTTCATCTGCGCAATAGTTGCTTGTGCGTGTATGGCCGCCAAGCCCGGAACGTGGCAAGGCAGCGCGCTGTTTTTAGCTACATTGGCGTTATTCATGGCTTCTGCGGTTGTTGTAGTTGGAACGCGGCGCCACTCGTCCGTGTTGGTGTTGAGTGACGCCCCAGTTGTCGGATTATCGCCAGACGTGAGGCCCGCCGCGCCTAGTGGCGGTCAACAAGCTCCAGTAACTGCTGTGCCTGCGGATGCATGCCGCTCAAGCGCTGACGCTCCTGGTACCTCTGTGTCGTCAGTCGTGCTGGATTCTACTGCAGCTTCGGGTGCTGGGGTTTCGGGGCAGCAAGCTGCATTGCATCTCGCTAGAGAAAACGGTGCTTCTGTTGGCATCTGCGCATAGTGGGTAGGAATAGGGGTTGTCGTGGCCTCTGGACGCGTGTTTTCGGCATTCAAAATTGATAGCAGGGCGGCAAAGTCGTCTGTTGGCGGTACGGGGGAGGTACGTGGTGGCGTGGAGTGCTGCGTACTTCTGATATCTTCTGTAGTTTTCTTTCTGCTGGTTTATGGCTTAGTTGTTGCGCGCGTTGACTCTTCCGGGAAGCTCGCCGTGGGCATAATGGGGTGTGCGCTTGTCGCGTTCCTCGCCTCTGCGCTTATTATTTTGCCTGTAATGGCATTGAAGGATTTGGGCCACGACGGCAACAATCGGCCTTACGGCCATCTCGCTTTATATTGCGAAGTCGATAATCGGTCGCGCCCCAGCAAGGTTGTTGATAACACTGATCCTTGCTGCAAGCGTGTAACGTACAAAGTTGTCGTGCTGTGCGCGCTTGTTGCTGCGCTAGCCATTGGCGCGATACTTTATGCCCTCTCCGATGCCACTGCTGCACATTTTGCTGTTGTAGTCATGATTTTTATCGTGGCCAGCTTGCCTGCTGTTACGATGCTTATGTGCGACGATGTTGCAGAGCATGAGGGTGGGCGGCTACACGCGATATGTGCATTAGCAGAGGGTGGCCCCCCGGAGATGAGCGTACTCGCTTTACACAATTGTGAACCCGCGCCCGCCACTTTAGTGTCAGGATCTAAAGTTGCTGTAGAAGTAGCTGTTGCAGCTGGGTCTACAGATAGTCAATCAAGAAGCGTTCGGTGACTTTATTCAAGACAAAATATGGCGCGGGCCGTCATTTTAGTTGTGGCAAGCCCGCTTCTTTGGCGCTTGTGACGTTATGCCGCATGCACCGGCACCGCACGCTTTATATCATAGAGTTGTTTGAGATGTTCGGCCTTCTCGGAATGGGCTGAAAATCATCCTAGTGATGCATCAAGTATGTGTATGAACATCCTGATTATCTACTAGTAAAGCCGCATTCTTTAACGAGTTTCCACACTTTTTATTTTTTTGTATACACACGCTAGCCATGTTTCAAGAGGATGATAAGGTGAAATCAGCACACTACAAAGATGAACGCGGCTTGTATCCGATGCTTCTTCACTGTGTGTTTCTCTCTCGCACGCCCACCGCAGAGTGCATGTGATCGCATGCATGTAATTGTCTGTGGTGGTACTGCCTCAGCCTGCCATGTTTGATGGAATTGGTTCTAGGCGGTCTTTCTTCAGCACATTATGGGTGTTGTTTCCCATCCAGCTATACTTTCCCGCAAATTGACTGTGAAAGTCTGTTTATACAAATAACGATTATGATATTTCCTTGATATTCCTACTCTTTCTAGGGTTTAAAGGCATAAATGATGTTGTGCGCTTGTAATTTTGGATATTTCATGATAAATAGTAAAAATATTCGATATTAAGCGACATTCTCGTTACCAATACGGAAGATTTTAGGGCTTTTCCCACATGGTGAGACGGATTTGCAGCGCATTTTACATGAACTGTACCGTGTATCCGGCTGTTTTTCTTCCCTGGTTATGTTGGCAACGATGAGTCTGCGGTTCCGAGAATAGTTATTTGTGTAATTGGTGAAATATATGCCGGATCAAGCTTCTCTGAGCCTGTTGGGCGACGACACAGGCGGTATAGGTTATACGTTGTTGAACGAAACTGATGACGAAACTGGTATTGATACTCCACGAAGGGGAGTGCGAGAAGTAATCGTTCTGGCGCTGTTGTTTGTTGTTGCGGTTGTGAGTGCAGTGATGTCAGTTGTGTACTCCGCCAATCCGACGGCGTTAGCAGCCCTCATACCAATCGCAGTTGTTTTTGCTTTGGCATTCATTGGTGTTGCTGTTCGGTATGCTATTTCACTTAGAGCTAGCGCTGCACATACTGAGGACCAACAGAGGGACGCATCGCCAGAAAGATCACAACAGCCTGCACAAGCACATCAGCCCACACAAGAAGTTGCGCAGCAGCCGCGCAGCACACCGGAGGAAGTACCACATCGCGGTGAAACGGCCTCCGACGCTGATGTTGCACCTACTCGTTCCAGCGGTGTTTCTCAGTCTACGCCTACTACACCATCAGGTGCTGAACATACCTCTTCACTAGGGGCTGGCGCAGAATCCGTTCGCCCTAGGGGTGCTTCTCAGTCTGCGGCCTCTTCGCCTATGGCTGGTGCAGACCCTACTCGTTCCAGAGCTGTTTCTCAGCCTGTGCCTACTACACCATCAGGCGTTGAACATACCTCTTCACCGAGGGCTGGTGCAGAATCCGTTCGCCCTAGGGGTGCTTCTCAGTCTGCGGCCTCTTCGCCTATGGCTGATGTTGCACCTGCTCGTTCTGGCACTGTTTCTCAGTCTACGCCTACTACACCATCAGGCGTTGAACATGTCTCTTCACTGAGGGCTAGCGTAGAATCCGTTCGCCCTAAGAGCGCTTCTCAGCCTGCGGCCTCTTCGTCGAGGGCTGGTGCGGTACCTGCTGGAGGTCAACGGCGGGATACATTACATCAACCCACACACGAAGTTGCGCGACGGCTGCGTATGGCGATGAAAGCAGCGTACCCTCGCGATGACATATATTTCCAGGAAGAGGATGTGGCATTTGCTGCTGGTTTTTCAGCGGATGCTGACTGTGCATTTATGCGACTCTCTCCGGTTGAGCGGTCTTCGTTGCGAGCTAATGAAGAAGCCGCACGTATCCTGAGGATGCTTGATAGTGGGCAGGCAATCGGGACCCCCCAACTTTTTCATTGTGACAATAAGCTTCACATACTTGCCCGTAATGGCGCAATTTTTAGAGTTGATAGCGCAAGCATAGTACCTGCTGAATGCCTGGATTCTACCGAGTCACTCGGAGATTCGTGGATGTTATTGCGGCCGCAGTTACCAGAGGGACAACGTATAGTTGGGCTGGTGCGTAAAGTGGATACTAGATGCGGCGAAGTGCAGTTTCCACGTGATATGTGCTATGCAGTCGCCCACTGTGGGGCACTAGCTGATACTATTAAGAAAGTGATGTTGGACCACAGCTCCGCAGCGCTGCCTGAGTCTCCAGAAAGTAGGATGCAGATATTTCGCCAGTATGTTGTCTTGCACTACAACTTTGCAAGCGAATCAGCCAAAACGCGGGAAAGGCAGTTGCCGTTGGAAGACGTGCGTAGTTTTATGAGAAGTCCCGCAGGGGCCGGGTTTACACGCGACCTTTTTGAGTATCGAGCAAGCTTTCAAACTGCTGTAGAGCAAGATAGGCATATGCGTCCAGAATGCCGCGCGTTCTTAAATTGTGCGCTTTCTGTTCTTGATTCCCTTGGCCAGGAAGAAATTTTCAGGTCCGATGGGGTATCTCAGGAAGTCATGTGCCTGCTTTATTCTCTTTCCGGTGCCACATATCTTGTAAAAAGCGATCACGACATTATGCCCGCGGGCATGAATGAGTTCACGAAAGGGCTGACCGCTAAGTTCTTGGCTGACGAAAATTTCAGGGGTGCACTCATAAACCTTATTGTACGTGAGGTGGCAGAAGTTGTACTCAAAGAGCAATTACCGGACCAGAAGACTAACAGGAGCAATAAAACAAATATGCCCAGGCTGGATGGAGTGTTAGCTCACATTTCCAGTAGGCAGGGAGCACTATGGATGTGTCGTGCAATTCCTGGGCTTGTCCAGAGTGTTACCACTGCAGTGCTGGGATTTTGTGGGGTGCGTGATGCCAATCATCTCAACGTTGTTAGCCCCAGAATAGTTAGTCAATTACATGTTATTCCTGGTTTTGACGAAGTAGCTACAGGAAACCGTTTAGCCGAGGAAGGCGCGAGAGTTTCTGCACGCTATGAGCAGCTTTGTGCCGATACTGCGCGTAGTGCTGAGATAAGGCCTTTAATTGTGGCAGCAGCAGCGGCCGAGGCTATGCAGAGGCCTGAAATGGGGCAGGGAGATGCGGATGCATGGGATAAGGAGGATTGTTTTGCGTTGGTTACTGAGAAGTACCGCAATTCTCCGGATTTGGCTGATGCCACCGCGCGTGCCACAACTGCTAGGAGTATAATATCTGCACTAACGCGTGATGCTGTAGAAGAGGTTGTTGCCCATACCACGGCTTCTTGGATTGAGCAGCAGTTTGCTGGTGACATGGCACGGCATTACCTTGACGTAATAGTGCAGGGTAAACCTGGTGTAGGTGAGCATCTTGCTAGATGGCTACGTAATGATGCTCTGCACCAAGAACCCGTCTTTGCCTCCGCCTTTAGCACCGAAATCAGAGGCGCTGTTTTTCATACACAGGAAGTTGATGTTCTTGCTATGTCAGAAGGGCTTCAACCAGTGTTCGGTGATTTATTAGCTCCGCAGTTTTCTGTAGAAGATTCTCAGACAGCTGCTGAAAGAGCCTCTTCGAGTAGTGCAGAAACTGAGCGCAGTTCGCCTAGCCACAGTGAAGGAGCTGTAGACCAGACAGCGCTCCCACAGCAAGCGAATATCGCACCAGCCCTGAATGCGGGCACTTCTGATTTCCCTGCGGTGAGTAGAATCGGTGATGAGGGAAATGCGATAGGTGATGCATCATCAAACTGTGTCCTATTTTTTCTCCGGCCAGCCGGCGATGAGAAGATAAAGGGGAATGATGACGTTGTCAGATATGTTAATGGAGTGCGCAATAGTGGCGGCACAAGCGATGCACCACACATTTTTGGTGTGGACGGATCATTCTATATAGTTGGGTGTGATGGTAGCCTTTTCGAACTTGCGTCTATAAATACTCTGCATACTGGGTATGGAGCCAATACTACGGCTATTCCCGATGGAGTTTCATGGGTTTTGGTGCGCACAGACTGCACCGCAATTGAGGATGGTCTACATGTTGCGTCCCACCCGCATCTTACTCTAAAAGTTGAGAACAACTACAAATTTCCCAGTGATCTACGTCACTCCGTCGCTCACACTGATAGCATTGAGGTGGTGCTAAAGAAGCTGATGCTGCAGCTAGCAAACACCAACAGCATTGAATCCCTATATTTGAGGCGATCATGCCTACACCACTACGTTAGGCTTCAACGCGCGCTTATTTCTAACATTTTTGGGACAGAAGGGGGAGCAGCGGAAGAACGGACAGGAGCGCCGACGGAGGAAACACTGCGTCGTTTTATGTTGTTTAGCGATATAGGAAACGGGTTTGCTCGCGACCTTTTAGACCACCAGGAGGAGCTTGAAGCTATTTTGAGCGATGAGCTGCTCCTTACACAAGCAGACCGTGACTTTTTTGCCTCAGTGCTGGCTACCGCTCAAAAAAACAGTGCAGAAATTCCCCTAGATGACCCCGGTGTTCCGTTGGAGACCATGTGTGGGATATATGCGCTCGCTGGGGGTGCTCTGCTGTTACAAAATGATGTTACACAAGATGCACGAGTGCGAGTAGGACACTCAGAATTACTCTGCAATTTTCTAGGTGATCCAGGTTTTAGAGATACGCTCATTGCCCTAACTGTACGGGGTGTAATAGCAACAATTAATGAGGTAAAACGTGAGAGGCCAGATCTAGAAGACCCCAAAGCGTTTTCAGATGAGGTGCTTCGTACTGTTTATAGTGCCACACGTAGTAGCACACTTCCGATGATTTGCAAGTCCATTCCCGGGCTTGTTGAGAGTGCAATAGCTGTATTGGCTAGATTTTATAATCTGCAAGGTGCAGAAACCAAAGTGGCGAGCCATGGGCTACTTGCGCACATGCACGTGATTCCCGGTTTTGGCATGGCGGATTTAGGAAGGGCAGAAGCTGGCAGAGGAAGGCAAATAGCGCAACAGTGTAAGATTCTTCAAGAGCGTGGTGCCAGTGTGAAGCATGCGCTACCCGTAATAGTAGCACGCGCAGCAATGCGTGGTGAGTCTATGGAAGGCTATTTGAACGAGGTACTTGCTGCATACGAACGCGGAGAAGAAAAGATTTCTAACGTCACTGAGTGCATGGTGCAACTCAGGAAATGTATGCCAACACTGGAATCTTCGACTTTGCGGGAATTAGTTTATAACGCTTTTGCCACAGGGGTCGCGTCTATGCTTGATAATGACCCGCAGAACTATTCTAAGCAAGCATTTTCGGGGATTGCGCGTGGTGCTGATACGCTAGTGGGCGAGCTGCTTGCACGCAGAGCGTTAGAACTGCCCGAAAACCTATGTTTCTCCAAATTAATGGGGCAGAGGCTCTCAATGTGCATTGAGGTCGATTCTGAAGTTTTAGGTGTATCGAGCGACTTATACCCCGCATTCCGTAGTGTGCTTAAGACCCAATTGCCTGGCGATAGCGATACAAGACAACAACGAACTGACAGCGCGCAATCACGGGATGAACGCTCTGGTAGTGAAATAAATATAGCTCCTGAGGTGATGCGTAAAATTGCTGAGCGTGAAGCTGCACGCGTTACTCGAAATTTGCGTTCTACAGGGGCAGATGGAGGCCTGCACACAGGTTCGCTATCAACTAGTTTGCCAGGTTCATTGTCTGATTTGTCGCAATCCGGTGTGTCGCAAGCTACTCCATCGGGGCGGGATTTGCACAGCGCGTTCTCGGCGGGTGGTGATAGAACTTCAATGCCAGGTACTAGTGGTGTTGGGAAAGAAGGGAAAGTGCCTTTGGTAGAATTACCTCAACAACCCGTTGCGACGCCAGTTGGTGCTACACAAGCCCAAAAGCACCTAGCAGAGCAAGATTCACGTAGTGCATCTCCAACACACACCAACTCCTCTGTGGAAGAGGGTGAAGGCGATGAAACAAGTATGTTCTTCTCAGCCAATTTTGAGCAACCCGTTGTGACGCCAGCTGGTGCTACACAAGCCCAAGAGCACCTAGCAGCGCAAGGTTTACATGCTCAGGGATCGGATGGTGGCTTTAGCGCTGATTCACTATCAACCATCAGTGGTTCACTCAACTCATTTTTATCGGGTGTTACCATAAACCATGACCGCTCGCGCAGCCAATCCCCAGTGGGTGGCAGCAGAACTCCGGTACCCGGTGCCGCTGGTAATGACGGGGGAGAAGCTAGCATGCATCCCGCAGAATTGCCTCAACAACCCGCTATGGCGCCGGCTAGTTATACACCGGTTCAGGAAGATCTAGCGGAAGAAGGTTTTGACACAGTTGACGCGGCAAGTGATCCTGCCACTGAGTTACAGCAGGCTACAGCCGCTAGAGTTGGCGGCCGTTCACGACGCTCGTCTCTTTCAGGGGAAAGTGACGTGTTAAGG
The DNA here is from genome assembly GCF_000020305.1 of Anaplasma marginale str. Florida. Taxonomy (NCBI): domain Bacteria; kingdom Pseudomonadati; phylum Pseudomonadota; class Alphaproteobacteria; order Rickettsiales; family Anaplasmataceae; genus Anaplasma; species Anaplasma marginale. The sequence goes on from NC_012026.1 coordinate 496,009, forward strand.
GTGAGTGAGAACGTAGTGTATGCTGGCGAAGAGACTCTCAGAAGGCATGACAGCGTTGCTGATCACCGCGTAGTGCTTATTTTGGAGGAATTTGACGTTAACACACTGCCGAACACGCATCCGGTAAAGGCAGGAATGTTAGTCGCCATGGGGCGGGGTGCTAACGATACCGCTATAACATTCTATCAACAGCCTATTGCATTGCGGGAAGATGGCTGCGACGCGCACACTTTTTGCGTAATGCACGGTAAGAGCTTTAAAGTTGCTCCTGATGTACGCGTGGCGCCTCCCGGCAGGAGCATTGGTACTTTATTGTCTGAGATACCTTCATCGCCTACGTCTACCAAGGTCGTAGTGAAAGTTCCTATTGTGGCTGGGGGCCTGTCGCTCAGTGATGGTAAGCTGAATTTTCAACGAGCAGAATTTGATATTAGTGATTTATCGCTCCCAGCTGCACGCAGGATAGATCGTAATAGTTTAATGTCGCTGATGCTCAATGACTATGTTGCCTGCACACTGAATGGAAATTTGCTGGGGGGCGGTACTTTTATCGCATATTTGGGTCTTCAGCAGCAACTTTGTAGTGACTTTGTCACGCACAGGCAGGACTGTGGTGAGGCTATGATCATTCCAAACCAAGAATGGTCAAGGTTTATTTGTAGTCCCATGGGCTCCAAATTTGTCAATGATGTTAAGAGATACATGTCAGGCTTCCGCGATGCGCACAATGTAATGCCTGATTCGGATAACAAGACGCGTTTGCAGAGCGTTATGACGTCAATATCCCACAACGTAGTGAGTGCGGATGGTGATGGCACGTCTGTAGAAGTTTTGAAGGCGCTGCATGCCCTTTCACACGCAGGGTATCAAGTTGATTGCACAAGTGTGGGGGCAGAGGAGCGGACCAAGGCGATCGTCAGGAAGTTTCTTGCTGATGACGAGTTTGGCATGGCCCTGATAATGGCAGCAATGTCATCATGTCTGGACGCGCTTGTAGTGCATTTTAGTAAATCTAGTCGTCTTGGTGGTCCAGCAGATGACGGTGCGTCAGTGCGTGGCATGTTGAACAGCGTTGTGCCTGATATATGCCGCCGCATTCCCGGGCTAACTGAGGGCATGGTTGGTTTGTTGCAGAGGGTTGTAGGTGTTAACCGCGTCAACATAGACCAACATGGGCGACAAACAGCTATCGTGACGAGCATAGAAAAGTGGGTAGACGGTAGCCACACAAATTCCGAGCAGACAATATATGGCTGTTCCCTTGATGAGTATCTCGCGAATGCAGATGCATCGTATATGCGTAATGCGATCGTCGCATGTGCACAGGCTAAGGCCGCGCAACGCGGAGGTGCGTCAAACAGGCAGGGTTATTACAGCGAGGTAATGCAGGAATTTCTTGGCAGCGGTAATGTCCCAAGTGTTGAAGAGTGCGAGGAGCGCATTGGAACGGCAATAGCTGGCTTTGACGAAAATATGCTTGCGGGACTTGTTGCAGATTCCGTTGCGCACAGAGTTTATAAGAACCTGGTTTGCTCGCCCGGCCTTGTGTTTGATTGCGAAGAGAGGTTGATCAGGGCCTTTTATGGGCACTTCAGCAACAACGAGCGTCCCCAAGGCGGGGCAGTACAATTTGCACGTGATCTCAGCGCTCATAGCAAGAATGTTATTAGCAAGTTTCTTGCGGCGGAAAAAGAGACCGTGCGTGAATTTTTGCCTAGCATCATGAATAGCCATAGCGACGTGTCATTCTTTACTAGAAACACCCGATGCGAGGTGTTTATTTGTGAGCCCGCGCAAAGTGCGCGGAGTGCGACGCCGCATACGCGCAATCATGAACTGATAGGAGAAGAGCAGGGGGTAGGTGCTGCGCAGCATTTGCGGTAGTCGCCCTCTAAGCATCCCATTTTTTACGTTTCCACTAATTTGAACGAGGACTTAATCTGCTATGAATGACACAATAAAGCCATCTGCCGGGAATGTTACTACGCTGCGATCCATGCAGCCGCCCAGCATCCTTGAACTTTTTGGGATTGCGGAGATTACCCACGAGGATATATCAAGTACGCGTATCGTACTTGTATTGCAACCGGTTGGTGTTGCCGAAATTCGTAGTATTACCGACGACGGTCTCAAAGGTGAAATTTTGGACGATATTACAACACGCGCTAATGATCACCAGACGCCCAAGTTTTACTTTTCCGAGGAGGGCGCGACGGGTGGCGGGATATATTGCAACCTTTCCAGAAATATCTTTCGGGTTATTGGATATAGGGTTTTGAATCGAGGCAGTAGCTTACCTCCCGTACCTCCAGGGTTGATGCACATGATCTTCAAGCCGGCACTTCCCGATTATATGAAAATACCAACTGTGGGTATGCAACTCAGGGAGACTCTTGGTTCATTTCCAGGGGAGTTTTGCTATCCGGTTGAGATTAAGCTTACGTCTAAAAACCTGCTCAAATTAATGTTTTTGCCTTCGCGTTATGCATATAGTGAGGATGGTCCATTTGATCTTTACTTTAAGTTACAATGGAGGTTGCTATACAATCATTTACAGTCGTTTTACGGCACCGAGATTTTGCAACTGGGTGAACAACACAATGAGGGGGTGTATTCGCACGTAATGTACGGGGTAGGGTATAGAGTTTTTAATGATATTGCGTGTTGTGCGGGGGAAGCGAGACTTATGTATAGGCACCCCCGCGCACTTGCCCGAGCAAACACTGTTATGAGCTGCGCGAAATTCACACGGTGTTATACAAACATGATAAGGAGTCTCGGGCATGCAATGGAAGTTGAGTCACCGGATGGTACAGAGCTTCCGGTGATGTCTGCGCTGTATGTGCTTTCCGCCCCGAGTCTGCAGTGCGTGAAAGATCTGACCGGATTAGACCAGCAGAGGGAGATAGTTGCCAGATTACTGTGCGACGCAGATCTGAGAACCGCAGTAGTGACTGGTGCCCTTAAGGCAGTTGCGACCATGTATGCGTCGGATTCCTGCACTGGTCGCATAAATTATGACGTTTTCACTGCGCGGTTTCTTCCTCGTTTAGCGATGAACACTTCAGGGCTACCGGAGAGCATATACGGGCTTGTGAGCACATATTTGGATTGCGATCCTGCGTACAATATTGATATAACCGTAGGCATTATTACCCAACTATGCGCAATTCCAGGATTTCACAGGGCGGCCGCAATATCGGAAGGCGGTGGTGTCAATACTCGTTCGATTTTATTGAACGGTACTGCTCGCAGTGTCATAGCTCGTGACCATGTGGAAGGCTATGCAATGATGGCTGAGGCGCTTGTTCGGTCTAGAAGCAGTAATACAGATGTCTGGACTCTATATGGAGTGTTGACAGAGGAGTGGGGTGCGCAACAACGTTTGGATGCTGAGGCTCCGGAAGATGTGCTCAGCTATTTTAGGCACTCCGTCTCTCGGCTTGACAAATCTGGCCTACAAGAGCTTGTTGCGGCTATGGTTGCAGATCAAATATCTGCATTGCTTTTTGAAGGGGAACAATGCTCTGCTGAACTACTAACTGACCCTCGTATAGGGGAAGTGCGCAATGAGGCAGTGATAAATGCTTGTATGAAGGCAAGCGAAAATGGCCCACTATCGGACTTTTTTCCCTCACTCATGCAGGATAAGATAAGAACCCATCATGTGGCTACGAAGCTGGAGTACGGACTACGTTTGCCTGGCGGTGGCCCTTCTCCGACTTCTATGTCTGGGATAGACGCCACCGCACCTGATTCTGGAATTGGAAGGTGACCACCATAGTGGATTTAGCATAGTTTACTTTGGGTATTGCATACTTGGGTGGTTTTTTGGATCTAAAGCCATAAATACATTTTGTACTACCGAGATATCCGTAGGTATTTTGTTTAAAAGTAAATTTTTTTTAGAAAATTTCCTAAATTCGGGTATTTTTATGGTATACTAACAACTCACTTGTTGTTAGTATCGGACCAAATGCTGATGTGCGAGGTTTTACGAACATCACAACCACTCAGGTTATGCCAAATAATGCAGTATCACTCCTTTGCAAGCCAACGGAGCGCGTATTTAGGATAGAAATTTGCTTGGATAAACTGGGAGCGTTGTCCGCGCTACTTCCAGCTGGGTAATAAGCCAATAGGCCGCCTTTTAAACAAAATCGGAGTAATATGCATGAACAACATAGTTAAAGCCACTGTGTCAATATTAACCGCGGCGTTTTTAATCACCCTGAGCTTTGTTGCAAATACTGTGGCGGCGGCTATTCTGGTACCTATTTGCTTTATGTGTGCACTAGTCTTCTATTGCTTTGAGTTGTGCTTAGCACTGACCAAAAGTTCCATAAATTGGTTAAGGGACAGTGTTGGCTTTGCTCACAACAAGGAGATTGCGTTTAGGATTGAGCCGGATAGCCCCAACGGCATCAAATTAGATGATATAGCCAGTGGTCGATGTAATGAGTACAACGGCGTTAATCTGCAAGATCTACTAGTACGGTACGCACACTATCACGAGGCAGAAGGTAAGTACATTTTTCCTCAAAGTGCCGAACCTGTGATTCTTGTGTCCGGTTCTAATCAACACTTTTTAGGCTGTGGAGACACTGTTTATCCGGTGCAACCCCTAATGAACAAACCGGCGTCCCTGTTCCCGCCCCGTAGGAAAACATCGCCCTTGAGCTATATGTGGATGCAAGATCCGGATTATGGCCTTGTAGATGAGAGAGATGCTGTTCGAGAGATTGTCTTAAAAACAAATTTTGTGGTTACTGGGCCGCGAACCAACGATGTGCGTCTTCAATACGTGGATGGTAGCGGACAAAATTTTTCAAGGGTAAAACTCATCACCCCCTCAGTAGTGATGAGCAAGACCAAGGACATGACTCCGATGCGCCTGGCACTTCTATCCCCCTACATATTGCCAGATGATTCGGAGTCTGTATTCTTTAGGCGCTATGTAGCGCTGGCCAGAGCCCGTATGCAATATAATGGTGGCGATATACCTTGGGAGCTAGAGTGGGATATACGCACAAATGGGCGCCAGTTTTCGCGCGTTCTTGTATACAATAAAGTTACTCTATCTCGGATGAATGCGAGATTCTTGAATGGCAGCTTAGAGCTCATTTTTAAAGATATTGAAACCAGGCCCTTTGAGTATGATGCGGCTAGAGTTGCGCGACACTCAAGGGATATGTTGCTCCTATTGGGTTTGTCGCACAGCGGAGAGGCGATATTCAAGCCTATCACTAAACAAAGCAGGCTTTGGTTAGTATCAGAGTTTATGCACTCACGGCAATTTCAAGATGCCGTGGTCTCAGCTGCTATGGCTAGCGTGACAAATAGCATTGATAGGGGTCTAACTTCTAAAGCTGCTATTTTGAAAGCCATGCCATACTTGTGTAAGCAAATTCCTGGTTTGTGTGAGGCTGTCTACACCATAATTAGGGCTGCGAAGTATAATAACGGCGTGTGCGAGGAAGGTGAGTTGGATGCTTTGGCGCTTTATAGCGTTTCGAATGTATTGCGTGGCCGAGACAAAGATTGTGCGCTTGACCTACCCGGCGTAGACGAGGAGCATGCATTTGAAGGTATGAGCGACAGAGAAATAGAGCGTTTTGACGCACTCAAAGATAGTGCTTTGCGCGCGTCCCATGTTTTGCATGGTGACAACAATAATGTAGATGACATGTATAAAACTGGACGCCGCGTATTGCGGGACGAGAACTGCTCTGCAATAATCGCGTATCTGGTGGCGCATAATGTGCGGTCAAATGGTATGCACGCGGGAGGGGTATTCCATCTGCATACGCACGATATATCAGACACATTAATTGTGGATTATATACGAGCTGATTCGGTGTTACGGGACCACGCATTTGAAAATGGTGCAAAGTTAGAATTTGCCGATAGGCAGGAGCTAGAGATGCATCCCGACGCTCGCGTGGAGACGCGCGTATTTCGGGAGATTGCGTACCCTCCCGCGTCAGGTACATTGCTTGATAATACTAGAGTTACCGCAGTGGGAGCAGAATCCAGAGCTCCTGGGCCAGTGCCCGGGGCAGCGAGTGCATAATACTCCGCAGTGGTTAGGAATGCGCAGGTTGGGTGCGTGATCAAACTGCTGAAGGGCTAATAATCCTCCAGAAAGTGCAGCCGCGGTATGTGCGGCTTTTGTGTGCATGTGGGAATGTATAAAATCTATCAAGTAGCTTACATGGACTGTGTTTGCCTGATAGCGGCGCTATTATAGATGCTGCTGAGTGTGATTCTGAAGCTGAAAGACACCAACAAAGCGGATTACCCGCAGTTCAACAGGTGGCCACCTAAGGCAGTTTCTGGACCTGAAATTATAAATATATTTACATAAGTTGATGTATCTGCAAACATTGGGTTATAAAAGTAAAAGTTTTTAGAAAGTTCCTAAGTTCAGGTATTTTCATGACATGACGCAACTTGTCAGTATAGGGCTAGATGCTGGCGTGAGGTTTTTTCACGCATAGCACACTATACAAATTAAGTGTGAGCGCGCCGCTTGGTAGCAAAGCTTACGTGATTACAGGGTGCGACAGCGATGCGCAACTTTTTACCGATGCACACTTGAAGTAGCCAATCGGCTCGACGGACGATAAATGAAATTGGAGTAACACGCATGAAAAAGATAGCTAAAGTTATTTTGTCGGTATTAACCACGGCATGTTTACTTGCCTTGTGTCTCGTTGTAGGCACCGTATACGCAGTTACGGTACCCGTTTACTTTCTGTGTGCGCTGGTTTTGGGTAGTTTTGCGGGCTGTGTAGCGCTGACCAAAAGTGCCATTGCTTGGGCAAGGGATAGTGTCGGTCTTCCTCATAACAAGGAGGTTGTGTTCAGGGTTGAACAAGATAGCCCCAACGGCATCAAACTAGATGATATAGCCAGTGGTAGATGCAGCGAATACAAGGGCGTTGATCTGCGAGATGCACTACGAGAATACGCATTCATTGACCAGGGGAAGGGGAAGTATGTCTTTCCAGCGAAAAACCCTGTGTGCTTCGTTTCCAATTCCGGTCAGCACTTTTTAGGGCATCTAGACACTATTTACCCGGTACGGCTCCCGACAGCGCGGCCGGCACACTTGTTTCCACCCAAGAAGGCAGACATGTTTCCTTATTGCATTGGGGGGCGACGTAATAATTCTGTAGATGATAGGCGTTTTGTTCATGAGTTTGTTTTAAAAACAAATTTTATCGTAACCGGGCCGCGCACCAATGGTGTGCGTCTTCAATACGTGGGTGGTAGCGGACAAAATTTTTCAAGGGTGAGGCTCATCACCCCCTCAGTAGTGATGAGCAAGACCAAGGGTATGACGCCAATCCGCCTGGCACTTTTGTCTCCCTATGTGGTGCCAAGTAACTCCAATTCTGTGTTCCTGAGGCGCTACATCGCACTGGCTAGGGCTGGTGTGGACGAAGATGGAAGGGTTTCTAATGCATTCGAGAAAGATATGCGTGCAAATATGCGACAATTTACACATATTTCTGCATATGAGAGGGGCGCCTTGTCTCCGGAAGATATGGCGTTTATGCGTTTCAGTATGAATGTGCTTCGCTCTGCCGCAGATGATCGGTCTTCTGAATGCAGTGTGGCCGCGCTTGAGCAGCACTCAAGACACATGTTGCTCCTATTGGGTTTGTCGCAGGGAGAAGAGGCGATGTTCAAGCCTCTGACAGAAGCAGGTAAAGTGTGGCTAATGTCAGAGTTTATACACTCACCGTCATTTCAAGATGCCATGATCTCAGCTGCTATGGCCAGTATGGCAAGTAGCGTTGATAAGGGCAGAGTTTCTAGGGAAGATGTTTTGAGATGCATGCCATATCTATGCAAGCAAATTCCCGGTTTCTGCGAGGCTATCTATACCATAGTGAGAGCTGCGAAGTATAATAACGGCGTGTGTGAGGAAGGTAATCTAGGCGGGTTACCACTTTACAATATCGCGCGTGCACTCAATAGACACGGTGTTCAACTACCCGATATAGATGAGGATAGCGCGTTTGCGGGCATGAATGACAGAGCGAAAGGGGAGTTTGAGACGTTTGTGGAGCAAATTTCACGGGCATGCCGCCCCCCAGATGCTGACGACATGAATAGTATGTGTGGTACTGGACGGCGAGTATTACAGGATAGGCGCTGTTCCGACGCGATTGCATGTTTGATAGCCCGTAGGATATCATACTTGTGCGATAGTCGCAGAAAACCAGTGGACAGCCTGTGTACGCCTGCAACATCGGACGAGTTTATCACAAATTACATACGGGACGATCCTGTATCACGGGGCCACGTACCTGAACGCTGGGTCGGATTGAAACTTGCCGATCGGCAGGAGTTGGCGATAGCTTCTGACGTTGACACAGTGGTATACAAATTTCCAGGGCTTGTATATCCCCCTGTACCAGAAGCGGGTACATCGCTTGATAGCTCTGAAGTTACCGCAGTCAGCGCAGAATCCAGAGCCACCAGGCCGGCAGCAACTGGGGCAGCAGGTGTGTAACGTCTAGTGTTAGAGTGAGAGGTGTTCGAAGCTGCGGTCATAGGCAGCTTCGTAAGCATGGAAATTGTAAACTCGCCAAGTAGCTTTGTTAAGCGTGAGTTGTGTTTGTCTGATAGCGGTTCCTGCGAGCGCTTTTATATACATGTAGACGATCACCACAACGGACTGGACATGGCTCGCTCCGGATGTTGCAAGTTTAAAGCGACCTCCGGGTCCAAAATTGTAAATATATTACATATATTGATATATCTATGAATATTAGGTTATAAAAGTAAAAGCTTTAGAAAGTTCCGAAATTCAGGTATTTTGGTGCCGTAACACAGCTACTCTCAGGAGGTGTGTTGTTTGTTACATTGCGAGCTAGTGTGAGCACGCGCACTTGGTAAAAAGCTCATGTTATACAGGGCACAGGGAACGCCCGTCGTAACTTTTGACTGATGCATGCTTGCAACAACAAGTTGATAGGCTTGAGACGTATAAACAAAATTGGAGTAACCCGAATGAAAAACACAGCCATTGCCGTTCTGCTAATACTAGCTTCCATGTTTTTACTCGTGCTATGCTGCATCGTAGGCGCTGTGTCTGCGATTGTTATGCCTATTTATTTCATGTGCAAACTGGCTTGCCATTTGTTTAAGTCATTTGTTGCACCGGTGGCTCAGCAGGGCATAACTACAGTTAAGGTACTAGCCGGCCTTCCTTACCCCAAGGAAGTTGTGTTTGAAATTGATCAGGATCTTCCCGAAGGCATCAAATTGAGTGATATAGCTGATGGTCAACGCAGTGAGTACAAAGGTGTCGATCTGCGAGATGTACTTCAGTATACGGTTTATGATCGGGAGACAAAGGTGCGCGTCTTTCAAGATAGCACCCCAACATGCCTGATATCCAGTTCTGGTCGGTATTTTTTCGGCTATGGAGACACCCTTTACTCTGTGCAATATCACCCAAATGCGCTGCCATCTTCCTCTCTCTTTCGTAGAATGCTTTTACCTTGTGGCAGGGTAGGCAAGAACGTGATTGTTTTGAAAACAAATTTTGCAGTAACTGGGCCGCGTACTAATGATGTAACTTTTGAATATGCTATGCTGCAAAATGGCATTACTAGGATGAAGCTTATTGCTCCCTCGGTATTGCTGAACAAAACTGCAGGCATGACCCCAACCCGTTTAGCGCTCTTATCCCCTTACGTGGTGTCAAATAATTGCGAATCTATATTCTTAAGGCGCTACATCGCACTGACTAGGGCTCGTGTAGGTGGGTCTGACGGAGAGTTTCCAGTTGCGGTGATGTGGGACATGCGCACAAATATGCAACAATTTATGCACATTCTTACATATGCGAGGGGTGCTTTGTCCCTGCAGGATGCGAGGTTTCTGCGTGATGGTGTCAGATTCATCCAATCTACCAGGAATGAGGTTATAAAATATGGCGCGGCCGCACGTGCCAAGCATGAGGCTGATGTATTGCTTCTATTGGGTCTATCGCAAAGTGACGATGCAATATTTAAGCCTATCACGGAGAAAGGGAAACTGTGGGTGATATCAGAATTTATATGCTCACAGCAATTTCAAAATGCCGTAATCTCGGCATCTATGGCTAGTGTGAAAGATAGTATAAGTAACGGCATGGTTTCTAGAGAGGATATTCTGGAAGGTGTTCCATACCTGTGCAAGCAAATTCCTGGCTTATTTGAAATTGTTTATGTGCTGGTAAAAGCCGCGGTATGCGGCACGTATGAGGAAGGTTGTTTAAACAATCTGGTGCTTCACAACATTAGAGGCACAATGCGTTTCATGGATAGAGTAATGCCAGATGTAGATGCAGGGCCTGAATCTGGGGGTGTGGACGGGGGAGTCATTAGGGATTTTAACGCACTCAAAGAAAAAGCCGTGCGGGCGTCTGAGCTCTCGCATGGCGGCAATGTTCGCAACATGTATACCATTGGGCAGCGCATATTGCGGAGCGAGCGCTGTTCCGACATAATCGCGTGTGTGGTAGCTCACAGGGTATCGTCTCTGTGGGATTCTGTTGGACAGTCGGTGCACGACCTGTGTGCGCACGCAACATCAGACGAGCTGATTACAGACTATTTACAAACTGACTCGGCGTTGCGTAACTACGCATTTAGACGCCGTGGTGCGGGATTAGAGCTCGCTGACAGGCAGGAGTGCGAGATATCCTCCGATGTCGGGATAAATGTGTGTAAACTTCCCATACTTGAATGCCCCACACCCGCGTCAGATACATCGCTTGATAATCCGGAAGTTGCTGCTGCAGTTGGACCAGAACCCATTATGGCGGCTACAACCTCGACCGGGGCAGTGGGCACATTGTGTACCAGTATTTAGGGATGTAACCTGGTGTGCGGTCAGATGATGAGCGTGCCGACACTTTCCGGAGTTTAGGGTTGTGTGTAACCGCGGCTTCCGCGCGCGTGGGAGTTTTTGCTGTTGCTGAGTGGGAGCGTTGGTCAAAACGTGAGATGACCGACCCGCCGCCAAAGCTATATATAAATTGAGTGGGACATTTTCGGTCAGAAGTTGCAGGCTGCAAAGTCAAGGTCTGTACCATAAAGACGTGCAGTGGCACGGAGCATTCGATATTATACACATTTTGGCATGTATAAAGTTCGGAATAGTGGAACCCCCGGTTTTTGTACACTGTATGGCAGTTGTTCGAGATGTACAGGTACTCCGATGAGGTATTGCCTGTGCAGCGGATACAGTCATAGCACACCGCTCGCATTTGCTGAGGTTGCTGTATGCGCACATTGCATGAAATCGGCCCTGGATGGGAAATTGTAAATGTACTTGTGGCTGCTGATGCGCATACCAGTTAGGTTATAAAGTAAAAAATATTGGAAAATTCCTAAAATTTAGATGCCATTGTGCTATAATACAACTAACTTGTAGTGAATGAATATTGTACTTAGTGTCAGTACAGTGTTTTCCATACATGATGCGCACCACCAGCGTTTAGTTGGAATAGTGCAAGTATTTGCTTCGTCATAGGCCAATGATTCAGCCCATATGGCCGGGATGAAAGTTGCTGCAATGAGCTTATTAAAAAGGTGCGTACAGACGGCACTGCTAACGAGATGATAGGCCAGATTGGCCCGTATAATAATGAAAGAATTGGGGTATATGCATGAAAAACATAGCCAAAACCGTTGCGTACACACTTGTCTTTGCGTCTCTACTTGCGCTGTGCTGTGCCGTGGTCGCAATAATACTGGTTTCATTACCAATTGTGGCCGCCTGCGTCATAGCCTGCTATTTCATGTACTCGCTGCTCATGCCAGCAATCCGGAGTGCTGCTGCCAAGATTAAAGAGAGTTGTTTCATACCTTATCGCCAGTTAATAGTGTTTGGAATTGATGAGGATAGCCCAAATGGCATCAAATTACGTGATATAGCCAACAGTACGTGCAGTGAGTATCAGGGTATCGACCTGCGAGGCGTACTCCAACATGCTACCCATGCTGAAAGTGCAGACGAGTATTTTTTTCCGGGAGATGAACTGGTATGCTTCGAGTCCTCTAGCCCTGAGAGGCTTTTTTATGGCTATAACGATACCCTTTACCCTGTGCGGTACCTGGGGTTTACGTATCCTGATTTGTTTCTGCATAGGGTGCGTTCGGTTTTACGCCGGGAAGAAAGCCGCGTGATTGTTATGAAGACAGGTTTTATTGTAGCTGGATCACGTGCTAGTGAAATAATTTCTAGGGGTGACTCACCAAGTAAAGGCATGCGCAGACTGAAGATGTTTGTTCCTGCCGTGGAGTCACGCGATACTAAGGATATGAACCCAACTCGTGTAGCGCTTCTCTCCAAAAGTGTCGTGCCATATGATTCCAAGTCTCTATTTTTGAGGCGCTATGTTGCATTGATCGTGTCTAGTATATCTAAAAACGGGGCGATCATCCCTGCGCTGTTGTGGGATATATATAAAAATGCTGAACAATTAGCATATGTTACTGCACACAAAGGCGGTGTTTTATCCGATCCGGACACGGAGTTTCTGGCCCGCATGGTGGGTTTTGCCCAGGATGCTGTGCGCACTCCACAATTCCGGTGCGGTCAAGACGAACGTTTGGCATGGGATGGGTGTGTATCATTGCTGCTGGGTTTGTCGCAAAGTGAGGGGGCAATGTTTGATCCTGTCACGAAACGGGGCAAGCTTTGGCTAGTGTCGGAGTTTATACGTTCAGATAAATTTCAAAGCGCTTTAACAGCATCAGCTCTTGCTAGTGTAGGGCACAGCCTAAATTCGGGTATAACCAGTAAGGATGACATTATGGCAAGGATGCCCTATTTGTGTAAGCAGATTCCCGGTTTATGTGAAGCTGCATATGCAATGGCAAAGATTGAGGTTGATGGTGTGTACGAGCAGGAATCCTTGAGCAATGTAGTATTGTACAATGCTCGCCGAGCAAACAGGGAGTTGAGTGTACTGCCCAGCGTTAGCAGGGAACGTGCGTTAGAGGATATGAATGGTGCAGGAGCAATGGAGCGCTTTGAATCATCTGTCAATAGAGCTCTATCTTTACTGCTTACCAGCGTACGGGATGGTACTACCGATATTGACCGTACTTCAATACGTGATCTAGCGCGTAACGTGTTAAGCAACAGTCATAGTTCTGACATCATTGCTACGCTGACAATCTGCAATATACAAAGGTTAGGCGCGGACATCACACTGTTGTTGGGTGCTGCCTCTACCGACATGATGGCAGGTGGTATGATAGCAGAATATATACTAGAAGAAGCGCGGTACGACTGTAAAATTGCCAGCGGTGCCGTGTTAAAACTTGCCAACAGGCAAGAGTGCGAGATATTTTTCGATGCTGAAACACGCATATATCCAGGAGATGTACTTTGTGAGCGTGCCAGATTAACATCAGGAACTTTGCTACAAAACCCTTTAGTCGTTGCAGCAGGAGAATCAAGGGCTACGGAGCCGGTGCGCGAAGCCTGCTAGTTATATGAGCTAAGTCAAGGTTTTAGTGCATGTAGCGAGTTGTGGATCAGTGCATTACTGGGAGCAAGCTGCATGGTGATGAGTGTACTTCAAGGAGATCAAGCTCTGGACATCATTCTCCTTATGACAGAACCTTATGTTTTGGTTGTACGTGAATGAATTATGACATACGTCGCGCGCTATGGTTGATAATACATCAGTGCCTGCGACAGGGGACGTGGATGTTCGCGGGTCTAGTAGTTCCCGTTTTGGAACCTACAGGGTGGGACGTGCCTCTGGAAGCTGTCATGCTGACAATAACGCAGTGCTCCCAAGAGTTGCTGTAGTGCGCCATGCGCTGGTTATAATATTGGTTGCTGTACAGCTAGTTTGTGTGGTGCTGGTAACTTATGATCTAGTAAAAAAGGGCCATCTATCGGTCTGGAGTGCGGCCCTCATGGCTGCATGTAGCATCATGTGGGGGGTAGTACTACTTAGATTGGCATACTTATTTTTGCGGCGGAGGGCCAACGTTGCAATGGTGCTTAACGCGCAGCTCCCGACGGACCCTCTCATCAGTGTGCCTGCATCTACTGCAACCGCGGGACGTGAGATCGGAAGCCGAACTGACCGCTTATCTGAAGTGCAAAATAATCTGCACGGAGTACAGGCGGTTTCTGATATTCAGCCTGCTGGTCACGTAATTTTGACCGCAAGCTACTTGGGAAGGGCCGAAGACCATCTTTCGGCTTCTGTTGGACCTGGAGTGAGTGCATCCCGCGTTGTGTTTCACTCAGGTGGGCGGGGAGAAATCTTATGTGTTATAGGGCGTGAAGTTTTTAAGGTTCGCTCGTGGGCTATCGGACGTGTAAACCCCATGGTGCCGGGGTGCGTCCAAATTATTTTGCGTCCGATATTTCCCCAAGATATGAGTATTGCAAGACATGCAATGTATTTTAAACGTAATGGAGCAGCCGGGGCCGAGCCGATGCATTTATTGAAGGTAAGAGTTACAACGGAAAGTTTACTGTCGATTATGTTTGAATCTGGCATTTACACCGATTGTGTAGGAAGTTCAGAATCCCTGAGACACTACGTGGAGTTTTACTCACGCCTATTGCTGCGTTGCTTGCCTGGAAGCTCCGGAGACAGTGCGGTGGGAGGTGAAGTGGCGCACTGGGGCAGAGAAGATGCTTTGAGGTGCGCTGGACGGGGCTTATTGCAGATGGTCGGCAGCCATGCCGGGATTAGGCGGTTTGTGTGCGATATTATTACCCATAGGAGGGCATTTGAGCGGCTTGTAAGTTTCGGGTCTATTACAAGGCTAGAAAAGGCATTTATAGGTTCCTGCCTAAACTCCACTGCAGAGTGTGATGTAGCCGCCTTAGGCGGAAATGGGGCAGATACCTCTCGCGAATTCGTATCTGCGCTTTATGCGATAACGTGCACATACGAGCAATTCTTCAAAAATTTAGATGATACTCACCGTACACGATTGATAATCTCGAAGTTTCTTGCTGACAAAGACTTTAGGACGGTAATGGTAGCAAGAACTATAAATGCGGTACACAATGCAATTTACAGCATCAAGAGGAGAAAGGCGCAGATAACGCTTGATGCAATACTCAGCCATGGATGCATAGAAGAGTCCCTACCGTACTTGTGCAGGTGGATGCCAGCATTGTTTGAAAGCGTCAGCGCAGTTTTGCTCATTAACTCATATGGGCTGACGCACATGCAAGATCTTGATGCATCAATTGTCAGATGGTTAGCTGTCATTCCTGGGTTTGAGGTAATAAATACGAATGGTGTAGTAGAGGTATTAGCCAAGTCTACGGAGCGGGGTAGGGGGATTACTCCGGATTCAGAAGTGGATACACGCTTTTTAACGGCAATTGAGATCATAAGTAAGACAGCAGAATTTAATGCTTATGTCCCGAGCGCCGCCCAAGCATTATACACTGGTACCGAAGATAGTAACATGACGAGACCCATGAAAACACTGCAAACCCCGCTTGCAAGGCTGAATCCAGAAGGCTTGAGAGCAATAGTAGCTTTTGCAGTTGCCTGTGAAATTGCAGATTTGCTTCCTGATGGCCAAAAATGCTCCCTCAATGCTTTGCGCGAGATCATTGGACCGGAAATAAGTTCTAGAGCGATGTTGAGAATACTAGAAAATGCCGGGCAGAAACAATGCGGCTTTTTTACATCATTAATATCGGATGTTGTGTACGTACGCTACCCATCTCTGGACAGAGAGCTAGTCGGCGTGCGATTTCCCGCGGTTGAGGAGACCTCTTCCATTGATGTGACAACAGAAACCAGTGTTGAAACTCCGTACAGGCCGCCACTTCAGAATCTATGACGGTATCCGTGGCTGGTTAAGTGTACAATGCCACCCTTGCTGTCATACACTCTAATGCCCGGCTGCGCAACTATTGCGCCCACTTTAGTAACCTTTACTTTAAGATCTGCCGCTATGCGCATTATTTGTGCGTGGTTTTCTGCTACAGCGGTGAAAGCAAGTTCATAGTCATCCCCTCCGCTGCAAATGCGCTCTATAAGTTCTGGATTGCGCCTTAGTACGTCTTGTGCCGCATCGGACATTGGAATCTGGTTTAAGTGTATGCTCGCACCCACGTTTGATAACCTACATATGTGCCCTATATCTTGAACTAGCCCGTCTGAAATGTCTATGCATGCTGAGGCAATGCTACATATTCTACTACCCAATGCAATTCTGGGCTCTGGCAAATCATACTTGTGCTTTAAAGCGTGGCACTCTCCATCGATCAAGCCTTGGTACGCCATTAATCCCAAAGTAGCATCTCCTATGTTGCCGCTTACATACAGAAAATCTCCAACTTTTGCCTGCGACCTCGTCATACTTTGCATACCGGGAACCCCCATGGCTGTAATGCTTATAGTAATGGTACCCGTGTTGTTAGACGTCGTATCGCCGCCGATTAAGTTAACATTATAGTTTTTATTATCTTCCCTCAGGCCATTGCTGAATTGCTCCCACCATTCCTCGGTTACTCCCTGTGGTAATGACATACCAAGCATGTACCCGTAGGGCTGGGCCCCCATCGCTGCAAGATCGGAGAGATTCACCCTCAACGCCTTTTTTGCTAATAGAGTCGGAGCACTATGGTGGAGGAAGTGAGTTCCCTCCACTAGAATATCTTGTGTAACGATAAAAGACCCGTTGGGGGAGGAAATTTTTCCTGCATCGTCATTCTCAGTGCTAAATCCGCTGCGCATCAGGGGGCGTATGTATTTCTCTATACACGCAAATTCATCCATGCTTGGCGTTTCAGTAGTAATCGGGCGGGTTTGCGGGCCAGCGGGCGAGCGTTGCATATTGTTTGAAACTTTGGGTTTTTCCACCTCTACGTCCATTTTCCATATATTATCAGTGCTTTACCTGATGACGCAAACATACTGCTTCTTGCTGTTGCACTATACTTAATTAAAATTGTTATAGCTTTCGCTTCTTAGTCAAGAAACAAGGTTGTTTTCTTGGAAAATACACTGAATAATGTACGAGACTCTGTTTCGGTCGGCTGTGGTGTCTTTGTGTGTGTATGAACTCTGTGCAGCAATTTTTGAAAGGGCAGGTGCATTTTTGAGATGTGCGGGTCTTGCAATTGCAGATTTCCGCAGACATGATGGGCTCGTGTATTCTGGGTATTTGGCGTTCATTTTCCTTCTCGCTACCTTTCCCTTTTTGGTATTTTTTACCGCTATGACCTCCACAGCACTAAATGTGCTGGACAAGCACGAAGATTTCCTGCAGGGGCTAGTCACTTCGCTGCTTAGCGAACTGCCGCATGAGACCATTGCTGCGCTTTTGCCTAGAATAAACGAGATATTATCTGGGCCTCCGCAGAGTTTGTTGACTGTGGCTGTAGTGGGTATTGTTTGGACTGCCTCCTCAGCCATAGAAGGCATGCGTACAGTGTTGAACAAGGCATTTAGGGTTTCAGCTCCGCCACCATATATTCTTGGTAGAATGCTGAGTATCTTGCAGTTTTTGGTAATAGTTTTGGTGATGATGTTCAGTGTGTTATTCATAGTCTTTGTGCCAATAGTTCTCGATGTGCTTGATCAAAAATGGGGCTACCTGGGCTATATAAAATACACATTGAGTGAAGTGATACTGTGCCTTTCCGTCGCGCTTTTGTATTTTATGGTTCCGAATACGAGGCAGCGTATAGGGGTTATACTGCCGGGGGCAGTTGTGGTGACAATATTATGGACCGCATCTTCGTTTACCTTCTCTTGGTACTTATCAAACTTTCGGGTGCTACACACAATGTACGGCAACCTTTCCGGCATTATTGCGTCCATGCTCTTTTTCTACATTCTTAGCATATTTTTTATATACGGGGCGGAGTTGAGTTACCGGCTGTCTAAGCAATTTTGATGCACTGTAGGGAAGGTGGCCACCATGCGGGCGGCATACCGTTGAGGTTGTGGAGCGGAGCTCGGGATCTCTGCGCGCATAATTTGCTAAAATGCCTTTTCAGATGTTACGTAGATCGTTAGAATACCGGATCTACGACGGTGTCTGGTTGCAGAGTCTGGAGTAGGGGGCTTTCGGCTGCGTGGTGGGTTGCATGTACAATTTTGAAAATCTGTGGTTGCCATATAGCGGCGTGCTATCACCGATCGATGCTGTGAAGGTCGTGTCCGGCAGTGGGTGCTACCTTGAATTAGAAAATGGTAGAAAGCTTCTGGACGGCATATCCAGCTGGTGGAGCGTCTGCCATGGGTATTCCCACCCCCACATAGTTGCAAAAATGCGCGAACAGGTAGAGAAGCTTTCCCATGTGATGCTTTGTTCTGGCCTGGTACACGAAGGGGCGTGCGAGTTGGCTTCAAGGCTTGTGGGGCTGGCGCCACCTGGGCTACAGAAGGTTTTCTTTTCTGACTCTGGGTCTATGGCTGTGGAAGTTGCGATGAAAATTGCAGTGCAGTATTGGCACATTGTTGGTAGGCCACAAAAAACCGGCTTTGTTGCGTTCAAAAATGCATACCACGGCGACAGCATGGGGTGCATGTCGGTTTCGGACCCTATGGCTATACATGGCCCGTGGTTTTCTGGCTATTACCCAGCGCAACACCTGTTTGATTTGCCGGTAGACGAGCGAGATTTCGAGTTGCTGAGGCGTAAGATAGAGCAAATTGCCCATGAAGCTGCCGCGATCATAGTGGAGCCGATTCTCCAAGCTGCTGGGGGGATGCGTCTTTATCCCCCTGAAGTGCTAGCGTCGCTGCTTAAACTCGCAAGGGAAGCCAATATTCTCTTTATTGTTGATGAAGTTGCAACTGGCTTTGGTAGAATTGGCACCATGTTTGCGTGTGAGCAGGCACAAATTTCTCCTGATATTATGGTGCTGGGCAAGGCCATGACTGGCGGCATGTGCCCGTTGTCGGCAACGTTAGTGTCTTCAGAAATTTGCGGGCCATTTAAGTTGTGTGGTGAAAGGCTGATGCATGGCAACACTTTTGCAGCAAATCCCTTGGCGTGCGCTGCCGCGAACGCTTCGCTTGACCTATTTGAGGACGGGTCACTAATGCGTAGGGTGCAGGTTATTGAAGAGCGCATGAGCCGCGGGTTGGAGCCACTTAAGGGCTTGAAGTACGTTCACAATATTAGGGTAAAGGGGGCTGTTGCCGCCATGGAGATAGCTGCGGGCAATTTTGATCATCTGCAGGAAAACTTCTTACGCAAGCTCATAGATTGTGAAATCTGGATAAGGCCAATTGGAAATACAGTGTACCTAATGCCCCCATTGATAATTTCTGACGCAGAGTTAGAGCATCTACTCACCGCGGTGTGTACTTTGGTGCACTCTTGTAGAGAGCGTCTAGAGCTGGTGGTCTAATATGCAACGTGTTGCAACCGCGGGTGGGCTGTGCCATTAAGAGACGGTGTGAAATAAGACGTAAATTCCATGCCTTGGTGCATCAAGGTACACTGGTGCGCGTGGGCCCGCACACGCGGGGGAGTTACACACGCACGGTTGTACATGCGCCCCGTACCGTGTCTCCGTTAGCTCGGATTGCCGTTTTATAAGCGCCGTGTCCATGCCAATGCTTACGGATAATTACTGTTGATATTTTGTGGGAAATGGAGAATAATCCTCCGATTCCCGGTTGGAGAGGTGGCCGAGAGGCTGAAGGCGGCGGTTTGCTAAACCGTTATACAAGTAACATTGTATCGAGGGTTCGAATCCCTCTCTCTCCGCCAGAGGTGTTGCTTAGTTTTGGCTTCCTGCGCTAAGCGGCAGGGGCGGGTGGATGTCTGCTTGTAGATTGCCGGTTGGGGGATATGTACCTTCTTACGAAAAGGCGTGGGTGCAGAAATATAAGATCTGCGGTCGAGAGTTTTGTTCTACAAAAGTGCGAAGCGTGGCGGCTGAGCAGAACGGAAATCCGAATCATGCTCAACTGGAGAGATATAGTTGGGGCGCGAATTGCGGAACTTGCACGGCCCGACAAGGTGGTTTTTTCTAAGGATAACTCTGGGATATTGTACTTGAGTGTTACTCACGGGGGGCACGCGATGTTCATTCAATACGCAATACCCGGCATTATTGAGAAAATTTCCGTGTATTTTGGGTTTAAGGCTATATCATCAATCAAAATTCGGCAATAGTAGACCATTTAGTTGGTGATTGCTTGTGAGTGGTGGCTGAGCGGCCGGCGATGTTTATTGGTGATAGCACCTAGATGCCGCGCAACTGCGCGTTTTTTGTCGGGTGTGGTTGCCATGCGGTGCAAGCCGTTGATTTCACACTTCACAGGTGCCTGCCGTGATTACCCCGTAGAGAACTGATATTGCCGTGACTGCAGGAAGTTTGATACTGCACAAAGTTGCTCCACAGAAAGGTTTTCCGCCCTCACGGACGGCGGTATCCTACACTCTGCAAGCAACGCATCGAATTCTTGGTGCGGCAGCCCCAGCGCGTTGCGCACGGTCTTTCTCTTGCAGCCGAATGCTTTTTTTAGCATCTTGAGCATGTATGAGTAGTCTACAGGAAATCTTAAATTGCCCAGGGGTGTGATGTTGACTACAGATGAGCAGACCTTTGGGGGAGGGGAAAAGGCGCCGGGCTGCAGGTCTTTTACTTTCTCTACGTCGCACAGCAGTTGTACCAGCACGGATAGTATTGAGTAACTCTTAGTGCCGGGTTTGGCCACCAATCTCTCTGCCACCTCCTTTTGGAACATTAGGGTTAACTTCTCAAAATTATGTATGTATTTTAACATCCTGAGGAGTAGAATCACAGATATGTTATACGGCAAGTTGGCTATCATCTTGCTTGGCGCTGAGATCATCGTCTCCAAGTTTATTTCCAAAACATCGTGCTCTATATACCTATAGTTTGGATATTTCTGCATCAGACCTTTATGCATAGGCGATAGTCTGCGATCTTTTTCAATTGCCAGTAGACTTGCGACTTTGCTCCTTAAAATTATCTCAGTCATGGTCCCAAATCCAGGGCCAACCTCTATTATGTTATACCCTTCTATACTTCCAGCGTAGGAGACTATCTTCTCCGCCATAGAAGGATCCAAAATGAAGTTCTGTCCGAGCGATTTATATGCTTTATGCCTGATGGTGCGCATTGTACAATTGCTTAAGAATCGCCAATAGCATAGCCGAAAATTAACCTTTTGACTTTTATCTTAACATGTATATCATTCTGTCACTAGCTGTTGCGGCTTGGTTCCTCGCGTCGCTGGCCGGCTTAGCTTTAATTGGTAGAGCACCTGACTTGTAATCAGGGGGTTGTCGGTTCGAGTCCGGCAGCCGGCTCTCTTGTACTGAGTGTGGAGCTTATGTCCTTTCTTGTCGTAGCTAACTGGAAGATGAATGGGGATACCGCTCTGGTGAGGGATTTTCTTGCTGCGATTGACACCAGCTTTGCATCGGACCTTCTCAACAAAGGCCCGCTTGAATTGGTCATATGCCCTCCGTTTACTTTGATGTCAGCGTTCGACTCTAGGTGTCCATCGGTAAGGCTTGGGGCGCAGAACTGCTTTTCTGGGGTTAGTAAAGGCTGTACTGGTGAGATAAGTGCTGCAATGTTAAAAGAGTGTGGCTGTGACTATGTCATCCTTGGGCACTCTGATAGGCGTGGTACATTTGCTGAAGAAAATTCAGACATCAGACTAAAGGCTGAATCCGCTATAGAAGAGGGGATTACACCTATAATATGCGTTGGTGAGACACTGCAGGAAAGGAATAGTGGCATCTCTAGTGATATACTAGTCGAGCAATGCAGCAAATGTTGCCCGAAGTACGGGGAATTTATAATTGCATACGAACCGGTTTGGGCCATAGGAGGCTCAACTATTCCTGATTTAGAGATAATAAGAGAATCTTTTGATACAATCAGGTCCCATGGTTCTGCGCGTACCATACTTTACGGCGGGTCTGTAAACCAGGGCAACATACGCGCTCTAAAGTCACAAATTGATGGCCTATCTGGAGTGCTGGTTGGAAGTGCAGGAACGAAAGTAGATGAGTTTTGCGGAATTATAAGCAATGTGTTGGAATTATAGGTTTTTTATGCTCCGAGCGGTCGTTGCCGGGTTCATCACGATTTGTAGTTGCTCATTTTTATTGTTTGGTAGACCGGCAGTTTCTGCCTCCCAAAAAAGCTTTCTGCTCGTTGGGACGGGGTCTATGACCAACATATATTATTCCGTAGGTGGTGGAGTATGTAAGTTTGTTGTGCTTGGTCATGGTGAGGCGGGTGGATCGGAGCAGCTAATTTGCTCTACTTCCACAACCGCTGGTAGTGTTTATAATTTGAACTCCATGCGCAGGGGTGCTATGGACATCGGCATGGCCCAATCTGATGTAGGATACCACGCGTATACGGGTAATGGTGTGTATTCAGGCATCCCTCCTATGGATAATTTGAGATTGCTTGCCTCTATGCATAAAGAATACCTCACCATAGTTGTCAGGAAGGATTCTGGTATTAAGTCCATAGACGATATAAAGGGCAAGAAAATGAATGTGGGTGCTCCTGGCACTGGGGTCAGGACGGCTATTCTAAATCTATTTGAAACCAAAGGGTGGACGATAAAAGACCTTCTTGTAGCTTCTGACCTAAAATCTTCAGAGCAGATTCAAGCGTTGTGTGACGGAAAAGTGGATGTAATAGCAGATTTTGTAGGGCACCCGAATGCTGGAATGCAAGAAGCCTCTGCTACTTGTGACGCTGTTGCACTTTCGCTGGATGATGCTCTGATGGCAGAGTTCGTGGAGAAATACCCGTACTATACCGCTGGTTTGATACCCGGCAATACATATAAAAACAATCCTCAAGACGTTAAAACAATATCGGTGCGTGCTTCAATGTACGCTACAACTGCGCTATCAGACGAGATGGCATATGCGGTGGTGAAATCCGTTGCGTCTCATATTGACAGATTTCGTGAGCTTAGCGGTGCTCTGCGGAAACTTGTACTCAGAGATCTGGTAACCAGTGGTAGTGCGGTTCCGCTGCACGACGGCGCAGCACGCTTTTACAGAGAAGTAGGCATGTTGAAATAGCTCCGCACGATGTCCGGTGTGGGGTGCATTTTGGGGATAGAGACCAGTTGTGATGAGACAGCAGTTGCAGTCTTAGATCAGCGCAGTGTACTGTCACATGAAGTATTATCCCAGAAGGAGCATTCATCTTTTGGTGGTGTAGTACCGGAGATTGCAGCAAGGGCCCATTCTGATTTTCTGCATGTTCTGGTCTCCAAGGCTATGGGTGGTGCCCATATAGGGTTTGATGACCTAAGCGCGATTGCAGTAACATCTGGCCCTGGATTGGTGGGTTCACTTATAGTTGGTGTAATGCTTGCCAAGGCAATTGCATATGTGGCACATAAACCCATCATTGCTGTGAATCACCTTGAGGCTCATGCACTAGTGGCACGTATGATTTATGCTGACCTTGAATTTCCATTCCTAGTGTTGATCATATCTGGGGGGCACTGCCAATTCTTGATCGCACATGATGTCGGTAGGTATACAAAACTTGGTGAATCGGTTGACGACTCGCTGGGGGAGAGCTTTGATAAAGTGGCCAGAATGCTTGGCCTAGGGTATCCAGGTGGGCCTGAGGTGGAAAGTTGTGCTCTCAAGGGGGATGCGCACAGGTTTCCGTTTCCTAGGGCCCTGAAAAGCAGGCCGGGGTGCAACTTTTCGTTTTCTGGGCTCAAAACCGCGGTGCGCTATACCATCGCCAAGGAGGGAAAGTTAGACAACCAGGCTTTATATGACATTTGTGCGTCATTCCAGCAATGCGTTGGTGAAATTTTGGTGAGTAGAATTGCGAATGCGATGGCGGCGGCGAAATCTGCCGATAGTAGCATCAGTAAAATGGTTGTAAGTGGAGGCGTAGCCGCCAACAATTTTTTGCGCGGCAGCATACGCAAATGTGCCAATGAACTCGGATTTGATGCAATATTCCCTCCCCAAGAGCTGTGCACGGATAACGGTATTATGGTCGGATGGGCCGGGCTCGAAAACCTACGCAAGGGCAATTTCTCGTCCTTAGAGCTCATTCCCAGGGCTCGCTGGCCCCTCTGCCCGTAGCTCCTTGCAGCGCTTGAGACTCTTATTAGTCACAACCACGGTCTTCGCGATCATATCGTGCCATGCTCTCTTGCGTGCGTCAAAATTTGACCACACAATCCCAAGCCCTAATGGTATGCCAGATAATGCGGTGCTAAAGAACCTCTTCGTTGCCTGTCCCAGGCTCATAGCCTCTAGCGTATTCTCATCTATTACTCGAAGTCCTACTAATAACTTGCCTGCAGTGCCGGAAAAATTTATCCACATGTACACGTTATAGACAAACACTATAACTAGTTGTACAACTTGCAGCGCAACCGCTTTGTATATCTGCTTGTTCCTCAGAACTCTCTCGTCCTTGGTCAAGGAAGCACCCATTCTGTGCTTTTCCATCGCTTTGAAGGCATTCTCACTTTTTGGAAAGGTGAGAAAAAAAACTGCGTGCACCAACTGCAGCATAAACACTATAATGGCGAGGTCTACCATGGTGCTTATACACCTTCTTGCGCCTGAAACGTAACGCAGCTCACCGTCTTTTGGTGCCGTGGCCCGCCCAAAGGGAAAAAGTAGCTTATCTGAAACCCAAGAAAAAACCTTCTGTAAACGCTGCATTGCAAACTCCCTGGACAAGTCAGTTGGTCTATTATAAAACCGTGAGTACTTTTTTCATCGGGAATTTTTGTGGTCGTTCGGTTGAGTATAGCTGGGTTATCGGTTTATACGCAAATAGGGGTGTATGACTGGGAAAAGGCGCTGAAACAGAAGGTTCTAGTGAATGTGCGCCTCTCGTACCCCGCGAAGTCCAACACAATATGTTACTCACTACTGAAAAAGCGGGTGATAGCGGCATTGGAAGTGCATGGGCGTGAGTTGCTGGAGGACGTGGCCAAGGATCTCGTCGGCTGCATAGTGAAGGAGCACCCCGTTGTTGACGAATGTATAGTAGAGTTATCTAAGCCAGCAGCTTCATTTATGAAAGATAGCGGGACCTCTGTTGCGGTTATTTGGAGAACAGGAGATCCGCTTGGCACTTGACAAATCCTAGCAATTTGTTAGAGTGCGGCAAGTTCAGCATTTGCTTTTTTTATGCGTAGTTCCCGGTCTGCAAAAGTGTCGCTCGTTGGTGCTGGTAACATTGGAGGGGCGCTGGCGCATATGCTTGGTGCATCACAGGTGGTGAAGGAGTTGGTACTTGTTGATGTTGCGGGAGGGATGACGGAAGGTAAGGTTCTCGATGTAGGGCAGGCATTGGCCTTATTAGGTTCTGATGTTTATATCACAGGTGGCTCAGATTACGCTGCGATAGAGCACTCTGACGCCGTGGTAGTGACTGCTGGGATTCCCAGGAAAGAGGGGATGAGCCGTGAGGATTTGCTGAACACAAATGCTGCAGTTGTGCGGAATATTGCCGAGAATATTGCCAAGTATTCTCCCGGAGCCCTTGTGATTGTTGTCACCAATCCGCTAGATGCTATGGTGTGGTGCATGTACAAATACTCCGGTCTGCCGGCGAATAGGGTAGTAGGCATGGCTGGGGTCTTGGATTCCGCCCGCTTTTCCTTTTTCTTAGCTCGGCATATGAACGTTTCGGTGAGCAGCGTCTCGGCGATGGTTCTAGGCGGGCACGGGGATCTTATGTTACCGCTGCTTAGGTATTCCACCGTGGGCGGAGTGCCGGTTGAGAGCTTAATAGAAAGCGGTCGTTTGAATCGGGGCGATATTGCTGCAATCGTGGAGAGAACCCGCAAGGGTGGAGAGGAGATTGTCAAACTGCTGAAAACTGGTTCCGCGTACTGTGCACCCGCGGCTTCGTGTGCACACATGCTTGAGTCTTACGTTCGAGATAAGCGCTCGATCATGCCGTGTTCTGCGTATCTAGATGGCCAATATGGGGTGCGCGATCTGTTTGTTGGTGTACCGGTGATTATAGGTGAGAAAGGAGTGGAAGAGGTCGTCGAGTTTCCCTTGACCGCGGAGGAGCAGGCCGTATTCGACCAGTCCGTGGAGCTCATACGTGGTTCTGTTAGCGCGATATCTTGAGGGCTTGCGGTGCGTAACTGGCTGAGTCTATCATACTGCAGCCTATGCTGAGCAAGCAATTGTAAGCAGCTGTTTTCCCTACCAAATAATGACCCTTTGAGTGCCTTTGCCATATCACATGCAGAGAGCCCATTATTATTTTTATGATGTAGGGCTGCTCCATGGGAGACCAAAGTTTCTAAGATTTTGATATGCCCATCAGTAATATTTCCCCGGTTTTGCACCAAGTGGATGAGCAGGCTCTGCAATGGGGTATTCCCATCTTTATCCAGCTGGTTTATATTACTCCCAGTCTGCATTGCAGCGATGAAAGCACTATGATCTCCAGAAGTGGCTGCTATATGCAGCGAGCAAATAATTCACATCCACATCATCACTTGTCACACACCAATCGTTCTGCAACACTCTGTACTTCATACCACTAATATTCTGCACGATAACCCCTCTAGCGCGCAGCATGGAACACACCTCACTTGGTCTGACAAACTTATTCCAGCTGTGTGTTCCCCTAGGCACCCATCGCAAAACATATTCTGCAGCTACTATCGCCAATATCATAGACTTTAACGTTCTATTCATCGTAGAAAGAAACAGCATGCCTCCCCTTTTGAGTAATCTGCAGGCATTTTCCAGACAAGATTCTAGATCTGTGACGTGTTCAACAACTTCCATCAGCGTGACTACATCGTAAACTTCTGGATGATTCGCACAGAATTGATCCAGATGTGCGCAATGGTGGTTGCAGTTAACAAGATAGACAGAAGCGACGCAAATGTTGATAAGATTACCAATGATCTACTGCAACATGGCGTGGTGCCGGAGAAGCTTGGGGGAGACGTCATGATTGTCCCCGTCTCTGCGAAGACGGGAGAGAATTTAGACAAGCTGAAGTCCAGTATATTACTGTTGGCTGAGATGTTAGAGTTGAGAGCCCCAGTTGAGGGTAGGGCACAAGGCGTGGTAATAGAATCAAAAATAGAAAGGAATTGCGGCGTTGTCGCTACTGTAATAGTGCAAAGGGGTACGCTGCGCAAGGGAAACGTAGTAGTAGCCGGAGACGGTTCATACGGGAAAGTGCGCAACATGTTTGATGACAGTGATAATAGTGTCGAAGAAGCATTACCCTCAATGCCCGTTAGAGTTTTAGGGCTTGATAAAGTACCTAAAGCGGGTGACGTCTTTCTGGTAATGCCTTCTGAAAAACACGCCAGAGATTTACTTGAGCATAGGGCAGGGATTAACCTCTCCCGTGGACGCGACTCTGGTAGGAATGACAGCGTTTTCACAGGACCGCTGTTCTCTATGGACAGGCCCGAAGGGGTCAACATGATACTAAAGGCCGATGTAGCTGGGTCCTTGGAGGCTATTCTCGCTCAGTAGCGCAAATCGAGCACGAAGAAGCGCGCACCAAACAGACGGGCAGGGGACCCAGAACGTTCCCTGCTACTTCACCGCTGCAGAATAAGCGTCCCTAATACTGACAAATATGCTCTCATACAGGTCTATCTGGTTCAAGAACTTCTCGACCCGCTCCTTCATGTACCGAAACTGTACCTCAGGAATCGCGCTAGACTTAAAGGCGCTGACTATATCACCCCTAAGAGCCTCCGCGTACTCCCTAGTGGCACTCAAATGGTTCAGCGTGGATTCTATTATTGCACCGGGATCTTCGCTCGTCTCAGGCATCTATATATACTACAGGTATAACATCACAGGCGGTAATACACTTTAAAAGTTTAGTTGTAAAGAAAAATATGGCGAAAAGAAGGGGTAGGGAGAGACATTCTCATAATTATTTTGACTTTATTGGATATATGAGTGAGACTACCAACCGAGGGTCGCCTTCTGTATTATTGATTCTCAGTCTGAGCGCGTGCTGTGTTGGTGGTAGATAGGGTTTTCGTTGCTTCGGATCATGCGGGTGTGCAGCTCCGGCTTCTTCTCGGTGCATACCTGGGGGATCTTGGGTGTGAAGTTGCTGACTGTGGCTGCGATGTCGGTGATGATGCTGCGGATTATCCTGACTGCGTGCCGGGCGTGGTTGATTGCGTGTCTGACACAAGCTTTGGGGTGCTGATTTGTGGCACAGGGATAGGGATGAGTATCGCAGCAAACAGGAATAAGTGGATCAGGGCCGCGCTGTGCCATGATCCGACGTTCGCTAGGCTTGCTAGAGAGCATAATGACGCGAACGTCTTGTGCTTTGGTGCCAGATACGTAGAGCCTGATGTGGCTAAGTCTGTGCTATACACATTTCTCACTACCAGGTTCTTGGGTGGGAGGCACGCGGCCAGAGTGAAAAAGTTGGGTAGTGGCTAGCTGCCGAGCGCCGTGATCTAGCCGTGGTCTATAGGTTGGTATGCTTGCCTCTGTGACGCAAATAGAACTCCTGGCTGTTCTGGTCTCAGCGCATGTGCTGTAGTGTTGACGATGCGGAAATCCGCAGATTTTCTAGTTTGGCCTCTGAATGGTGGGATGGGGATGGCTTTGCTGTCTTGCACAAAGTGAACCCTGTAAGGGTAAAATACGTACTTTCACAGTTGGATAGCAGCTCCTCCAAACGTTCCTTACTAGACATAGGATGTGGCGGAGGTATATTTGCGGAGTCCATGGTGAGGCTAGGTTTTTCCGTCACCGGAGTAGATCCCAGTCAAGCAAGCATAGAAGCTGCTTCAACGCACGCACGTGTAGCTGGATTGGATATCCATTACCATTGCGCACATCTGGACCAATTCTGTGCGAATCATCCAGAAGTTTACGATGTAGTCACGCTGATGGAAGTTGTTGAACACGTCACAGATCTAGAATCTTGTCTGGAAAACGCCTGCAGATTACTCAAAAGGGGAGGCATGCTGTTTCTTTCTACGCTGAATAGAACGTTAAAGTCTATGATATTGGCAATAGTAGCTGCAGAATATGTTTTGCGATGGGTGCCTAGGGGAACACACAGCTGGAATAAGTTTGTCAGACCAAGTGAGGTGTGTTCCATGCTGCGCGCTAGAGGGGTTATCGTGCAGAATATTAGTGGTATGAAGTACAGAGTGTTGCAGAACGATTGGTGTGTGACAAGTGATGATGTGGATGTGAATTATTTGCTCGCTGCAAAAAAGCTCTGAAGTTTGCATCTATTTTTTGCGATGCTGCTCAGACATACTGTATCACCTGTTTCTACTGCGAATGTTGCGGCGGCGTGTAATTATGGAGTAGGGGAGACCTCTATAAGCTCTCCCCCAGCGAGTCGTCAACCGATTCACCAAGTTTTGTATACCTACCGACATCATGTGCGATCAAGAATTGGCAGTGCCCCCCAGATATGATCAACACTAGGAATGGAAATTCAAGGTCAGCATAAATCATACGTGCCACTAGTGCATGAGCCTCAAGGTGATTCACAGCAATGATGGGTTTATGTGCCACATATGCAATTGCCTTGGCAAGCATTACACCAACTATAAGTGAACCCACCAATCCAGGGCCAGATGTTACTGCAATCGCGCTTAGGTCATCAAACCCTATATGGGCACCACCCATAGCCTTGGAGACCAGAACATGCAGAAAATCAGAATGGGCCCTTGCTGCAATCTCCGGTACTACACCACCAAAAGATGAATGCTCCTTCTGGGATAATACTTCATGTGACAGTACACTGCGCTGATCTAAGACTGCAACTGCTGTCTCATCACAACTGGTCTCTATCCCCAAAATGCACCCCACACCGGACATCGTGCGGAGCTATTTCAACATGCCTACTTCTCTGTAAAAGCGTGCTGCGCCGTCGTGCAGCGGAACCGCACTACCACTGGTTACCAGATCTCTGAGTACAAGTTTCCGCAGAGCACCGCTAAGCTCACGAAATCTGTCAATATGAGACGCAACGGATTTCACCACCGCATATGCCATCTCGTCTGATAGCGCAGTTGTAGCGTACATTATCCCCAACCCACACAGACATTGTAGTCTGGGCTGGAACGATAGTTATGGTGTGTTGTTGTGAAATTCATACTCATAACTTTATATATCCGGCTTCTATTCGAGATTTTGATTTATTTTCCATAATATATATTATGTATTCAAGCTAATTGAGAAATTTTCTATCCATTTCCGCCCCAAATTCTCACATACTTCTTCAAGTTTGAGTTTTAACGTCGGAACAGAAGCGGGATTGGCATCCCCTTCCCTACTAGATTGCTCTAATTTGTGGGCGTGCCTCCTCTGCCGATATTGTGTTATGAGCCCATAATAAGAACTGCGTCATGCTGTCAACTTGGTCATCATGCTTGTAGTACGGAAATGAACATACCTCTTGTTCAAAATCACCCAGCCATGAAGCTTCGTGTGGGAGAAATACACGGCCTGACTCTACCATCGGGATAATCTTAAAAACCCTAATGTCTTTTGTACCTGTAGGGACAACCGATATGATCGGCAGATGGCTCAACTCTTGGGTAAGTTGAATACCGCTTGCCTTGCTCTCAATAAGTACGGCATGCGGCTTCCACAGGCTTTCCAAGTGCAAAACTAATCCCTTGAGCGCGACGTATTTGAGTTTGACTCTGTGTACTTCCAGTAGGAAGAAGTCCCTACCCTTGTGTGCCCAGATGGTGCATACACTAAAATTGCTACTACGGACCGTGGTACTCGCGGTGTCCCAACTTTGCACTATCACACACTCTTTGTGTGGTATTGGATCAACATAACGCCTGAACCATTGACGCTTTATGATGCCTTTGCCCAGATTTATAGGATCTTGTTGGTATTGCGAGGAAAACGCGTATGTCCCAACGTCTTGCTTCAAGCGCTCTATGTACCGAACACTCATGCTTTTGCGCAAAGGCTCGTTATCTTGCCTCACATGCAATATCCTCCTCGATTTTCGGCCATTGCTCCGTAGTATACGTGGCAAAGCAAAAGCATACACTTTGGTTTTTCTGGTGGATACCAGTGGTAGGGATAAATGGTGCCAACTGTTGCCATAGCCCTTTTTTGCTAATAAATGCCCGGTTAGATCTTCTGTGTGCAGCCTATGCATGACCACAACCACAACTCCGTTTTTCCTATCGTTCAACCTTGTCAACAGGCTTTGATCGAACCAATTGCAGACTTTTTGTCTATATGTTTTACTTTCAGATTGTAAAGGATTCATCGGATCATCCACTATCAGGAAATTGCCACCCTCCCCCGTAATTGTTCCTCCAACTGAGGTGGCAAATCTATACCCTAGCTGTGTAGTTTGGAACCGATGCTTTGTATTTTGATCTCTGACGATTTTTACTTCCGGAAACAGCTCCTGGTACCAAGTAGCTTGCAATACATACCTAGTATCCAATGAAAACCTTTCGCTTAAAATTTGCGAGTAACTTGCGGCTATAATACGAGCTTTTGGGTTTAAACCTAAAATCCATGCGGGCCATGCAACGCTCACGCATATAGACTTCATAGATCTTGGTGGTACGTTTATTATAAGGCGCTTAATTTCCCCAGCTAAAGCCGCTTCCAACCTGTCTGACATTGCTCTTATATGCCAGTTGTCAACGTATCGGCTATCGGTGGCGACAGTCCCAAAGACAAGCTTTAGAAATTCAATAAATTTCATACAATAACTTCCGGTTGATTTCAGATTTTTTGCATCTGCTTGTGGTTTATGGGTTACCGCGCGATGCACATACAACCATGTCTGCGGCCTGAATCTTTTTCCTTTTCCTTCTGTTGATGCTCAAGTCCTTTGAGAATGTATTGCACAACGACGTCTCCTTTGAACATTTGCGGGAAAATTAGTGCGAATAGCAGATTCATTAGAAGCTTAAAGATAAACGATATACCTTTCTTATTCTGCGGTTTTTTCAATGCACGGCCGTATATTGCGGCTTCACGTATGTTGGATTCTTTGGTTTGTCCTGCCCTCTGCGTTGGGTCCATACCGTGTGCAACTTTCACTTTTAGCATGGTCTTGAATACAGAGTGAGTTGAATGTGCCACTCTGTGTTGCCACTGTTTGTGTGCGCATGTAGCCGCCTTTTTCACTTTGCACACGCGTATAATATCCTCTATACTCCGGGAAGATTGTTTGCACTGCAACATCCTTCTTGGCGCGATATCGGCCCTTGCTGTCCACTTGTTGTGTGTGCGTACTTTATACTTCTCGAGAAGGTGCAGATGCTCCTTCCGGGGCCTTCCTACACCTATCGCTTTTGACGTGCATGAGCGCGCATGGGCGTGGGTTTTTAGTATCCCACGCACTATCATGGCTTGGCTGGGTGTACCGTGCCTTAACACAAGCCCTATATAGCGCTTCGCTTCCGGGGAGTACTTGCTTGCTATTTGGCCGTGGAAAACTACCCTGCCCATGTATGAGAACGTGCAATATATGCGCAATCTTACATGTTTGAGATAAACTTATAGTTAATTTATTCATATGTTGAGAGTTAGTCGTCTTTCGCGTTTTGATAGTAGTGAACTAGCCCACTGCTAATCAGCGCCACGTTGAAAGTGCCTAAATTTCCGACCTCATAATGCCACTCATATAGCTCAACAAAGCACGTCATAGTCACTTTTGTTCTCCAAATGTTGCTGCCAAGCAGCAATGTACAATTCAGAGCGCGGTTTTCAAATGAACCCTCCAGCAATACGCTTTCTGCCGCTGAATGTTCTGCAATTCCCGTGACGCGCACCGCAACATTCTTGTCTCCTGCGCCGTTGAGAGAGTTTTTCCACCCCCCTGAGAGAGCGCTTCTAATCTCAGAATTTTTGTTACGTAATGTTAGTCGAACGCTCTGAATACCATTTAAAGTGACGTAGTCGCCGCTTTCATTTCCGAATTTTAAGACTATCATCTATTAACACCTCAAAGCTCAGGGTAGATTGAAAGATCTCTCCGTTTCGCACTACTCTATATCCCTTACTGACAAATATGAATTCCTGCTCCTGGAGCAGCTGCTGTAATGCATTCCTTGCGTACTTCGCAATTTTTATGGTTTCTAGAATGCCGTAACTGAAGATGTAGCATGCCATGTGCGCTTTGCAAGCCACTTTGTCAAATGTTGCTATATCTTCAGCATGGCGTATATGCAGATGAGCATACGGTATGCTTGCAACGGTGGGGGCCTGCTCATATATGCAGCTCACTAAATTTCTCATGATATGGTCCGATCTCAGGCGCTCCAATACCAAAACATACAGGTCTGCAATGTTCACAGCACTAGCCTTACTTCCCTAAAGGGCATGTATATCTCCTTGATAAACGCCAGATGTTCGACGGTCATGGAATCTCGCCTTTTATAGGCGACTGCTACATGGTGCAATATTCCATGCTTGATTTGTGTGGGAACGTCCCGCATGTCCGCGTACCCAGCCTCGTACACTATCTCTATTTTTGTGGCGCCGATTGCCGCGTGTACCACACTAGATTGCAGATTATCAATGGAATACTCTTTTCTTGTGACGGAGCGCAAAGAAGTATTTTGCGTTGCTACGCTCACAGATACTACAGAAACAACTGGGCCAAACGGCAAATATATTTTTTTTGGAATATTGCCTCTACTGTAGGATAATACCCAGGTTTGCCTGCCGAGAGATTGTCCTATATACCATTGAGCGTACTCTGAAGACATTGATATGATGCTTGTCAGTAAGCTGTCCTCACTGCTGTTGTTGATTCCCAAAAAAGATTTTACCTCTGTCAGTGCGACGGGAAAATGCGTTGGTGGTGCTTTGCGCACTACGTGAAAGGCAGGATTTGCTAGCATGTATACCCCTAAACCACAGTGAAATTTTTAAGAGCTTCTTGTATAATTTCTAGCATCATCTTGCTCATAATCTCCAAGTTTTTCTGGTACAAATGCGAGATGCTTGCCGTTTGACTGATATTATCGGGGGTGACTTCTGCAAATAACTGTGCGTGCTCCTTCTGTGATGGTTGTATCAGCTCTTCCTCTAGCATATCTCTAAATTGCTCCAAAAATGCATGAAGAGTACTATCTAACATACTTTGTAACTGCTTTTCCTTCTTTTCAAAGAGCTCGTCAATTTCTCTGAAGACTGCATCAAATGAAAGGTTATGCTTGCTGTCTATCTCACAGCTGCTTTTATGGCTCATATTAGGAAGATTGTAGTGGAGACATAGTGGGATTTTAGAGTGAGTCGCTCGTTACCGGGAAGCAATTTTCTGAGGATTGGTCTATGTCGTGTCGTAAAGGTGAAGCCCGCATTGCCTCTCCGCGGAGGATTCTCCCTTATTAATGCGCGCAGTTTTAGACATTTAGCCGGGTTTCTTGCCTGAAACTAAGAACTTGCGTTAAGAGGGAACGACGCTAGGGGAGGTTACCGAAAATGCAGCGCAATGCCGGACTGTGGAGGTTTGAGGCTATGCTACCGTGCAGCTGGGCTCTCGCGTGGTCATATTGCATAGCAACTGCAGGCAAGTTAGCAAATTTCACGATGCCACAAGGGAGGCGCGTGCGTGATTGCCCGTCACATGACGCCGAGCTAAATTATGCCCGCCCAAGTATGCGCACTACAAGAGTGTGTTGATGAACGGGCTATACAACGGCTCTATCCTTGTGAATCTTAAATTCAGGATTGGCAAGCTGTCCCGTGATCATTCATCTTCTAGGCAAGTTAAGGACACGCTACCTCCGAGCGCAGCGGTATTGACCGTAACGGTTTTCTCTGTCAAAAATCGATGTAAATAGTGCGGACCGCCAGCCTTGGGACCGGTTCCCGACAGCCCTCGGCCTCCAAAAGGCTGCACTCCTACTACAGCACCGACTTGGTTTCTATTCACGTATACATTACCCGCTCCTATTCTGTCAGTGATATCGTCAATGCTGCTCTGTATTCTGCTCTGTATAGCGAAAGTGAGCCCGTATCCGGTGCTATTTATGTCATCAAGTATACTTGGCAGGTCAGATTTTTTATATCTTATGACGTGCAGCACAGGCCCAAACACTTCTCGGCTGAGCTGGGACATCGATTCTAATTCAAAAATGTGAGGGGGAAAGAAATACCCCTCTTCTTCGCCGGATAGATAGCTGATATCCGCCTTGCACAGCAGTTTGATCTTCTTTTTTCGCATCTCCTCTACATAAGAAGTTAGCATGTCAAAGCTTTGCTGGTCGATTACTGGGCCTATGTCGGTGCTAAGCGCCATCGGATTACCCAACCGCAGCTCCGCCACAGCGCCTAGAAGCATTTCTATTGTTTTATCTGCAATTTCTTCCTGTAGGAACAGTACTCTGAGGGAAGAACAGCGCTGCCCAGCGCTCTTGAACGCGGAGGTGATAACATCTTCAACCACCTGTTCTGGTAGTGCCGAGCTGTCAACCACCATGGCATTGATGCCCCCAGTTTCTGCGATTAGTGGGATTATATCCCGGCCCCGTCCAGCTATCGCTTGGTTGATGATATTCGCGGTTTCAGTGGATCCAGTAAACGCGACGCCCGCGATGTTCGCGCTGCTAAGCAAGGCATTGCCTAACACTTCCCCTCGTCCGGGTACAAAATGTAGCACGTCAGTTGGAACACCCGCCTCGTATAGCAGCTTTACTGCTTCATAAGCTACCAGAGAGGTTTGTTCAGCAGGCTTGGCTATGACCGTGTTACCGGTAACAAGAGCTGCCGCAATAGGACCTAGGAAAATGGCCAGGGGGAAGTTCCAGGGTGATATACAAACGAAGGTCCCACGACTCTCAAAATAGAGATAATTCTCTTCCCCAGCCGGCCCGGGGAGCTTTATCGGATCAGTCAGCTGATCTCTAGCAAGCATTGCGTAGTACCGCAGGAAATCCACCGCTTCCCGAATTTCCGCGATGACGTCAGAGATTACCTTTCCACCCTCTCTTACTAACAGGGAGAAGAACTTGCCCCGCTCTTTTTCAAGCAAATCTGCAGCATGCTCCAAGATAGCAGCGCGCTCCCCTACCGGAGTGTTGCTCCATCTATAAAACGAGCTTCGTGCAGCCTCTATACTTTGCGCAGCATGTTCAGCGGTGGCAAACAACACCTCTCCCACCTTGGTGCTGAGGCTTGCAGGGAAGAACACTTCGTAAAGCTCCCCTTCTGTGATATCTTGACCGCCGATTATTGGGTATGCCTTCCAGTGCGTGTCGTTAAATGCGCTAACTTCCTCACTTAGCGCAAGCATAGTAAGCGAATCAGAAGTGTTGACCCCAGCGGAGTTTACCCTACCATCCGGGAACATATCCGCAGGTAGTGGGATATAAGGGTGTGGGGCGTACTCAAAGGATTGTGCCTTTTCTAATGGGTCAGCGCACAAGCACTCCGCGGGAATATCAGAATCGTTGATCATATTGACGAAAGAAACGTTGGCCCCGTTCTCTATCAACCGCCTCATCAAATATGGTAACAACTCTTGATGCTGTCCTATGGGAGTGTACACACGGCAACAAACGTTCGGTGCAACTTCCTTGGTGACATAATCGTACAAATCTTGCGCCATGCCATGCAGACGCTGGAACTCAAACCCCGGATGGTCTTTGTCAGTCATTTCCAAAATAAAGGATACGGAGTGAGCGTTATGAGTTCCGAAAACGGGATAAAAGGTTCCAGGCTTACTTAAGAGCTTTTGCACACATGCAAAATAGGAAACATCCGTGTACACCTTTCTGGTGAACACCGGATATCCATCCAATCCCATTTCTTGCGCATTGCGGATTTCATAATCCCAGTAAGCACCCTTCACTAACCTAATGATCATCTTGCGGTTTGCCCTTATCGCTATATCCTCCACAAAGTCAATAGCGGCCAGCGCCCTTTTTTGATAAGCTTGTATGACAAAACCAAGCCCCTCCCAACCATTAAGAGAGCTGTCGGAAAACACTGTGTCCAGAATCATAAGAGACAGCTCTAACCTACGCGCCTCTTCAGCGTCTACTGTCAGTTTAACGTTGTACTTCTTTGCAACCTGACACAACTCCAATAATTTGGATGATATGTCTTTTAGTACGTAATCCGCCTGGCCGAATTCATATCTCGGGTGCAGAGATGATAACTTAACCGATATTCCGTGCCTTGATCCTAGATCATCTACTGCTTGCGCATTAGAACCCAACGTCTCCAGAGCACCCATGTAGGCAGCAAAGTATTTGTCTGCATCTGCGCGAGTTTTCGCAGCCTCTCCTAGAACGTCGAAGGAGCACACGTGTCCGGCATCATAGCTTCTTGCAATTGCCTCTTCGATTGTACGTCCGCACACGTAGTGCTTGCCCAACACCTGCATAGCTTGTAGGGCGGCTTTTCTTATCACGGGCTCACCCATGTCTTTAAGCAGATTGCCCAGTATGCCGTACCATCGGGAGTCATCAACTTCCCTGAGCATATGCGCACCGATGCTAAGTGCCAAAGTGGACACATTGACAAATATCGACGTAGAGCGCCCTATATGCTTGTTCCAAGTGGTGCGGGCGATTTTATCCCTTATCATGTCGTCTATAGTGCAATCATCGGGGATTCTAAGCAGGGACTCCGCCAAGCACATAAGCGCCAAACCCTCTTCGGTTGACAGCCCATATTGCTGCATGAACGCATCTATAATGGTGGTGTTTTTGTTTGCGCGTACCTTTTCTATTATTTGCTTAGCCAAGCTATATATCCGCACCTTTGATTCTTGAGATACTTCAGTGCGCTCAGTTAAGTATCTTACATAGCTTTTCTCATCGGCGTTGTACAACCCCTGCATGCGCTTGCGCAACTCATCAGGTGATTGTAGAGGACTGATCATCATGTACTGTTACCCGCAAAAGAATCAACAAAACGGCAAAACACTCTTACCGAGCTACAACAAAGCGCCGCGCAGGGGCCGCGCAACATGAGCCCAAGACCCAAAAAACCCGCACCACTTGATAGGCTGTACTCGAAGTGTCTGCAAAATACAGTAGTAAAACACAAATGCGCCGTAATGATACAGAATGGCATTGCGACTGTCGAGCAAATTCGTTACTCTGAGCGAGTACTGGCTTGGGGCTGTATGGGGATAGAGATGTTTGATGTGTCTGGAAAAAGATTTTTGGTTGTGGGAGCATCTGGAGGCATAGGTTCTGCCATATCTGTCGCTCTATCCAGGGCAAATGCCGAGCTGTGCATATCGGGAACCCGCGCTGATGCGCTGCAAAATGTGGCGTCGCAGTGTGCGAAAAGCGCGCATGTGCTACAGTGTGACCTTCTAAATCGTGAGGAGGTAGATACCTTAGTAGATAGGGCTGCTGAGCTTATGTCAGGAATTGACGGAGTGGTCTGCAGTGCCGGCATAGTGCTCGATAAGCTCTCACTCCGCATCACTGATGAGGATTGGGATAGAGTCATAGCGATTAATCTGAATGCCGTATTCAAAATCAACAGAAGTGCATGCCGTGCCATGCTGAAAAATGCGGGTGGTAGAATCATAAACATCTCATCGATCGTGGGTGTCACCGGTAATGTCGGACAGGCGAATTATTCGGCATCTAAAGCTGGTATAATAGGTATGAGTAAGTCTTTGGCCTTGGAATTTGCATCTCGAGGAATCACGGTAAATTGTGTTGCTCCGGGGTTCATAGATACACCGATGACGGCTCCACTACCGGAAAAACAAAAGGAGCACATCTTGAATAACATACCGATGGGCCGCATGGGCACTCCTGAAGACATAGCCTCGGTGGTTCTGTTTTTGGCTAGTGATGCCAGTAGCTATATAACTGGACAGACCATACACGTGAATGGTGGCATGTTGATGTGTTGAGTATAGATGTTTGTGGGCACAATTTACGTACAGAAACTTCTTGTACATATACATCAAGTGGTGCGGGCGATTTTATCCCTTATCATGTCGTCTATAGTGCAATCATCGGGGATTCTAAGCAGGGACTCCGCCAAGCACATAAGCGCCAAACCCTCTTCGGTTGACAGCCCATATTGCTGCATGAACGCATCTATAATGGTGGTGTTTTTGTTTGCGCGTACCTTTTCTATTATTTGCTTAGCCAAGCTATATATCCGCACCTTTGATTCTTGAGATACTTCAGTGCGCTCAGTTAAGTATCTTACATAGCTTTTCTCATCGGCGTTGTACAACCCCTGCATGCGCTTGCGCAACTCATCAGGTGATTGTAGAGGACTGATCATCATGTACTGTTACCCGCAAAAGAATCAACAAAACGGCAAAACACTCTTACCGAGCTACAACAAAGCGCCGCGCAGGGGCCGCGCAACATGAGCCCAAGACCCAAAAAACCCGCACCACTTGGAACAAGCATATAGGCGTTCTGCGTCGATATTTGTCAATGTGTATTGGCGCTTAGCATCGGTGCACATATACTCAGGGAACTCGAACGGCGAGTGCTTCTCAGCTGGCTGGGCTTTGCCAGATAAATCCTACAGCGCAAAATGATTAGTGCGGGTATTTCGGCCTTGACGGCGTTGGATACTGATCCTAGATGCCTTTATTCTGCAGTTTTGTCACGACAGCCAAGCAAGATAGCGGCCTCAATCTGGGTACGCACTCTTCTTTCGTAGACATTTTTATAATATTAAACTAAAAGTTGAGCTTAGGAAGATAAGCACCTAATCTTCAGGTTTATCATGCTTCTCGCGTTCTTGGTATGACAGACATTATGGCAGTTGCCAGCGCCAAGCTGGCAGCCCAAGCTCTTATCAATCTATTCGTATTGTGTTGGGTGCACGAACTCGCGGATGCGCTTGCCCCGGTTAGCCGCCGGCTCGGACACATACAACGTGGATACCCACTTGGCGGTTGTGGCTAAGGAGGGATTCGAACCCCCGACCCGGAGATTATGATGCTCCTGCTCTACCCCTGAGCTACCTAGCCCGAGGACAACGGGATATCACATCTTGCGCCGTGTTGCAACCTGCATATTTAGACACATCTGCCCGGTGGGTGAGGGGATGGTTTTTGATATGCAAATTGTTAACGGTTTTCATTTACCATATTTGGGTGTCCCTACCCCTGCAAACTTGTGGCCGTCCGTTACTCCGGTCTACCACTCCGAGAAATACGCGCCATTGCAGGGCTTAAACTCACAGGCGGGCGCGCACACCGCTGTACCGGCTCATCAGCAGCCGTGGTCCAGTATAGAAGCACAACGAGTCAAATGAGTCACAGGAGTTAAAGTACACTTTGAGTTATGCCGCACACGCACAAAAGGGATACGACATTTACTATGCTCATTCAGAAGGAAGAATGTAAGTCCTCCTCCAACCGGTTAGTAGCTATCCCACAAAAAAGGAAGATTATATTGTTTCAGCCGAACGCGCTAAGCACCACTGCGCGTATGGTATTTATAAGCCACTGGATATGCTTGTGTATGGCTTACTCTTTCGCGTTGGCAGCAAGTACCATACCCAAGGAGGCCGTAATCGGATTTTTTGCCACAGCTTCTGTATTGGCGGTTTGCGGGTACGCCATAGTTCTATACCTAAAAACGCGCAGCTACCGCAAGAATGAGCAGATACAGGAACTTGCTCGTCTTGAGAGGATTAATACATTTGCGACATGCGCAGAGGCAATAACTGTCATTGGCCTTTCAGCCGCGTCAATAGGGTTCTTGATTTCTGGCATCAGTGCCCCGCGCTACTTCTCTGTTATCGGATGCTTTGCATCAATGTGTGCGATTTTGTCTAGGGTTGCCTCTATGACAGCTGATCACAAGCAGTTGCAGCTTGTTGGTCAATACATGGACAAAGAGGAGTACGATTCGAGAGTCAAAACTGTAAGGAATGCCAAGGTGCTCGGTTGCTTAGCTATAGCGTTGGGGGCCGTAAGCATCTGCATGAATATCGCATCAATCAGTAGTAGCAGCGTCCATACCGGCGGATTGGCTTGGAATATGGCAAAGACTATAGCAAGTTGCGGCTGGTTGACCACTTGTGTTGGGTCTTTCGTCCTCATACGTATGTCCCAGCGCAACCGTTGCTACAATAGACTTCTTTCAGAATGCGAAGTTTCAGCTGTCACTGAGACGCTTACGCAGGACAGGCAGAAGCCTGTGAAAAACGCGTTAATAGCGCTAGGCACTAGCACCAGATAGGGTTCAGATCTTATCATCTTCTTACAATTAGAACATTTAGGAGGTTGTTGTGCACGGAAGTTTGTTACCTATCACACCGTAAGTTAAATCTTGAGCGGTATAGCAGAGTCTTTCCGTTGGTTAAACCTTATAAGTAATCTTCAACTTTAATATAATCAGTGCAGATGTACTTGGTATTTCCCAGCTTTAAATAGTACTCTTACCCCTTGAATCCCCTGCCTTCTCAATTCAGATGCAACCCTCTTTGCATGCGCCGCCTCAGTCACCTTCAAAATATAACCAACACTGGTTTTTGCTGTGATGAGGTCTTTCCTGTGACGTTCTTCCAGTTTTGCATATCTGGCTTTGTTTGAAAGTTGTTCATATAATATGTTTCTAGACATTTTTCCCAGATAAAGCACTTTAACTTTTGCAGTACCTTTGTCACGAAAACCAAGCAATATAGCGGCTTTTTCTGAGAGGTCTATTATCCTATTCTCAACAAATGGGCCACGATCATTTACTTTTACTATTACCTTTTTACCATTTTCCAAATTTGTGATTTCAACAAAGCTGGGCATGGGTAGGGTTTTGTGTGCGGCGGTGAGCGAAAATCTGCTGAATACATCACCATTGGCGGTGAGTTTGTTGTGAAAGCCCTCGCCGTACCAGGAGGCAATACCGATTTCTTCGTAGTGATCATAATACTGGGGCTTGTAAGCTACACCATTTATGGAATAACTCGTACCAATTTTGTAGTGAGCGCCATTGTGGCCCGACTTGGTGGCAGAAGTTGTGCATCCCTGCAAAAGCCCTAAAGCAAGACACACCAAAGATAGAAAGATAGGATATGGCACTAAGAGCACAGCCAATGTAACTCACTAGAAGGTCGCAAAAAATGCGTATATGGTCAATATCATTGCGTCAACTTTTAAAATACAATCAAAACCTTTTTAAGCAATTCTGCAGTTTTCACGCAAGCGTTGCATAAGCGCCCCTATGTCGCTATGTGCTGGTGCCAACATTGTGTTTTCGTCGTGAGTTGCTCGGCCAACAAGATGTGCAACGAACTACACAAGTTTGCGCAATACACACATAACTGGGGCATGATCCGACGGTGATTCTAGCCCCCTAACACTAGAGAGAATGCTGCACTCAACCAGCTTATCTACTGCGTTTGGGGAAAGCAGTAAGTGATCTATCCTCATACCCCTGTTTCTCTGCCATGACCCTTCCCTATAATTCCACCAGCTGAATTCTTGCTTGCCTTCGTGCAAAATTCGAAAAGCGTCTGTGAACCCTAAGTGCAGAATCTCACGCAGCCCCGCGCGTTCTTTCGGATGGAAGCACAACTTTCCATCGAGCGCTTGTGCATCGTATACATCTATATCGTCAGGAGCAACGTTATAGTCCCCGCCTATAACTAACCAATCCTCCCGTGCAAGTAATTTTAGCAGCCTTGCCTTGAGGCACCGCAGAAAATTGAGCTTGTAGACAAAGGTTTCTGTATCAACTTCCTGCCCATTTGGTACATAAACACTTGCAACTCTTACCTTAACATCTTGATAATCTACCAAACATTCCAAATACCTAGCCTCCGTCACAGAGTAGCTACCCGTGTCTTGCACTGTACCAATTTCTTCCTCTGCATCAAAAACGGTATTACACAATTCGCCCACTATTGGGTACTTGCTCAATATGGCTACCCCATTTCTTGATTTCTGCCCATGGATGTAGCACTTGTACCCTAGATCCTCCAGCTCTGCCAGGGGGAATTGATCGTCAGTGCACTTGGTCTCCTGTAGTAGCGCAATATCTACATGGTGTTCAGTTAACACGCTGCATAAGTGAGCCACCCTTTTTCTGACGGAGTTCACGTTCCACGTCAATATTCTGATCATTCTCCCTGAGACACCTGAAATCATTAGGGGAATTAACTCCTCAATGAGCTGGCATGTCAAGCTACAAATCTGGGAGGAATGTATGGGAGGGAAGCCGGGAGTAGCGGATCCACCCACTCACTTTAGGTGGTGGGTTTGTTGTGGTGTACCACCGAAAACTTCATCCCCAGTTCTATTCCGTGCGAATTGAATGCAAAGTCTTGAAAATCATAAAACGTGCTGTTGCCGTCTTCGTCATATATTGCGTCGGTTTTATACTTCCAATGGTGTTGGCGGTAATTATACCCTACGTATGCCTCCAAACCCGGAACGATTGGGTAAGAGAGGCCAATTTTGGATTGTGTAACCATCCCGTATAAATCTTCAGAGTGCTGCCGCAACCCTTGATACCGCAATACCTTGGCCATACCCACGCTGGAACCGGCATATAAGCTGACCTCTCCGCCCAGTGGATAGTGGCCATATAGTCCATAGGATATAGACAGCCTCCTAACCGAAAGCACGCCCCCAGCTTCGCGCGCCGTCATGGTTTCATCACCCAGCACCTGCCTAATCACATGAAGAGCGCTGCCCCTGCCCTCTTCCAACACAGGAGTGGCCATAGAGGTGCGAAATTCGAATTCGTGATATAACCTACTAGTGGCAGCTGGCCAAATGGAAGATGCATAAAAGTCCCAGCTGCTGCCAATACGCGTAGAGTATTGTAGGTGCAGTGGGTTATCGTAGACTACATTGTGCACGTAACCAATTCTGCATTGCGGCGCTTTTAAGAGTAATTTGTTCAACTGTGCAGTAATAGACCCCGCCTCCATAGATGAGATCCCTAAGACCAAGCCTAACACTGATAGAGCTGCCATACGCGCTTTAATAGACGTGCAAACCGTATTTCAACTTAATATATTAATATATTAAATATTATCAATACAAATCTTCCAAAGGTGGCAAAATAATTACGCGTGGGCCGAAGACCATGCCGCTACACGCAAACGCGCTGCTACTCAATCCAACCGCCCTGTTAAACGGTGGGCATGCGGACTATGGCGAGCACGCTTCATTACATGGCTGCACTGCAAGCTTCGCACTGTGTGCACCACACACGGAAGTGAGAATGTTTTACTTGACTGCACACGGTAAATATAGAAATATCTCAGTATATGTGGCACTGGTAGGGAAGAAGGCCGTGAAGGTTATGGGGTCTTTAAAGTCAGCGAAAAGTCGCGACAGAGACTGTAAGATAGTACGCAGGAAGGGGCGTATATACGTTATAAATAAGAAAAAGCCCAGATTTAAGGCAAGACAAGGATATTAGTTTAGCCGGTCACTTTGTTGTAATTGGCATGTATCGCTTTGGCCGTCATTTGGGCGTGGTTGGTACTCCCCCACGTGTGGGGCTTGCGGTCAGCACCTCCAAGGTTAGGCTATGTGTTATTTTGGTTGCATGCGTGGTAACGTGCTATCTCGGTGCGGGTGCCATGTTTGGAGAGCGGGGCTTGCTCGCTATGCTAAGGTTGCGTCAAGAGCTGCGTAGGTACGAAAGTGACCTAAGTAGAATAGTGCAGCTGAAAGAAGAAATGAAGCGTAGGAACGCGTTGCTGTATGAGGACTCAC
Source organism: Anaplasma marginale str. Florida (assembly GCF_000020305.1). Lineage (NCBI taxonomy): Bacteria > Pseudomonadati > Pseudomonadota > Alphaproteobacteria > Rickettsiales > Anaplasmataceae > Anaplasma > Anaplasma marginale. Next base: position 540,658 of record NC_012026.1, read on the forward strand.
TGAGTCTGGATCTACTTGACGAACGTAGCAGGAGCGTGCTTGGCCATGTGGAACCAGATGAGCTCGTTGTAATACTAAAACCGCAATAAGGACGAAGCGCGTTACTCGCGCATCTTGGCCTCCATTGTGTCATTCAGTTCTGCGCTCCCAATGCGGGTAGGCGGTGATTCCTCATTGCTGTCCGTTGTCGCTGCCTCGAGGTTGATATCTTGCGACGCCGGTAGGTTACTTTGTGCTTGCCTCCTGCGCATTCGTGCTAGAACGACGGAATTCCAAATCAGGGCCGCAATGGCTATAATTCCGATAAATCCTCCGATGTTCATTATGAAAAAAAGCGTCGAGCCTTCTTGAATGCTTGTTATAGCACCGTGCATCAACAAAGAACCCAGGACTATGCCAAGAAAAACCATGCACCCTACGACCACCCGCTCCTTGTGTGACGTATAAGCATGAGCGCGCGTTACGGGTATGCTAGACTCTCCCCTACTCTCACGCCCCTGGTTTTCAACCCTGGCGCTTGTGCTATCTTCAGCGACGCCCAGCTCATGATGCACATTTTTCCCAAAGAGAAGAAAAAAGCAGCTGCAAAAATGCAAGCCACCCCGCTCAATTCTACGGGAAGCGGCACCGCCCTCCAATGAAAAACGACGCACGGCCCCACAGCGGCCAAGAAACGCCGCGCTTGATAGCCAAACGGTGGGCCTGGGAAGAATCGAACTTCCGTCCTCACGCTTATCAGGCGTGCGCTCCAACCGCTGAGCTACAGACCCTGTAACCTATACTGATGATAAGCAAGACTGAGGAACAACATCCACAAAAACTTTGCCGCCTGTCCTCTTGCGAAAACAGACAACCCCAGCAATCTTGGAAAATATGGTATGGTCCTTGCCCATGCCCACATTCCTTCCCGGATGATACCTTGTGCCACGCTGGCGAATTATTATGTTACCGGGAATGACAAGCTCGCTCCCAAACTTCTTAACCCCGAGCCTTCTACCTCTTGAGTCTCTACCGTTAGAAGAACTACCACCGGACTTTTTAGTAGCCACAACCTACCCCACCTTAAGCACACGTAAAACGACCAACTCCTGCCTGTGGCCGATTTTTCTCCTGTAATTCTTGCGGCGCCTCTTCTTGAATACAATGATTTTATCATTCCTACAGCGCGCAACAACCTCCGCAGTAACCGCAGAGCTCTGTCTCTGGAGCACAGCATCCTTCTTTTTTCCTCCGAAGGTAGCGAGACTGTCAAGCTTGACCTTCTCACCCACGCTGACATCCATCAATTCCACTTTGATTACGTCACTCTCCTTAACCTTGTACTGCTTTCCGCCAGCTTCAACCACAGCGAACATACTCAAAGCCTCTAACCGATATACCGCAAGCGTCCGGATTTTGGCCTACAAGAGCCCCTATGTCAATAAAATCTGACACCAAGTGCTCATCTAACCACGAACGCACTGAGATTATACTGAAAAAATTACCCAAGTCCATACCCAAGTTAGCGTCCAAACCCCCAGCGCGTCACAATAAGTGTGCAACACATTAAAATGTCTGGGTAGTGGCACCCACTGCAAGATGTATTATGGGCACTGATCGCGAGGAGTATTTTTACGCCAACATAGACCGCATATGTCGGTGCTAAGCGCCATAGGATTACCCAGAATTACCCAACCTCGGCTCCGCCAAGGCACCTGGAAGTATATTTATGCCTCCTCCGCAACCTCTTCCTGAGGAACAGCGCCTTGAAAGTCGAAATTGCCTGTAGTTGACCAAATGCTCTACCTCTCGTTGCTTTGTTTACTTTTTCGTAAAGATTGTTTATTCTGTCCACCATTGGGTGTGAGGGCCGTTGTGCTAAGTGCTAGATCAGTTGCCAAGATTAATAGGGTTGTTGCGCGGCAAATCCTAGATAGTAGGGGCCGTCCTACAGTTGAGGTCGAGGTTTTGCTGTCAGATGGTGCCGTAGGTAGGGTCTCTGTTCCATCTGGGGCTTCAGTTGGGAAGTTTGAGGCTGTGGAACTTAGGGATGGTGACCAGGCCAAGTATGCTGGGCATGGGGTACTCAAACCGGTGCAGCGCGTCAACACAACGGTCGCCGATTCATTAGCTGGAGTCTCTCCTTTCGATCAGAGAGCTGTTGATGAAATTCTGCTGTCGCTGGACGGAACGAAAAACAAGTCTAAATTGGGTGCAAACGCCACTATAGGAGTTTCATTGGCTGTGGCAAAGGCCGCTGCAGACAGTGTTGGCATCCCGTTATACAAGTATTTAGGGGGAGCGGTTGCGAGAGAAATGCCGCTGCCCCTGGTAAACGTTATCAATGGAGGTCTGCATGCGGATAACTTGCTTGATTTTCAAGAATTCATGATAGTACCCGTAGGTGCCAAGACATTTGCTGATGCGGCGCAGATATGCGCAGAGGTGTTTTATAAGCTTAAGGAGGTACTCAAGAAAATGGGGCACTCCACTAATACTGGTGATGAAGGAGGTTTTGCTCCAAATTTGGAGGATAATACAGACGTGCTTGACGTCTTAGTAGAGGCAATTGAAAAGTCTGGGTACCGAGCCTCTTCTGACGTTGCCCTCGCTATGGATGTCGCTGCGTCAACATTTTACGATGGCACATCATACAAATTTTCCGGCAAATGCCTAACCAGCGGTGAGTTAATTGCATGCTATGAGGATATGGTTTCCCGGTACCCTATAATTTCCATAGAGGATGCTATGGCGGAAAATGACATAGAGGGATGGAAGGCAGTTACCAAGCGTCTGGGAGACAAAATTCAGTTGGTAGGGGATGATCTTTTTGTGACCAATCCCGCCCTCATTGCTAATGGAGTGGAAAACAAGTTGGCTAATGCAGTTCTGGTTAAACCCAACCAAATTGGCACCCTCACTGAAACCATAGATGCAATAAGATCTGCTCAGCGGAATAATTATAATGTTATAATTTCACACAGGTCTGGTGAAACGGAGGATGTTACAATCGCGCATATAGCGGTTGCAGCAAATTGCGGGCAGATTAAGTCAGGCTCGTTTTCCAGGTCAGAGCGCCTGGCAAAGTATAACGAGCTCCTGCGTATAGAAGAAGACCTGGGTAAGAGTGCTCTTCTTTATAATGTGATATAGCATGAGTTTTGTCGACGAAGCAAAAATCCACGTAAAAGGAGGAAAAGGAGGCGACGGGTGTGTGAGTTTTCGGCGGGAGAAATTCATAGAGTTTGGTGGCCCCGATGGTGGGAACGGAGGGAATGGCGGCTCGGTGATATTCGTCGCCAGTAGTGCTGTAAACACTCTGCTATACTTCAGATATAACCAACACATAAGGGCAGAGAATGGTAAAGCTGGATCTGGTAAGGGAAAGTTTGGGGCTGCTGGCCGCAACCGCGTAGTAGAGGTGCCGGTAGGAACCCAGTTGTATGACGAAGATGGGAATACTCTAATAGCAGATCTGAACAACATAGGGCAGCAATACACAGTAGCAGCAGGTGGTAGGGGCGGGATTGGCAATGCCCAGTATAAGAGCTCTACTAATCGTGCACCTACATACTTCACCTACGGAACACTGGGAGAAGAGCACTGTGTTCTGCTGAAGCTCAAGATAGTCTCAGATGTTGGAATAATAGGCATGCCTAACGCTGGGAAGTCTAGCTTGTTATCACGTTGTACTGCATCGAAAACCAAGGTTTCTGACTATCCGTTTACAACCCTAGAACCACACTTGGGAGTTGCGTACGCAAACGGGTGTGAGCTAGTGTTAGCAGATATTCCTGGCCTAATAGAAAACGCCAGTTCTGGTGCAGGGTTAGGGCACAAGTTTCTCAAACATATTGAGCGATGCGTCATACTCCTACATCTGGTAGATTGCTCGCTTCCAGATATAGTCAGCGCCTATGAGCTGGTCAGGCAGGAGCTTAAGCTACATAGCCAGGAGCTTACTGGTAAGCAAGAGGTGGTCATACTAAACAAATGTGACCTACTCTCGGAAGGGGAAGTGAGGGAGAAGCAGAAACTTCTTGAGAGCTCGACCAAGAAGGAAGTAATTACCTTATCTATGGGTGATGAGCTAGACTCCCTGATTGTATTTCTACATGCGCAGGTGAAGAAGGCAGTTGTAACTGAACCATCAGATACATCGTTTGACCCATTTCTGTATGTCCACTACAACAAGAAGTAATGCTTATGGGTTCATTGGTACAATATGGTTTCTCTCTGGCCCTGTAGACACCAAGCTTACTGGCACTCCAACCAACTCCTCAAGCCTACTGATGTATGACACTGCATTTTCTGGAAGGTCACTACGTGACACAGCACCCAATGTGCTAGTGCGCCATCCAGGTAAGGTTTCATATACAGGCTCAAGCCTGTTTTGTATGTGGGGCAGTTTAATATTCAATGTGCAGGTCAGGACGCTTTTCCTTCCCATCATAGGAGGGTATACCTTTTTTGATCTGCTTCGAAAGAACTATATGGTTGTCACGCCGCAGATATTTCGCAGCGAGCATGGCCAGTCTTTCTGGGTTGTTTAGAGCAGTCCACTCGGCCTTTAATATGCTTATTTCATCATTTACTTTAACTATCTCCTGCTGCACCTGCACCAGTGACTTTTGCATGTCTCTAACGTAGAACTTTACCCTAAACACTCCTATAGTAAACGCGCAAACTGCACAAAAGCACGGTATGTATGCGCCTTTCATGCCTATTCCACCCTAGCAATGGCTCTTAACTTACCCGATCTGGACCTGGGATTATTTTTTACCTCCTCATCTGTCGGCATGATTGCCTTTTTATTTATCAAGCTAAAACCCATATCGCATAGGGACCTAAACTTATGTTTGACAACTCGGTCCTCCAGAGAATGAAAAGACGTCACCAAGATTTTACCACCTATCTTCAACACCTCAGCTGCTGCTTCAAGACCAGCTTGCAGTTCTTCCAGTTCGTTATTTACCCATATTCTAATTGCTTGAAACGTTCTTGTAGCTGGATCTATAGGATGTACACGACTTCTTGGAACTGCAGACCTGATTATTGTTGCTAAATCTCCAGTATTGTTAATCCTGCACTTCCTACGTGCATCTATTATCGCCCGGGCGACCCTCCTAGAGTACCTCTCCCCTCCATACTGGTAAATCACATCCGCCATTTCCTTTTCCGGCACCGTGTTTACAAACATTGCCGCATCTCTTAAGGCAGAAGAGCACATGCGCATATCTAAAGAGCCACTGTTCATGAATGAAAATCCCCTGCTAGCATCAGCAAGCTGCATCGCTGATGTGCCTAAATCGAAGACCACGCCGTCTACTTTATCAACCCCGAAAGAAAGCACTACCTCTCTCAGTTTACTGAATCTGCTAATCGCGAGGTTAAGCCTACCCGGAAAGCTCTGCAGCAATTCATCGAAGTATTTTTTGACGACTACATCCTGGTCGATAGCATATACAACACACTGAGCCGTTTCTAATATTCTTCTGCTGTATCCGCCGCCGCCAAAAGTTGCGTCAACATATACACTTCCATCTTTTGGAGATAAAGCTTCCACAACCTCGTTCAATAGTACAGGCTTGTGTACCATTCCACTTCACAGTTCGTTCTTACGGTACAATAATCGTCGTTTGCTAGCCACTATTCAAATCTTTTTTGGGATACGGCCTACCAAGGCTTTTTAGATCATATGCATAGTGAATACCCATTCGGCAAAACTGACCACGGCTCAGCTCATGAGGGAGTATGTTAATACGGCACTTCACGCACAACCGGTCGCGCTGTTTCTGTATACGTCGCTTTCCGTAATTATGAGATCTAACTTCTGATCATGCTCGGCAACAGGAATTTTGTGGTGAAGCTGCGCATTATACGCAACCCCTATGCATAGGCACCGAAAACTACGCCTAAAGAATGCTATTGTATAGTCGTAATATCCTCCACCAAAGCCTAATCTGTTTAAACTTCGGTCAAATGCTACAAGCGGAACAAACAGCACTTCGGGAATGATAGTTTCTTCACCTGAAGCGTAACAGTTCCAGCGCTTGAAGGCCAAAAGCCTGCTTCCTTGTTGCACGACCGGTACGAGTACGGTATTACCCTCCTCTTTCACGAACTGCATGAGTGGTAATACGTCTATTTCCCCATCACGCGGTATATATCCTGCTACTGTCCCGCCTTTACGCAGTTTCACATTGCGCATGCAATTCTCTTTAAGCATTTCCGCTGCCTTGCGTACATCAAAAATGCTTCTACGTAAGCCGCGGTAATGGCCCCTCAGAAGGGATTTTTCTTCCATAAAAGTGAGATCCTTTCACACAACCACAAAACCGTAAGCCATGGTAACCATGTTTTGGCATCCGGGCGAAAACATTATTACCAGAACATCGGCTAATTGTAATTAAAAATCGTAATAGCACCGCGGCAATTCCCGTTAGTGTTGTAATAAAGACACTTTTTTTAAAAAAAATCTTTTTTGTTTAAATATGTGTTATATTTTCCTCAGCGAGATACGTAAATACGGGTTTTAATGCTGCAAATTGCACATTAAATCTTCCACTTAGTAAACAAAAGACGGGTCAAATGTGTCTGTTATGCAACAGCACATGGGACCTGGGTTTAGGCTACGTATTTCTCAAAACATGTATTTTAAAATGGCAGCAACAAATGATTGGAGAAGACATCGCAGCTGTAACCAGCCCAGCTCAACACGAAGGCTTAAGCGAAGAACAAGAAGATACGTCGCAATCACAAGGTAGTACGCGGCCCCATGCAACTACGCACGCAGACAAGACAAAAATCATACTGGCAGTTGTCTTTGTTGCGTTGGTTATATACCTAGCTGCGTCATTCTATGTGGCAGCAACTCAACTTTCCGCAGCAGGACTTGCCGTAGTTGGAGCAGTAAATGCCCTAGTAGTAATATGCACCATCATCTGCATGTGCATTTGCGTAGCAGGCAAGGAGGACAGAAGCCTCGAGCGCATCTCTCAAGATCCAATCTTGTCCACTGAAGAAGTATCATTAGGCACCATAGAATGTGACGGGCCTACAGTAGCGGAAAATGCACCGCATCAGGACTTACATAATGGCGGCGCTAGGCCTCTTACAGCGGCAAGCGAAGTTGATACAGCGCACACATCGGCGCCACAGCCTGGCCCGTTTATTCCGGCTGGAGATACTAATAAGAAATCGCCCACTACAAGACCTGTAACTATAACTACTAAGGCCGAGATTACGCCCCCACCCGCACCGCGGCGTTTTGGGTCTCCCAAACACTCAGATATAGGTCCACTGGCACCACAATCCAGCCCACTATCATTCATTTGCAAGCAAACGCCTGCTGAACAACCTGTAGCCGCAACTAATGCGGTTGATGCATTGCCTCCATTGCCACCAGAACGTTCAAAATCCGCTCGGAAGTTGGGTGAGCATTCACCGGCACAACAGCACTTACCGCCTTTGCCAGAAGGAGTGCAACTTTCGTCAAGTAGTGCGCAGCAGCATGGTGCTTCGCGGATACACATCGAATCAAAAATTAAGGCGGGCATTGACGAGCCGTTCACTGCCACTTTACCGCTATTGCCGCGACACACTAGAACTGGCTCACTTTCTGACACTAAATCTCCACTGGCACCACAGCGTTTTGGGTCTCCCAAACACCCAGGTGCAAGTTCAATAGCGCAATGGCCTAGTACTCTGGCATCTACTAGCAAGAAAACTCCCGCTGCAAAGCCTATTGTGAATATGCCTGATGCCGACTTGCCTGCTGATACCGCATCTCCACTTGTGCCACAGTCGGATCCAACCTCTCTGGCATCCACCGATAAACCGGCGCTTGCTAAGAAGCCTGTGACCGCGATTGGCGCCGCGTCTAAACTAGTACCAAAATGCTCAAAATTCGCTCGGAAGTTGAGCGCAGGGTTATTACCGAAACACCTGGGCAACTCTCAGCAGAAATCCACCCTACCAACCACTCCAGCCGGGAATACTAGCAAAGCAACTACCGCGAAGCCTGCAGATATGGCCGGTGCCAGCTTACTTTTGAGCACTACACCTCCGCCGGTATCACAATCTAGTCCATCCACTTTGCAATCTACTAGCGAGAAAGTCCCTGCCACACAATCTATTACTATAACTACTAAGGCTACACCCCCACCCGCGCCGCGGCGTTCTGAGTCTCTCAAATATATGGGTATGAGTTCTCTGGCACAACGGTCCGGCATCCCGGCACCTACTAGCAAGAAAACTCCCGCTACAAAGCCTATAAGTGTGATCGATGCCGACTTGCCTGCCGATACCACGCCCCCACTTGTGCCACAGTCGGGTCCAGCCTCTCTGGCATCCGCCAATAAGCCGGCACCTGCCAAGAAACCTGTAACCATGACCAGTGCCGGGCCGGCTTCTGCTGCCAAACCTCCATTAGCAGCACCACGAAGCTTTGGGTCTCCCGGGCGCATGGGTGTAAGTTCACTGGCACAACAGCGGCGTGATGTTCCGCAGACACACAACGCATCAGCAATTGACAAACTGTTGGACATCGACGAACTGTTCGCTGCCACTCTGCAACAGCTGTCGCAAAAACAAACTGGCACCGGGCCGGCTTCTGCTACTAAGCCTCCATTAGCAGCACCACGAAGCTTTGGGTCTCCCAGGTGCATGAGTGTAAGTTCACTAGCGCAACGGTCTGGCACTCCGGCATCTACCAGCAAGAACACACCTGTGACCGCGATTGGCGCTAGCTCATCCTCTGATACCAAACCTCCACTTGTGCCACAGTCAGGTCAAACTTCTCTGGCGTCTACCGATAAACCGGCACCTGCCAAGAAGCCCGTAACCATGACCAGTGCCGGCCCATCTTCTAGCACTGTACCTCCACTTGTGCCACAGTCGGGTCTAACTTCTCTGGCGTCTACCGATACTACGAGACCCGTGACGAAGCCCGTGACCATGATTAGTGCCGGCCCATCTTCTAGCACTGTGCCTCCAGCGGCACCAAAACGCTCAAAAGCTCCTGAGAACTCGGGTGTAGGTTCATCCGCACAACAGCACTTACTACCCTTACCAGAGGGAGCGCAATTCCCGTTAAGTAGTGCGCAACAGCATGGTGCCGCGAAGGCGCACAACGAACCAAAAATTGACGATCTGTTAGGCATCGACGAGCTGTTCGCTGCCGCTCTACAACAAACGGGCGATACGGAATCCAGTACAAGGGAGCTTGAGCATAAACCGGCACTACATGATCAACCGCAATCATCGCCTTGGACCACAGGTCGCACCATGCAGCTTAGCGTCAACGCACCAAAATTCAAGGCGTCAAATGCTCACAAATCGTCACTGTCATTTAAAGCTGTAGCTAGTGCTGTGAAGCGCGGAACAGCAGGTAATTTAAAGACACAGTTGCAATCTGGTGTGCGCAAAGCGCAGCACGGTTTGTTGAAGAAGGTCGAGCACGCAACTGATGCCCTTTCTAAGCGTGCTGCCACTAAGCCTTCTCGTTATGAACGCTTGTCTCCCGAAATTACAAGACCATGTTCCCCTGCACACTCCGATGTTGCAACTCCTGACGATTATTCTGATACCGCAGCTATTATCCATTACGACGGCAATCAACCCCACGGTGCGGAAAGTAGTGGTACCATAGCGGATAGCTTATATCCTACAAATTGGGAAGCGTGCAGCGCAGCTACCCGAGTAGACGAAGAAAGTAGCGCAGCTGATGCCCAATGCCAAAAAGCTCAGGTGGCTGGAACTCCGCATAACTCAGATGTGGCATCATCGGCAACAAAACCCACTACTACTTTAAAGAAAATCAAGAAAAAGGCGGCAAGTTTGGGTAAAACTGTGACGCGTGCTGCATATGTTGCCTACATAGGTGCAGAACTGGCGTTTGGAATACACGATGCGGCACCCTCCAAGGCCTATGGGTTCCAGTTGGCACCAGAAATTGCCGCAGGCGGCCCTCAGGACGTTTATCTGCTAATCCGCGGTAAAAAAGCGCACCTTTTTGCCCTGGCTGCAATTTCAGATGTCAAGACCCGCAACTTGTGGTTATGTACAGGTAATCTTCACACTAAACGTGGGCATATTTCTATATCAAATCTGGAATTCCGCATAATGTCTGCAGGCGATGAGCGCAGTTTTGAGTATAAGTCACAGTATCAAATCGCGCTAAAGCTTATAATGCCTCCTTTCGGCGCCGTGCCCCGCCTACTGACCAGCGCACAACACGCGTTTTCAATTTCTCACAGCGGTAAAAGCAGGGATATTTTCTTGACCACACGAGTTGGCACGAATAGTAGAACAAACATAATAAAGCTAGTTGCTACAAGCGCCCCCTTTAAAAGCTATAGAAAGGCCTTCTTTTACACATATACAGAATCTGTAATCCACGCTATGGTCGAGCATATGAATGCCGCAATGCGCAGGGAACTAACACATGTAAACCAGCAATCACTCACGATTTGTGCAGCGCTTGACATATATGCTCAGCAAAGTCACGAGGGCATGCAGCGTACAATTACCGATTTCTTTCTTCGTACTCCGCTGGGCCGCGCAGTGTATTCTGACACGGCATTGTGCATTGAGTATATAGGAGAGCTCATTAGGTTTTGCAGTAGCTTAGACAATTATCCCGCACACCATGCGCTGTTCTGGAGGCTCGTGATACAAGAGGTATGGGGTGATTGCAGATTTTTAGGCAACGGAGCTCCAAGGCATCTCTCACGCGCACTCGAATATGACACAGAATTTGTCATAGATTTGCATGTCATCTGCGCGTCAGTATGCAAAAAACAGGCAATTACCGACAGGGAAGAAGTATACTCTTTCATAGAAACACTTATGCATTTGCATAAGTCTACATCAGACTCGCTTGGCACACGCTTGGTACACTACATAGCACTCGCAACAGTTGCGAGTCCTAGACTGAGCAAAGGGCTCAAAGCTGCAGATATACAGCACGAAAGGTGGAAAAAGCTACTGCGTACTGCGGAACATACGCTAAAACTATATCAACTTGACGCGGAAGCTTCTACCATCAAAGCGCTAAGTAAGACAAGCGGAGCAAAACACCCATGTCGCATTAATACCGTGCTTTTGAGTGATTTTACCGAGACGACGGCATATGGAATTGCTCTACAGAACGACCAAAAACTACAGCAACTGCGCAATATATTGGGCCCAGACTACGCGCCACATCAGTTGGCGCTCGCACCGGAAAGTGTCGCACATATAGTGGACACACACACCCATGAAAAAGGAGGTGAGTTCATCCCCTACGCTGTGTTCGTCTCACACTTGCAGGATGTGTACTTACGCGTTGCAGGCAAATATTACTCACAAAGTGTTGTTCCGAAGCTGCTATCCCATTGGGGAAAGATACGTGAACAAAATTCGCACGTTTTAGGCGCGCCCAAAAACGAAGATGCTCGGGCAGCGATAAGATTACTCGAAGCCAAGATATCTAACGTAAAATGGTGTACATATGATAGGGCGCCAGCGCCTCTATCGCCTAACACCAGATTAACCTCTCACACCATAAACTATCCTTTTTCAGATAGAACGATTGAACGGATTGGAGACGCAGCCTTTACCGGGTTCTTATCTGTAGTTAGTGTCTCCCCGGCAATGCAAAGACTGCACCTCTTGCAGCCAGAGTGTAGTATCCACCTCGATGTAGCTCGTGCAATTTCTTGAGGTGCATTTCCGGCTTCACAGCAGGGCATAGTGGCAATAGAGCCATTTCTTGGCACTATGTGGAGCCGGAGTCAGAGCTAAATTCTATTATGATAAATCATAGATTAATTATGATTTTACGTAATCTCCCTATGAAATTACATAAAATTAGATATGTCATTTAACACATAATTCAGAATTAGCCATTAGTGTACTCAGCTAAATGGCTTATAGGCAACCAATATGAATTTGCTCGATACAAGAGGAGCTCCTCAAAGCGCGTTACCAGTCCGCGAATTGCTACTCGCAGCAGTTGCAGCAGCGGCAACCATAGGCATAATAAAAGTACATAATGATAAAAAACGCGCTCTATGTGTTTGCGTCTCTTGTATGGCCGCAGCGTGCCTTATACAACAGAAAAGAAAATTCTTCCGCGATAACATACAAATTTTTTTTGCCGAAAACGCGAAAAAGGGAGTAGTCACATTTGCAGAAGCATCGATTACAAAAATCTCTATAGCTGCCAAAAATGCGCGAGATGAGGACGGACAATATGCGATGGTTGCCGAATTGAGCAGGCCTACAATTAGTATCCAAGGCAAAAAGAGCCGCGCCATAAGGGCAATAGATATACAAAGCTACGGTCACAGCTGGGAGTATGCCACCAACTCTGACACCCCTCAAATGACGGTGTGCATATCTGGAAATAACAAAAAAAGCTCTGTGGAAGCTGATTTTCCCTGCTTGAGAGGTAAAAACAGCCTACTATTGGATATCAGGTCTAAAAGATACGAGGAGTATATACCGCTTTGTCGGGTCCGCAACGCTCATGACTACATCAGAAAAGCTCTTGAAATGAAGCTTAGAAGGCAATCTTTTCTCCAAATACTATTGGCAAAATATCTCTCTGAGGAGCATTTCCCCGCAAATAGAGAAAAAGCCATGTATCTGATACATAACTTTGGCAACATATTGCAAAAAAGCTCGGCCATGGCCATGAGTAAAGCCCTAGAAAAGCTAGTACGCATTAATTTTGAAATAACGCAATCTAAACCGGAACTTTCAGGCACATCGTCAAGCACGACAAAGCACCCGTCTGTCAGGCTCACCCACCTAGGGGAAGATCAATTTAAATCATTGGAGTCGGATATTCTCACACTTGTGAAAGCAAGAGCATGTGAGTATGAAAATTTGCATGAAGCCCTAAGCCATGATGCATACAAATCCGCCATAAACCCGGGCATAGAGGACATAATCGCATGCTATCCAGATAGAGTTAATCAGACAACAAACGCTTTTCTCAAAACACATATTGCATCCTACAGAACCCTGGCACCAAGAATGAAGGCCATACACAGGTACATAGAAATTTGTAGAAAACACCACAATAAACGGCTGCAACGCACTGCGGATTGCGACGATCCTAAAACCGCAGATAGTTACGCCTACAAAGCCGTCTATGACTTTGCAAAACAAGAGGGTATCTCCACAGATGATTTGCATGCCATAATCGAGCATGCGCGGTACAAGTTGTGCAGAAAATACAGAGGGCTATTTGTGGATGATATAACCGGTATAACGCAGAAAGTTACCGCGCGACTCTGCAAAATCAGGATAAAACTCGGAAAATTTGAGTCCAAAGATGCCGACGCAGAAGACTATGAATTATGCTATGAGATTGATGAACCGGATGAATCATGCGATCGAACAATAGAGGCCCCACTATCAGACTACATAAAATACCCATTACGGGGCTTTAGGTAACACATCAATTAGAACCCCTCCGCGTGTTGGGTTTGTCCATCGCTGCAGCTCGCCACCTCCGCTTCGCTGGCATACCCTACCCTTATGGGCCCCTCTCACCCGGGCGATAATAGATGCACGTAGGAAGTGCAGGATTAACAATACTGGAGATTTAGCAACAATAATCAGGTCTGCAGTTCCAAGAAGTCGTGTACATCCTATAGATCCAGCCACAAGAACGTTTCAAGCAATTAGAATATGGGTAAATAACGAACTGGAAGAACTGCAAGCTGGTCTTGAAACAGCAGCTGAGGTGTTGAAGATAGGTGGTAAAATCTTGGTGACGTCTTTTCATTCTCTGACAGCGTATTCTTCGGTGATTATATACCTCGCCCACGCATACGGCGGCTACACAGAGCATAGGCGTCCATATCTGAGGATGACGTATCATCATTGCGAACAGCATGTGTCTGCACTACCTTATTTACAGAGACGCCGCAGTGGGCAAATTTTTCCGCCCAATTCACGGGCAGGTGATTTCCAGGCTATCATCTACCACTTGACTCACTACTAGAATAGCGCTCTTGGCTCACTGCAGGTGTGGCACTGATGACTATAACCTTTCGCTCACTCTCCTTCCGCATTCTACATGTCTGGGACACAGCAGTCGGGGCATCATCTGCAACAAGTGGGCTTTGCTCATTCACACTGCGAGCACGTGCTTGCTCCACGGAAGAGTCTTGCGAGGAAGAAGGGTATTGTATATAAGAAGAAGAGGAAGAGCCTGAAACAGATCTAAAAACATTTTCCGTGCTACTACATGACGAATCATTGTCTCCGCGCAAGCAATGCTTATCGCAGGCCCTAGAAACAACGGTAGCGAGCGTGGTTAGGCAAGCGACCAATGCGCACAACCCTGCACCGGCGGCACAAGCTATAATGCACAGCCTGGTAACGTCATGAGCAATCTCACTGTAAAACAGTGCGGCAGATATTGCCATACCAATAAAAAATACGCAACTCAGGGCAAGAGACGCTTCGCGCACTATGGGAAGTATCTCCGACATAGGGACGCTACAACTTTCCTCATATACGGTCTCATAGTATCGCCCACGCATATATCCTCCATAATTCGTCCACGTCGATGTATACCGCAGCGTTTATATAGCTGCATTATTACAACATATCAGATATAAAAATTATGTATACACAATATAGTGCTAAAATTGCAATTTATCTGGATATACACACTATCGGATTGCTCTGCCACCCGGCACTTGGACCTCAAATGGTGCCTGCTCTTGAATTTGGCACTTCTGTGATAACGAAGTAAGCCCTGCAATAGCTTCGTACTGATGCCCAGCTACCATGTCAGCGTGGCGCCAATTATATAGTGCGGGGACCTCCGCTTGGCAATTATATTCGCGCAAAACCTCCCCCATACGGGCATTTTCCAGTGTATCTCCGTAAAGACGTAGAACCGATGTTGCAATCACTGCTGATAATGCGTCATGAGTCAAAAACCGAAATCCTAACGCATTACACATGTGGTATAGCATGGATGCAGCTCTTTTCGTCACTCCGCCGTCGCGCTCATGGTCTATCCTGAGAGTATTGTGTGCGCGTATAGCGTCTTGCAGATCCATTCCCGTCTCCGCCGTAAACCGCCGTGCCATGAATGAGTATGCAGCACAGTGCATAAGCATCGGAAAGTCATAAAACGCCGACATACATACTTCTAGATCACCTTCATACAATTCTGCCATCTGCTGAGTTGTGGTAGAAGAGTGAAATAACAAACCAAAAATCCGAAAACACCTACTATGGGTGTATCCAGCATCTTGAAATCTCTGACATAACATGCCACCAATAGTATAATCCATGCATGCCGCAACATATTTTATTTCCGGACGCTTTCTTAAAAAATCACCAAGTCGCCCTCTCAGGATTGCCCCGTCTACTGCTCCGTCGACAAAGCATCTGCTTTTTTCGGGCAGCAATGCATATGCTAGAGCAAGCAAGTTCAAATTATCCTTTAAGTGGTTACTTTCCCCGATTAAACCTAATTTGGTGCGCAGCTTCGTGCTTGTTGCAAGTGTTAGTAGAGTGCTCATCATCTTCACTTCATCAGCGCTACAGTTGCCGGAGTTTTTGTCCCAAAACTTTGACACGGTGAGAAACAACCCCTTGTTGTACGCAACGTCTGTGAGCACATTGACGACCTCCCTATGCGAAAGTGATTGCATCTCCCAAGATACTGACAACATTTTACAACAACGGCTGTCTACTTGCTCTACGGAAGAGGCGAGAAGTAGATGTTTGTATATGCAAACATAATTGGCAAAAAACGTGCTGCCAAAACCGCTTGATAACGCGCTGCAGCCGGACATAATCCTGAGTATGTCTGCCCTGGTGCTGATATGACACCTGAATATCAAAACCGGGGGCGCAGATTTTTGCTTTGGAAAGACAATCGCTACACTTTCGGCTCTTTTCACAACATCCTTGAATTGCTGATAGCTACCAAACCTATTCGTGATATAACTTCCAGAAAGCCTAATTGCCGCGGTTGTATCATCGTTAGGGGCCACACACACCGCGTGCGGGAACACTCCTTTTTTAACAACGTACCATGAATAACGTTGAGACATAAAAGTCAGCTTGGTGCCACTTCTGAGCATCCCCTTCCAACCCTTCGGGGAAAAAATATCCCGAAAGCGCGATATTGACCTATCGCCAACTGAAGAATTTATCTTCAAGAGCAAGGCCGGATCACAGCAGCCAGTCATGCGGTATACTGCAAATACCATCATGGAAATTCCCAACGCCAAACCGCACACAAGCGCGGCAGTACCCCGCATGACCGCGGGAGCACGCCATTGGGCGATACCCACACACGCTGCGCTTATCACCACACAAACCGCAAATACTGCGAGCAAAGCACTCACAGCGCATAATATCCCATCTCTCCACGACGAAGATAGGTTGCTTCGCCTTGCTTCTTCAGAGTTTACCAACGCACCTGAATTTGCTATTTGTCCTTCCATATTCACCCCCTCCATCCACTGGCCAAGATAGCACCCCCACAGATTGCGCGGGCACTATCGCACTACTCGCTAGGATATGGAAATTTTGTCGGGCATTTGTGTGTTTAAAAAAGAAATATATGCCAACTTTGGTCTTGGGTAATAATTGTTTAACTATTTAATAAGTGTGCAACATCTCACCCAGCAATTACCACGCGTTTTCCGTGGCGGCGTCGGTAATTAGCAAGGCATTTTTTTTGAAGTTGAGTATTGGAAGTTTAGCGGAGTTTCGGGGAACAATACTTTATATATGTCATGGCACGCAAGCGCAGATTCAGAAAACCCTACCAATATCAGCTTTAGCTTGCCTTGGTAGTGCGCCACATCTCCTACGGCATATATCCTTGTGCGTGCAGTTCTGCATGTAGACTGGTCTATCGGTATATAAAAACTCTCAACTCCGAGACCCCAATTGGCAATCGGCCCGAGTTTTGCTGAAATTCCAAAAAACGGTAATAGAAAATCCGCATCTATGCGGGTTTCTTCTTTAGAGGATATATTCCTAATAATAACCCCATTTAGCATTCCATCGCTGCCTGCAAGCCCAGCAAGTTGGTATGGGACCAACAACTTGATCTGTCCTCGCTCAGCAAGACTTTCCAAGTTACGTAGAGTATTGGGAGCACAGCGAAATGAGTGCCTACGGTGTATTACATGTACTGAATCCGCAACCTCAGATAGGCTTACCGCCCAATCTGCTGCAGAGTCCCCTCCCCCCGCAATTACTACTCGCTTGCCGCGAAATCTTGATACATCACTTACGTGATAAAAAACGGACTTATCTTCATATTCTGTAATGCCGTCTAAAGGGGGACGATTGGGGCCAAACCCCCCGGAACCGGCGGCAATTACAATTGCTCTGCAGCGCACCCCCACTTTTTTATCTGTTACAACAACGAAGTGTTCTCCTTCCTCTAGTACTTGTTCCGCAGTGTGCCCCAGCAGGTAGGTAGGCTTGAACGGGTCAGCCTGTCGTTTCAGATTATTCACCAAATCCCTAGCCAAGGTTACGGGATACGCTGGTATGTCATATATCGGTTTTTCTGGGTACAGCACTGCACATTGCCCCCCCACCTCACTTAGGGCATCGATGACGCAAGCACTCATCCCAAGCATTCCTGCCTGAAAAACAGTAAAAAGCCCGACCGGACCGGCCCCAATAATAGCCACATCGCTAGTAGCGTGTATTTTCACGCCAATCACCTCCTAAAATTTACCCGTCAAACGTACCACTTCTAAGGTGCTGGGTGATGCGCTCCCGAAGATGGGTAAGATGCGGCACTAGCTAACTCCAGAAACTACCATATTGTCGAACCTCAAAGTTGGGGAATTGACAGATCGCAAAAACGACAAATCATTTGCCGCGCGCATGCCAGCAAACATATCTCGCAAATTCCCAGCCACCGTTATGCCGTGCACCGGATGCGTGAGCTGGCCATTTTCAATCATAAAACCAAAGGCGCCCTGGCTATAATCCCCGGTTGTCAGATTGACCCCAGAACCGAAAAGATCAGTTATGTACACACCTTCTTTGATGTCTGACATCAACAACTCAGGGGAGGTATCACTGCCCTTGATATAAAAGTTGCTAACCCCCGGGCTCACCGAGGCATTACTGCATCTTATTGCGCTACCTGTAGTATGCAATCCGAGTTGTTTTGCAGTACGCATGTCTAGCAGCCAACTTTTTAGGACCCCACCTTCAACCACGTTATTCCTACGACTGCCAACCCCTTCCCCATCGAATGGCCTTGTGGAGAGCCCACCGGGCATTAGAGGATCATCGACAATATCAATATCGCCGCGAAAAATATTGCCACCAATGCTATCAACAAGAAATGACGTTTTATCAGCTACTGCGCTGCCGTTAATCGCCGCAGCAAAACTTTTTAAAAAGGCGGACGCTACCCGGTTTTCAAACAATACGGGAACCTTGCAGGTTTTCATCTCACGTGCATTAAGCCTTCTGAACGCCCTGGCAGCTGCGTCTTTACCCAAAATTTCCGGCTTTTCCAGGTCAGCAAAGCGATTCTTTACAGAAAAGCTATAATCCACTTCCATCTTCCCGCCATCGGAGGATACGACAGATACAGAAGTAGAAAAACAAGACCGTTTGTACGAGCCCATAAACCCGTTGGAAGTGGCAAGCACCATTTCACTGTTCGAGCGAGAAAAAGATGCACCTTCGGAATTTACTATCTTACCATCATAAGAAAGCGCTGCATCTTCCATAATGTTGAGTATTTCGCAAATCCTTGAGACCTCAACTATTGAGTCATCAAACAACAGCATACTGCTTATATCTTCGCGATACTCGCCGCTTACATCGCTGATAGAAATGTATGGATCTTCAGGCATGGATGACGCTATTGCAATTGCAGCATCCACTAGTTCAGAAATTTTACTTGGGTCATTAAAGGAAACACAGGAACACCGCTTACCGTCAATTATGACTCGTAAGCCTATCTTGCAATCTTTAGAGTACGTAGTTTCTTCGTGTTTGAGCAAACGCTGAGAAACAGCTGTGGACTCACCTGCGCAGACTATTATCTCCCACGCCACACCTCTAGACCGGACAACTTTGATGACTTCATCGGTAATCTCTCGGGTATTCAAAGCATGCTCCTAAGAAAATTTATACCCTATTCTACAGAAAAACTCGCTGCGCACATTCTGATTGTTCTGAAATTCACCTAACATGCAGCTAGTCTGCAATTTGAGATCACTAACAGCCTCTCCTCCCAAGTATTTTGCACACCAGTGCTTTGCCTCAATCAGCACCGCGACACCCGCAGGCTTTAGGAGTTCACTCAAAAATTGCGCGATTTGGACGGTCATACGCTCTTGCACCTGCAAACGCTTGGCAAATATGTCTACCACCCTAACTACAGTACCAACCCCAATTACAGTGGCCTTGGGAATGTATGAAATATTCACTACCCCAGCCATCGGAGACATATGATGCTCACACGTAGAAGAAAAGTTCACCCCCCGTAGCAGTATCATATCGGAGTAGCCTTCGTTAGCAAATACAGAATTGCGAAAGTCATGCGATGATTCGAGCGCATATCCCTGAAAAGACTCCTTATAGGCATTCAAAACCCTACCCGCCGCTAGGGACAGACCTTCCCTGTCAGGAGAATCATCAATCCATCGTATCAGAACTTCAATCGCCTCTTTGGCGTCTTTATCGGAAGGCTTGCGGGCTAAATCCTTATGCATGGCAGGCTAGCCCAAAGCTTCACATCCACTGACTATCTCTATCAAGTCAGTGGTAATTGAGGCTTGTCTTGAACGGTTATAGTCTAACAGTAGGCGATTCAACATACTTTTCGTGTTAGAGTTAGCAGATTCCATGGCAACCATACGGGAGCAATGCTCACAAACCAAGCTCTCGCACATTGCGAGGTATAGCTTGCCTATGAAGCTGTTTATGTATAACTTCTTGCGCACAGACGAAGAGTTGGGATCATAATTGCACATGACCTCTTCCGTGCTGGCTTCACGGCCTTCAGTGCTTTCTTTCGCACTATCAACTATCAAAACATCTTCAGCGGTCGGCTCCTGCCGCGCGGAACTGTAAAATCTACTGTAAAGCGCAACCACCCGGCTGTAGGCGGAAAAATCCACACCCAGGCTATAAAGCATACTTTTAAAATTCAGAAAGCCAATACCTCTTGGTTGAGGTATGACCCCCACAACTTCACCAAAAGCCTGTACATTCGCGCAGCCAACCAACTCGTGCGCCTTTTTTCCCACAAACAGAAAGCTTAGCCTCTCCCCACCGCTGGAGGAGGCCATGGATGAAACATATTCGCGCAGAAACTTAGCAACCGAGTGGTTAAAGCCTCCACACAGCCCTTTATCAGACGAAAACACCACCAGTAGAACTCCAGACGCCCCGCCGGCCTCCGCTAGGTATCGATGCTCGCTATCCTCCTTGGCTATGGCACTGCAATAGTCGCGAGCGCAGACAAGGCCTTCCCTAGCTATGCGGAACTTGGAAGCGGAAATCATCTGCATGACCCTGGTTGTCTTTTGTATAGACCTAACACTCCTTATCCTTAGCGCAAGAGCTTTGAGATTGGCCATAGACACACCAGACTGTCACGCTGCAAGTATATTGTTTTTTGGCCGTCGTACAAGCTCTAAAAGCAATTCCAAAATAAAAACGGTACAGAAAAACCCGATAATGCCTATTGCGTAGATTGAAATATGTGTATGAGCCGACATAGCAGCCTTGTTGCAGACAATAAGCATACACATGCTTGTGCACAACGAGATGCGCGTTACAAAAGCCCAGCTTCCTGTTTATGAGTCGTCTAACATGAAGAATTTGGGCTTGACATCCGTATAGATTGAGAGATACTTACCCTTGTTCTTTGCTTGCTCCCAATGTCTGACACCCGCAGCAGTCGAATCAAGCCGATGACCCTGAACTTTGGGCCGCAGCATCCAGCTGCTCACGGGGTTATGCGCTTGATCTTGGAGATGAGCGGCGAGGTTATCGAGAGGATTGACCCACACATAGGCTTGCTTCATAGAGGCACTGAGAAGCTTATAGAGTATAAAACGTACCTACAAGCGCTTCCGTATTTTGATCGCCTCGACTATGTCTCCCCAATGTCACAAGAGCACGCCTATTCTTTGTGTGTAGAAAAGCTGCTGCAGTGCGTTGTTCCACCAAGAGCAAAATACATTAGAGTGATTTTTTGTGAGCTCACAAGGGTCCTCAACCATCTGCTCAATGTCTCTAGCCAGGCGCTCGATACAGGCGCCACAACTCCACTTTTGTGGATGTTTGAGGAACGGGAAAGACTGCTCTCCTTCTATGAGAGGGCCTCTGGAGCCAGGTTTCATGCCGCATACATAAGGCCGGGGGGAATTGCGGCGGACGTGCCTGATGGCCTACTGGATGACATACACGCGTTTACGGAGAGCTTCCCTAAGCTCCTTGACGACGTAGACGGTTTGTTGACCGAAAATAGCATATGGAAGCAGCGCAATGTTGACATAGGCGTAGTGTCAAAGGCGCAGGCGCTAGACTGGGGGTTTTCCGGCCCCATGTTAAGGGCGTGTGGAATACCTTGGGATCTGAGAAAGAGCCAGCCATACGAGATATACGAAACCTTAGATTTCAAAGTGCCCGTAGGTAGCAATGGTGACTGTTATGATAGATACCTGGTGCGAATGGCCGAGATGCGTGAGTCCATCTCGATCATCAGACAATGTCTAAACGGCATACCTGAAGGGCCGGTGAAGACCGACGATCGCAAAATCGCTCCACCTAGAAGGGAAGAGCTAAAATACTCCATGGAAGCGCTGATTCACCACTTCAAGCTGTTTTCTGAGGGTTATAAAGTCGCCAAAGGTGAGGCATACGTTGCGGTGGAGGCACCTAAGGGCGAGTTTGGGGTCTATATAGTATCGGATGGCACCAATAGGCCTTACAGGTGCAGGATAAGGGCGCCGGGTTTCGCTCATTTACAAGCAATAGATGCAATGGCTAGGGGGCACATGTTGGCTGATCTTACCGCAATCATAGGGTCACTAGACATCGTATTTGGAGAAATAGACAGGTAGGGTTATGGATCAAAGTTCGGAGAAATTTGAGTTTACACCCGAAAACTTGGAGGAGGCCCGCAAGTATATCAGCCATTATCCGGACGATCGGAAGTCCAGCGCAGTGATGCCACTGTTGCATCTAGTGCAAAGCCAAGCTGGGGGGTTTATACCGCAGTCAGCCATAGGCTACATAGCCGATCTTCTGGGCATGCGTCCAGTTCATGTTCGGGAGGTTGTTGAGTTTTACTCTATGTACAACACCGCTCCGGTGGGGAAATACTTAGTGCAGGTCTGTCGCACAACTCCCTGCTGGCTGCGCGGGGGAAGTGATATATTAAATACTTGCAAGAAAGCGCTTAAGATTGATGTTGATGAGAGCACAAAAGATAACCTCTTCACGCTCAGAGAGGTTGAATGCCTCGGGGCTTGCGTTAATGCCCCGGTCGTGCAAATAAACGAGGACTACTACGAGGACTTGGATTCCGAAAAGATGGGAGAGATTCTACACAAGCTCAAACACAGTGAGAACTAGAGAGATAGTTTTAGACACTGAAACCACAGGTCTGGATGCAGCGTCGGGTGATAGAATAATAGAGATTGGCTGCGTGGAGCTGGTCGATTTTGTAATGACGGGCCAGGTTTTTCACAAGTACATCAACCCAGAGCGTGATATCCCCATTGCAGCAACAAAAATTCACGGCATCACAACCGACATGGTAAAAAATATGCCGAAGTTTGCCGAGATGGCAGACCAGTTTCTCAATTTTGTGCAAGATAGCGTGCTAGTGATCCACAATGCCGGGTTCGATCTCAAATTTATTGAGACAGAAATGGAGCGCATAGGCAAGACGAAGCTGTACAACCCCGTTGTGGACACGCTCGAGGTGGCCCGCAGAAAGTTCCCCGGCATGCCAGCAAGCCTGGATGCCCTGTGCAAGAGATTTGACATTTCAACTAGTAGCCGTAGGTTCCACGGAGCATTGAAAGACGCAACTCTTCTGGCGAGAGTTTACGTTGAGTTGTGCGGCGGAATACAGAGGTCCCTGGGTTTTGTGAGTGGAGACCTCACCCAATCGACTAGAGCAAGCAAAGCATCCAAGCCAGTATTGCAGGCTCCACGTGCGTTTACCATAAGCGACCTGGAGCTCAAGCTACACGCGGAGTCCATCAGCAAGATGAAAGACCCTATATGGAATATGTACCTAAAGACGAGTGACTGACCACACGTACGCCACCGGCTACTGCAGCTTTGGGTACTACCTTCCGCAGTGATAGTCAGAAAAGCTTACGGCCTCTGCCACGTGATTCTCCGCAACCTCCCCGCACACTGCCAGGTCTGCGATTGTCCTGGCGACCTTTAAGATTTTCGAGGCATCTCTGTTTGACAAGCGCCCGATATCGAGCACCTTGGCCAACAGTTTACCCGCCGCATCGCTCATTCTACGCGTTATAAATTTTTCAACTTCACCTGCAGTTAGCATCGCATTGTTCTTCCGCATGTCACCATATCTGGCCGCCTGTATAGACCTGGCCCCAGTTACCCGTGCCTTCATTGACGCAGAGCTTGTAGAATTATCACAAGTTTTCTGGGCAAACATACTGACATTTTCTACTTCCACTTTGATGTCTATCCTACTCATAATCGGCCCAGAAATTCTCCCTTGGTACTCCGCACCACATCTGGGTGCCCTGGCACATTTTCTGCCCGAGTCATTAATGTATCCGCATCGGCACGGATTCATCGCAGCTACAAGTTGAAAGTTCGCGGGATAGGTTATGTGGGCATTGGCTCTTGATATAACTACTTGCCTATCTTCCAGAGGCTGCCTTAGGGATTCCAGTACGGACTTAGAAAATTCGGGCAGTTCATCGAGAAATAACACCCCATTATGCGCTAAAGTTATTTCCCCAGGTAAAGCTTGCCTGCCCCCACCAACCATTGAGGCAAGTGAGGCGGAGCTGTGTGGCTCACGAAATGGTCTGGAAGCCACAAGGTGGCGCATACCCTTATGCATTATGCTAGAAATAACATTAATTTCTAGCACCTCTTGTGCATCTAAATCTGGAAGTATGCCTATTAACCTCTTGGCTATCATGGATTTACCAGACCCAGGCGGACCTATCATTAAAATGTTATGGCCCCCAGCAGCTGCAATCTCCATAGCACGCTTCGCCACAGAATGCCCCCGCACATCTTGCATGTCAGGCATCACCTGGGCAAGACGGCCACCAGCGTGCGGCTCCTCATAGACAGGTAAATCATGGTGAGCAAATACCCCTGCTGCGCCCTCAACTTCATTAAAATAGTCTACCAGTGACGATAGGTGCTTTGGGCCCAATACCGGGATATCACAAACCAGCTTGGCTTCCGTCATATTGCCATGTGGGCATACAACCCCCTTGTGCAGCTTTCTTGCATTCAGCATAGCAGCCAAAACGCCAGATACAGGCGTGATTCTGCCATCCAGCGCAAGCTCACCAAGAACAATGTATGAAGCAAGCTTTTCAGGTTGTCTCAGCGCTCCTGTAGCGCTCAATATGCCCAAAGCTATTGGCAAGTCATAATGGCTCCCTTCTTTAGAAAACCCTGCTGGCGACAAATTAACGGTAATCCTCTTAGGTGGCATAGGGGCTTTTACCGAGGATAATGCTGCACGTATTCTATCCCGAGATTCCGCAACAACCTTATCTGGCATGCCTACAATATTAAACGCCGGAAGGCCCCCTGCCACATGCACTTGCACTACAACATCTACCGTACATACCCCAACAAACGCCACTGTGTGCACATCTGCAAACATTGTAACAAAGGCCCAACAAACCCACCATTTTAGCAAAGGCAGTGTAAGTTGCTAGTAAAAATATTAATATATTAAGATATTTGTATACTATACGCCCAACAGCGCAATTGCTAACCTCCAATTATGTAATTTTAGACAAACACTACTACATTCGTTGGTTAAATTGGCACTACCGAATATATGATTATTATGTATAATGGCCATCATTGCGGATATTGCTACAATAATATGGGTATTTATTTGGTGCGTGAGGCTGCATTTTCCGCGCAAAAATATGAAAATATTTTTACTATTCTAGTTAAATAATTACACTCTATAAAATTGTTAGTAGCCCTTTGTATGAATGAGCATTTAGAATTATTGCCGACGTTTTACAGCGTACCTTTTTCGAGAGTATATCTATGACATCTTACATAACAAGGCGGGCGCGGCTTTTCTGCTATGCTGCGCTCACGACCATAGCACTACCGTGCATGTCTGCATCCGCTACAGAGAGCGGTGAAGGATCTGCGACCGCAGATTTAGGCATACGTCTAGGCATGTACAGTGAAGGGGAGAGATTTCCTCTACAATCCCAAAAAACCGATGATGTTGCCACACAAAACGCCAGAAGCTACAGCGCGCTTGCCGGGGTGAGGTACGTAGTTACCACAAAAAAGCTCGGCAATTTCTCAGCAGAGGTCGGATATGCATACCGCTCAGAACAGCTTGTGCATAGTTACAACTTTGCAGAGATGAAGAAGCGTATAGGTGACTACTCATCCTTGTATGCAGAAGCGAGATGGGGAACCAATGGCCTGCTTTTGGTACAAAATCTGGGGTTTAGCCTGGGTGCCAGTATCGGCGGCGAAAAGGTTGACCAAGGCACCATGCCAGTGCGCTTCATGGGCGGATTTACATATAAGGTTGGCGGAATCACCAGTATATATGCCGGGCTGCAGTATGTTACACACTTACAGTCGGTATCACCTGTGAGTTTTTCCCTAGAAGACTACAAGGGAGTTTCAAAGTACGTAGTGGGAGTGGAATTTGCCGTATAGAGATGTATATTACGCACCAATAATCCAGAATCCTACCAAATGAGGAAACACGGCGCACTGGCCAATAGAAATGCTGGTGGCATCATCGCCCACTGTGAAGTGAAAGTGCGCCTCTTCCCTATTTTATGAAGATTAAATTCATCCTCAGACATCCACAGCTCACTGAAAATTCCTCAAATACAACATTTGTAATGAGCGCAGCAAAATATCTAAAACGGGTATGTGCCTTATCTACTCTATGAAAGCGGTGTTTTTGTTATTTATGCTGATAAGCCTAGAGCACGTAAATACCATATATAGTATCTATACTTTGACTAGCAGGCAGTTTTATGCTAAAATGTGACGTGTGTGTGCTTTGCCCACAGCTTACTGTAGAGTTAAGTTGCGCTAGCCATAGGCACAACCTGTCGTATGTGAGTAACCTGTCCTACCAATATGAGAAACATCATAAAAAGCATCGCGGATGCAGCAATAGGCCCCGAGGCGGATTTTCGTGTTGTAAACGAAGCAGTAGTGAGGGCCATACTATTCGCGCTATTTCAGGGACGAGCTCATAGGTACCAACTAAAGACGCAGAGAAGGGCCAGGGGCTTCCGGTACCTGTTTTCCGTAAGTGCGGCAGGTAAAACCATTAGCTACGAAAAGTTGCGGGACATGTGCGCCCGTAACACCGTAACACACAACGTGCAATGTGAAGCAGGGCTTGAGTCGCTATGCAGGTATACCTTCTCTATTGTTGCGTTTATGCCTGAGCACGTTAATGACCTGCTTTTCTCACTGAGCGCGGGTTCTGGTAACAGTTCGGCAGTTGTTGAAGCTGTAGTAAAACTTCACCGTGCAGCTGCACAACTGAAGAAGACAAGAAAATGTTCGGGCGATAGATGCACTGTACGGTGGGATAAGATATATGCCATATTTCGCAACTCCTTCTTATCCGCGGTTCAGTCGTCAACACCTGCTGAGCTAGAATGCTTTGCGTATAAAGTGTTTTCAAGCAAGGCGTGCGATGTAGTCTCTGAAAAGTTGAGTAACCTAACTCATATACTGGATCAAGAATCCATCATAGATAACGCGGCCGAGATTGCCCAATTGCTGGGTTTCTTATCTAACTTTGACCCAAGGCTTTCGTCACATCATAAGTTTAGTAACGTCGGAGAGTCTAGCAGGGATTTTGCTCTTGCAATCGACGTGGATGCGGTGCGAGACGCCGTTTCAGATTGTAACTTGTGGCACCACCTTGTAAACCTGGTGATAGGCGTGCGGATGCGCAAGCGTGCCAAGGTTAACGCCAATACGCTCGCTGCTGCATCAATGCTGTTGAACATGCACCTGAAGATCTCTTCGTGCAATGTGGAGGCGATTCTCTTTGAAGATGGAAGCATTGCCTATGCGTTCGCGCGTACTTTTTCATTCCCCGTCATGAAAGCGGCAAGCTTTGGGGACATAAGCGAGGGCATTCTTGCGAGCCCTGCAGGGAGAAGCTTGGTGGACTTGATGATTAAAAATCACAACGCACGTGAATCCTGCAAGTTCCCATTGTCTTACAGTGAAATCGCTGTGGTCATCAAACACCTGAACGCAATAATGCGGGATATCAAGATGCGCGAGAGTATAGCGTACTACATAAACGACGCAGTATGTAGAGACCCCAATGGCAACGCAAATGTCTATACCATGGCTATGGGAGTGGCTGCCGACATAGACGCGCGCCTCAAATTTATGCAAAAATTCGTCGAGAGCCCAGATTATAAGTACTTGACTGACTTCCTGATGCAGTCAAGTTTTTCGGACACTCACGAACATTTTCGCAGGTTCTTGATTAAACAGCGGGGATATGACGTAACCCGTTCCGTAGCTGAAAAGAGGGTGCAAAGCGCATCTAGAAAAGTTGGCACTGTGCTGATATACGCAGGTTACGTGGCTTCCCTGTTGGCAGTTGCGGGTGGCATAGGTGCGATATGCTACCATTCGCTGTACGTCACCACGCCCACAACAAACCACAGCTTCCTCATTGGAGGTATTGGGCTTATTGTGGTAAGCATAGTGATAGGGTGTGCGGCAAGGTTTACCCATTGCAAGAAGAAACGCGTTGAGAGCGAACACGCGGCAGCAGAGGGAGAATCTGGGCTTGTATGCCGTCCTGAAAATGAAGGGGGCGAGGCAGCAGATATAGACCAGAATGAGTGCAACAGCGGCGTCAGGCGGATTGCGGGAAAAAGCGACTACATAATACCGGTCACTATAGAGTGCGGTACCAGCATAGGAAACAACTCAATCGGCGCGTAGAGAGCAGCACTCAAGCAGCATAGCAGACACCCCCAAAAACAGAGGGTTGCTCCCCCTACTCAAGCCGCGAGTCACATAAACCCGGGGGCAACCACACCAACGGTAAACGTAGTACGGGGAGCCGCGCAGGACTAGTTTCCTCCACCACAGACTTTCTTCATCCTTTCGTAGGACTTACTAAACCCCCTGAGTGAGTACACACTTTCGATTTTCCTGCCATCCTCAGCGTACCCTACAGCCGACATGCTAAGCCCACGCTTAAATGCGTCTATCAACGCAGAGTCAATGTCGGCGTTTTCAGCCCACGCAACCTGGTCATCAATTATGGACACCGAAAAAGACTTTTTCTGATCAACAGTGAGTACCACAGGCTTGTTGCCATATTTGAAGCCGAACGTGACGCTAACCTCATCGAAAACGTCGCTCACTCTAGTAACCATTATTGCAGCGTCACCACGGGTCTCACCATCACCATGCTTCACGGGAAACGATAGCAAATAGCAGAACCTCTGGCCCTCTTGAACTGCGGTGTATATGCTCCAGTCTCTGTTTTTCTCGACCAAATATACGTTTCCTACCCCAGAAAGTAAGGCATTGGAAGACCATCCGTAGAAAGGCAGACAGCAGAGGATACCACAATATGCCAAAAATCTCATGATTAACATCCTACGTTCACCCTATTAGCTTCAATAAATGATTTGATTTTGCAAAGCGCCTGTAACTCTATTTGTCTGACCCTCTCCTTCGAGACTCCATACTCTTCACTCAGCTTCTCCAGAGTGTCCGGACGTTCCTGCAGTCTGCGCCTGGTGAAAATGTCTCGGTGCCTATCATCCAGGGTGGCGAGGGCTGAATCAAACATAGACTTCTTAATGGCACTCTCCTCATCTGCAAGGTACATAATCTCCTGGCTGGGCAGCGAGGAAGGTACAAGATCTTGCAGTTCAACAGAACTCTCCCCATGCACCTGCTCATTAAGCGAAACGTCCCGATTGGCAAAAAACCGGTCCATCCTCTCAACTTCCTCCTCTGAAGTGGCGCACTCCTCCGCAATAGCTTTGATTTCCTTTTTGGTCATAGAAGAACCACAGCTCAACAGCCGCTTTTTAATCTTTCTAAGGCTGAAAAACAGCTTCTTCTGCGCCTGCGTTGTACCTACACGTATGCAAGACCATGAGCGCAAAATATAGTCTTTGATAGAGGCCTTTATCCACCACACGGCATACGTCGCAAGCCTGAAGCCAAGATCCGGGTTAAACCTTTTCACCGCCTGCATCAGGCCTATATTCCCCTCCATGATCAGCTCCATAATGGGGAGACCGTAGCTTTTGAACCCCATGGCTATCTTCACCACCAACCTTAAGTGGCTAGTCACCAACCTATGGGCATCCGCAACTGACCCTCTTCTGTACCAGTTCTCTGCCAGGCGCTTTTCCTCTTCTTCAGAAAGAATGGGAAATGTGCGCACCTGGGCAACGTACGAAACCAGGTCGTCAGACCCCATGTAAGAAAACACCGACGCTGTGAGCATACCAGAAGCACTCCCCATTTCACAACCACCTGCTAGCAATACAGGTGCCATATAGGTAGAGTATACTGAATTTTCAAGACTTTGCTAGTATAATGGTTGCTGGTGTACGGGAGATGTTGCAATGAACGTGATCATCACATGTAGAGGGTACAAGGCGACAGCAAGCATAAAATCCTATGTTGAAGATAGTATTTCTTCCCATTTAGGCAAGTACTTGCACGATAGTCCGCAGATTAACGTAAGGGTAGTCATGGCAAAAGAGGCACACATGTTTACTGCGTGCGTCTCGATACATGAAGATCACCACGAATTTGTCAATGCATCAAAAAGTGCTGAAACGGTATACAAGGCCGTAGATGCCGCAGTCACGCACGTGGCTAATGGGCTGCGTAAGTATAAAGAAGAAAAAACAGATAAAAACCACACCGCAAATTGAAGGGCCACAAAGGACGAGATGAAGTGATATTCTTCATCAGCGAAGAAGCTGGTGGCCCGGGCGTTGAAAACTCGCGCCTCTATATACCTTTGTATATATGTATATCAGGAGGGGGGATATCGCTTAGGAAAATGCCTGCAGGAGGAGCAGCCATGGGAAATGGGATTGTTGTCGATACCCGCGTTGCTGTCCACAAACACAAAAATCGTAAAGAATGGTATGTGTCAAAGGGAGCACCCTAGCTTGGAGTTAGCCTGACAAACGCGGTGGTGGGGTAAAATAGCCGCGCATAACAGCGGCAAGCGTACTTGGGAGTGCCATGATATCCCCCGGCGCTGCATGCGTTGGTAGGTATATCCGCATTGGTGTGCACTTTCACGGCGGTTCAGGAGTAGTATATAGTCCTTCTTAATCTGGCCATCGCATGATATTAGTACTCAATGTTAGAGCATCTGTGGTGCGCAGTAGTATGTCAACCAAAGCTAGCATATACGACGTTACTCCCATTGCACAGTTTCTCAAGAGGCATCAGTCTTTAAGCTACTCTGTTTTCTGTATGTATAATTCGCTAATGTCCAAGCTTCCGCGTTATCGCAGTTATTCCAGAAGATAATTAATATTGTGGTAATCCGTTAGCATGTAATGTCTGCATAAATCAAAATGATCGGAGAAAAATAACAAATGCAAGGGGGATCTGGCAACATCCGCAGTGAGCTGTTAGAAGCAATACGCACCAACAATGCTGAAGGTGTCCGAAAGGCGTTGAAAGCGCTCCCGGCGGAAGAAAAAGCCGTCGCGATGTGCCGTCCAATTTTTGACAACAAACCGTTGTTGCAATATGCGCTCGCACAAGGCAAAACCAATACGAGCCCAGATGCATTTAAGGCAATTCTGGAATTTTGCACTCCCGATATCCTCAACACGGCGGATCCTAACGGTAATCAGCCAACATTTATGGTACTCGAAGCCCCCAAAGAATACCTGGATGCCATGTTGGAAACAAAAGGCGTCAACTGGGGGACCAGTAATGCAATGGGTGACACTCCCCTCTCCCACGCGTTAAAAACCATTGAATGCGATGTTCAGTCCTATAACAAGTTAGCGCAGCTGCATCCGCACGTTTTGTACCGGGTAAACAAAGCTGGCAACAACATTTTGCATTCTGCGTGTGAATCCGGCAAGTGGAACAATATTGCACTCGCCATGAATCTGCGCGATACAGTATTGGAGACCCCACTCGGAAGCAACGCAGGCGGGAGCGCCGTAGACTTACTAAACCAAAAAAACGGCTTGGGTGAAACCCCGCTGCACATAGCTTATAGAAAACTTTCTGCAGACGACTCCAGAATATTTGAATATTATCCAGACGTCGCAACCAAAGTAGATCTCCTAGCTAAGGACAAAGAAGGCAAATCGGTAATCTACAGAGCGGCAGAAGCTAATAATGACTACGTATATACTCTGTGCAACGACAATCCTAGCTATGCCCGAGAGCTGGCCATGGTTGGGCTGGAGCGCGACGATCAATCCATAATCGACAGGCTTGTCGGGTCTCAATTCTCGCCGGACAACCCACCAGACCTGCTTAAAGAGTGTGTTCATGAGTTACTAAAAGACCCAGACAGGCTGGTTAAGTGTCTAAACGCCGGAGATGCAAGAACTGACCTGTGGGAGGCCCTATATAACACACTAGAGACATCTGAGGACAAAGCAACCTTCATGTGTTGCGTTGCGGCATCAGCGCATTACCAACTCGCCTGGAGGCTAATCGGAGCGCGATCAGAAGAATCACACGCCCTGAGCGATAATATGAACCTGGCTCTGGAGCGCAGCCGCAGCCTTGAGAACCCAAATCTGCTGGGCAGTATGGTGTCCAGATTTCCTAATTCCAGTTGCGCTCGTGCAGATAAAATAGCCGAATTTGCCCAGAAAAACCCGACTGCGGACACCTTGCTAACTACACTTGAACGCACTGCAGAGTATCGCTCGGCTGGTACAATACTAAAAGCGATATCGCAGCGCAATTGTTCTGGTACCTCAGCAGTGAGCAAAATGATAAGCTCATCTGACGGGGATAAAATATTCAAATTCCTTGATGGCGTGTCACAGCACATCGTCGCGCTGGGCGGCCGCTCAACAGATTATGATCGTACCATCGAGGAAGGCATACAGTCGCTACGGGAAGAGGTATTCAGGAGCACACTAAGCCTCGCAAGTACCGGGGACATTGACAAAATGCGCGCCGTATTTAGGGCGATGCCAGACTCAGTATACGCGGAAGACCCTATATCAGGTAAGAGCGTATTGGAAGTGGCTTCTGATGCTGGTCACACGCAAGCAACACACTTCTTGCTTGAATTCCATAAGAAGATCTCCAGAAATGCCGAGGTAAGCACCGACGCTGAAGACCTGCAGCACGCTATAGAGAGCATAATACAAGTGGCTAGGGTCGCTCCGGACACCGCAAGCAACATGGTTGAGGGTATATTGCGGAGCGGAAAATCCATTCCGTTACCTGACGCCAATAGAATATTGCAAAATGCAGCTCCAGAAAATGCGCACAGATTGTCGGCTGTCCTTGAGAGACAATACCCAGGGATTACAGAGCAAGTGTCACAGCAACGCGCTGCGCTCCCACAGCGGCAAAAAGGCTTGGCCGAGCTGTACGCACCCAGACAGAGCGTCGAGGGCCCAGCGAGCACCAGTACCAGCTCAAGTGCACGCATTGACAACGACAATGAAGTGTTGCGAGACTATGGATTGCTGAGCAAGTACGTTCCTATACTTGCAAGTTCAGCGGATGAACCGCACAAATTTAAAAAGACCCTCAAAGACGATTTTCAAACTTTTGAATCCCTCAAGCAAGCAGCCCACGCCGACAAAACTGGGCATAGCATCTTCACGCTGGTAGCAATGCGTGGCACACCAACACAAATGGACCTGCTCGTATCCAGATTTGGCGAAGTACAGACCCAGAATCTGGCCTTCAAAGCCGACTACGAGAGCTTCTCTTCCTTGGGCTCCCCTCTGCAATGCGCGATCAGGGGCGGCAATCTTACCATGGCGCATCACCTATTGGGGAAGATGGACCCTGGCAAAATATGCGTGCAATACGGCGCAAGCAAAGACAACCTACTGCACACTCTGGTAAAAACCGGAAGGTCGGATATTCTGTTTTCTTTGCCCCACGCTACACAACCGCCTAGCACAACACCCGACAAAAGGCTATCGTCACTTGTGATGGACGCAATCGCGCAAAAAAATGCCGATGGGAAAACACCCATGGATATCGCAATGTCCACGAGCGAGGAGTCACGTAGCGCGTTATGTGCATTCATCACGGGCGCACTACAAAGCAAAGATATGGAACACCTGCTGGGCAGCGGCGTGATGACCGATCTGGCATTGCAACACAACAATCCTTCGATGATGAGGTGGGTGTTTGATCTCGCTGAAAAATTTAACGCTAATCAACAAGCAGATGTAGCTAGCACGCGTATTGATGTATTGGGCAATCAGAACAATACCAAAGCCCTGATAGCTCGGACCGCCCGGAACAGTAACCCTGAAGTGCACCGGGTCTTACTAGAGAAGATACGAGAAAAAGATCCCAAACAGTTCCCGGCAGTATCTAAACAGCTCCTGATGCACCTAGCTGAAAATAATCTATACAACCCAGCACTATTTAGCGACTTGGAAGAGTCAGCACGTAGCTCCCAGGATACAACAATACGCGATGGTTTAATACAGCAGGCAATAAACCACGATAACCCGGACCTGATCGGGCACATTGATGCAGGGGATGCGTGTGGGCGCCTGTCGCAAATGTTATGGCAGGAGTCGTCACAATCTGCGGGTGCAACACCGCCATACGCCGTGCTGAAGGACAATATGTTGGCATTCTTCATGGCAAATTTAGATGAGGCAAGTTTTAACAGATTTGCGGACGAGAATTTGATCTCGCATATTGCAGAACATAACATGCCCAAAGCATGTGAAGTATACGTACAACGCTCTCCCGATAATAAATCACTGTTAGACGCTGCTATCCGTGCAGGTAACATACAAATAGTGGAAGCAGTGCTCAACAGGAACCCAGACGTTTTGCTGAGCGCTCATAGTGTGCCAGATGGCACAACACACCAGTCTCTGTACGACTTTGCCACCTCAGTGTGCCCTAAAGACGGGGCCGGAAGTGCTATGTTGCGGTACCTTGCACATCGAACCGTAAATGCCGTTCTAGAAAAAGACAGGGCAGCAAGTGCGGCTATGCGGCCAGCCGAGGCATCTGCACAGCACGGGCCAGAATCTGCGCCGTTTTCCCCTGGTGGTGCATTTGCTAACACGCTGAAGAGTATACTGCTAAGACACAACTTGGGTTTGAACACCGAAAATCGCCAGATCATTAGCGGATATGCGTCGGCTGCGGACGGTAATGCGTTTCAGCATGCAGGAAGTGAAAACCTGCTGCGAATAGCGTTGGAATCTCGAGATTGCCAGGCAGCAGAAAAATTGCTAGAAGACTACATACAGCGTAATGGAAGGGAGCCCAACGATCGCACTAGAGAGATTATTAATCAGAGCGTGGATGGTCGTTCCATATTACACCTAGCAGCCTCGCATGGTAACTACAAAATCCTCTCAGATCTCATAGCACTCGGTGGCGATCCAGCCCGTACCACAAATCGCGGGGAAAACGTGGCACATTTGTGTGCACAAAGTGGTATGAAAAGGGAGGACGGCACTTATGCCTTTGCTCACCTAATTGATGACTCTCGTGCAAACGGCGTTCCTCTGAACACAGTTGACAGTAATGGCAAGGGAATACTTGAGCATGCCGCCAACTGCAACGATAAACCAAGCACTGTAGAAATGCTGGAGCTCATCCACAAGAATCCAGAACTTGATTCTCAGCTAATAAGCCAAAAAGAGGGAAAGAGGAGAGATAGTTTCTTTCGTAATACTATCGCGGGTGCAAACTTGAGGCGGCGAGATGACGCCGTTGACACTTTCCTGGATGATCATCCTCAATTAAAGGCTGATGCAAAGCAAGATTTATCGCTCAAATTTCTAGAGGATACTAAGAATCTGGATGACGATGCCCTGGCAAATCTACTAACAAGTACATCCCTGCACTCATTTAATGAGATATATCCTCTAGAGCGTGCAAGCCCAATCGTGGGGCAGCCCAGAAATGTGTTTATTGGGCACCAGAGAGATCTATTTTCTATCGTCAATTCAAGAACGGTCAAATCGCACGACCTAGCAAGCATGAGTCGCATGCCCATAGAGGCGTTTTCGGCTAGAGATTATAGAACTGGAGTCTCCCCCATAGAACACGCAATCGCCATAAAGAACCTTGACTTCATTAAGTATGTGCTAGAACACAGAGCCAGTGAGCTCAGGCCTAACATATGCGACGCCGCAGGGGACAATCTACCAGTGCAGCTGTCAAGGTTTGTTGCTGAAAACCCTGACATTCTGCAGCAGGACAGGCGCTTTGCTGAAATGTACACAAATTTGCTTGAGCAGTGCAGCTGTATCACACAATCTAGAAGTCAGACCTCTGTAAGAGGGATACTAGAAAATAATGTGCGGCTCGCGCCTTTGCGCAGCAAAGCCATAGATGCCGCCAATAGGGAGTCACTCTTGAAGGATAAACTATCCCTAATTGAGGATAAGCTGCGAGAGCGCCATGACCCACAAGCGGTAAACCAGCTTGCAGCGTTCGTGAAGGACAACCCAGCATTCAGCAGAAATTCGGCCAACACGTTCCGCACCTTATTCTCGCGTGCTATATCAGACGCCGTGTCTGCGCATCAAGGCCTCAGCGACCATCACAAAAAGTATATAAAAGAGCTTATTAAAAATAGCGACACCAGAAAGTTACTGACCAACGTAGACCATGAAGGGAATAATGCCATACAGAGTGTATTGCATGAGCTATCAAAGAGTAAAGTTGGCATAGGCATAGCCAAAGCTGAGGTGTTGCAGGAAGTATTCTCAGCACTTTTGGAAAACCTGAGCAACGAAGACCCTGAACTGCTAAAGGAAATACTCTTAAAGCACAGAAATGCACGCGGAGAAAACTGCCTAGAGACACTTGCTTCAGTCAAACCTGCGTATGACACATTCAGAGCAATTGAAAACAAGCTCGGGGCTAAAGCTATAGCCAATTTTTGTGATCTTAACACGATATTGGTAAGGGCATCCAACCAGGCGGCCCTTCAGCGCCATATTTACGAAAATTATGCCGTGTTCCCAGTTGGCGGATGTGATGCCGAGCAAAATGTTCGCGTGCATATAGCAGCCACTTCTGGAGATCATAGTGCTTTCATCGCTGCAATGCAGACTGGGAGTAATATAAACCAGCTGGATAAAGATGGGAATACCCCATTGCAGAGCCTGCTCATCCACTTGGTGCAAAACCGGGGAAATATTACTGATGGGCATATCAAAATCTTAGAAACTTTGGTCTCCCATGGAGCAGCCCTACATCATAAAAATAATAATGGGCTCTCTGCATGTGATATGGCAAAGGCACTCAAAGGGTCATTATTTGGTAGGGAAAACAGCTGCTTACAATTGCTTGCTCAGCATAGGCTGCAGTATGATAGACTCAAGCAAGAGGCACAAAACGAAACGGACAAACGCTTCGTCAGGCACAAGGAGAAAGACCAATCCTCACACTGCGACATATCTGGCGCGACTATAGCGATAAAACTGGGCGGTGGCACGCTATTGGCCACCAAGCTGCTCTACAGTGACTTATGTAACAAGAACAATTTGAGTAAAGCTACATTTGACTTTAACCAAGGCCAAGACCGAGGTTACGTAGAAAAAGTAGGCAACAAGCGCAACTATGTAGCTACTGAAGGCGTCGTAAAGCTGACTTTATCCTGGAAGCCGGCGCAAGGCCCCGAACAGAAAGTGGTCGTAATGGTCCATGCGGACGGGAAGATAAGCGTAGCACCTGATTCCATAAACAAATGTGGCAGCAAAGGGGAAAAGTTAAACTTCAACAACTGTAGGGTATACGTAGGAGGGTTTTCTCTGGAAGATGCGCTGAGAAACGGCGTCTGGAAAGCTGAACCAGCGCAAGTTGCAGCGGATCGTGCGCGAAGCCTAGACGTCGCGCAGGAAACAGGGCAATCACCCGATATGGGCGAACAGCGCTCAGGAGAACGAGGTCCTGAACGTGATGGAGATGCGGCAACGCCCGTCATGCAGGACGCACATAGTGACCCAAGCGCCGACGTACAAGAGCGCAGTGGCACAGCATATCGTAGGCAGCGGAGTGCATCTTACCCTGATGTAAGGCCGAAAGAATCAGATTCTGACCTACCCCAACTACAGAACTACATTAACGGTGTCTCTGGCTCTGAACTAAGCTCTGCACCACACCCTGCACCGCGCAGCAGTACCGCTGACCGAAGGGATGGCCCCGACGGCGGTGCGTCTTTTCGGGCAGAGGTTGGTCAACCGCACGCGGAAGGGTTGCAGTCACCCCATAGTGAAGCGCAAAACCCCGGGAACCGCGAACCCGGACATGACGGAAATATGGCATCGCTCACCACACAAGACGTTAATGCTATACAAGAAGAGCCGGGTGGTACAACTCGTGGTAGGCAGCGGAGTGCGTCTTACCCTGATGTGAGGCCTGAGGCAGAAGATCCTCAGCCACTGCACCCTGTACCGCGCGGCAGTATAGCTGACCTAGGGGATGGCTCTAGCGCCAGTGTGTCTCCTCAGACAGAGCCTGGCCCACCGCACACAGACACAGCGCAAATGTACAGTGGGGTTGGACGTGAAGACGGAACTGAGGAATCCCCTACTACACCTTACCCAACCGCACAAGCATACGGCGAGGAGGCAACAGATGACGCGGGGAAATCTACGTACAGCTCTGAGCCACA
Organism: Anaplasma marginale str. Florida; assembly: GCF_000020305.1. Taxonomy (NCBI): domain Bacteria; kingdom Pseudomonadati; phylum Pseudomonadota; class Alphaproteobacteria; order Rickettsiales; family Anaplasmataceae; genus Anaplasma; species Anaplasma marginale. Next base: position 578,726 of record NC_012026.1, read on the forward strand.
TAGTGTAATTGATGGGCAGGATCACGGCGCCGTTGACGAAGTACGCGGCAACACTGTAGACGCAGCAGCAAATATTGGCGGTGACAGCATCGGCAATTCAAAGCAACACTCCGACCAGGAAGAAGCTATACCACAACCAACGGCTAGCGCGTTGACAAACTTTGAACGCGTCAATGCAGCTGCTACAACTGAGCAAAGTGCACACGCTGTTGGCACCCTCAAATATATACAAGATGGTGCACAGGGGACTCGGGAGTGGGCCAGCATAACGGGCGTGTGCAACTATATTAACAACTATTATGCATTTAATACCAACGAAAATAGCGATGTGGCCTCAGCCGCCGCAGCTATTAAGGCGCTTCGTGACCAATATACGGCAGACGATGATGCTGGGAAGGAAGACGCTGCACGCGAACTCAAGGAGGCGATCCCCGCAACGTTGGCGCAACATAACATTGAATTTAAAGATTTGGGCACAAACCCAACGGTCACTGTGCTCAACGGTGTGGTGCAACACCCCAACATCAGCATACCCGATCACTGGACCTCTCCTTACGGGTTTGGAAAAGATCTTGATGCTGAAATAAAGTCAGGGCTACAGTTCATAACAGACGTTTGCGATCGGTCCTCGGTGGATTGTACAATCAACATGCCTCTGCGGCATCTTCCTATGTTGGCAATAGCTGTACAGAAAATCAAGGATAGCCCCCCTACAGAGGTTGATCTAAACGCCCCTAACATTAGCTCGGCAGATGGAGAAAGGATATTGAAGGATATCGCGAACACCTGCATGCTGTGCGATGAAATTACCGTGGGATCAAGAAGACAGGCCAGCACTGCGTACGGGATGCCAAGCGCGCGGCAATCTGCACCCCATGAAACGGGCGAACAACACAGCTTGGATCGGGAACGCAGCAGATCAGTAAGCTTTGCGTCGTTTACAAGCGACGACGAAGGCGTGATAAGCGCAGAGGATGAAGAGTATTGCACGCAGGCAGATAGTCTAAGTGTGGCAGAAGAGGACCTCCACGAGCTTTCATGGGATCCCACTTATGACGCCGGGCTGCACACAGGGCAAGCTAGCAGTGCACTTGCGGCACCAGATGTAGCGGAGCAATACCCCTATGTTGAGGACGCAAAACTCCCCCCTTCATCACAGCTCTCACAGAAAACTGCTGATATATTGCGCGGCCTAGGAGTACAGGACAGCAGCAACAACCTGGCTTCAGATCAAAGCCATGAAGACCAGGAAACTGTATCAGAGGCAGGCGTCCTAGATACAGTGACTGCTTGGCAGAGTATCATGCACGTGTGTAAGCAGACCGGCTCTTACTACGCATTTGACATACCAGCTACCTGCAATATTGAGGATATTGCATCAGCTCTATCATCACGACACAAAACTATAGAGAACGATACTACGCTCAGTGCAGATAGGCGAAAATCAGCAATAGCAGAGGCAATAGTGGAAGTTATGCGTGACCATGGCGCAAGATGCGCTGTGCTCGGCACCCCGATACTGCAAATAACCAATGATGACATACAAATAGAGGATAGTGGCCAAAAACTCTCCGAGGAATATAACTCACCTTACGGATTTGGAGCAGAAGTTGATAGTCAAATAAAGTCCGCGCTATCGTCGGTCCGGGAAATTGCACGTAGATCCTCTAATAACTTTACAATGCGAATCTCTCTGGAATATCTGCCGAGGATCGTAGAGGCGGTGGAACAAGAAAGGGCGCAGCCACCATCAGGTATAACGTGGCCGCAGTTGGGAGCTGGAGAAGAGTCAGCCATTGATCAGACAGATGGGCAGAGACTCCTCAAAGATATAACAAATACCTGTTTGCATGCTGCAACAGAGCTCGGCAGTCCGCAGGAAATTTTTTCTGGCTCGGTGCAAGAAATTACGGAGCAGTTTGAACACAAGAAAGAGAGAGCGCGAAGTAGCAGTGTGTCCAGCACTTTCTCAACCCGCAGTAGGTCTTCCACAGCTTCTTCCACAGATTCAGAGCAAGCACCGGTACTAGCACGGTTATCCAGTGACGCCAAACAAACGCTGGAAAGTGCGATAGCGGGGCTGACCGACAGTTTGCGCAGTACTACATCTGGGCATGACAGCGCAGCAGAGTCATTGCAACGGAAAACAGGACCTGATGATAGGGATGCATCCCCCAGTATAGGCGCACAAATACTTCGTGCTGAGAATTGGACAGGCTCAGGCCAAAGCTTTCCAGAAACCTCGATAACACTTGTGGAGAATGAAGAGCATGATGGCTCAGGTCTACCTAGAACACCTACCCCTACTCCAGAGGTAAAACAGCACGAGGGGGGAATTGAGCGGCAATAGTTGCCTTACATATTAAAATTTACAGGAGGATGCAGACCCAGCTTGTATCTACAGCGTACCAAGCTGTTCCCCCAGCCTAAAAGTTCGCGAGCGGCTTGCGCACCCGACCTCTAGGCAATTGTGGGAGGGTCTCACGCGGCCGCTGTTACTTAGGCAGCTTATCTAGATATAAAAGTACCCCAGAAACCACCATCACCCACACGAAAGAAAACGGCAGAAATACTTTCCATCCCAATCTCATGAGCTGGTCATACCGATAGCGTGGTATGGTCGCTCTGACCCATATAAAGCAAAACAGCAGCAACAGAACCTTCAGGCAGAACCACACAAATCCGGGAATCAAATACAGAAATTGGACGTCTATTGGGGGATACCACCCACCCAAAAAGAATATCGTCATCATGGCACTGACGAGAATCATGTTGGCATATTCACCCAAAAAGAACATGGCGAACGGCATGGATGAATACTCAACGTTATATCCGGAAACCAGTTCCGACTCGGCCTCAGGCAGATCAAAAGGATGGCGATTCGTCTCGGCGAGTATTGAAATAAAAAACACGAACGCCATGGGCAGCAATAGCAAATCCACCCAGTACGGCATGGTGTGACGCATCACAACAATGTCAACCAATCTTAGAGACCCAGCCGATACAGCCACTGACAGGACAACCAGCCCCATGGACACCTCATAGGAAATCATCTGGGAGGCAGATCTGATTGCGCCTAGAAACGCATACTTTGAGCCACTAGACCATCCTGCCATGATGATCCCGTAAACCTCTAGAGAAGATATGGCAAAGATGTATAAAACCCCCAAATTGATATTGGCAATAGACGCGGGAATGGTAGTTTCAACGCCGTTGACCACATACGTACTGGCCCCAAGAGGTATGACCGCCCACCCAGACAGCGCGAGAGTGAATGTGATAACAGGCGCAATAAAGAAAGCAAAATTCCTCGACTGCAGCGGAACAATACTTTCTTTGGTCACCAGCTTTAGCGCGTCAGCAAACGGTTGTAGCAGGCCAAACGGCCCAACAACGCTCGGACCGTGCCTCAGCTGCATAAAGGCAATAACTTTGCGCTCCATGTATACAAGGTACGCAACCGAAATCATAACTCCCACAATCGCGGAGAGCATGACAAAAACCGACGACCCAGACGACAACAGTTGAGCCATCAATCTCTGGAGGATATCCATATCAGCAGGCTTTCTCTGTGAAAAATTTAGTACACTTGGCCATGGTCGCAGACGCCCTGCTTATAGGATCAGTCATATAAAAATTCCTTCGCTCAACAGTAAACTCCCCCTTCAATGCGGGCAACCGCGGCTTACCGCCTTTGCTAGGCGCGGACCATTTTGCAGCAACCAAGCTCCCTATGTTTTCTTCCCTAAACTGGTCGCCAACGCTCGCAAGCTCCTTCCAAACGTCAAAAACTGAACTATAACGAAAATCGCATCCAACGCGCTCTGCCAGCATATTTAATATCATCCAATCCTCCACTGAATCCCCAGGGGAGCGAACCGCAACCTCAGTTCTTTGCACCCTCCCTTCAGTATTGACGTAAGTGGCCCTTTTTTCCGTATACGCAGCACCGGGCAGTACAACATCCGCAATGTGCGCACCACGGTCCGCATGATGCCCCTGATACACCACAAAGAGCGCAGGATTGGCGTCCTTTACGGGGCCGAGATCTATCTCATCCGCACCGAGAAGATATAACATCTGGAAATCGCCACTGGAAGCCTTATGCAAAATCTCGCGTACTCCAACTTTGTTTGGATCTTTCGGAAGGAAGCCTATATCCAACCCCCCAACCCTAGCGGCCGCTCTGTGAAGCACATTAAACCCATTCCAGTCATCCCGAACCATATTAAACTTCTCTGCAATGCGGGCAGCCAGCTCCAATACTTCCCCTCCTACATCCGAAACGAGCGCGTCTTGCCCTAGCACAATCATCGGCCTTTTTGAAGCCTGCAAAGCCCCGCAAAATTCGTGATGTCCATCGTAAATATCCCGTAACACGCTGAGCTCTCGCCCCAAATCCTGCACCGCATATGTGTAGTCAAAACCACATCCCGCAGCAGCAATAACAATGCCGCCGCCCAGATATCGTTTGCGCAGTCTGGCATTTATTATGGGTGCGTCAAACCTCAGGTTCGCATTCACCAGCAAGCACAAGTCTGCCTCTTCTATGCCTGCAATCGACGTATTAAACAGGTACATACTTCTGGGGTTTGGCGGCAGTTTAGCTCCATCTTGCCTGCATTCCATGGTTTCGCTACCATGGTGACACATCAGCTTTTTCAACAAAAACATAGATTCACAATCCGCCAGGTCACCAGAAATCGCGGCTATACCACCAGGCGGCGTATTACGGAAGCGTTCCATAACCAGTCCAAGCGCTTTATCCCAACTAGCCTCTACAAGCTTATTGCGCTTTCTCACATAAGGCTTATCCAGGCGCTGAACATTCAAGCCATCGTACGAGAATCTCGTTTTATCTGAAATCCACTCCTCATTTATGTCTTCATTCAGCCTCGGCAGAACGCGCATGACCTCAAGACCGCGAGAGTCGACCCTGATATTGCTGCACACAGCATCTAAGACGTCTATCGTGTCACAATGAGAGAGCTCCCACGGCCTGGCCTTGAATGAATACGGCTTTGAGGTAAGAGCGCCTACGGGGCATAGATCTATTATATTGCCAGACAACTCGGAAAGCACACCCTGCTTGATGCAAGAATCTATCTCCATGCTTTCCCCCCTGCCAAAGGTGCCGAACTCATATGTTCCTGCAACATCTGACAGAAACCTCACACACCTGGTGCAGTGGATGCACCGGTTCATCGAGTTTTCTATAAGGGGGCCAAATGCCTTTTTCGATACGGCCCTTTTACATTCATCATACCTACCGATACCGCGCCCGTAGCCCATAACTTGATCTTGCAGGTCGCACTCTCCCCCTTGATCACAAATTGGGCAATCCAGAGGATGATTTATCAGTAGTAGCTCAAGTACACCTTCCCTGGCCTTGCGCACCCTTTCGCTGCCAGTGCTTATCTCCATACCTTCAGATACAGGCATGGCGCACGAAGCAACGAGCTTGGGTTGCCCGGTAATTTCCACCAGGCACATCCTGCAATTTCCGGCTATAGCCAGACGTTCGTGATAGCAAAACCTCGGAATTTCGACCCCGGCGCTCTCACATGCCTGGAGGACAGTAACCCCCTCTTCGACTTCTATCTCCGTAGAGTTTACTACCACCTTGACCACGGCACCCCTATATGCTTGACCACTGCACCGGAATCCCGTCAGAGCCCTCGACCAGATTACCGTCGTCAAACTGGGCCGCCATGAACACGTGCCCTTTATCCCTATCAACGTACCTTACGGGCTTCACTGCCTTTCCGGCATACATCTTGGCAGAGCTACCTTTCTTACGTTGGTTAGGATTATTTTTGCTAGCAGTTTTAGCAACCTTGCCACCTTTTGCCATCGTAACCTCCTAAAAACAGGACCAATTTTATCAGGTGACATCACCCCGTCAACAACAATAACCAAGATAGGTCCGGAAATAGCGCGGAAGTAAAACTAAAAGATACCCCAACTAATGCGACCGGGTATAATCCCAACAACCTAGGCCATAGACGCGGCAACTACACCTGGAAAGAAAACCTTATGAGTCAATATTTTCGACTCTGAGCGCGTTATCGTTAATGAAGTCCCTTCTGGGTTCGACAAGATCGCCCATTAGCACCGAGAAGATGGAATCGGCTGCAGCATAGTCCGATATTTTGACCTTCAGCAACGTCCTGGTCTCAGGATTGAGCGTAGTATCCCACAATTGGTCTGCGTTCATCTCACCAAGACCTTTAAACCTCTGAAGCGCCATATCCTTACGACCGAATTCCACCACACTGCTGGCCAGCGTACACGGAGAACGCACCTTCATCTGATAGTCCTTCGCAGACAGCGTCGTGTCTGCTCCAAATATGTCTTCTATACCATCTAACGTGCTGACAATGTTCTGCACATCCCGAGAGTGTACAAAATCCGCACCTATAGCGTATTTGTCGACCATGCCTTGAGATAATCTCAAGATCGTGATCATCCCGTCCTCAGACATCTCGACATTCCACTGATACTCAGAGAACACACGATTCAGATGGGCGGCCATGTCTGCAGGTGAACCCAAGCCACACTTTTTGTATTGCACAATGAGCGATTCGAAAACTTCTTGCGGGATCATCCTGGCATACGCTTTAGTCACATTAGCGATGCGCATACACTTGCGCAGTATGGACTGCAATTCCGCACCAGAGTGCTCTGCCCCTCCGCTAAGCACCAGGCTTCGAGTTGCATTGCCCACGATATAGTCACTCAACGCCTCGTCATTTTTGATGTACGTGTCTTTCCTATGCCTAGTAAGCTTGTACAACGGCGGCTGGGCTATATACAAATACCCCTCGCTTATTATGTCTTTCATGTATCTGAAAAAGAAAGTAAGCAGCAAGGTACGTATGTGCGAACCGTCAACATCAGCGTCAGTCATTATGATGATTTTGTGATACCTTACCTTAGATACGTCAAAACTGCCTATGCCTATACTGCTCCCTATCGCCGTGATGAGTGAGGCAATTTCGCTCGAAGAAAGCATCCTATCCAGGCCGACGCGCTCTACATTGAGGATTTTACCTCTGAGCGAAAGAACCGCCTGGTATCTACGGTCCCTACCCTGCTTCGCAGAACCACCCGCAGAATTACCCTCAACTATAAAAAGCTCGGATAGCTCGGGGGATTTCTCCTGACAATCAGCCAATTTTCCCGGCAATGCTGCAAAGTCAAGCCCACCCTTGTTTTTGATGACCTCACGCGCCTTCCTCGCTGCCTCTCTACCCTTTGCCGACCTGATAACCCGTTCCACAACGCTCATGGCGAGCTTAGGATTGGTTTCAAAAATGGAAGAAAGCTTCTCAAACACTATACTCTCGACCACCAACCTGGCCTCTGAGCTCACTAGCTTATCTTTGGTCTGCGATGAAAATCTGGGATCTGGCATTTTGATCGACAGAACACAAGTCAACCCCTCTCGCACATCTTCCCCTATGATGGCAACCTTGGCTTTCTTCAGGCAACCCTCGCTAGTAGCGTAATTGTTGACACATCTAGTCAGCGCCGAGCGGAACCCGGCAAGGTGCGTTCCCCCATCTTTCTGGCGAATGTTATTCGTGAAGCACAGCATATTTTCGTAGTAAGAGTCATTCCAGCACATGGAGAGCTCTACAGAAATCTCGTAGCCACTCATCATGCCCTTAAGGGAAATGACTTTAGTCACAGGAGTTTTATTCCGGTCGAGATATTCGACAAACGCCGCGGTGCCGCTACTGCCCTCCTCTAAACTGTTACCAAAGTTTGACTCCACAGCCGGAGATTCTCGCATATCCTTCAGTGTAATAACCACGTTAGAATTCAGCAAAGAAAGCTCGCGAACCCTGTTCTCCAGGGTAGAATAGCTAAAATCCGTATGAGAAAACACGTCGCTAGAGGGCATAAAACTCACCCTTGTGCCCTTCTTGCTTCCGCACTCTCCCACCATCTTCAACGGGGAAATAGCAGCCCCGTTTTCAAATCGCATAAAATATTCTCGGCCCTCTTTCCAAATTGTGAGCTCCAACCAGCTAGAGAGCGCATTCACTACAGACACCCCAACACCGTGCAGCCCACCGGACACCTTATAACTGTTATGGTCAAACTTACCGCCCGCATGCAGCTGGGTCATAATCACCTCCGCTGCTGAGACCCCTTCTTCTTCGTGGATATCTATGGGAATGCCGCGGCCGTTATCTGTAATGGCAATTGAGCCATCGCCTGCTATCACAATGTCTATCTTGTTGCAAAACCCCGCCAGGGCCTCGTCAATGGCGTTATCTATGACCTCATATGCCATGTGGTGAAGTCCAGAGCCGTCATCCGTATCCCCAATATACATACCAGGACGCTTTTTAACCGCATCCAGGCCCCTCAAAACGGTTATCGCGCTCGCGTTATAACTACCCATTCTGACACATTATAAAGAACCACCGCCCCATAATACAAAAAATCCGATAAATGTAAAACTGCAATCCACTATAGAGAACACGTGGCCCATATTTAGTACTCAAAACATCTATCTGGCCATTATAATGCGAGTTGCAGCAATGAACACATTAGACAACAAAAAGGTGCGATTCCGGATACGCAACCGTGTACCCCGATGCATTCAATCAGAATTTGCCTTCGGGTTGGGTCGGAAGGCATTCGCGAAATGTGCTCTACGGCGGGCAAATTTTCTTTGCTTCCAAGGTCCATACGCCAGAAAAACGCATTGTGCTCCGGGATGTGAGGCTCTAGAATGGGCCTTTCAGGGTGCACACCACACAAACTGGCCATGGTAAAAAGAATAATTGTAGGAATCAGTGGCGCGTCTGGCGCATTATATGCCATACGCATGCTGCAGAAGTTGCGTCAGTCCGAATATGAAGTCCACCTCGTAGTAAGTGATGCGGCAAAGGTAACTATGGCGCACGAGTGCGGTCATTTACTCACGGTGGAGCAATTGTGCACAGATTATTGTACGCACTACCATGACGTACGCAACGTAGGCGCTTCGATAGCGAGCGGGTCTTTCAAAACCGCAGGGATGGTCATAGTCCCATGCTCGGTACGCACTATGTCTGAGATTGCAACCGGCGTCACCTCTAACCTACTAACCAGAGCTGCAGATGTGGCACTAAAAGAAAGGAGAAAACTCGTACTGATGCTCAGAGAGACCCCACTGCACTTGGGGCACTTGCGCACCATGGTATCATTGACAGAGATGGGAGCAATAATCGCCCCGCCCGTACCATCGTTTTATCACCACCCCGAATCGCTAGACGATATAGTAAACAATTCGGTAGACAGAGTGCTAGGCATGTTTGACATACAGCAGGAGTTACGCGAGTGGCAGGGAATCTAGTCACAACCCCCACCCGGAGATAACACGCAACCCATGTCCCAGCTACAGCCACACAATGCGTAGCCTACCAAGGAAAACTGCATCCAGCAAAGGAGGGGCTGCTGCTTCACGCGCGCTCTGATCCACCCCTAATGCGCACCAGCTTTGCAAACATCAGCGCGCCGAGCACCACGGGAGCGAGCAAGGGCAAGGCCCACAGGAACCGAGCGTGCCCCTCGTAAGGCGTGAAGCTAAGTATTTGCCTTCCGTATCTACCTTTAAGATCAGCCAATATCTCGTCATCCGTGCGACCATTGAGAATCTCGCCCCTTATCAACTCTCGCATATTAACCGCAAACTGGGCCTGCGAATCCCGCAGTGACTCCCCAGAGCACACCAGGCACTTCGTCATTCTGAAAATTTTATCTGCACGAGATTCCACCTCCCCAGGTACCAACCCCGCATCAAGCGCAAAGGAGGCGGCATAGCACGGAAAGGGCATACATAAAAGGAAAAAGAAAAGCAGCCTGGCCACTGACAAAACCATATACACGCACAATAATGTCTACAACAAAACCACGAAGCATGCAAGCAGTGCACCACAAAAACATTGCAGAGCAGGCCATCATCGCACACCATACAGCATGAAAACCGCGGTAGTACATAGAGCTACGGTTGTATCATGAAACTGCCAACATCCTGACGTGCGTTCCATTTTAAGGCTGCTACCAATTTTGCAACCCGAGTAAAATTGGTAAAACGATTATATACAAAGCACGGCGTAACATATGGCAAATTTGCTATTTTTATAATTCACCACTCAGGTTTTTGCCACTAAATCTAGCAGTTTTTCACGCCGGTACACCTCTACGAGTTGCTAGAATTTAGCATACAAGTTGTAATACACCTGATATCACTCTGCAAATCTCCCTACGTTTATCCCACACATCATGCTGGCGGCCAAGCCAGCACACAAGGGCGCGGCAGGTACAAGCAACCCCAGCGGCGGCATATCCGCACACAGGGACCCATCAATTACAAACTTTGAGCGGCTAGAGCCCGGGAATCTTGGCCTCCTTGACCTTATTCATGACCAACTCTGAAAATTCCAGAAATGACATGGTGCCTATAGTGAGCGTGTTGCCATCAGATTTCACGGTAAACGTTATGGTGTCGGCGTCATCTTTAGCAGCAATGGAGACACTCTTTATTGCATCGATGATAACCTCAAAAAGCGCCATATAGTTAACTTCTCTTGCCACCTCACCCACTGCTTCCTGCTCCTTGCCTAGGTGCGTCTGTTGAACAATATCAGAAACAAACTTTGAAAATTCAGCAAAGCCTCTCAGCTCGAAATGCAGATCTGACTTGCACTTTGCAGGCGAGAGTAACATGCAGCTCTCTGACAGTGATGTATTGCCGTGCACCAGCAGGCTAAATCCATCGCTGCGAAGCTCAATATGTTGGATATCCGCATACAAAGCCTTCTCGGCCTCTGCAGACCCACGCAACTGCGACAGGGAAAGACCTTTCGCTTGGAGAAATAAGCCCCCAGACCCATCGGCACTCTTGTTCCTCACAACCTCTGAATTAAGAGTAACAGCAAACCCCTGCTTACCGTCCTCGGAAGCCGGCGCATTATCCTCTACAGACAAATGTGCCCTGTCATACACAGGAACATACTCACCGGAAGCCGCATCAAAGCAAGAAACTCCAGCCTCATCAGAATATGTGAACTTCACTACCTCATTCGTAGCCTCCTTTCTGAGTACAAGTTTCTTGAGCACCTGTAACAGCAAGCTATCTTTAAATACTGCGCTGTAGCTGGCACTGGTTTTGCATTCTATCACACCAGACTCACCCTCCGCCTCTGGCGACAACCCGAATATCTGCACGCTACCACCCGGCAATGCAAGGTTAAACATGTTATCAGACCCATCGTAGGATAGCGATAGGGATTCCGCTACCACTGACACACCACCAACATCTACTTTAAAATTCTGCAGCAGGATCTGACGCGGAATTATCCCTAGTATTTCAATATCTTCATAGCTGACCGATTTTACAGGAAATACGCCATGCCCGGCACCACGCATAGCATCCACAACAGATAGAGAAACCTGTTTTGCAAGCCACCTTGAAGCCGGATAAGCACCCGCAAGGAGGCCGCACACCAGAATCAACAAGCCTGCACCGACTGACTTCAATTTAGTCATAATACCACCGCCAATAGAACACGTACAAAGCCTACTCCTCTTTTTCAGCAAAGGATACATTCCTGGTCTCGCTAGGAAGCATGACACGCAGCCCGTCGAGTTCTTTAGTCACAACAATTTGACATCCCAACCTTGACGTCTCAGTCAGACCAAATGCTAAATCAAGCATATCGTTTTCCTCATCAGACAGCTCGTTATGCAACTCTACCTTGTCATACCACTCCGGATCAATGATTAAATGACACGTGGAGCAAGCCAACGAACCTTCGCATGCACCTTCCAGATCCACCTTATTCCTGTGCGCTAACGTAAGAAGGGTCTCCCCTTCATGAGCCTCATACGTTTTCTCAACTCCATTCTGAGATACAAAAGTCACCGACGGCATTCACAAACCCCGAAAATTGTAGCTACTATTTCTCTTCATGTAAAAGGGCATCTTGCCCCACACAATCAACAAATCTCGTCTTAATCCTTCTGGAAACGTCGCGCATCTTCTTCGCGTCTGATCCGGACATCGCGTTCCTAGCCTCAGACAGCGCATCACTTGCTTCCTGCAGCATAATTCCAGAAAACCGCTCACTAGCCAGTGCCCCCTCCAGCAGCTCGGCAATGCGTGCACATTCTAGCCTCTCCGCACTGAGCTCTCTAGCAATCATATCCTCATCAAAATTCTCTACTGCACTAAGTACATGCCGCTCCACGTCCGCAGGCGTGATACCCTCCAGTTGATTCACCTCTACACACTTTTCCAAGCCAGTAGACTTCTCGCGGACGGACACAACCAGCAGACCGTCCATATCAACTCTGAATTCCACCTTCACCCTAGCCTCACCCGCAGGTAAGGGAGGCACCCCAATGTCGAACCTCGCCAAAGACCTATTAGCATCGGCCATCTCTCGCTCCCCCTGACACACATGTATATGTATAGCAGTCTGGCCGTCAGTATACGTGGTAAACTCTTGTGTCACAAGAGCCGGCACCGGAGTATTTCGAGGTATTATGGTTTCGACGGCCCCTCCCATAACCTCAAGGGACAGAGAAAGGGGTATAACGTCTACTAGCACTTTCCTGCCCGTAGCAGCAGGATTTGAGAGATAATACGCCTGAAGTGCGGCTCCAACGGCCACAGCCCTCTCGGGATCGACGCTATCGAACACCTTCCCGCAAAATATAGAGTCCAGTGCGGCTTTCACACGGGGGATTTTGGAGGATCCTCCAACTAAAATCACTCTCGAAACGTCACACGGCTCGATCCCAGCATCGGAGATTGTCTGCTCCAAAATCTTCATGGTCTTGGAAACCACCTTATCTACAACCTCGGTGAACTCGGCATCAGTGATATGGCACCGAAAAACATCACCGCATATTCTAAACTCGAAGGCACCGCCGCTTCTCCCACTCAAGGCCTTCTTGGCATTGCAGGCGTCAAGCACTAAGCCGTCAGCGTACGGATCGCCACAAACCCGCTCACGCTTCCAACTTTCATACTGTGCCACAACCAGCTCTGCGAGCAACTGGTCGATGTCATCTCCCCCAAGATTGGTATCTCCCCCCGTAGCCAGTACTTGAAAAACCCCATCATGGAGCCTTAGCACGGAAACATCGAAAGTACCGCCCCCAAAATCGTACACGACGCACACTTCCGCATCACCGGCCTGCTCAACTTTGTACGATAGCGCAGAAGCAGTTGGTTCATTCAGCAACCGCAACACCTCAATACCGGCCATCCTAGCGGCATCTCTGGTTGCCTTGCGTGCAATTTCGTCGAAATACGCAGGAACGGTGATAACAGCATGTGTAACATCCTGACCAGTGCAGCTCTTGACTAACTCAACAAGACGCTTGAGCACCTCTGCAGCAACCTCGACTGGCGTTACTACCTTATTTTGGCCAATACTAAGCGCTGCGCTGCCATTTTTATCTGTAACCGTTGCGCCGCAAAATTGGCTGTGGTGTACATCTTTGGCGAGCTTGCCCATCAGGCGTTTTGTGGAGCGCAAAGCACGCAAAGGATTCGCGTCGTGCCCCACCTTGACCGCTCCATCGCGGGTATATTCAACAATCGAGGGAATCAGAGAGCGCCCGGCTGGATCCTCAAAAACTTTAACGCTGCCATCATGCTCTACAACGGCGATCAAGGAGTTGGTTGTACCCAAATCTATTCCGAATGCAACGTCCCATTTCGTCGTTTCAGGCTCAGTAATATCTAACAGCTGCATGCGGCCCCGCTCTTGTTTAGCTTTTTCAGGTATTTAAGTTTCTCAACTTGCAGCGCAGCCTGGTACATGTCACCTATCGCGAAGAACTTCCCCATAAGTTCCTGACATTTTGATATTTCTGACGTGATCGCAGATTCTGCATCCTGAGAATCACACGTGTCAAATACCTCAGACACAAGGTTGTTCCGGTCTTCATTTTGCAGCTTTGTGCCATTGAGTTCTAGAATATACTCCGCCCTTGCTAACGGGGATTTGAGCACAGAATATGCCTCATTCACCTCCGCTATACGCACAACAGCAGACTCTTTTTTGGCGGGATCAGAGAAACAGTCCGGATGCATGCTGCTTTGCATCGCTACATAGTTCCTCTCCATAGTTTTGAGATCTATGAAAAAATTAACTTCTAAACCAAGCAAGGCAAAGTAGTTTTCAGACATAAAAACTATCCCCACATCCGCATCTGCCCTTCTCGTTGGGGTTTTTAAAAACAAAACCGGACGACAACCTGTCGCTATAATAATCGACCGTGGTACCACGGATGAACATCATAGCCTTCGGCTCAATCAGTACCACAACTTTAAACCCGTCGAACACCTTTTCAACTTTCACTTCTAGCGGCCTGGCGCCGTATGCATATTCGATATGGTACTTAAACCCATAGCATCCCTTCTGCTTTACAAGAATTCTAATCGCGACATCAGGGTCCCCCTTATCTGTAAGCAGCTCCTTCATTCTACGCCATGCTGCATCAGTCACAACAATAGGAGAGCGGCTATCACCCTGGTTGCTTTGCTCAATGCTTAGCTCCATAAGCACCTCAACATTTATCCCCTTTGGCAATCTGCTGCTTGCTTTTATAATCGTGCACTGCGGCCTTCACGGCATCTTCGGCCAACAAAGAGCAGTGTATCTTTACTGGGGGCAGAGACAGCTCCTTCGCAAGAACGGTATTCTTCAGCATGCACGCCTCCTCTATCGTCTTGCCCTTTATGCGCTCCGTGGCTAGCGAGCTTGCGGCAATCGCGGCCCCACACCCGAATGTCTTAAACTTGGCATCAACTATTGTGCCATTTTCATCTACTTTTATCTGCAGCTTCATTACGTCTCCGCAACTCGGAGCCCCAACTAACCCGGTTCCAACGTTTAGATCATCTTTAGGCAGAGAACCAACATTTTGCGGATTCTTGCAGCGATCTAATACGGCATCACTGTAGCTCATATATCCTCCTATGCATCCCAATTAATAGTCTTCAAATCGGTACCTTCCTGTACCATTTCCCATAGAGGGCTCATCTCACGCAGCTTGCGCACACTGCGTATCACCAAATCCGCTGCGTACTCAACTTCTGCAAGCGTGGTAAACCGACCTATTCCAAACCTTATGGATGAGTGTTCAAGATCTTGTTCTACATTAAGTGCACGTAGCACATAAGACGGCTCCAAAGAAGCAGAAGTGCACGCGGAACCTGAGCTCACCGCCAAGTCATTAATCGCCATAATGACAGACTCCCCCTCTACATAAGAGAAGCTCAAATTCAGGTTTCCCGGTATCCTTTGGGAGTAGCTCCCATTCAGAACCACATTGGGAAGCTCCCCCTTAATCTTGTTGTAAAGCACGTCCCGCAACCCCCGTATCCTCTCATTCTCGGTTTCCATCTCTTGCACAGCTATCTTAGCCGCCTCACCAAGACCGACCACCAGGGGCGTCGGCACAGTACCAGACCTCATGCCACGTTCTTGCCCTCCCCCACTGAGCAATGGCACCAGGCGCACCCTCGGGTTGCGGCGGCGCACATACAGCGCGCCCACCCCCATAGGACCGTATATTTTGTGCCCAGAAATGCTCAGCAGGTCCACGTTCATGCTATTAACATCTATAGCCACCTTGCCTAGCGCCTGGGCCGCATCAGTGTGAAAAAACACACCCTTGTTCCTGCATATTTTACCTATCTCACCGATGGGCTGGATGACCCCTATTTCATTGTTTACCGTCATGACGGACACGAGTATTGTGTCGTCCCTTATTGCGGCCTCGAGTTTGTCTACCTCCAATATGCCATCTCCCCGCACATCAAGGTAGGTTACCTCAAAACCTTCGGTCTCAAGATGGCGGCACGAATCTAGCACACACTTATGCTCAGTCTTCAGAGTAATGATGTGATTTCCTTTGTTTTTATAGAAGCGCGCCAGTCCTTTTATGGCCAAATTATTAGATTCCGTGGCACCAGAGGTGAATATAACCTCTTTGGGGTCCGCACCTATTGACTCCGCAATTTGCTCCCTAGCAACTTCCACTGCAGACTCGGCCCTCCATCCAAAAGAATGGCTGCGCGAATGCGGGTTAGAGAATTGCCGAAAGTACGGAACCATGACCTCAAGCACCCTGTCATCTACCCTAGTGGTAGCCTGGTAATCAAAAAACACAGGAGGTTGTACTCCCTTGCTCCCCGTCATACTTGTAACCTCCTACTAACCATACACGAGCCCTAGTTAACCGTCATACGAAAGCCATTATAGATTCCATACCAACAATCGGC
The DNA here is from genome assembly GCF_000020305.1 of Anaplasma marginale str. Florida. Lineage (NCBI taxonomy): Bacteria > Pseudomonadati > Pseudomonadota > Alphaproteobacteria > Rickettsiales > Anaplasmataceae > Anaplasma > Anaplasma marginale. Next base: position 595,032 of record NC_012026.1, read on the forward strand.
GATCTTACAAACCTGAGCTTCGGTCACACCAGGCCCTAAACTAATTCTGACAGCGCTCTGCGCACATTCATCGCTGACCCCAAGCGCAGACAGCACGTGCGAGGCTCCGGGTTTGCCTGAAGAGCACGCAGACCCAACGCCTATCGCTACTTTGTGGCTGTCAAAGCCCATAACCTGGAGCTCTTTGCTAACACCAGGCATGGAAACGCACGTAGTATTGGGAAGCCTGTCTACATCGCGCCCAAAGATCACGCATTCAGGCACAAGTTCACCGATTTTTTTCTCCAATAGATCGCGCATTTGCCTTACAGCTGACATTCTACCTACACAAGCTTGTATATCCTCCAATGCTATGGACAAGGAACAAATCGCTACCACGTTCTCCGTACCAGCGCGCAAACCCCTCTCTTGTAGCCCACCAAATATCATGGGCTCTACTTGAACGTTCTTGCCATTGAAAAGCAGTGCACCAGCACCAGGTATCCCGCCAATTTTGTGTGAAGAAATAGTGACAAAATCCGCACCCAACCCGAGCACGCTCACTGGAATCTTCCCACAAGCCTGCACGATATCAGTGTGTACCACAGCCCCGTACTTACGCGCAAGTTTTACAACTTCCTGAACCGGTTGTATCGTCCCCACTTCGTTGTTAGCCAACATGACAGAAACCAAGGCCTTTTTCCCGCCAAGCGAGCTCAAAATGCCATCTAAAGCATCAAGAGATACTACTCCCGAACCATTGACTGGAATCACCATGGGATCCGTCGCCGCGTTCATCACGGAAGGGTGCTCAATGGCGGAGATAATATGCACGTATCCGGCGCTACTCCTGAAAACCAAATTGTTCGCCTCGGTGCCAGAGGAGGTAAATACTACATCATACCCCGCAGCATCGAGCTTGTTGACAACCGTTCTGCGCGCATCCTCAATAACCCCCCTGGTCTTTTGTCCCAATCTATGCACCGAGGACGGATTATAAAAGCCTCCAAACAGCAGCTCATTACCCAGTTTGTGTCGTACCTGTGCGCTCACTGCGGCAGTTGCGTTGTAATCTGCATATATATAGCCGTCATCGCTGTTTACGACCCTGAGATTGTTGTTGAACACATCCAAAATGGAAGTATTCTTCAGATAGTGCATGACATACCTCTCGATGCCATCCCACAAATTGTGGCTGTTACACCTTACGCCAGGAAACGGCAAGCAACCCCCGCGTTCGCTCCCGCATCTGACCATTCTGACTTTATCCCCAACAGAGTCCAGTAGTAAATCCAGCGTTATATGCTCGGGGGGCATTCCAAGAGAGTATCCCCCACCCGGTCCTCTAGTCGATTTTACTAGCCCCTTGTTTTTCAGAGATGTTATCACCCTCTCCAAATAACCCTCAGAGAGGGATTGCTTGTCGGCTATGGAGGAGGCTCTTTTCGGCTTGAATGCACCGCCCGGCTGCCCCTGGTTGAGCAACCCTACCATGAACATCACAGCGTAACGTAACCTTGTGGTCATCAACATGGTAGCCTCACTCTAAACGCGCGTAGTGGCAAAAGCAACAACTGGAGCTAGGTGAAGGATTAAAAAAACCCTTGGTAAGAAGGAACTTTTTAGTTAGCATCTTCACGGTGTACAGTGATAGTGGATAATATACCCCGTGTCAAGTGGGTTTTTCCTGCAAGATGGCTGTGGCGGTATGGTAGAGGTCTGGTAGGTAGGAATGCGAGAGGTTTTTTTTAATGGGCCCGCGGGCAAAATAGAGGGACGATATACAGGAAGCAGGGATGCTGACGCCCCTTTGGTGCTGATACTTCATCCCCACCCGCAGTACGGTGGGAGCATGGACAACAAGATAGTATACAACCTCTACAGGGTATTTGCCGTGAACGGCTTTTCCGTCCTTCGGATAAACTTTCGTGGCATTGGCAAGTCTGCGGGTGTTTTTGACAAGGGCGTGGGAGAACTTAGTGACGCCGCAACAGCTGCGGATTGGCTCCAGAACAACAGTCCTTCGGTTTCATCGTTTTGGGTTGCGGGTTTTTCCTTTGGAGCGTGGGTGGCTATGCAACTTATGATGCGCAGGCCAGAAGTTGACGGGTTTGTTGCGGTATCTCCGCCAGCAAACAGATATGATTTTTCGTTTCTTTCGCCCTGCCCTGTCCCTGGGTTGATAATTCAGGGGGATAATGACAGTATAGCTGAGGAAGCGGCGGTTTCTCAACTCGCGTCAAGGTTGAGCGCCTCTATTAAGAGTGAGCATATGCAGTATTACGTCGTGGAAAGGGCAGACCACTTTTTCCGTGATCATATCAGCCAACTCAACGAGGTGGTTGATGCATATATAAAGTCCAGAATGTCAGCTGGAGGCGAGCAGGCGTTTTCTGATAAGAAGATCAAGGGCAAGCATCCTGTGTACGCTGGGTAGTGTAGGGTTCGCGGTACATTCCTGCCGCATTTCGCTGTAAACCAAGAGGCACGGGCGGTCGCTTTTGCTACATCTCAGCAGTTTTTTACCCAGGTTCGGCTTTTGTCTTGCACATGCTGGAAGTGTAGGACTTGTTGGGCGTATGTGCGTTAAGGCCCAGAGCATCTGTGCTGCCACGGTGCACGCAGCGGCCGATACATCCTTTAAACATGCAAGAGAGACGGGTTTCATACGCGTTACACGTTCACCGCGTCTAGCGCCGGCCAACTTGCGGCATACGGATTTCCCAGAGTGACGACGCGGTGGTTGAAGGCGGGAATTTTGTATTGTACAATCTCGCTTGTTTCATAGGAAAAGCAGTGGTGCACAGTTCCTGGCCCTTCAAAGAAGCGGAGAGAATTCTCCAAGCATTTGGCGAAGAACGAGAGGTAATCTTGTCCGTCGGGTATGGGCCCTCCGGGCTACCACATATTGGAACCTTAGGTGAAGTTGTGCGAACCACGTTCGTGGCTAACGCATTGCGTGAGATTTCACCAAACACTTCAACTAAGATCTTAGCGTTTTCGGACGACATGGATGGGCTGCGCAAGGTTCCGGAAAACATTCCACAATATGACATGGTAGCTGAATGTCTAGGCAGGCCGCTAACATCTATCCCAGATCCATTCGGTACCCATCAGAGCTATGGGCACCACATGAACCACATATTTTGTGAGTTCCTCGATAGGTTCGGAGTTGAATATGAACTCAAAAGCGCCACCGAGTGCTACAAATCTGGGGTATACGATTCTGTACTGCTAAAGTTATTGCAAAATTACGACGAAGCGACCAAAGTACTGCTCGCCACGGTCGGGGAAGAGCGCCAAAAAACCTATAGTCCATTCTTGCCAGTGTGTCCCGAAACGTTGCAGGTTTTGCAGGTTCCCATAGTAAAAATAGACGTTACTAGCGGGACGATTTTCTATGAAGACAGCAATGGAAATCTTGTAGAAACACCTGTAACTGGCGGACGCTGCAAACTGCAATGGAAGGCGGACTGGGGCATGCGGTGGGCGGCGTTTGATGTGCGTTACGAAGCACACGGGAAAGATCTGACGCCCTCGGTAAAGCCATCCGCTGAGGTGTGTAAAATTTTAGGGAAAACCCCTCCTGTTCTGTTCCCGTATGAGCTTTTCCTCGATAGAGACGGCAAGAAGATTTCAAAATCCAAAGGAAATGGCTTCTCCGTCGAGGAGTGGCTATCTTGTGCTCCTTACGAGAGCTTGGCGCTATATGTGTTCCAAAACCCGAAAAGGGCAAAGCGCTTGTGTTTTGATGTTGTACCGAAATTTGTTGACGATTACCTATCTCTGGTCCAGGAATACAACTGCACTCCTAATAAAGACAATCCCGTTTGGCACATACACAACGGCAAGGTTCCGAGCATCGAGCTGTGTGAGTTGACGTTCTGCCTGCTAATAAACATAGCCTCCGCGTGCAACGCAGAAGACGAGCAGATGTTGTGGAAGCTAATAAGGCGCTATAGGGGGGATATTGATTCTAGAGCCGATGTTGCTACTCTGAGCAAGTTGGTAAGTTGTGCCGTTGCTTACTGCCGCATGTTTGTAATGCCAAATAGGTCATACAGGGCCCCTGATGAAAATGAGCGGGGCATGCTTTTAGACCTAGCGGAAACGCTGGCAACGGTGAGGGATGCTGACACCTCTACTGACGTACAGAATCACGTTTTTGCTGTCGGCAAAAAATATCTGCCGAACAATCTGAGGGAGTGGTTCAAGATGCTGTACGAAGTGTTGCTCGGACAGAGCGACGGTCCGAGGTTTGGGTCATTCGTAAAGCTCTACGGAGTAGGCAACACAGTAGAGCTCATCAAAAAGGCTGCATCTGCGGACAGTAGCAATTGACAGAGCAAAATGGGGGTGCTATCCTGCGATCTGTTTTCCGAGGTCTGTCGTGATGTTGAGGTTTTTTGTTCTGTATTGTGCGGCGCTTGCTGTGGGAGGATGTTTTTTTTCATCCGTGCAATATCATGGATATCCGAGTGCGGGCGTACAGTTCTGGGATGAGGTCAAAATAGGTGAACAAAAGCCCGACGTTGTAAGACTGCTTGGGTCACCAGTAATTATCGATGGGGACGCGTGGCTGTACCCTTCCTGCGAGGTTCGTGGGGTTGTTGCATCTGTTGTCAGGAAGTACAGCTGCACCGTTTTGAAGATATCTTTTGACGGCGATAGCGGCACAGTTTCAAATATTGAGCGGCTGAACACACCTATGGGGCGCTTACCAAAGATCGAGAGCACGAGCACACCAATCACCGGAGTTAATGACGGGGCTTGGCGAAGGATAGAGAGCATGTTCAGCAAGTTTCCATTCCGTAGCAAAACGCAATAGCCAATCGTGGATATTTCGCACTTTCGGTGCAAGCTGTTGGGTGTTTTAGTATTCCACCAGTACCAGATATAATCCGTGTGGTGGTGCGGTGATTCCGGCCGCTGCCCTGTTCTTGCGCTCCAGTATCTCTAATACATAAGACGGGGGAAATGCTCCATGCCCACACTGGACTAGTGTACCTACAATAATTCTAACCTGCTTATGTAGAAAAGACTTTGCAGAAACATGCACGAATATATTATTTCCCTCCCTAACGCAGTCAATCCTATCCACTGTGCGCACAGAAGATTTGGACTGGCATTCCTTTGCACGAAAACTTGCGAAGTCTTTCTTTTCACCAACCATGTGGCTTGCGGCCTCTTGCATATCGGATACGTTCAACTGCTTGGGTACGTGCCACATGCGCAGGCGATCCAAGCACGGAGGCGCGTCCCTATTCACAATTTTGTACATGTAGTGCCGCTTTTTGGCAGAAAACCTGGCGTGGAAGCCTTCTGCAGCCTCTTCCAGCGAGAGAATGGAGACCATATCTGACCGCAAATAGTGATTGAGTGCATTTTTTATGACATAGTCTTGCAGCGAGGTGTTGAGGTCAAAATGCACAACTTGGCCAAGCGCGTGCACGCCAGCATCCGTCCTACCTGCGGCAAAAACTGTCACATGCTGCTGGGAAAGGCGATATATAGCATCCTCAATTGATTCCTGCACTGACCGCCCAGCCACACCCTTCTGGCGCTGCCACCCTATAAAAGCAGTGCCGTCATACTCAACAACAGCTCGGTACCTCATCCCAACATGTAGTGTAGAACCGCCTTGCGCACGGCCGCCCCAACTTTAACCTGAAACAGCACGGATGAGTGATTATCAGCCACCTCGTCAGAAATCTCAACGCCCCTGTTCATTGGGCCTGGATGCATGACGATCACATCATCCTTTGCAAGGGATAACCACTTCTCGTCCAGCATATAAAGACGAGAGTATTCTTTATCTAGCATAAAATCTCCATTCGTCATGCGCTCTCTTTGTATTCTCAGCAGCATTATGACATCTGCCCCCTCAATGCCCTCCTCCAAGCTGCGAGTCACCAATGACACTCCATCTGGCACATGATCCACGCGCATCGGTGTTACGACTCTTATATCTGCACCATACCTGGACAACAACCTTATGTTTGACCGCGCGACCCTGCTGTGAAACACATCTCCGCATATCGCAACTTTCAGTCCACGCACTTCCCCACCTTTCAAAGAACGTATGGTAGCGTAGTCAGTAATCGCTTGGGTGGGATGCTCGTGATTTCCATCCCCGGCATTAATCACCAGGCAATCACCAGCTCTTTTGGCAATCTCATCAACCATACAACTCTGATCAGAGCGCACAACCACTAAATCAGTCCCCATAGCAGCCATAGTAGACATGGTATCTGATATGCTTTCCCCCTTACATATTGAAGACATGGCAACGTTTAGCGTCACAGATATGGCCCCCAGCGCCTTTTCCGCGATCTCAAATGCAAGCAGGGTACGAGTGGAACTCTCAAAAAAAAGATTCACTATAACTTTTCCCCGCAACACCTCATCGCTCGCTTCCTGCGCCATATATTTGTTCGCTAAGATGAGCAGATTTTCCACATCCTCATCACTCAGGTCCGAGACCCGCAGCAACTTCTTCAGGTTTCCCATAAAAGCAATACGTATTCAGTCTTGACGGGTGAATTTAACATCATTCGAGAGTGAAAATAAAGAAATTATCGGCACACAGCCGTCCCTTTCTGGCACCCGCGACTACAGCCGGGCAACACAAACAATTCCCAGACAAAAACATGAGTGTGCAGCCAACTGCCGTTAAGCAAGATAACTCTTGCCGGAATTGCCCCACGCTTTCAAAAAGTCTTCCAAGCCGCGATCAGTAAGCGGATGCAAAAAGAGCTGCTTGAAGACCGCCACGGGGACAGTGACGATATCCGCTCCAGCCTTGGCAGCTTCGACCACATGCATAGGGCTTCTCACAGATGCGGCCAAAATCTGTGTAGCAAAGCCATATTGGGAATATACACAGCTTATATCCTCAATCAAAGAGGCCCCGCTGCCGCCTAGATCGTCAATTCTACCCATAAATGGAGAAACAAAGTACGCCCCAGCCTTGGCAGCTAATATTGCTTGAGTGACCGAAAAGCACAGGGTGACGTTCACCTTCACTTTGTGGACGCTAGATAAAGTTTTGCAGGCGCATATGCCGTCAAAAGTCATGGGCAATTTCACCACAACATTTTCCGCAATCTGAGCTAGCTGCAAACCTTCATTAACCATACCATCTGCATCAGTAGCAATTACCTCAACGCTGACAGGACCTGCCACCAGCTTACATATCTCCGCAAGTAGCTCCCTACTTGGCTTCTCAGCCCGAGACAACAACAAAGGGTTAGTGGTTACGCCATCGACAATACCAGTTTTGCACAGAACGGACATGGACTCCGTATCCACAGTGTCCAAAAAGATCTTCACCCTTTCAATACCCGATTAATAAATTCCAAGTCGACCCGGGCAAGCTCACCAAGAAGCCCACCATCGTGCGTTGCCTTTTCTATCACATCCCTTACACCCAGAAGTTTTTCTTCGGCGCAATCCTTAGACAGCACGATAATATCGGCCATTACGCTGCAGGTGTTGTCCTTAATACTCATTACGGCATTGGACACCACTACGATATCAATAACACTACTGGCATCTCTTAACACAACTCCGCCAGGTAGCAAATCCATAACGGCTCGCTCGTGATGCGCCATTACCATAAGCGCCCCAGTAGGGGTGCGCGCAGACAAGGAGCACACATCCGCAAAAGTGAGCTTACGCTCCGGAGAAACAAACTCTACGCTAAAACACTCCATGACAACCCAACAACCTAGCGCATAAACAATTCACAAACCGCAGGGCTTGCACACAGTAAGCCCGGCATGCTACTTCAGGGATGCGGCTTTCTTCACCGCATCGTCTATACCACCCACCATGTAAAAGGCCGCCTCCGGCAGATCATCATACTGTCCTTCTACCAACCCCTTGAAGCTACGCACTGTATCTTCAAGCGATACAAAGCTCCCTGGATGCCCGGTAAACACCTCTGCCACGTGAAATGGCTGGGACAAAAACCGCTGAATCTTTCTTGCCCTTGCAACCAGCAATTTATCCTCCTGAGACAACTCGTCCATACCAAGAATGGCAATGATATCCTGCAGAGATTTGTACGTTTGTAGTATGCGCTTGACCTCCTGCGCAACCTCATAGTGCTCACTACCAACAACCTCAGGCGACAGGGCTTGAGAGGTGGACTCAAGCGGGTCGACCGCGGGGTATATACCCAGTTCTGAAATTTGCCTAGACAATACCGTGGTAGAATCTAGGTGCGCAAAAGATGCGGCGGGAGCCGGGTCTGTCAGGTCATCCGCGGGGACATATATAGCCTGAACTGAAGTAATAGACCCAGTATTAGTGGAGGTAATTCTCTCCTGCATGGCACCCATCTCAGCAGCAAGAGTCGGCTGATAACCAACCGCAGAGGGAATCCGACCCAAAAGCGCAGACACTTCCGAACCAGACTGCGTAAACCTAAACACGTTATCTACGAAGAACAGGACATCCTGCCCTTCAGAATCACGAAAATACTCCGCCATGGTCAAAGCGGTGAGGGCCACCCTCATTCTGGCCCCGGGTGGTTCATTCATCTGGCCATAAACCAAAACGGCCTGAGATTTGCTAGGCTCGTCTCTGCTAATAACCCCAGATTCTACCATTTCACGGTATAGGTCGTTACCCTCACGGGTACGCTCACCCACACCCGCAAAAACCGAAAATCCCTTATGGGCCCTTGCAACGTTGCTGATCAGCTCCATAATCAGCACAGTCTTCCCAACGCCGGCTCCCCCAAACAGCCCAACCTTACCACCCTTTAAGTATGGGGCCAATAAATCCACAACTTTAATGCCAGTAACGAGCACTTCTGCAGCAACTCGCTGCTCAGACAGGCTTGGAGCCTTCGCGTGAATGGGGCGAAATTCTACATCGGAGCTAACGCTCCCCAAGCCATCTATCGGCCTGCCCAAAACATCAAAAACTCTACCTAGGGTACCTCTGCCAACCGGGGCCATCATCTGGTTCCCAGTACTAATAAATTTATCGCCTCTTGAGAGGCTATCTGTGCTCCCCATGGCCACACATCTGACCATGCAATCACCCAAGTGTTGAGCAACCTCAAGCACCAGTTTTTCGCCAGCATATTCCAGTTCGCTCTCCAGAGCACCCAAGACCTCCGGAACGCCACCGTGAGGGAACTCAACATCAACTACAGCAGGCATCACCCTGATGACTTCACCAACACCAGACGGACTGGCAGCCGCGCGTTTTTGAGCAACCTTTCCTTTCATTAGCACCCCAATAACCCATCCAGAAGCGGCACCCCAACCAAGCCAGCACGCCGTGGATCACTAAGGAACCTGACGTGCCCTTAGCCGGACTCGAACCAGCACACCCTCACGGGCAGTAGATTTTGAGTCTACCGCGTCTACCATTCCGCCATAAGGGCCGCATCACCGAACTAGATACTACAATCTATTTTACACAAGTCAATCCTTAATAGAGAGCCATATACAGACCAATCTGCCGGCATCATTGGCACTTTATTCCCGCACTCTACCAAGATTATAGCTTGATGCAACTTGTAGACGTGCAAAATGTCCGCATTGTACGCGGCTCAAAGCGCCCCAATGTAATATCAACTTACCTAGCGCGTGGCCCTCATCATGAAACAAATTGCAAAACAATTTCAGGATATACAAGACGGTAAAAATATGCTAGGAGTGTGCTGCGTTGTTTGTTGTCAGTCAATTGAAGTTGTCGCGCGCGTTATGTCTTACCATTTGCTGGATAAACAAACTAGCGACTTTCTTATCAGCGCGGTAGAGGAAGGTAGGTCCTCAGACATCAAGGAAGTCATAGACCGGGTAGATGGAGTACAGCTTGCCTATTTCCTGTTGACGTTAACCCCCAATCACCGCAGAGAGTTACTAGGATACGTTAGAGACGGTCTCATACCGGAGATCTTGCTGCATCTCGTGCCCGGGTTGCGCAAAGAGGTGATAAAGGCTTTGGGGACGGAAAAGACCGCATTTTTGGTGAGCGGGCTGGATAGTGGGGATATTGTTGAAATTATTGAAGATTTAGACGAAGAATACCAAAACGCAATTATAGACCTACTGCCAGAAGCCCAAGGCACGCTGATAAGAGAGTTGCTTTCATACCCGGAAAAGAGCGCTGGTAGGCTGATCTATAAAGATATAACTGTCGTACCCGAGTATTGGAATGTGGAGCAATTGGTTGACTTTTTATGTAACCATGCCAGGCCCAATAAGAAGTTTCACGAGATTTTTGTAATCAACCCCCAGCTGCAACCTGTGGGAATATTGGCTCTAGACGACATAATACGTGCCAGCAGAAATAGCATGGTCAGGCAGCTGATGAACACCGATATTAAAATCATCAGGCCGGGAGCAAAGCAAGAGGAGGTATCTGAAATATTTCGCCAGTATTCGCTGCTATCCGCACCCGTAGTCAACAAAGACGGGCGTATAATCGGCTCAATCCTGGTTTATGACATAATCAACGTAGTGCACCAAGAGGCGGAAGAGGATGTGCTGCGTATGGGTATGGTATCAGACGGTGATGTGACCTCTTCCACCATAAGCACGGTGGTGAAAAGATTGCCGTGGTTGCTGGTCAATTTATTGACTTCATCCGCTAGTTCCATAGTTATAGGCTGGTTCAGCGAGACGATAAGGAGCTTTATCGCGTTGTCTATCATAATGCCAATGATAGCATCTATGAGTGGAAACTCGGGGTTACAAGCCCTGACTGTGACCATACGCGCCTTGGCGACCAAACAGCTGACATACAGAAACTCACGCAGGTTGCTCTTCAAGGAGCTGTGTGTGGGTTTTGTCAATGGGGCAATACTGGCTGCCATAGCCTCTATTGCCATTATAATAAGGTTTCATAACACCTCAATAGAGGTACTATTTGTCGCCTCGATGATTATAACCTTCTCCATCGCAACCTTTTCCGGGGCGGCGGTGCCCATGTTGCTGCACTTCTTTGGTGCAGACCCAGCTGTTTCATCATCAATAATAGTATGTGCAGCGAGCGATATAATAGCGTTCCTCATATTCCTGGGCCTCGCTACGTTTTCTTAATGTAAATCTACAGAAGCACCCACACGTGCCTGTTTGTTTTGCGCCGCAACCGCGTACTGAAAGCGCCGGCCGCCAGCAGAGTATGAACCAAAGTGTGAAAACCTTAGAGCTGCGTACAGCGTCGGGGTGGAGAGATTCGAACTCCCGACCCCTTGGCCCCAAACCAAGTGCGCTACCAGGCTGCGCCACACCCCGAGAGATCCGGTTAGGGTATAATATATTGCAGTTGGTGTCAATATGCCCAATAACGGGGATGTAGATATTGCAACGCTCGTGTTGGTTAGGACATATCCGTCAGGATGAACACTTCACCAGCGTAAAGTGCGATATATTTCTTCACCGCAACGTGTAAATTCCTTATCATATCTAGTACACAGTGTTTGTTAGCCCAAGGTTATTGACATAGTTAACGTTAAAACTGCAAAGGGTCGGAAAATTTCTTCCACAAGCTGGATACGCAGGCAAATTAACGACCCGTACGTTATGTTGGCGAAAAAGCACGGATATAGGTCTCGCTCGGCGTATAAGCTCATAGATATCGACTGCAAATTTAAGCTCTTGCAGCGGGGTAGGTATGTGTTGGACCTTGGTTCATGCCCCGGAGGCTGGGCTCAGGTTGCAGCTGAACGGGTTGCAGAAGGTGGCAAGGCACATGTAGTTGCCGTAGATATGGCTCCCATGGAGCGAATTCCCAATGTTGACTTTGTGCAGTGTGATGTAGAACATTCACCAGAGCTGCTGCGTGCGGCGCTGCAGGATAGGAAGTTCGATGTTGTGCTGTCAGACATGGCTCCAAAATCCTGCGGGCATCGGCAGGTGGATCATGCGAATATCATCAATCTGTGCGAAATGGCTCTAGATCTGGCAGTGGAGTTTTTACGCTCAGGTGGAAGCTTTGTGACCAAAATCCTGCAAGGGGAATATGAGCAAGAATTTCGCAGGTCGCTGCAGTACTATTTTGCGTCAGTAACGTATTTTAAGCCAAAATCCAGCAGGAGCGAATCCTCCGAAATTTACCTGGTGGGCACGAAATTCAAAAACCCAGAGCATCCTTATGGCAACTCTGAGGATGCACCATCCGAGTGTTAAAGGCCAACTACCACGTCAAAGGCCATAACATGCGGCACAGATTGACAACGCCGAAGAGGCGGGGATTTTTCTATTTTCATCACCTTCGCTTCCCATGGACGAACGTATATAAGCAAGTTGCGCCACACCACATAGCAGCAGTGATGACCACGACAAAATGCGTAAAGCACCTCCCCTTCCCTGGCCCGAACAACCAAGATGCGTGCGTAGTTACCCCTACGAGGCAGAGTGCATTAACATACCATCCACAATGTATTGTTGTTATAAAATCGGCCTTGCATCAGAACATCTGCCACACTTTTCAACCCACAGTTTGCGTGAATATCGCATTTATTATAGTATAGTGTCGCGCGCATGTGCGTGCAGTGGGTCTGGTATACTTTTCACTAAGTTGTGGCACTCTGTGTGCCTTGTTGGCGTAAAGATCCCCCCCCCCCCCCCCCCCCCGCACGCAGCGCTGTTATTCCGAAAAGTATATTGGGGAGCTTGGGATGGGTGCACTAGGAATATTTATAGCTATAGTTAGTAGCGCTGCTGCTGGAGCGCTACTGGAGCGGATGTTTGTTGCTTTAAATGCGGGCGATAAGCACGATGATAAAGTAAGACATAAAGAGTCAGAAGCGGAGGAACGGCGGGGCGAAGAGAAAAGCGCCGAAGCCAGCGTAGCAAAGGAAAAAGCGGCAGGGGAGCAGGAACTTGCATTACAAGAACGAGCAAGTGCCCTGGCACCACTCAACACCGTAAAGGAAATTATTGATACCGGGAGCATTGCCGCAGCAGTCACGAACAGGCTGAAAGACAAAGGCATTCGCATACCAAAGACCACGCAAGCTACAGCGCTGACAGAAGCTGCAGTTCAAGCCATGGTCGAAGAGGTGGCAGAGCGCCTATTTGAATCGCTAGGTCTCTTAGTGCAGGTCCACACCGGTAAGATGACCAAAGAGGAGCTAGAGACAAAGCATCCTCGAACAGCGAGTGCCATAAATAGTGTATCGGAAAGTTTCAAGAAACGGGGCCTGACTTCAGGCAGCAGCGTACAAGATGTTGTGAATACTGTAGTAAACGGTGCGTCTGGGATTTCCGGTGTGGAGCAACGAGCTATTGCTGAAGGTCAGTCCGCTGACACAGCTCCTACAACCAACGCTGCAACTCCGGTAGTGGGAGCTGCTAATACTAACATCGCTGCTGCAGATACAGCCGCTAGCGCGGAAAAAGTTGTTGTTGTTGTTGAGGTTGTCGAGAAGGCGAGCGAGGCAGGGACGGAAGCTTCATGTAGCGGCGCACCCGTCGTCACGATTGAGGATGTATCCGATGACGACGCCCAGCCACCCGCGAAGAATGCTAATGCGGAGACAATCAACACAGGAGAAGGTAGCACACAACCTTCCACAAGTGTGGTAGACCCAACCCTTGCCGGGGGGGGGGGACCGTGCCGCACAGCGCTGACAGTACCATAGCGTGTTTCGAGGCCCCGGTATCTATTGCAGGCGTTAACTCGGTGAGCCTGTGATTAATGCATTGGGGTATTTAATAACTGCAGCTTGTAGCGTGACTGCTGGAGCGCTACTGCAGCAGGGGTGTACTGCTATAGCTGAGGATTATCGCGGTATAAGTAAATCAAAAGAGCAAAAAGCGATATGTGCAAGCGAAGAGAAGGGCGCAGAGGTCAGCGCAGAAGGTGTCCAAGCACTGATTAGAGACGTAAGAGGCATTGTTAACACTGAGGACATTGCTGCAGCAGTCATGCGCAGGTTGAGGGATTCTGGCGTTCGTCTGCCACAAAACGCAAGAGCTCAGCAGGTAGCGAAAAAGGCTGTGGAGGCTATGGTTGAGGAGTTGGCAAAGCGCCTATCTGAATCGCTAGGTCTCGTAGTACAGGTCCACACCGGTAAGATGACCAAAGAGGAGCTAGAGGCGAAGCACCCCCGCACAGCAAGTGCCATGAATAGTGTATCAGACAGTTTTCAGAGACGAGGCCTGACTTCAGATAGTAGCGTACAAGATGTTATTAATAACATAGGGAAAAGTTCTCCCGGAGTTTCCAGTGTGGAGCAGCGAACTACTGCTGAAGATAAGGCTGCTGGCGCAGTTCCCGCAGTAACCACTGCCCATGCGGCATCCTTGGTACTATTGAGCGTATGTATGTTGATGATCTGCGGTACCATAATAGCGATGTGCACAGCTCTTACATTAGAAAGTCCATATGTCATTGCAGCTACGGCAGTGGCTGGTGTAGCAGCCGTACTATGTTCAGTAGCAATTGGATTATCCATATGGGATTTAGTTAAATCCTGTAGGCAAGCAAAGGAAGATAGCGCGCAACCCCCCACAAGTACGGCAGATCCGATCCTTAAGGGAGGCATGGCCGCCGCTTCACCGCCCGGCCAGTCATTAACACATACAGAAGTCCGTGAACACCAGCGTGAATCCATAGTGAAGGCACCGTAACGCGTCACGCAGCCGGAACGGCTTCTAGACCTACACAACGCGGAAAGTGCATGGCTATAAAATTTATCAACTGGCGATGTCAGCCACAGCACCGGCACCCCATTATGTACTTTAGGGCCAAATCAGAGAGACGTATCACCTGGCCCGCATTTGAAGGCCTCCTTGCCACAAAAGCCTAAATGCTGCGCGGCACAAGCCGCTAAATGGGTTTGCCGCACAGCGAACGATAGAATTTAGCCTGAATATGCGCACCCCCAACTGTTGCACGCATGAGCCCTTTAATATGTTCCATACTAGTAATAAGTTGTTATGCAGTGTAGTTGTACACTAGGAATGGGGGAGTAGGCCTGCATGTAGGATATCCCACTTTGTGGGTGCTGGGGGTAGCGACATGCTACCCCCAGCACCCAATTGAACAGATAGCAAAGATGCAAACGTGCGTGCGGGCAAGCCCGTGCCCACCTATGCCGATGGTTTTGAAGTTTTTTGTAACGCTGTTAGGTATTTTGCCTAACTAACCGTATGCAGCTTATACTTTCCGTGCATCACCAAAGCTATGTAATAAGTCTATTTCGGCTCCACAAACCCAGGCAGGATGGTACAGCAAAAGTCCCACAATAGCAATATGGGCGAAACGTAGGGGGGGGGGAAGGTTGAGTCCCAACACACAAATAGGAAAGACACGCGCACATCGTATTGCAGCAGCAAACACTGCACATGCAGTATCTGGAGTGCTCATAAACATGGGCATGCTGATGATGGTCTGCACCGTAGCTGCGCTGTGCACAATAATGTTGTGTACAGTAGCAGCATGTTGTCCACCCATCATTGCAGCTGTAGCAGTGGCTGGCGTAGCTGCAGTGTTATTTTCAGTGATAACAGGATGTTCTATAAGAGATTTAGTTGAATCTTGTAGGCAAGTTAAACAAGTAAAGGAAGAAGGATTAGCTACTGTACAATCATTACAACCTGTTCTTACTCCTGTAACTCCTATAGCTGAGAGAACAGGTAATGGAAGAATTGCCAAGCTCCTGACTGGTAAGGCCAAGGCTGAGGATGCAGCTCAGGCTGCTGTGGATCAGGGTACTGCTGTTGGCGGAACTAATAAGGTTATAGCTGGGGTTGCCACCAGTTCTGGTATTGTCAAGGTCATGGCTGAGGCAGATCCCAGTACGCTGAAGGATGCCATCAAGGCTGTTGGTGGGACTGGCTACGGTTTGGAGGGCATGGGTGCTGGTGCTGTGGCTGGTGGGGTTACTGGTACTGCTGTTGTAACCGGTGTGGGGATTGCTGCTGGCATATGGTATTTAAAAAGTTGTGTTGCTGGTTGTGCCGCTAAGTGTGCTGCTGCATGTGCTTGTGCTGCTACATGCTGTACCAACAGTGGCGCCTCCTGCTGCGCTGCTGTTGTCCTTGGCTGTGTATGTACTGCTGCAGCTGCATGCTGTACTGTAGCATTCATCCCATATGCACTGATGGCATTCTCCATCCTGATCTCAATATGTACAGTTATTCAGACCGTAGCTGATCTTTATTCTGCCAGGGTGCCGGTAGTATCCATGCAAGATCCTGTGCATAAGAGGGATACTACAGAATATGATGTCATAGAGAATTATAAACCACAGAAGATCAGCAGGATAAAGTGGCTCGCTCCTCCAGAAGCTGCCAGTCCAACGCGTAGACTACTCATGGCTGTGGCTGGTGTTGCAGTGGTTGCGTGTATTTCAATTTTGCTATGCTGCTGTTTGCCGACCATCGCAGTGGTGGCTCCGCCGCTGGTCTCTTGTGTGTTCTATGGCTTATCCTCTTGTGTAGGTGGCATTGATGCTTATGTATATAAACGTAAGGCTGCCAAGGCTGCGTTGCCTGTTGAAACTAGTCCCATCGTGCTCGGGCAGCGTGCTTCTGAATGCCCCGAACAACTTCAAAATGAGGTGGCTGTCGAGACTGCTAACATGACTAGTGATAGCGTGCAGCAGACCCAAGACTGGGAACCTGTTGCCAAGGATGCAGAGTGGGAGCCTATACAGCAAGGTCCAGTTGCTGCAAAGGAGGCTGGTGTCGATGGTACTTCCCAAGCGCCATCTGACAAAGCTGACATAATGAAAGTCCTTGAACAAGATGAAGGTTTCCTCAGTGCTGCTGGGGACCTGTTCCAGGCTATGACTGCTGATCTCCAAAATTGGGAGCCTGTCGCACCCAAGACTGTCGCGCAACCGTCAAGAGCAAGATAGGGGGGTAAATTATCCCGGTATGAACGTCCATTTTCGGGTTTGATGCAGACCTTCAGTAAGCTTGGTGATAGCTACGTAAGCGCCGACTAGTAGGGAACTATAGAACACTGCGGGTGTGACAAGAGCGGTACATAGTAGCATAGCTGCTACTAATAGGGTTGTGAAAGCGTAGATGGAGAGAAGATGTATCGCAAGGCAAAATGCCACAAACCCCGCACAAGATGCAATTGTGAACGCAGCCTCTATGGCTGATTGCACCTTATTTTGATGCATATTACCTCCACAAGGTCAGTGGTTGGGCCGTCAGCGGGCCGAGACCGCACACTGCTGTTGTGACGTTAAAACTGGCAGAGCTGAAAGAGAAGCTAAGACGGGACTAGCCTCTATTGATTGGGGTGCTGCTGCATCCTGACTGAGAGCATTGCCCGCAAATGCCTCAGATTGGGGAGGTTTGGGGCGCACTACCGCAGTTGGTACCTGTGCAATACTCATACAATGTTCCACGCTAGCATCTTTACTGATGTATTGACGACCTGCTACAAAACCTAAGAAGCCTGCTACAAGTACCATATAAGGTACAAACACATAGGGAGGGGTGACTTGGACGAGGAAGACTGCTATTACGAGAGCAAGTATACCAATACTGTATAGCCACATTTTGGATATACCGCTATTCATTGCACGCTGGGCAATTGATCTGCGTGCTGCGGTTTTTACAATAGCGTGCCTTTGCTGTTCTGAAAGGCTGAGGGGCCTGTATTGCGTCTCAGGATCTCTACTGAGCTCGTCCTCAAGCCTGCGCTCCACCACATTTTCCCTAGTATCAGGCTGAAATCTGCTTAGGAAATGGTGGGCATGTTCGTCAATTGCTGCCTTAAATGCAGACTCACAGCTGCTAAGTGGCAGAGATGCGCCAGGCTCTTGATAATCACTGATGCCGTAGGGGGTAATACTGCAAGCCTGACTAAAGTTGTCGATATAAACATTGCGAACGCGGATGGGCACGTTGTAAATTCTTAGTAAGAGCCTGCTCAACTCTCCAGATGTGGCGCTGGGGCCGGGCAAAAAGTCTATGAGGCATGCCGCAGATTCTGCCAGCCGTCCATTGCGCAAAAATTCTCGTATGTATAGTACCCTCGGCAAAAAGGATTCATATACCACCTGTCCCATGCGCTCATGAAGTTGCCTCAGGTGTTGAATGCCTGACAGCGAACTCAATATTTTAGATTGCGCAGCCACGGCAAACTGGCTAGTGATCATGGTTTCACAGAGTTCGTTGAGCTCCAGTAAAAATTCCTTCCATTTCAATGGACCAGCCGATGCCCTGAAGCCCCAGAAGAGCGTCTGCAACTCTGCGAGAAGTATATCTGGGCGCTGCATCGCACGCGAGGCCTCTTCCTCATCAAAAAAGTCATGAGAGGTGCGTATCTTGCCCTCACCGACATTTAATAATTTTAGCCCGTCTCCATCTAGCATTATGTCCGAGCCGTCAAAGCTACAACCAGGGTAAAATATGAATATAGCGGCGGCAATTTTCTCCAGATTTTCCTGATTGTAGCGTGACTGGACTTCCAGCGGAGGCATGACCTTTCTCAAGACCGGGGCCACATTTTCAATTAGTGCACTTTTAAAGTCTTGGCTCTCCATAATAAGCCGGATACCATCCGCGTTCATGGCATGGATCAAGTCTTCCCTGTTGATGGCATTGTATAGCTTGGCTACCACACTCGAAAGTGTAGTAGAAAAGCGCAACAGCGGCATAAGGTGTTGTGTTGCATTCTTGCCGATCCTCTCAAGCACGTCGCGGGTCTCAGGGCCGCTGGTGACGCCAGCTCTTACACACTGATACGCTATGATGTTGCTAAGTAAGGCGTTATAATGCTCAGCCATATACACTGAGGCCTTATGTCCCGTGCTCAGCAGTAGGGAATTCACCCTATGCGCATCTCTGGCAATAAGGTGCTTCATGTATTGGTAGAAACCTTGATAGTCTCCCGCATGTAGTATGTCATGAATGTTTGTGTATTCGTCATCCAGATACTCCAATATTGAGAGCACTGTAGCATCCGCCTCCTCTTCCTGAGGGGACGAACGTTTGAGTGATTCTAGATGCACCAAATACGAAAATATAAATCTCAAAACCGTATTTGCTACACTCTTGGCAGCTATACTCTCCGGACTGACGGGAGTGTGGCTTGTGGATAGTAGATCTTGAAATACTTGGGCGTTGAGCCGCATTCTCGACGCCACATCTACGCCATATGTATAGCTGTCTACAGATATAGCGCCTGCGGCATAGCGGTTGACGGTTATCAGCCTGGTGCTGCGCACTTCATCAACTACTGCCCGGCCCCGCTGGAAGTCTACAGAGCGCGCAAATTTGCATACCGTGCGAGTTACCTTTGGCCTAAGGACACCAGGTATATAACTGCCACCCATAAGCTCTGAAAGTAAGGAGTTACAAAGCAATGAGTAGACGGTACCTGCGCTAATGCTGACCTTTGAGAACTTTTGTATATTATCAGCCAATAGCGCCGCAAGTTTGTAGGGGTTACCAAACGGTTCGGTTGCCAGTAGATTCTTACAGTAGTTGCTGTCAAGGGTCACGCGCTTTTCTACAGGAGCAGAGTCTTCCGACGGTGGGTTCGAGCCGCCGCCACTCCCACTTTGAATATTCCCCGCAGAAGTATGCGGGGTTGTATTTGGAGCTTTGGGAAGTTGACCGTTCTGTTTTGAAGCTTGCTCTGGGGCCGGTACAGGACCTTTGGCGGGAACGTTGTTATTCGCTTGAATAGGCCCAGAGCCCACTAAAGCAGCGGCAGTAACTGCACCATCTTGCCCTGTTGAAGCTGGCGTAGAAATTTTGTCGTTCGCCGGAATAAACTCAGGACTCTCTGCAGCGTCTGGAGCGCGTTCGTCTTCCTGCTCTGCTGTTGGCATCTTGGAAAGTTGGCCATTCTGCTTTGAAGCTTGTTCCGGAGCCTGTGTGGGAACTTTGCCATTTGCCTGAGTAGGCCTGAAACTCTCTGAAGCATTTATAATGCGTTCACTATCTTGCTCCGCTGAGGTTGGGGACATCTTAGTAAGCTGGCCGTTCTGCTGCAAAGCTAGCCCTGGAGTTTGTGTAGAAACTTTAGGAGGCTTGCCTGGTCTTACAACAGGTTTTGCAATTTTAGCCCCCGCCAAACTGGGCCTCGTTACGGAAACTTTTTGCTTCGCAGACGCCCTAGAACTATGCAGCTCACATAACCTCGTACCGCGTGCCCCAGTACTTCCGGTACCCACAGCTTCAACACCATTAGTAGCTGCTAAAGACCACTTTGTAGGACTCACAGATGAACTGCGTGTAGCAGCACCCTGTGGCGACTGTGCCCTGTCCCTCAATGTACTCTCGATATCACCATTTGACAGGCATCGGCGTGCCATGGTGCGCGCATACACACCCTTGCCATTTTGCAGTGATCGATTTTGCGCAGGCTCAATAGCGTCACTTTTTAGCGGTTCTTTACGATACATACCATTTTAAGAAGTTTAGCAATTTACCTGTGAATCTTAACATTTCTTAAAATAATATGCACATTATTTAACTAATATTAAAGAGTTATACCAACACCAGCGCAGATATTCTTAATACTTTAATTAAAAATCCTTAATAACTTAAAATATCAAACCTCCCCAATCTGAGGCATTTGCGGGCAATGCTCTCAGTCAGGATGCAGCAGCACCCCAATCAATAGAGGCTAGTCCCGTCTTAGCTTCTCTTTCAGCTCTGCCAGTTTTAACGTCACAACAGCAGTGTGCGGTCTCGGCCCGCTGACGGCCCAACCACTGACCTTGTGGAGGTAATATGCATCAAAATAAGGTGCAATCAGCCATAGAGGCTGCGTTCACAATTGCATCTTGTGCGGGGTTTGTGGCATTTTGCCTTGCGATACATCTTCTCTCCATCTACGCTTTCACAACCCTATTAGTAGCAGCTATGCTACTATGTACCGCTCTTGTCACACCCGCAGTGTTCTATAGTTCCCTACTAGTCGGCGCTTACGTAGCTATCACCAAGCTTACTGAAGGTCTGCATCAAACCCGAAAATGGACGTTCATACCGGGATAATTTACCCCCCTATCTTGCTCTTGACGGTTGCGCGACAGTCTTGGGTGCGACAGGCTCCCAATTTTGGAGATCAGCAGTCATAGCCTGGAACAGGTCCCCAGCAGCACTGAGGAAACCTTCATCTTGTTCAAGGACTTTCATTATGTCAGCTTTGTCAGATGGCGCTTGGGAAGTACCATCGACACCAGCCTCCTTTGCAGCAACTGGACCTTGCTGTATAGGCTCCCACTCTGCATCCTTGGCAACAGGTTCCCAGTCTTGGGTCTGCTGCACGCTATCACTAGTCATGTTAGCAGTCTCGACAGCCACCTCATTTTGAAGTTGTTCGGGGCATTCAGAAGCACGCTGCCCGAGCACGATGGGACTAGTTTCAACAGGCAACGCAGCCTTGGCAGCCTTACGTTTATATACATAAGCATCAATGCCACCTACACAAGAGGATAAGCCATAGAACACACAAGAGACCAGCGGCGGAGCCACCACTGCGATGGTCGGCAAACAGCAGCATAGCAAAATTGAAATACACGCAACCACTGCAACACCAGCCACAGCCATGAGTAGTCTACGCGTTGGACTGGCAGCTTCTGGAGGAGCGAGCCACTTTATCCTGCTGATCTTCTGTGGTTTATAATTCTCTATGACATCATATTCTGTAGTATCCCTCTTATGCACAGGATCTTGCATGGATACTACCGGCACCCTGGCAGAATAAAGATCAGCTACGGTCTGAATAACTGTACATATTGAGATCAGGATGGAGAATGCCATCAGTGCATATGGGATGAATGCTACAGTACAGCATGCAGCTGCAGCAGTACATACACAGCCAAGGACAACAGCAGCGCAGCAGGAGGCGCCACTGTTGGTACAGCATGTAGCAGCACAAGCACATGCAGCAGCACACTTAGCGGCACAACCAGCAACACAACTTTTTAAATACCATATGCCAGCAGCAATCCCCACACCGGTTACAACAGCAGTACCAGTAACCCCACCAGCCACAGCACCAGCACCCATGCCCTCCAAACCGTAGCCAGTCCCACCAACAGCCTTGATGGCATCCTTCAGCGTACTGGGATCTGCCTCAGCCATGACCTTGACAATACCAGAACTGGTGGCAACCCCAGCTATAACCTTATTAGTTCCGCCAACAGCAGTACCCTGATCCACAGCAGCCTGAGCTGCATCCTCAGCCTTGGCCTTACCAGTCAGGAGCTTGGCAATTCTTCCATTACCTGTTCTCTCAGCTATAGGAGTTACAGGAGTAAGAACAGGTTGTAATGATTGTACAGTAGCTAATCCTTCTTCCTTTACTTGTTTAACTTGCCTACAAGATTCAACTAAATCTCTTATAGAACATCCTGTTATCACTGAAAATAACACTGCAGCTACGCCAGCCAATGCTACAGCTGCAATGATGGGTGGACAACATGCTGCTGTACAACAAACTCCACACAAGATTATTGCTGCACACAGCATAGCTAGGACGGTGCTGCTGTTGCACCTATCCTTCAGCAGAGACTCCGCTGCAGTCGCGCTCGGCTCCTTGCCTCATTCCTGCGCTTAAGGGCCGTTTTGCGTTAGCGCATTTCTTCCATGGGAGCGATGGAAAATATCGAGAGGCCTAGGGAAATCACCAGCGCAACAACTTTGACCAGGTAAATCCTGGCTGAGGTTGTGGCAATATCTCCCTCGACAATAAATCGCATGTCAACACTGCGGCTTCCGTGCCCCCATAGCACGTGAAACGCCTCGGCAACCTCCAGTAAGTAAAACGCTATCCTGTGTGGTTCGTGATTGACAGCAGAGGACTCTACTATGTTCGGCCACCTGACCAAAAGTTTGATAAGCGCAATTTCTGGAGCGGAAGACACTCGGGAAAAATCGACGTCTTCGATGGGCAAAAGGGTGGGCGCGTTGCGCATCAGGGAGCATGCCCTTGCGTGAGCATATTGAATGTAGAAAATTTGACTGTCCTTTGACTGCTCTTTTGCCTTTGCAAAATCAAAATCAAGCACCACGTCGTTCTTTCTGGTCATCATGATAAATCTGGCAACATCTTTGCCGACTTCTTCCACTACATCTCTTGCGGTCAAAAATTCGCCGCGTCGCTTTGACATTTTAACCGGCACTCCATTTTCCAAAAAGTTGACCATATTGTGGAGCTTGACGTCTATCGTAGCTTTACCATCACTCAGTGCGTGCACCGCGGCTTTCAGCCTGGATACATAGCCTTTATGATCAAAGCCCAGGCCCAGAATCATGTCATGAAAACCCCTGGAGATTTTATCGAAATGGTAGGCGATGTCCCCAGCAAAATAGGTCCAAGATCCGTCTTCTTTCTGTAGCGCTCTGTCAGAATCGTCACCAAAATCAGTAGACCTGAACAGTAGCTGCTCCCTGGCTTGCCACGCCGCCTCTTCCTCCACACCTCTAGGGCGCTCAAGCGTCCCGTAGTAGAGCATTCCCTTTTGTTGCAAAAATTCTACGCATTTTTCAACTGTACGGCTACGCTGCAGATCTGCTTCATACGTGAACACATCGTGTTTTACGCCCAGAAGCGCCATATCCTCCCGTATCAGATCTAGGATGCTCTTTAGCGCGAACTCCCGGATGACCGCTGTCCTATCTTCAGAGGCAAGCAGCTTATCCCCGTGCTTTTCAACCAGGGCTTTGGCTATAGGTTTGAGGTACTCTCCGGGATAAAGGCCCTCCCCTATCGTAACCTGCTCCCCCAGCGCTTCTTTGTATCTCAAGTATACTGACTCGACCAGTGTATTGATCTGCCCGCCGGCGTCATTTACATAATATTCCCTGGTAACATCATAGCCAACCCATGCTAGCAAATTTGACAGCACATCCCCAAAAACCGCCCCGCGCGCATGCCCTATGTGCAGCGGCCCCGTGGGGTTTGCCGAGACGAACTCCACATTAACCTTCTGCCCTTGGCCCAAATTTACCGCTCCGTAGTCTTTACCCGCTTTGTTTATGTCTCTGATGGCCGAATACCAAACTTCATTGCTGCATTTTAAGTTCACAAACCCCGGAGGCACTACATCTACGCTATCAACACCTTCCACCTCCGCAAGAGCCTGCCGCAGATGCTCCGCAATTTCCATCGGGTTTTTTCTCTTGAACTTACCGACAACCAGCGCAGCATTGGTATATACGTCGCCGTGCCTGTCTTCGGTGGGAGGAGCAACTATGAGCTTGTGTAGCAAAGAATCTGTAACCTCACCGCCCCACAGCTCACCAATCTTCTGGATTACAATGCACCTAAAGTTGCCAAACAAATTAATTGTACTACCAGCTGAAACCATGGATAACCCTGCATTCGACAGCTCCAGTATATAAGCAATCACCAGTACGTAAAAGTCTTATGTGGCCAACATTCGCGCAGGTTGCAAGCCTCTCTCTCCTGGCCAAGCGTAAGAACATCCCTCGGATACCAAGCAGGGCACTCATACATAATTGGTATATATTTCAAATCCGTCCAAATCCGCAGCAGCAAAGTTCGCAGTGTATTTGAGCGCTAAATGTGCTATAGTACCCCCGTGTTGGCTCACCCTAGTGGTCACGTCCATATATGCAGTGGAGGGAAATGGGAGTAGTGATGGGGACGCGTCCGTACGGGGACGAGCACCTGCTGCTTTCCATACTCACGCGTAACAGGGGGTTGCGCAGAGGGCTGACAAGGCTCACAAAAAAGCGTCCTCTACAGATAGGGGATCTTATCGATGCAACTTGGCGGGCAAAACTTCCAACCAATCTGGGACATTTTACTTGTGAGGTGATCGCTTCTGCCTTCTACAGCTATTTCCGTGACAGAATTAAGCTCATGTGCCTATCATCAATTACCCACATCATGAGTACTGCACTTCCAGAAAATGAACCACACCCAACGTTATATGACTCGTTCCAGGATTTTGCTGCCGCGGCGGAGGCCGAAGCACCGTGGTATAACCACTATTTAAAATTAGAGCTGCTGGTACTATCTCAGCTGGGGTTCGCGCTAGATCTGTCCAAATGCGCTGTAAGCAACAGTAAAGACAACTTACTGTTTATCTCCCCAAAAACCGGCAGGGCGCTATCTGAAGCTGTAGGGCATGCATACCGTAACAAGCTTTTACCCCTGCCAAAAGTTTTGCGCAGCATATCATGCGGGGTGGAGACCGAATGCTGCTCGGCCGACGAGTTTGCGCTCAGCCTAAAGATCTTGGGCTTTTTCCTGCACAGACACCTCTTACAGGAAAGTCACACGTTTCAGGAATCCAGAAAGATATTAACCGGGCTACTGGGGTAAGATTCTTGCGTTTTTAAAGAATATTCACTATTAGGTGATAGAAGCAGGTAGTTCAAGGATTCCGACCGGGGGGTTGTTATGGCCATAGGACTAGGCGATCAAGAGCAGAATATGGGGCCAAATTTGGCAGCAGTGCAGTCTTTGCTCGATGCAACCAGAGATATGTCCAGCCATGAGGATGCAGAGAGTGACAAGTCCGCCTTGGCGATAGCGTGCGCAGTCATGGCCACCCCAACACAAGCATTGAAAAGCGACGTGGTGGCAAATCTTTTAGGTAATGTAGACAGGGCTGTAGTCTCTCTGGGGGCAAACATCACTCCGCAAGTTAGTATTTTTGGCCCCACAAGGGGCACTTCAGTATTTTTTGGGTTCCCAATACTCTTCGATAGTATGTCGCACGGAGACGCCGGAGATGGGGGAGGAGATGTGTCTGGAGGAGGAGGCGGTGAAGGAGAATTTACCTCCGGAGACAGTGATGAGGGACATCACCTGGATGCAAGAGATGATCCGCATCTTTACGACCCCTGGAGATTCAATGAATATCCTTACGCGGATGAAGCGATATCGCACGCCTCCCAGGGCATGGATGGCATTTCACACGAGAGAGGCGTGGATATGCATCACGATCTGTCTCCTTCTGCATCCCCAGACGTGCGTCCTGAGCACTCTGAAGGTCGGGGAATGAGCCATTAGCCACTGACCACGTGGTGAGTGCTATAGCAGCGCTGAAACACCCGCTTTCAGTGGCACACAGGGTTGTTGACCCCTCCCACAGCTCACACGCATGTATGCCCAGAGAGGAGTGTGACGCACTAAAGCTTTTACCCTATCCTTTCAGGACGCTTCGCACCCTCATGGCCCGGAATACAACGCCACATCACGCGGGTAAACGTGAACTCAACTCCGCATAGGAGATAGGAGATTGTGCACCAACCATATCCTGCAACTCCACAAAGGTTTGGGGTGACGTAGCAGGTTCAGCGCGCCCTACCCCCTCGGCTGCATGCTGCTCGTTACACTGGTTACCCGATTCATATACCCCCCATCCGGGTGCATTTTCCGCCAATGCAGGCACGTGCACTTCATGACAGCGCCCAGAAAAGATAAGCCAGCATCCCAATGCCATTATGGATATTGCAATGAGAGTTTCGGCGAGAATTGTAATCACATCTCTAGCCACCCCCACAGGAATGTGTTCGTGCAGCAAGGGTACTAGCAGTAAGAGTGCAAACAGGCTAACAAACAGTAGAATGCAAAGTGCGTTGAAGGCCTTAGACCTGGTGACAGCATATTGCGGTGCGGCGCATACAGTTTGGACACCAGACTGTTTTAAGCTAGGATGCCGTACCTCAGATTGAACAGGAGCAGGCTCCGCTGCGGGCGGATTTGTCACTGACCTTTGCTGGGGTTGTTGGCCAGTGCCCGGGTCGTGCGCCTCTACCGGCTGATTGCGCTCCTGAAATCCACGCGCCACAACGGTACTACGTAGGTACGAGCGCAAATAAGTCTTGCTGCTAACGCTTTCCAGCAGACTTGCCATTTTCTGGTCATACACCTGATCAAGACGATGCACGAACAACAACTCCCTGACTGCGGGGATTATTATGTCTTTCCTACTGTCCACATATGATTGCATATCTTGAAGTGGAGTCGTCCTATTAAAAAAGACTCCGGTCCTGGGAGCGTACTGAGAAAAAAGAATTTCTAGCAAAGTATCAACATCTTCAAAATACGCGACCCTTCGCTCCGATACGTCACCGCTTCTGGCCAGCTCGGTCCTGAGCGTTTTTATCCCAGCCATAAACGCGTCAACCTCACACGCCAGCTCTTGCTTCCTTTCAAAGTCTGACTTTAAGTTCAAAAACTCAGATACTGCCTTCTTTCCCTGGGACAATCTATCCATGAGCCCCTCAGCGATCGTGCCCGACATATCTGCGCGCGCACCCTCCCCAAGCTGCCCATCTTCATTCTCCTCTTGGCCACTGAACTCCCCGGATGCGCCGCTGGTACGCCGTACCTGTTCTGCAAGTTTGACGGGTGAGCGGATTAGGAGCGCAATATCCCGAAAAGCTTGTATGGAATCCACCAGCTCTTCAGCCACTGACGGGGCATCCACCCCGTACTTCGTCCGCAACGCCGCAGCCACAAACTTTACCAGCGGTATCCTGTATGCCTTGCCTTCTTCTGACTCAAAGAAATCCCGCGCTGGGCTGTCCGGCGCGATATTCTCGAACGCAGCAAACGCCCTGAGTAGTTGTTCCTTGCCCCCTAATGGCATACGCACCTCACTATGGCCGCACCAAACCACCAGGTAACGCTAGAATACCTCAAGCAAAAAATAGGCCGTACCGGGACGACCTCCACCCACACCGATAATATACCAAACTTGGCAAGCTTGGTACACCGTTGATATATATGGTTTTCCGTGACAAAGGTCCAGGGAATAATGTTTCTGTTGCAATATTAAGCGGGTGGAATGGGATTTTCCGCCGGTAAAGTTTAAGTATTGCTGTAACTGCAAAACATGAGCCCCTGCATGCTCGATTGAGTATATAACCCTACGCCTCTGGGGCCTTTAGGAGCACAGGGCTGACTTGCACAAAAATATGTCAAAGTCCTTGCCGGAAATTTTTGTATACTTGCTACAGTCTTCCACCACAGCCTGAGCAGGCCTATGCTCCAGCGTATGAGAGAAGGTCTGCTGCTTTATAAAGTCATACCAAATGCTTATTGCTTCTATTATCTCAGCCGCATCAGTGTTTATAATGACTTCCGCATGATCAAGCATCTCCAGCCCACAGTCTTTACGGGCCTGCTGTATAAGCCGCATGACATCCCGCGCGATCCCCTCAAGTAGAAGTTCCCGAGTGAGTTCATGGTCTATGTGTAGCACTCCGACCGGGACGCCACCAGAAATTATCTGGCATGCATACTCGCTGTGCACCTTCAGATTTAAAGAGAACTCATCCTTTTGGATTACGCACTGCTCACAGCCTGGGGCGCCAAGCAGCAGACTGCCGTCGCTTTGAACTTCCCACACACCAGCCCTCGCCAAAGTAATTATCTGCTTAACTTTTTCAGGCACTCTCTGGCCGAGTAGCGAAAAGTTCAACTTCAGCTCGAAGGACGCCATATCCCCTATGGTGCTTGCTATCTGTAGACTTTTAACGTTAACCTCGTTGAGTATTATATCTCTATACTGCTGTGGCATATCAAGCAGGCTCTCGCAGTTATACGGGTATACAACCATGCGCCGTAGCGGCTGTCTTACCCGTATGTTATGCGCATTTCTAAGGGAAAGCACGTGGCTGCAAACATCCATAGCTAGCTGCATGTATTCCGCGTTCTTTTGATATTGGTTGACAGCACTAAAACTGTTTGTATCGGGAAAATCCGCAAGGTGAACCGATTTTTCACGCTGAAAGCTTAATCCCAGCCATATAGACTCCGCAATGAATGGAAGAAATGGCGCAATGGTCCTCGCCAGATGGTACAATACGGTATATAACGTGTTATAGGCGTCAGATTTGTCAGCAGTCTTATCTCGCATCCAAAACCGCCCCCTACACCCACGTATGTACCAGTTGTTTAGCTTGTCGGAAAATTGCACTATAGCCGCACATGCAAGCCTTATGTTATAAGGGTCCCTCACCCCGGCTGAACTTGATTCCATAGCCTCCAATACTTTAACCACCATACACGCACATTCGTACAGTATGTATTGGTCCATGATATTTGTAATGCCCTCCAAACTCTCCAGAATGCGCCCCTGCATTTGGTCCGAGTTCGCATATACGGTAAAGAAGCTATAGCTGTTCCATATGGGCTTTACCACACTCTTCAACGTATCACGAACGACGTCACCATCTTGGTCAAGGAGCAAATCCCCACCTATCGACACTGCATGCGAAAGCATGGTAAACCGCACGGAGTCGGCACCGTACTTTTCAAACATTTCCATGGGATCCGGATAGTTGTTTAGCCGCTTTGAGAGCTTCTGGCCTTTAATGTCTAGTACCACACCGTGGCATATGCAACTTTTGAAGGGATGCCTATCAAACAACCCTGTAGATAAAACAAATAGTGTATAAAACCATCCTCTGGTCTGGGCGATGTATTCAGTGATAAAGTCTGCGGGGAAGTGGGAATCAAAAAACTCTTTGTTCTCAAATGGGTAATGCATCTGCGCGTATGGCATGGAGCCAGATTCAAACCAGCAGTCTAAAACATCTGGAACTCTCCGCATCATGGACTTGCCCGTAGGGTCATCAGGGTTTGGGCGCACTAAATTGTCGATGTATGGGCGATGCAGATCTTCCACTGGACCGAAATCTTCCTCCAGCGCCTTAACATCCGGTAGCACCTTCTTGATGGAGCCATATACATCTGTTCTTGGATATTTAGGGTCATCAGATCGCCACACCGGCACTGGAGCCCCCCAGAATCTGTGTCTGGATACCGACCAATCTTTCGCACCATCAAGCCACTTACCGAATTGACCGCTCTGTACGTGCTCTGGCACCCAATTCACTTCCTTGTTAAGCTCAACCATGCGTGCTTTGAGCTTGGTTACCTCCACATACCACGACGACGTTGCTCTGTATATCAGCGGGGTATCCGTGCGCCAGCAGTGAGGGTAGCTATGGGTACACTGCTCCGTTGCGAACCATAGCCCTTTTTCTTTTAATTGTCGAATTACAGCATCAACTACATCAAACACGTGCTGCCCGGCAAAATCGCCAACAGCCGCTGTAAACCTTCCTGCGTCATCTATGGGGCATATTACAGAAAGCATGCCACGGGATTCCTCGCCCAAGTTAGGAATTCCATGCTGTTTGCATAGTAAGAAGTCATCTTCACCGAAACCGGGAGCAAGATGCACTATCCCGGTCCCGGCCCCTTCAGCCACAAACTCCGCGTCCAATACCATAAACGCGTTTTTGCTGTCTGCAAAATATGGAAATGGCGGCATATACTTCACTGCCAACAGCTCCTTGGCCGGTATTTGCACGACCTTAGCGCACTCAAGGCTGTGCCTCTCACAGTAACGCATGAAATGGTCTAGATAACCTGCGGAAAATATTAGCATTTCCGCACCGACAACTGCCCCGACATAATCCATGTTCGTATTTATGGCTAGGGCGAAATTTGACACCAAAGTCCAAGGAGTTGTGGTCCACGCAAGGATGCTGCAAGACTCAACACCTTGTGGAACAAAACCCACCTGCTCAGAGAGTTTGAACCTAACCGTGACCGATTTGCTAACCTTTTCCCGGTAGGCATTATCCATTTTTGTCTCGAAGTTTGACAGGGGTGTTTGGCACGCCCAACTGTACGGAACTACCTTCACAGATTCATAAACCAGCCCCTTATGCCAAAGCTCGTGAAACGCCCACATTACAGACTCCATGAAGCTCTTGTCCATGGTTCTGTAGCCGTTTTCGAAGTCTACCCACCGTCCCTGCCGCTCTACATACTCCCTCCACTGTTGGGTAAACCGCATGATAGAGCTGCGGCAGTAGTCATTAAACTTGTCAATACCAAAGCTTTCTATACTGACCTTGCCTGACACCCCAAGTTCCTTCTCCGCCAGCATCTCAGCCGGTAGCCCGTGGCAATCCCACCCGAATTTTCGCTCCACTCTAAATCCGCGCATGGTTTTGTACCTAGCAACGGCATCTTTGATAAACCCAGTCAGCAGGTGCCCATAGTGGGGCAGTCCATTCGCAAACGGGGGGCCATCGTAAAATACGAAACTTCTGTCCCTAGAGCGAGTGTTTACAGATTCCTCAAAAATCTTTTCGCTGTTCCAATATTGCAGTATCTCTTTTTCTATAGCAGAAAACTCTGGGTTGCCTTTAACCTCCGGATAGTAATTCACATCACCCTAAGCATCGAATAACGAGCACACAATATACACGCTCCTTTGCGCATTGGGAAGTTCCATACGCAGCCCAACAATGTACAACAATGCAGTAATGTAATTGTGCAGTGAAGCTCTCCTCGAGCATCACAATAGCGCGAATAATTGTATCAAGCCAGACACGCAGGCCGGACAAGACATGAGCTAGCCAGGTTATAGGTACGAGCATTACAAGAACAGATTTACCAACCACCATTGCCTAAACAGAAGGCCTAGTAGGCCGAATACTTTGGTCAAGATCGGTCGGAGCCCTGTTTTAGTTTTGTACAATATCTACAAGTAGGTGTATCATTCGCCCCGTAATGTGACTGAGGTGGTTTTATGGACACACTTGAAGGAGAAGCAGCCCCGGAATTTACTATAAAGCTTGAAGATGGCACTGTGGCATCCTCCTCCTCGTACATCGGCAAGAAGAACATAGTCTTATACTTCTACCCAAAGGATGATACACCAGGGTGCACAAGGGAGGCGGAAGGTTTTAGAGACGCGCATGCCGAGTTTGCGCGCCTGGATACAATAATT
Source organism: Anaplasma marginale str. Florida (assembly GCF_000020305.1). Lineage (NCBI taxonomy): Bacteria > Pseudomonadati > Pseudomonadota > Alphaproteobacteria > Rickettsiales > Anaplasmataceae > Anaplasma > Anaplasma marginale. Next base: position 626,707 of record NC_012026.1, read on the forward strand.
GTTGGCGTTTCGGGTGATGGTGCGTCTTCCCACGCGAATTTCAGGAAAAAATATCAGCTACCGTTCGAACTAATCTCCGATGAAGATTCCAGTCTTTCCAAGCTGTACGGCACCTGGGTTGAAAAGCACATGTTTAGCAAGTCCTACATGGGTATCGAGCGGTCAACCTTTCTCATAGATAAGCATGGTAAGATACGAAAAATCTGGCGTAAAGTGAAAGTCGATGGGCATGTAGACGCCGTTTTAGATGCAGCAAAAAGCCTGGAAAACGAAACGGTGTAGGCGCATCAAGAGCGTGGTGTATTCCAGAAAAAAGCCCGTAAAGATCAGGCTGTATCACAAAGAGGGCGGCATTGGAGTTGGTGGCAGGGTTGCCTTAAACGCTACTCAGGCTCACTACGTGCGGGATGTAATGCGGGCGAAGCACGGCGATGCTGTATTGCTATTTGACGGAACGCACGGAGAGTGGCTGTGCAGGGTTTCGTGCATCTCAAAAAAAACTGTCGAGGTAGAAGCCGAAAAACTCCTCAGAAAGCACGTCCGCACCAGAACCTTAGTCCTGTGTTTTGCGCTAGTGAAGGGTGAAGCCATGCGTAATGTTGTGAGGCAGGCCACAGAAATGGGCGTCACTCTTTTCCAGCCCATGCGTACCGAATATTCCTCCGCGCACGATATTGACTCAAGAAAGTGCCGCTTATGGGCCGTCGAAGCCTCTGAGCAATGCGGCAGGCAGGATGTGCCTGAGGTCGCGCCTGTAGTGGATTTTCGCACGTTGCGCGAGCTTCATAACCCCGACAGGCAGTTTGTGTTGTGCGATGAAACTGGCGGCGGCAAGCCACCCCGCGAGGTTCTGCAAAACGACCGGGAAGTTTGGGTAATAGTAGGGCCTGAGGGAGGGTTCTCCAACGAGGAATTATGCTCCTGTGAAGATTTTTGCGACAAAATGTCTCTGGGGTCTAGAATACTCAAGGTCGATACCGCAGTGGTGTGCGCCCTTGCGTATGTTAATGAGTGTTACGCCCACAAATAAGCCTTACAAATGCCCGCAGAAGTTGCGCGTAAGCCGCGGAATTACGGTTACGCCTGAATCTACGCGGCATACTGTATGGCCGCCCAGCACAGCCCAACACAGCACAGCCCAACACAGCATAGCCCAACACAGCATAGCCCAACACAGCATAGCCCAACACAGCATAGCCCAACACAGCATAGCCCAACACAGCATAGCCCCATATAGGCAATCAACGAGTATATCAGTATCACAAGCTGGAGAAGTAACTAAACACATTTGGCGTACGCTGCCTCAACAATATATGTAGTACAAATAGTCGCAATGGAGGAGTATATACACTACCTACGGTGGCAAAATCCGCCATAGCATGTTACAATGTACCGGTACGGCTTCAGCTACACTTGTTAGATAGGTCAAGATTGTGTCCGAACTGTTTCTCAGCTTTTGTAGTGGTCCAGGCGGAACAAGCAGGTGCACCAAACTGCGGGACGTGCTCGCTGCCAATCCGGGGATGCAGCGTAATTTGCTTGCTGTCATCGGTCTAACAGAAAACGGAGTACTGAAAATAGGGCGTGATCACGAGTTTTCTGGATGCAGAATCCGGTTTGCGCCTCCTGATAGTAACTCTCAGGGCATGGAAGAGCCATTTTTCACACTCGATACCGACCTGGATAGTGAGCTGAGTAAATCACTGGCGCGGCTAACGCCAGACAGCGTGCTCTTAACTGGGGCAAGTATACAAGATGCGCAGCTTAAGGCCAGAGTCAGCGTCATTGTGAGCAACGCCGAGTCTGTACAAAGTCTGTTTTCCTTCATTGTGCACATCATAGACAGCGGAATAGTGCTCCAAAACGAGGGACAACGTTCTCGCGCAGGGGGCGCAAAAAAGCGCAGCAGCCTCATGTACCGGCTATTTGGGATCGGTTCCGGGCATGCCGATAACGAGCGTAGCGTGCTTACCTCTGTTTTCGAGTGCTACCTAGATTATTATATCGAGCGCGCATTAAGCTTTATCCATGCCGGCGGTTATGACAGCAATGGTGACAGTGCATGGGCGATTGATCCACGTTTTCTGCACGCCACACTAGACGGGCGCGCTTTGTTACATGACGAAATTACCACCGGCATACTGTCTAGGTTGCACCGTGGCCAGGAATTCATTTCGCCCACATGGAGTTCTCAGGCAAGGCACAGGGCGATGCTACTGTCGGCGGTGTTACGTGCCATTAATGAGCTACCTCAAAATGTGAAAGACGAAGTACGCCGTGATAGCTCAACCAAGCAGCGCTCCAGTATAAACTTCCTATGCGCGTGCGGTATTGCAATATACACCTCGGAAGGGCACTACGTAAGCTCGCAAAAATCTGACATAAGAATACGCAACTTGCTGCATGCTCTCATCACTACTGACCCCGCACGGTACGACGAAGCTGCGGGCATGCTTGCACTTTCGTGTCTAAAGTCTGAAGGCAAAAAGTACAACAAAAAGCTTGTACAGTATCTGATGAATGATGCACGTTTTGCCAGCGTGTATCATAGGTACGATATTGACTGCGCAGAGGCGCGGGATTTACTGTTGAAGCTGAAGAGCAAGTACCAGAGGGTTTGTGACCTCGTGCATTCATGCGGGGGCCAACCACCATCCTTTCCCAAATTCTGTACTTGCAGCTTCTTTGAAAGCCTCCTTCCGGCATTAGAGCGTTGTGGTGGGTTTCAGCTTACCTTGCCAATTCAACTAGACAGCAGCATTAGCAGTGTGCGCATGCACCGGGGTACTGCATTTGGGCAGTATACTCCCACTATTTCCGGTTTGGGGCATGGGGGTGCTGATCTGCTATACCAGAGCCAGGGTGCTGACTATGAGAGCACATCCAAATTTGACGATGTTCGCGTGAGAAAAGCGCTGATAAGGGCTGCAGCAGCATTTGTCGTCGCCGTAGTCATACTGGGTATTGCAGCGGCATTGTATTTTGCAGGCGTCATCAGTGCACAGGTAATGCTTGCCATAGGAATCACCGTTGGAGTAGGTTTCGTGCTGTCTATGGTGGGAGTGGCATTGTCATATAAGAGAAGTGGATACGGGCTTGATGTTGTCGGGCATCGCGGCACCCCCATGCTTACTCTATGCATGAACATCCGCGATAGGAGCCTATTTAATGATGCTTGCGAACAGGAGTCTATATCTAGGTTTGGTATAGCAGACGGGAAGCTGTGCATGGAAGGCCGCCCCATACCTAAAGATAAGTATGTAGCACACGTTTTGGGCGCAGAAGATGAAGTTCCACATGGCATGTGTGTCTTGTTTTGTATGCATGCAACGCGGGATGACGGCGATCTTGAGCTTATTAGAACCGTCTCAAACAAAGCTGCGTGGCCCGAGGGGAGTACCACAAATGTATCGTTTACTGAATGCCCGTACATGGGTATGGATGATTGTAATGTGCATTGTAGTGCGAGCGGCCAATGGTCATCTAGGGCTGGGCACATGATGCTCATGAAGACCCTTGCCAAATCCGGAAGGGTGAATTTGCTGCTTTCGTACTTAGATGCGTATGTGGACTTCATGTGCCCGGACGACGGCCGAAACGCCATAGACCCGAAATTCCGCACTTCAAAGCAGTGGAAGCTTTTATGCAGAGATCACGCAGAGCACGACATCATAGCTGCTATATACGAATACTGCAGCATGCATATTGATGGTAGAAGAAAAGCGTGCCTAGAATACATAATCGCGCTGTTACAGGTGCATGATGTATCGAAAACCCCGGGGAGAAAGTCACACTCTGGTGTTCTATCTAAACTGCAACACAAATATTTGGATAAGTATGCGAGCAATCTGCACCGTCTGGTAAACGGCCCGGAATTCCCGTTCTCAGAAGATATATACAGGCTCGCTTTGGCGGAAGAAAGTGGGGTAACATTCGATCCAGACAACTGGTTTCTCTCTCAAACCGTGCCAGTGCGGTTCACTAGATTCATGTGCGCGGACGATCGTACACTAACATATCCTCAGGGCAACTTCCGCGCTGCAGAAGCCGAGGTTGAACAACAAGTTGCACAACAAGAAGATAGCGAGCCCATGGTAAGCGAAGACGGAGTGCATGAGGAGCCGCAGGATTTGCGTTTAGATGCGGAACGCGGTGCAACGGGACGACGCCGCCCTAACGTAATGGATTCCGAACTTGATGATGACGTCTTGAGCCCTATCGGAGCCGGCACCGACATGGGAAATGGGTTTTTAGAGTACGAAGAAACTGAAATATACCCAGATATGCGGTATGCTCCGGAGAAAGATGAGGACCAGGTAGTAAGCGCGCCACAGCAACAACAGAAAAACAGTGGCCCACGTGGCAAGATACCGGCAAGGTGCGGAGTGGAACACGCCGGCAAGATACACATCAACAGCTACCAACAACAAGGTGGTGCACAGGGATTGCGCGCCGGTGGAGGTTAGTAAAAAACAGGTATGCGCCCTGGCAACCCATGGGGAGCACCTGGAGCAAGAATGGTGCAGCCACTCTTAGGAAGCCGCATTATCGCTGAGCCAAGTGAAGTGCGCATCAACGCTATCAACAAGGTGGTGCACAAGGGCTGCGCTCCGGCGGGGCCAGTATGGCAGTGGAATGTCCTCGCGTGGTGCCATAGACGGGACTGCCGTGCAGCAGACCTACACGCCACACGGGCTGTAGCTATATCCAACAAAGAATAGGCAGTGGAATGCCCAGCCGTGGGGGAACGGAACACGCAATAGACCGAGCTGCCATGGAGAATATGTGGTGGAATGTCCTCGCGTGGTGCCATAGCCGGCCACCGTGCAGCACTCCACATCACCGCACAGGTGTATCACCCAACAATGAACACCCATGAGGCAGTTTGCATTATTTCTGTGCTTGGGATAATTTGTAAGTCAGAGCCGCAGCAATAAACTTATCCAGATCCCCGTCGAGCACGGCATCCACATCTCCCGTTTCGTGCCCGGTTCTCAAATCTTTAACCATGCGGTACGGGTGCATTACGTACGACCTGATTTGGTGACCCCATCCTATATCGCATCTGCTGTCATGTTCCTGGGCCATTTTCTTTTCCTTTTCTTGAAGCTCCATTTCGTAAAGGCGACTTCGTAGCAAACTGTACGCCTCTGCGCGGTTTTGATGCTGGGACCTACTGGTCTGGCACTGCACCACTATACCCGACGGCATGTGAGTGATGCGCACTGCGCTCTCGGTTTTATTTACGTGCTGTCCGCCCGCCCCAGAGGCCCTGTATGTGTCAATACGCAGATCCTTCTCAAGTATCTCAATATCAATTTTATCATCAGCTATTGGTGACACTTCCACGCTGGCAAAGCTTGTATGGCGCCTTGATGAAGAGTCAAACGGAGATATCCGCACCAGCCTATGTACACCGCTCTCAGTCTTCGCCCAACCGTACGCCCCATTTCCGGATATCTTAACCGTCACCGATTTCAATCCTGCGGCTTCACCGTCAATCTTATCTACAATTTCTGTAGTAAACCCGTGAAAGGTCCCTGCCCATCTTATGTACATGCGGAGCAGCATAGCAGCCCAGTCATTACTCTCCGTGCCCCCAGCACCAGGACGGATAACCAGGAAGCACCCGCTGCCGTCGGCCTCCCCAGAAAACATGCACTCAGCCTTTTTTTGGCTGACACGACGCTCCAACTGGGTTAACGCGCTCCACAAACCGTCGAGAAACTCGCTATCGCTTTCGTCTGCCACGTCAAGCAACTCGACGCACTCGGCATACTCCTTCTCCAAGGCACGGAATGAGGCCAGAACCTCCTCTACCCTTGCTCTTTCACTAAGTAATTTCTTTGCGTTCTCTTGATCGTCCCACAAGGAGGCAGATGAGCAACGGGAGTCTAACTCCTCCAAAGAACTCGCGAGGGCGCTAACGTCAAAGACACCTCGCTATAGACTCCAGGTCCACCCCAAGCCTATGTATGAATTCCGAAATTGTAGACCTACTATGCACCAACACCCCCAAAGCTATTATGCCTCACCCCTATCTTTAGACGCCAACCTATTGAATACTAGATAAAACAAGAACACACACAACAACAGCTTTAACATAAATCCCATATCTAGGCGACTGCGCCGATGCTAGCAGATAGGCACGGAAAAGGCAAGCCGCGAAAATATCGTGCAACGGGTAACTCCTTGTTTACGTTCCACTAACCCACAAGTGAAAAGTCCCCCTCAACATACTGTACGTCGTCGTTATCTTCGAGATCATTAAGAAAATTCATAAGCTTTGTGTTGAGCTCTGGAGAGTCTACCAGTACCCGCTGTTTCGGCCTCCAAGACAACCTCGCCAACTCGCCGTCAGAGTACTGCGCGTACAATCCATCTCTCACTTTACCAAAGTCCTCCACGCTGCAAATTATGGCATATACTTTATCTTCACCCTCGCCATCTTCTTCCAGATCTATCGCCCCCAGGCTGGTTGCAAGGTTAAAAAGGGCATCGAAACTCTCAATGCTTTCCGCCTTGTATACTACCAACCCTACATGGTCGAAAAGATATGCTATGCTGCCCTTCTCCCCCAATTTGCCACCGTGCTTGGAAAAAATATGCCTGAGCTCACCAGCAGTACGATTGCGATTGTTGCTCAGCGCATGCACAACAATAGCCGTGCTGCCGGGGCCGTACCCCTCATACGTAATCTCCTCATAGCTGTCATCCGCTGCGTTGCCCTGCGCACTCTTTATAGCGGCCTCTATTTTGTCTTTTGGCAGATTTTCCGCCTTGGCAGAAGCTATTGCCGCCCTCAACCTTGGGTTCAGATCCGGGGTTGGCGGGCCGCTTCTAGCAGCAATGATTATCTCCTTCCTGAGTTTGGTAAACACCTTTGAGCGTTTTGCATCCTGCGCCCCTTTACGATGTTTAATATTTGCAAACTGCGAATGACCAGCCATAGCACACCCCCCAATACCGCAAACTGCGCGTAGTAACCCAAGCGCCACCACAGTCTAAGTCTTGCGGGGCAGATATGCAATCCTATTCCGCACAAACCACCAGCGCGGGGCCGCACCTCCTAAGTTACATCCACTGAGCATGGCCAATACCACTAATGCCACCAGCGGCGCTTATGGCCACCGTAGAAAATGGCAAGTCGACCCCGCCACCATGCAAGTAAAATCCACCTAAAAGCCATGTAGATGTTGCAGCGCACCCTCTAAGTTATATCCACCTGAGAACGGTCCACAACCCCAATGTGACCTGCATCGCCTACGGTGCCGTCCTCCGCCCCACAGAAAATGACAAAAAACCGTCTTACTTGCGGCAAAACCCCACCTAAAAGCCATGTAGATGTTGCAGCACTCCCCCGGAATGCTCGTAAATCACAGCAGCCAAATTTAGCATCCCACATTCGTCATGGTAATTCCCTATAACCTGCAACGCCATGGGTAGTTTGCGCTCTGACAGCCCTGCGGGAACGGAGATCGCCGGCAGCCCAGCCAAACTGGCGGGAACCGTGAAAACATCCGTAAAATATCTATCCATGGCACTGAGGGGCTCTTCAATCCCAGTGGCCTCCACCGGGGTGGTCAGCGCAAGTATGCAATCGACCTTCTTGAAGGCCTCTTCAAAGTCTCGTATCACAAGGCATCTCACCCTCTGGGCTTTGTCATAGTAGGCACGGCGGTAACCAGAAGACAGCGTATAGGCCCCGATCAGCATCCTGCGCTTCACTTCCTCACCAAAATTAAGGCTCCTAGTGAGCTCGTACATCTCATCTATGGTTTCACCCTCTACCCTAGTGCCATACCTTATCCCGTCATAACGAGCCAAATTCGACGACGCTTCAGACGAAGCGAGTATGTAATATACGGGCAAGGCATAGGTGGTATGAGGTAGACTGATTTCCACAATTTCCGCGCCACAGTCCAGCAAATGCTTGATGTTCTGATCCCACATCGCTGCTATATCCCCCCGATTTTTCGGGAGTTCGTACTCCTTCGGGATACCAATGCGCACTCCGCGTACATCACGGCTAATACCACCCAAAAAGTCTGGCACAGCCTCCTGAGAAGACGTAGAATCTTTTTGATCGTAACCGCATATTGCATTCAGCATCACCGCTGCATCTTCCACCGTGCGGGCAAGCACCCCAGCTTGGTCCAAGGAGCTCGCATATGCTATCATACCCCAGCGTGAGCACCTACCATAAGTTGGTTTTGCGCCGACAACGCCGCACAAGGCAGCAGGCTGCCGGACAGATCCACCTGTATCACTGCCTAACGCGCCCGCACACAATAACCCAGCCACCGCTGCGCTAGACCCACCTGATGACCCACCAGGCGTTAAATCTTTTCCCTCAGTGCCTTTCCACGGATTTTTGACCGGCCCAAAGCAGCTATAAGTGTTCGAAGACCCCATAGCAAACTCATCCATGTTGAGCTTGCCCAACATTACCGCACCGCTGTCCCACAACTTTTGGGAAACAGTGGATTCATAAGTTGGCACAAAATTTTTTAATATATTAGAGCACGCTGTGGTTCTTACTCCCTTGGTGCAAAAAAGGTCCTTAACCCCCACCGGTATACCAGACATTGGGTGAATGGGCTCCCCACGCTGTAATAGACCATCCGTCCTGTCCGCAGCCGCCAATGCCAATTCAGGAGTGGTTGTGACAAACGCATTGAGTGTATCTTGCTCTACCGCGCCAATATATGCCTCAGTAAGCTCCCGCGCGGAAAAGTCTTTATTCTTCAGGCAACGATGCGCCTCTAAAATCGATAGCTTTAAGAGCTCACGCTTCATACAAAACGGTCAAAAATCCACCGGCGTGATGGAGGTTATCACACTTTGTGAGCGAAGCAACTGAATTTAGGAAATACAGGAACCGAATGTTCATGCCTCTACATCGCAAACATGAAACCACGGTGCCTCGGGCGAGATGTATAATCACCAATTCACGTATATCATGCAGCGGGAGCGTTGCTATATCGCACACACAACACAGCCTACAATAGCGGAGAAGGTTGAGGCTTCCAGCGCCATTCGCTATACTTGCTGTGTGTCCCACTACGTGTAGACTGGTAGGTACTGGTATTATGGTGTTCATGCCGCGCTGGCCGAGAGTTCTAGAATGCCGCGTTCCAGACTTCCAGCTCGATAGAATAACTAAAATGCTGGAGAGGCTGGGTAACCCTGAAAAGCACATGCCCCCAGTTGTGCACGTCGCCGGTACGAATGGGAAGGGTTCCACGATCGCGTTCCTGGCCCATATCTTTCGCTCTGCGGGAATTAGAGCCCATGTTTATACGTCACCACACCTAGTAGAGTTCAACGAAAGGATAGTGCTCAGCGGAGAGCAAATTTCTGATGCCTACTTGGATGAAATTTTGGCAGAGTGCGAAGCAGCAAGTAGTGGCATACAGACTACATTTTTCGAAGCAACAACAGCCGCCGCTTTCTTGGCGTTTTCCAAAGTAGAAGCTGATATCACACTCGTAGAGGTGGGTATGGGCGGCAGGCTTGATGCCACAAATGTTGTCGAACCAATTATGTCAATCATAACCTCCATATCCTTAGACCACACAAGCTCCCTCGGCACAACAGTAGAGCTCATAGCTGGAGAAAAATCTGGAATTATCAAGCGCGGTACAAGTTGTGTTGTTGCTCCACAGGAGACAGAATCTATCATGCGCACAATTGAATACTACGCAATGCGTGATCAGGCATTTTTATATCGTGGAGGCATCGAATGGTCTTGCAAAAAAAGTAGCGGTAGGATGCTATTTTCCACCGGCGAGGCCTCGTATGAGTTCCCCCTCCCATCACTGCCCGGTGACCATCAGGTGATTAATGCCGGCAACGCCATAGCCGCATGTAGTATTCTATCTGGAAAATTTGGCTACAAAATTGATTATGAAGACATAGTCGGTGGGCTCACCAACACCAGGTGGCCCGCAAGGCTCGAGAGAATAACTAGCGGGTTCATACCCAAACTTTTACCCAAGGGCTGGAGGCTGTTTTTGGATGGGGCACACAATCCAGCGGGGGCGCAGGTCCTCAGCGATTGGATCGAACAGAGCACAAGTGGTGGTTTATACCTCATAGTGGGCATGACTAGAGGCAAAGATTCCAAAACGTTCTTATCCTGCCTCAAGAAGCATATAAAATTTCTGTGTGCAGTCTGCGTAAAGTCTGAGCCAAGAGCTCAACTCGCGGAAGAGCTCGCGCAGGACGCCGCAGAGCTTGGCATTCCCTCCTCGGCAGAAAGTGATATACAGTCTTCCATCAGGAAAATTCTCAGCATTGGGGATTCTGGCCCAGAGCCCACAATTTTGGTGTGCGGGTCACTATTCCTAGCGGGTGACTTGCTCAAAGAGAGCGTTGTATGCTGATATCACAATTTTATCATGGCTAGGTGGAAGAGTTATCAGGTCAAGGCGAGGTTGTCTACCATCACTGCGATTCATGTTTGACGCCATGTGGAGTAACTGGCAAATATATGCTAACTCTGGGTCTCGATGAGTACTTCCGTTGTAGTGGTGAGGGTGTATGTATGCTCCTGTGGTCAGGCTGGGAACAAGAGGAAGCACGCTGGCACTAATACAAGCAGAGGAGGTCAAAGCCGCAATTGCAGCCCACTTTCCTGAGGTCCGAGTGGATGTTACCAAGATAAAAACGTCTGGGGATGTAAAGGTTGACAGGCCACTGTGTGACATTGGCGGCAAGGGCCTGTTCATCAAAGAGATAGAAGAGGCCCTGTTGGCCAATAAGATAGACATTGCCGTACACTCGGCCAAGGATGTTCCGGGCTTTTATTCCGAAAACTTAGACATGCCGTGCGTACTCAAAAGAAGATCTCCCATGGACGTTTTTATATCTGTAAAGTACAAAAGCCTAAACTCCTTACCCGCCGGAGCAAAAATCGGCACCTCATCGATCAGAAGAAAGGTGCAGCTTCTCGCTTTCAGACCAGACCTGGAAATAACCCCCATGCGGGGCAATGTTGACACCAGAATCGCTAAGGTACAATCTGGCGAGTGCGACGGTATAGTGCTGGCTGAGGCTGGGGTGGACAGGATATCTGCACGTGCTAAGATCACCGAGGTATTACATCCAGACGTGATGTTGGGGGCCGTAGGCCAGGGGGCAATATGCGTTCAGTGTAGAAAAAGCGACGAAGGAATAGTGCGTATGCTCGCAAAGTTGAACGACCATGAGTCATTCACGGCCGTGCTGGCTGAGCGAAGCTTCATGAAGGCTGTGAACGGCTCCTGCCACACACCTTTAGCTGCAATGGCTAGGTATGTGGACAGTGGCCTGATGTCGATGAAGTGCATGCTAGCGCATGACTCTCGTACCATGGTATCCGCAGAACGCACTTTTCCTGAACGTGATGCAGAAAGTGTGGGCTTTGAAATGGGGGTGATGCTCAAAGATGAGTTACGGCTTCGTGGCGTATAACTTGCCCAAGGTGCAGGGAACGTATCGCAGGGGCGTTAAAATGCACAATGCAACGTGGTTCAATGTTGGGGGCGTAGCAGAAGTTGTGTTCAAACCCTCAAGTGTAGAGGACCTGGCCGCGTTTGTACGAGATACAAACCTACCAATATCCGTGGTGGGCGTTGCATCAAACCTTATCGTGAGAGACGGCATAGTAAAGGGGGTGGTTGTCAAGCTTGGAAGGGAGTTTTCGTACATCAACTGCAATGGTAACATCATAACTGCTGGATGCGCCACACTCCTGAGCAACCTTGCTGTGGCGGCCCAAGAGAGTGGAATCTCGGGACTCGAGTTTTTTGTAGGCATACCCGGCACTGTCGGCGGAGCAATTGAAATGAACGCGGGTGCGTACGGCGGCGACGTCGCTTCAGTGCTACGTTCAGTCCGGGCAGTAAATGAGCACGGGGAAATTTGCACGCTTTCCAATGATGATATGCGATATTCATACCGAGAGCACGGGCTGGTGGGCAAATGGATTTTCGTTGATGCAACTTTTGTTGGGGCTTGCGGTGACCGTGACGCTATTAAGGGCACAATGCGCGAGTTTATTGCACGACGCAACGATTCACAACCTGTGAGGGGAAGAACTGGCGGATCCACCTTTAAAAACCCTGAAGGGCATCAGGCGTGGGAGTTGATAGACAAGGCGGGATGCAGAGGGCTCCAAATTGGAGGGGCGCAGGTCTCCGAGAAGCACTGCAATTTTTTACTGAACTGCGGCGGGGCAACTGCAAAAGATCTTGAAGATCTAGGAAATGAAATCCGCTGCAGGGTACATAGCATGTTTGGCATAAAGCTTGAGTGGGAAATCAGATTTCTAGGATGTGGGTTGTAGGCACTGCAATGCAGAAATAGTGCGCGTATGCCTGCAACTCCAGCCCTCAGTAAGTTAAGTAATCACACGCGCGTACACGCACCCTACCGGCATACAGTGTACACACCATTTATGCGTAGGGTGGTGTCTTTGACGCATTTTAGCGGATAATTAATACTTTAACGATATTATACGCAGTGCAACTCGCTTGCTGAGCGTGATTGTGACACATGCAACAATAGCTTGAAGCCAACGTTTTAGTAAACGTATTCGGCGCCAGGCGCAATTGCGGTACGTTAACTATGTCTGAAGAATCTCTCATGGCTTCTCCTGGATCTCGATCATCTGGACCGAAGACTTCTGAACACAAAGAGGGGGAGCTCGGTTCCACTGATACTGCACACAAAGGTTTGAACAACGAGGCTTCTGTGCCCGGAGCAGCAGTACCGGAGAGTGCTGTACCCACTACGCCAACACCGACACCGACGCCACCGCCAGGCGTGCCGCCAGTACCGCCACTGCAGCCACGAGAGGAAGCTAGGCGTACCCTGACCTATGCGTGGGGCAATATGCAGCGCGACGAGTACGCGGAGTTTGTAGCGCAACTTGAGAACGTGCCTACGGGGTACGAGGATACTTGGCTACTCGAATCGGACCTAAAGACAATACTGCACCATGCGTGCTCCGCGGGAGATCCCAAATACGTTAGCTACTTGCTGGATCATGGATACAGCATATCAGCCGTTGACATTCAGGCAAATACGCCCCTGCATGACGCGGCAACCGCGCTGGACGATCAGTCCGCGGCCAGGTTGCAGCTGATTCTGGAACATCTTGGGTACGGGCACCCCACTGCAAGAGCGCTCAATCGTCAAGGTGAGGCACCTCTGCATTCTGCGATTGCCTGTGAGAATCTAGAAAATGTAAAGAAGTTCGTTGAGCTCAGCGACTGCAGCCTGCTTGATTTAGAATTGCGAACATTTCTACACCGAGCGGCACGGAACCAAGGCGATGAATTCACGTCACACGTTCTGGAGCATGTGAAAGCACAAGTTGCAGCATCGAAAGACATTGCAAAACACTACAAGGCGCTGTTATGCTCTGAGGACCTGAGTGGTTACCTGCCAGCGCACTATGCGGCCACACGTGGACTGCAAAACTCTGGTATTAAAATACTCCAAGAAACCATCGCGCAGGCACGGATGAGCGGTGGGAACACCGGTGTCAGCAACGTCCTGCAGCACATGGGTGGCGCCGGCAATACAATTCTGAACTGTGCAACAAAAGGTAAGTGCAGACCACTGCTGGAGGAAGCAGTTAAGATTTATGCGCAACACTGCCAAGCCGGATTCTCAATCCAAGATGAACAAGGCAGGGCACCCATCCACAACGCAGCTGGGTACGTTAGCGCGGACCTTTTTGCGAAAATACTTCACAATACAAACACTCAGGCTTTCGATAAGCATACACAAGACGGTGCAAACCTGCTAAGCCTCGTAATGCAGGATAAAGCAGATCGCACCAGACGGCAGGGGAAAATAAAGCTGTGTCTGGACGTTCCCGAAATCGCACAGTGGATAAACACTCCGGGCCTGAATGGTATGGTCCCACTATGTGAGATGTACCTGGAAGGCAACAGCGTAGAGTATATAACAGACCTGATAAAGAGCGATAAAGTAGACGTAGATAGCCGATGCACAGATGGCAGGTCTGTGATACACATTGCAGCGGAAAGAGGCGATGTTAAGGTCTTGGAAGCGCTGTTACTGAACAGGAAGAACGCAAAAGGAGATGCAAAATTCCCTGTATCTGAGGGCCAATGTACTCCTGCAGTTCACGTGCTACAAACCAGGAGCGACGATGACGCTACCCTTGAAGTTATCAAGCGATTGATTCCCCAAGAGCCCTCCTTGGAAGATGTGGCACTCCATGCTGCGCGCTCCGGGAATTATCGTGTACTGCGATATGTGACTGACTGTACACAAGGGCACGGTGGGATTGATGTCAACCGCGAGCTTAGAGACGCCAAAGGGAACGTTGTTAGCATCTGCGGTGAGCTGCTGAGGAACGGGCATATTAATATAGTAAGCAAATTGGTCGAGACCCAGGGCGCAAGACTCGAGGGGATTGACAGCCAGTGTGCCTTGTCCTCTGCAATTCAGGGGAACTGTTTTACAAACAATCGGGGAAATATCGCCGGCTACAACTGGTTTGAACGTGCCTATGCTCAGCTCATGGCGCTGTTCACAGGACTTACAGATATGGTCCTCAAGATTTTCAACGAGGGCATCGCAATCGAGCGTGGCATAAAACTTCTCCTGCAAAACGGCGCTGAGATTCGTGGCTATGAAGTGGAACAAACCGCACTCGGGGATGACGATACACCATTGATCTTCGCAATAAAACACGCGCAGCCAAATACGATCTTGGTTCGGTTCCTGATTAGAAATGGGGCTGACGTAAATTGCCGCGATAGCTCCGGAAATACTGCGCTGCATGCCGCAGTTGAACTGTTAAAATTCCCTGAAAAGCAGAAATGCGCTCAAGAGTTTGTGGACCTGCTTTGCGCCCGTGGTGCCTCTGCTCGCCAGCGCAATGCTCAGGGCCATACTCCACTGCACATGGCAGCTGCGTACAGGAGTATACCCGCATTTGAGAGCATATTGAGGAGCAACAAGCTCAGTGCACTGGAGCGCTCCAGCGTTGATGGGTCTTCGGCGCTACACGTTGCCATGAAGAGCGGCGTGGGTGAAAGTGACATTATGAGAATGCTGAAGAGCTGCCAGCAAATTTTAGCTCCAGTTGAGCTTGCACAGATGTTGAGCACACATGATTCAAGCGGCAACACCCTGATGCATGTTGCTGCGGAGCTGGATTTCAAAGATGTCGTGGCGTTTGGCCTGGACAATGGCGCACAGATGTCTATTAAAAACGCAGAGGGTAAACTTGCTCACGAGCTAGCTCCACCATCAGGCCACATAGCGGGCGGCAAGTTAGCTAGCAAGATGGCCACACAGGTCAACAGCGAGGGAGGAGCTCGTAGCTACAGCACAGTTAAAGTAGATCCTTTAGGGCGTACCAGTCGTGCAAGACGCAATGTACGAACCCCTGCACCCAAAGCTGGTAGCATCGCAGGCAGGATTCCTGCTGCCGCAGCAGGCGGTGCAGCAAATGATGATAACAAAAACAGGGGTACTGGGCCTTCGGGTCCCGGTAGCACCGGCAGTCCATCGCAGGGTGGCAGCGGCGTGCCTGGGGCCTACGGCCCCGACGCGAAGGCGGCAAGTGCGTATGGTGCACATGCACAAGATATTCAGCAACCTAGCGCCCCCGGCCTTGACACTCCTGGCAATGCAGCGGTATGCCCTGATGGTCATGGACACCCTACAACTCACCCATTGAATAATGCTACTGCACCCACAGCACCGCATCCGGATACAAGTGCTGACAGTACACCTCCGCCATATGCGTCTATTTTCGGCATTCTTACCACAGACACAGAAGATACGGCGTACACACGGCCTGTAACATTATATCCGAAGATAGGCGGTTCCGGTTCACCTACCCCAGCTGCAGCTGGCACTGCAGCTCAGGATGTGCAGAGAGCTCTGCATACAGACGCCGCACTTGATGAAAGAGAGGAGCAGGAACGTGGATACGATAGGACGCAATACAATATTGAGGAAGCCCTAGAGAGTGCCATAGACGCTCTTGGTGTTGATAGTCTATCAGGGCTGGTAGGTATGTTCTCTTCAGCAGCGCAGCAGCTGGAACAGTGTAAGGATGGAAAGCAACAGCCCCTCAAAGCCGCTGCGGAAGTAGCAGGCTCAGAAACACTGGCAGATGCGGCAAAGCGGCTTCTGAGTGCTCTTGGTAGCATAACAGCAGCAAGCGATCAGGAAAAAACAGGAAGAGCTGCGGATCAACGAGCGGCAGAGGCGGCAGAAAGCGGCGTGGCAAGCGATGCTCAACAACAAGCACACGGTGCTTCATCGCAATCTACGGGGCAGAAACAGCAAGACGGCACTACACAGGAACAAGGCACAGCGGAAATGGCCGCTCCAGCAACAACCGAACAAGTTGTTATCGGCGGTCTAAGCAGGCTAGCAGCAGCGGCACAATCATCCTTGCGTGCTCATAGCGGAACAACTGCAGAAGGCAAGCAAGAACAAAAAACAAAGGCCACTGCGGCATCATCGGCGCTGAATGCTACTGGTACCGCTGCTGGAAAGGCAAAGAGCGGTGTGGCGAGCGATGCCCCACAACAAGCACATGGCGCTGCATCGCAATCTACAGGGCAGAAGCCGAAGGATGCAAAGCTTAGCACCGAAGTTGAAGGCGCAGTAAAAGTACTTGCCGATTCCATCAATCAAGCAGAGAACGATATGGCGGCGGCGAGCAGTACCTCACAACAACCAGCAGGTAAACAACCTCCAGCACCTACAAAACACCTGTCCAGAGGCTGGTAAGTTTTTCCCCGTGAGCAGCCTGGGCAGGAGCCTTACAGCACCAGAAACTTGAATCGCCGGCGCCCAGGGGGCGCCTCATTTCCCCGGATACCGGGCGCACTCAAAACTCTTGGTACCACCGACATAACCTAGCGCCTACATCCTCACAGCACTACCTACACCTTATCTTTCAACCTCCTACCCCTAGCATCTCGCCCAACTCTACTGAGCACCAACACACTTGAAGTTCTTGGTACCACCTGACAATAACCCGGCTCCCCCTGACTCTACAGGTTTGGGACTCACCCAATGTTGTCTTCCCAATCACACACAAGCCCACACCTCGTCTACTAACCTCCTACCCTTGACACCCAGCCCAACCAATGCCACCACCTCTGCACCGTCACTACCCAGCAGAGGTGGTAGCCTTGGTGGCGGTGCCCAGTTGGGCTGAGTGCCAAAGGTAGGAGGTACGAATGAGGTGCAGGGAGTTCGGAGATAGGGGCTTGGGTTAGTCGGTGGTACAAGGAACTTCAGCTGTGTTGGCGGTGCAGGCGATACCAGTAAATTTGACTATACCGAAGTGCATAAGAAGCAGGTGTAGGTGATACCGAGAACTTCAGCTGTGGCCTTGGCAGTGAGTAGAGTTGGGCTGAGATGCCAGGGGCTGTGGCATCAGGGTTGCGGCGATATGGCAGCAGGAGCATAGAGCTTTTTGTGGGTAACGCGAGCAACCACGGCGTCACAGGTACAAACAGTCGGAACTGCGTCGTTTTATAACTAGAAGAATGCAGGGGACTGAGGGGCAGTAGATGAGTATGTAGGTTAGTAGTACGGCCTGTTCTTCCTGATTCGAAAATCTAATGCCTCTTCCCAAACATCCCCGTTGCAGAGCAGCTTTTCTTTGTTGTACATCAGCTCTTCCCTGGTCTCTGTGGCATATTCAAAGTTAGGACCTTCAACGATTGCGTCAACCGGGCAGGCCTCTTGGCAGAAACCACAGTATATGCACTTGGTCATGTCTATGTCGTACCTTACGGTTCTGCGGCTACCATCCCCTCGCTCTGCCGCTTCTATAGTGATTGCCTGTGCGGGACATATGGCCTCACACAGCTTGCAGGCTATACAGCGCTCTTCACCATCATCATACCTGCGCAGTGCATGCTCCCCACGAAACCTGGTACTCAATGGGCCCTTTTCAGAAGGATAGCGAAGCGTGACCTTGGGCCTAAACATGCTTACCAATGTTAGCATGAACCCTTTTACACCCGCAATGACAACCCCGAACAGAACCATAACTCGCCGCATCTGCTACCCCGTTTATTACCTTACAGCGCGAAACACCCGATCAAACCTCAATTCAAAAGGAAGCCAGCCCTTGCCCCTCTTGAACGAGAGTACAATGACCAAAGCCTTGCCCACAATGTTTTCTATCGGTATGTTGCCAACCTCTGTAACAAAGCGGCTATCTCTGGAATCATCCCGGTTGTCCCCCAACACGAAAATATGCCCCTGGGGCACTACGTAAACTGGAGTATTGTCCAAGGAGCTGTTTTCAAGCTCGTCTAGTATCTCATAAGACTTGCCATTGTACAGAGTTTCAGTGTACTGTTTAAAGGATTTGTTGCCATCGAAAAAATCCTCTATACGCTTATAACCCATTTCCTTGCCGTTTATTTGTAAGCGCCCACCGATTATTTGCACCTTATCGCCCGGAAGGCCTATAACCCTCTTCACATAGTTTGTACCGGGGTTTGATGGCAGACGGAATACAACAACATCGCCAGCCTGGGGAGTAGTGTATAGAACCCTACCCTTGAAAATGGGGGGAGACAGTATAATTGAGTAGCGGCTGTACCCGTAACTGTATTTACTGACAAATATATAGTCCCCCGCGAGCAATCCGCTCTTCATTGAACCAGAGGGTATGTGAAACGGCTCCATTACAAAACTGCGGAAGATAACTGCAGTCAACAACGCAGCCGCCACTACACCTAAAACTCTAAATAGGGAAGGACCTCTCTCCCTAGAAACAGAAGACAAGCAACCCCTCCTACAATGAAAAACTGTTCCCGCAACCGCAGCCAGACTTGGCGGCAGGGTTGTTGACCACGAATCTGGAGCCGTTAATATCCTCTACGTAGTCTATGGTAGAATCTTGTAAGAACTTCCTAGAACAGCGATCTACGAATAGTATCGGCCTTCCAGAAGCATCTGAGAGTATGAGGTCTGACCCACCTTCAACCTCATCGTTATCTTCTTCATCGCCGTCCATGTCGTCAAACCCCGAATCATCATCCTCCGGATATTCATCGGAGGAGTCTGCATCGTCTTCATATGAACCAGTGGCAAACTCATATTTAAACCCAGCGCAACCGCCACTTTGCACAGAAACCTTAAGAAGCGAGGAACCACCCTCCTCTCGCAAAACAGCCATGATCTTATTAACGGCACCCTCGGTTAGGGTAAGCCCACAACTCTCTAGACCGGACATAGAAACAACCGCGCTAACAAAAACCCCGGCGAGTGTATCATGAACTTTTTTAGTATGTCAAACAGATTGCGGGGCCGCCGCATACATAGCACACACAGCCATACAGGCGCAGAAGAAAGTTGTGTGGCAACCAAACTTGTATGATTCTCACGTGCCTAATCACCCAACATTTATGGAGGTTGTTGCGGTGGTACACATCGCTACACACCTACCGAATAGACTATAAGTTGTCTCACAAACGAGTTGCACACAAATATTAAAAAAATCGACATACTTTGCCAGGCAAAATAGGGCCACTTTTGCCAACCCACAATGCAACATATATCCAATCCAGCAGCCACTTTGACTTCACTATGTATACTGCAAGTATGCATTCATAGTGCCATGTACGCGGGGGCACCAGGTTATATGTTTACCATATGTTAACATAACTGCAGGTAGCATTTTTACAGGCAAAACACAATCTTGGAGAGTGGCTGGGTGGCCAGAGCGCAGTCCTAGCGCTTTGCAGTTCCAGGGTGTGGCTTGCTCTAAACCCAACTCCGACGTCCAACCAGGAAAACTCATATGACTGAAGCAACACAGGGCAACCCTACTGCGGCAACCAGTACCGGTACTCACCATCCAGGTATTGTTGGCACACAACCTGTATCACAAGCCTATACCACATATACGAAGAAGGGTGCCGGTGGACTTTTGCAGCATCTAAATAGCAGTAGAAGCGCTGATGCCCCCTCTTGGGAGCAAGAGCTAGGCTTTGGCACCGACCACTGCATACTGGAAGCTGCGGTAAAGAGTGGGGATGAGCAGACAGTAGAGCTCCTGTGCAGAAGGTTTTCTGCCTCAGTGCTGCAGAGAACGCTGCACCTAAACAGCGCGAATGAGTCTCTACTAGAGCAAGCAATTAAGTGCAACGCTGAGCGAAATCCAGCGATCGCTTTGGAGATATTGGGGAAGTTGTGTAAAACTTGTGTCGGAGAGTGCGCGAAGTCCAGTCAAACGTTTGGTGTTGTTGCCAACGATCTTATAGCGTCATTACTTGCTGTGACCGAGCAGTCGAGCAGCAGCAACATTCGTAGCTGGAGTGCTGATCAGTCCTGGCAGTACTCCACCCCTGTCGATGATAGCGATTTAAAGCAGGCACAACAGCAGAGGAGCGAGCAATCGGAGAAATATCGGAAAGAGGCGCAAGACGCATACGAAAAGGCATATCGCGTGCAGGCACATGGTGCATCGCAGACTAGTGCGGACCGCACTCAAACAACGGCCAGCCATGCTCAGCCTTCACCGACGCGACACAATGCCGAGGCACATGATAAACGAGGCTCACCTTCTGAGCAGACAACCGCAGAGGAGAGCGGCAGTGGAGAGGCATTGCAAAGTACTAGTCAGACAGAAGAAGTAGCAACTACCGGTAGCACACATGGAGCACAGACAGAAAGCATGACTGGAGCTAGTGTGGCGACTAGCCACACTGATACAGGTGCACAACACGTCGCAACTGAGCCGAGCGTCACAGCACTTGCGCAAGGTGTAGATAGTGCACAAACAGCTGAAGGAGCAAATACAGGAAAGGATAATGAGCGGGATGTTACCGTAAAAACCGACGTGCAGCCTGGTGAGGAGCACGGCAACAACGCCGTCTCTGTTAGCAAACAAGATGCTGGTGATGGGGTTTCGTATGTGGCGACAGAGGATGCGACCGACGTTGAGGGTGCTACGTACGATCGAGATGAAAGTGAGTCGGGTTTATCGCAGGATGAGTTTGAACAGTTGCGCACCTCTACCGGAGTAGATCTAGAAGCAAGCGGTGCAGTAGCGTCGGAAGCAACTGAGTCCGCTACACCTGAGACAGCACCAGCAAAAGGCGGCGCAGCGACACGCACGCAACAAGCAGCACCCAAGAAGGTAAAAGCGGCGGCGCGGCAGGGTAATGGAGGCCGTTTTCCACGCACCACACACGCTACACACGTCTCACGCCATAGCGACGACCACCAGGTAAGCGGCGCTGGAGCACATAACAGTTTCTTGCAGTTTGCAGCAAAAACTAAGAATGACGTCGAAACCGTGGTAGTAGAGCTTGAGGCTCAGACTCTTCCAGAAGGCGCGTCTGCGTTGCTGGAAACGATTTCCAAAATTTTGCAGGATATCGGCACGCAAGTTCAGAGCGCGAAAGACAAGGTTAGCAGTGTTGCCGCAGACGCTGCTGCGCTGCAAACCCTGCGAAAGAAAGTAATAGATCTCCTAAACAATCTTGTAAACACGATGCGCGATCTATTAGATAAACTTGGCGACGTTGCTAGTGATCAGTCGCGGAAGTTAGGTGACATTTCACGCCAAGTGGCAAACAGAGTGCAGGGGTTTGGAGCTAAGAGCGCTCCTGCCAAACGCGCTGGGGCACCAAGTGACTCAGATGACATGGCGCCCGCAGCTAAAAGAAGAGGATCGGCTCCGACTGCTTACGCTGCGCTGCTTGATGAAATACTTACGGCTGCAGAACAAGGCAAGCTAGCATATGCCCTGCAGCGGCACGTTGATGCTTTAAGTGATCCTAAAACGCTGCACAGCGTGCTGTCACACAGAAATGCAGCATCGCTTAACGCGCTGGATTTGTATGTTGCCAAACCGCAAAACGTTGGAGATATCACCGCTGCAATCAGAGTACTGATGCAACCAGGCAACCAGGCGCTGGGTGCGGTACTCGCCCACCACCTAACACAGGCAGAGGGGCGGCAGAATCAGTCCATTATTCAGAGAATCATCGGTGTGGCAGCTAGCGGGAGTGCCGACCAATCGGTAGTGAATAGCGCAAAAGAGCTGGTCACACGTCTCATAGGCGAGTTGTGCCCAAGTTCCGGCGATGTAGGGCAAAGATTATTAGCGGGGCATGTGGCACGTTCGGCGTTGCAGGCCGACTCTGCAGATATTCTCTCCCATGCGATGACAGTTGCGGCAGTGCCCGGAAGCGATCTCGTGCACAATCCAATACAGGATGCCATAGTCGCCAGTGCAGTAACCTGGATTGAAAATCGTAGGTGTGAAATAGGCAGCGATCAAGATGCACACGCCATAAAAGCGGTAATGTCGCTGCTGCAGTCATGTGGTAAGGTATCACCAAGCGCCGCACAGGAAATAGTTGCCAGGTGTTCTGTTGCGTCAACTGCCGCGCTAGTTTACAAAGTGGCGCGCGAGTGTAACGTCATAGACCCAAGTGCAAAATGCAGCGCAGGAACCCAAGCCTATGTAACACGGTACGAACTCGCGCGCGCCATGAGTGCGCTACATACCGCTGCCGCCAACGTCGGTAGCTCTAACAGTGCTGGTCTGCGTGCATGCGTTGAGGAGTTGCTCGGACATATCGGCACCATTCTTACAGTTGTGTCTGCGCTGACAGGCAGGCAGTGGATAAGCGCTGCTGTGCAGCTTGTGCCGCGCACCCAGACTATAACCGAAAAGATACAGCACGTCTGCGATTCTATTGCCGCGGGGACCACGCCTTCTCCAAACGCGGAAAGTATTACTCAGATATCTGAAGATGCGCAGCAAATATTGCAGATGATTCGCGATGTGGCAAACAAGCACCCAGCGCAGCGTATTAGACACACACTTCAGACGTTCAATGCAAGGGCTGTGTCATCAGAAGACCGGAACCTCGTATCGGCATACGAACGGCTACGTGCAGCTTTGGAGAGTGCGCACGACGCGTACAAGGGGCCGTTCCATGAAATCAGTATTGAGAATTTCGCTAATAGTTTGAACGATGCCGCAAAAGACATAATAAGTGCTATAGACCCTGTAGGGGGCCACGGCGGTACGCTCAGGCTAGAGCTGAGAAGCGCAACACGCAAAATAGTTGATTCTATTTCTGACAACCCACACTTGGTTTTCTGCAGCCAAAAAGTGGCAGAGGAGCTACTACATGCGGCAGCTTTGTTGGAGCTAGCTACCAAACGTGAAGTGTTGAGCGAGCGGGAGGGTTTTGCTACAGATCGCACTGCGCATGAGCTTGTAAACAGTTTTAGAGAGAAGGCCACCAACGCATACTATCACATAACACGAGCTTATCGCCTAGTTGAGGAGCACGGTACAGCGTTGCGAGAACACGGAGGTGAAAGCGTTGCCTTGGCGCTAGACAAGTTGCGAAATGCAGGCAATCACGTAAAGCAGGCTGCAGAGTCTGTTTCCTATAACGTGCGTGTCACTGCCGCGCTGGAGGCGGAGGCATTGCTCGATTATTGTAAAAATGCGCTATTATCTCTTGTATCTCTTGGCGAGAAGCTCAGGGATAGTAAAGCGCTGCAACACCTGCAGAGAGCGGCGCGTGTCGTGTATGAGCACATCGTGGACGCGCTCGTTTTCCTTCGTCTAGCAGCTCAAATTCTGAAGGATATAGTAGTTCACGCAATAAAGGTGGCCTCTGGCAACGCTAGGGTCACTGCTCATAGCCTGAATAACCCAGAAAGCAGCCTACTAGACGTAATGCCCGCTATTTGCGCGAGGATAGGAGATGCGGATACAGCGCTTGCTCGCAGCAATAATGGTGCCGACTACAGTAAGTTAAGGGAGGCACTACGTTCTGCAAATTCTGTGCTCTTAGAAATAGGTGCTGCTCTACCTTCAGGGAATTACGATTTCCTAGATGGTAACGCACCGCATTTAATTTTACACGCGTGTGCGAGGGAGATTTCGCGGCATAACCTCCAAGGGCAGCTTGGCAACAGAATGCGCGAAGTGCTGACAGACCTAGAGAGTGTAGTTGGTAGGCTGGTAGATATAAATGCACTGAATACTTTAGAACAATCCCCAGCTGTAGAAGTCCCCGAAGAGTTTGTTCGTAGCTCACTAAAAACGCTCGCGTATACGCTACAAGTACGTTCCGCTGCGGCCGGGGTACGCGCTCTGGTTCCTGGCAATCGGTTGGCAGAAATAGCAGGGATGCTGCCAGTATCTGACGGCAAAGTTGTTATCACCAGCGGAGCTGATCTTGCAGTAGCACTAAGAGCGTTGATAGAAGAGCATAATATCACCCACGTCAGAAATGCGGCCAATAGAGACGACCCAATCGTGGTACTGAGCGAAATATCAAGAGCGATTGGGAGGAGTGCTGCCGCACGTGGTGCACAAGAAGCAGGATCTGCGACAGATGATGTCGTTACAGCAGTTCCAGTGCAGTTTGTTTATAATGCCCTGGTAGCGTGCTCCAACGCGATGCAGCTTAGCACAGCCATAGATGGGGTGAAGGCCCGGATACCGGGTGACATGCTGAATGAAGTCATGGTGGCAGGCCTACCAAACGATGCTAGGCAAAGCCGCATGGTTTCCGACGCAAGCGTCATCTCCACCATGATAGACAACCTAATCCGGTTACACAAGGGTCTCATGCATCAAGATGCGGTGTACACCGCACACAACGCCCATAATAGAGGTTGCTTGGATCTTGTAAGAGAAGTTATAGATCAGAAAATCACGTTCGATCTGGGCCAGGCAGTCCCAGCATCTGTCTACTCAACTGAGCCTCGTGCAGCATTTATAGGAGGAGTTGTAGAACAAGCGCTGATAATGCCTGACAGCGAGTTTTTAGGTGCACATGCTGAAAGTAGATACGGTGAAGGCGAGAGAACCGTCACCGTCAATACCGATGTTGCACACGGCATAGTCGTGGCGGCAATGCACGCGATACAGGAGGTTGTTATACATGACAGCAGGAGACGTACCATTCCGCCTAGCCTACCAAGTGATGCTGTAAGGCGCATAGTATCAGAGGCGGCAAGCGCTTCTGGTAATACAATGGGTTTGTCCGCGCAAATGGTCTCCGGTGCATTTCAGCGCTTTAGAGACGAAATGGTACAAGTGGGCGCACTTGCACAGGACACAACAATTTGGGATGAGCTAGTAAGACGGGTTGTAAGTGTGGTAATGCACACTGCCGCTCGGTACACTTGCAGTGACGCTTCAGTACGTGGCCACAGTGTGCCATTCCGGCACGTAGAGAAGATGGTCACCTCCATATACATAGACACTCAAAAGGAGCATTGTCGGAGCGCAATACGCGCTGCGCTGAAGGGGGTGCAGGATGTAGACCAAGATTTGGTCAAAGAAGCAGCAAAGTATGCGACTACGCTGGTGATCTGCGGTGGTAGCGCAAATGAGGTTCCTAGGTCAAGTTGTGTCTCATTGGCGTGGAAGATTGCCAGCACCCTGTCAGCAGGGGACAGAACAGTGTGGCACACAATAGCGAAAGGCGTGTTTTCCCTTGTCGCAAATTGCCGGGAGCACGTTGTGGTCTCAGAACAGTTTTTTGTAAACCTATTCACAACGATTCGTGATTCCGTAAAACGTGCGCACGCAGCAGCCAGCGCGGGAGCGAGTAAGGCTCCTATCGCTGTGGCTTTTGCTGAGCTTACAGATGAAATGATACAGAACCTGGCACAGGGGGTTATTAAGATCCATAGCGTTGCTCAAGAGTTTTGGGAAAATGGCACAGTAGTTGAAGAGAGCAGTAAGGTCTCCGAAAGGGAAGCTGAACAGCGCGCAACCACCGCAGCAAACAGTGTTGATGGCGTCCCATTTGGGCTTGCACGCACGGTACTAATCGCAACCATTAGTGCTGTGGTCGAATCTGTCGCTAGGGAGGAACACTTGGGGGCAGCTCATATTAAAGAGCACCAAATCGAAACACTTGTAGAGTCAAAACTCAAGCAACAAGCATCGTCGGACGGGACCCTGAAAATCACTAGCGACCTGGTGTCAGGTATGCTCACCGAGCTTAATAGCGTGATACAACAGACGGCCAGCTCCACCGGGATGAGCAACAGGGCACAAATTTCGGAAGATCTGCATCCAGCGATAGCAAGAATCGCCGTATCCGCAATTAGGGCTGGTAAGACAACGGGTAACAGCATCTCTAAAACACTATTGGACCGCGTGCAGCATGATATCCACGCGGCATGTGGCACTGCCATCACTGCACCAGCAGTGCATTCGCGGCTCGCTAGGGCCGCAGCGCCGCTAGTGCTAGACTTGGCTACAGTATTTGCCGGACTGAACGACGCCAAAGGCGTGATGGAGGAGTTGATAACTGGTAGCAATAGCAGCAATCTAACTGAGGGACAGAAAGAGCGCATACAGTTTGCCATCGGTGCAGCAGAAAGTTTGATGGAGCGCATCAGCACACGCGGTATCAGAGACGGGGCTGAGCGCATACAGGACGATATTAGACTTGTTGTCAGCACCATTGCCGGTATGCACCGCGATGGGAATTTGGCTCCCAGTGACCAATGTGCGATAAGCGCCGCATATGGTGCTCTAGTCGCCCAGCTCGGGTTGGTAGAGGCGGCGCGCACGTCCGAAAATGTAAAGATAGTGCCGGGTTATGGCTATAAAGGGTTTGCGCCCAGAATGGTTGAGGTTGGTCATGCTGCGATGGATGCGGGGCAGCAAAAGCCACATCTATCATCCGACACCGAGGGTGGTGCAGAGCCCGACAAGACAATCACACATCTGAACCGGACTGCTCGTCTGCTGAAAAGTATAAATCAGTTCCTCGTCCACAGCGGGATATATAACACACTGCAAGGCGGGAAGCTCCTGCACCATCTGCGTGCTGTCAGACACCAGCTAGAAATTGCGCAGCAGGCAGCCTTGTTTACGTTACTAACTAAGGTTGCGGGTGGACGCGACACAGAATCTGTGGTACCGCACGAGAGGGCGCTTCAGGAGGCAATTACACGGAGCCAGGAGTGCCTGTTGAATGCTAAGCTTGTAGCAGCCCCATTGTCCAAAGATGCGGTCTCTATGCTCAGCGGGCTATCTGACGCAGTCACATTATTGCAGGAAACATCACAACAAAGGTTTGCCAGCCAGCCTCAAAGGATATTGGGAGAAGATTGGGCGTCGCAGATCTTCAGAATGGTTTCTATTGCCAGAAGTGCGGCAGATAGCGCACAGAAAGAGAAAGTTGCTGCTAGCGCTATAAGCCATGATGAAATAGCGGCACGCAACAGGGCGCTCATGCACTTAGGTGCGGTCGAGAACCTGGTAGGGTTTCTTTACGATGCACGTATACAGCGAGATGCGCGTCTGGTAGCGCAGGTCTTGTCACATCTTGAGCAATGCAAAAATAATTTGAGGGCA
Source organism: Anaplasma marginale str. Florida (assembly GCF_000020305.1). NCBI lineage: Bacteria > Pseudomonadati > Pseudomonadota > Alphaproteobacteria > Rickettsiales > Anaplasmataceae > Anaplasma > Anaplasma marginale. The sequence continues at coordinate 654,092 of NC_012026.1, forward strand.
GCACAGCTTGTTCACAGACGTGATGCCGCCCGGGCGGAAGGTGCGCAGCGGGATGCTGTGCAACACTACAGCGCCTTCGTGCAAGTTGCTATGCACGCCGTACACATGGCACACGACCTTATATGTGAGCATGTACGCGAAACTAGCCACAACATTTTGGATGGATGGAGAGCCACTGCTAGCAGTCTTGGTGGTGCACAGCCAGACCCGCAGGAGGTACGCCAGCGCGCGGCGGCACTGATAGATGTGTACGAGGCAGCGCGTGACGCAGGTATGCTAGTCTCCAAGGTGTGCATGGAAACTAGAAACAACGTTTTCGTGCCCCGAAAGAGCGCAGCTCAGGTATTGTGCGAATCGGCCTACGCATCAGGGTCAAGAATCATTGGTGCCCCACGACACCAGGAGGTCGAGCACGAGCTTACTATATTGGTTGGTGATGCATTGAGCGCGAAGGCCCTGCTAAACCAAGTTTGCACCAAGCTTGCAGACCATGAAGACGGCGGCATAGTTCGGCTCATGGGGAACATAGAATACGCTACTGATGCAATGCTAAACCGTGATCGCGGCATAGCGGCATCTAAAGAAGTAGTGCAATTATCCAATAGAATTGCGGCATTGACCAAATCTGGTCTTGCAAAATTAGCCACAGCTGCACAGGCAGCAAACTCGCCTGCCGTAAGCGCAACAGATTTGGTACGGGTAAGTGGCGGTGCTACACCAGCCCAGACTCAGGAAAGTTCGGCTTCTGCGGGTAGGACACTAACTGCTGCACAGTGGTTCAAGACAATTGTTGATGTATCATCACATGTGCCCGAGGTTATAAGTAAACCAGCGAAACCAGCGGCGCCTGATACGGGGCTACAGGAGAAGATAACCGGTGCTTCGCAGGATCTGTCGCAGGTCGTGCAGTTGTTGTACGGCTACGGGCTCAATAAAGAGCTGGATACCGCACAGAAAGGCGTGGTCAATGCTCTAAATAGCGCTGTTGGCCTACTGCCCCTGCTCACAGGAACAGGAGGCTATAGTATACCGGGTAGTCTGCACCCCAACACCGTCAACGTGGTATACCGGTTGGGAAGCAGCGATATCCCACAAGGCAATATTGGCGCCCTAGCAGCAAGGTTTGAGGTCATTACCTACAAGCTGTCGCTGCTGATGTCACTCGGAGATTTGGAGAGCGTTGCCAAGCAACTTGCAGATATACAGGATTCCGACGCTAACCTGCATCAAGCAAAGAGACAGCTTGACAGCATCGTATCAAATGTGACCGCACTTGTGAAGTCGGTTGTACAGCAAATTGAAAATGCGGCTCCGGTACGGAGCCTAGAGGCGTCAAATGCCGAGGGGAACCGCGTTGTACTGCAGGAATTGAGAAGTGTCGCAGTAGGTGCACTCACCCGTAGTTACGAGCAAAGGGGTCTGCAAGGGCTGCGTGAGTCGATCAAAAGTGTGCGTGAATCAATAGGGCAGCAATTCGTTGTTGTGGACTCTACTCTCCTACAAAACATGTTTAGCCTGAGAGATGTAGATTCTGCTGAAGTTCTGTGCAGTGAGGCTGCGCTTCCGCCAGAGCATGACCGCGTGGAGAAGGTTATAGCAACCATAGCCGATGCACTGCGCACCGGCCGGATAGACCCAGTGCGTACCCTATCCTGCTTAGACAGGGTTCTGAAAAATTCTGTCGCTCTGGGGACTCTACACACAGACGAGACAGGTGCGTATGCACTGTGTGAGGCTGACGTTACAGACATGCTAATGGCCTTCTACAAGCACAATGACGAAGATGGTATTAGGTTCCTGCGCGGAAGATGCGGTGCATATACTATCGATAGCAGCAGGATAGAAAGTGCCGTGTTAGCTAGGTTGGGCAACAATGCATCGCTCAATACAGCTGATACGCTGCTGCTTGACTCGTACCAGCAAGACATATTTACCGATCCTGACGTGTCTATAAGGCAGTGTCAGAAAGTGGGGGCTAGCTTCTTGGCAATACACCTCGACAGAGCATACGGTCAAAGAGGTATGCATAGGGAGGGATCAATTAGGAAAGACGGTATTGGAGCTGCTAGACGTAGGCAGCCGGCCGACAGACGAGCTGCAGGCCTTACTACAAAGCTGTTCCAGAAAATGCCCAAGATGGGAGAAGACCAGCAACCTTGGTACTCGAGAGTGTGGCAGTGGATCATTGACGTGGTAAACTGGTTCTATTCGGTAGCCCGTACAGCGGTGATGTTAATCCTGGGCAAGGGTGGTAAAGCTCAGGCATCATTGCAACAGCAGGAGGAAGCTCGGCAGGCTGATATAAGCTCTGCGCGCTCCGCTGACGCTGGAAGCGGTAAGGGAGCACCGGATGATGGGCATGACCACGGCGCTGACGACAAGCCAAAAACATCTCCCCTGTCTGCTGTGGCAGTGCGCAGGAGTAGTGAAGCACACAAGATGGGTGAAGAAGCCCAGCAGCCTTGGTATATGCGGTTGTGGCAGTGGGTCAAGGATGCAGTAACCTCTTTTGTCCAGAAGTTTCTCTATCCCATCTTCACTCGTATTGTTGGTTCCAAGGCAGAAAACCGCTTTGTAGAAACTGCTGAGCCAGGAAAACGCGCAGCACAAGAGGTACAGCAAGAGCGTAGCAATGATCGCAACGTTGCAAAGGGAGAAGAAAGCCACCGTGGTGGCGCTTCAGAAACTGTTGAGGCAACAAAATCTGAGGTTGCTGAGGAACACTCTTCACCGGAATCAGAAAACCACGAAGAGAGGTTACGTGCTGCCGATGGTGATGCGCATCTTAAGAACCGTAAACAAGGTGCGGGAGGAAAATGGCTGGAAGCAGAAGACGTACCTTCAAGCACCATAACGGATCCGGAAGTGGAAGAAGTTAGTGCTGTCCAAAGTCGCCGCGGCAGCGTTCAACAATGAGAGCTCAAAGGCAATCTCATATGATTAAAATGGAGCAGCCCCTCATCCCGCGAACCTGTGTGTTATAACACAAGGAAACGCGGCCTCCCTCGGAGGGCTGCTTCGCGCACATGAGCTACGTATCACGGCATCCAGCCTCTAACAGCGGCTACACTGCAGCAGTGCTCACCGCGGGGCTTTGATGAGGGTTATAGCAGCCTATAGGCGCACCACCAATCGTACAGTTTATTAACCCAGCGGAGCCAGATCTCACCTAAGCCATGTAAAACTCCCTCTCAGTGCGATGCATACCCCGATCCGTGCGGGCCATATTGCACAGGTACAACTACAAGCCGGAATACATGATGCACAAAAACCAGCGCATCAGGGGGCTAACCTTCGCACAAGTGGCTCATGACATCTGCGCAAGCAAGGCGTGCTTCCCGGCAAGGCATCTATCGAATTTAGAAAAAACCAAGTTAAGCTTCTCTAGCACAGTGGGGCTACTTTCATGCAGAATTTCCGTATTATCCATAACCTTACTGCGAGTCTTTTCCAGGAGTTGAAGTAATTCCCCTTCTATATCTTGTAACGCCCTGAATTTTTGCTTATCACGCAGGCGCAGGCATTCCATCTCTTTTTCTATCACAAAAACAATCTGCATGGTAAGCTCTGTTATGTATTCAAGGGGCTGCTGCATCGTGACTCACCTAACACTTTGATGTTGATGCCAGCTTCCGGGAAAAACCTTAACCTTACGTTACGGGGGATATACAAAATTGCCGCGGTATGAAGTGCGTTATATTAGGCGGCTATGTGCATGTCGGAAAACACCCCCATGCCACTCTTCCCCACACACTTAGGTATCTCTTCCGGTACCCAATGTAGCTGCACCGCCACAGCCCTCTGCACCAGTATCACTACCCGGTAACTGGTATCTCCCAACCTCTACCTAGTCCCTACTCTCTCACACCACCACCCAGATCCCCTCAGCCCCTGCAGTCTAGTTATAAAACGACGCAGTTCCGACTGTTTGTACCTGTGACACCGTGGTTGCTCGCGTTTACCCACACAAAGCCCTATGCTCCTGCACCATCTACACACACTGACCAGAATCACCTGTACCACCTAACCACACTCTACAGGTTTGAGACTTACCCAATGTTGTCTTCCCAATCACACAAGCCTCTGCCCACTGAGGTCCCAGCCCAACTTTGGCATCTCAGCCCAACCAACACAGCTCTCTGCACCACCACTCCCAGCAGCACCTCATCTCCTAACTTAGGGCTTGGCTGGCTTGGGGCTGCTGTTGACTGCTGTATGCTGTGCACAGTCGAAGTTCTCATTTTCGCCACCCAACCCCTTAGCAAACTTAGCCATAAGCTTACCAGCACCAAAGAATATAGCTGTAAATACAACCAACATTACAATAGCAGGCCATGCAAGCTTACCAAAGATAGCCATAATGCTAGAACCTAGTATCACCCCAGTCATGATGGGTAGTCCCAGCTTCTGCACAAACCGTATAACATTGCATATAACAACAGTCGCTGTATCATCATCCTTAGCAGCCTCAGCCCCAGCAGGTACACCATGTAAGATACCAAATGCTAATACTCCAGCAATGAGTAAGAATCTAAGTTTTAGCAACATCACCACTCTCCCAAAACCTCTACGTCCACCCTTGCACTAACTGGTATTACCCTCAATACAGTGGCCATAAGCTTACCAACACCACTCACCGCTTTCCCATATCAACTAGTCACCCAACCTCATCTCCTACCCCATGACTTCTCAGGCTCATCCCACTGTGGTATTGCTACCATCTATAACCACCTAATGTTGTTCCTGGGGTACAGTCAAAGTTCTCCTCCACACCATCACCCAAGTCCCTACTCTCCCACGCCACCCAGATCCCCCACCTCTGTGTACTACTCGCACCCCCAGCGTTCCTGGTGTACATAGATTAAAGAAGGAAGTAGTAGGTAGTATAGGAAGAGGAACAGCTAGTCCTGTAAGGGCAATGTTTAGTAGAGAGATCTCAGATGGAGATACATTACTTGCTGGGGAGATGGTAGGAGTTGATGAAGGACTAGTTATACAAGAACTGAGCAGACCAGAAGAATTAGAAAAGCTACAACATGAACTAGCAAAGCAAGTAAGTAAATTAGCTGAACTTGGAGAACTTAAGTGGTTAGAGCAACTTGAGACACTGGAGACTGAGGAGTTGGAGAAGGTGGCGAAAAGAGCCACACAGAAGCTCAGTATATTGGAGGAGCAGCCAGGATACACCTCACTAGAGGAGCTGGAGAAGAAGCTGAAGGAGATAGAGGAAATAAGGAAACTGAAGGGACCGGAGGCAATCAGAAAGCTTAGAGACTTGGAGAGGCTGGAAGCTGAGAAGTTGGAGGAGGTGAAGAAGAAGGTAAAGGGTTCAGAGCTTGCAGAGCATTTGGACAAAACGTGGTTGCTACGCAGGATTGGAAGAGTAGGGCAGGAACTAGCAGCGATAAGGGAGCTGAAGGAATTGGGGCTAGAGGAACGGCTCAGGGTACTAGCTGAGATTAAGGAAGTTAGAGCATTGGCAGAGAAGCGGAAGGCTGGGGGACTAGAGATTCAGGAGGGGTTACAGCTGACTGAGAAGATTAGAGCATTGGGTGGACAGCTGGATCTGCTGGAGGCACGAATATTATTGGGGCTAGAAGCTGAGAAGATGAAGGAGGTGGAAGCGGCAAAGGAGGAAGTGGAGATTTTCCTGGGATTGCTCCACAACAATGACACAGAGACCAAGAAGATAGAGGAGGTGAAGACTCTGGTAATGCGGGTGGGTGACAGTCAGGGACTAAGGGGTCCGTTGGTCAAGAAGTTAGAGGAGCTGGCTAAGAAGTTGGAGCCAAAGGTGGGTGGCAATACAGGGTTTCAGGGTCAGGTAGGGCTAGTGAAGGATCTTAAGAAAAAGCTAGAAGAACTAGCAGCGATAAGGGAAGCATTGGAGCAACTGAAGGTGGAACCAGCGCTGCTAGAAGGGATAAAGAGGGAGGTGCTAACACAGCAGAGTACTCAAGTTACACGTAGGGAGAATAATCCACAAAGCAAGGCAGAAGGTAAACTAGAAGAGATAAGAGCGCTTAGAAAGCTAGGACAGTTGGATGAGCTAATACCAGAAGAGAGATTGAGAGAATTGTCCAAGGTTAAGGAAACACTGAAGCGGTTGAAGGGTAAGGAGCTAGTAGACCTAGAGAGGAAGCTAGAAACTATGGGGGAACTAAAGCAGGAGATAGAGAAAATCAAGGGGCAGGAAGACTTGAAGCAGCTAGAGGCTAGGAAGTTGGAGGAGGTGAAGAAGGCAAAAAGGGAAGTGTTTATTCTGAGGACAAAGGAAAGTCTGGAGAAAGAGGGGAAGCTGGAGGAGTTAAGGGGCTATAAACTCAAGAAGGCGATAAAGAAGCTGGAAACCTTGATAGAGAAGATACGAGGGGTCAGCACGCTGAAGGAACAGTGGGAGCCAAAAGTTGAGAAGCTCAAGAGCAAACTAGAAACACTAGCTGCCATAAGGGAGCTGAAGAAATTGGGGTTTAAAGATTGGTTGAGACTCAGGACACTAGAGGAGCTTACAGAGATAGCTGAGCAGCGTGGAGTTGCAACAGTGATGAAGGCAGCATTAGCTAGTGCGATGGAGATAGCTAAGAACAGGGGTTGGACTGATTATTTAAACAGTCTAGATGTAAGTGAGAGAGCTAATGCTGCAAGGGAATTAATTGCTGCTGAGAAGATTAGAAAATGGGCTAGGGATATTAATAACTTGGATGCTGATGAACGGGCAATGGTCGCTGGGGCCCTAACCCCTTCTACAACAGTGTGACTCACCACTCTCCCCCGAAACATCACTCACACTTCCAACTCTACTGGGCACCACCAAGGGCAGCCAGCCTCTCTTGGCACCTCATCTCGTACCCTCTTGGCCTACCAAATCTCGACCCTGCCACCACAGCCCTCTGCACCGGTGTCACCTGCATAACCCGTCTCCCAGTCTCTTGTACCTCAACACCTGCATCTCATCTTCCTTACCCAATGTGGCATTCCACAATCTTTGTCCTCTCTACTTACCCCCTACTTCTTACCGGCACCACTCACTGCTTTCCCAGGTCAACTAGTCACCCAACCTCTAGCACCTTCAGCATCTCAGCCCAACTCACCACAGCTCTCTGCACCTTCAACAGCTCTAGCAAAAGCCCCGGCAACAACTGCCTTATCCTCCTTACTCAGGTTATTAATGTTATTCGCCATCCCCTGCAAGTTGATGGTGTCTTTGTTCCCCTCAACAGAAAGCAGTGTGTCTGTACCCTCAGTGAACACCTCACTAATCTTGGTGGTGGCAGTGCTATCGGTGGTACCACACTTCTTAGTGCCATTACTGCCTTCGCCCTTGCCACACACATTCTGGCTCACCTTCTCACCATTAGTAGTACCCTCTACTGCTTTACCCCACTTCTTGGCTTCACCCTTAGTCATCTTACCTAAAGCAGTGGCAAGACGGTCTACCTGACCTCTTGCTGTATCATATGCTAACTCCTTTCCTAATAAGAATACTGAAGCTGTATCCTCATTAGACTTCTTACCTCCCTTAATGACAAACCTTTCATACCCTACTTCTACTTCAACCCTTGCTCCTCCAATACTATACCCAATGCTCCCCTCTAGGGCTGTGAGCATGCTATGGTAGCCCTGATATGGTTATTCATCACAGCAGGTTCTACTAATGCCGATACTATCAGCAGTACTAACACTGCTGACGATACAGCTACCAAGGTTATTTGTGACGTCATTGTCTTCGTGCAGAAGCTGGGATTACCCATCATGACAGGGGTGGTACTAGGTTCTGGCGTCATGGCTTGGCACACTTGCATGGCCTGCCATGGTAATGCTGGTTGTGTGTACAGCCATAGGTAAGCTTATGGCCACTGTATTGAGGGTAATACCAGTTAGTGCAAGGGTGGACGTAGAGGTTTTGGGAGAGTGGTGATGTTGCTAAAACTTAGATTCTTACTCATTGCTGTAGTATTAGCATTTGGTATCTTACATGGTGTACCTGCTGGGGCTAGTAAGTCCAGCGAGGGTGCTCAGACTGCTGATGATACAGCGACTGTTGTTATATGTAACGTTATACGGTTTGTGCAGAAGCTGGGACTACCCATCATGACTGGGGTGATACTAGGTTCTAGCATTATGGCTATCTTTGGTAAGCTTGCATGGCCTGCTATTGTAATGCTGGTTGTATTTACAGCTATATTCTTTGGTGCTGGTAAGCTTATGGCTAAATTTGCTAAGGGGTTGGGTGGCGAAAATGAGAACTTCGACTGTGCACAGCATACAGCAGTCAACAGCAGCCCCAAGCCAGCCAAGCCCTTAAGTTAGGAGATGAGGTGCTGCTGGGAGTGGTGGTGCAGAGAGCTGTGGTGGTCGTGCCAAGTTGGGCTGAGTGCTGTGAGGATGTAGGCACCAGGTTATGTAGGAGGCACCAAGAGCTTTGACTGTGTTAGCAGCCTTGGTAGGCTGGGTGCCAAGGGTAGGAGGAGGTACCAGAGGTTGGGATATGCTGTGTGGTACCAAGTTAGACTGGGATGCCAGGGGTTTATAGATAGTGGCTTTGTTATGTCGGTGGTACCAAGAACTTAAAGTGTGTTAATGGTGCAGGGAGCTGTGTTGGCCTTGGTAGTGAGTTGGGCTGAGTGCCAGGGGTAGTGAAGGACACGATTTGGCTGTGCTAGTTATAAGGAAGTCAAGACCGGCACCAAGCAAAGCTAAAGGTTAGGAGATGAAGTGCCGAGTGATGGTGCAGAGAGCTGTGGTGGTCGTGCCAAGTTGGGCTGAGTGCCAAGGGCAGGAGGAGGTACCAGAGGTTGGGAGATGCTGTGTGGTACCAAGTTAGACTGGGATGCCAGGAGTGTATAGATAGTGGCTTTGTTATGTAGGTGGTACCAAGCGCTTTGACTGTATCAGTTATAAAGGCACTGCTAGGCAGTGATGGTGCAGAGAGCTGTGTTGGCATTGGTTGGGAGATGAGGCAGCGGGAGTTCGGAGATAGGGACTAGGTGCATGGATATACAACGTGTGTAAGTGAAAAGCATTATGCGTACCAAGAATATAGTGGGGAGAGGCATTGCTATCTGTATTGTAGGTAATGTGCGGGCGTGCCCGCTGGGCAGGAAGTTGGTGCCAAGTTAAATTTACAGATGAGGCCGCGTTGTGTAGGTATCGGTGTCGTTGATCAGTTTGGTGATGGTAGTGAGCTTAAAGGGTGGCGGTGATTTACAGGGTTCCTCGTCTGCACAGACCGTCATGAACTGCAGCACCAGTCGGGGCTTTGCTATCCACAGTTGTACCATGCGCTACAGAAGCCCGTATATACGTACAGGGTAAACCACTAGGCGGTATAACCCACGGCAGGGTAAACCTAAACTGCCAACATCTGTACTGCATTACATGCATTCAAGTTGCACTCTTCGCCCTTGCAGGCACCCACGCATCTGTCGCGCAATTTACCGCAACGTCCCACACTACGCACTCTTGCAGAGCAATACCATCGGGTAGCGCGCTCTCACCCAATTAGCACACGCACAGGGTAAACCACTAGGCAGTATAACTCATGGCAGGGTATATCTAAACTGCCAACATCTGTACATGCATTACACGCACTCAAGTTGCACTCTTAGCCCTTGCAAAGCGCTTGCGCTCATTGGGGTCTAGGAACCTTTTCCGCAATCTTACGGATTTTGGCGTGCACTCCACCAGCTCGTCGTCGTTTATAAACCCTATCATTTCTTCTAGCGTCATTAACTGCGGCGGAACAAGCCTGACGGCCTCGTCAGAGCCCGCGGCCCGGATGTTGGTCAGCTGCTTGCCCTTCAAGACGTTCACTTCGATGTCATTGCCCCTATTGTGCAGCCCGACCACCATACCCATGTATACCTTATCTTGGGGCTTGATAAACATCGCACCCCTGTCCTGAAGGTTAAAGATGGCATACGCAACTGCCTCACCCTGCCCAGTGGAAATCAACACGCCGTTCACCCTGCCAGGGATATCACCCTTGTGTGGCGCATACCCGTGGAACAGGCGATTCATTATGCCAGTGCCTCTGGAGTCTGTAAGAAACTCGCCATGGTAGCCAATCAGCCCCCTGGAAGGAATCAGAAACACCATGCGCACCCTGCCCTGCCCTGATGGCGACATATCTTGCATATCGCCCTTGCGGAAGCTTAACTTTTCCATGATTATGCCGCTGTATTCTTCATCAACGTCAATCACCACCTCTTCCATGGGCTCCAGAAGGGCTGACCCTTCCTTCTTAAATAGGACACGCGGGCGCGATACAGAAAGCTCAAAACCTTCCCGCCGCATCGTTTCAATCAACACACCGAGCTGTAGCTCACCTCTGCCGCCAACCTCGTAAGAATCACTGCGTTCCCCCTCTTTCACCGTGATTGCTACGTTGGTTTCAGCTTCGGACAGCAATCTATTTTTGATTACAGTAGACGTAAGCTTGGTGCCTTCAGTGCCAGCCAGAGGCGAATCATTCACACCAATAGTCACGGCCATGGTTGGGGGGTCTACGGGGGTAGAGGGAATAGGCACACTTACAGCAACGTCCACAATGCTGTCAGAAACTGAGGCTTTCTCGAGCCCAGCAACGGCTATTATGTCTCCGGCACCGGCTTCATCAACCGGAACACGCTTCAAACCGGAAAAAGACAGCAGCTTGGTCAGCCTGCCGCTCTCCACAACCTCACCGCCCAAGTTTAGCACTTTCACCTGCGAATTGATCTTCGCCCTACCCTGGTATATCTTCCCAGTCAGTACCCTGCCCAAAAACTTGTCTGACTCCAAAAGGGTTAACAGCATACTGAACGGGGCGTTATGGTCATATTGCGAGGGTTTGATATATTCCAGAATCGCTCCAAACAGAGGTGTAAGATCCTTGCGCTCCTCCGACAAATCCTTGACGCACCAACCGCTCCTCCCGGAAGCATAGAGCACGGGGAAATCGAGCTGCTCACTTGTGGCGTTGAGGTTTATAAAAAGCTCATACACCTCGTCCAAAACTTCGCTCACCCTGCTGTCTGGACGGTCAACCTTATTTACCACCACTATTGGCAGCAAATTGGCCTGCAGCGCTTTTGAGAGCACGAACTTCGTTTGCGGCATCGGGCCCTCAGACGCATCAACGAGCATGAGCACCCCGTCTGCCATTGAGAGCACCCTTTCCACCTCGCCACCAAAATCTGCGTGGCCTGGTGTGTCTATCACATTAATCTTATGGCTTCCCCACGTAATCGCGGTACACTTCGCCAGGATCGTAATGCCCCGCTCCCGTTCCAGGTCATTGCTGTCCATCACCCGCTCAACAACTTCCTGGTTATCCCTGAGGGCACCGCTTTGCTTCAGCATGCTGTCTAGAAGCGTAGTCTTCCCGTGATCTACATGCGCAACAATAGCCAAATTACGAACAGATTCGTAATTGTTAGACATAGACCCCCCCGCGACGCAATGGGACAAATCTATAGGATTCGACTAAATAATCAACGATAAAAACCACCGCGCAGCAAGTTATTATGCAATACTATCAACAGATTTTTCGAAAAACTCATACGAGAAGTCTTCCTTCTGCGGGTCAAATCTCACTTCCACCCTGCCCCCGTACGCCAGTTTGCCAAACAACATTTCAAGTGCCAGGTGCTTCTTGATCTTTTGCGCAATCACACTTTGCGCCTTTCTCGCACCGTATCCGTCTTGCTGCCCCATTTTCGTCAGAAATTCCACCGACGCTTTGTCGATGCTGATATCAACACCCTTTCTGGATAGCTGATCTCTGAGCTCGGCAATGAATTTACCAACCACCTTTTCCATCACATCAGCGCTCAGATAGGAAAAGGATACCACCGCATCCAACCTGTTACAAAATTCCGGACCGAAAATCTTCTCTATAGCTTTGTGCTCACTACCTATATGAAAGGTGCGGTCACGGTCAAACCCCACAGCGTTTTGACTAAACTCCACCGCACCGGCGTTCGTGGTGAGTACGATGACAACATTACGAAAACTAACTTTGCGCCCGTAAGTGTCGGTGATGCATCCATAATCCATTATTTGTAACAATATGTTATAAACGCTACTATGGGCTTTTTCTATCTCATCCAGTAACAACACGCTGTATTGGTTCCTTGCTATGGTGTCAGTGAGTAGGCCGCCTTGCTCATACCCCACATACCCTGGGGGAGAACCTATCATCCTGGCAACGGTGTGGGACTCCATATATTCAGACATGTCAAATCTGACCAACTTCATCCCCATGTTCTTTGCCAATTGTTTCACTAGCTCAGTCTTCCCTACCCCCGTAGGGCCGGCCAGCAGGTAACTAGCAAGTGGCTTTTGGTGGCTCCTGAGCCCAGCCTTGGCAATTCTTATTGCATCCACAATCTGCGAAATGGCAGCATCCTGCCCAAAAATAACTTGCTTCAGATTTTCTTCTAAATTCTTCACTTTGTGAGTATCGCTCGCGAAAAGATTGTCGCACGGTATTTCAGTAATTCGCGAAATAATTGATTCAATATCCCTGCCCGTGACAACCTTACCATTTTCGCCCGAGCGCAGCTTGGCATATACCCCGGCTTCATCTAAAACATCCACCGCCTTGTCCGGCAGCATTCTCTCGGCTATATACCTGTCCGACAGCTCCGCAGCATACTTCACCGCTTGGCTGGTATAGTGTACATCGTGGTATATCTCATAATATGACTTTATCCCACTCAGAATCTGTATGGTTTCCTCTACGGTAGATTCTTCAACATTAATTTTCTGATATCTCCTCGCCAGCGCCCGGTCCTTCTCAAAATTGCTGTTATACTCCTTGTACGTAGTGGCACCTATACACCTAATGGAGCCCCTGGCAAGTGCCGGTTTCAGCAGATTACTCGCATCTAACGGGCTTCCGCTCGTGGACCCGGCGCCAATAATAGTGTGAATTTCATCAATAAAAAGAACGGCATTCTTCTTATTCTCTATAGCCCGGATAACCGCCTTTATCCTCTCTTCAAAGTCCCCACGATACCTCGTCCCTGCAAGCAAAGAGCCCATGTCGAGAGAGTATATTTCTACACATTTGAGTTGAGGCACAATATTCCCTTCGACGATGCGCAGCGCCAAACCTTCAACTATAGCGGTTTTCCCCACACCAGAATCCCCAACATACAGGGGGTTGTTCTTCCTTCTGCGCAGCAGGACTTCAATGGTTCGCTCTTGTTCGTACTGCCTACCTATAACATAATCTATCTTTCCATTCTTCGCCAAAACGTTGAGGTTCACACAATAAGCTTCCAGGCTTTCGCCATCTTTTGAGACCACATCTTTGGATATGTGAGGAAACCCAACCGCCCCTCGCTTGACGAAATCTACGTCTTTGCCCAGATCATGCTGATCATACAGCTCTTCCGGATGCTCGTTGCTGGAAATACAGCTCACAACATCAATGTACTTAACGTTGTGCTCATTCAAAAAAGAAACACTGCAGGAGTCTTTTTCCAAAAAAATCTCCGCTAAAACATTCACACCGTTAATTTCATCCTTTCCGGAGGCATGTGCGTGTACTATGGCCCTATGCACCACCTTTTCAAATGCCATGCTTGGCCGCACTTCGGTCACGCTCTGATTCATCGCTATAGACATTTCGTATCTTAAGAAGTTAATCAGAGTTGCCCTCAATCTGTCTATAGACACCCGACACACATACAAAACCCGCCTGACATCAAGGTCATCAGTCAACGCTAGCAGCAGATGTTCAAGGGTTGCACACTCATGACGAAAATCAAAAGCTATCGACAATGCCCTGTGTAGACTGGCCTCAAGGTTCTTTGATAACACGTAAATCCTACCCCCCAACTCTCGGGGCCAGGGTACCATCTAAGCATTAAAATACATTGAAAACAAAATGGGATCAAAAACGCAAAAGCGTGTATACTACCTCGTGAATTACGCGCTATAGCCGGGAAATAACGCATCTGCCATGAATCTCCATTGTAACAGCATTGTTGAGTTCTCCACCTTGTTTTTCCTGGAGATGATTTTGGGCATTGATAACCTAATTTTCATAGCCCTTATCACCTCAAGGCTTCCAGAAGGTCTACGCAACAAGGCACGAATTTGCGGTCTTAGCGTAGCTTTGGTGATGCGCTTTGTCATGTTGTTTGGAGCTTCGCTTTTGCTGTCCATGGATGAACAATTCATTACGCTGTCGCGTGTGCAAATCTCCTACAAAAACATGTTCTTTATAGCCGGCGGGGCTTTCTTGGTGTACAAAAGTGCGCAGGAAATTTATTTAGAGATATTTCCTAAACAAAATTCAAAAATTAGTGCTTCACCCAAATTTTTGCTAGCAATCGGACAAATTATTGGGATTGATCTTATGCTCTCGTTAGATTCCGTGATATCGGCAGTAGGGCTGACTGACAATACACTTCTCATCGCCATAATATTTTCCATATACGCCATTGTTGCGCTATTTTTGTCCAAAGAGGTGTCAGCTATCGTGCACAAACATGCGAGGGTCAAAACAATTGCGTTGTTGTTCATAGGAGCATTGGGAGCGCTGCTCGTAGCAGAAGGCATGGGGCACAACATCCCACACAGCTACCTGTACACAACTCTGCTATTTCCGATAATAATGGAGTGCATGGACTGCTGGAAGGAAAAGCGCAGTTCACAGCATCACAAACCCTAGGTAGCCTGACAAGCGCATGGGCCTACAGCCGCACATATCAGAAATGAAGATGGATAATGGGCTACATCAAGATCACAGCCCGCCACGGGCCCCGGCAACGAAACAGGCATGGGACACAACATCCCGCAGCTATCCACCCGTGTGGCACAGCCGTTCAAAAACTAGTAACCAGCTGTAGATCTCGAGTTCTACAACGCGGCCGCACACCTCACTTTGTGGTGGCCATTATCTCACTAATTCGGAGGAAGTTATCAAATTCAACATCCAGCTTAAAATGCAACCTGGGCACGTACCGCAATTTGAGGTACCTGAATACTGCTCTCCTAATGCTGTTAGACGCATCATTCAACGCGGCGACTACTTCGTCACCATCAACCGACTTGTCCCCAATTGCCACGAACACTGTGGCATTTCTCGTGTCTTCACTAACTTTAACACCAGATATAGACAGCATGCTGCTTAAATCATAAAATTCGCGAATGAACAGCTGGGCAAGTGCCCTCTTGAGAACCGATGCAACCTTCAGGCTGCGTAACCCAGCCGATGGAGTAAAAGCTATCATTCCACTACTCTAGCGTGCTCTACTACTTCAAGAACTTTTATCACATCACCCACCGCAACGTCCTTGGCACCTTCAACCAGCACACCACATTCCAGACCATGGCCCACTTCTTTTACGTCATCCTTAAACCGCCTCAGGACTTTTACCTTGCCTTCGCACGTTACCGCATCATTTCTGTAGATCTTCACCAAGGCGCCTCTACTAACCGCACCTTCGGACACATAACAACCGATGACCGTCCCCCCCTTACCGCTGGAAAACACTTCCCTCACAACCAGCAACCCGACCTGCACCTCTCGTATAATCGGCTTTAGTTTTCCACAAACAACACCCTTCACATCATCTATCAGGTCGTATATCACCCGATGATGGCGTATATCAACATCCTTCTGCCTTACAAGATCTCTGGCCTGAGCATCTACCTTGACGTTAAACGCCAGTACCACGGCTGATGCGGCCTCGGCAAGCAAAATATCGGATTTCGTAACATCGCCAATATCTTTGTGTAGGATATTAAACTTGACCTCCTCGTGCTCGATTTGCGCTACTGAGCGAGAAATAGCCTCCAAGGACCCAGCTACATCGGCCTTTAGTATCATGTTGACCCCTTCGGGCCTGTCCATAGAGAACAGCGGTCCTGTGAAAACGCTGTCATTCCTACCAGAGTCGCGTCCACGGGAGAGGTTAATCCCTGCCCTATGCTCAAGTAAATCTCTGGCGTGTTTTTCAGAAGGCATTACCAGAAAGACGTCACCCGCTTTAGGTACTTTATCAAGCCCTAAAACTCTAACGGGCATTGAGGGTAATGCTTCTTCGACACTATTATCACTGTCATCAAACATGTTGCGCACTTTCCCGTATGAACCGTCTCCGGCTACTACTACGTTTCCCTTGCGCAGCGTACCCCTTTGCACTATTACAGTAGCGACAACGCCGCAATTCCTTTCTATTTTTGATTCTATTACCACGCCTTGTGCCCTACCCTCAACTGGGGCTCTCAACTCTAACATCTCAGCCAACAGTAATATACTGGACTTCAGCTTGTCTAAATTCTCTCCCGTCTTCGCAGAGACGGGGACAATCATGACGTCTCCCCCAAGCTTCTCCGGCACCACGCCATGTTGCAGTAGATCATTGGTAATCTTATCAACATTTGCGTCGCTTCTGTCTATCTTGTTAACTGCAACCACCATGGATACACCCGCCGTCTTAACGTGGTTTATGGACTCCACGGTTTGAGGCATAACTCCATCATCCGCGGCCACCACCAAAACCACTATGTCAGTGACGTTGGTACCCCGGGCACGCATATCGGAGAAGGCCTCGTGTCCGGGTGTATCGAGGAAGGTTATCTTTTTACCATCAACATCTATCTGATAAGCGCCTATGTGCTGCGTGATGCCCCTGAACTCCTTTTCTGCAACGTTAGACTTCCGTAAAACATCAAGGAGTGAGGTTTTTCCATGGTCCACATGACCCATCACGGTCACAACTGGCGGCCTCGGCTCCATTGTAAGGCCACTGTCGCTAATATCAGACAGTTCCCTCTCCATTTGGATTTTACTAACAACCTTGGGCCGGTGACTGAACCTTTCCGCAACTTCGCTCGCCACATCAGACCCGATAGCGGTGCTCTGTCTGGCCTCTATACCCATGTGTGAGAGCACTCGCAACACATCCCCCACCTTCTCTGCCATAGCGGCAGCCAGCGCCTTCACCTCTATTTCATCAGGAATCACAACATCTCTGGATATTCTTCGATCGCTCTTGGAACCGCCCCTACGCCTGGAAGACGCCGTGAGGACATATCTCTCCTCCGTGCCACTCAGGGCATTTTCTATATCCAGTTTGATGTGTTTGCTGGATGCACGGGAAGCCGCAGCCTTTTTGACGCCGCCTCCACCCTCTTTTTCCTTGATCTTCCCGCCAGCGCCTTGGTAAGAATACCTCTTACCCTTGTCGTCGTGCCCCCCTCTTCCAGGGCGCGTACCCGCGGCACCGGGGGCGATGTCACCTAGCACGGGAGTAGCCACGTCCGCAACTGCATCCGCGGCAGCGGCAGGTTCTTTCACGCTGTCAGGCTCGTCTACCACGCTTTCCCCTTCAGGGGGCGCCACCTCTACTTCTTCCTCATCCCGAAGTTTCTTAGCAGCCTCTTTCTGAGCGCTTATACTGTCTGCCGTGTGTATCGCATTAATTCTGGAAAGCTGCTCTCTTGCGGTCAAACTGCATGTAGCAGACCGGGAAATTTGCCCTTGCCTGTTGTCATCAGAAGTATAGGGTGACGTGCCATAGCCCACACCTTCAGCAGGAGATGCGCCGCTTGCTTTTCTTTTTCTGCTGCGCACCTCAACAGTCATGAAGGTTCTACCGCCAGCGGAGGTAGGTGTTTTGGCAAGCGTAGAGGCTCTGGTACCAAGTTTGAGCGTAGGACGCCCACTGCCACCAGAGGAGCCGCAATCTCCTCCAAACTTCTCAACATCACTCATCAACAAGTACCCGAAAAATCTCTAAATCCACCCCATTCGCTTGCGAGACTCCAAAATGATGGAATCCACCTGCTCTTTACTCAATCTTGCCTTGGGAACCATATCATAAAACTCATCGGTACACATCGAGGCGATGTCCTCCACGCTTCTTATGCCACCCTCACACAGCTTGACAACATCTTCTATCTCCAGATACGGAAGCTCCAGAACCTCCTCACTCACGGACATATTTTTCAGCGTCTCAAGCGCTTCTTCGCGTCTACGGGTCAGATACTCAGCAGCACGCTTTTTGAGCTCCACCGCAATCTCTTCGTTAAACCCGTCTATCGCGGTAATCTCGGCAACATCAACCTTGTCCAAATCTTCTATCGTGGAAAAACCTTCGCTCACCAGCAGCTGCCCTATAATCTCCTCGACATCCAACCCATCAACGAAGACCTTAGCCCCAGAACTAAGCTCCTTGGCCTTCCGTGTAGATTCCGTCTCATCCCCAATGACGTCAATCTCCCATCCCACAAGTTCAGAGGCCAGTCTGATGTTTTGGCCATACCGACCTATTGCCAGGCTGACCTGATTTTCCGGAACAACCAGCTCTATCTTCTCCACATCTTCGTCTATGATGACCTTCACAACCTCAGCAGGGGCTATCGCGCTCACCACAAACTTCGCGAGGTCTGATGAATACAACACAACGTCTATCTTCTCCCCGTGCAGCTCAGAGACTATATTTTGTATTCTCACACCCCGCGCACCAATGCACGCACCCACAGGATCCACGTTTTTGTCTGAGGAGAAAACGGCCACCTTCGACCTAGAACCAGGGTCCCTAGCCAGCGCCTTTATGGACACTATCCCATCGTATACTTCAGGTATCTCCTGCTTGAACAGGAGCTCCATGAACCTTTTGCTGACCCTAGAAAGAAAGATCTGGGGACCAGACAGCTCTTCTTGCCGCACCTCTTCTACGTGGGCCTTCACCCTATCATTTGGGCGGAAGACCTCCCCCCTTATGGTGTTGTAGACAGGCAGGTACCCCTCACTACCGTTGAGATCAACCACCACGTTGTTGTACTCGACCCGCTTGACGACCCCGTAGACAAGATCTCCAACCCGGTCCTTGAACTCCTCATACTGGCGCTTGCGCTCCTGGATCATTATCAGCTGCGCAACTTTCTGCCTCGCAACTTTGGCAGAGTTATAGTCAACATCCACAGGAGGCAACGGCTCGAACAAGATATCGCCAACCTTTACATCCTTGCCATCAGCAACCGCATCAGAAACCTTGACCAGCTTGTATTTGCTTACCTCACCAGGCGGAATACCGTACTGTTCGCTGTCAAAGCTCATATCATCATTGACCACCAGAGCCTGCCTGGAGATAGAGACCACACCCGTTTTTCTGTCTATTGAGGCCTTGATCTTACAGTCACCATACTTGCTGCGGCTCACAAGCTCCAAAGCCTGCTCTATTGCATCTACCACCATTTCCAGATTCAGACCCTTCTGCTCCGCAACATCCCGAGCAACTCTGATCAGCTCTAGATTATCAAAATTATACAGATTCACCATAAAACCCCTTGCACGAGCCCGAAACGCCTATTACACCTTGATGGTAGAAGCGGCGCTTTTACGCAACACGCCACGGCGATTCTACTTATGAGGCCAATTTGAGTCAAGACATTTCTCCACCCTGAAAAACAGAAACAAGACATGGTATCTCAGCCATAGAACCGCATAAGGACCATCCCGCTTGCTGCCTGCGAAATATACAGGAACATTAACCACCTGGCTGCCCTAGCGAGTAGCGCCCTGCACGCTTGCCGCCGGCACAATTGCAACGCCGCCGTGCAACGATTTGGAGACGCGCCTCCAGCTGGCATCGCGCTCATCTCCGCTATCACCGAAGAGGCACTCCCGGCCCCTTACTTCCGGACACTGCGTGTTGTGCCAGAAAGTTCTGCTACGTCCCAACATGCACTTGCCGTCCAGCATCTAACCTGCGCAAGCCGTCCAACAGCCACTAGAACGTTCGCACCACCAACAGCGAGCAGTTCCTGTACCGGCACCACCGCAAATCCTCCTAGCTCGCTTCAACTTTTGCAACTTCTCCTTTCTTTTCACCCAATATCAGAATTGCTGGAGTGAACAACAGCGTGATAACCGTGGCAAGCAGTAGCCCTACGGAAGTCGTGGTAGACAATTCAAACCACATTTGGCTGGATGGGGAATCATACAGGACTCGCCTACCTAGAAAATCTATACTTACCCTCAAAGCCATGGGCAGCAGGCCCAAAACCCCGGTGATAACAGTCAAAAATATCGGCCTCAACCTGGAGAGCGCAGATTTCAATATGGCCTCTTTTCTGTCTTGCAACGTCTCAAGATTTTCTCGGTAAGCATCCACAAGCAATATGTTGTTATTCACCACTATACCAGAAAGCACGATGATACCAACCCCGCCCATGACAACCCCAAATGCCTTATAGGTAACCAAAAACCCCAAAAATACGCACGTGGCGGATAAAAACACCGCGGTCATCACCACTGCGACGTAGTAGAAGCTGTTCAGCTCGCCTACCAATACTAACACCATCAGAAGCAAAACTAGACAGAATGCGGTTATCAAAAACTCCCTGGATTCTTCCTGGCTTTCGATGTCCCCAAGAAAACTAGCCGTAACATCGGAGCCAACTTGCTCATCTAAAATACCCTTTAGGTACTCCACCCGTTCACTCATAAGACGCCCCGGCAGCAAGTTGGAATATATGGTAAGTGACCTTAATCCGTCCACTCGTTTTATTACATCCACTCCACTCCTTACTTTTTCTTCAACAAAATAGGAGACGGGAACGGCCCCGTGCACGGTATTTATAGACAGGCGGTCTAACCCTTTAAGTGATCTGTCTCCCTCACGAAACCTGGCCAGAATATCTACGCCATCTTTGGCGCCTTCTGGGTAATATTTACCCACAATGGTACCACTGGTGAGCAACTTGACGAACTGCCCCACCAATACTACATCCGCACCAAATGAAATTGCTTTCTTCCTGTTGATATCAACACTCCACTCCGCTCCCGTAAGCAAGTTGTCGCGAGTGACCCCAGTAAAACCTTGAGACTCTCCCATCGCAGATACTAGAATATTGGCAGCGGCTTCCAGATCCTCAACACTTTCACCCCTTAGGTTCACCTCCAGCGGCTTACCCTTGTTTGGCTTTATGCTATCGCTCTTGACGTCAAACGTTACCCCGGTAATATCCTGCAATCGCTCCATAATTTCCTTCAGCAGCACGGTGGATTTTTTGCGTAGGTACCAGTCCTGAAATTCGATGTTAATTGCACCAATCACCCTGCTGTTCCATGGATCATCCAAGCCGTGCCCGACCAGCGCATAGAGAAGCCTAATCCCACCCACGCCCGCAATTTTTTCCTCGGCGCATCTAATTATTTCATCTTTTTCTTGCAACGAAAGGTTGCTGTCGCTTTTCACTTCTATGACGGCACGGTCAGGCTCAATCTCAGGAAAGAATTCCATCCCGGGACCTACCGTGAAATACGCTATCGTAGCTAGCATCAAAGCCCCGGCGGTGGTGCACACGAACTTTTTTGGGTGATCAAGCACAACACGCAGCACCCTAGCGTACAAGCGCGTCGCACTGCCTAGCTTGCTGATATCCAAATCCTCTATCGCATTGATCCTAGATACGTCTTCCTCGGATGTTGCCGAAGGCTTACCAAACATTGAGCCTAACACTGGAGTGAATACTATGGCCATAATCCAAGATCCCACCAACGTGGAGATTGAAACCACTGGTATGTGCTTCATAAACTCACCAATAATTCCAGGCCAAAACAGCAGGGGGATAAAAACAACCAGCCTAGTCATAGTAGACGAGGCTATAGGCCAAAACATCTTGCAGGAGGCCAACTTGTACGCCGACGTTCTATCCAGCCCGTATACCATCTTCCGATCTGCATACTCGCTCACTACTATCGCATCATCCACCAACATCCCCACGACCATGATTAGGGTGAACAGTATTACGATATTGAGTGTGTAGCCCATGACGTATATGACAACAATCCCCAGCAGGAAGGAAATTGGTATTGAAAGCGCAACCAAAACGGCTGTGCGCACGCCCATAAACGCCATCATTACCAACATCACCAGTAGCACCGAAAATGCCACTGTGTTTTCAAGCTCATGCAGTATGGCTGACACTTCCTGGGACTGATCCTGGATAAAAGGCAGCGACACCCCTTCCGGCAGGAGTTTACTTGCACCCTTCAACAGGGCGGTAACGCGCCCAACAACTTCAGAAATATTGCTCCCGTTCTTCTTGGAGATTTCCAATACAATGCACCGTTGCCCATTAATTCTGGCAAACTCTTTCGCGTCCTCTAAAGTCAGCTTCACCTTTGCAACATTGCCGATGGTGACCACGGCATCACCGCGCGTTTTTAGTACCACATCCAAAATCTGTTTCCGGCTGTCCAATAGGCCATTGACCTTTATTTTATGGCTACCAACCTCCGATTCAAGCACACCATAATCTACAAAAGCGTGGTTTCTTGCTATCGCCTGCACCATATCTGTTAGCTGTATTCCGTGGTGTTCCATAAGTTCTGGAACCAGGTCCAACTCCACAACATCCTTACGCAGACCAACGGCATTTACCTTAAAAACATCACCCAGAGCTTCAATCCTGTACTTTAGCTCACGTGCCACAGAGCACAAAGACCTGGTCGGTAAATCCCCAGCAACAGCCACACTTAGTACGGGCAGCAAACCAAGATTCCGCTCTTCAGCCAAAAGTGAGGTAACATTTCTGGGAAGCTTTGGACGCACCACATCAAGCCGGGCTCTGACGTCTTCCACAGCGGCCTTGATATCCGAACCATGATTAAACTCAAGCACCATGCTGACAACACCGTCCCGCACTACAGAGACAACCTTCTTAACTCCCGTAACCGATCGTATCTCTCTCTCAATGGGCAGAGCCAACAATACCTCGGCGAGCTCTGCTGGCACACCCTCCATAGCGGCGGTAACGTTAATAATCGGAGCTTTAACCCCAGGAATTTTCTCACGTGGCAGCTTATAGTAGAAATACGCCCCGGCAACGGAAATAACAAACAAAACGAACAGGGTAAACCTACTCTTCTCCAAAAAGAACCCTGAAATCTTACTCACAACAACTACACCGTTCCGTCAACATACCACGCACCTGAGGGGCTTGCAGCCGGAGCTCAAGTGCGTCATTCTGCACACTCCCCCTCACAACACACCAAAAAGTGGTGAACATCGTCTATATAACTAGCACAAATTCCAGGAAGATATAACCCCCTATAACGGGCAACCAATGCTGAATGTAAGTTTTCTACTGACAAAACTGCTGAATTCTGCACACAAACTCGTCCTCCTACCTGCGTTCAATGTACCTACAGGCGAGTATAGAGGCTTCGTACAGCAGCAACATAGGAATTGCCAAACCTATCTGGCTTATCACATCCGGGGGCGTCAAAATTGCAGCCAAAGTGAATATAGCCACAATTGCGACCCTGCGTTTTCCCGCCAAAGTTTTGGATGAGATTAGGCCCACTCTGGCCATCATGGTGAGTATTACGGGCAATTGGAATGCCATGCCAAAGGCAAACATCAGTTGCAATACTAAATCTAGATATTCGCTCACAGATGGCATGAAGTCTATGGGTACACCGACTGAGGCATCTCTATTCTCGAAACCCATAAAAAATTTCCATGCCAGCGGGAATATGTAGTAGTACACCATAGCCGCACCGGCGGCGAATAGAACTGGCGCGGCCACTAGATACGGCAGCAAAACCCTTTTTTCCTCCTTGTACAGGCCCGGAGCAAGGAACATATAAAGCTGCCAGGTAAAAATGGGAAATGAAAAAAACAGCGCAGCAGTTGCCCCTACTTTCACATACACAAAAAAGGCTTCGGTGAGGCCTGTGTAGATCAGAGAAAAGTCTTCATTATCGCCTGCAAGCTCCACCAAAGGGACTAGCAGGAACTCATATATCTTATCGGAGAACAGATAGCAGACAATAAACATTCCGATAAAACACACGACGGAGAATACAATTCTTCTCCGGAGTTCGCAAAAATGCCCCGATAGCGACATTTTACCCGTATCCATTGGACGCACCACAATTGCAAGAGTATCGGGGAATTGTTGCATACTTGACGGGATTTACCAAGCAGTCCGCGCGGCAGCACGGCCATATACAGCCCGACCTACCCACCTGTGATAGACCGATCGCTCCCGACCATGTTTCCTAACCGTACTTCCGGTGCACGTAAGACTCAACTATCTCGAGAAACTCCCCGAGCACGTTTTCACCATGGAGCGTGCAGAGCTTTCTACCGTCTTCATACACGGCAGCAACCTCCCTTTCCCCATTTCCAGGAAGGCTAATACCCAAATTCGCGTGCTTGCTCTCACCGGGCCCGTTGACTACACACCCCATAACAGCGACAGTCATATTCACTACGCCGGGGTTACTCACTTTCCAAACCTGCATGCGCCTGTCTATGTAGTGATTAACTCCGCTTACAAGCTTTTGAAAGTAAGGAAAATTTGTGCGCCCACAACCGGGACAGGAAGTTGTTTGGGCAGAAAAAAACCGCAAGCCTAAAGATTGTAGAATTTCCTTACACACTCTAACCTCTTGTGCCCTATCCTCCCTGGAAGTGGATGTGAGCGACACCCTGATGGTATCACCTATGCCCATGAGCAAAAGGTGTGCTATCCCGGCTGTGCTGCTGACTATGCCTTTCAATCCAGTACCTGCTTCGGTCAATCCCAGGTGAAGCGCGTAGTCGGCAGACTCAGACAAGGCAGAATACACTGCCACCAGGTCACGCACTTTGCTGGTCTTACAGGAAAGCACTATTTTGTTGCGTGGAAGACCTATTCGTTCAGCAAGCTCAGCGCTCTGGAGGGCTGACGTCACCAAGGCTTTTCTCATCACCACGTTATCCGGGTACGGACTCGCTAGGGATGCGTTATCATCCATAAGTTTGCCTATCAAGGCCTTATCCAGGCTCCCCCAGTTGACTCCTATACGGACCGGAATATCGTGCTTTATGGCGTATTCTATGACAGATTCAAAATTCCTATCTCTCTTGTCGCCAAAACCTACATTTCCTGGATTGATTCTTATTTTCCCAAGAAACGCCGCATCGTCCGGATACTTATTCAGCAGGTCTGCAACCTCATATTGGCCGCAACCAACAACCATTTTTTCATCGAAGCCATGGCTGACCAAATGCTCAACAATCCTTGGAATGCTTTTTATAGACTCCTCAGAATTTATGGCAACCCTGATGAGTTCAGACCCCTCCTTCGCAAGACAGAGAATCTCTTCCAGATCTGAAGAGAGGCTCCCAGAACCCCCAAGAGCCATAGACTGCACTACTACAGGGCTGCCACCACCTATAATAACCCTGCCCACTCTGACCGCACAGCTGACCCGCGCTACACGTGACGACCCAACAACAGACTCAAACTCCGCTGCATCAGAAGCGGCACGACAACCAACCACTAGGCCCCTCCCACACGGAAGCACCCGCTAGTCCATGTACTGTATGACGTAGTCATCTGCATATTCGTCGTCGTCGAACCGCCAGGAATCCAGAAAGTCACTGCCAACAACTCCTTTCCCCCCACCTCCAGCAGCGCCCGCTCCAGACTTACTGCGGACATCACCCCCGGTCTGCTCAGTGGGCCTCTTAGCTTGTTCTTCACCAGTCTTCTCGGTAGGCTGCCCACCGTCAAGCTGCATAATCCTATCTGGCTTAATCTTATTAGACGCTTTGGTAGATGCGCTCTTCTCCACCGGGGTTAAACCATCTCTTGCAGAACCTGCAGACTTTTTGGCAGCACCCCCATCTGATTTTCTTGCGGGAAGAGCCGCTTTTTTGCTTTTGGAAGTTGGCTCCACCAGCGGCGCAGCAAAGGGCTCCTCCTTGTTGCTGGTAGAGGAAGGTGCAACTGGAACCCCATCTACAGGTACGGGCGCGGCCTCAATTGAGCTCCCACCAGATTTTTCAGTACCCCTCCCTTTCGCAATCTTTTTATCGCCACCACGCTTTTTAGTGGAATCAGCCGCGGCAGACAGCTTTTTCTTGGTATCCTCAAGGTGCTTAACGGCGGCTTTTTTGCCAGCCGAGGTGGATTTAGCCGAAGAAGAACCACCCTTCTCCTCCTTGCTTGACACCGTAGGAACGGCGCCTAGACCCTTGGCATCAGGCCCAACCGCGGCAGGGGGATTAACATTGCTCACAGAAACCTTCCCACTTGAGCTAATACCGGCAGCAGGCGAGCCGGACGCGCCCCCGCTTTGAGCTGTCGACTTGGCGCCAAGAAGGCCACTTTTCTTGGACGGGGTGGACATACGCTTCCCGCCCTCAGGCGCGGGTGTACGTGCCTCTGACTTCTCAAGCGCCTCATCCCCGGGTTTTAGATCCACATTCAGAAACCTCGCACCTTCAACCCGGGCGAGATCCACTCCCTCCTTGTTTATCATACCACCGCCGCTGCCTTCCACTCTGTCTAAGGGAACCGCGCCATATTCGCGTAGCTTCTCAACAACATCACGCTTCCGGACACCAGAACGGCCACTAACGGGCCCCTCAGAGGCCCCCTTGCCCCCAGTGCGCAATTCCCGTGCACCAGAGCCAGCATCCGCCAGAACATCTTCCCTACGCTGCTTGTACACCTCATAAGACTGGGCAAAGTCCTCATCCTCATCGAAGAGCTCCCCACCCGGATTGTACGGAGGAACGTAGTTCCTGCCCATCTCAAACACGCACCTCTCACCGCACGAAGTCACAAACAACGCCAAACCCAACAAAGAAATCACTAACCTTGACATGGAACCAACCGATGAAGCTAACACAACATACCACGTACTAGACACACTCACCACGCCAGACGCGCGAGACATCCACTACACACGTACGAACGTACCCACACGCGTTACATACATTATTACTCGCAGCAGCACAACACTTATCATACAAAAGGCACGCGAGCTTGCACTGTCACCGAATAAATTCAGAAACTTTTAGTGTATCGCAAATCTCCCTAGTTCTTGCTCTACATATTAGGTCATACTCACCCGCTTCTGAGATAGAGTTGACCTCACAGCATGCAAGTTTGTCCATCGCACTCATAATAATGTTGGGTATATCCAAAAACGCAATCTCGAAATTTAAGAATGCTTCCACTGCAACCTCGTTCGCAGCATTGAGTGCTATACATGCAGCGCGAGGCTTAGATGAGCGAAGCGCTTCAAAGCCGAAACCAAGCGCAGGAAAACGCTCGAGGTCGGGCTCCATGAACGTTAGCTTACCATAAGATGCCAGATCGAGAGTGCTTCCGCATACGGTTGCACTCTGGGGCCAGTACAACGCGTGTAGCGTGGGTATGCCCATATCTGGTACGGACATGAGGGAAATGGATGTTCCGTTGGGGTATGCAGCCACAGCGTGCACCACAGATTCGGGATGCACTGTTACGTCAATGCTGTCCGGATCCAGCGAAAAAAGGTAGTGTGCTTCTATAACTTCCAACGCCTTGTTAACCATAGTAGCGCTATCAACCGAGATTTTACGGCCCATCTTCCATACAGGGTGCGCAAGAGCGTCGCTGGGCGTTACAGCCTGCATCTGCTCTCTGGTCCATCGCAAAAACGGCCCTCCAGAGGCCGTCAACGTAACCCTAGCAACGCACCCGTCATGAGCTAATATTTGGAACACGGCATTGTGCTCGGAATCTACAGGAACGATATTGACACCCGTCTGCTTGGCCGCATTGATGAGCAGTTCACCCCCGCAGACCACACTCTCTTTGTTCGCCAAAGCAATCGACTTCACGCCTGATTTTATTAAACGGATGACCGGATGCAAAGCGGCTATACCTGTTATAGCCATCACCGCACTGTCCACATCCCGAGACGCAGCATCCATAACGCCGGCTGTACCCGCCCCTACCTCAACACAAGTACCACGAAGCAATTCCCGAAGCGTTTCATACGCAGCATCTTCAGCTACAACAGCCATGTTCGCGCTCAACAGCCTAGCTTGCGATGCCAGTAAGTGTGCATCTTGCTTAGCAACTAGGGCCACAACTTCAAAGTCATCAGGATTGTCGCGCAAAATCTGAACTGCTTTCTGCCCTATGCACCCAGTCGAACCAAATACAGAAACTCTCTTCCGACCCATATGAAGCACTCAACCGTTCGACCTAAGTGCGCCCTCCAAAAACCCACACCAGGCCCTGGAACAGGATATCAAAATACTGGGCCAAAAACAAGGCAATGACGCTCAACAACATACAAACAACGGCAATAACGGTCAGGCCCAAGTGGTGCGGAAGCGCTGGATGCCCAGCACCCATTGCCGGTTGATCAAAGTACACCACCCTAGCGATACGAAAACAGTAAAAGCATGGTACAATCCCGACTGCACACACAAGCAGAACGTACGGGAAAGCCACGACCGTTGGGATGTCTGACATCACGATAGATTTGAGAAAAAAGTATTTGGGCCAACATCCCAAAAACGGCGGAAACCCGGCAGCTGAAACCATAGAGACGACCAACGCGAAAGCCACAAATGGGCTACTTCGGTGCATACCAGCAAGGCTTGCTAATTCAAACCCTTCATCATCGTACCTGAGGAGTACGGAAAAAATCCACGCATTTATCACCCAACTCGTCAACACGTAGTGGAAGATGGCATACGAAGACGTGCCGTGCAAGACAACCACCGGCAGTACGTACCCGAGCTGCCCTATGTTGGAGTATGCGAGCAACCTCTTTATATTACTCTGCCGCAGAGCACCGAGCTCTCCAACAAGTGCGGACAACCCGGAAACGGAAATAATCCCATATAAAATGCTCTGTTGCAGTATCCCATTCTCCCCAACAATTCGGGCAAGCAGCAAAATCGCCGCAGATTTTGTCACTATAAGAAAGAACGCCATAGCCGCCATGGGAGACCCGTGATAGGTATCCACGGCCCACATGTGAAAGGGCACTACAGCAAGCTTGAAGAGCACGCCTACCAGTACAAACGCACACCCCAAAGTGGCCCCCAGCGAAGCTCGCCCTGCGAGAATCTCCTGCATTACATTGCATTCTAACCCCGTAGAGTACCCGTACACCAAGGAGATTCCATAAAGCATGATGCAAGACGAAAGGGCGCTCAAAATGAAGAACTTAAGCGCAGACTCAGACGCGCGCTCCGAGCTGCGATTAAAGCACACAAGAACACAAGATGACAGGCTGTTTAGCTCAAGCGAAATGTACAAAGAAAGAAAGTGGCCTGCCTGCACTAAAGTCATGGCACCCAGAGTTGCGAATAGCATGACTACAGAAAACTCGTAACGCACCTCCCTTCTCGCGCACAAAAACAGGAGGGAGGCTACAAACCCCGCAACACCTACTAGCATTCTGGAGATGCAAGTGTACCGAGTATGCAACACGAGGCCGTTAAACAGGTGAACGTCTTCAGCAACATGATCGGTAACACCTGACCACCAAGAGAGAACAACCACCACACCCATAGAAACCGCTGACAGCCTGTGTACCCAGCGCGCATCCACTACAATACCCAGCAATAGGGCAATCATCGCTGAGCCCAGAAGATAAAGCTCGGGCAGCATGTATAGCAGTTCTCTCCAGCACATACTCAGCCCCAGGAAGGTTGGAGTTTATGTAGAGGCACTAGTAAATGCTCTACGGCAGGCTTTAACATGGTAAGCAACGGCGCAGGAAAGACGCCAAGCACCAACACGAGGATAGCTAGGATCGCTAAAATAGCAAATTCTCCGGCGTTAATATCACCAAACTTGTCAGAACCCGCAGGAGCGGAACCCCAAACAACCTCTTTACACAGACGCAACATGTACGCAGCACTTAGTACCATACCTACGGCAAAACAAACAACCATTGGCCCGAATGACTTAAAAACTCCAAGCATTGACAAAAACTCCCCCATAAACCCGGAAGTACCAGGAATTCCTGCAGAAGCCATGCTGAAGAACACTATCATCGCGGAAAGCTTTGGCATCTTCGACGCCAACCCACGACACTCAGACATTTCCATGGTCCCCGTCCTGCTATATACCATGCCAACACACAGGAACAGCGCGGCGGATATTAGGCCATGACTCAGCATTTGATAGACCGCCCCAAGTATTCCGGCTTCATTCAAAGAAAACATCCCCGCGGCAACAAAGCTCATATGAGCAACGGAGGAATATGCTATGAGCATTTTCATATTGCGTTGCGCAAACGCCGTCAAAGATGCATAGATCAACGATATCGCACTCAAGCAGACCACAAATTTTGCAAAATGTGCACTAACTACCGGCAACATTTGGATGCAAAACCTCAAAAGCCCATATCCACCAAGTTTGATCAGCAACCCTGCAAGCAGCACGGATCCGGCAGTTGGCGCCTGCACATGCGCGCTCGGCAACCATGTATGGCAAGGAACCACCGGAAGTTTGACGGCAAACGCAACAAAACACAAAATCCAAAAGCATATCTGCCAGCGGAGGTGCACACTAGTCGCCAGCCCGATAGCAACATCATCGAATGACCCGGAAGTTGCGTTGGCAACAGCATCAATACACGCCACAGCCGCCAAAAACCCGACTGAAGCTGTGGCTGTGTATATAAGAAATTTAAATGCAGCACCCACCTTATCGCCGTGCCCCCAAAACCCGATCATGAAAAACATTGGAACCAAAGAGGCTTCGAAGAGAATAAAAAACCACAAGATGTCATGTGTGCAGAAAACAGCAATAACAAGACTCTCTAGTAAAAGCAGCAACGCAAAAAAGGAAGGAACGGTCGGCGCCCCGCCTGGACTAAAAACGCAAAAAAGTGAACATATGAGAAACAGGAAAGTGGACAGCACCGTCAATATCATGGATAGCGCATCCACGGAAAAAACTTGCCCCACCCATGATTGTGGAGCTATTCCTCCAACGAAATCACCCCCGCGCACCAGCGGCACAACGCTCATACAAAACACCACCAGCGTTACAACCACGGCGGCTGGACCCACAACCCTGGACATAGCACCACGCGAAAACGCCGCCAGACAGGACCCCAACGCCGGTATTAGGATCATCAGAAGAATCACCGTATTACAAAACCATATACCACCAACAGTGTAGCAGCTACCACCCCGGACAACATGACAAGAGCATAATCAAACGCGCGCCCGCTCTGCATCTTGACACTATACCTGGCGCATGTGCTCACAGCCCCAGTAATACCACCTAAGAGGAAATAATCAATCACTTTTTGGTCTACAACAACCCGAAAGGTCGTGGCTATCCTGTCCATCGGACGTACTAGCGCCAGGTCGTACAGCTCGTCAAAATAAAATTTATTCTTTAAAACCGTATGGACCGGCCCCACAAGCTTTCCCGGAAGAGCAATAATACAAAACCTATTGTGGTAGGCCACGTACAGTAATGCGCCAGCGATACCCAAGACTGCGGGAAGGAGAGAGAGCAGCAGCCCGCTGTTTTCATGCGCATGCACCCTTAGGCTACCATCCCAGAATGCACCTTCAGTAATACCCCAAAAACTCTTGAGCACCACACCAGAAAATACCGCCCCAACTGCTAGTATCAGCAGCGGGAACAGCATAATGCTACTGGATTCATGTATAGACGAAATCCGTTTTGCAGAAGAATTGTGAAACACTTTTAGCATCAGTCTGCACGAATACACGGAAGTAAGACAGGCAACTAAGTTTGTCACCATAAAGCCAACGCCGCTAGTGCTGCTACTTTCAATGATCAGCTCCTTGGAATAAAACCCAGCAAAAGGAAACACACCCATGAGTGATAGGGAGCCTATCCACATCAGCGCGTAGGTTAGTGGTATATCGCGCCAGCAATTCTTGCTCATATGTGTAATCCTCTGCTCACCAGCGTTAGAGTGGATTACGTTACCCGCGGCAAGGAACAGTAGAGACTTGAAAAGCGCGTGTGTCGCCAAGTGGAAAATCGCCAAGTGGTAGTTGGCAGTGCCGCACGCAACAAACATGTAGCCCAATTGGCTGCAAGTGGAATAGGCTATTATCTTCTTGATGTCTTCCTGCACAATCGCAACTAGCGCCGCAACTAGGCACGTTGCCAGACCTACCACCAGCACAACGTCCAGGGCAGCTTGCGATAGCTCAAAAATTGGCGAGCAACGCGCAATTAAAAACACACCTGCTGTCACCATGGTTGCTGCATGTATGAGTGCAGACGCGGGAGTGGGCCCCTCCATAGCATCTGGGAGCCACGTGTGGAGGCCAAGCTGGGCAGATTTCCCCATACACCCAAGAAACAGCAATATGCACGCAATACTTACAACTTGTATTTGATACCCAAAAACATTTACAACGCCGAAACCCGCTCCGTTTGAGATCTGCTCGAAAATTTCATCGAAACTCAGAGACCGAAACACATAAAAAATGGCCAACATACCACACAGAAAAAACAGATCTCCCACTCTGTTCACAACAAATGCTTTCATCGCCGATCTGTTTGCTGCATCTTTCTTGAACCAAAATCCTATCAGCAGATAAGAGCACAACCCAACGCCTTCCCAGCCAAAAAACAGCTGCACGAAATTTCCGCTGGTAACCAGGACCATCATGAAGAAAGTGAAGGCAGATAGGTAAGCGAGAAACCTGGTTCCACCGCTATCATTGCTCATATACCCTATCGAATACAAATGCACCATCAGCGAGACGGTAGTCACAACAACAAGCATTATGGCAGATAGTTTGTCGATGCAAATTGACCATACAATCGCCATCTCTCCAATCTGGAACCAGGGCATCACCTCAACACTGTAGCGCTGCTGTAGCGTAAGGAATAGGTACCAAGATAGTACGGCTGAACAAAATACGCACGAAGAGATCACGCCGGCAGATAAAAACCTGCTGCGCCCCATAGCCTGTCCGATAATAGCCCCAATTAGGGGAAGCGTAACACAGAGAAACTCGACACTAAACATACAACTACCACAGGACACGGACTATACGGCAGCCCTCACCCCCAAATGTACCATGCACCAAAACGTGCACCTTTGCCACCTTTAACTACATCTTTAACGAACTCGCCTCACTGAGGTCAATATCCCCAACATTTCTGAAATGCGCCAACATCACCGCCAGGCCCACAGCAGATTTCGCAGCCGCAACAGCGAGTATGAACACCGCAAAAGTCTGCCCCTGAATGTCCCCCTTATAGGCGGAAAAGGCCACAAAATTCACATTCACAGCCAGCAACATGAGCTCTAGGGAAAGCAAAACGTTGATCGCACTCTTTCGCCCTATCACTATGCCACAAGCACCAATGACAAACAAAGCAGCCGCAAGCACCAAAAAGTGATCCAGGGACAAGCCGGCATTGACTAAAAACTCCATACCACCTCCCCTACGTGGAGCGAATCAACCAACCTCAGCATAAACGATTCAGTCCGCATCAGAAACGCCCACACCTACTTCAGGTGAAAGTAACTTGATCCTAGATGATCTCCCAACCTGCTGGCCAACATCCTGCTTCAGGGACCGACCACTGCTCCCCCCGACTATCAAAATTAGGCTGCCAACCCCGGCAATGAGTAACAAAACCCCGGCCAGCTGGAACGCATAAGCGTATTCAGTGTAAAGCTGCAAGCCTATAAGGAACACGTTATCCACGCTGCCGAACCCACTGCCAGAACCATCGACTGCAGAGGACTTGGCATGAAAAACCGAGTATACCATGCAGCCAAAAAACAAAAACATGCACGCAACTCCAAGCGGATAGTGCTTGACCAAGCCGTGTCTGGACCCCACTCGACTGATATCCAGCATCATCACAACAAACAAGAAAAGTACGGCAACCGCCCCTACGTACACTATGACGAGCAGCATGGCCACCAGCTCTGCCCCCAACATGATAAACACGGCACTGGAGACAAAAAAAGTCAAAATCAAGCTCAAAACCGAGTATACCGGGTTTGGCAACAGGACAACACCTACAGCAGACAGTACCGCCACTCCCGCAAAGCAGAAGAACAAAAAGCTGAGCACCGACCCCTCACAGTGACAACATTAGGGATGATAGCACAACAGCGCGCAGGTGCAAGTTCATTCGTCCCAACCCATCGGCGATTTACACACAAAAGGCCCAGCTATGACACGATAACCCCAACAGCAGGGCTACAAGCACCATTTCAACTTGCAGTAAATAGAATACGCACGTGGTGCACCGCCCTCGTTCATGAAGCCGCGACCCGGCGCTTTTTCTTTCCCTTGTTACCAATCCGATCTTCAACCACGTGCCTGAAGTGGCGAAACAGGCCTTGTATAGGCCACACCGCAGCGTCCGCAAGCGCACAGATTGTATGGCCTTCAATCTGGGATGCAACGTCAAGCAGCTTGTCTATTTCGCCATCTTTTGCGGTCCCATCAACCATCTTCTTCATCATTCTCCACATCCATCCGGTGCCCTCCCGGCATGGAGTACATTGACCACATGACTCATGCATATAGAAGCGCGAAATTCGCTCAATTGCCTCCACCAAGTCTGTAGACTTATCCATCACTATCAGCCCGGCTGTACCGAGGCCAGATTGTACGGCCTTGAGGGAGTCAAAATCCATCAGCACATCGTCACAAACAGATTTGGGCAACATGGGAACAGACGAACCACCGGGTATGACAGCCAAGAGGTTATCCCAACCACCAATAACGCCACCGGCGTATTTTTCTATTAATTCTCGCATCGGGATCCCAAGCTCTTCTTCCACGTTACACGGCTTGTTCACGTGCCCCGAAATACAAAAAACCTTTGTCCCAGTGTTGTTTGGCCTACCTAAAGAGGAAAACCATTTGGACCCCCTGCGCATGATGTCCGCAACCACAGCGACGGTCTCAACATTGTTTATGGTTGTAGGACAGCCGTATAGACCCACAGCCGCGGGGAACGGGGGCTTTAACCTGGGCATGCCCTTTCTCCCTTCCAGGGATTCTAGCTGCGCGCTTTCCTCCCCACAGATGTACGCACCGGCGCCTCTGTGGATGAAAATATCCAAATCGTAGCCAGACGAGCACGCATTCTTTCCAACCAATCCGTGTTTGTACGCCTCATCCAAAGCTTGGGACAGCACTAGGTACTCATTATAGAACTCACCCCTTATGTAAATGTACGCAGCGGTGACGCCCATGGCGAAGCCGGCTATTAGAATTCCCTCTATGATCTTATGCGGCTCATATCTGATTATGTCTCTATCCTTACAGGTCCCTGGCTCTGACTCATCAGCATTAATTACCAAGTACGCTGGACGGCCTTCAGGACGTGTTTTGGGCATAAAGCTCCATTTAGTTCCCGTGGGAAACCCAGCACCGCCCCTCCCTCTCAACCCAGAATCCTTAACCTCCTGGATTATTTTGTCGGGGCCCAGCTCCAGTATCCGTTTTGTACCATCCCATGCGCCACGCTTCTTAGCCGCCCCAAGATACGGAGACTCTCGGCCGGCAAGGTTGGTAAACGCCGCATCCTCGCTTTTCACTCAACACCCCAACGAGCAAACAAACAGATACTAACCCTCAACTCCAAGAACAGCAAGCCTGTAGAACCAACCACCCGCTTATTTTTGCAAATCAAGTTTCACATTTACTATCTCAGCAAGCGCACGGACACCGTATTTCCAGCCGTAACCGGCCTGTAGAACACTGTCCACAGCACTTACTGCCTTCTCCCCACGCGACCCAACAAGGTAATTTACGTAAAGAAAGAACTCTCCCCAAACCAGCCTAGAAAACCTATTGAACCTATCATCAGCATGCGGCTCCGCTAGTGTGGAATCACCACTCTTGATGCCTCTATAAAGCCCGCTAGAAAGATCTATAACCTGCTCCATCTTTCCATCACGCACATCATACGCACGATAAAACCCCCCTCTACCGCCGCTGGACCCAGTAAACCCGTCAGCAATCATTGCAAAAACGACGTCTGGTAGTTTGGCACGTGCAGCACGCAGCGGGTCATTTTCATCCAATAGCTGCACCAAATCGTCCAAGAAAGCAATAAAATTATCCAATCCGAGCGTGTCTAGGATGGAAAACGGACCTGGTAGCGGGATGCCAGTGCGCTCATTGGCAATCAGATGGTCAGCCACCTCAACCCCAATACCGCATTCATAGGCAGCTGACACGCACGTGGCCACCCAGAAATACCCTATCTTATCAAAAAGCTCGCCCTCGCCCTCAGAGTATGTAAAAACTTCAAGCGTACCTTTATAAAGCTCCTTTATAGAGCTTATAATATCCTCAGACTCTCCGGAGTGGGGGACGAGTTCCAGCACCGATGCTCCGCGGAAAAATGTGGGGAACCGTATTGAGGTCAGTTTGCGGAGCAGTTGTTCCGGCACTTTTTTTCTGAGCTCATCCCGTAACGCGGGCTGCACATCGGAAGATAAAAAGCACGCCACGTTGTCTGGAGCCACGGCGGAGTAAAACTTCGCCTTCTCATCCACCCCACCGGCGATGAGCTCCACTACCCAATCTACCCCGCTTAAATCGCAACATTTTGGATCAAAATTGCGCGGCTCAACACGCTGGTCAAACTTTTTCGAAGCCGCAGCTACATCGTTGCAGAAGAGTACTAAACCGCCCTCTCGCGGTATTAGAGTTTCTACTGCTCTTACGCTAGACAAAGTTGGATCTAGAACCGCTAACTTCTTTATTCGCAAAAGCCCCTCCAAAAACGAGACCAGCAGCCATGTGCTGCCAGCAATGCGCCAGGTGCACAAGTCTATTAGGCGCCGAATTCCTCTTCAACCTTCTTAACTATGTCATCTGGAGGGCTTTCACCCCAACCGGAATAGAGAATCTCGCCATAGAGCGCAACATCCATAGAGCCGCTCTTGCTTTTTGCAAGGAACATTTCTCTCTTACCCTTGTCAACCAGTACATAGTGCCAAGCTGCTCTGCCCTTGTCTTTGCCTCGGACAAGAAAAAGGCAATCCAGCCTGCTTTTCCTGGTAGCACTAGCAAACCCCTCACTGCTTGCTTTGGTAGTTCTAAGAACGCTTTTGTCCTCACTAAAAACCGCGGGTTTGCCGGGCCTATTCTCCACAAGCTTGGCAAACGGCTTACCGGCACCTTCCTCACTCCCTCTCTGAGTAAAAGATTTTTTCCCACCGAACCTAGCGGCGAACCCCTTCCCGCTACCAGCGGAACCCCCCTGATCCGTCATCGTGCAAATCCTTCAAAAGTACAACAATCCGGCAAAACAGCAACTCGCGTAGAGTGTACCATGCGCAGTGCCCGAGTTCAACACTATTTGGTCATGGTAGTTGACATTGATTATCAAAAACATAACCCTACTTTAGGAATACGCGTGGTAAAGTACATGTAGCATGTTTCCCGCGTAACAAATTATACTAGCAGATACCGTGCATAAACTATTTATACTGACCGGGCCAACGGCTTCGGGAAAATCTGAGGTTTCTAAAATAGTGGCAGAGCGCCTAGGGTGCACGATAATCAATTGCGACTCGAAACAAATTTATCAGCATGTTCCAACAATTACTGACCAGGCAGAATACCTGCGGACTAACCCACAGTTCGGGCTGTATGGCTACGTGCACCCGAGCAATAGTTATTCTGTGGGATTATGGCTGGAAGACGCAAAAAGGGAAATATTGCTTGCTTGGGAGAAAAAGTCACCCGCAATAGTTGTCGGGGGAAGCGGGCTATACATCAGCAGCTTGATATATGGGCTTTCAGAGATACCTCCGGCGGATGCGCACATCAGGCAAAAGGCCAGGGCTCTGCTTAGTGAAGTTGGAAATGATACATTTTTCGAATTGCTGCTCCGCAGAGACGCAAATGTTTGCAAAATTGACCGACGCAACTCCAACCAGCTCCTGCGCGCCTTTGAGGTATTCGAGAGCACCGGAGTTTCGATATTCTCCTGGCGGGAGCGCTGCCCGAAAAAGCGCCCCTTTGAAAACTGCGAGGTGTGCGTGTTATTCCCCCCTAAGGAGGAGTTACATCCCAAAATTAATAGCAGGCTGGTTGACATGATAAACTCGTCCGCAGTGGCTGAGGTTGAGTATTTGATGTCACTAAACTTGCCTGCAGACGCCCCAATCATGAAGGCCATAGGAGTGCGGGAGGTCATAGAATATTTACGCGGGAACATAAGCTTGCCCGAAGCTGTAGAGGCTGCGCAGAGAAACACGCGGCAGTACGCTAAGCGCCAGTATACGTGGCTTAGAAGGCAACTACCGCAGGATGCACAGTTCCTCCCCACTCGTGAGGAAATGGTGCAGCACCTAGTATCCAGATTAACCGAGACGGAGAAGTAAAAACCAACGGCCAAGCTGCCAGCATTTGGGCCGGGTACCAACCTGCTAGTCTACGTATCTGTACGTATTGATAGTAAACTCAAACGGCACTACCCCGGCGGAGGCCATTCTGACGTTAGATAGAGAGAAAGAAACCAACACTTTGCGGCGTTCAGTTGCAGCTAGCACGCCGTGCACTATGTGCTTAACTCTAAACTCCACAACCGCACTGCTGAGTGAGGCCACGCTGCGGGGCAGTAGTTCGACCTTATCAATCACCGCCTCTAGGGATATGGCATCAGTCTTGTATTTTGATATCAATGGGTGTATAATTGCACCCCGCTCCATGATGTTTTTGAACGCAACAAACACCCTTCTGGATGAGTTATTCTTCACGAAGCCCAGCTGTGCCTCTGTGCCGTCGGGAGAGTATGACTCATAGCGTTTTACGTATTCCCCCGCAAGGTAGGAAGAAAGAAGATCCTCCTCCCTTTCCTCAACATCCACGCTGAGCCTTTTGATCAGCAAGAATTCGTCGCTGTACCGATCTGTATATTTGATAAAGCTAAAGTCGGTCTTGGTAGGGAACATGGAGTACGTATCCCACATCAAGAACAGGAGAAACGTCACGAAAACCACGAGTGAGACACACAGCCACGCCCTCTCGCTGACGGCGGCCAAATATTTACGGCAATACCACTCCAGTGCATCTTCAAAGTACTTCTGACTCTCGCCGATAAATTCGCTCATTCCTTTCAGATCATTCCCCGACACTGTGCGGCAAGAACCCCACTTCCGACTGTTTTGTGGCCGTACGCGCATGCTAATTTAAAACAGTTGCTATTGTATTGACTAGGCAGCAATCTAGGCGGCTATGGGGATGTTTCCACGTTTTGCGCAAAAAGTCCACACATTTCTTAAAATCGCAACCCTATGCCCCCAACCAGGGCCTCAAGCCGCTCTATTTGGGGCATTTGGGCTGTTTTTAACCATCAACGGCGTCTACTTCCAGGCTTTTTGAGGTCCGCACCCCCAGATTTTTCAGGCTTTTTGTACGAGCAAGTATGTTC
This sequence comes from Anaplasma marginale str. Florida, assembly GCF_000020305.1. NCBI lineage: Bacteria > Pseudomonadati > Pseudomonadota > Alphaproteobacteria > Rickettsiales > Anaplasmataceae > Anaplasma > Anaplasma marginale. The sequence goes on from NC_012026.1 coordinate 693,278, forward strand.
CCATGCCCTTCAGAAAGCTTTTTCATCACATCGCGGTATGCGCTACCAGCGGTATCTATCTGCTTACCTAACTTTTGCATATCATGAATAAAAGACGCAATCTTGTCGTACAATGCCCCTCCTTGGCGGGCAATTTCCAGTGTGTTGCGATTTTGGTTCTCCAGCCTCCACAAAGATTCAACCGTCTTCAGGGTTGCCAACAACGTAGATGGGCAAACCACCACGATCTTACGATACCACGCATATTTGTGAAGTTCGGCATCTGCCTGAACGGCTAGAAAATAAGCGCTTTCTATCGGGATAAACATCAGCACAAAATCTGGGGTATTAATGCCTTCAACATCAGAGTATCGCTTACTGGAAAGGTCACTTATATGTGCCCTTACGGAGCCCACAAAATGCTTGAGGTGCGTAAGCCGGGCATCTTCTTGCCTTTCTGAACAGTATTTCTCATAGTGCACTAGTGACACTTTCGAATCCACAATAATATGCTTATCGCCGGGTAAAAGTATCACAACATCTGGATATTGCTTTCCCCCTCCTTCAACGCCCTGCAGGCCCATACCTGCACCGTGCAGCTTATAATCCTGCCCTCTGCGTAGGCCGGAATCTTCCAGCACTCTTTCTAATATGACCTCACCCCAATTTCCCTGGATTTTTGCTTCTCCCTTAAGCGCGTTGGCTAACCCTTCAGCCTGAAGTGTAATCTTCTCATTGGCGAGTATTATGCGTTGAATCTCGTTCTTTAGCGAAAATTGCTCCTTACCATGCTGGATAAACGCCTCTTCCAGTTCACGCTTCAGGGCTTTCATATTCTCCTTTACCGGCTCCAATACTCCGCTCAACCCCTCGCGCGACATTTTATTTAATTTATCAACTTTTTCATCAAAAATCCGATTCGCAAGGTTTTCAAAGTGTACCTTACACTGCTCATCAACACACTTCAAAAAGTTGTCTAGTTGCGCGCCGCCCTGCTCCAAACTCTTTTTCTCAACTTCAAGCACCAAGGCCCTGTCTTTGGCATCTTGCAACTTGAGCTGCAAAGACTGCACTTCCTCCTTCAAAAAAGCATTTTCATGTTCTGCACCCTGAAGTTTCTCCTCAAGATGCTTTTTTGCGGTGCTAACCTCGCCATAGCTGCGGTATGAAACCCGGGTCTTCAGCGCAAAAATATACGTAGCAGTGAACACGCAAAGTGCTTCCACCACCAATATAGACACTGTATACCAGGTAACATCCAGCGTCATAAGTGCTACCCCACACAAAATGGTCTTACAATTGTAGGGCTTATCATATAGTATGTCTAAGTTCTTTTGAAGCGCGATTCAGGAATTCCAGTGCACGACATTGAGCTTATTAAAAAAGACCCTGAGCTGTTTGACAGGGCCATGATATCCCGTGGCTTTGGTGAGCAGGCGGAAAAAATCATCGAATTAGATCTAAAAAAGAGGGGGGAGCTGTCTACTTTGTATTCCCTACGAGAACAACGAAACGCAGTAACGCGGGAGGTGGCCCTCTTGAAGCGTAGCGGAATCGAGTGCACACCCCAAATCGAGGCCTCCAAGAAACTGGCTGAAGAGATAGAAACGCTTGAGCACAGTATTAAGGAGGACACGAAACTTTCCAACTTACTTGAAAGCCTCCCTAATGTCCCTGACCCTATAGTGCCGGTAGGCAAAGATGAGAGTCATAACGTTGAAGTGCGGTCACACGGACAGAGGAGAGATTTCGCTTTTGGTATCAGGCCCCATTATGAGCTTGGCGAAATGCTGAATTTGTTGGATTTCAAGCGCGCCGCAGTGCTGTCTGGAGCCAGATTTTCCATTTTAAAAGGTCAGCTTGCGGAGCTAGAGAGAGCACTTGCAAGCTTTATGCTAGATATGCACACCAAGGAGTTTGGGTATACAGAAATATCACATCCGGTCTTGGTGAACGAGCGCACAATGTACAACGTGGGTCAATTACCAAAGTTTCACGATGATTCTTTCCGCACTACAAACAACTTCAGGCTTGCACCGACCAGTGAAGTTGCACTGGCTAATCTGGTATCGGGAACAACGCTCCCACGTGACTCCTTGCCGATGAGATTTACGGCATATTCCCAATGCTTTAGGGCAGAAGCTGGAAGTGCCGGCCTAGATACGCGGGGCATGATGCGACAGCATCAATTTGGCAAGGTGGAGCTCGTTAGTATTACTACAAGCGACGCATCAAATGCTGAGCTTGAGAGGATGACTTCAATCGCGGAAGAGGTATTGAAGAGGCTAGAACTCCCGTATAGAGTTATGCTATTATGTTCAGGGGATATGGGGTTTTCCGCAAGCATTTCTTACGACTTGGAAGTGTGGATGCCGGCCCAGGACAAGTATAGGGAGATTTCCAGCTGCTCAAACTGTAGGGATTTTCAAGCCCGAAGGATGGGAGCGAAGTATTTCTTCTTCGAAAACAAGAAAAAGCACTCCACACTGGTACATACCCTAAACGGTTCTGCGCTCGCTATCGGGAGGACAATAGCCGCTATCATGGAGAACTATCAGAACGAAGATGGATCCATCACTATCCCAGACGTGCTCAGAAAGTACACCGGAACAAGCGCAATAATGCGCGCAGAAGATGCCCTGCCTTGAGTCTGCATCAAGCCAGAGTCGAAAAGGTGGGGCTTCCTCCGGACAGCGTGCGCAGCAGAAGCTGCAAACAATACTGTGAAGTGGTAATCACTGATGGGCACACGCCTACATGCGTGTATCTAGTCCCATGTTTTCGGAACATACAGTTCACAAATGCACAAGGTGCATTGTGCCTCAACCCCATGATAGCGACGGAGGGGCGCTGCGTATACTATCGCGGTTACTATCGCGGTCAGATGCCACAACATCACTACAACTCTCCATATCAACCTGCACGATATCCAGACATCTTATTTCGGGTAACGAGCACTCAGTGCTTGCATCACGCTTGGGCGTCGGCACCGTCGGCATCCCGGACACTTGGGCTACACTACGTTCAGGAGGCCAAATCTCGATTTCAATTAAATTTGGAACATATACCTCTCTAAACCTGCGCTCGGATGTAAGGCACCCCGGTAGCGGAGCCTGGTTTACCGTGTTTCTATGTAACAGATTATTGAACCTGTAAGAGGTACTCGTCATCTGCGCAGCAAGACATATGCACAATCCAATTAAACACAAAACCGCACCATGAATGGAGAGCGAAATGATAATGTGCTTGTCAACATCCTGTTTGCTGTATTTACGCACAATATACGACGCACCCGTAAAGGCAAGTGCACTGCAGGTAACCACAAGAGCGGCAACGGACCCAACTACAACCGCTTGCCTATTGTTCACAATTACCCCACAACATATTATACAAACTCGCGCTCAGCGTGCATAATGCTATCATGTATTATGACAACTTCAACATATTTCTTAGTATATTTACCAATTTTGCCAACTGTAACCGGCCGCGCGTCCTGGGATAGATACCGTTACACGCAGTTGGAACAGCCGTGCTTTGGTGGCAATGTAACCCCGGCAGAATTTATATGTCTGCACGCTGGGCCTGCTGCACAAAACTTAAAATCGGCCAACCCGCATACCGTTAGGAAAACCCATACTGGGCCTGGCCTATTCCCATCGCACCAGAGGAGGCATGGACATCATTATTGCATCCGGGTTCCCATTGGTCATGAGGCCGAATCTTGTTCCTCTGTCGTATATAAGATTAAACTCAACGTACCTGCCACGCTTCAATAATTGAAAATTACGCTCCTCTGCCCCCCATGTTTTGTGCATGTTTCTCCTGACAATGGCAGAATACACCCGCAAAAAGCATTTTCCAACCTCCTGCGTGAATGCAAAATCCTGCTCCCAGTTTCCAGTGCATAGGTTATCGTAAAATATCCCGCCTACACCGCGCATTTCTTTTCTGTGAGGGAGGTAAAAATACTCATCACATCTTTGCTTAAACTTGGGATAGTATTCGGGATTAAACTTATCGCACGCAGCACGTATGCCCTCGTGGAATGTGGTTTTGTCATCTTCATCATAATATGTAGGGGTCAGATCCATGCCGCCACCAAACCAACTTTTCGAAGTGCACATAAACCTGGTATTCATGTGCACCGCAGGTACAAATGGAGACTGCATGTGTGCAACCACGGAAATGCCACTTGCCCAAAAGTCGCCCCCACTCTCCTGCGCTCCAGGTATCTCACACGCAAAGTTACTATCCATTACGCCGTACACCGTTGAAAAGTTTACCCCGGCCTTCTCAAACACTTTGCCAACAATCACGACTGACTCACCACCTCCACCACCTTCTCTGTCCCAGGTCCTACGCTTAATCTCCGGACGGCTATCAGAAAACTCCTCTTCGATCGCTAAAAATTGATCAACAATCCTATCGCGCAACTCGTGAAACCACCCTGCAACCCTTTCCTTTTTTTCGTTCATATAAGTCCGATTATTATCAACACGTAAAGCGTATACAAATTTCAAGCACAAACAACCACAAAGCAGCTACACGCGGATCACTACCACACCCAAAAAACCATACCAAGCCAAGTTGCGGGACAGAACTCGAGGGGAGAATACACACAACGTTACCCACAGCAACACCATACGGGAGAAACCCGGTGCTTAGGGAAGCTAGCCGCGCACAAGCGAGACGAACTTATTGTTCCCCGCGGAACTCACAGCAGAGTGTTGTACCGGTGCCGTGCGTCGTAAATAGTTCTAATAGCAAAACATGAGGTATGGCACAATCGACTATATGGGACGTGCCACATGTTTCACGGGAAAATTTTATACAGGCCTGCAGCTTGTGCAGCATATTTGCACTCATTCCCTCATCTTGCAAAAGCTTCTCGGCTCCGTCTGATGAGATCTCTCGCAACAAACAACCCTGGGCATCTTTTACGCAATCTGCAGCATCTGCCAAAAGTACAAGTTTCGCTGCAGACATAGCTGAAGCTATTGCACCAGCCATAAGATCAGGGTTCACTATGTAGGTGGCCCCATTGGTACCACTACACACCGGTGATATCACCGGAACAAAGTCTGACTCCTCAAGAAGGAATAGCAGGTCTGTATTGACTTCACTAGGCTCCCCTAAAAACCCAACGTCCATGATTTTTTCTATGTTGTTCGGCCCCCCGTCCCTCAGGGTACAGCACATCTTTTTCGCTCCCACCAAGCAAGCATCCTTGCCACTCACGCCCACAGCGGAACCCCCAGCATTGTTTATCTGCTGAACCACCTCCTTGTTCACGAGGCCTGACAGGACCATCTCTGCGATTTCCAAAGTCCCCACATCCATAACCCGCAAGCCGTTAACGAAAGTGCACTCCCTGCCAAACCTTGCTAAAACTTCCTCAACTTTGTAGTCACCCCCATGCACCACAATCGGGTTTATGCCAACCTGCTTTAATAACACCACATCGCTCGCAAACCTCGCAGCAAGGTTTGCGTCCTTCATTGCGGTTCCATCATATTTGATTACAAAAGTCTCCCCCGAAAACCTCTGTATGTAGGGTAGAGATTCAGACAACACCTTAACGTCACGCAGCCACTCACTATTTCCCGAAAATTGACCATCATTAAGCTCGGACATCGCGCCCCCCTGGCCATTCTTTGACACATTTTGAGACTTCATGAACCAACTCCTTTATCCCCTTTCCAGACTTGCTGCTAGTCCCAATTATTGGATGCAGCAACATACAACACCCCTTCACCCTACTCTGCACGGCAGACAGAACGTCGTTAAACTCCGTGCACGCCAATCTGTCAATCTTAGTCAGGACCAAACTGTAGTGTATGCAGCGCTCCTCAAGCCAGGATATAAAATCCATATCTACTTCCTTGAGCCCGACTTTAGAATCTATAAGCAAAACCAGCCTATGTAAAGCTTCCCTAGTCAGCAAGTAGTGTTCCACCAACGACATGTAAGAACTCGCGCTTTCTTTTGATGCTTTGGAGTATCCGTAGCCAGGAAGATCAACAAGCGCAAGTGCGCCTTCATTGAGGTAAAAGTTGATTTGCCGGGTAGACCCCGGATTGGAAGACACTCTGGCACCTTTCTTGTTTTTCGTTACTGCATTGATGAGGCTAGACTTCCCAACATTAGACCTTCCTGCAAAAGCAACCTCGGGCACCTGAAAGTCTGGTAGGGAATGCTTATCTTGCACTCCAGCAACAAACCTGCACTTAGACAACATACACGGCCCACAATTTCACAGCACCCAGTGTACATTGCGCGGCGGAGGTATAGTATCAAAAACTTGCGATTTTCTGATAGCAACGGGTAGTACATCTCAGCAAACACCATGACTGTTCCACATGCCCCCACCTGCGTGGAAACGTGTCACAACACTGAATGCACCTGCACACATGCGAAACTTACTAAAGTGCATTGATTGTTTTAATCCACGTGCGCGGCATACAGCACAAAAAATTTACAATGTTTTGCATAGATGTTAATATGGCCGCGGTTTGCGCTTGCGGTTTTGAACGGCTGCCCTAGCCATGAAGTACAGGTAAAATTATGAGCTTTGAAGACAGCCTTGAGGGGTTGTGCGAGAAATTTCGTATCTTGAAACAGCAGCTGTCGGACCCTGAGTCACTTGGGGTTCAGGCTTTCGTTGTTGCGTCCAGGGAATATTCTGACCTACTACCTATAATGTCTCTGATTGAGGAATATCAGACAGCGCAGAAAGAAATTGAAGAGCTAGAAGGGCTCATCAACAGCACAGATACAGATGCGGAGTTAGTCCATCTGGCAAGGGAAGAGTTGTACACAAAGCAAAAGTTAATTCCAAAATTAAAGCACCAGCTGCAATTGTCTCTACTGCCAAAAGATAAGGACGACTCCCGCAGCGCGATTCTGGAAATCAGAGCTGGAACCGGAGGGGAGGAAGCTGCGCTGTTCGTGTGCGATCTGTATCGTATGTATATAAAATATGCGGAGAGAAAGTCGTGGAAGGTGGAGCCCATCGGCATCTCTACTACTGGCATTGGCGGATATAAGGAAGCCTCTCTGTGTATAGGAGGAAAAGACGTGTTCGCGCGGTTGAAGTTTGAGTCTGGCGTGCACAGAGTGCAACGCGTACCGGAAACCGAATCTTCGGGCAGGTTGCACACTTCCGCAGCAACCGTTGCTGTGTTGCCAGAGGTTGAAGAGGTAGATCTAAAAATTGACGAAAAAGACCTCAGAATAGACGTTTACAGGTCGAGTGGGCCGGGAGGGCAGTCAGTAAACACGACTGACAGCGCCGTTAGGATAACGCACATACCAACTGGCATAGTGGTGATCCAACAGGATGAAAAATCCCAGCACAAAAACAAGAGCAAGGCTCTAAAAGTTCTGAGGGCAAGGCTGTACAACCTAGAAAAACAAAAAATAGAAGATGAGATATCGAAAATGCGCAAAAGCCAGATAGGTTCAGGGGACCGTTCGGAGCGTATCCGGACTTACAACTTCCTCCAGTCCAGGATTACCGACCATCGCATTAACATGACGCTATATAGGCTTGAGCACATAATGAAAGAGGGGGACCTTGATGAATTTGTCGATGCCCTCATCGCCGATGACCAAGCAAACAAACTGCAGCAGATTTCCTCCTAGCGCGCTACCGCGCATTTACCCATAACCTACAGCAACCTACCTACACCGGTTCCGTCAAAGGCAGCAACATTCAGAGTCACGACCTCATTGGTAATACACATAGTACACAGCCAACGACCTGCTCAGAAAATCAGAGCCTATGCATCAAGTACATCTTCACTCATTGTTGCCGTGGCAGCCGCATTGCCGTCACAACTAGGCCCCCGTCCACAGCCTCACATGCCACAGATGGCAGCGCTATAAAGGAAGGTTATCGTGCTTGCGCCAAGTGCGTGCGATCTGTTTGTCGCGCAACAGGCTCAAAGCAGAGTGCAGGTGTTTCCTCGTGGAGGACGGCACTATGACATCATCTATGAACCCTCTCGACGCTGCAACGTAGGGGTTCACTATCTTATCATTATATTCCTGCACCAATCTTTGCAAACACTCCTGGTCTTTTTCATGGCGGAAAATAATTCCAACAGCGCCTTCCGAACCCATGACTGCTATCTCAGCACTAGGCCAAGCATAGTTGACGTCGCCGCACAGGTGCCTCGAATTCATCACAATATAGGCACCTCCATAGGCCTTGCGGACAATGACGCTTATTTTCGGCACGGTCGCCTCTGCATAGGCATATAGTAACTTCGCACCATGGGCTATTATGCCGGAATATTCCTGCGACACACCCGGCATGAACCCAGGCACATCAATAAGTGTGACAATCGGTATGTTAAATGCATCGCAAAATCTTACGAACCTGGCAGCCTTTCTAGAGGCATCAATATCCAAGCACCCCGCCAGATGCAGCGGCTGATTTGCTACAAACCCCACGGTATGGCCGCCTATCCTGCCAAACCCTGTGATGATATTTTTTGCGAAATCTGGCTTTAGCTCAAAAAACACTCCCTCGTCACACACCTTGTGTATCAGTTCGTACATGTCGTACGGAGTGCTGCTACTATGCGGAACCAGCGTATTTAAAGACTCGCTTTCTCTGTCCACAGCATCTCTTGTCTCTCTGAATCTGGAAGAGCTCCTATTATTTGCAGGCATAAACGAGAAGAACTTCCTTATCTGGCACAGCGCGTCAATTTCGTCACTAAAAGCACGATCGGCAACTCCGGTTTTCTTCGTGTGTACGGCAGAGCCACCCAAGTCTTCCTGGGTAACTTCTTCAAACGTGACTTTTCTAATGACGTCTGGCCCGGTAACAAACATGCACGAGCTGCCGTGCACCATGAACACAAAGTCAGTGAGCGCGGGAGAGTATACTGCGCCACCCGCACACGAACCCATTATTAAGGATATCTGCGGGATTACCCCGGACATTTCAACATTCCTACGGAATATTTCACCGTAGCCGGCAAGAGAATCCACCCCTTCCTGGATGCGGGCACCTCCGGAATCGTTAATGCCTATCACGGGCACCCCCACCTTGGCAGCTATGTCCATGACATGGCAGATCTTTTTCGAGTTCATTTCGCTCAGAGAGCCGCCGAATATCGTAAAATCTTGTGAGTACACGCACACCCTCTGGCCGTATATTGTGCCAGAACCGGTGACAACACCATCCCCCGAGATTTTTGCCTTGTCCATGCCAAAGTTGGCTGATCTGTGTTCCACAAACACCCCGTATTCCTGGAATGAGCCTTCATCAAGCAGAACTTCAAGTCTTTCCCTAGCGGTGAGCTTGCCCTTGCTATGCTGTTTCTCCACTCGGGACACACCACCACCAGACTTGAGCTTAGATTTCTTACTCTCCAGCTCTTGAATAACCGCAGAACACATCACATACCTGAACAAATTAAACTGTAGTATGCGAAATTATACCAAAAAAATCTCTCGATTTTCATCTTTTGTAAAACTAGGCAATCTACCCAACATCAATTTTCAGAATCGTAGGAGATTTCGAACCCGGCTTTATAACCGCAAAAATTCTCCAATTCCTTTCCAACTAAACACACAGATCATTCAACCGATTCTATGCCGGCACAAATTGCGCTCATGTATGGCGCAACAGGCGCCCATTTGTGGACCACAATCAATATCTATTCCCAACTTCGCGTTGTCATCCATGACGGAGCTACCGCTGGGCATAGCGCACAAAAAAACGTGCTTCTCCCGCCGCGCCTCTCTGAAAGTATGCGCGCCCCACAAACATTACAGGGTTGCCCTGCCCTTTGGTAAACCATAAAATGCTGCTGGAACCCTCCCGCGGCACCAGTGGGAATTTTATAATCCCTGATGGTTGACCCACCAGTATTTATGGCAAGCTGGAGAGTGGCTTTGGTTTCCCGCACGATCCCCTCGCATTCTGCGTAAGAGATACTGCTCATCGCTCGCATGGGCAACACCCCGGCTCTGAATAAAATCTCCGATGCGTATATATTCCCTATTCCGGCAACTATAGCATTATTCATCAATACACTCTTCACGCATGCCTTGCTCGGTCGCATTAAATACTCTGCGTTAAATTCAGCAGAAAGCGGATCCGGCCCGATTCTTGACGCGATATTCTCATATGCCTGAAAGTTGACTAGCAACACAGCCCCAAATCTGCGTGGATCGTTGAAAACTACATGAAACCCACCATCCAGAAGTAAGGCAACGTGGTCGTGTTTTTCCCGCACGTAGGGCCTAACGTGGGCCATTCTACCACTCATGCCCAGGTGAAACATAACGCGCTCACCTCTGCTCAAAACGAACACCAAGTATCGCGAAATTCTGCATACAGACTCAATCTTCCTGCCTACAACTGCGCTTTCAAAATCGTCCGCTATCCGGACGCGCAAGTCACGCCTATATACTGTAACACCTTCCACATGCCTACCAACGGCCTTGCTAGCGAAGAATCTGGAAATGACCTCAGCTTCTGGTAGTTCTGGCATCTTCAACGCCGGAAGATTTTTTCCTTTTACGGCGAGCAATATTCTTTTTTAAGAGCTCTGCCAGCCTCTTTTTTCTATTTTCAATGTTTATCTTTGACTTACCCATCACAAAAAACTACAATCCCGTTTCCGCCGTTATAGTTTAGTGGTAAAACGCGTCCTTGGTAAGGACGAGCCTCAAGTTCGATTCTTGGTAACGGCACCCTGAAGTTAACTATCAGTTTTTTTCTCCCTTGGGTAGTACTTCCTATCAACCACCGGGTATGCACCTCGTTGTATAGGCTCCCACTCTGCATCCTTGGCAACAGGCTCCCAGTCTTGGGGATCAGCTTGCACGCTATCACTAGTCATGTTAGCGGCCTCAACAGTCATGTTAGCAGCCACATCATCCTGGAGTTGTTCGGGGCATTCAGAAGCACGCCGCCCGAGCACGATGGGACTAGTTTCAACAGGCAACGCAGCCTTGGCAGCCTTACGTTTATATACATAAGCATCAATGCCACCTACACAAGAGGATAAGCCATAGAACACACAAGAGACCAGCGGCGGAGCTATAACACCAATGATCCATGGAATTGGGGGAAGTAAGAATGCGACAAGCACAACCACTGCAGCACCAGCCAGGGCCATGAGTATTCTATGCGTTGGACTGGCAGCTTCTGGAGGAGCGAGCCACTTTATCCTGCTGATCTTCTGTGGTTTATAATTCTCTATGACATCATATTCTGTAGTATCCCTCTTATGCACAGGATCTTGCATGGATACTACCGGCACCCTGGCAGAATGGAGTTCAGCTACGGTCTGAATAACTGTACATATTGAGATCAGGATGGAGAATGCACCCACAGCCAAACCAGCTGCTACAAAACCGGCAGTACCAGCAGCCACAGCAGCGACCCCCAAACCAGCAACACAAGCAGCAATCCCCACACCGGTTACAACAGCAGTACCAGTAACCCCACCAGCCAAAGCACTGGCACATGTACCAACACATGTAGCAGTACTGGGTGTGGTACCAACAGCCTTGGTGGCATCCTTCAGCGTACTGGGATCTGCCTCAGCCATGACCTTGACAATACCAGAACTGGTAGCAACCCCAGCTATAACCTTATTAGTCCCGCCAACAGCAGTACCCTGATCCACAGCAGCCTGAGCTGCATCCTCAGCCTTGGCCTTACCAGTCAGGAGCTTGGCAATTCTTCTATTACCTGTTCTCTCAGCTATAGGAGTTACAGGAGTAAGAACAGGTTGTAATGATTGTACAGTAGCTAGTCCTTCTTCCTTTACTTGTTTAACTTGCCTACAAGATTCAACTAAATCTCGTATAGAACATCCTGTTATCACTGAAAATAACACTGCAGCTACGCCAGCCACTGCTACAGCTGCAATGATGGGTGGACAACATGCTGCTACTGTACACAACATTATTGTGCACAGCGCAGCTACGGTGCAGACCATCATCAGCATGCCCATGTTTATGAGCACTCCAGATACTGCATGTGCAGTGTTTGCTGCTGCAATACGATGTGCGCGTGTCTTTCCTATTTGTGTGTTGGGACTCAACCTTCCCCCCCCCCTACGTTTCGCCCATATTGCTATTGTGGGACTTTTGCTGTACCATCCTGCCTGGGTTTGTGGAGCCGAAATAGTGCGCGTTATTACCAGGTTTGCTCCGTCTCCAACCGGAAGCTTGCATCTGGGTGGAGCGAGAACTGCTCTGTTCAATTGGTTGTTTGCCAGGCGCCACGGTGGCCAGTTCCTGCTCCGTATGGAGGATACAGACCAGGAAAGATCTTCCGAAACCGTTGCGCAGTCTATTATCGAAGACATGGCGTGGCTTGGGCTGCATCACGACCAAGATGTAGTGATCCAGTCTGCGCGGAGAGAACGCCACACACAAGTAGCAGAGGAGTTGCTTGCGCGCGGCAAAGCTTATTACTGCTATTGTTCGGAAGATGATATTGCTGCTGAAAAACTGAGGCACGAAAATGAGGGTAAACATTACCGGCATCACTGCCCATCAAGGGATGCAAATCACGCACAGTCAGGCACTGCTGGGGTTTTGAGGCTTAAAAGCCCCGAAAACAGGGAAATAAAGTTTACGGATGGAGTATATGGGGAAATATCTGTAAGCAGTGAGCAGATTGATGATATGGTCATACTGCGGTCAAATGGCCACCCGACATATCTGCTGGCAGTGGTAGTGGACGACCACGACATGTGCATCACCCACATTATAAGGGGCTCCGACCACATAACAAACACGATAAAACAAATGTTGCTTGCCGAGGCTATGGGCTGGGACAATCCCCAGTTTTGCCACATACCCTTGATACATGATGAAGGAGGAGCAAAACTGTCGAAAAGAAACCGTGCACCGGGAGTGCATGAGTATCGGGAGCTTGGTTTTTTGCCCGAGGCTGTGTGCAACTACCTGCTGCGCATGGGTTGGAGCCACAAGGATGAGGAAATTATAACAATGCAGAGTGCAACTCAGTTGTTCTCAATAGAAAAAATCGGCACTTCCCATTCGTGCTTAGACAGCAAAAAACTGCTATTTTTAAACCATCACTACATGAACCAAAAAACTGAGCTTGAGATTCTTGGGCTCCTGCTGCCGTTTTTGGAACAAGAACTGGGCCACACCGTTGCTGAAACAAAACTCGCTCGGCTTTCTTTGGGAGTAAAAAAGCTCATGGAAAGGGCCAAGACTCTGGCTGATCTCGCTAGAGATTCGGTGTTTTATGTCCAAAATATACCAATTTCCGTTGATGACGATGCAAAGCAAGTTATTCTCAAAAGTTCAGAGCTGCTAGCCAAACTTGTAGGTGCAATGTCACAAATAGAGCCAAAAACCTGGACGAAAGACTTTTTATCTTCGTATATCAAGGAATGGACAAAGAGCAACGATGTGGTGATAAGTGATGTTTATCACCTGCTGCGCGCAGCCATAGCGGGAAGGCTTAGCACCCCGAGCATATCAGAGGTTATGGAAATATTGGGACAGGAAGAATGCATCAGTAGGCTGCGGTTTTTTCTCAACTCATGACGTATTGCACGCCAAGGATTATAGGGGTGTATTATACCAGTGCATGAAGCACCTTGTCGCTAGCAATGCATGTAAGGCTAATTCTTTACTACTTAGCACAGCACAGAAAGCTGCAGCGTATATGGCTGAACACTACAACGCTTTACTGAGCAGCATTATAGTATATCAGTGTGTAAACACTTGCCCAACTAATCCATCCAGCAGCAGCACACTTAGGAAAGTGGCAGCAATGCAATGCAACACCTTGTACCACTGCTAGGCTTTTCTTCTATACTTTCAAGCATAGCAGCAAGACTGTACAATGCTACTAGTAAGGAAGACTTGGTCTATGCAATAAGTGTGGATAATGCCCGGCTTATCATGGAAAGCCAAGACTTTAAAGATGCAGTATGTAACAATTGAACTAGCGTTTTGCATTCGCGCCCACAAAATTCCTACTTTCCGAAAACGTTGAGTTGTTACGGATGTTTCACACAAGCGGGCCACGTGGGGGGAAAGTCTGGGAACACATTGGGTAAACCCTGGTGACCTTCCCACAACTCCCGGGGAAGGCTGCGCACCTCCAGCATGCAGGCTTGAGCACAAGAGTATGCGCAGCAGTACAGCTAATCAGGTAACAACCCCGCCAGCAAAGTAAGCGCAGCAGGCGGGGATTTGCTTCTTCCGACAGCGGTAGGCCTAAAATTTGACCTTCATCCCAGCGAGCATCACTCGCCCATTATTTACGCCATTAGTTTTCTCGCTGTCTAACACCACAGAAGACCGTGCGTTAAAGTAGTGGTAGTTCGCAAAGAATGAACAGTCAACCCTAGAGGCGCTTGTGGAAACATTATATTCCGCTCCCAGCGCAATTTCGTTTAGCTTATTGCCGCTATAATTGCTACCCCTATAGATTGCTGAGACGTACGCCCCGTTATATTCATATCCACCTCCCAGCGTCCAAAAGTAGGTTCCTCCTGTCTTGATAAGCACTCTGTCGCGGCTATCGAGCACAAACTTTTCCCCGTTCCAGGCGTACATGTTGTTCACTCTATCTATCGGACCGAGATAACCGTAAGAGGCCGCCAATTTCAGATTTTTGTAACCAAACATCCCACCAAAGGCTATGTTTTTCACATCATCCAATTTTGCAAAGGAAACGTGCTCGTTCAACAGCCCTTTTTTGCTTTTCGCATACTCGCTGATTGCTGACACCTTAAAGTCCACCCCCTTGAATTGCGCTGAGTAAGTCATAGCGACATTAATCACGCGCTCGTACAAAGGCAATACGTGGCGAGTTCTGGCGTTTTGTTCCTCAACCACCGCATTCTCAAGAGTTCCCCGTAAAAAGCCCAGGCCAAGCCCAAGAAGCCCGCTTACGGGAGTTTGTGTTTTCACAGCAAGCTTACGTGGCACGTGGGCACTGATCACCTTATCCTCATCGTACCCGAACGGTGAGTAGCTGACACCCAGTCTCAACCCACCAAAACTTGGGGAGAGGTATGAAAATCTGAAAGGCAATGCATTAACTAGGTTAACTGGCAAACCGCGATTGGAGGCGCTAGAAACCCCTTTGGAGAATCTGTTACTGCCCTCCAGTATGCTCTGGCTGTACAGTCCAGTAGACAGGTAAAATGTATTCTCCAGATACCGCTTCCTCAGCTCGTTTGGAAGATCTACTGCATCGGCATCAGAGTTTTCCAAGGGGTCATGAATACCTCGCAGATTTACATATCGCATCCAAACATTGCTGTTATCCCCTGCCCCTATACTAAAAGCGTCGACTTTCATCAGGGAATCAACGCCCTCTTGGTACCCGGCCCTCAAGTCACCAAACTGTGTGTTGACGAATACGCGCGCACCCCTGCTACCAACTTGCTTAAAAGAAACGTACTCGCTCTTCTGAACATATGGCACATCGAGCTCTAAGCTTCCCCCATAGGAAACACCCAATACATCGTTGCGTCCTTCAGCAGTGATGTTCAACATCCCATCTGAGGCGAACCCGTACTTCCTTGAATATTCAGAAGGAGAGTCACCTCGTTGTATGCCCTGAGTGCGGTAGTAGCCACTTTGAAGTGAGACCCACCCGTGAGTAATTAGGCTTCCACCTATATCTATAGAGGGCACGGTACTGGCATATTGGTCAGCTGTGTTGTATTTGTTTTGTCGCTCAGCAGAGGCGACGTTTCCATTACTGTGTAACTTTTGGCCACGAGATACGGCAAATGCATCGCCCGCCTCGCATAACACCAAAAGAGACGCAAGAGCAGTGGAAAAAGAAACTCTCGTCATTGTGTATTACCCGATTAAACATTGAAAATATGTTAGCTGTACGAGCTATACTTAATGAGCGGCAGTAAACATGTCAAGGAATTAATACTGATATAGCATAATATTATTATGATATATAATTATATTTACGTTTTACATAGCAAAATCCCCAATTTCTTAGGATTTTTCTATAAAATCTAGACGCCAAGACAGAAAATCACAGAAAAGATTGGGGGAAGAAGCACAAGGAGAAACGCGTGCGCCGACAGCGCGGGTACATTGCCACCCATAACACGCAACGGCATCCTAAGCTGTTGAAAGCGCAACCGAGTGTAGCACGTTGCAAGAAACACGACCAACTATATAACCCGGACTATCGGCGCGACTCACAACTGCCGCGAGAGAGGCAGGGCCCCCGCTGCCGCCGCAGTCATCAGGCCCTGCCTCAGGAAAGACTAAAAATCAAACTTCACGCCAGAAAGGACCACAACCCCATCATGTTTGTGGCTTTCACGCTCCTGAGGGCTGGAAGTGGTGCGAACATAATCCCCGCGATCCTCCCTCTTAAACTCACTAGACCTCTGCTCTAGGGAAAATGCGTGACAGCTGACAAACAACCCAAACCTGGTGCCCCTTTTTTCATACAAATTGTAGCCAAGACCAATAGCCAAATCCCTCAGTACGTGCTCACCATCAAACCCCTTGCTATAGTCGTGGTACGCAGCACCGCCGCGAGCGACACCAGCAGTGTGACCAACCCTACTGACAAAGTACACTACACTGGAGTAGAAATCGCCATAGCCATACCCCAGCGACGATGCAAAGTAATATGAGGGAAGGTTGGTCCCATATGGCACTTCCCAAGTCCTACCACTCTGACTGACAACTCTTGGGCGCCCAGAACTACCTAAGTACCCGTATGATACCGCGGCCTTCAGCCCGGCAAACTTCACCTCGGCACCAGCTGATAGCGCAGCGAGATTATTATATTCCACGAAAGAGCTTGTGCCTGGATTTAGTATGTCTGTATACCGCTTCGGCCTCGCGTACTCACCAGTGACAGACAAGCCTACCGCTACATCGCTATCACCCCAGTCATAGCGCAACGCGCCACTGAGTATGTTCTTGTAGACGGGGCCCAAGTCAAAACTGGGCTTCACAGCGACAAGAGCAAGTTTCGCATCTCCCGCGGCCTCACTACCGCTCTCCTCCTCGCTACTCAGACTCCGCCCAACACCGAGCCTATAGGCATCACTCTTAAACAGATCATCTCTGTAGCCAGACGGAGAGTAACTTACTCCCAACGAAAACCCGCCAACCTTGGGAGATACGTACGAGAGCCTCATGGGCAAAACCCCCAAAAATCTACGAGTCTCTCTCAGAACCCCAACTCTGTCAAAGCTGCCGATAGACCGGAAAAGATTTTCGCTATACAACCCTGGGTACATGTGGAAAGGCATGCCGGAAGCGTACCCCAGGAAGCACCTAAGGTACTTACCCCACGCTCCACCTCCTCCTCCAGGAATCAAAGCCAGCACGTCCGCCTTCATGGAGGATTCTACGCCCTCCTGGTAGCCAAGCAAGAAGGTGCCGTAGGGCGTATCGGCAAATATCCTGCTACCAGCACCAACCATCTCATCGTAGAATGACTTCCCAAAAGACCCTACAGGGACCGACAGAGCAAAATCCGCTCCGTAGGCCAACCCGAGCGTACTTCCTTTCGACCTCAGTCCAACTGCAAGCGCGGCATCATAGCTAGTCCCCCAGCTACCTAAATTATGTTCAAAAACATGCGTATCACCTATGCCGTGCCTGCCGTAACGACGAGATTTAATTTCTTCATCACCGCGCACCCGTCTGTGCCCCTCGTGCTCATCTCCAACAGGATTATCATCCAACAGCCACGCGTAAGAGAGCACTCGCCCGGTGACAAAAGCATACCCCTTACCTACCTCCTCCCGAGGCTCGGAAGCAGCCATACCTCCAAAAGAGACAAACAGCAACGCCGCTGCCATAACCGGAGCCACCAGAGAACCTTTATGTACCATACAACACCCTCAAAACTAGATACCTGACTAGAAGACCAGCCTCACGCCGGACATTAACACATCAAAATCGTACGAAAGGTGACTATCAACCCAGCCTTTCCCTACAAAGCCTCTAGCAAAATCGTACTCCACAGAAACCCTGTGCAGCTGCGCGAACAGTGCACAACGCACATCGATGCCTCTGTACAGATCATAACTGACCCTCACACCAAAATCATCCACTTCCGCCGAGGACACGTATCCACCCTTCACGCTGGTGAAATACGATAGCTCTGCACGAACAGGCCCGGAACCATAACCAACGCCCATCACAAGATAACTTGAGGGACGCCAAGCTGGATCAGTTTTACCGCGGCTCCAGTCAACAGTGGAGCCTACAAGGGGGCCCCTAGGGTAACCAGAATTACCCAGGTGCCCGTACCCAAACCCAAAATCTACGCCCCCAACCTCTACGCATGGCAGACATACCAACCGCAGCAGCGCGCAAAAGCCACCAACTGGCGCTACGTCCCCATAACTTCTAGAGATCCCGGCAGCGGGAGCCCATTCTGCAGCAAACGCCGCACCAACTTTTACTTCTTCCCCCCTAATGTAAAACGAACGCTCCGCCGACAAAGCTGCACTCACAACATTCCTGTAGGCGGGAGCGTACAGCACATCATCTGCCAGGATGGTTCTGGACACACCAACAGCGGATTCGTTAGAGGCACCAACGTTTCCAGGAGACTGATCTGCAGGCGTGTCGCCACCACCTTTCACAGACTTGCGACGTACGCCACCCTGGTTCGCATCCCCCACCTCATCAATAAACCTCCACTGCTCCTCTTCCCCGTGCAGTGAATCTTCGTAGTAGTAGCCCCTAAAGAGCTCCGAGTTGTATCCAGTGGGAGAGTAACTCAGACCAAACCTTACACCAAAAAGCGTGGGTGACTGATAAGAGAGCCTAAACGGAAGGTTGTTAGCAAAATATCTGCTATAGTGCCTGCTGTACTCATCCACGCCATAGTAATCCACTACGCTATTCTCGCGAAAGACAGACTCGCTATACAGCCCAGGATACAGCAACGCCGCACCGCGCAGCCACCACCACCCCTCACCATGGGAGAAAAAGTCACCCTTCAGCATAGGCAACTTGTACTTCATCAAAGTTGGATCCTGCCCGCGCACAAAATCATCGAAGACACTCCTGTGCGACTTGGGAGAAGAAACGACAGACTCAACCCCCTCTTGATATCCCAGGGAGAACCTACCATATGGAGTTAGAACAAACACCCGACTACCGCGGTTAACAATGGCCTTGCCCTCGCCCTCAACAGCGCCACCAACCTCCGGCACCAAGAGCTGAAAATCTGCTCCATACAACACGCCAGAATCCGCTACATACTCAAACGACAGGTTTCCAATAAAGTCGCAGTCTCCATTCCATCCCAAATCCTTCGAGATCCTACCTTCAGCTTTAACAGAATCTCTAAATGAGCCTATGGAGCCGGCACCAGCGGAAAATTTCGGAAGCATGGCGCGCCCTCCCCAACCATAAAACAGTGCACAACGCACATCGATGCCTCTGTACAGATCATAACTGACCCTCACACCAAAATCATCCACTTCCGCCGAGGACACGTATCCACCCTTCACGCTGGTGAAATACGATAGCTCTGCACGAACAGGCCCGGAACCATAACCAACGCCCATCACAAGATAACTTGAGGGACGCCAAGCTGGATCAGTTTTACCGCGGCTCCAGTCAACAGTGGAGCCTACAAGGGGGCCCCTAGGGTAACCAGAATTACCCAGGTGCCCGTACCCAAACCCAAAATCTACGCCCCCAACCTCTACGCTGGCAAAATACCAACCGCAGCAAGCGCGCAAAAGCCACCAACTGGCGCTACGTCCCCATAACTTCTAGAGATCCCGGCAGCGGGAGCCCATTCTGCAGCAAACGCCGCACCAACTTTTACTTCTTCCCCCCTAATGTAAAACGAACGCTCCGCCGACAAAGCTGCACTCACAACATTCCTGTAGGCGGGAGCGTACAGCACATCATCTGCCAGGATGGTTCTGGACACACCAACAGCGGATTCGTTAGAGGCACCAACGTTTCCAGGAGACTGATCTGCAGGCGTGTCGCCACCACCTTTCACAGACTTGCGACGTACGCCACCCTGGTTCGCATCCCCCACCTCATCAATAAACCTCCACTGCTCCTCTTCCCCGTGCAGTGAATCTTCGTAGTAGTAGCCCCTAAAGAGCTCCGAGTTGTATCCAGTGGGAGAGTAACTCAGACCAAACCTTACACCAAAAAGCGTGGGTGACTGATAAGAGAGCCTAAACGGAAGGTTGTTAGCAAAATATCTGCTATAGTGCCTGCTGTACTCATCCACGCCATAGTAATCCACTACGCTATTCTCGCGAAAGACAGACTCGCTATACAGCCCAGGATACAGCAACGCCGCACCGCGCAGCCACCACCACCCCTCACCATGGGAGAAAAAGTCACCCTTCAGCATAGGCAACTTGTACTTCATCAAAGTTGGATCCTGCCCGCGCACAAAATCATCGAAGACACTCCTGTGCGACTTGGGAGAAGAAACGACAGACTCAACCCCCTCTTGATATCCCAGGGAGAACCTACCATATGGAGTTAGAACAAACACCCGACTACCGCGGTTAACAATGGCCTTGCCCTCGCCCTCAACAGCGCCACCAACCTCCGGCACCAAGAGCTGAAAATCTGCTCCATACAACACGCCAGAATCCGCTACATACTCAAACGACAGGTTTCCAATAAAGTCGCAGTCTCCATTCCATCCCAAATCCTTCGAGATCCTACCTTCAGCTTTAACAGAATCTCTAAATGAGCCTATGGAGCCGGCACCAGCGGAAAATTTCGGAAGCATGGCGCGCCCTCCCCAACCATAAAAGAGGATCTCGCCGCCAAACGAGAATTCATCATCCCCACTGCGCGTGGTACCACCCTTACCGTAAAATTTCACCTCACCACCCGCAGAATCATGGGTAGGACCGGCAAGAACAACAAGGCTAGGGAAAAGCCCGCAACAAACCGCACAGAACGCCAGCAGGACCCGCATAAATCAACCTTAGAAGCAACACGCTGCGGTAGACTACAGCATTTGCAATCATAATACAACCAAAAATGTGCATCTACACGCGCATAAAACACCCAATACGCCCGGAAAGCTACTCTACACAGTACGTGTTCTGCCACAAACCTAGGGCGTACCATATCGGCATTCGTTCACAAACCCGCCATGGTGGAGGTTGATAGCAATACAAGAAACGGCTCGCTCTACCTGAATCCGAAGGCCGCAACGCATGGCAACCTTGCCACGGGCGGGGCCATGCAGCCCAGTTACCTATTTCAGCAGCGTCCTATAAAGCCTGGAGTACATCACAGCAAACAAAACGGTACCGACGGCCAGCGAAAGAATTACCTTCATTCCAAGCTTCTTCCTACGTTCCATCTCGGGCTCCGCCGCCCATTGCAGAAAATTCACCACATCACGCGCGATATTTTCAACACTGGGCTCAGTACCGTCAGAATAGCTCACCACGCCCTCAAAAATAGGGGGAGCCATGGCGATCTTCCCCCCGGGAAAATGCCTGTTCAGATAAAGGCCACTCTCGTCGGCTTCACTGCTCTCATAACCTGTGAGCAGGGAATACACATAATTGGCCCCATCGTGGCGGGCTTTTATTATTAGAGATAAATCTGGTGGATAGGCACCGTTGTTCGATGCAGCTGCAGCCTCTCTATTGGGAAAGGGGTTAGGGAAGTAGTCCGCGGGTATTCCAGGCCGTTCAAACATCTCACCCACCTCGTTAGGCCCATCGCGTATCGAATAAGAGCCTGCTATCGCAGTGATTTCCTCATCAGAAAAGCCCACGTCTCGCAGATTACGAAACGCAACCCTGCTCACAGAATGGCAGCTGGAGCACACCTCTTTGTAAACCTGATAGCCGCGCTGTATAGCACTTCTGTCGAAAGATCCAAAAATGCCGCTGAACTTCCACTTTTGCTGTACAGCACTTTGCGTTTCTGCGTGCATCACCCCCGAAAAGGACACGCCAAGCGCAAGCAAGACCACAGCCAACAAAACCGGTGAGTATCTCCCCATCTATTTCATCTCCGGCACGGCATCACTGATGCTCTCGGGCAGCGGCTTACACCGCTCATACTTGGAAAGCACAGGTAATATGATGAAAAAGTAGCAAAAGTAGTAAAAAGTCGCCAGCCTACTGAAAGACACAAACGGCTCGCGCACCTCCTGGCTACCCAGCCAGATCAACGAACAAAAGTCCAAAATAAGGATCCAGTAACAGACCTTGAAAATAGGGCGGTACTTACCGCTTTTTACAGGTGATCTATCAAGGACAGGCAACAAAAACCACACCGCTATGGAGCCGAACATGGTCACAACCCCGAGGAGCTTATCTGGAATAGAGCGCAGCATCGCGTAGAACGGGAGGAAATACCACTCAGGCACTATATGCTCGGGAGTTACCATAGGATCCGCCTCTATGTAGTTATCGGGATGACCCAGATAATTGGGAGCATAAAACACGAAAAGATATAAAAGGACGAAGTATAACCCGAACGTTATACAATCCTTCACCAAAAAATACGGATAAATGGGCACAGTATCGCGCTTTGACTTCACCTCAACCCCACTGGGATTCCCAGAACCGAACCTGTGTAATGCGGCAATATGCACAACTGCAAGTGCAACGAGCACAAACGGCAGCAGGTAGTGTAGCGCAAAAAACCTATTCAGCGTAGAGTTGTCTACGGAGAAACCACCCCACAACCACCTCACAATGCCTTCACCCACAACGGGAACGGCAGAAAAGAGGTTAGTTATGACTGTAGCGCCCCAAAAACTCATCTGACCCCACGGAAGCACGTACCCCATGAACGCGGTGGCCATCATGATGAAGAATATTGTGATGCCAAAAAACCAGACCAGCTCCCTGGGCTTTTTATACGAACCATAATAGAGCCCACGAAAAATGTGGATGTAGACAACGACAAAAAAGAAGGATGCACCGACTGCGTGGGTATAGCGTATAAGCCACCCATAGCGTACATCACGCATTATGCGCTCCACGCTGTCAAACGCGTAATCAACATGCGGAGTGTAGTGCATGGCGAGAAAAACGCCGGTCAAAATCTGAACCACCAGCGCGATCCCGGCTAGCGACCCAAAATTCCACAGGTAATTAAGATTCTTCGGCACCGGGTAGGCAGCTAGGTGTTTGAGGAACCCGCCCACAGGTAGCCTATACTCTATCCAGGCCCGGATACCCTGCCTACCAGAATCGCTCTTGCCTCCAGACATACCTCACACTCCTACACAGTAGACTCAGCGCTCTTTTTTCCGATCACGACGGTGCTATCATCGGGGAAGTAGTAGTCAGGCACGGAAAGATTAAGCGGCGCCGGACCCGCAACCACCCTACCAGATGTATCGTATTTAGAACCGTGACACGGACAGTACCACCCCTTCGTGCCATCCTTCACTTCCACGGGCACACAACCCAAATGTGTACAAATGCCCAGCACAATTAGCCATTCGCCGCTCTCTTGACGGGTGCGTTGTTGGTCACTTTGCGGATCACGCAGGTCCGCAACATTAACCGCTTCTAGCATCTTCTATTTCCTCCGCAGTCCGTCTGCGTATGAACACCGGCTTCCCCTGCCACTTAACAACCTTGGTGCTACCCTCCTTGATGCCAGATAGATCCACCTCAATCGTAGCATGAGCCATTACATCTGCAGACGGGTTGAGAGACTCAACCAGAGGATACACGAAAGACGCCGCCCCCATGCACGCCATAGAGAGCGTGGTAAGGCCCAAAAAGTCCCTACGCTTCATTTCACCACGTGGGACGCACTTGTCCTCTCCCTCAACCACAGCAACACCCTCCCCACATGTATGCCGAAACCCCCACCGGGAACCACAGCGGCCGTATTGTAGCAAATAATGCACCCAAAACAAACAAATTTATCACCACAACACCCACAACACACCTGCTGCGGTTACGTATGTGTGAGCGTCCAGCACTACCCGAACAATGGTGCATCGCGCTAAAGATGTGTGAGCGCGGCAACTATAGGGCACAATCCGCCAGTGAGATAGCTCTAAAATATGCACTTACCCCACAACCATCTGCCATACAAAACTCAGGCACAAATGGAAACTTCCTCCACGTAACACGCATCTGCTTTTTCCTTGATCTCCTTAGCAGACTTTTCTGTAAAGGTGCCAGATACTATCTTTTCCTTCACAAGTGCAGACAGATACTCAGAAGTTCTTATGTTATACTTCACATCCTCAGGGAGAGCGTTGTATCTCTCAGCGCTGTCAACGATCCTTTCGTAATGCGCCTGGCTTTTTTCGCATGCACGGGCGAGTTTTCGAAGCGTGTGGCCCTGCTTTTTTTTCGAATTGCCGTGCCTACCAACAACCGTGGAGCAGCACCCAAGTGTGCCGAGAATCATGAATGAGGCAACGATAGCCCCAACCACGGGATCTGGAATGCTAATCCCCGCAGTGTATACACCAGACCCAAAGAGTTGCTTTAGTACGTATAGTAGGAGAATAGAGCCAATAGCTACACCCAAAACCACTTTGCAAATCGAGGATGCTGCCGCACCAACTGTGACACACGTACCATGATTTGCGGGCGGAAACCACCTCTCAGGAATTTTTGTATCGATAGAATCTAGAACGCAGAGCAAAGAGAAATGGTCAATTATCCTGCCTTTCATTATGGATTGTTTCACTGCCATGTTCTCGAGCTCCACCCTCAACCTTTCGCATTCGTTCACAGTCTCACTGTCCTCACGCGCGCAAAAATATTGGGCACAAAACACGGCGGTTAGCGCAGCAGTGCATGCGGTTACTACACATTGCGTCGTCAGACCGCCCTTTCTAGATCCTGGCATTTTACACCCCACTCAGTAACTCACGTAGCAAAAGCAGTTATAGCTTTTCCAAAGCTATACTAGTTCTGGCATCAATGTTCAAGAACAAAGTTTCCCGAAGGCGGGCCACTAAGGTTATACTCTCCGTGCTGCAAAATACTAGTGACGGAGATCTTCCACGTGGGACGAGTTAAGCCCATTCATTCGACAATTAACACAGTGTGCATTCGCTGTCATGCTTGTTAAGTCACTGTCATCTCCCGGCATGACATCCCAGAGGAGGAGCCGCAAGACCTCACAGCTTTTTACTTTTTGAGAAGACGTATATCAGTAAAAGCATAGAAAAGGAGGCAACGATAATCATTGGCCCCGGGAATGTGTCAAACTTTGCCGCACACAACAACCCCAAAATACCTGAGATCGCAGAAATCACTACAGAAGTGATAACCATCTGTACCGGAGTTTTGGAAATCAACCTAGCCCCTGAGGCCGGTATCGTCAAAAACGACGTAATGAGCAGTATCCCAACTGAGCGTGAGAACAGTACAATCGCAAGCGCAGACACCACCAGAATTTCCGTTTTGATCTGGCCTGCCCTAATGCCCGCAGATAGCGAGAGATCGCGGCTTACAGAAACAGCCACCCAATACCGCCATCGCCAAACAAGCACAAATATGCCGATCGCGGCGATAGCTACCATTTCCAGTAAGTCACTTCTGCCTACCATGAGAACATCACCGAATAGCGAGTGTATAACGCGCTCACCGGGCGATGGTACCAGCGATAGTAAGATCATGCTGAGCGACATGACCACGCTCGTCATGATATTTAAAATGGTGTCTACCGCATGAATTTTGTCCGTAGTTAAAGAAATGATGAGTGCAAGCAGCACTGCAACCACAAACACACCGATAGATAGGTGTATTTCCAGTAGGAGAGCAATTCCCACCCCAAGAAGCGACGAGTGCGCTATGCTGTCCCCCATATAAGAAAGCCTATTCCAGATCATAACTGAGCCCAAGGGGGCGGTAATCAGGCTTGCAGTCAGGATCGCAAGAATCCCGTTAATAAAAAAATCTTCGAAGATAATATTGGACATCGCGATTACAGCGGAAGAAGCAGAACGGCACAGACATGTTCGCTTTCATGTAGCAGAACGTTATACATATCACAAGCCGCAGTCATGGACATAACTTCGTGACGAACACCTGAACGTTGTAGACGAGAGGAAAGGATGCGCGAAAACCGCTCAAAACCCCCACCAACCCCTATAGGCACCATTCTAAAGTCACCTTGCACACATGAAAGCACAGCCTCAGCATCACCAGAAAGCTCCAGCTGATGCGGAAGCGCTACAACGCTGTGGGGAAACACCACCGCAGGACCACGATAAACCGTCCCCCGGATGACAAAGCACTCACCATCGCAACTATCTATGGCATTTACCGAGGGAGACAAAATCGTAACCCCTTGGACACCCTAGCCAACCGAGAACAGTCTGTAAGCAACAATGCGCACCTCGCACCCTAAATCTTGACCCTTATTGTGCAGAAGATCACGAATTTTTGTACTACCATCCATTATGAACGTCTGTTCCAGCAGCACCATGTCTTCAAAAAACTTCTGCATTCTCCCATCTACTATCTTGCTTGCAACAGACTCCGGCTTACCAAGCGCCTCCACTTGTTTCGCCACTATCTCCCTTTCCCGCTCAACAATATCGTTGCTCAGAGTCTCAACGGAGACCGACTCGGGTTTAGCCGCAACGATGTGCATAGCCAGCTGTCTCGCGAACTCCAGCAACGCCTCAGTTTTTGCAGTGGTGGCTTCCAGGGCAACAAGAGCACCAGCTCTTCCGATACCCTCACCTACAGCACCATGTATGTAGCTTCCAATAACCCCAGGGCCTCCGAGCTCTAAAAAGCCTATTCCGCTCAAGACAATGTGCTCACCAAGAACAGCAGCGGCATTCACTACTTCATCAGCAACGCTTACACCAGACCCACCATCATAAGGAGATGCAGAAAAGCTGGAAAGGTCCTCCGCCCCGTGTTTGAGTAGGCTGCTAACAAGTTCTGCAGCGAGGGAGCGGAACTTCTCGTTACGCGCGACAAAATCGGTCTCCGAACCCAGCTTCAGTATGGCCCCTTTATCACCCTCAACACGCACCGCAACCAGACCATCGGCCGCATCCCTGTGTGACTTCTTATAAGCCTTGGACAGCCCCTTCTCTCTCAGATACACCTTGGCCTTCTCCATATCACCGGAACAGGTTTCCAGAGCCTCTTTACAATCACCAAGACCCGCACCTGTGATCTGACGCAGCTCCCTGATAGCTTCAACACCAACTTTCATAACCTACCTCATATAACAACAAGAGAGCACACGCATTATTCCAAAGCTGCACCATCAGCAACACCGGGATCTGGAAGCACGCCATCCTCCGCGGGTACATCAGCATCGTTAGGCCTACTGTCCGGCAACGCCGCGCTCTTGTGTGTATCAACTTCCACAACAGATGGACCAACCTCAGGTATATAAGGGCTAGCCCCAGCGGTGGGCCCACCAGCGCTTAACGTCTCACTCACAGGTGTATGACCAGCATCCGCTGCCGTCCCCGCATAAGACTCCGCAACATCACTTCCCTTAGCAGCAATATTCACCCCGGAACTTGCCAAATCCGAGCGTATAGCCTCCAAAATAGTTCTCGACACAGCGCGACAAAAGAAGTCTATAGACCTCACCGAATCGTCGTTTCCGGGAATTGGGTAATCCACACCACCGGGATCAGAATTCGTATCAAGAATGGCAACCACGGGGATCTTTAGCTTATTAGCCTCTCTAATAGCTATATGCTCTTTGTTGGTGTCAATCACAAATAAGGCATGGGGCAGCCCGCCCATTTCTCTTATACCACCCAGCGATCTTTCCAATTTACCCCTCTGCTTATCAAGCATTAAGAGCTCCTTTTTCGTAAACTGCCCCTCGTTATTGTTAATGAGCCTCTCAAACTCTACCAAGCGCCGGATGGAAGAAGAAACAGTTTCCCAGTTTGTAAGCATTCCCCCAAGCCACCTGTGGTTTACGTAATACTGGCCACATCTAGTGGCCTCCTCAGCAACGATGTTGGAAGCTTGAACCTTAGTGCCTACAAAAAGCACTCTTCCTCTTTTGAGCACCACATCATAAAGCACAGAAAGGGCATCTCTGAGAAGCACTAAAGTCTTTCTCAGATCTATTACGTGAATGTCTTTATACTTGTGCACTCCATATATGTAAGGGGCCATCGCTGGGTTCCAGCGGCCAGCCTTGTGTCCAAGATGTACCCCAGCCTCAACGAGATCGCGGATACTAAATTCAGGCAGATTACCCATCATTACTCCAAAACTACTACAACAGTTAAACCTCCATAGCCCAACCCGCATATAAATACGGGACCATTGTACGGCTATGTGCGAAATGGCACGCCACCAGCGTCGGAAAAACACCGGCCCCCAATGCTAGCAGGCACTCTGCCCTTTATCAAGGAATATGTTTAAGATCGAAATAGCCGCACAAAAGGCAATATGTCTCATGCAATGGTAATCCGGCTATGGAGGAGTACGAACCTTGAATCCAAGAAATCAGCGCCCCGGCAAAGCCCTGTATTCCATACCCTCCAGCTTTACCTCTCCACTGCCCGGAGCTTATGTAATACTCTATCTCACCTTTGGACATACTCTTAAACTTGACGACGCTAACAACACTTCTCTCGTGCACTATACCACCAGGAGAACGCAGGCACACAGAGGTACAGACTCTATGCCTTCTACCAGAGAGCATTTCAAGATATCTTACAGCGCAGTCTTCACTCTCAGTTTTGGAAAGCACCCTCTTACCGCAATAGGCAACCGTATCTGCACCAAGAACGAATTTATCAGACCTCAAAGCCGCCACTGCATCCGCTTTGGTCCTCGCCATGCGCATGCAATACCGCCTGGGCAACTCCCCCTTAAGCAGGCTTTCATCAATGTTGGGGGACACAACCTCACCGGGAACTACACCAATCTGCTCCAACAGAGCCAGCCGGTACTTCGAAGAAGAAGCAAGCACCAGACCTTCTATCTTCAGCATTCCCTATTCCTGAGCCTGCTAACAACTCGCCCTTTGCCCATGCCATCCTTGCTCACACCATAAGAGCTCACTTCAACCATAACTCGGTCATGCATTAGGATGCGTATCTTGCTCTTGCGTATCCTACCAGAAGCGTGAGCCATAACCTCACAACCGTCGTTCAACTTAACGATAAACACGGCGTCCCGGAGCAACTTTGTGACCACACCCTCAATCCTTACTACCCCCTCCTTAGCTTTCACCATACACCAGAAAAAATTACATGGCCGACATTGTAAAATATACACAGCATCATTGCAATTAGTTTCAAAGCCTCTTCCTAAGGTCACAGATTAACTTCCGTGCCAACTGTCACATACTCGTGACCGCGTGCTATAAGGTTCACATCATCAGGGACGCCAGAAACCCAGAGTTGCCCCCCTAAATCGTCCACTATCTCCACCTCAAAGAACCGCACTGTATTATTGTCGAGAACCTTCACACCAACTGCGCCGGTATCATCAAGGCTTAAGGAAGAAGAGGAAATTTTGTGAGTCTTGAACTTGCCAATAGGCACTCTAACCAACGCGGCCATTCCTTCAGTCACAAAAACCCCGCTTTTGTTATCAGCCAAAACCTCAACCATGTACGTCTTAGTGTCAGGAGAAGCAATCCTCCCAATGAAGGCGATATCACCGCGCAATACCTCACCGCTACCTAAAACAACATCGGCAGGACCATGGAGTTTCAGCTTTGATATGCTCTTCTCCGAAACGTGAGAGACAACTCTGAGGCGGTCAAAGCTTGCAATCTGCGCGATAGTCTGCCCACCACTGATAAAACTCCCCTCTTGGGGAACAATCTTGCCAACTATTCCCGAAAATGGCGCTTTGATACGTGTATTACGCAACTCTATTTGTGCGCGTTTCAAGTCAGCAGCAGCGGCCATAAGTGCAACGAGCGCTGCATTGTCCTGAGCTTCAGACCTGTAGCCAGTGCTGCTCAGAGACTCGGACGCGTCGCGCTCAAGTTGCCTCTGTTTCAACAAAGCTTCAGCTTGTTTGAGCCTTTCCACCCTGCCACACTCCTCTATCTCGAGGATGACCTGCCCACTTTCAACTTTGCTACCACTCCTGGCAACTACCCGCTCCACCTTGCCGCTAACCTCGGACAGAATGTTCATAAACTTTGAGGCATGGACTTCCCCGGTCAAATGTATAACCAGCTCCCTATCCTCGGCACGCAGTTTTTCCACCCTGATAATTGCAGGCAGCTTTTTACTGCCCGAGATGACATCACGCCCGGTCGTACCGGGTGCGACCAATCCACTCATAAGCCACAGGCCGCACATCATAAGAAGGCAGGCAGCAAGCTTGTAGCGCAACCTCAGGTGCAAAATCGCTTGCACTGTGCTGCGCAACGCACCACTAACCTTTTCTAGAGCAAGCAACTTCACACGCATCTCTAAAGACCTCGTTTACATCCGGATGGGAGTGGCATATGTGGCAAATATCCTTGGAAGAGGCCCGGTAGCCGAGAGCGACAACAGCCTCGTTAATCATGGTATCAGCGTAAGTACCTACGATGTGCACCCCAAGGATGGTATCAGTACGCTTGCATGCAACAACTTTAACAAACCCCTCACCTTCACCAGTAACCCTAGCCCGTCCGTTTGCAGCAAAGTTGCTCTTACCTACCTTGTAGTCATACCCCACGCTCTTCACGTAATCCTCACTTCGCCCGACAGATGCAACCGCGGGGTGTGTGTAGACCACCGCCGGAATGACGCCGTAATCCACGTTTGAATCATGCCCTGCAACCAGCTCAGCAACTGCATGCCCCTCCATTTCAGCCTTGTGAGCCAACATTGCCCCACCAATCACGTCACCTATAGCGAAAATCCCCTTTATGCTGGTCTCGTACCTGCTATCTACCGAAACAAAACCCCTATCGTCCAGCACCAATCCATCTACAGCAACTGTCTTGCCGACGTTTGGCCTGCGGCCTACCGCCACAAGAACCTTGTCAACCTCTACAGCTGATACTGCGCCACTAGAGATGGCTTCACAGCTCACAACCAGCTTGCCCCCTTTCTTCTCAGATACGGAAACCACTTTGTGTGACAGCATAAAATTGATGCCCTGTTTTTTCAAGTGGCTCAACAGCGCTTTGCTAACTTCGGAATCAAAACCCGGGGCGATGCAATCTGCATATTCAACAACAGTAACTTCCGCTCCCAGT
Organism: Anaplasma marginale str. Florida; assembly: GCF_000020305.1. Classification (NCBI taxonomy): domain Bacteria; kingdom Pseudomonadati; phylum Pseudomonadota; class Alphaproteobacteria; order Rickettsiales; family Anaplasmataceae; genus Anaplasma; species Anaplasma marginale. The sequence goes on from NC_012026.1 coordinate 724,400, forward strand.
CTGCTCCACACCGAAGACATTTCAAGTCCTATGGCCCCACCCCCTATGACAAGCAGTTTGCCCGGAACGTCCATGCCCAACGCCCCATCAGAGGATAAAATCCTGACTTCATCAATGTCGATGCCAGGTAAAGAGGCTGGAAGGGAACCCGTGGCAAGCACAACATTCTTGGCAGATAGCTCATCATCCGTAGGCGCTCCTTCACGCCTTACAACAATCTCAAAACCATCACCCATGGCGCGAGTAACAGTTGCGGCCCCACATAGCCTTTCCACCCCAGCAGAAGAGAACAGGCTGCCTATACCGGAGCCAAGCGCGTTTATTTCCCTGTCTCGCACTTCAAACATTTTGCGCAGGTCAAACTTTACATTGCTGGCCGTAACCCCAAAGTCCTTGAAAATATCCTTGGCCGCGTGATATTTGTAGGAATAGTCCAGCAAGGCCTTTGATGGAATACATCCAACTCTGAGGCAGGTACCCCCAAGCAGCGAGTTGTTGTCTATACTTGCAACCTTGAGGCCGAGCTTCGCGGCCTTGAGCGCGCATTTGTACCCACCTGGCCCGGCACCAATAACAGCAACGTCGTAATCACATACACCCATACGACACCTACGAAAGCACCATTAATCCTTGCTTCCCCGCAGAAGCGTATGCCATACCTTTAGACAGCATGAAAGGGCGGGTGAAAGCCCCAGGAATCTTGTATGACTCCTCAAGCGAACCCGAGAGTGCGTTCACCCCAAGAAGCCGTCCATTCCTTCCCAGCAACCACAACCTACCCCCAACAAGCACCGGGGAATTCCATCTGCCACCTCCTTTGATCCCGTCCAGATCGAGAATCCACAGCTGTGTTTTGCTCTCCGGATCAAAAGCCATTAGCTTGCCATCTCTGGTCAAGACAAAAATACCGGTTTTCTCTACACCAAGAACGTCATACACCTCAATGTCGGCAGACCACAATTTCTTCCCGGAAGATAGCTCTACACTCTCCAGAGCTCCAGAATCATTTACCAGCAGCACTTCCCTAGCGACGATCACCGGAGAGACCACACTGCGCCCGACCACGCCTAAATCCTTTTTGCCAAGGCCAATCTCCCAAACTTTATCCCCGCTATCGGCATCCAGGCATAGCACCTTGCCATCAGGCAGAAGCATGACGATTACATGCTTTTTGTGAGAGTAGGCAACTGATAGCGGGCCTTTTACCCGTATGTCTGAGGCACCAATCTCCTCGTGATGCCACAGCAAACCGCCATCAGCCACGTTAAAAACGTAGAGACAATTATCGATGACTAGCGCCGCAACGGCTTTGCCATCGTTCAAGGTGACAAGGTCTCCACTCAAAGGGTTACGCAGGACCCTCTTCCATTTTATGCGCCCATCCTTGGGATCAATGCCGTACAGTAGATTATCAATAGCGCACAGTAAAGTCCCGTCAGAGTACACAATACTGCCAGAGTACACACTACCTGTACCTTCTGCCAAGTCAACATTCCACGCTATCCCACCAGCATCTTCCTCGCTGAGCGCAACCAGCCTGCCGCGCCCATCCAGAACCACAATGCGGTTATCCACAACCACGGGCGGAAGCACAACATCATGAATGCCAACCAAGTTGCGCACCCGAGAAAACGTCTGATCAACTTCAGGCGCAATAAAAGACGTGGAGAGACCCCAAGTCCGCTCAGAAACAGCTAACTGCTTCACGGAGCCGGCCAACGCCGCGCCACCACTATGCAATAGGCAGAGAAATACTGAAACGACAGCTAGCAGCCGCATACAAACACAACAAATAATAAAGAACCGTGTTCATAATCTGACAACTTGTACAAAAAATCAATCAATTTGTTGACTGCCATATCGCACCTAAGCGCCGCTTAACACCACACGAAAACTTCCTACGTGCCACATATGTGCGCATCTTCCACACAACAATAAATTGGGTATAACCATCACACTGTCGCGCAAAGTGCTGGTGCAAGCTTAGTGTGCACACGTTACCACGGCGTACAACTCCCCTCCCCATTTAAGGTGCTGCGCACTCTAGATATTGTTAGTATAATCCCCCAAGGACGCGGTTCCACCATAGGTCTTATATAATGCAAAAAGTGGCTATAGTCGGGCTCCCGAACGTGGGTAAGTCTACTATCTTCAACAGGTTAGTGAGAAGCAAGTCAGCCATAGTCAGCAATGTTGCCCACGTCACCAGAGACAGAAAGGAAGGTGTGGCGAACTTTTGCGGGTTGCAGTTTGTTGCCATAGACACAGGCGGGGTAGGTGCCGGCACCGGCATGCAAGCGCTGGTCACCGAGCAGGTTGAGCTTGCCTTGGAATGCACAGATGTGGTTCTATTCGTTGTAGACGCCAAAAAGGGCACAGATGCCGAAGATACAGACTTTGCAAAGTGGCTCAGAAAGAGAACACCGAAACCGGTCATCCTGGTGGTAAACAAGTGCGAAAGCAACAAGAGCTGTGCTCTTATAGATGATATGGAGTATTTGGACTTTTTAGGGCCCGTGTACATCTCGGCCGAACATAACCTGGGCATGCCAGACTTGTATGAGGTTATGTCACCCCTATTTGAGGGCGAACATAGGCAAAAGCCTCGTGAGAAGGCTATCACAATCTCAATCATCGGTCAGCCAAATGTCGGTAAGTCGACATTCATGAACAGTATTTTGGGAGAGAAAAGGGTCATTACCGATGGCACCGCAGGCACAACTCGTGATTCAATCAGCGCGGAATATTGCTACAAAGGGGTCAGGCTCCTTCTTACCGACACTGCAGGAATCCGCAAAAGAGCGAAAGTCACAGAAAATATGGAAAAACTTTCCATAAAATCGGCCACGGATGCTATATCAAGGTCTAGTGTTGTTGTGCTTATGGTCGATTTTACGCTCGGAATAAACCAACAGGATCTTTTCATAGCTGATACCGCCATCAGGGAAGGAAAAGGAATAGTGGTCGTTTTAAACAAGTCAGACCTAATAGATGACAAGGCAGTTGAAGAAGAGATATTGCAGGCGATAAGGCGGCACAGTAGGGTGGATTTTGACGTACCCATTATGAAAATTTCCGCGCTACGAGGCACCGGGTGCAGCAAAGTTCTGGACAGGGCAATAGAGCTGCATAAGTCTGCAAGCAGTAGAATCAGCACCGCACAACTCAACAGATGGCTCAATGTCGCGCTGGAGCACCACGCCCCTCACCTGCAGAACAACAGAAAGGTTAGATTGAAATATATAACCCAAGTGTCGGCATTACCACCAACTTTCGTAGTGTCGGCAAATACGACACATATTGAGGATAGCTATTTGCAGTATCTCAAGAATAGCTTTATCAGAAACTTTTCCATGCAGGGCGTGCCAATCAGGCTTATCATAAGAAAGAGCCATAACCCGTATTCAGGCAAGTGAAAACCCTAGCAGCCCGCCCCCTTAGGCGCTGGACTACTAACCACACACACTGCAGTTAGTCCTGACCAACTGCAACCCGTAGTGCAGCCGGCACACCTACGTGCCCATCATTCCGGCGTCAGCAGGGAACTTCCCGTCATCTCGTCTGGTTTCGCTATCTCCATGAGCTCCAAAATCGTCGGGGCAACATCGCACAACCTGCCATCAACGAGGCCAAAGCGCTTGTCACAATTACACAGCACCAGGGGCACCGTGTTAGATGTGTGCGCGGTAAACGGAGTGCCACGCATATCAAACATTTTTTCGGCATTTCCGTGATCAGCAGTTATCAACATAGTTGCACCAGCCTTCTTCGCGGCGTTGAACACCATTTGCAAACACGCATCAATCACAGATATCGCCTTCTTTACGGCTTCGAGGTTTCCAGTATGTCCTACCATATCCGCATTAGCATAGTTTACCACAATCAGGGAATATTGCCTGGATTCAATGCGCTCCACCAAAACTTCTGTCATCGGGAATGCAGACATCTCTGGCTGAAGATCGTAAGTACCGACCTGAGGTGAGGGAATGATGACTCTATCCTCCCCGGGAAATGGTTCTTCTTTGCCTCCGCTGAAGAAGAACGTCACATGTGCGTATTTTTCAGTCTCCGCAATCCTGAGCTGCTTAAGTCCGCACTTAGAAACAACCTCCCCCAAAGTGTTGCATATATTCCTGGGTGGGAACAGGGACGGCACCTGAATTTTTTCCGAATAGCGGACCATGCCGAGAATGTTGGAAACCTCCTGCGATCTGTGCAGGATCATACTCAAAATTTGCACGATCCTGTCGCTTCTAAAATTAGTGAGCAATATTCCATCCTTCGGGGAAAACCCCTGGTAGTCACCGATAACAGACGGTACCAAAAACTCATCCGAGATTCCTTCGCTGTAGCTGCTCTCAATGGCGGTCATGGCGTCTCTATACCTTGGCCCCCGCGCCAGAGCGATGGCTTCATAAGCCTTTTCGGTCCTGTCTAGCCTATGGTCCCTGTCCATGGCATAGTAGCGACCACTTATAGTCGCTATGCTGATGTCATATGAGTGCACAGCGTCGTTCAAAGCCGTTACGTGCTTTTTTGCCGAACGAGGGGAAACATCACGCCCATCTAGGAACGCGTGTATCAGAACTTTGATGCGTAGTTCCGCAAGGACCCGCGCAAGCTGGGTTATATGATCTTGCAATCCGTGCACCCCCCCATCGGAGAGTAAACCCATTATATGGCATACCCCGCGCCCATTCTTGATCGCTTCAGCGAATTGCAGTAGGTACGGATTGCTGTGAATCTCGCCGATTTCCGCGTTGATCCTCTGAAGATCTTGCAGCACCACCCTGCCAGCACCGAGGCTTATGTGCCCAACTTCAGAATTCCCAACCTGAGCTGCAGGAAGCCCCACATCCTCACCACTGGCAGACAAGCTGCTGCGTGGACATCCGGAAACTACAGACTCCCAAAAAGGCTTGCGGGCAGCATGTATGGCATCACACTCATCACCGTTACCATTGCCCCATCCATCGAGTATGCAGAGTACAACCGCGCTGCCCGACATACACTTTATTTGAGCTAAAAGAAAAACAGGGCCAATTCTACAATACCTTACGCGCCATAGCAAATAACTATCGTCTGCGCACCAACGCCGCAACTTCTAAGTTGAAAATTTCGCGCCCCTACCCCTGCTGCACGGTGTAGCCATCTGTACAAACTATATACGAATAAACCGGGGTGTCGCATCAGTGGCGGCACCATATGAACATAACACCAGAAAATGCATATTAAAATCTACAAATAACCCGTTAACTTTTGTCAGGTTTTGTACTACAATACCGGGGTTTTTGTTTTCGTTACTAGCCATGATATATGGCCGTCATGATGCAGTGCTGGTGCTGTCGGATGGTCGCCACTTTTTCGGTACATCCCTGGGAAAAAGGCAAGACTGCGTAGGTGAGGTGTGCTTCACTACAGGGTTCACTGGCTATCAATATACCATAACTGACCCGTCATTTGCCGGGCAGATAGTGGTTTTTTCCTTTCCGCATATAGGAAATGTAGGCGTCAATAGCAGAGATTTCGAATGTGAGCATGTGCTCGCAAGGGGCATAGTGGTCAGGGAAATGTCCCACGCGTCTCACGTATCTTCATTGGCTGACCTAAACTCCTGGATGGAAGCCAGCGGAGTTAGCGGAATATCGGGAGTTGATACCCGGGCGCTTACCTTGCATTTGCGTGAGCATGGTTCACAAAACGGGATAATACACTGCTTTGACGACCCGGATCTGCTAGATTTACAGAAGCTGAAAAGCGCTGCCATGGCGCCCACAGTGCCCACTGTAGCTACTGAACTCCCTCATTTGAAGAGTCATCAGGTTTCACATACCGGTTTGAGGATCTGTGTCATAGATGTAGGAGCAAAGCGTGGAATAATGCAGACGTTATCCACCCTTGGGTGCGCTATATACGTTGTAGCAGCGAGGGATGATTTCGTGACGCAAATTATGGATTTGCGCCCACAGGGGATAGTAATCTCCAACGGTCCTGGTGACCCTCACGCCGTCCCAACTGACACAATAGAACAGTTGCGCGTCCTGCTGCAGCAGGGAATACCAATGCTCGGGATATGTCTAGGACACCAACTACTAGCTATTGCCATAGGGGCAAAAACCGTCAAAATGCGGCACGGCCACCGGGGAAGCAACCATCCGGTATACAACGTTGCAACCAAGGCTGTTGAGGTAACCAGCCAAAACCATGGGTTTGCCGTAGACGCGCAGACTTTACCAGAAAATGCAGAAGTCACCCATATATCATTGTTCGATGGCACAATAGAGGGCATGAAATTGCTAGATCGTCCGGTACTTTCTGTGCAATATCACCCAGAAGGGCACCCTGGTCCGCATGACTCGCATTATATATTCAGAGATTTCGTAAACCTTGCTAGAGCCTACAGATGGTGATATTCGGACCGCAGGTCGCTGCGCCACTTGCAGTTCTGGAATATAAGTTGCAAATGCACTGCACCCAGTAATGCCCACATGGCATTGGTGCAAGAAATCGCGCGCCTTGGACGCTAAACTGTGCACGTATTCGCCTCTAGAGCCAACTATCGGTGTGGCTCCCCGGATGCTTGACAGCCTAGATTGGAGGCTGTACAACAAAACCACAGCGTGTGCCGCGGCTATTGCGGGGTCATGCTGCGTAGTCGCAGTGGCGGCTTCTTTCGTCGGGGTTTTATGCTTGGTAATGTCGAAGTAATTCTGGCTCGGCCGCGCGGGTTCTGTGCGGGCGTAGAAAGGGCAGTACGCACTCTTGAAAGTGTTGCTAGCAGGTACGCCGGAACCAGAGAAGTGTACGCGCTACACGAGATTGTGCACAACCTCCACGTTGTAAACAGCTTCAAAAAAATGGGCGTAAAGTTCGTTAGTGCACTACATGAAGTGCCGGAGGGGGCGGTTTTGGTGTTCAGTGCACATGGTGTATCTCAGCAGATTAAGGAGGAGTCTAGGCGCAAGGGGCTCACTGTAGTTGATGCAACCTGCCCCCTGGTCACCAAAGTACACCTGGAAATACAGCGGTACGACAAAAGCGGGTATCAAGTCATACTAGTGGGGCATAAGGGACACAGGGAAGTGGAAGGCAGCATGGGGCAGGTATCTAACCCAGTGGTTCTTGTACAGAACGTTCAAGATGTACAGAGTATTAAAACCCCCAGCGCGGCCAAGCTCGCATACGTAACCCAGACGACGCTCAGCATGGATGACACCGCAGAGATAATCAATGCTCTAAAGCTCAGGTTCCCCCAAATAGTGGGGCCGGACTTACGCGACATATGCTATGCAACCCAGAACAGACAAACAGCGGTCAAGGCCATGTCACAAATGGTGGATGTTGTGCTCGCGATAGGCAGCAAGAACAGCTCCAACTCTAATCGTCTGTTAGATTTAGCAAAGGCTCAAAATGCCAGGGCCTACCTCATAGACTCGTACAGAAACATAGATCTGGAGTGGTTGATTGGCGCACGCAGAATTGGAATCACTGCAGGTGCTTCCGCCCCGGAAATTCTGGTACAGGAGGTTATTGACTATTTAGGCTTGCACGCAAACCTGAAGGTGCGCACCATGGACGGGGTCAGCGAAAATATCACTTTCAAACTGCCCGAGCTTGATTAGCCAAGCGTCAAGGCATTTTGTGTCACCTTATGTCTTATCGCAGGCAGCACCCTGCACGCGCATTCGCAACCTGTAATCCCCCACCCAACTGTATGGTACCGCAGCCACAGTTAGATTTTCATACGTGATTTGTATCTGCTGGCACTTGATTATTCACGGGAAAAACAGTAGGATCGCCGAAGATTCGGAGGTCGTGGGGTTGTGTTGAAAGTCAAGATTTTGAGGCTCGCCTCAGGGTATGGGTTGCCCTTGCCGTCTTATGCCACTCCCAAAAGTGCGGGGTTGGATTTGTATGCCGCGGTTGACAGCAAACTGGTGGTGCACCCGGGTGGCAGGTGTGCGGTGAAGACTGGTGTGGCCCTGGAATTACCCGACGGGTATGAGGCACAAATAAGATCGAGGTCCGGTCTTGCTGCCAACTTTGGTATTTGTGTGTTGAATGCGCCGGGAACCATAGATTCTGACTACCGGGGGGAGATAACCGTGGTGCTATCGAACTTTGGTAGCGAGGATTATGTAATCAGCCGCGGTGACAGGGTTGCACAGATGGTGATAGCTCCGGTAGAGCGAGTAGAGTGGGAAGAGGTGAACAGCATAACGGCTACCAGCCGCGGAGAGGGGGGGTTTGGTTCTACGGGAACGTAAGGCACGCACCGCTGGTGCCGGTGGAGGGCATATTATCCCAGTAGGCTTAGGTCGCGTGTTCTGGGCACTCAAGCAGGTGTTTGACGACCAGCGATAGCTTGGTCGCGAACGAACCCTTAACCAGCACACCATCTCCCGGCTTGATGATGCGCTCCAGATGTGCAAGCGCTTCCCCATGGTCGGCAAAATGCCCTCCGCGCAGGTGCTGCGGTAGAACATCGTACAGCGCCAGCATGTGGCTTCCCACCGTGTATACTACGTCTATGTTGCTGTGCATTATGCGCTCAAGTAAGCCTCTGTGGTAGTGGCAGCTACCGCTACCCAGCTCGAGCATATCACCAAGTATTGCCACTCTTCGAAGGACGCGGGCGTGGTTCAGGTTACTGAGGTTCTCTATGGCCGCAACCATAGATAGCGGGTTTGCGTTGTACGCATCATCCAGCAGGACAATTTCTCTACCTTTGAAAGCGGTAACATGCACCTTACCCCTCCCTTCCAGCGGAACAAATTCTTCCATGGCCCCCCGGGCTTGCGTAAGATCGATCGAGAAAGCATGGCCCACAGCAGCCGTTATAGCAACTGAATACGCCAGGTGCCTAGCACCGCTTTTCAAGTTGTACTGTAACTCCTCACCAAAACACCTGAAAGTTACGGAGTTACTTGGTTCCTCACGTCTGAAAATCTGCACATCAGCCCCTACACCCACACCAAAACTTATGATACGCGCACAATAGCTTTCAGCCACGGCACGCATTTTGGCATAGTACTCACTATCGAAGTTCAGCACAGCAATGGCCCCATCTTTGACGTGGTTAAACACCTCCAATTTTGCGGCGAGAACACCCTCAACAGATTCAAAAAACTCCAAATGTGCCGGGCCCACGTTGGTAATCACTGCAACATCTGGCCTTGCAATACGCGATAGGGCATCCACTTCCCCGGGAGAATTCATGCCCATCTCGAGCACAACAAACTCTGCATCTTCCGTCAAATTTGCAGCATACAGGGGCATCCCTATAAGATTATTATAGTTCGCCTCGTTGTAATACACCTTGCCGTATTTGGACAGGGCCCCACTTAGAACATACTTCGTGGTAGTTTTGCCTGCACTGCCAGTGATCGCTATAACCTTGGCGCGCGTATCCCTCAGGCGCATAGTTGCAATATCGTGCAATGCCCGCAAAGTGTCTTTCACCGCAACTAAAGGCCCACAATCCGCAGTCGGGACGGATACCTCATCCACAACAGCGGCTACGGCACCTTTGCTGAATGCCTCCGGGACGAAGCAGTGTCCATCAAAGTTTTTACCCTTGATTGCAACAAATATATCCCCGGGGCGCAAGGTCCTGGTGTCTATAGATATCCTACCGAGCGACGTCCAGTCTTTTCCAAGGCACAGCCCGCGAACTGCAGCCCCCATGGATTTGGCGCACCACATATGCCGAGACAATAACACAAGCGCACATGCATACCACAACTATAACGACGAAACAAGTAGGGGTGCCACGTGAGCAACACCGGGCGGCCGGGCACTGAAACGTGTGCGCGTTTAAGGTAACTGGCACAGTTAAAGCGCGCCGCGCACTCCCTACACGCCATAATGCAGCACAGAAAGTGATTACCTCCCGCCGCAAAGGGGGATAAAATTTCCGAAGGCTGAGTGGAGTCTTATGTGCCAAACAACGAAGCAAAATTCCCTGAGAACATATCATACGGATCCATGGGAGGACCGACTTTTTCTACTGTCATTTCCGAACTCGGTGGCGGAAAAGAGCAGCGCAAAGTTAACTGGACGCATTCGCGCAATAGGTATAACGTGGCGTACAACACCGCATCCAGTGATCAGTGCAGTGCATTGATTAGCTTTTTCTATGCACACAGGGGAAAAGCCCTACCCTTCAGATTCAAAGACTGGTCTGATTACACAGCAACTGGGCAAAATATCGGAGTGGGTGATGGCAAAAGCCTGAATTTTCAGCTGGTCAAGCGCTACCACGCGGGACAATATTCCTATGTACGCAAGATTAGCAGACCGGTAGTTGGTACCGTTAAAGTATCTTTAGGTGAGGTATCGCAGGAATACGAGAGGGACTATAGCGTAGACTACAATAGCGGAGTCGTCACGTTCGCTGTGCCACCAGCACATAATGCAACCATCCACGCGGACTTTGAGTTTGATGTACTAGTCAGATTCGATACCGACTTTCTCGCTTTTGCGCTTGAAGCACACGGCAACTACGGGTGCCACGGCGTGTCATTAGTGGAAGTCAGCGAATAGCTATCCACCCAGGCCTATTGAGAAGACCCACCCAGACCGTCCAGTTCGGCCTTCAAGGTCGACAATTCAGCCTCAATACTCTGCTTGTCGGTCTCTGTAACGTTGGGCGAATCTAAAGCTTTTTGCAGCTCCACAATCCTCTCCTGAAGCGCGGACATTTGCCTCCTGCGCTCCTCCTGCTGCTGTCTCCTGGAAGCCCCACCAGACCCTGTATGCTTACCTGTTGACTGGCTTGCACTCGCCACCTTGCCACCAATCTCCGGACGGTGCGAGCCAAGCGTAGCGAGTGTTACATCCGCTTCTGTACCCGCTTCCGCAACGTCAACAGCATCTTCAAATTCGTCATCCGCATCATCGCTGTCAGTAGCGCCTTTGTCTTGCTGTTCTGTATCTTTAGCCTCAGCAACCTCTGTAGCTCCCTCTACGGCTTCTTCTGGCTGCTCATCAGAGATTGTTGTGGTATCATCTTGGTAGCCTGACATTCCCGTAGCTTCCGCCCACGCACACGCACCCTCAGCCGCGCTATATGTAACATCATATTTCACGCCACCTTCATCCTGGGCGGCATGTGTATGAGCTTCTTCGGTGTCTTGGTGCAAGACCGCTGCCTTCTCAGCCATATCATCACTTACCGCAGTGTCATCGGCCAGATCCGCAGAACTTTCGGCTGCAATCCCTTGCGAAAGCACCTCGTCAAGCACTTCTTGCAGATCACCACCCTCCCCTTTGGTGCCGCCACTGTATGCTGCATACGTTGCAGCTTCCGCTGCTGCGGACTCACCAGAACTTGCAGAAGCACCCTCATGTTCGCCCTCACCCGATCCTTCTTCTCCTTCAAGTCCATTTTTGCTGGTGTACGCCTGGTACACTTCTTCCCCAACTTGCGGGCCAGACTCCTTAGCATCCTCGTAGTCATCCCCGTGTACATCGCCGTAACCGAGCTGTTCTTCCCCACAGTCGTGTTCGTCCTCTTCATACCCCTTCTTGCTGGATTTTCTGCCACCTTCTGAGCTTGAAGTACCGCTCCTACCCCGATCGGATTTTGTGAGGGGCAGACTCCTATCCTCACCCACTTCACCCTCAGACATAGCCCCAGCCGCTATACCCTCTACAGCGGCTTTCTCATCACCTGCGGGCGCACCTTGACCAGCATCAGAAGCCCCGTCGTCATAGTCCGGGGTAGGATCGTAGTCCGGATCAGGGTCATAATCTGGAGTAGGATCGTAGTCCGGATCGGGGTCATAATCTGGAGTAGGATCGTAGTCCGGATCGGGATCATAATCTGGAGTGGGATCATAATCTGGATCAGGATCGTAGTCTGGCCTAGGTTCAACCTCCTGCGGCTCATCTTGCGCATCACTCGGAGTAGTCACCCGCGTACCAACTTCATCCTCAGACACAGCTTCCACCGCCAAACCTTCTGCGGGTTCTGCAGCGGCTTCCTCGCCATCCGCAAGCATGTCTTGAGAAGCGTCGAAAAATTCATCATAGTCCGGATCAGGGTCATAATCTGGCTCAGGATCGTAGTCCGGATCGGGATCATAATCTGGAGCGGGATCATAGTCCGGATCAGGTTCAGCTTCCCGCGGCTCACCTTGCACATCACTCGGAGCAGTCGTCCGTGTACCAACTTCACCTTCAGGCACAACCCCCCCCGCCAGATCTTCCGTAGCGGCTCCTTCGCTACCCGAAAGCACATCTTCGAATCGGTCCGTAGGAGTCCTGGAAGTGCCCTCCTCTTCTGGTGGGGCCTGCACCTCGTCTACGTCGCCTGCTTCAACTTCACGCTGCTCATCCACTGCATCACGCAGAGCACTAGACTCGGTATCACGGCTCCGTTCCTCCATGGAATCGCCAGATTCACTATCAACAGTATCAGGTGCCTGTAAAACATCATCAACCATTTCGGAAACACCTGCCCTTGCAGCCTCATCATCTGCACCCTGTTCTCCTCCGGCACCCCGTTCATGACCGGGCTCAGCGGGATGGGTTCCGTCTGCCCTTGTCGCATCATGCCTAGCAAGGGAATGCTCCATCAGCCGCGCAAAGTCGACGTCACCCGAAGGTGCAACAAACTCTGCAAGCTCTGGAACTTCCCCAGGCCTTTCTTGAGCCACTGTAGTGATCTCACTTCTGAGCTTGTTCATGTCTTCGTCTATTCTATCCCGCACCTCGGGATCCTCCGCACGGGCACGTAACGCACCAAGGCCATGGAGCGTATCAACTGCATCCCAGAAATTTTCCCTATCGACATGCAACTTTCCATCGCTATCAAATAGCCTGCTGCTGGGGGTATCAGCGCCCTGTGTACCATCTTTCAAGTCAGGACGCACGAACGGATTCGCATCATCGTCCTTTTGCGCAGGTGCGTACCCACTGGGCTTGTACTTCTCAACTCCAATAGTAAGCGCTTCCAGACTGCTCAAAAATGCTGCCCTATCTTGAACGATGTTGTGCATCAACCCTTCAGTCTCGGAACCCGTAATACGGCCCAGCGCATGGCCACCTAGATATTTCATCGCATCTAGTGGTGAGTATCCCAAATGGGCGCCCACCCACGCCCTAGCGTAGTCAAATCTGGGCGAAATTGACCGCATTGAATACAAATCCTCTTCGGTGTGTGAAGCAGTGAGCGCACTGGAGAGCGACCTCACACCGTGGGCAGCCGTGCCAAGTACTCCACCAACTATAGGCACCCTCTTCAGCAAGTTTTCTGGCATCCTGGTAGCAGTAGAAGCCAAATCCCCCGCCTTTGCCCGCATCAAGACTCTGAGCCCATCTATACCCCTATCTACACGATCTATCAGCGTACCAACAACTGGGATATGAGAGAATATCCTGACAAACCCGTCACTGTACATTGACGCCACAGTCCTTGACAGTATACTACCGCCAGCAAGCACAACCGCAACATGCTGCACAAAGGCTCTCATCTGCCATACAAGAAACGCCACCAGGATGAGCCCAAACACCTCAGGCCACATAACTATGTAACCCTTCTTGAGATCCTTGATTATGTTGTAATCATGCTGCTCTTCAAGATCCTTAGCAGACGTAGGATTGAGCACCGTGCTAGTACCTATCAATTTGGTGGTCAGTGTTGTCACCAACTTCTCTTTGAATTTGAGATCCGTGTACTTCTGCTTGACGTCCTTCTTACCTTGTGCGTCCTCCTTCTCTCTCTCCTCGATCACCTTAATAAACTCGTCCTTCGTCTCGCTCGTCACGGTTTTATCTTTCACGCGTTCTTCTAGCTCTTTCTTTATCTTCTCTACCAACCTGGCAGTTGATGTGCCGCGTGCACTGGCGATGAGCGAATTTGTCAAGGAAGTTAGAGATTCCAGCTTTTCGCCATCCTGACTCTTAATAGGAGACACCCCACCTGGAGGCGCAGAACTTTTAGCATCCGGATCTAGGAACGGGAAGTCCACATAGCGGAAATCCCTATCTTTGTAGTCTGGTGGAACCTTAATAATAGCGCCGCCACCGGTAAACACATAGCGTGCGGAAGTTCCAGAGTCGGTTTGCTCACCCTTCCTTGAAGACCCACTCCACCCAATTAGTATAGGATCGTATTTTTGCCCGGGAGTCCACTCGTAGTATTTCTGATCGATAATTCTGTGCCCAAGTGCATAAAATTTGATGTGCAGCACCTCGTTGTAGCAGGCGGTAAAGCCGAAAATCCTGTAGTAGTAGTGCATTATGAGCGAGCCAAACATCGCGATCAGGGTAAACATCAGTATGGCCTGCATCGAGAAGCTAATGCACTGCGTTAACCATCCATCAAAAAGGCTTCTGAATCTGGAAAAGAGGATACCAATAAACATTATAGGCATCAGCGCGATTAGGAAGGTGATCCCCACAAATGCGGTAAGGTAAATTATAAAGCCGTAGAGGCACAGGGCTACGTAGCAAATTACCGCTATTATGATTATCAGCAACGCAAATATAGAGGCAAAGTCCGCCATGATGAGGGCTCTGGCCTTGGCTTCCCACACAACGGTGGAGAATATTTTGTCCACAATCATCACGTCCATAAAGTCAAACGGAGCGTCGGACTTGAATTTCTGCCCAGCGGCGTGACTATTGACTAGTGCTATAATTTGGTCAACGCCCCCTGTAAACAGCTTCAGAAGGTGATTATGGAAGAAATCCCAACTACCGGGAGATACCAACAATATTACCAGGATAATCTTCAGTATCCGGACCATTGTGTCAGCGAGAGGTGCTTGCACCATCCCAAGTAGGTACACCAGCGCAGAGATGACCAAAAACAAGGTTATTACCGCAAATGCGAAGGTCCTGAACCCCTTGTTTTCTACAATGTTTCCGAATATCTGCTTCCCAGCCTTGTCTAGTTCATCTCTGACTAGCTTTCTCACATACTCAAATATCCTGACACCTTTGCCGTTGATGACACCTTTTTTAAACTCCAAACTGTAACCACCGGCGTTGTCGTAGTAGTAATTGTCTAATATTTTGACGTAAATTTTCCACCCTCTTTGCGGATCAATAGACTTGCAGTCACTACCGAATATTTTTCCGCCAGAGCTGTAGGACACCTCCTTGCCTTCACCCGCAGCTGCGTGCCCCAAGTGAGTGGTTGGAGACACGGGGTATTCTATTAAATCAAGGGTGGAGTTCGGATCTGGATCCTCCGGACGTTTGAACAGCAAATACGCACCATACCCTTTTTCCAGCCAGCATGGCCTCCCGTATCGCCCCGTATTTTCATCATCAGTCGCTGGTATGTGTTTACAGTTAAGCTCACAACCGCTCACGCTGTGCTTGCGTTCTTCGTAAGGGCCGCACACCCTACCTACATCAACCACGGAATCGTAAAATTCGTCGTTTAGGTCCACCGGCCTTGATATGCCAGTATTTACCGCCAATGGCGAGCTGTGTTTTTCGCCATGCTTAGCCCAGGGAACCCATGCTCCCTGTATGCTTATTACTATCTCTTCCCCATCAGTAACAAACCCCGTGTCCTTCCATCGGACCATGTGCTTATTTGCTCCCGGAGTGCTTGCATTACCTGTCTGCCCATCGTCAGCTTTGAACGCCTCCACGTTACCCGGGCCGTAATAAGCCGATACAGAAGCAGTAGTATTGCTGTTAAAGTTGTCCGCGGACACACAACGGGGAAACGGTACATCACTTCCACATGATGCAACAAGCAGGCACAGCGGCAGTAGTCTGAGGAATTTGTTTACAGCTGACCTCGCAATAGTAACCATGCTTCCCAGACCAATAGACCGCCTATTCCTTGTCTTGCTTTTCTCCTGCAGGAGTGTCATTATCCGGGTTCTTGTTTAACTTTTCCTCAATGACCTTCCCATCGCCGTTGTCGTAGCCGTCCGCAGCGCCATCTACAGGGTGTCCTGCTATACCTACACGCCCACCTGTAGAGTCATCTGTATCCTCCCCAGTATCATCACTTAGATGGTCAACAAACTCAGCCTGATATCCCTGGGAAGCTTGATGACTGTAATCGTCTCTCTGTTCAGTATTTTCCGAACTGCTGGCAGTCTGCACATGATCCGCCGATGCCTCCTCAGGGCCCTGCTGTTGATCATCTTGACCTATATCAGATTCAGAATATTCAGCGTGAGATGTGGTGTCGGCACGGTCCATTTCGTCCGTATCAGCACCAGAATCGCTAGAATCGGAACTACCAACGCCTTGTTCTAGGGACTGATCATCCAAATTATCTTCGTGATGTACACCACTATCTTGGGCACCACTATCTTGGGCACCACTATCTTGGGCACCATGTCTGAGCTCTTCTGAGTCCGCAGCACCAGTATCACCAGCTGGCGGCACATCTGCGCCCGCAAAAAGTGATGGCTCATCCCCCCATTCAGGGCCTGCATCAAACTGTGAATCAGTATGCAACCCAGATTGCTCATCATCGCTGGCACCACTGAGCATGTCTCTCCCGTACGAATCGTCCTCGGCCCCCTCTCCGCCAGGCCCCATAGGCGCATCTGCACCCACTTCCTCGTAGTGCGCTACACCGACATCATCCGGAATTCCAGACCTGCTCACATCTTCATCACCGCCCGAAGTAGCACCTTGAACCATATCACTTGACTGATCACCCATAAGTGGTAATTCCCCGCCACCAGGCCCACCGAAATCAGTCACATCTGGCACCCCTACTCTCGGCGCTCCACCACCAGTTACACTGTCGCTATCCTGACTAGCCCCAGTAGCGGTATCATAGCCGGGTCCGGCATCCGGGACAGTAGAGCCGTCAACGCCCTGTACTGCCGCACGGGCCGCAGTATCTCCGCCCCCATCGGGCTCTGAAAATTTCGGATCGGCACCCTCCTGCATTGGTCGCACGCCATCCCTGTTTTCGAACTGCAGCTTCTCTTCTCCTGGCGGCACCATACCTCTGGCTGCTGCAATCCGCTGTTGTGAGGCAGCATCTAGGCCTACGACCCCAAGCATGCCCTGGGTAGCCCCCATAGCACTCGCCGTTATACTAGCAACACTACCAGATATTGAGTGAGCCAGAGTCTCAGAAATCTTCACAAACGCCCTGATAGATTTGCAGCATAGTATGAGTATCATGGCAATAGCAACACCGAACGGCAGGCCCATAAATCCTACGTCTTCCCTAGCGAGTCCCTCGCGGTGCCTATCATCTATAGAAAGCTCATTGGAAAAGCCTATAGGCAACATGACCGGCAGCAGGCATATATCTGGCCTGTTAGGAGTACCGGGGTCGTCAGAAGGTATGTTAAGGCCTATAGCGCAGTTCTCACAGGCGGTAAAGTCGGTAACTGCATGCAAGCTGGTCAGGATCATTTGATTCAAAAACGCAAGCGAAGCAAATATGATGATCGGCTGGAGCGAGAAATTCATGAGCATCTTAAGCCACCCATCGAACAGCTGTCGGGTGCGCTGAAACAATATGAAGGAAAAAAATATCGGGGCCAGGGTGATTAGAAATGCCACGGTCAAGATCGAGAACAAATACATGATCATGGCTTCAAACATGGCCAGGAAGAACTCTATTAATGCCCAAACCACCCCAACAAACGCGAGCCAACCAACAGGGCCTGCTGCTATTAGGGCAAGAAGCCTTAACCAAAGCTCTGAGGTCAGAAGTATCCCCAAGGTTGCATCTAAAAACTTGAACGACCTATCGCCATCTAGGTACCCATTGAACGCCTCAATAATGTCTGACACTCCTCCAATGAACATGCTGAAGCAGTGCTCGTTGAAAAATCTCCAGCTATCCTGTGAGAACACGCACACCAGGAATACCACCTTTGCAACTCTTATGGCGAGATCGTACTTGGTAATTTTGATCACACCCATAATGTACCCCAATGCGGAAAACATGAGGTACAAGGTAAGCACCCCTTGGATGAGCATCCAGAAGGGCTTTGACGTCACCTGATTGCTGTATATTTGCTGTATGGCCCCCTTCTTGTTTTCCTTAATAGATTTCGCAACCGCGGATGCTATGTTGTCAACCTTGTCAACGTCTGCAACACCCTGTGTAGTCGACATTTCGGTGCCATACAGTATGTTCAGTAGGGTGCCTTGCAGGAGCGCAAAAAACTTGGAAATTATTGGCTCCCAGGTGGGAACCCAGAGCCGTACTGAATAATAGTTATCCGGGTGGTTACTATCTTTGAGCTGATTGTCGTATTCTGCATCAACGGCTATCCCAAAGTATAAATATCCTTTCTTGCCGCTAATACCATTATTGCCGTTACTGCCATTATTACCGTCTTTCTTCTTGTTGATGTAGTATATACCCTTGGGGTTCAGACCATCCTTCTCCAAATCAAGCTCCACGGCATCGTTACTACCATTTTTACCAGGCAAAAATGTTGGTGCGTTTTCCCCTATGTACATGTACAGCTTCTTGCCCGCGGTCGCGTAACACGTCCTGTGGACTTTTAGCGTATAAAAGCCCTGCATCTCCTCTTTGTTACTTGTATCACTCCGGACAGAAGTGCCACTATTATTTTTAGGTTTGATATATGAGAGGAACAGTCTGCCGCTTTTTTTCACCTCATAACTCTTGTGCATCCTGAGGCTTTGCTCACTAAACTTTCCAGCTCCGGAGAGATCCTTTACCTCCTCGGGAAGAAATGTACAACTACTGCCGCTACAGTCTTTGGTTATGTCTTTGCCCTTATCGGTAATAACGGCAACCGCACCTTCAGCGAGCTCGTAAGCGGCGTTTTTAACGTCGTTTACATCTGCTGGCAGATCCAAATAATCTTTAAGTGCATCGGGATTCTGCTCAAAATCTATCGTCGTGTTGTCTTGTATGGTTTTCTTAGGCTTCGTTGTGGGGCACATGACTTTACCATTCATAACCCGCACAATGGAGCGTGTGCAGTCCTCCTTGTTCACCTGATCTGAGGGTGCACATATCAGATCACAATTACAGCTTATGTCATACTCCGTATACCCCCTGAGCAGGGCATCATAGTCGGGTTTGGTCTGGCTACCACCAGATTGCTGCGTACTGTTGCAACCTACACCCTTCTCATACTTCCCTGGGTTTTGGTTCTGCTTGAGATCAGCAAGGCTCCTCCCCTCCATCACCCTGGTAATGCACTTGTCTTTCTTCAGCTCCGTGCACAGCGCTGTCGTTATTTCTGGTGGGCCACTAATCTTAACTGTCCTTCCATCATGAATGCGCCCAGTAGCGATCATGTACTTTGAGTTAGATTTCAAAACCCCCTGTTTGTCATCCCTCGTAATCTTCGATAGGTAGCCCAGAGGAAACGCAAGACGCGGAGTTTGCACATCACTGCCCCCAAGCTTGGGCAATTCAATACCTTCACGCACCTCCTCACATTCTGTCTTGCCATTTTTCAGGACCTTGTAGTACAGTGACGCTGAGCCGCCATAGGCGCCGGAAGAGCATATATCCTTCGAGTTAACACCCAGCTTACACTCCTTGTCCTTGTAAAAGTCACTATTTCCATAGTAGATTACAAAGCTTTCTTCGTTTCCTATCCTCTCGCAAGATGGAAATTCCAAATCATAAAGAAATGGGAAGAAGGTCACCCGATCGCCCTCTACAACATCGAGCAGGGTATCATAAAATTCGTGCTCGGAGCGGGAAGACGTCAAATCTTCGGGAAACATTTTTACCGTAGCCGGAGTGCTGGCATCCTTGGGACAAAGGCTGATAGTGTTTTCAACCGTAAGTTTTAGCTCGGTATCCTCCTTAACAAGGTAACCTGAATTCACCCAATAGGTCGCTGGGTTCTGCCTGGAAGCACCAGGTGGTTGCACTGGCACCTTTACTTCAACAGAGCTGCTGCTCACGCCCTTCCCAGGCTCTAGGCACACCCCACCACAGCCGGAGATTAGCAACACCAACGCAATGAGCAGTAACCTGAACATCCCTATACCATCTAAAAGCTAGCCGGAGGATCAGCAGGATGGACAACAATAGGCTTGCGCTTGGCAGGTGCACCGGCACCAGTCTGTGCCACTGGGGAAGTAGGCATGAGTCTGGAAGCAAAGCTCTCCTCGCGTCCGGCACCTGCCCCTCTGTAGAAGAGCGCGGACTGATGTTTCTGCTGTTCCGCCATATGTCCAGTCATTTTATCCATTCCAACTACGCTCAACAGAGCCTGCGCTGCGCTTCCACCCACATCGGACAGGTTGGTAAACGCACCGAACATGATACTACACATCTCACCACTGGTGATCACAAAGTCCCTAGTAGCGTGGGCCACGGCCACAAAAATTAGCACGTTAAATAGCGGGCCAGGTATTCCTATGAGGATCGTTTCTCCAGTATTGTATAACTCCCTTACAACATCGCTAACCGGCATGATCGGGACTATTCCCATTGGTAGAAGAAAGCGTAGCACGCACAAAGTGGCGATTTTCAAGTCTAGCGACAAAACGCAAGCTTCGCACACTTGGAAGTTGAGCATCGCATATATTACACTGTTGACTACTTGCACCATCACGGCAACGCAAGAGAAGATCAAAACCGGCTGCATCGCAGTTTGTAACAATACCTTTATCCAAGCATCAAATATCGCCTTGGTACGTTTAAACAGCACGCATATCAAAAAGAACGGCGCTATACACAACAACAGCGCTATCAGCATAATGGATATTAGGTATATCACCACCGCACTGAACATGCATTCCACCAGGAGGAACAGCCCCCAGAAAATTAGCACCACTGTGAGCCACCCCACAGGGCCAGAAAATATGAGTGCTAGCAGCTGAATCCACGTTTGCGAGACCGAAAACCTATATAGTATGCCATCCATAAATCCAAAATCATCGGTGTTTCCAACACCACCAGTCATGACGGCAATCAAACTTTTGGGGCCATCTGTAAACAATTTGAACAGATGATCGTTAAAAAAGGTCCAGCTGTCCGGGCGTATTACGTACACCACGATTATGACTTTTGCAAAGATGATAAACAACTGGAAGATCGACGCCCTGGAGAACCCCAAAAAGAAGTAAAGTGCGCTGACCATCACATATAAAATCAGCAATGCATTCACAAGCCTGTTGAACGGACCATCCGTGCTAATGTGCCTGTACATGCTGGCTACAACGCTTTCCTGCCCACCAGCTTTGTCTTTATTGCCGTACAGCGCGGAACGCACTCTTTCTTCTGTCCACTTCACAATATGAGAAAAAAACTTGGGGGGCGTTTTGGAAATTATGGCTTTAATCTCGAAGTGCCCTATATTATTTGACTCTCCATCACCGTTGTCGCGCACACCATAATACAAATCCCCCGTTGCGCTAGTTTTTTCAATCCGTATTTCGCTTTTATTCATGAAGTCCAGCTGTTTCGATTTGCCGCCGGTATCCTTACCCGGCTCATACTCCGGATAACTCTCGGAAAACGTGTAGTACAGGCTATTTTCCAGGTGAGCGCCGCAATCTTTCTTGACCTTAAGTCTATAGCTGCCCACAAGAATCTTTTCGTTAGGCTTCCCAGTGTTTTGCCCGCCATGTCCGTTTTCAGGGTATTTCAGAGTTAGTACAAACGTGTGAGCTTCACTGTCAGCAATTTTAATAGGCTCGTCAACTGTGTAGTCACGGTCAAGTTCTAGATAGCTTTCAATATCTTTAAACCCCGCTTTGACCGCGTCATCTTTGGTTGGTAGATTACCAATCTGCGATGTGATCGTATCACCGCTTTCGGTCTTTTGTTTTGAATCGGGGGAGGCGAAAATGCTGCTTTCATTACTTTTCTGCGCGCTGTCAGCAGGCTTAAATGTGTAAGGATGCAATGTCTGTGTGCCAAATTTGACAAACGGAAGAACGGTCGCCAGTACGTTGTTACCTTTGTCATAAGACAGCAAATGGTAAGCATGGTAGTCCTTCTTCGGTGGTGAGTTATGCCCACTCTGATTTTCTGTAGTTGTTGTGGAGCTCTGCACAGTCTTAAGTACGCCACAATATTCGTTGGCTGCAAGCTCGTCCATTGCGCGCATATATCTGGTGCGAGCCTGATACACCTTGGTCAAAACCTTGTTTAATTCTTCGTCATTGGTGTTGGCAGCAGTCGCAGTGTTAGCGGCTCCTTGCTTATTGTAATCCACGCACACTCTATAGCAACCCGTCGGCACTTCTTTGCTGCCCGGCCGGTAGCCATACTTACCAAAGGGCAAACATTTAACCTCACATTTTGCGGCTACCGCAGTAGCAGCAGATCCTTGTGATACGTTTGTACCCTTGGCCTCATTCCCTATATCATAATCGCTATAGCACAAATACTTCTGGTCTTCCTTGTTTGTCTCTGGAAAGTCTTTCTTCAGCGATGCTTCATCCGACTTTCCGGGAATTATATGAGGGCGAAAACCCGTAACAAATGGGGATGCCATGGTATTTTTTGGCACTTCGTACCACGCGTTCATAAAGCCGTGCTTATCCACCAACTTGTGACTAAAGTTTATTACGCGCTGCTGCCCTATATCTCTCTTTTTACACTCCTCTCCATCCGCAGCATATATGTCTTCATCCAGGTTCCGGCATATAGCGTCGTCAACCGTAAAACTCCTTATGGGAACGAGCGAAAACCGTATTTTTTCCTTCGGCATAATCTTCACTGGAAATTGCACAGTGAATTTCTTCTCCTTCCCCGGAGTGATATCATCTCCCGGAGACGCCTCCAGATTCAGTTCTGGCAGCTCCGCGTCGTGACAGAAATCCACGTTGTAGTGTTCTATTTCTAGCGTTATGTCCTTATCTTTTACAGGGAAATCCACCTTCACCCATTGCCCCTTCGTGCCGTCACTACGTTGCTTTGGGTTCGTGTATACCACGCTTCTTACGGTGTCATTCATCGCATCTTGCTGAGACATACAGCCGTGGTAGCCACACCCTGACAGAAGCATAAGAAATACTACCGGGATAATCCTCAGCACGACGCAAGCTCTCCACTTTACGACTAGACAAACGTGTTCTTGCAGCGCAGAAGCGTTACAAAACAATCAACAGTAAATAATGAGGCAGATGCCAACATAGCAACCCATATCATAAACATTACGTCCCAGATGATCCTCCAGACACAGCATCTGTACCGGCACCTGCATTACTACTCCTAGGGGAGCTGCCACCCGAGACCTTATCGGATCCACCACCCCCTGCCTGGCCTCCTCCCTTCATGCGATCCATCATCTTGCTTCCTGCATCAGACATCTTGCCCGAAGCATAGTTGCTGATCTTGGAAGCGACACCCATAGCCCCACCGGCAAGCGCTCTAGGATTGAAGCTACCCGAACCGATAACACCAGCCCTCGGATCTCCCGCAAGTTCCCCGGCGATGTAAGATATGGAAGACAAGAAGTGATAGAATAAGAACCCTACAAGTACAAACACCCCAAGCTTGGTCCAAATTGCAGCAGTTGTCTCCTTAAACTCTGGACTTGTAACTGACAGCCCAAGCACCAACGGTTTTGTATGGAAGTTTACTGTGCTAAACATGCATGCCAGATTGCTGTCCATCTTCGGGTCATCGCAGGCTTTAGGGTCTGTAAGCTTAAAGTTCACCCTCTTACTGCTGCCTATCGTTATGTCGTCTTGCTGAAACTTCAACTCCCCAAAGTATATGTTGTCAAAAACAGTAAACATCAGCGACAGGAACGAAAACAATATTACCGGATACAAAGAGTACACCATAAGCTGTCTGGTCCACCCATCAAAGAATCCCTTGGTAACCTGGAAAAGGCACATGGGTATCATGAGGGGGGATATGATTGTAAGAACCGTAAGGGCGATTAATGACAGTAGGAACACATACACACACCATATCACGGTAAATATCAGCATCATCACCGCAAAGAACGCTACAACACATATTATCACCTTGGCGTTTATGAGGATTGCGGGTATCAACAGACCGGCACAAAGGAACACAGTCAGTAAAACGCCGGTCCCTGTCCCCCCATTGAGCTGGCTACCAAGGTAAAACATCATCCTGCAGTCCAACCTATCCCATGGCACCAGGTATCGGAAATTCTGATCGTAAGTCTCT
This sequence comes from Anaplasma marginale str. Florida, assembly GCF_000020305.1. Classification (NCBI taxonomy): domain Bacteria; kingdom Pseudomonadati; phylum Pseudomonadota; class Alphaproteobacteria; order Rickettsiales; family Anaplasmataceae; genus Anaplasma; species Anaplasma marginale. The sequence continues at coordinate 748,455 of NC_012026.1, forward strand.
GTCTTGTAGTTGCAAATGTCTTGCCCCCCATTGGCGGCAGCCAGCACAATGTCTGAGAGACCAATCGAAAGTTTTGTCAGGTAGTCATATGACTTGCTCATCGCATCACCCTGGGTAAAGTAGACAACCAAGGCAAATTTTATCGCCGTCATATACAGTTCAGATGCGTTCTGCACCCCACCGAGCATAGCTTTGATCGAGAACAAAATCAGTGCAAGTATCAACGCAGCCATAACAGCGTTCTTGAGCTTCTTCTGTGCCACCTTCAGGAATCCAGGGTTTGGCCCCGAAGCAGATTTGTGCGCACACTTTTGGCCACCACCACTAGTGGGGTCCAGCACATTCTTCAAAGATCCAACTATGCAGTTTACAAGCACAGAGGTAACAGGAAACGGAGACTTCGTGTACACTGAAGCAGTGCCTTGGCATGCCTGGTCCACGTAACAACTGTAGCATTTTTCATTGTTGTATTTGACAACTTTACCAGCCCTTTCTGTGTCTGCTTCACCCATTACTGCCTCTGACTTCTCGCACATAGGAACCGGGGGCGAATTAGGACGCATCTGACAGCCTATCTCCGGCCTGGGAATAAGTGGTAACTTACTTACGCTCACCGCATCCACGCAGAGCTTATCGCCCCGCTCAACAGCGCGAAATTGGGCATCATGTATAGTCTCCTCTTTTCCAGCCCAAAGCACCTTACATTCTACGTGTGCGCCAATGTTGTCACCTCCAGCCCCAGAAATGGCGAGCTTGGTTTTATGCATGCTCTCGTCACCGTATGTGCCCTCACGCGGATAGGCTCCCTTTTTTATTTGTTCAGTATAGCTCTCGCTTTTCGTTTGATTTTTCAGCGCCCTGTACGCACCTGCAAATAGTGTTGCAAGCGGTTTGCGATAGCAGACTTCGATGTAGCGGGAGCTGGAGACCCGATTCTTTGGCCACGCATAGTGATCAACTTTCTTGAACTTCCTATCCTTACACACGGGCTCCAGCGTTTTGGCTACTTCCAAGCTCTTCTGCGGTGCAATGCACGCGAAATAACTGTTCAAATCGGCAAATTCCTTGGAGCATCCATCTGTGCCACCTGACGTGCTGCTGCTTTCCCACTTTGCTTTCACAGACGCATCTGGCGCATGCGGATTCTCGCACTCCTTGTAATTTCCAATTTTGAAACTGTTCGTGTCACCAGTATCAGAGGTGTGTTGCGTCAGCACCGTTGGGGTGCCGCTTTGACCCGTTACTGTTTCTCCTTCCTCGAAGCGCAAAACAGGGTGGCGTACGAAGCTCCAATTACAGACAAAATATGCCGAGGACGCGGCAACAGCTGCGGATATAATCGCCACATTTGAGGCAATTAGCGCGAACCCGGCCTTGGTGGTCCAACCAAGGGGTATCTTTACTAATACTGCGCCGGTTATCATAAGCCCCAGCGACGGACCTATAACTTTAGCACCTACTTCAGCTACCGTGGCCGCAGCACCACAACGGGGGTTAGTGGCCTCGGCGTATCTGTAGCTCACCAAGCGGTCACTCTCTTCCTCCTTCTTAGGCTCATCAGAATATGCGGCATAATGCGGCACAAATGGCAGCCACACAAATAGGACCATCAGTGCTATTGCCCTGACCGCTCTACGCATTTCTAACCTTCTGGCAGAAAATTGGCAGCCACACGTTCGGGTCACGACCAACTTTTTCTATTATCTCGTTCAACATCAGTACTGTCTCCGCCCTCCCTGATAGAACATTTATGGTGTCTTCCAAACCCCTAAGGTCTATCCTCGCGACCACGGCGCTGACACCCTGCTTTACCAGAAAGAACCTACTCCCAGGATCTGTGTATTTTATCAGGGAGTACTCTCTCTCAGTTAACATGAATACATCCCTATATGCACTGGTAGCCTTAAGGTTGGGTAAAAAGATCTGCGTTGCTGTTTGTTGCACTAATGTATCGCTGATCTGACTTTTACTTGCATCTTCAACACTTTGTGTAGCGAATATCACAAAGGTGTTGAGCTTTCTTAGTACTTTCAGCCAGTCTTTTATTCTGGGCGCAAACACGGGGTTATCAATCAGCGCCCACGCTTCATCCAAGATTATTATCGAGGGCGTACCGTCGAGCGATATGCTAATCTTGTGGAATAAATACAACAAAGTAGGGGCGAGGGCCGCCGGATCCTTGAGCAAATTTCCCATCTCAAACCCAAAGACCCTGGACTTAGTAAAATCTAGTAGGTCCTCTTCATTATCAAAAAGTGCCGCATGTGAACCTTCGGAATGCCACATCATCATGCGCCCAGCTAGGGTATCTGCACCCCCTATACCCAAAAAAGGCACAAGATTGCGCAACATCCTGTCTTCCTTCCTGAGCTTAAAATTGCCTTCTATGGCATCATTTATGCGCAGTATGTCATCTGGAGTTAGGTCGCTCGAGAGCGTGGTCGCCAGCACTTTCATCCATTCCATGAGAAACGTTCTGTTCTCGGTCGTATCGTCTAAGTGTAGCGGATTCAACCCGGTATTGCCCCTGGGCTCTACAACTGAATAGATGCCATTTAGGGCTCTGATGAAGATTTCCGCACCGTGGTCTTTATCGAAAAAGAAAATCCTGGGAGAGAATTTCATTGCCTGAACACACAGAAAGTTCATCAGCACTGTTTTACCACCCCCAGTTGGGCCTATTATTGCCGTATGGCCAACGTCACGTATGTGGAAACTGAAGAAGAACGGAGTACCAGATGTGGTGTCAAAAACCGTGACCGCCTCCCCCCAGTGGTTATCAAACTTTTTGCCGATGGGGTAGTTGTGCTGGGACGCGAAACCAGCCATATTCAGCGTACTAATCACCGCTTTCCGCACAACATATGAAAAGTTGCCCGGAAGTTGAGCCCAAAATGCGGGCTCCAGATTTACTTTCTCTCTGACAGGATATACCCCACAGTTAGAGAGCTCAGCCTCCACAAGAGATAGTGCGTTTTCCAGGTTTTTCGGGTTTTTTTCGATACACAAAACCGTCAGGTGATGGAGCCCAAACGCGATCTTACCGCTTGTCGCATCATCCAGCGCCTTGGAGATCTCGTAGATCTGCGAAACCGCCTTGTCGGCAGATTGAATCATGCGATTTTGCTGAATCTGCATCTTGGTTATTGCGGCTTGTCTGTTCGTAAACTTAAAAGACTGCGTGATAATAAACTCGTATGGCAGTTGCAAAAACGCATCTAACATTCCGGCAGAAGTGGTTTGGCCGTATTCTTTTAAGCTTATCAGCCCCGCATATTTTGACTCATCATGCCCAACAACTTGCACCACTTTGTGGCCAAAATACAATCTGTGCATGGGCAAGTGCCGGGAAATATCTCCGAGGTGCATAGCAACATTGTGCACCGTGCCGCAATTTACAATTTGGAGCAAAAACTCCATAATCTCCGAAAAGTCCCCCGAGGGCGTTTGCCTGATACCAAGCTCCCTGGGCGCATAGTTACGGAGGCTGGTCACCACCCGGTTTGTCGCCTCTTCTAAGTCCTCATAGATGGCACGCATGTCATTCTTCCAGGCTTCGCTGGTCACCTTCTTGCTGAACTTTTTCATTAAGTTCACAAACAGCTCGGTGCTTTTCTTACCCCCATCCCTGACGACCGTTATGTATAGCTCGTTTGCAAATGACGGCTTCGTCATGTGTTTTTCGCGCCACTGGACATTCACAGCATCAGCAAAGGCGTTAGATAGCTTGCCTCTTGCAAAACCATGAGAGAACGCGTCTTTCCTGCGTCTTATGATGTGAAAGTATAGACCAAACGAAGATGAGGACATGCTACGGAGCGTCTGGTTTCTGATAGAGTTTTGTATAGATAAATCCTCATCATCCGCGGTTTCAAACGCGTAGCCAGACAGCTTGATAACCTTCAGCATGCAACCATCTTTGGTTATAAGGGTTGTGCTATTCCAGTGTTCCAAGTAAGGCAGAAAATGGGCCTCGTGGCATTCCCTCTCAACAACCCCCCTCTTCTTAGTAGTTGCTGCAGTTCTCCCGAGTCTCAACATCCGCTACATCACATCGTAAGAATTGGCATTGTGATAGAAACGATTAAGACACTTGCTGCACTTTTGCATTTTGATGACAAACAGATCCATGAACAACGGGTCTTTCGCAGATGCAGCGAAGCCTATGGCGTGCATGCCCGGGGCCAGAACGAGCAACACTCTAAAGTCGTTGCTGTACATGAAAAGCATGATAGAGATCATGAAATTCAGTATCGCAAATGTATAGCTTACACCGAAAAGCATAGTGGGCCTTGTGAGCCCTTTAAACAGCTGATCCGTCTTTACGCTACCGGACGACATTACCCCACCGAAAACAGGCACACGTGACTTTTCACAGACTCTAGCAACAAAAAATTATAAAATGATTAACTAGTATAAGAAGCCCTGTTCCTGTCACACACCCGCGGTTTCAAGCCTCTGTAATGCGAAATCCCAGTTTATCAAGTGTTCAAGAAATACATCAACATACTTCTTGCGAACGTTTAGATAGTCAAGGTAGTAAGCATGCTCCCAAACATCCATGGTAAGCAGAGGGTAATACCCAGAAGTCAACAGAGGAGAATCTGCATTTGGAGTGCTTACAACCTGCAGTTTGTTAGAACCCCTATCATAAAGCAGCCATGCCCATCCACTGCCGAAATGCCCGGTGCCGCTGGCAGCAAAAGCATCAGCAAACTCCTGCACACCGCCAAAACTCTCCTTAAGCATTTTCGCCAGTTTTGCCGGAGGGTTCCCTCCCCCATCTTTCTTCATAGACCTCCAGTAAAAGTCATGATTCCAAATCTGAGCTGCATTGTTAAAAATCCCCCTAGTAGCGCTGGAGCCGTGGGTTTTAACAATAATACCTTCTAAGTCACTATTGTTCATCCCATCAAACTCCGTGCCTGCTACCAGCTTGTTAAGCACATCAACGTAAGTTTTATGGTGCCCGTTATAGTGACGGTCTAGCAATTTGTCTGAAATGTAAGGCTCCAGACTGCTGTACGGAAGGCTAGGTAATTCAAACATAACTACGATCGCAAAACAAACCCTAAATGTATACCAACTGCGCAGCGGATTCAACACCTAAGCTCAAAAAATCACAATAATACAATAAACAGTGCATACAGTATGCCGCACCCGCTTATAGCTATGGCGCGCAACACCAAAAATGCATGCCACCCAAGTGCGGCGCAAGGCCATTGGGGGTGGACGCAAGCGTATAGCGTACTATATGCGGATAGCGGTGGTGGGCCGGCGCATTTGCTTGTACATACATAAAATCCTTTGTAATGGTGTTGCAAAGCATGTAGCATTGGCACGCCTCCTGTTGGGTTGGCTTCTCGGTAGGGGTAGTTCGCCTACGCTTAGTTTCGGCGCTGTATTTATGAACAAAGATCTCACAAAACTACTAAAACACCACCGCACTAGTGTAAGAGTGTTCATCAGAAGCAAAAAAGATAGGCTGCTCTCCGTGCTGTCCTTAGGTGCCCTTGGTATATCAGTGGGAATGCTAGTCTTGGTATTGTGCAGCATAGTAAACAACGGGTACAAGGCGCTGACAACCACAAAAATTTTGCTGTCTTTTGACCAAATTGAGCATATAGATCCGGGCGACAGCGGGTTTAGAGATGTGTGCATACAGCACATTCAGGGCGCGCTGGAAAAAATAGTTCAAAATTCTGTGGACCTCAGTAACCCTGAAACCAGAAGAATCGCGCACAGCATAATCAGCGAGACCGCCCATTATAACTTTGCACATCTAATTGAGAAGGGAACCTCATTGAGTAATGCTAGCGTGTGGTTCAACGCTTCGAGCGATTTTGTATCCAGCACACCCGGCAGCAATGAGGTGTATGATGCGATAATGCGGAAACTTGTTGCTGAAAACAGGATAAAAAGGTTTTTTAATTCTGCACTATTTACCAATTCTCACTCTAAGGTCCCAGAAAGCGCGGGCATCACGGGTGCGCTCATAGGCTCCCTGCTGACCATCATCGTGTGCCTGGCTTTGGCAATACCGGTGGGTGTAATGAGCGGGATATGCATGCAGGAACTCCTGAAAAGGGGAAAGCTGGCCTCGATGATTGAGGTTAGCATAAATAACCTGTCGTCAGTCCCCTCAATTATTTTCGGAGTTCTCGGTCTTATCGTCTACCTAAACATCTTTGGGGTTCCTAGATCCTCCGCTCTAGCCGGGGGCATGACTTTATCAATCATGATACTACCCAACTTGATTATAAGCACCCGGCAGGCTTTTGCAGCGGTACCAGAATCTGTAAAACAGGCTGCTTTTGCCTTGGGAGCGTCAGAGATGCAGGTCATAATGCATCATTCGCTTCCAATTGCCCTACCTACCGTAGTACAAGGAGTCATGGTAAGCGTCGCGCGAATGATTGGTGAGTCTTCCCCATTGATCATGATAGGCATGGTCGCATTTGTGGTTGATCTACCCAGAACATTTCTAGATCCTGCCAGTGTTTTACCTGTACAAATATACATCTGGGCAAACAACTCTAACATTGAGTTTACTAAGATATCCGCAATTGCAATACTGGCGTTGCTTGTCATACTATTGATCTTGAACATGATAGCCGATCTCATCAGAAAGCGATTTGATCACTTTTCGTTCTAGTGGTCCTCTGTACAATCCGCAAAACCGCTGCTCCGTGCACACCGCCGGCTGAGTTCATGTGCATTGCAAAAGCCATGCTGCCCCCGTAACAGCTATAGCACCAATAACTACAAATCTGGACGGATGTGCGGTACGGCACGCACTCGGCAGGACTCGAACCTGCGACCTCTACCTCCGGAGGGTAGCGCTCTATCCTGACTGAGCTACGAATGCACAATAACCCTATTCGTTCACTTTAGCGCGTGCGAACCTAAGCTCCTTAAGCTTTCGAAAGTCATCCTCAGCGTGGTAGGAAGACCGCGCAAGCGGACTTGCAGCAACCATGGAAAACCCCTTTGCATACGCCATGAGTTTATACTGCTCAAATTCCGAAGGGGGGACATAGCGATGTACTTCAATGTTGTTCTTTGTAGGCTGCAAATACTGCCCCATCACTATAAAGTCCACCCCAGCACACCTTAGGTCATCCATAACTTGGTACACTTCTTCCTTAGACTCCCCCAGCCCTAGCATAAACCCAGACTTGGTAAATACCCCAGGGCTTTTGTCCTTTACCTCCTTAAGCAGATTGAGCGAATTAAAATACTTCGCCCTGGGCCTGACTCTAGAATACAACCTGGGTACGGTTTCCAAGTTGTGGTTATAAACATCTGGGCGCGCAGAGGCGATAATATCAATCGCGCACGGCTTACCTAGAAAGTCCGGAGTGAGAATCTCCACCGTTACAGAGCTATCACGCTTTCTTATCTCCCGAACGCACTTAGCGAAGTGGCTCGCCCCCCCATCTGGAAGGTCGTCCCTATCCACAGAAGTTATTACCACGTGTTTTAGGCCAAGCTTACTGATCGCAGCGCCGACCCTCTCAGGCTCATCAGGATCGAGAGCGTTCGGCACACCAACCTTCACGTTACAGAATGCGCACGCCCTTGTACACACGGAACCCATTATCATGATGGTAGCGTGGCGTTTGTTCCAACACTCACCTATATTAGGACACGCAGCTTCCTCGCAGACTGTATTGAGCTCGTAGCGACGCACGAGTTCGGTAACCTCATCAAAGACCGCACCGCCCGGCATCCGCACCCTCAACCAATCGGGCTTGTTTTCCATACTGACCAGCAACAAACTACCGAGTAGCGTAGTAAAAACTGCAACGCTTGTCAACCAACCAGCCCCGCAGTCGCGCGACTAGCGAAATGTGCATTTACATAATTGCATATCTGGCCATCACGCTTACAACACCAGTATGTGTGGCGGAAGTTACCCCACTTAATTAGTAGGCTTTCAAGGCGCAACTACATTATTTAAAGCGACTTTTTCTTGACACAACCCCCCGCGTGGCAGGCTACGGGCGATTTTTAACCAAATGGTGTGTGCTATGAGTGTGACAACCAAAAGCTGTGAGAGATCTCCGCGCAGCGGCCGTAAATGCGGCCATGGCTGCGGCTATTCCTGGTAAGGTTGCTACTTGTCAGTCAAACCAAAAACTTCTGCCATCGATGCTGAGACCGAAGCTCAAGCTGCTCTGGACGCTATGGGCGAATTCGTAGAGATGCAAACTCTAGAAGAGCTCGTGAAGGAGTTCGGTGTGACCGTTGAAGCAACATTGCTTCAATATTTCACTATAAAACGGTGCTTCATCAACAGCGCTCAACAGCGTGGGAATTACTGGTTGTTGCCTGCAAGCACAAGGCGCCGAGCGTTAGCCAGCTCTAAGGCAAGGGGCGGGGCGAGAATTCTTTTGCCGGGGCTTTTTGGGGGTGTACATAACACCGCACTCAGCTAAATGACTGTGTCTCGTGGCAAATAAACTAGGCACTGGTTTGGTAACCCGCGCATGATTACGTCATCTCTGGATTTGCGGCCCGGTCTCAATGACCCTTTGCACTGTGACATCCTCCAGTAGTATACTGCCCTTTAGGAGCGACTGCCCCGCATCCTGGGCGAATTCAAACGCGCACCTAACATTATACTCGGCGTAAGGATGCCCTCCCCGCATCCCTTCTTGGGCACCACGCATATCTAAGCCGGTGCAGTAGGCGGCATGCTCTGTAGCCACACCACGTTGCCATTCGTACCCCCCTCTATCGCGTACAAAGCTATCCACGGCACTGGCCGCCTTGAATATGGCTGCGTTAACTGCGTTGCGGTTAACATCGGCATTCCACGCGTTGGCCCTGGCCATTGAGGCATCAACGGTCCCCGCCAAGGCATCACGCGCGGTCATAACGAGCCTCATGGCAACATTTTGAATCATCAAGCCAATAAATGTGGCGAGCCTGGCGATTATTCCTCCTTCGGGTACCCCGTGTACTCCATGCATATGTCCATGCATATGTCCATGCATGTGCCCGTGAGTGCTAAGACCGTGGTTAGCGTTGATGAAAAGCCTGCCCATGGTCGAGACATCAAGCTCCCTAGTCCCCGCCGTCCCCATTAACCCCGCGAGAAGGCCGTCAGTAGCGTGCCGATCCGCAGCAAACGCATGATACACACCATGCTGCATGGTCAACTCTGCAGCGATGTGACCAATTTCCCTTTTGATTCCATCGTGCACGATGCTATCAACATCGAAAAGGCGCTCTAACCTCCTGTGCATGGTGGCATAGTTCTCTGAAGCGCTGATCGAAGGCGCATATCTCTGAAGATCTAACGACGCCCCAGCGAGAGTGTGCGCAACCAGCATCATGAAAAACATGTGGTGGTCCGCACCCTGCCGCCTCTCCATGGTCTGCAATTGCATCTTAAGCTGGGTCAAAAGCATGAGCCTCTCTTGCAGCAGCTGCCGCATTTTAGGATCTAGTGCTTTCTCTAGGGCATCTCTGAGCTCCATTATTTGCTGTTCAAGCAGGTACCTAAAGCTTGATACCCTCCTGTCCACAAGCCTCCTCAGAAAGGCCATTAGCGCCTCTGTGAGCACTCTCCTTCTGCGCTTCTCCCGCAAAGTATAAGGCCGTTGTCCATGCTCTGTTGTATCTGGAGAAAGAAACCTTCTGTAAAAGTCCTCCACAAACGCCAGCAACACCTTTAGGAACGACCGATTAACTTCAAAACCTTCATCACCGGGAAGGGCGATATTGGCAAGTTGTGGGCTACTCTCCGCTACTTCAGCTTCATGGTCCTGTGATGTCTCCGCTTCCTTGGGCCGCTGCGCATTTTGCGCAAATTCTTTGAATTGTTTCGCAAGTTCCTGTACATACTCCTCCGCACTTAGGTCTTCCAACCTAATTTTTCCCCACGCCCTGAGACTGCCGTCATCCCCCTCATTGAGCTTGTCAGTGACGTACGTGTCATCAAGCATAAAACCTCTCAGGTAATTGATATTGACTTGCGAAGGCGGGATTGTAACCCCATGCAGTAAAAAATCACTGTATCCGCTCTCCGTTCCCTCAACTGTGGGCGCGCACACGAAGACGCGTGTGCCATAATTGCCACATAACAGCACAGCAATATTGTAAAAAGCGTACATTGCCGCAGTCGCACGCGCTTAGTCTACCTAATCCGACGCTATACTGCAATTTACATTCAGTATATGCACCTATTGCCGCCGGGTTTACGCCGTAATGGGCGTCATACTATAAACAGCGCGGCGCAGCACGTGGCACACTAACAACTTCAGTGCACTGTAGTGAGGCACTGATCACACTAGAGTCACGTGTGCCGACGTTTTTTTCATGACCTGAATACCGCTGCGCGTGTTCGCTATAACGGCACACAGCACCCGACATCTCTTCGTGCCGCATAAAGTTTTCCAGGCTACCATGCATCCTATTGGCAGCCCTTGCACTTCTAAGCATCGCCCTGATCTGGTGTACTTGCAAAATGGTACAAACCAAATCCCCAAGGCCGTTCAGCGCGGATTTTACTTCATCGAGCGCATAACTTCTGTGAAAAAATGATTCTAGGTAAATATGGTGATCCATCGTGCGGAAAATCTCCGATACTTCCGAAGCTTCGGATAGAAGCACTGCTTGGAAGAATGCCTCTGAGGCTACTATGATATCCCAGAAAAAAACACTACTCCAAAAGAAGGACAAAAACTGCTCAGCGTAGTACGTCCCGGCAAAGAAGTCATACGCGGATTTGATGCCCAACGGCCGCATGGCACTTTCAGCAAATCTTGAGTAGTGGTCAAACAATGACTGCAAACCTCCGATGCCTAATAGCGGCGCCATTTGGTAAACCATGAGCGATGCTAACATGTATTTTAACTCGCGACAATGCGCCGCAAAGTCAGCAAGTCCGCGCCCAAGTTCAGAGAAGTAAGACCTGGCACCCAGGCTCAACCCCACGAAACTTGACATATTCTCTGCCGCAAATGAGGGAGTTTCCAACAAAAGAAAATCTGTACATATTATGTTGCGGAACCTGCGGTAGCTCACAGTATTGCGCCGTCCAGCCACGCTACGGTCTGCCACACTAAGTATGCAGCAGACATCCCTAATGTATGAAGAAAAATTGATTTGAAGATCACACAGAACCAAATCTCGGCTGACATTTCCGCGCTCCAAGAGTGCTTTTTTCCAAGCTCGCAAAGTAATCACACAATCCATAAGGGCAATTATGCAACTCTTCTCGATCTTTGTGTCCGAAATTATAGTTTCGTGCCGCTCCACGATACCGGTAAGATCGTACGCATCCATGGCGGAAAGCGCCCAGCGTAAAGCCGCTATTTTTTCGTTGAGCTCCTGTAGAGTAATTGACTCTCCATGGTCACGCGCCGTATTAATAACGTCCAATGCATCTCTATGGCTTCTGATTGCTTGCACAACAGCAGGAGCGCCACGGTTGCGATGTATCAGCCGCAATGTCTGTAAATTCGCTGCGGTAATTTTGTCATACACCTCCCTCCTCGCGGCATAAGAATTGAGTATGTTTGCAACACTTGAACCTTCCCTAACAACGATGCTTAGCTCCTCTTGGTAATTGTTGAGCAAAAAGAAAAACTCTTTTCGCAGTTGCAAATAGCTCCTATCAAAAACCGTACTCTGGGGCAAATCTAGGGCCTCGCGAAACCTACGGAGCATAAGTCTAACGTCAGGTTTGCATCCGTACAGTTCCTCCCCAACAGTGGCTGATAGCAACCTAAATGCGTCTGGCAGATCCCGGCATTCGGTCAATACAGTCTCCGACAGCATTTGTAGACCAATGACCTGCCGAACTTCCGTACCATCGCACCCACGCACCTGTTCTGGCGCGTTGTTATCGGGTATATCAAAAGCGTTTGTACGCTCCACGTTCCCGTGCAATAATTTTTCTACCAACAGCCAGAAAGCATCCTTCAGCCCGTACAGATTTAAATTCTCGCAAGCGCTAATAATAGCCACAAGCAGGAAATTACACGCATCATGAAGTTTTCCAAAAATGAACCTGGTCACAGTGGAGAGCAGCCCACACAGCAGGATGAAATCTAATACTCTGATGATCAGCCCCGCAATGTTGACAACAAGAAACACGAACCGCTCCACTACGGTGTCTATCCCTACTATGGCCACGGTGATATCAAATACTGATCTGAACACGTCTAGCGCCCCCCTGACCAAAACCCCGGGGATGATTCCAAAATGGTCAAGTATTTGCCCGACTACCGCAATTATTGAGCACAGAATCATCAAAAGGCCCAGCACTAGATACCACACCCACCTGCACTTCCTTATGGGGAATGTGGCCCGCTCCAAAAAGCCTGGGATGTTATGCTCAATCCTGAATAACCTCCCCAACATTTCCGCTTCGTAGTCACTTTCCACAAACCTGTATTCAAAATCTTCAATGTGCAATCCACGGCATATGGTCCGGGAAAATTCTGTGAATGGCACCATCATATTTTTGGCATAAAACTTGCTTTTAATGCCTTTACCTACGTAACCCGAGGAGGTTCTGTAGTTTGCTGGGTTTACCCATGGCAACCAAAACGAGTGGAATGGCAGCCAGCATGATACCTTATAGGCATACTGCGCAAAACTCAGACCCCTGCTGTAATTGACGCCTTTGATCTGCCCACGCCCACAATCTTTGGCAATCTCGCGCAAAAGCGCCAGTGCCGCGTCGTTGGTGCATCCATCGCTAAAAATTGTTTCAAGAAGCTTGCCGCATTCCCCATGAACGTCGGCATATTCAAACTCGCACAAAAAGTCACACAACCTGTGAGACTTTAAATGCCGGAAAAGTAATTCGTTTCTGAGGCAAATGTTTACTTCCCACGAGCCACTATCCGAACGCGAAAAAAGCCGCGATACAACATCGGGGTCAAGCAACGGCTCTAACCCAGGTGCGCTGCCAGCAACGGGCCTGTAGTTTTGAAGCATGTGCTCCGACGAAGCATGTCCTCCGCTAATGAGCGCGCAGCTCGTCTCGCTAAACATCGACACCCAGCGATTTATATGCTCTGATATCTCCGAGACTTCTTTGCGTGTAAACCTCACAATTGCATCCCTATAAATGGTATGCCCAACGGAGAAAAAGTCGTGGATGGCTAGAAGCCGGCCAATATCACCAGTAATGTGCCCGCAGGTCTCCTTTAAGAAAAACAGCAAATCCTCTTCAGTCCAAGATCCTTCATTTGCCTGCAGACAGGTTATCATCGCTCCAACAATCGCATCCATGCCCCTAAAATATTGCTGGGCTTGCAATACCCCCAGTGAGTTCAACCTCTGAAAAAAGGAGGGGTTTTCCAATAGAAATTGCACCTGCTTCAAACTCAGAATCGCCTTTCGGATCTCTACAGTAGCGTGTCCGCTTGCATTTTGAGCGGACGCACAGCGTGACCAGGCGCAATCGAAATTTTCCTGCAGCGCGCGGGCAAGGCACCTTTCCTGGCGCAAAAAAAGCCGATGCTCAACGTGGGATTTGACTAGGCTATCACCAATGATTTCTTGCACGATGATGAAAAAATCTTCGCAGGCAATCTTTATGGCTCTGTCATCCCCAACCGGGGCTCTGATTACACAAGTTGCTGACGCCAAAAACCTCCTCAGACATTCCTCAGCGGAGTCGTTGTTTGGTGTCGCCTCGCCGCAATCGAGCCGTCGTAATCTCATAAGTGCAGCTTCAAACAACAGGCTGTCCATCCCTTCCTGGGCGCCTTTTTTGAGCCTCAAGACATAACACCACTCCTCGTCAGAAAAGGAAAAATGTTCCCGGAGTAGCGCGGGGTTCGGAAAGCAAAGCCGGCTGCGCGAGCCCATAGACAGCACGTCGGGCAGCCTACCTGGGTATGTACCCCTGATGTAGTTGATGCACTGTTGGAACTTGCCTCCACCAGCGCGCATATCATGTATATAGCGGTCATGTATATGCGAATATAGGTTTGCCCCATATTCTTGGAAGATGTCAGTCGCTTCCAGCAGTAAGTACGTTACCAGTCTGGTGTGATACTCGTCACCACCTGCTGCCGCCCTAACTGGATTGTGTATAGCTTGCCTGAACTTTATAACGTCTGAACGCTTGAACCTTACAGAACACTCCTCTGGCGTTCTCGTGTAAACTTCCCCCGGCAGGGTGGCAAGAAGGGCACAAAGTCTGCTGTCAGGTTTGCAGTCAACCTTAAAGTGAAAAGCACCATCACGCACCGGAGGGCCGGTAGCAACTCTCGCCACAGCCTTTGATAGAAATCCTATGGTACTTCTTCTCCTCGGCTTTCCTATCAGCACTGACAACTATCCCCAACGATTAGCAAAGCAAGCAAGGTTGCCGGAGTAACACACTACAACAGGTCCACACCCACCCGCAATGCCTGACCATCAGAAAACTATTTGCTGCCTACAAACTTGATAATAACATCTCCTGCCACAACACTTCCACCACTAGTACACAAGACTTCCGCGACCCTTGCCTGAACCTCCGAACATATCAAATTTTCCATCTTCATGGCCTCAATCACAAGCAACGGCTGCCCCACACTTACTTCATCTCCGGGTTTCACATAAACGTTCACAACCATCCCCGCTATTGGGGAAACTACAACATCGGAGGACGCCCCATCATTCGTAACCTCTGGCATGAACTGCAGCAGATTGTCTGCATTTGCTCTGTGTACAGAACACAAAGCCTCGACTGCCATGTATTTTAGCGCATACCGGCTTGAGCTCGCGCGGACTTTAACCCAGTAAGAGGCATCACCCACAAATATTTCTAGCATTTTGTAATTCCCATGCCACGTACCAGATAGTACGACGCTTCCTTTTTTATCGTCCAGTACGACAAAAATTTTCCCTTCCGAGCACCGCACATGAAACCTGTATTTAGAATCACCCACGTGCACAGACAACTCTTCGCTCTCTAGCGCCTTTCCGTAATTTCTGGATTCATCTTCCAAATATATGTACAGCGCAGCAAACGCCAAAATTTCCGCGAACTCGGGAGTTAGTGGATCACCCTTGAATCCAGACCTATAAAACTGTGAAACAAACCCAGTGTTTATGTTTCCAGAAATAAAATTAGAATGGCCAAATACCGAAAGCAGGAAGTCAACATTATTCGCCACACCTTCGATGTAGAACCTGTTGAGAGCCTCCCGCATAACCTTAATTGCCTTTTGTCTGGTCCCCCCATGAGACACAACCTTGGCAATCATGGGGTCGTAGAACATGCTAACATTCGCGCCCTCTGCAACCCCGCTGTCTATCCGAAGGTTTTCGCTAACGGGGGGTTCGGAATAGTATGTTATACGCCCGCTGGAAGGCAAAAACCCCTTTTTTGGGTCTTCAGCATATATTCTGGCCTCTATTGCTGACCCAGAAAACCGCACATCGTTTTGAGAGAAGCTAAGCTCCCCGCCATCGGCAATTTTGATCATCTCTTCAACGAGGTCTATGCGAGTTACAAGTTCTGTAACCGGATGCTCCACTTGCAATCTGGTATTCATTTCCAGAAAGTAAAACCGTTTCTCAGCATCAATAACAAATTCCACCGTACCCACCGAGAAATAGTTCACCCTCTTTGCCAGGCTCACACACTGGTCATACATATTTTGTCGCGTTTTTTTGTCGAGAAACGGACTGGGAGTTTCTTCTATCACCTTTTGGTTGTTGCGCTGTATGGAGCACTCCCTCTCCCCCAGACATACCACATTGCCGTGCTTATCAGCCACTATCTGCACTTCTATGTGCCTGGGAAATTCCACATACTTTTCGATGAAAATTCTACCATCACTAAAACTCTTGGATGCTTCGTTGGTGGCGGATACAAACGCCTGTTCCATTTCCTTGGCCGATTTCACAACCCGCATGCCTTTGCCCCCACCACCGGCTGCAGCCTTAATCATGACCGGAAACCCTATAGACTCCGCAATTTTTTTTGCATCAGCTGGAGATTCTACAACGCCCATGTATCCGGGGACCACAGCAACACCTGCATCTTGCGCAACCCTCTTCGATACCACCTTATCGGACATCATGCGCATGGAAGACGGAGCCGGGCCTATGAACCCTACACCACACTCAGACAGCCTATCTGGAAACTCTGCATTCTCAGCAAGAAACCCATAACCCGGGTGCACCGCATCCACCCCGGTATCCTTAGCCACGGCGCAGATTTTACATATATCCAGGTAGCTCTGGCTGGCCGGACCTGGGCCTATGTACACGGCTTCATCGGCACATAGAGTATGCAGCGCACCACGGTCTGCGTCAGAGTATACGCATACACACTTTATGCCCATTTTGCGCGCAGTCCGCGCTATTCTGCACGCTATCTCTCCCCTATTTGCAATTAGAATCTTTCGTATCATGCAGCCCACAGAAAACTTGTAAACTCAGAGGGCCGCAAACTCCCGCCAAACAGCCCAACGCGGCACCGATTCTACATTCGAGCCACCTTACCGCAAAACAATATTTTTTGCAACACACCCGCATTTTAGCACACTTGCACAACACCTGAGGTTAATCTCCACCGGGAAGTACTTTTACTGACGCCCATATCAATTGTAAATGAGCCGGGTTATCCGGACCTGGTTATCTGTGGGCGGAATACACACACCCAAACTGGGCGCAGCCCCGCAGGTTTTTGCTTCACCCACCAGAATATCCACCTCCACAAAGCGCCTGAGAGAATCGCAATTGCATTTGGCAATATACGGAGATACCATGGTGGAAAACCAGTAATCAGAATGAAATGCGTACACGAAGTGTGCGTCACCAAAGAGGACGACCAACAAAGAATTGATAAACTAATCTCGTGCGCGTTGGAAATATCACGCAACAGGGCGCAGGGTCTGATCGCGGGTGGGCAAGTTACAATCTCTGGAAGAGTAATCAACAACAACAGCTATCTGACAAAAACAGGTGACGTGTACACAATAGTGACGGCCGTACAGAAACCCAGCACTCTATCACCCAACTACGATATTGACCTCAAAGTAGTGTACGAAGACCATGATGTTATAGTAATAGATAAAGACCCCTACATAGCCGTCCACCCAGGAAATGGAATTGAGCACCACACGATAACAAATGCGCTGCTTGCCCGATTCGGGGCCGGTTTGCAGTCTGTCGGTAGTAGCTCAAGGCCGGGCATCGTACATAGACTGGACAAGGACACCAGCGGGCTAATGGTAGCCGCGAAGACCGAAAACGCCTATTATAGGCTTTCCGAAGAACTTGCCAACCAAGGATTCAAGAAAGAATACCTAGCGGTGGCCTGGGGTATACCTTGTCCCAAGCGGGGCGTGATACATACAAACATCCGCGTAAAAAGGTCTGACATAACCATGATGGAAGCTGCAAATTCCGGCGGAAAGCCGGCAAAAACAGAATATGAGGTTGAACAGGAATTGGGGGAAGTCGCAAGCTTGATTAGATGCACGCTCCACACCGGAAGGACGCACCAAATAAGGGTGCACATGAGCCATATAGGGCACTCCATAGTGGGGGATCAGAAGTATGGTAAGAACTGCAAGAAATGCATGAGGAGCGGGGTGCCGCCGGATGTCAAAAACTTCCGTAGACAAGCCCTGCACGCGTCCCTACTCGGCTTCCGTCATCCATCCACCGGAAAGTACATCGAGTTTACATCGAAACCGGCTGACGACATACAGCAACTCATATCTGCGCTAGAGCGAGCCGGCAACCTACAAGCAAGAAACCGGGGGTAATTTTAAAGTACACCACACTGCAAGGATTTACCAGATGCGATAGCGGCCCTTATCTTGCGCTTTATCTTCTGCGCCTCGTCGCTTAGCTTCCTGGAAGCGGTATTCAACAGATAAAGATCGAAGCCGCCCTTGTAGTTTATAGTCCGCAAGGTACGGGCAGCGACTTTCATCTTAAACTTCCTACCAAGCACCTCACTAACTAAAGTCACGTTGTGCAAATTCACCAGATAAGACCGCTTCGTCTTACGGTTGGAGTGCGACACCTTGTTACCGAAGGACTTGGCAAGCCCAGTAACGTCACAAACCCTACTCACAGGAACCCCCGAAAACACAACAAACCTGCGCAATTGTACCATGATGTGAGCGATAGTCAACCACAGCATGATATATACCAACATTCGTGGCAACAGACATTGATTGTCGAGTATTCGCCGCGCTGGGGCTCCGTCACCAGGAGATTGTCAGTACGCAGCCGTGCAACCAAACACAAATACATGCATCGCGCTGCGTGCCTTTGAAATGTATAAGCATGGAAGCTATAAAGGCCGGAACCGACCCAGGAATGAGGCACGATTATTGCACTTAAGTAAGATCGTTGGCCGTGGGAACAAGTAAATTGTGGCAGAAATATGGCAGGATTACCACAACCGGGCTATGGGATGAACTGCGGCCGAAACGGGGCTACGGAGCGCCATAACCCTGACCCTAAGTACATCACACAGAAAATATCTGCCACGTTTCGAAGTGCAGATGACTGCCGCTTCGGGTTTATAGACGAGAGGAGCACCAAAAAATGGGCGCTCGGACACCCAACAGCATCAAAAAGCCGCGGTTGACCGCACTTATAAATACAAACCAACGCGAATAGCCGCTTGCAAGCAGTGTTCACGCGAAGTTAACTGGGCAGCGCTCACGCGAAGTTAACCGGGTCGACGTCTATCACAACTCTTACTCTCCCAAGTTTTGTGTACCGATCCCGACACTCCGTTAAGATCTTCCTCACAGCCATGATATTGCTAATTTTCATCAGCATCCTGTACCGGTACACACCGTTTACTAAGCTCATAGGGGCGGGCGCTGGCCCCCAAACCGTTATATGCCTTGAAAGGTATGCCACAATATCTTTAGACGTATCCACAACCCTAAACTCCTCTTTGCCTGATACTATTATGGCAACAAGCCTCGTGTATGGGGGCATATCAGTAATCTTGCGCGAGTGCAGCTCCGCATTGTAAAAATCCTCGCGCTCGCAAGACATCAAAGACTGAATAACAGGGCTCTCCGGGCCGTGTGTTTGCAACACCACCTCCCCTTTTTCTTCAAATCTGCCTGAGCGACCAG
Organism: Anaplasma marginale str. Florida; assembly: GCF_000020305.1. Taxonomy (NCBI): domain Bacteria; kingdom Pseudomonadati; phylum Pseudomonadota; class Alphaproteobacteria; order Rickettsiales; family Anaplasmataceae; genus Anaplasma; species Anaplasma marginale. The sequence continues at coordinate 767,540 of NC_012026.1, forward strand.
AGACCTGGTGCAACAGTTGGTAGGTTTTCTCAGTCGCCCTTAAATCGCTGTTTCCCATGCCTAAATCCGCATCTATGACTCCAACAAGAGTCAGCTTGGGAAAGTTATGCCCCTTGGCTATGATCTGGGTGCCCACAATAATGTTCACTTCACCTTCCATGATTTGCTCTATTGTGCGGGTAATTCGCTTGGTACTTACGTCACTGCTAATGATTGCAACGTTTGCCCCCGGAATGAGCTCCTTTATGCCTTCAGCAACCCTCTCAACCCCCACCCCATATGGCATCATGGTATTGTGTTTGGTGCAGTCTGGACACTGTTGGGGCACTGCGCAGCTGTATGCGCAATAGTGGCACAGCAGGCCATCTAACCTTTTGTGTTCGGTTAGCCATGTGCAGCAATTTGGGCAGCTTATTTTGTACCCGCACTTTTTGCACAAGACCAATCTCGCATATCCGCGACGATTTAAAAACAACATCGCCTGGTTACCCTTGGCGAGGGTGGAAGTGATTTTGTCGTGCAGCGCCGATGAGAGCCATTCTCTGAGCAGCTGATCTTTGCGCATATCGACCACTGTGATATCGGGCATTACTGCCTCGCCGAATCTCTGCTTTAATACAACGTGATGGTACTTACCCTGGTTGACGTTATGCATTGTCTCCAGGGCCGGAGTTGCAGAACACAGAACCACAGGCACACCCAATCGTTTCGCGAGCACGATAGACATGTCACGTGCATTGTAAATAATCCCAGAATCTTGCTTGAAGGAGGATTCGTGCTCTTCATCAACGACTATCATTTTCAAATTTTTGAACGGCAAAAACAGGGCAGATCTGGCTCCCACCACTATTGATGAGGCTCCGTAAGTGATCGCCAGCCAATTTTCCCTACGCTGTTTCGCCGTAAGGCCGGAGTGCCACTCTACGGGGTTGCACCCTGCAAAATAGCTGTGCACCCGCTTCATGAGCTGCGTGGCCAAAACTATTTCCGGCAGCAAGATCAGAACCTGAGCATCCAAGCAGTCGTGCAGCAACTTGGCTATTGCCGCGCAATAAACCTCGGTTTTACCGGAACCAGTTTTCCCGTCCAGTACAGTTACTGAAAACCCAGAAAGCCTCCCCACTATTTGGTCACGGGCCTTCAGCTGCTCCCCTGACAGCGCAGCAGATGTGCTCAGCGCGGGGCTATTATCAGTTGGCACACAACATTTGTACTCCTGTGTGCCAAACATGCGAGACTTTGCAACAATAACGCTGCCGAGCACCATTTTTAGCACCATACCTATTGGCATGATGTTGTAACTACTGACCCACTTCAGAAACTCCATGAGCGGCCGCTGTACCGGCGGAAGGGGAATTTTGTCGCCAATGTCTTTCAGCTCCATATCAGGGGCAGGCCCACTCCTCATGGTGGTGATGATGCCTATTGCCACTCTGTTTCCAAAGGGAACCCGCACGTAGTCGCCTACAGAAAGTTCCATATCTTCTCGTACAGAGTAGTAGAAACATTGATCCACAGGTACAGGTAGCGCAACCTCCGCTATAATTCGCCCCGTCACAGTTTCGCATTACCTAGCACACTAAGCCGCACATTATGCCACAATTTTCCAATGACCGTGATAAATGCGCACGGCCGCTCTCGAAAGAGCGCGGCGCCCTGCAGGTACATGGCTCTTTTCGGGTTATATGCGGCCAAACTACCGGTACGATAGCGCCCCCCATCAGCATGATGCAGAAACCCCAACCTGCGCGCGGAGCAAAACCACGTATCACGCGCTACCCGGCGGAACCGTCCCCGAGAAAATCTGTGATGATGGCAAGAGCCACTTTTATACCAAGGTCAACCGCGCGGTGCTTGCCCGTTTTTTTGTCAGCATTCATTAGTAGGTACTCTGGGTGCATTTGTATCAACATGTTGCCCTTGCTGTCCTCAAGCGCCTCTATGATGCCATCATCAGATACTGCAGCAACCTTGTAGCCGAGCGCCTTCAGCTTTTCCATATTTTCCGGAGAATTGTCTACTGCTTCTTTGTGCGCATCGGGTAGGTAAAACACCGGATCGTCCCCCGCATTTACCTTCCTGACGATGACTTCAAGTTTGGTGCCCGGCAAGGCCCTTGCTCTCATTAGAGGAACCCCAGGAAGCCTTGGGTTTGGATCAGCAATATTGTGAGACTCAGCCATTGCACTGGAGCCCAAAATATCCTGCACTCTGCTCAGCCTTACATTCTGTGAGTGCAACACACCTTGCAATCCTCCACAAATACCCAAAATATGCAAGTCAGCCCCGCTATTCATCAGGCCTACCACGGCATCTGTAACCAGTTGTCTGTTAGGAACCGGGGGCAGCGGGGGAGAAACTATGTTGTAGTAGTTACCTGGAATCAGAATTCTGTCTATATTGTTCTCTCGCAGAAACCCACTTAGGCTGTCTTTTATCGCTGCCATGTCCGCACCGGCGCCGCCGGCATTTTCGATTATCTTGTTATAATCCACAATTGTCACATTTTTCGCACCTAAGGTGACGAGTAACTCGGTGATCCCCGTGGCAGTATCATATTCATTAGGATATGTCGAACTTTTAGTAGACAATATACCTACCGTGCTTGCCGTAAGAGCGTGCACACACTCAAAAGAGCATGCCCAACTCAACAGGAAACAACATAACGCCGTGCGGACGTATCCACTCAAACATTTCATATTTCAAACCCATCCGCTACACACATAAGACCAACCAAATCCGGCATTATATTGCCAAAACCTCTAAACAAAACTTACGGCGATTCCAAACCATTTCTCAGATTTCACGTTTCATAACACACCATTTATGATCTTTCAATGCCTAACAATAACTTAAACAATGACTCCTCAGTGGGGCGTCGAGAAACAAGTATCCGCTTCCACGCACCCACATTCAGTGCGCGAAAAACCCCGCTGCTCATAGAATACGCACAAACATTACGCAGAAGCCTGCTGTATTGTCTGGATAACTCGGTAAAAATCTTGGCCGTCCTAGTTGAGTAAAAAACCACACCCAATATCTCACCATTCATGAGCAGATCACAGCACTGGGGGCTCAGATTCGCTCTAGCTACAACCTTGTAGAGCACAGCCTCTTCTACCTCAAAACCCATTTTCTCTGCAGCACCGCGCAAATCGTATGAAACTTCCTCCCCTCTCGCGTATAGCACCTTGGTTCCGCGTTGGTACGCATTCAGGCAAGATATTACATCGCGCACGGTGCCACCCGCAGATACCACATTAGTAAACCCAAGAGCAGTCGCACGCTTCATGGTGCTGTCACCCACAGTCAATATGCAGATATCACGTTCATCGGTAAGCTTGGCAATAACATCAACACCATTCCTGCTCGTAACAACAGTGACGTCATATGACTGCAACTTTAGGGCCTCAGTACGCAGATGCACAACTTCAAACATGGGCTCAACAAAAACGTCGAACCCCAATTCCTCTAGAGCCCCTTTGGACTTTGCTGAGTCTGCACTGGCACGGGTCAACACCAGCATGCCCATAGGCAATCTTCCATGGCAGGAACAAAAAACAGAACCTCGGCGACCAACGCTCCCCCCCCCCCATCTCTCTACTTAAACTGCACGCAACACTCCGCACCGAAACCAAGCGGAAAACAACAGCGAACATACACAAAAATTGTGCACGGGACAACCCTGATGTCATTCCACCCCGCAAAGAGCACGCTCAGCATACTCACAGTGGTGAGCAGGCTGTTTGTAGCCAAGCTTTGACCGCTGCAGCAACGTGGGGCGCTACTTCGTTGTATACGAAGCTGTGATAATCATTCACATACTTTATCTCTTCGGAACTGAGCATTTTGGTGTCTATCAGGTTTTTGTCTAGCGGAACGCGGGTAAGTTGTTGAAATCTGCAAAATCCCTCACCACACGCTTCAACATACATCAGGTTTTCGATTCTAATGCCATACTCGCCAACCTTATAGTAGCCCGGCTCATTGGAAAGTACCATACCGGGAAGTAGTGCCACCCGGTTGCCGCGTGAGATTGCTTGTGGGCCCTCGTGCACAGATAGGAAGCTACCAACGCCGTGCCCAGTACCGTGCCCATAGTCGAGCTTTTTGCTCCACAAATACTGGCGAGCTAGAACATCCAGGTCTCCCCCCGAGGTGCCAGTGGGAAAAACCGCTCTTGCCAGGGCAATATGCCCTTTTAGCACGTCAGTAAAACGCTCAATATGTTCTCTACTTGGAGTGCCAACCGCCACAGTTCTGGTAATATCTGTCGTGCCATCCAAATATTGCCCACCGGAATCTAGCAGATACAGCCCCCCTTCGCGCAGTACCTGGCTTGTTTTTTCGTTTACCCTATAGTGGACGATTGCACCATTCCCTCCGAAACCAGAAATTGCATCGAAGCTTTCTCCGGCAAATAGCTCTTGGGCTTCTCTGAACTCACGGACTTTCAACGCGGCTCCTAGCTCCGTCACCTCCCTGCAATTTGCAAGTTCCGTGTGCAACCAATACAGAAAATTGGTCATGGCTACCCCATCTCTGACGTGAGCCTGGATCATCCCCCGTATTTCGGTTTCGTTTTTTGTTGCCCTGGGGAAGGTGCAGGGATCATCATCCCTGATCGTCACCACTTTACTTCGCACTGCGTCAAATATTGACATTGGAATCGTGGATGCATCCACCACAATGCTGTGAGCGCTCATTAGGGCACCGTGCAACTTATCTATTGAAAAAACGCGCACGTCCTCATCACTTATGTGCACCTGATCAGCCGCTGCATCCACAAAAAGCTCAACGCCCCCGTTACTATGGAGTATTGCACGCGACAAAACAGAAGGAGTATGCGTAAATGCCATGTTCCGTATATTCAAGAGCCATGATATCGCGTCTACATCGGTCATCAACATGACGCCACTGGTGGGCAGAGTATGAGCAACGGCCGCGCGCTTCTCACGGCTTGAAAGCCCAGCAAACTTTATTGGATGCTCCTGTATGCGCTGGTGAATCTGCATGGGCCGCTGCCAAATCTTGTCTAACATAATATGCTGCACCATCTTGGGCAGAAATTTTGCATACCTCCCTACCTGGCTGAGCGTGAACAGCTCCCCTTCATAGCCCACAACGGGATATTCGTCTATGTGTGCTTCAAGCCATGCAAAGGGAGTTAAATCACGGAAGTCATGAACATCATAACTATCTTTATCCACCTCCAACGCGGATTGCACTATGTATCTACTGTCGGTAAAAAACTGACTTTTGCCTTTTTTGCAAATTATCAGGAAAGCGTTTGACCCACTGAAGCCACACAGCCATTTTACTCTTTGCCTACTCTCGTGCACCCACCCAGACTGATATTCATCAGCATGGTGTAACAGAAGCGCATCAAGGCCTTGTTCATCCATGAGAGGCAATAACTTCCGGAGTTTTGCTCCCACACCGTACCTGCAAAGAGCACCCTAAGTTTATAGCAAAACCTCGGCGTCTTCACTAGCGTAATCATGTGCAAGCAGCCCCTACCCCGCGTGGCATGCGTGCAAAGTTTACTTCGGCGCGTCTAGATTTCAGCTTGGAGAAAGCAGTAGCTCGTCATTCCGCATCGTAAAGTGAAAATGCTTCAGAAAACTCATTCCCAACAGAGACGTTCGCAGCTCAGACGTGCTAATGCTAGCACCCACATTTCTCGCAACCAACGTCCCTATTCTGATTTCTGGTATCTGAAAATAAGTGGCCTTTATGGCCCCATTTGCTGTATGGTAGGTTTTAGATTGCTGCACCGGCCTCATATGCGCGCCTATCTTCTGCGCATCCCTTTCAGACAGCACAACATCCGTCGCGCCTGTATCCACTAGGAATGTTATATTCTCCCCATTGATAGCCGCAAGTATATAAAAATGGCCGTCCTTGGATTTGCGAAATGCAACCCCTCCATCTTTTATAATGGGTACGTCGCTTATCGCGGCTGCAGTGTTGCCAAAACTGCCAAATGGTGGTTTATGCACTCCATCGTATAGGAAGGCAATTACCGATATAAGCCCAACCCAAAAAGCTATATACTTCGCGAATCTCATGGCACAAATATCCCTTATCATTGCAAACTACAAGTAGACATATCGGTCTCGACAGCGGCACACAGTAGAAAAACCTGCAATTGAGCCCCAGGAATGGCACAGATATTGTAGAAAACGGCGCACGCACCCGCCACATCCGGAGTCATGCATGCCGCCACTCAACGAGCAGCAACCTGGAAAAGGCGCCGCGGCTCTCGCCACAAAGCATGATTCTGACTCAAAACTGAGTTGATGTCCACTAGGGAGACGTATAAAAGCCTACTGACTTCATATTACAGCTCTGCACAGGCACGCTAGACATCACGTCTACTCACAGGCGCTGGCAGGTGCGTGTGCACTATGGTAACCCAACTACGATAAAACTTATTAAACACGCGTGCAATAACCCAATGGAGGCCGCGCTCCGTTCAAGACACCTCTTCCCCCAACATAAAAAACTGGCCATCGCAAACCTTTTCCCACTCCGCAACAAATTCAAGCATGTGTTTGTTGCCACTGGTTTGCAGATACTCCAGCAAATCTTTGATGCATTCGTTATAACTGTCCGATGTCACCCTGCCTTGATGGTGCATCAGCCTAAGGTACACAAGGTAGGTGTTGATTACGTCAGACTCGCAGTAGTCACGAATTTCAGACAACTGCCCGCAGTCATACATGCGCGCAACTTCCGAACCGTCTATACCTATTTTGCCTGGAAAATTCAGCACAGAACACACTTCATGCATTTTTACCCTGGCGGACGTGCCAAAATCTGAAAGATAATCGAGCAAATCGCAGTGCCAATCTGTGCTATATCGCTGAAAATAGTTGTTCCACTTGTCACCAGAATTATACAAATACCCAGCTTGAACTCCATGCACCATGGCCCGGTATTTTATCACAGGCAGGTCAAAAGTGCGCCCATTGAACGTCACAATGCGGGGCTTGATTGCGGAAAGGTAGCCCAAAAACCCGCGCACCAGTTCCCTCTCTGTGGAGGCCACAGTTCCCCCAGAACGTATTTCGCGCAGTGTAAAGTGCTCACACCCCAGATCGCGCCGTATATCCGCTCTGAGAAAGCTTATTGTCACTATCTTGTGAAACGGCTGGCGCAGGAATGGATTTTGCCCATTAGTCACTTCAAGATGGTAGTCAGCCATAGCCTCGCGCTTGGCCGCAACATCACCACCAACAGCTCTTCCCACAAGACTGTCGCAGCTGTCAGTATCTGGTATAGTTTCAATGTCAAAAACCAATAACGAGCTCAGCATTGTGTGTATCCTACGCATTCATCCAGGTGATCCTGCCAGAATTTGCGCACCTTAACAAACAAAAAAAGGTGTGCTTTTTTACCCAGAATGCGCTCTATTTCCTCTCTCGCCGCCGTGCTGACACCCTTTATGAGCGCAGCATTTTTCCCCACAACGATTGTTTTTTGACTCTCTTTGATTACATACACAACCTGTTTGATTATGACGCTACGGCCCCTATCTTCAAACTTTTCCGTAACCACAGACAGTGAGTATGGCAGTTCCTGGCGGAGAGCAAGAAACAGCTTTTCGCGAGTAATTTCGGCTACAAAAAATTCTACAGTGGCGTCAGTACGCTGAGTACCGGGATACAACCACGGACAGTAATCCGCGGACTCGCGCAGGTGTGTTAACAGAGCCTCAGTGCCCAAACCGTGAAGTGCCGAAATCGCAAAAACCCCGGTAAATTCGTGCATGGACTGTACGTGTGCTAAAATCCCGCGAATACGACACTCCTGAAGCAGATCGGTCTTATTAAGCACGGCCACAGCGGGAATATGCGAGTGCTTAACTGTGGCAACCACCCTGGCAACTTGGCTACACAGATAGTTCCTGGCCTCAAGTACCAAAACCACAACGTCCGCACCTCTGATAGACATCCATGCGTTTTTCACCAAAAACTTTTCCAGAACGGTTTTCGGCGCAAAAACACCTGGGGTATCTGTAAACACCAGCTGGACATTCCCATCGTTGCGCACTGCATTCATTCGCACCCGCGTTGTGTGGACTTTCGGAGTTACTATTGAAGCCTTAAACCCCACCAACTCATTGATAAGCGTGGACTTACCAGCATTGGTTGCGCCCACAACGGCAACCAAAGAACATTTCTCCGAATCGCGCCCCATCATAAAAACCTAGGTACCACACTCTATCTCGGCCACGTACCGCCTCACCAATACAGCAGAGAATGACAACAAAAAGGCGCAGCAATGCATGAATCCATTACATCCCCTTGCGCTGTAGGAAGGACATAATATCCGCATCCTTAAGCTTGCTTGCCTTCATCTGGCTAAACTTGCCTATCATGGAGTTCATCTGGTTGTATTGCTTTAGCAGTGCATCAACTACGTCAACCTTAACTCCAGCGCCCTTCGCTATTCTGGCTTTGCGCGCACCGTTTAATATCTTGGGGTTAGCCCTCTCTAGCTTAGTCATAGAGTTTATTATGGCAATATACTTGTCTACTTTGCTGTCGTCAACAATCCCTGCGACCTTGCGTTTTACATCATTCCCAAATGCGGGAATAAACTTCATAATGCTGGCAATTCCACCCATTCTGCTTAGAGCCTTCAGCTGCACTACTAAGTCATCAAGGTCAAATTTCCCCTTGCTGGCCTTGTCTTGAAGGTCACGTATGGTTTCTCTACCTACAGCTTCAACCGCTTTTTCAACAAGGGAGGCAACGTCACCCATGTTTAAAATCCGGCGTGCAACCCTGTCTGGGTAAAAGTCGTCCAAATCTTCGGGCTTCTCCCCCGTAGACATAAACTTTATTGGGCACCCGGACACCATCTTCATGGAGAGTATTGCACCTCCGCGTGAATCCCCATCAGCCCTGGTAAAGATTGTGCCGGTAAGGTTGAGTTTATCATGAAACCCACGAACAACCTCAACTGCATCCTGCCCCATCATGCAGTCCACAACCAGTATAGTCTCGTTGGGCGAGACCTCCTTTTTGACGAGCTGAAGCTCCCCTATCATTTCTTGGTCTATGTGCAATCTACCCGCAGTATCAACTATGACAACATCATACCCCCCGCGTTTTGCCTCTTTCATAGCTCTTTTGGCTATATCCAGTGGTAACTCACCCTCAACAATGGGAAGGCTGTCTACACCTACCCCTTGCGCTAAAACTCCAAGCTGCTCCTGGGCCGCCGGTCTGTATACGTCTAGGGACGCAACCAAGACTTTTTTCTCACTCTTCTTCAGTTTGAAGGCGACTTTCACCGTGTTTGTGGTCTTACCAACACCCTGCAACCCAACCATCATGATGGCAACTGGCGCTTTCCCGCTTAAGTCAAGCTCGCTTTTCTCATTACCTAAAACCTCTATTAGGCATTCCTCCATAAGCTTGATAATCATCTGCTCAGGCAGGACTCCTTTGACGACCTCACCCCCAACTATCTTGCTTTTTACATCCCCTATAAACTGCTCTACAACCATGAGGTTCACGTCAGCATCCAGTAGGGCCTGAGTTACATCTTCCAAGACAAGATCAAAGTCTTTGTCAGATATTTCGCGCCTACCGCCTAGTTTTTGTACCGCAGAGGCAATGCCCTTGGCTAAAGAATCAAACATAAGTTAACACCAACACAACTCCGATAACCAGCATACACAAAAGCAAAGCAACGTCGGCCGCCTCCATCCTTTGGCGCAACGCCGACACCCAAGCATGATCCTCATCATCGTATTCGGGGATACACACTTTTTCGGAAAGTACGTTGCATAGGTATAACACAAAATTCCAAAACCCAGAAATCACCTTGGGAAGAAAGCGCCTATAAATCCAGTCAATATCTATGCTGAACTCGCATCTGCCTAGCAGTTTGTTGCGCAACGATATAACAAAACATAACGCCGTAACAGAAATGGCTGCAATCTGAACGGCCACGTCTTTCGGCGTGTATACAAACCGCTCCCCCGTAAAGGAGAGAACTTGTTTGTGAAACATGCCCAAAACTACCAACAACAGCACCAAGAAAGCCATGGGGGCCTCAAGAAGATACCTGCCAACCGATGAGGATTCATTATGGCTAGCGCGCAGCTGCGCACTTGAAAGCCACACCAACCTTAACCCTACGCCAGCAAATAATAGGAGACTGCAAATCAGAAAGACCTGTTTTGATATCACGTCAATAAGCCCAGCGGTTCCCGCGCTATGCAGCACTAATGATTTCACTACAAACCCTGCACTCCCAGGAAAGGCTCCCATGTTCAATGCAGCAACTATACAGGCAAAAATCGACAAATAAACGGCATACAGGCCGCCCCTTCTGTGCTCCGCACTGCCTACTGTAACCACATCCGCTACCATAAACAACAGTGTCTGGTAAAGCACTGAAAGCGCCATATACGCAATCAACACCCCATAGGAAACGCCGCTAAACCCTATAGCAATCAGCATCAGCCCCACCTGCCCGACAACGTTATAGGACATGGCCTTCCTTATATTTCGTTCCAGCCAGGCAAAAATTGCACCGTATATAGCGGTCATCATACCCGCATATAGCAGTATTGGATCACCAGAAAACATTCTCAGCAGAATGCAGGCGGCAACTTTAGTCGTAAATGCAGATAACACCATAATCCCAAACCTGGAGGACATAGGATACGTATGTGAAACCCAGGATGACGCGGGAAATGATGCAGCGTTTATCAGAAGACCGGCCATATACAATGTCTTAGACAGCCCAGTGAATTGGCCTACCTGAGCAAATTTGCATGCACCTACGAGGAGGAGCACTCCTGAAATAAAGTGCACAGACGCGTAATGAAGAAATGCTCCAATATTGCCGGCAGGGCACCCGTACGCAATGAGGAGAAGCGCAAAAAGCGCCATAAACTCAAACCCAACGGCAATGAAGGTGGGGTCAGACAGCGAAAGTACAAATGTGCTACTTGCGTAATACAGTAGGCAGCATAACACCTCCCGCGCACGCATATTTCCACATGACTGCAGCAATATAGCCAGCAAAGCCAGGGAAAACGACAGAAAAAGCGGCATTGCAGAGTGCAAAACGCGTGACAGCTCGAGCCCATCTCGCCACAAAACCGGCAACGCAGCATTGGCTCCGCCTGCAAAAAATCCGTACACCCCGGCAGCCGATAGAACTCCGTACATGACAACCCCCAACCAGCTCTACCTATATACATACACAGGCTCACACAAACAAGCTTGGTATTGGTGAATGAGATTTAACGTCCTAAGTCCTTATTCCCAAACAACTCGTAGGCTCTTGCACGAAATGCGCGCATAATCCGGTGTTTGGCAACGTCTGCCGCGACATCAAAGGTAATCTGAAGTATTTTTTGCCTGAAAGAAAACTTTATACAAAACTTGACCAGCGTTTTTTCGCTCCCCATTGGTAAAAAACGCCACTCACTTTGCAAAAGCCTAAATACGCCGTCGGTGGACTGCACCTTAACCCAGCCTGGCTGGCTATCTCTAGGAGGGCAAAACGAAACGTGCGAAGTGTACCCACCCCTGAGTGAGAGAAAACCTGCAACCACCTCAGCAACCAGGGAGGAGCCATCGCGACTCACCACCCTCACCTCCTTACACCAGGGAAGGAACTCCGGATACCGCTCTACATCCAACACGATGGAGAATAACTGCTCCGCAGAAAATGCCAGAGCCTCCTCTCCAGCGAACCGATTCCACCAAACAGGCATACTGGGTGTAACTCACGAAAGGGTGGGGGATCCGCCTTTGCCGCAATGCTTTATTAGTGTCCTGAGACTAAAGCTAAGGTGGGTGCCATATAACAACCTCCTTTGTGTTGACAGTGACGGCCCCCTCTAAAAACAAAACGGGCTCGAGGAACTTCCAACCTACACGTACAACGCAGAACCCCCACAGATTATACAGAACAGGTAAGACAGATCAATATATAAATACCTACTTCTTGTCTTCGTCGTCCTTCTTAATTTCCTGGTATTCCGAATCTACCACCCTCTCCTCCGGATTTCCGGAAGTGTCGCTTGCAGTGCTATCAGTAGAAGTACCTGAGTCTTTCTGAGCGGAATACGCCGCCTCACCCAACTTCATGGAAAGCTGCATTAGGGCATCATACTTCTGCTGAATAACGTCACTACTGCTATCATCGTTGCTCAAGCACTCCCTGAGCTCCTTTATTGCAGCCTCGATGCCCGACTTATCAGCACTAGAAATCTTGTCCCCATAGTCATTGAGCGACTTCTCAGTGGAATGTATCAGGGCCTCAGCGCTATTCTTAAGTTCCACGCGCTTCTTACGCTTCTCATCCTCTTCGGCTCTGTCTTGGGCGTCTTGGACCATCTTCTTGATTTCCTCTTCGCTTAGCCCACCAGAAGACTGTATCTTAATGGTCTGCTCCTTCCCGGAAGCTTTATCCTTTGCAGAAACGTGTACTATACCGTTGGCGTCTATGTCGAACGTGACTTCAATCTGCGGAATGCCCCGAGGAGCCGAAGGAATCCCCTCCAGGCTGAACTGGCCTAGCAGCTTGTTGTCTACCGCCATTTTTCGCTCACCCTGGTAAACCTTGATAGTCACAGCAGTTTGCCCATCCTCCGCAGTGGAAAACACCTGAGACTTCTTAGTAGGAATTGTAGTATTACGTTCAATGAGAGGGGTAAAAACTCCACCCAGGGTTTCGATACCGAGCGACAGCGGCGCAACATCCAGCAACAAGACATCTCTCACATCGCCTGTAAGTATTCCACCCTGTATCGCAGCACCAATTGCTACTACCTCGTCAGGGTTCACTCCTTTGCAGGGCTCCTTCCCTCCGAAGAAATCTTTAACTCTCTGAATTACCTTGGGCATTCTAGTCATCCCACCGACTAGCACCACCTCATCTATCTTGCTAGTGTCTTTAATACCCGCATCATCCAAAGCCTTCTTGCAGGGTTCTATGGTACGCTCGATCAATTCGCTTACTAGCCCTTCAAATTTGGCTCTCGTGAGTTTCAGACTAAGGTGCTTTGCGCCCGTACTATCGCTAGATATGAAAGGTAAGGTTATATCTGTTTCCAGCCTGCTAGAAAGCTCAATCTTCGCTTTTTCCGCAGCTTCTTTGATCCTCTGAACAGCCATCGGGTCATTGTGCAGATCTATTCCGGTTTCTTGTTTGAAACTCTCCATCATGTGTTCCATAACGGCGTTGTCAAAGTCCTCACCACCTAGCTTTGTGTCACCATTTGTGGCTTTTACCTCAAATACACCCTCAGCTATTTCAAGCACAGAAACATCAAAAGTTCCGCCACCAAGGTCGTACACAACAATTGTCCGCTGCTTGTCGCCCTTATCCAAACCGTAGGCCAGCGCAGCAGCAGTGGGCTCATTGATAATTCTCACAACGTCTAAACCGGCAATCGTTCCGGCATCTTTAGTGGCCTGACGTTGCGCATCGTTAAAATACGCGGGCACGGTAATCACGGCCTTCTTTACTGGAGCCCCGAAATATCTCTCTGCAGTTTCTTTTATCTTTTCCAGGACGAATGCGCCAATCTGCACTGGAGAGTACCCCTCACCCCTGGCCCGTATCCACGCATCCCCGTTTTTTGCTGGAAATACTTCGTAAGGACACTTGACGTCCCGCATATCGTCGTATCTACGGCCTATTATCCTCTTGCTAGCGTATATCGTATTTTGGGCATTGATGTTCGCTTGACGCTTAGCAAGCTCACCCACAAGCCGCTCATTTTCAGTAAAGGCAACAACCGACGGAGTAGTTCTTGAGCCTTCACTGTTTTCGATAACTTTCGCGGTGCCCGCCTCCATAACAGCAACGCAAGAATTCGTAGTACCCAGATCTATGCCTATGATGCGCTCAGCCGCCATGATTACCCCCACTAAAACAATACTTACAAAAACCAGATACGGTAGATATAGTCACCAAAGTCTTAAATTACAACCCCTACCCCTGCAGCAAGATAAAAAATATACGAGGACCCGGCCCAAAGCACATAATCCGGCCATTGTACGACGCAGCCAGTGAGGACAGCACATTTTGTGGCGCTGCGATAGGGTGCGGAAAAAACTGGCACATACTCTAGCGTATGTCCGCAAACATGCGGGACAACCATTTCTTGACCCAAGTTCCGTCAGGCTTTTTGACCCCAACAAACGCCTCTTGGACAGTTTCTTGCACATTTGCAATCTCAGCATTGTCTGCTTTGCTCTCTGCAAGCTCCGGTTGGGCTTCAGGCGGCCCCATAAGCTCTTCACTTAGAGCCGTGCTATACCCCTTCTCCGCATGAATGCTAAAACCTGCAGCACCTGGATTCTCACTTACACCCAGCCTTATGAGAACCTTGAATTCGCCCTCTATGGCCCAAATATGTTTACGCTTATGATTAAATAGATAGGTCAAAACCCCAGGATCAGCCAAAACTGAAATTATCTTCTCACGATTTTTATGGGCAAAGCACCGCACGTCTCTAAGCATGTCTGCGGCAACAGACTCAAACGACCTAACCCTACCAACACCTCTGCAATGCGCGCATTGGACCGTATTGGTATCCAGTATACTTTGCTTTACCCGCTGTCTGGAAATTTCCATAAGACCAAAAGCACTTATGTACCCAAACTGCACCTTCGCTTTGTCGTTCTTAAACGCCTCCCTAACCTCGGCTTCGACGGCCCTGCAGTACCTGTATCTGAGCATGTCTATGAAGTCAATGACTATGAGGCCAGATAGCCCGCGCAAGTTCACCTGCCGCGCAATCTCTTTGACGGCCTCCATATTGGTTTTGTACGCAGTCTCTTCTATGCTATCCTCGCCGGTCATCTTGCCCGAGTTTACATCTATAGAGACCAACGCCTCGGTCGGGGTGATGACTAGATATCCCCCAGATGGAAGGAAAATCTTGTCGCTGTACAACTCAAGTATTTGTGCATCAACCCTGTAATGAGTAAAAATTGGCACGCTGCCCTTGTACATCCGAACCCGTAGTTTGTTCCTAAACATGGATTTCGCGTACTCTTTCACGAGGCTAAACGCCCTGCTGCCGGAAACAACAACGTCGTGGATCGTCTCGTCACAAAAATCCCTAAGCGCTCTCTTGATTATGTTAGCCTCAACATACAGGAGCGCAGGGGGTTCTACTTTCTCGCAGTTATCGCGTATCTCCTGCCACGTGGATTGTAAATAAGACAAATCTTGCTCTATCTCTTTTTGGCTTCTGTTGCTACCAGCTGTTCTGATTATGACCCCGGATTCCTTGGGAAGCTTGATAGAATTTAGCACCTCTTTCAGATTCTTCCGGTCATCACAATCCTCAATACGCCGCGATATCCCACTATTCTTGTTGCCTGCATTCGGCATAAAAATGCAATATCTGCCCACGAGCGCGATGTACGTGGAAAACGTTGCGCACTTGTTTCCTCGCTCTTCCTTTATGATCTGGACCATAAGTTTCTGGTCCACTTTTATCACATCCTGAATCTTGTACAACTTGTGTAACGAAGACTTCGACCTAGCCTTGGAGGATGCATCCCTCTTACCAGAGCGATCATCTAGTTGGGGTTTACAGGCGTCTACAGGGCCATCATCGGGCAGCGGCGCAGCAGCCCCATCGGCCTCGGCCAACCCTTCGTGCTCCTGACCATCGCCGTACATGCTCTGCAGAAGAGCTTCTTTCTCCTCTGCGGGCAGTTGGTAGTGCTCAACCGAGATTTCAGAGAACGGCAAAAACCCGTGTTTGCTTATCCCGTATTCTATGAACACAGCCTGCAATGACGGTTCTATGCGCTTCACGACCGCATAGTACACGTTGCCACGCAGCTGCTTCCTATCCTTTAACTCCTGATCAAACTCAACTACCTTACCGTCATCAAGTACCGCAACTCTTATCTCATCAACATACGCGGCATCAACCAGTATTCTCTTCCCGCTGTTATCATTAGACACAGAACCTCACACCAATTCACAAAACACCCCAAAGGCCACCCAAAGCACCACGAAACTAACACATGCAACACCTCGGCGCTGCGAATAAAAATCCTCAAGTCGCGTTGGACTTCGCTTCTATCCTCATGACCATAGCAAGCCCAACAGCCATGGTGGCCACGCCTACCACTATAGCGGTAAGCATCAAAACACTGGGCAGCGGGTTGCTATATAACGTCTCCCCTGCCTGCCCAGAAAGTATGGGCACCTTAGCACCTCTTACATATCCCAAGGAAATGTAGAACAGCAACACGGAAGACTGAAAAATGCCCAAGCCCATTAGCTTCTTCAAACGATTGTTAGTCACCACTACAGTAAACAAGCCAACTGCCATCAACAGGGCCGCCGCCACATGGTTCACATGCAGTAAAAAGAAGAACACTCAGCTCCCCCCTGTGCTGTACACACCCCCAACAACGACCTCACCACACAACACACAAGCTCACGAGGCCGCGCAGTCAGTGTATATCTATTTTTCCCGTGATGCAAAGTCAAAATAAATGCTCACCATAGAGCCACACACCGTTAAACCAACACCCAATTCGACGACGAATATACCAAGTTTCTGTTCGGAAACAGCATCGAACATTGCAAAAAAGTAGGAAAGAAAACTCTTTCCGGCAATCATGGATATGGCACCTGTGGCTACATACAACAGAAATCCCGTTGCACTCATCACCCGCGGGAAAGAAGCAGACACAACCCTAGATATTTGCGCTTCTCCGAACACCATGTGATACAAAACCAGTGCAGAGGCTACTATAACTCCACCCTGAAATCCACCTCCTGGGCTGTAATCACCGTGAATCTGCACGTACAGACCATACAATATCATCACCGGAAGCATTATAGTCACTGCGCTACGCAACGCAGGATTGCTACCCGGAAAAACGTACTTCCCCTTAGGCACTTTTCTTACCTCCCCCATCCAGCAACAACGATACACACATGGCGGCCGTGAACACAACCAGCACCTCACACATGGTGTCGTAGCCACGAAAACTCGCCAAAATTGCAGTAACTACGTTAGGAATGCCTACATAACGGCTTGTATGCTCGAAGTAGGCGGCTGTTTGGATATTCGCTGGGGAAGTTGCGTCACCAAACTCGGGCAGATCTAAAACTGCACCCACCAACGCCAAAAACATAGACAGTGCGATCGATGCGGCCAAGAGGATTCTAATCGCACTGCAGTCGTTCCACACATAACCAACCTTGCTGCCTCCTACATACCCAAGACGGGAAAGCACAACGAGAGTCAGCGCGGTGCTGAGCCCTGCGCCAACCGCCGCTTCTGTTATAGCAACATCAGGTGCAGCCATTACTAGGTATGCAGCTGCCATGGTGAGGCTAAACGTGCACATCACAATAGTGTTCACAAACACACCCTCACATAACGCAACCGCTGCTGCTGACGCCACCAACAGTGGCAGGAGCATCCAGTTTACGGCTATACCCACATCCAAGTGCATCTAACCACCATCTTTATCATCACTCTCGCACCAGGGCATTACGGAACTTGCAATGGCGTTACATGCGGTTGTTGAGGTAATCCATAATAGTACAATTAGCACAAACATCTTTACTGTAAATACGGAAAAACCGCACTGCATGGTTAAACCACACAGCACAAGCGCTACCCCGACGGAGTCCGCAACCCCCACAGCATGAACCCTATAACGAAGACCGGGGAGTCGGAAGACCCCAACAGTGGCTATTACCATAAAGAACAGCCCGGCACCCAGCGTCATCATACCTAACAGTGGCAACATAAATACCTACCCCCGATTAGACGCGAAAAATTTGGAAAACCCTATGGCAGACACGAGCCCAATGCATGCATACACCAGAGATACATCAACAAAAAACGCCTGAGCATCTGTAAGGACGCCCAAAGCTACAATCAGCACTACACCAAAGGTATTAAACGCGCTAGCTGCAAGTATTTTGTCACCCACGAACCTCGACGTAATGACCTTATATAGCATTGCGAACATACACGCAACCAGCACGAAAACTGAGAAAACAAGCATAGCCCACTCCCAAGTAACTATACCCCAGAACGCAACTTAGCCAAAATTGTACCGGCTACATTTTCCTTCGTGATCCCAAAATGCCTGTACAAATCCTCACACTTACCTGATGCACCAAACCTGTCAAGCCCCATAAATACGCCCTTTTCACCTATGTACTTATGCCACCCCAGAGAACAAGCCGCCTCCACAGCCACTTTTAGGCTGCCGTTCCCCAGCAAACTTGCAATATACTCTTCGTCTTGTTCGTCAAATATTCGCCAGCAAGGCATGGAAACCACTCTGGTGCCGATTCCCTGATCTTGAAGAATTTCCCTAGCACCCAGTGCCACGCCCACTTCGGAACCCGTAGAAAAGATAGTAACCCTAAAATCCCCCTCATGCTCGCGTATTATGTACGCACCCCTGCTGGCAAGGTTATTGTGGGAATAGCACGCGCGACTGAAGCCTACGCTCTGCCTTGACAACGCAAACAGCGATGGTGACTTGGTGAGCTTCAGGGCCATCTCCCAGCATTCCAAAACCTCAACAGCATCCGCAGGTCTGAAAACGTACAGGTTGGGTATGGAACGCAGGGAAGCGAGGTGTTCCACGGGCTGATGGGTGGGGCCATCCTCCCCTACACCTATGGAGTCGTGAGTCATTACATATATGACCTGCACTCTCATCAATGCAGACAGTCTTATAGCAGGTCTACAATAGTCAGAAAAAACTAGAAATGTCCCGCCGTAGGGTATTATGCCCCCATGGAGCGCCATGCCGTTCATACACGCGGCCATCGCGTGCTCTCTCACCCCATAATGCACGTAGGATGCGTCAAAATTTTTGGAGCTTACCACCCCCATGCAGGGTACCTTGGTGTTATTGGAGGAAGTGAGATCGGAGGACCCCCCGACGAGCTTGTTCACCCTCATCGCCAAGAATTCTAAAACTCTGCCGAAGGATTTTCTGGTCGCCTCAGCAGGGCGCGTTTCACAAAGGGTGTTTTTCAGGGTATCAAGCTCATCTATGACGCTGTTTGGTACACCATCTGAAAGTATTGCGTTAAGCACCTCAGCCTTTGCGCAACCAGCAAATTTCTTCATCCAAAGCTCGCATTCCAGCTCAGCTCTTGCTCTAACTTTACGCCATAAGGCCTTGGCTTCCTCGGGAATTTCGAACTTCTCACCTTCCCATCCTATGGCATTCCGAAACTCTTGAGCATCTTCAGGGGAAAACGGCCAGCTGTGCGCCGCAGAAGTACCCGCCTTGGGGGGCATAAACTTACCTATGACTGTCTTGCAACAAATTATGGACGGTTTGCCCCTAGACTCCCTAGCTGCACCAATTGCTTGTTCAATCTCGCCAAAATCATGCCCGTCAACCTCCAAGACATCCCACCCATAGGCGGAAAACCTTGCACGTACGTCGTCAGAGGTCGCCAAGCTGGTACTCCCATCTATCGAGATGCCATTATCATCAAACAAGACAATTAGGTGATCTAGGCCCAGGTGCCCGGCTAGAGAAGCAGCTTCGTGGCTGATTCCCTCCATCAAGCAGCCGTCCCCAACTATGGCGTATGTGTGGTGATTTATAAGATCATCGCCAAATTTCTGGGAGAACATGCGCTCAGCAATAGCAAGACCCACGGCGCACCCAAGGCCCTGGCCCAGTGGCCCAGTGGTTACCTCAACACCTGTAGTGCAACCATATTCCGGATGACCGGGAGTTATTGAATGCAGCTGCCGGAAACGCTTGATATCATCAATCCCAATATATCCAACCAGATGCATTATTGAGTACATGAGCATGGACCCGTGCCCGTTGGAGAGAACTAGCCTGTCTCTATCGAACCACGACGGATGGTTCACGCTGAACCGCAAAAACTTTGAAAACAGCACAGTGGCAACATCGGCCATACCCAGTGGCATTCCCGGATGCCCTGAGGCAGCATTTTGTATGGCATCTACGGACAGCAGCCTAACCGCTTTCGCCATAATTTGATATGATTCACGTCCCATCAAGAATTCCCGGGCAGCCTACATGCTGAGATACCTGCCGATGAGGTAATTCTTGTACGAATCCACATCGACTCTCTTCCCAGTAATCTTCTTCAGCAGAGTGGTGCTGCTGTATCTTCCGCCGTGGGAATATATGTGCTTGTTAAGCCAGCCGACAACACCGGAAAAGTCACCATTTTCCACCCCGCCACAAACGTCTACCTTGCTGTTTTTAATCGCAGCAAAAATCTGCGACGCCGCAACTGATGACACTACCCTGCAAGGCACATAGCCAAAAATCCCACTGACCCAGTAATCGTCCTGCATGAACCCCTCTTTGTCATCAGAGGGCACAGAATCGAAGTAGTATTTCATGCCCTGGGCCCAGGCATCCGGCAACTCGCTGACTTTCAAGTCGTCGTTTATTATTTCCTTCTCCAGTGCATACCGCAGCATTACGTGCGCAAGGGAACTTACTTCATCTGACTTCTCTAGCAGCATATTGGGCTGAACCTCGGTAAGGTGAGCATATATGTTGTCAACATCGGCTGCTTTCCCCCTAATAGAGAGAAGCTTCTTCATTGCTGGAAGGATAAATGAGATAAACCCCCTGTCTCTTAGTAGGTGACGAGACATTAGCAGCCCTTGGGCCTCGTACATCATGCTGCCCGGGCAGCCACCAACTGGTTGATGTTTCCACTTCTGGGGTAGGTTCGAACAATATAAAAACTTCCCAACATTCTCCAGCACATCCCTCAAAGCAAGCCTGTAGTCGCATTCTCCATAGTCATCAGCGCTTCTCTTAACGCTGCTCGCAACCCCTTCCTCGCTTAACAAATCCATCTTTCTGTGTGAGCACATAGCCTCGAGAAGCCCTCCCCCAACAGCACTAGCTATGTGTCTGCAAAGGGCCATTTGCTTGTCACTAGCGACAGTCTTCGCGGGATGAGCCTCACTACTGCTTTGCCTGTTTATAACCTCACCAGCAAATTGCCGGAAAAACGCCCCCATATCGGTAAAGACCTCATCCATTTTCTTGGTGGTAAGATCCCCATCGTAAGCACCGAGCATGACGTCGTACTTGCTCGCAGCTCCCAAATCCTCAACCTTCATGGCAGCCGCTTCTGAGGATAGCCTTACAACATCAGCAAGGCATTCTAGCACGCTGCGCGCGGGTTCATTCCCCTGGCAAAACAACATCCATTTCATCCTGCAGGCGACCCTGGCCTTTACCAGGCCACTCACTAGATCGATCGGTAACCCCCTGAGGCGCTTGTACATTCTGTTCATGCAATGGAGGTTCGCAACCTCCCAATCTCCCAACTGCCCCTTGTTTGCAAGCGCAAAATCGATGGACTCCGCAACCGCCTCACTGTCTACGATTTCCTGCACCACCTCCCTCAGAGTGCAGATTCTGCTGATTTTAGAATCAGAATCAGAGTCATCAGCGTAGAGAACCCTAACCACACCGATGACGTGGCACACCTTAGCAAATACCTGCTCCAAAAATTTATAATGCTTCATACGCACAACAACCGAAACTCGCGCACACAACACCCGGGATGAGACCGGCCCACTAAGACACACCCAAAAACAACTTAGGAGACCGCCGTCAGTTAGGCAGACATGCGCTAAATTTACCATACATCGCGGCGAAAGCTATAACAAATAAACCACGTGAGGCAAATTATTTTTCTTGACTTGACTCGGTTTTGAGCAATGATTTTGCGCAGTGGGGTTCTTCAGTGGTTATCGCAGCTGGATCTTTAGTGTAGGGGAGGTTTTTACTATGCTGCATCGTTGGTTAGCTCTGTGCTTCTTGGCATCGTTTGCCGTGACAGGTTGTGGTCTTTTCAGCAAGGAAAAGGTCGGGATGGACATTGTCGGCGTGCCTTTTAGCGCTGGGAGGGTAGAAAAGGTTTATTTTGACTTCAACAAGTACGAAATAAAGGGTTCTGGCAAGAAGGTGCTGCTGGGCCTGGTAGAAAGAATGAAGGCGGACAAGAGGTCCACCCTGCTGATTATCGGCCATACAGACTCCAGGGGAACGGAAGAGTACAACCTGGCGCTGGGTGAGAGAAGGGCAAATGCTGTTAAGGAGTTCATACTAGGGTGCGACAGGTCGCTATCCCCTAGAATATCTACTCAATCCAGGGGTAAGGCGGAACCAGAGGTTCTGGTATATTCAAGCGACTTCAAAGAAGCGGAGAAGGCGCATGCCCAAAACCGAAGGGTTGTACTAATCGTGGAGTGTCAGCACTCGGTATCTCCCAAGAAAAAAATGGCTATCAAGTGGCCGTTCAGCTTTGGTAGGAGCGCGGCTAAGCAAGATGATGTCGGTAGCAGCGAAGTTTCTGACGAAAATCCCGTCGACGATTCCTCAGAGGGGATAGCATCCGAAGAAGCGGCGCCTGAAGAAGGGGTGGTGTCCGAGGAAGCGGCGGAGGAGGCGCCGGAAGTGGCACAGGATTCTTCGGCAGGAGTGGTCGCGCCTGAATAGTACTGAAACTGCACGGCCTGGCCGCACTTGCCGCTCGTGGTTTGCGTTGACACATCGGTGGCCACACTCAACCTGAGGCTTGGTCCGTGCAGCTTTTGTTCTTGGAACGTGCCTTAGAGTTGGTTTCCGCTGCTGAGCGCGAGATTGATCAGCTGGGTGCCTGCTCCGCGTGGGCGGTGTGGTCGGCTGTTGTGCGGCCGGCTGCTGGGTACGCAGTCATCGTAGTTCGCGGCTCAGTGGGCTTTAGTGCGTTGTGAGCACTTTTTACGGGGTTGGTGGTGTTGCACTGAACAGTGTTGACACTATTTCTTTATTTTGCTAGCTTGGCCAGGAATTTTCATGGGCATCAGATGGCGAGCATAGTGGTAGTGGGACTGCAGTGGGGAGATGAGGGCAAGGGCAAGATTGTAGATTGGCTGTCTGTGAGCGCCGATGCCGTTGTGCGGTTCCAGGGAGGGAACAACGCTGGACACACAGTGGTTGCAGATGGGAGAGTGTACAAACTAAGCCTTCTGCCAACATCCGTATTGCGGCAAAACAAGCTATCCATGATAGGCAGCGGGGTTGCGCTGGATCCGTACGCGCTCGTTCGGGAGGTAGACAGCCTCAAAGACAGCGGCATATTTCTTGACCCTGACAGCCTGTGCCTGTCTGAATCGTGCCCGTTGGTTCTTAGCGTGCATAGGGACGCGGATTCTATAATGGAAGAAATGCGCGGAAACGAATCCATAGGCACAACGTGCATGGGGATTGGTCCGTGCTATGAGGACAAAGTCGGCAGAAGAGCCATAAGACTGTGTGACTTACTGGACGAAACATCACTTTATGACAAAGTGCTGTGCTTGCTGTCTTACCACAATCTGCTAAGAAGGGCCACAAACCGACGGGAGGTCACCCCGCATGAGATCATGGATGAGTTGACGCAGATTGCCCCGAAGGTCTTACCCTTTATGAAGCCTGTGCCAGAGATCATCGTCAGCCTAATTAAGCAAGGTAAAACCGTGTTATTCGAAGGTGCGCAGGGCGCGTTGCTTGATATCGACCATGGGACATATCCATATGTAACGTCCAGTAACACAGTGGCGGGCTATGTGCGGGTGGGATGCGGGGTCGGCGCTCTCGGGGACATGCGAGTTCTCGGGCTTGCAAAGGCCTACACCACAAGGGTTGGCAATGGACCTTTTGCTACAGAGCAAACCGGAACGGTTGGCGACGCCATGTTCGAGCGTGGCAGGGAAGTGGGCACTGTGACCAACCGCGTAAGAAGGTGCGGCTGGTTTGATGCAGTGTCTGTGCGGCAAGCAGCCCTATCCTCCGGCGCATCTGAGATGGTAATAACCAAACTAGACGTACTAGACACAATTGATGAGATCAAAGTATGCACAAAATACAGATGCGGCGAGGAATCATACGACTACTTACCCGCCGCATCCCACATACAAAACAGGCTTGAGCCTGTATATGAAACCTTACCTGGATGGCGCACTAGCACATTGGGTGCTGTGTCACGTAGTGACCTTCCAGAAAATGCAGTGTCATACATCAGTAGGCTTGAGGAGTTGGTTGGAGTGCCAGTAAGCTTGGTGTCTACAGGGCCAGAGAGAAACCATATTGTACCAATGAACCCATAAGCATTACTTCTTGTTGTAGTGGACATACAGAAATGGGTCAAACGATGTATCTGATGGTTCAGTTACAACTGCCTTCTTCACCTGCGCATGTAGAAATACAATCAGGGAGTCTAGCTCATCACCCATAGATAAGGTAATTACTTCCTTCTTGGTCGAGCTCTCAAGAAGTTTCTGCTTCTCCCTCACTTCCCCTTCCGAGAGTAGGTCACATTTGTTTAGTATGACCACCTCTTGCTTACCAGTAAGCTCCTGGCTATGTAGCTTAAGCTCCTGCCTGACCAGCTCATAGGCGCTGACTATATCTGGAAGCGAGCAATCTACCAGATGTAGGAGTATGACGCATCGCTCAATATGTTTGAGAAACTTGTGCCCTAACCCTGCACCAGAACTGGCGTTTTCTATTAGGCCAGGAATATCTGCTAACACTAGCTCACACCCGTTTGCGTACGCAACTCCCAAGTGTGGTTCTAGGGTTGTAAACGGATAGTCAGAAACCTTGGTTTTCGATGCAGTACAACGTGATAACAAGCTAGACTTCCCAGCGTTAGGCATGCCTATTATTCCAACATCTGAGACTATCTTGAGCTTCAGCAGAACACAGTGCTCTTCTCCCAGTGTTCCGTAGGTGAAGTATGTAGGTGCACGATTAGTAGAGCTCTTATACTGGGCATTGCCAATCCCGCCCCTACCACCTGCTGCTACTGTGTATTGCTGCCCTATGTTGTTCAGATCTGCTATTAGAGTATTCCCATCTTCGTCATACAACTGGGTTCCTACCGGCACCTCTACTACGCGGTTGCGGCCAGCAGCCCCAAACTTTCCCTTACCAGATCCAGCTTTACCATTCTCTGCCCTTATGTGTTGGTTATATCTGAAGTATAGCAGAGTGTTTACAGCACTACTGGCGACGAATATCACCGAGCCGCCATTCCCTCCGTTCCCACCATCGGGGCCACCAAACTCTATGAATTTCTCCCGCCGAAAACTCACACACCCGTCGCCTCCTTTTCCTCCTTTTACGTGGATTTCAGATTATTCCTCGCCCCTTTGCCATATCCAGTACTTGTTGTAAGATTAGCGCTGCAGATATCTTATCATCCACCTTCTGAGATGCTTTCCTGCGCAATCCGAGACTTTCAGTCGTTCTACTGGCCATCGCGGTAGTAAACCTTTCGTCGTGCAAGTAAACATAAACACCTGACTTTTTTATCAGCTTTTGCACAAAAGAGCGGACCACCGCGCACATCTCTCCCTCCATACCATCAAGCTGCAGTGGCAGGCCTACAACCGCTGCGCAAATCCCTTCCCTTTTTAAAATGGCGTTCAGCTCACCCAGATCTTGCCTCACGTTTCTCCTAAGGTACACGCTATGCGGCATCGCAATGGTCCCCGTACTATCGCTGACGGCAAGGCCAAACTTCTTCTCGCCGAAATCCAGCCCCAGAATTCTCCTATCGGCCCCCAACGCCCCAAAAAAACTCTCTATGCTGTCGCACAACATAACCAACCCTGCCACAGCCAAAGTACGACGTGGTGAGCCTCAGCTACGCGACACAAACCGTGTGACTATTGACACGCCAAGCATTCATCATAGTCAAAGTTGGTGATTTGCCGCTGCGGAGAGACCGCCTGCCCGACATGAACGTGGGACACCTTATCTGCCTTCTGTACTGACTTGGACCTTAAGTAGTAGAGGCTTTTTACCCCCTTCCTCCAGGCAAGAAAGTGTATTTTATGTAAGTACCGCTTATGTACGCCCGCGGGAAGGAAGATGTTGACCGACTGCGCCTGGCACACATACGGGGCTCTATCACTGCTATGCTCAACTATCCAGCGCTGATCCATCTCGTAAGCGGTCTTGAAAACAAGTTTTTCCCGCTCAGTGAGAAAGTCCAGATGCTGCACGGAACCTTCGTTGGTAGAAATGGACGACCAAACCTGATCGTTATCTAACCCCTTAGACTCCAGCAGCCTCTGTAGAAACTTGTTTCGTACCACAAAGGACCCAGTGAGAGTCTTATGAGTGAACACGTTCGCCGCATACGGCTCTATTCCCGGTGAAGTACTACCGGAAATTATGGATATGGAGGCAGTCGGCGCAATGGAGAGCTTATGCACAAACCGCTCCATCTTGTTGGCATCTATCGCATCAGGGCATGGCCCCTTCTCCAGCGCAAGCTTGTGAGAAACCTCATCCGCCTGGCGCTTTATATGCTCAAAAATTTTCTTGTTCCACACCGCAGCGGCAAGAGATTCAAAAGGTACCATTTTGCTCTGCAAGAACGAGTGGAACCCCATAACGCCTACCCCGATACTGCGCTCCCTCATCGCAGCATACTTTGCGCGCTCAATATCCGGGGGAGCCTTGTTGATAAAGTCTGTGAGTACGTTGTCTAGGAACCGCATCACATCCTCTATAAACATGGGCTCCGTGCTCCACATGTCGTAGTACTCAAGGTTCAAGGATGCGAGACAGCAGATTGCGGTCCTGGATTTTCCTAGGTGGTCTTCCCCCGTAGCGAGGGTTATCTCAGTACACAAATTGGACATCTTCACTTCCAGCCCGAGCTCTTTGTATATGTCCGGCTTGTGCTTGTTAACCGTGTCTACAAATACGAGGTATGGTTCCCCTGTTTCAACCCGAGTGGTCAAAATTTTTATCCACAGATCCCTAGCTCTGACAGTGGATATAACGCATTTATCCTTGGGGCTCACCAAATCCCAGGGTTTGTCTTGCTCAACTGCTTGCATAAACTCATCAGTAAGCAAAACTCCGTGGTGGATGTTCAGCGCCTTCCTGTTGGGATCACCGCCCGTGGGCTTTCTGATATCTAGAAATTCCTCAATCTCTGGGTGGCCGACAGGCAAATACACAGCAGAGCTGCCCCTACGCAAAGAGCCCTGACTTATGGCCAAGGTCAGCGCATTTTGCACGACTATAAACGGAATTATGCCCGAAGTTTTACCACTACTTCTAACCTTTTCTCCAATGGAGCGGAGATTCCCCCAATAACTTCCGATACCCCCACCACGGGACGCAAGCCACACGTTTTCATTCCACAGGTTCAATATGCCGACTAGGCTATCTTCGGTTTCGTTTAAGAAGCACGAAATCGGCAAACCTCTGGTAGTTCCCCCATTACTTAGTATTGGAGTAGCAGGCATGAACCACAACTTGCTCATGTAGTCATAGAGCCGCTGGGCGTGCTCGTCATTATCTGAATAATACTGGGAGACGCGCACAAACAGCTGCTGATAGTCTTCGTTATCTAGTAAATACCTATCAGACAGCACAGCCTTGCTAAAGTTAGTAAGGTTGTTGTCCCTGGTACGGTCGACAATAATCGGTGACACCTTGTCATACCTCCTACATTCACTAACATACAAACACGAAAAGCGGTACGCATCCCGCCTTTGAACACATACAGTACCTATACAGACAATTCAGTACTATATACAGCACTCACACAACAAAAGGGACAAAGATCCCCGCCATCGGTAACCAATAGTTAAAGAAACTCCGACGGGGCCAACCCCAACCTTAGAAATACCTATACCGCACCCGGCCGGTAAGTGACTCCCACGGGAGTCGAACCCGCGTTACCACCGTGAAAGGGTGGGGTCCTAGACCACTAGACGAAGGAGTCACAGCAAACCCATATATAATAATCAGCACCGTTACAGTCAAACAAAATTCCTACGGCGGTACAACCTACTAGCCGCACTAAAAACTTGCGCAAGTGCCGCAACCTACACCCATGAACAGACCCGCAAAACACAAACCCCGCACCAAAAAACTACCAACCACGCACACCTAGAAAGGTGTATACCAAACGCCGTCAAAGTACCACAAGTTGTATAAAAACGAAAATGTAAAATTCGAGCTTTTTTGAAATGCGCACGTAAGTAAAAACCTGGGACATGTAAGCAAACTCTTGTATACTGAGGGGGAGTTTGATTACACCACCTATGCACCATAGCTACAGTGACATACAGCAAAAGGTAGAGGATTTTGCGTCTTTGGTGCAAAAGGAGCTCGCTCAAGTTGTGCATGAGAAGGCTGAGTGCCCGTCGGCAGCATTGCACGAGGCTTTGGGCTATGTCATATCGAATCCAGGGAAGTGCATACGCTCATTTTTGGCAAGTACATCGGCGCAAGTTTTTGGCGTGAGCACGGAAAGAACGTTGCGGTTGAGCGCCGCCATTGAGGTTGTGCATGCCTACTCCTTGGTGCATGATGACCTGCCCTCTATGGATAACTCCCCTATCAGGCGTGGAAAGGAAAGCTGCCACATAAAATTCGGAGAGGCGGTCGCAGTTTTAACTGGCAACGCTTTACTTACACTCACCTTTGAGTTATTGTCGACCATGAATGAGGGTTGTGCTGTAAGGTGTGAAATCATAGAGCTGCTGTCCAAAGCGTGTGGCCGTTGCGGCATGATAGCCGGGCAGATGCTGGACATGGAGGCACACTCTTCAACGTCGTTTGAGGGAGTTAGGAGGATACACGAGTTGAAGACCGCTAGGTTGTTCTCTGCCGCTTGCGAGGCCGGCGCGGTTTTGGGTGGGGCATCCGCTGAAGAAAGGGCAGCGCTGGCAAAGTATGGGGCTGCGTTGGGTTGCGCGTTTCAAGCAAAGGATGACCTAAGCGATGCTTGGGAGGACGGTGAGCGCTGCTATGGAAGCATGGCACATATTCTCGGGATGGATGAAACGCAGGGCTACGTTGATGGCCTGCTGCGCAAGTGTGAAGAACACCTAAGAAAGCTGCCTGGTAACGTAGATACGCTCGGCGGTCTCGTTGTGTTTGTTGAAAACTTAAGCGTATGAAGGTCATAGTATATCGCCTACTGTGCGTAATCGCGGTTTTCGCCGTTCTTGGGCTGCTGCTGAGGGCAGTGTCCACTAGCATTGTCTCCGGTATCACTGAGCGCATGGATAAGAAGCCTTACAAGGTTTCCGTGGTTGATAATGACAGCCCTGCATATAAGATCGGGGCCCTGATATTACGGCCAATAATAGAAGCAAGAATTGACCGATACATAAGCAAGCAAGGGCTGGCAGAATACTTGCGCGACGCGGCATCTGCGGCACCTCTTGCAGGGAATTTTCGCCTGATTGACATAGAAGAGGGTGAGGGGCGTGAGGTGCTGTGTGGGCAGAAGGTCTCCGCCATGATTCTACGCTTCCCTATGGACGGTCAGGAGATTACGGATCCGCTGCAAGCAGCACGCAAGATCAGCGGTAGCACGAAACCCGTAAGTTTCAGGCTCGGAGCGCATGAAGTCAGGGAGGTGAACTACGCCTTGGCTGGCATGAGGCGGGGCGGCAGTAGGGTCGTGATAGTAACCCGTGATGAAGAAGGAAAATCTGACAGCTATTACATACAGCTCACATCTGTGGATGACACAGTGCCCGAGGCAAATGACATAAGAAACCTCATGTCCTTCGACAAGCGCGACACCGGCAATAAGGAAGCGGTGACCGAGGCACGGTGCGGCGACGCTGTTTCTGTTAAGTACACAGTGAAGGATGTGCGCGGGCAAGTGTTGGTTGCGGACCAGGTGGTTGACTTCATAATAGGCAATAGGAGCGTCCCGATTGTGTTAGAATTGGGAGTAGTTGGCCTAAGGTCGGACAGCCGCAGGTCTATAATAGTGCCACCGGAGCTCTTGTCTGGTTTCGATCGGGCCGTTGATAAGTATAGCGTCAAGATTATCGACGCACAGATTGAACATAAAAAGGCTCCCGTCCCGGCCTCCGGTGGAAAATAGCTGTGTGCTCGAACCGTGGTGGGGGTCTACTACCTCTTTGCCATGCCGCTGTTATGCACTGCCTCATGTATAGCACCATGCGGCTGCTGCTCGCATCCTCCCTCCATTCCTGAATGCAGAAGCCCGGAGTAGCGGGCATTTCCACATTTTAGCAGGTTTATTACCTCCTCCACTATTGCCGGTGCGCTCAGATATCCATGTCTATACAGCCCGTTTATCCTGACAACACCATCTTCAACTATAATTCTTGGACAGTTGTCCGAAAATGCAGGTCTACATGCAGACATCATACCAAGCACCCTGGCCTCTGCAAAACCTCTGTGGACCGAGTATGCGGCCGATAGCAGTTCAAGCACGGATCTAACCGATACCTCTGAGAAGTCACAGCTTTCTATTTCCGTAGCACCAACTATCAACTTACCTTCAGATCTGGGTACCATGTACACGTTGTATCTGGGGTGCACCATACGGATTGGGCGGCCGATCGCAACCTCAGGAGCGTGAAGTAGCATACTTTCGCCTCTAACCCCCCTCAGACCGGAAATTGCGCTCTTAGCTCCAATGCCCCTGCAATCAAAAACCATATCAAAAACGTGCCGCTGGCAGCCCACCACCAACGTTTGAGACACTACTTCATCCACGTGCGTGTTGCAAAGCCATTTTATCCCTAGACGAATTAATTCAGCCTCCAGGCGCGAAAAAAGCCGCATGCTGTCTATGCATCCCTCTCCTTGAATGTACACTCCGTGGCGGACAGATAGCCCGCTTTCGAGCGTGTGAATTTCATCGGAAATACAGAGATTGCCAAAAAGGGCAGTGAATTTTCGCCTGATGATGGCGCACATCCTCTCCAGTTCGTGCAGGTCGCTTGTATGGGCTACAATTACACTCCCTAACATTTTTAGGCATTCGCTCGCGCCCGCGGAATGGAGAATTTCTGGCCATAATTCCAAGGATCTATGGCCCAATTCTACAACCAAATTCCCGGCTGTTTCCGCTTCGGAATACAGGGAAAGCATGCCCCCCGCAACAAATCCGCAGCTGCGTTTGCCTATTGCGTCATCCCGATCAAAAAGCGAGACCCGCCACCCATTTTGCAGTAACGCCAGGGCCAGTAGTCTGCCGACGAGCCCAGCCCCCGCTATTCCCGCAGTTTTTACCATATCACCATTCTCAAACTAAGGCCTAATACACCCAAGAAACGCGACAGACTGTGCTCGGAGCAAGGCGCAGCACGGACCGGCAGCTGCTCTGCACCTCAGCAGGCAGTGCCTCACAACCTGAACGGCAAGTTACTACTATCCGGAATGCAACTCGCCGCCATCGTAAACATCATAGCGCGCAGTGTAATCCCTGAATTTCCCTTTTTCAGGCTCGAAAAAAAGCCTAATATTGCCAATGGGCCCGTTTCTTTGTTTTGAAACAAGTACATCAGCAACATTGCTAATTGCATTCATCTTCATCTGCCACTCTGCGTGCTTAGCAGTTCCCTCGGCAGGCTGCTTTCTTAATTCGTAGTACTCCTCCCGGTACAAAAACATGACCACATCTGCGTCCTGCTCTATGCTTCCAGAATCACGCAAGTCGGATAGCTGGGGCTTCTTATCGTCACGCTGCTCAACAAGCCTAGAGAGCTGAGAAAGCGCTACTAGTGGGACATTTAGCTCCTTTGCTATGGCTTTCAGGCCCTGAGTAACCTCAGAAACTTCCTGCACCCTATTTTCTCCGCTGCGCTTCGTAGTCCCCTTAATCAACTGCAGATAGTCCACAAAAACAACTCCAATATTGTGAAGCTGGTGCATTCTTCTTATCCTGGTCCTGAGGCCACTAATTGATAAAACGGATGAATCGTCCACTATCAGCGGCAAATCGCATATCTTCTCGCTAGCTTTCAAGACTTGATTCAAATCCGTGCTGCTAATTTTGCCCGATAGGGCCTTGTAGGAACTGATTTCAGACTCTATCGATATGATCCTGGAAGCAATGTGCTCTGCAGACATTTCAAGGGAGAAAAACCCAACGCTCTTTCCGTCGTTTTTAAGGGATTTACAGGCGCTTAGTGCCATATTCAGAGCTAGAGCTGTTTTCCCCATAGAAGGACGCGCGGCTACGACTATCAGATCGGAATTCTGCAGCCCATTTAACAGTTGGTCTAAATCCCTAAGCCCCACAGACACTCCTTGTAGGGCATTTGCACCGCCTTTGGCGGCTTCGATTTTTTTTCTTACGTCCTCCACCAATACTGAGAACTTGTGATAATTTCTGTCAGATTTACCTCTACTCCCCAGTACAAACAGCCGCTGTGCCGCATCTTCTATCTGCTGCTCTGCAGGGTTGTCGGAGTCATAGTCGTACGCATTGCCCACAACATCGTTCCCAAAGGCAATTAGGCAGCGTCGAAGGTGCGCATCAAATACAGCCTGCGCCACGCTTCTTATGTCAAAAACCACGCTTGCCTTAGCCGCAATTTTGGCCAAATACTCGGCACCACCACATTCGATCAACGCCTCGTCATTGTCAAAAAACATCTTCAGGCTAATCTCGTTGGCAGCAAGGCCCCGCCGGTTGATTTTGAGCACTTGGTCAAAAATCCGCCCGTGCAGAGGATCAAAAAACACGTCTGCACTTATTATATCTTCCAGAGCATCGCAGATCCTGTTGTCCCTCAACATCGCACCGATTAGCATCTGCTCAGCCTCGATGTTGCTAGGCAGGCCGCCTATAGCACCTAGCGTGCTGCTCTCTTTTAAATCCTGCACTAAAAACCCCAACAACACCCTGGGGATTATACCACCATGGGGCCACGCTGCAAACCAACAGCAGACAGTTATCTAGATCTTGCGATATATTTGCCCTGAAATCTACTGGGCATACGAACAAACATTTGCCAGAATCCATTGGGAAGCTCGCCGTTATCGCCGCCCCTGGCACCTGCATTGAACAAGCGAGCTAGGCTTTCCTGCCTTTCCGACATCACAAGCTTAGTCCACTTACCTATGGGCTCCGCCACCCCGACAATCTGTGCAGCACTTTCATACTTTGCGCCACCATCGGCAACGTCACGTTTTTGTGCAGATGAAAAGTCCCTCTTGAGTAGCTTGTCTTCTTTCTCAATATTGTACTTTTCCTGATCTGTTAACGTCTCATCCACATCGTGCTCATCAGCGGATTTCTCGCTTGATGTTTCGGATGACTCATAGCCGAACAGGCCAGCGATCTTTGCAACCAGGCGCCGCACGGCGGACAACAAGGCATCAACGGCCTTCAACAGTTTGTGCAGCAGTTTCTTTAGGGCCTGCCAAACGTGGCCAAGTCCTTTCTTTAGTGTTCTGAACGGCCAGAGAAGAATATTCTTCAGGCACCTGCACACACGCCTTCTCACCGGCTTAATGAACAGTAGTAAAGACGCGATCAGCCCGACAGACGCAGCGGTACCTTTCAGCGCAGCCCCTGCGATCCCAGAACCCGGTATCAGCCCTAGCAACTTCTTTATCACATACAAACTCGGACATGCACCCGCGTTGATTCTAGCATACTATAGCGTATACACAAAGTGTCTGTTACGCAGGACCAATCACTGTTAAGTCGGGAGTAACACACTATGTACATTACGACACCTTTACGCACGGCTGCTATTGTCCTATGCTTGAAACAGTGTTTAAAACGTGATGATGCTGTCAGAATCCCCTTACATGAGGCTAGCAATGCAGGAGGCGGTCAGCTCACCGGCTGAGGTTCCAGTAGGTGCCGTAGTCGTCGATGAGCGCGGCGTTGTAGTATCTAGCAAGCACAACCTCACGCTTCGCAACTCAGACCCGACGGCGCACGCGGAGATGCTCGCCATCAGAGAGGCTTGTTTGCACCTGTCAACTCACGTGCTGGACAATTGTGATATGTACGTAACGCTTGAGCCGTGCGCCATGTGTGCATATGCGATATCTTTATCAAGAATTCGCAGGCTATATTTTGGCGCATACAATGCAAAATGCGGGGGAGTAGAGCACGGCGCCCGAGTTTTTAGGTTTTGCCATCACATCCCTGAGGTATACGGTGGGTTCCTCGAGCGGGAAAACGCAGAGATATTGAAAAGCTTTTTCTATAAGCTACGGAACCAGCAGCACCAACCATAGTGCGGAGCGCGGCTTCCTATCAGCTGAGTTAAGGACCACAACCGTGTAGACTCGCGGTCCCTACCACACAACACCTCCCTCCCCCGAGGTGCGTTCCCAACCATGGGCCACGTGTATGCTCAACAGATGCTACAGTCTGAGCAAGCTCACACCCCACGTGATGCCGGCTCCTATTGCGGCAAACAGTACTAGATTGCCCTTTTTGATTCTGCCTGCACGCTTAGCTTCGTACATCGCAAGCGGTATGGATGCGGACGAAGTGTTCGCGTGCTCATCTATACTCAAGATGACCTTATCCCTGGAAAGCCCCAGCCTGTTGATAACGAGGTCAATAATTCGTACATTGGCTTGGTGGGGAATAAACCAGTCAATCGAGTCAACATCCAACGCACTACTTTCAAGCAGTGCTGAAATAGCGGATGATAGCTTAACCACCGCATGCTCAAATAGCACGGTACCCTTCATGCATATGTACCCAGCCTTGCCGGTAGAGGCAACCCCACCGTTTGTGTAGAGCACATTACCAAGTGAGCCATCAGCGCACAAGAGAGTGGACATAACTCCGGCCCCAGGTTTTTCCGTTTCGTCCTGCCCCTTGAACACAAATGCCCCCGCACCGTCGCCGAATAGCACACATGTAGACCTATCAGTCCAATCGACCACTTTAGACATTGCCTCGGACCCTATGATCAGGGCAATGTTAGCCTGGCCAGCCTTTATCATGCTATCTACAATCGACAGAGCGTACAAAAAACCCGAACAGGCGGCGTTTATATCGAACGCAGCTGCGTTCTTGCAACCCAGATTTCCTTGCACCATCGTTGCACAACTCGGCATCGTTTTGTCCGGAGTTGCAGTTGCAACAATTATAAGGTCAACCTCGCTCGCCGATACCCCCGCATCTTCTAGCGCAATCTCAGCAGCTTTAGTTGCCATACCAGACACGGTATCGCCCTCTTCCACTACATGTCTGCGTTTTATACCAGTTCTTCGAAAAACCCACTCATCCGTGGTATCAACCATGAGCGACAGATCATCATTGGTGATGACTTTCGCAGGCAAAAACGCCCCCACACCACAAAAAACAGATCTTCGCATCAACCATTACTTACTTCTGAGATCATTTCTTTCGCCATGTCTCCTTGGCTAATCACGCATACAGCCTCTTTTATCGCGTGGGCGAATGCCGTGGCATCGGCCGAACCGTGGCTTTTCACCACGATGCCGTTGAGGCCCAATAGCACGGCACCATTGTACGACCTTACATCCAGAGCGCTGCCACTAGTCCGCTTGAAGTAGCAAGAGCGTAAAATGCGCATTGCAGCCCTTCCCATCAGGGAAGAACAGATTTCCTTTTTGAGTATATGAAGCGTGAGCCCGGCAACTGCCTCGCAGGTTTTTAACATAATGTTGCCAGAGAAGCCATCAGCAACAACAACATCCGCCACCCCGTCGAACGCCTCTTTTGCTTCAACGTATCCGTAGAAATTAATGTCCTGCTTTGCGTCGCGCATCAACGCGAACGCTTCTTGAATGTTGTAAGTGCCTTTTGTATCTTCCGCACCGATATTCAACAGCCCCACTTTGGGATGCTCAACGCCGAGCACAGCCCTCGCAAATGCCCTGCCCATAATCGCAAACTGAAAGAGTAAGCCTGGAGCACATTCGGCATTAGCACCCAAATCTAGTGCAACAAAACTGCCCTTCCTGGAGGGCAGTACAGTAGCAATAGCTGGACGATCTATGCCTTGCAACGTACCTAAAAGATACCTGGATATCGCCATAAGGGCACCGGTGTTACCCGCAGAAACCGCAGAAGCAACCACGCCCTTTTTGACGTCTTCTATTGCACACCACATGCTTGACTTCCTGCGGTGCCTGAGTGCAAAAGACGGCCTGTCGTCACACAATACGGCATCCGGCGTGTCAATGAAGACGCTATTTTTCTCTACCAGCTTATACTTACCAAGCACCGGCAGCACAGCACTCTCTTTACCATATATGCTAAGATGCACTTTGTGCTTACACGGCACAGCACCGGAGAGAACCAAATCAGCCCCCTTAATGGCAACCTCGGGGCCGAGATCCGCCCCCATAGCGTCAAGCGCTACTGACACGCATGCGCCACTGTCACGCACCACTAAACCTTAGACTCAGTAACTTGCTTCCCGTTGTAGTAGCCCCCCAAACACACGTGATGGGGAAGTTTATACTCCCCGGTAGTTGGGTCAATAACGACGTTAGCGGCAGACAGCGCCAAATGCGAACGATGCATGTTGCGACGCGACTTCGACTTCTTCCTTTTGGGTACAGCCACAGTTCAATCCTCACCCACAATACTCGGATTATGGCCCAGAAAATCGAGGTTGGCAATAGCATTTTTCAAAAAGAACCCACTCTGCAAGCCAAACAGCCATCAACTACCTAACAACCCACCCATAAATCTGGCAGGCACACATGTTAAGAACGCAAAAAAATTTTTTGATGCGGCATACCGGTAAATGGCCTACCATGGCTACTGCTGATTTGTATGTACGCCAGATTGTATCAAAACTTCAATTTTCACGTCCTGCTACAGCACAATAGGGCGCGCGTCGGTGTAATCTCCACCCCCCATGGGGTGTTGTATACCCCAGCGTTCATTTTCTGCGCAACAAAGGCCGCTATAAAATCGTTAGACATGAAAACTGTCAAAGAATGCGGCACGCAGATCGTGCTCTCTAATACATATCATCTTATGCTGCAACCAGGGGCAGAAACGGTGGCCGCGCTGGGAGGGCTGCATAACATGCTTGGCTGGAAAGGGCCAATGTTGACCGACTCTGGAGGGTATCAAATTTTCAGCCTTGGATACGGCTCAGTATCGGAGGAATTGAAAGGCAAAAGAAGGCGGGCTAATTCCTCTCTCATCAAGATAGATGAGAGCGGCGCAATTTTTAGGTCATACATCAACGGGCAGCTGCATCATCTGACTCCCGAAAAATCCATGCATATCCAACGCATGTTAGGGGCAGATCTTGTCGTAGTATTGGACGAGTGCACCCCTTTCCACACTAGTTACGAGTATACAGCACAGTCTATGCACATGAGCAACCGCTGGGCATTGAGGTCACTAGAGGAATTTCAAAAAACCGCAGACGGAACGCAAGCTTTGTATTGCGTCATACAGGGTGGAGTGCATAGTGATCTTAGACGCGTCAGTTGCGAGTTTGCTAACAGCTCTCCGTTCTTTGGCAACGCAATTGGTGGCTCGCTTGGGTCACATAAACAGCAGATGTATGATACCGTCTCTTTGACCACCAGTTTGCTTGACAAGAGCAGGCCCGTGCATTTGCTTGGTATCGGCAATGTGTGCGACATTTTGCACGGAGTAATGAACGGCGTAGACACGTTTGACTGTGTATATCCCACCAGGATAGCAAGACACGGGGCAGCGCTGGTAAGGCCCGAAAACAGAATCTCACCGGACAGGGAGTATGTTAATTTATACAACTCCAAATTTGCGCGTTCTTTGGCTCCCATCGAGCAAGATTGCGGCTGCTATACCTGTAATCACCATTCAAGGGGTTACCTCCACCATCTACTAAAAGCCAAGGAGCTACTGGCATACACCCTTATTACGATACACAATGTATACTTCATGAACAGCTTAATGCAGCGCGTAAGAAGGGCGATAGCGGGAGAAACCTTAGAGCAAGAATATGAGTACTGGCTCGGAAAACGCGGGGCAGCACCGGACTCGGCATCGCCGCAGCCCCCCCCAAGCGGGAAAACCCCAACCGCACCTAGGTAACCAACAAAAGCTACGCTATGTTTCATGTTGGTGGCATCTAGGGGATAGAAAGAGCGCACCCGCACTATCAATTCCTGGTTATGCTGCAGAAAACACTTCAGACTATATAGGCAGGCTGTACGAGAGCTATAAAGGGCATTGGCCTCTCCCCCACATACAGGGGGGTTCCGGTAGGAGCGCTGCGCTATGAACCGCTATAAGTGGTCAGCTAGATATCCCTTAACTTCCTCTGATTTCGGGGCCTTGAACACCTCTTTGGTCGTATTGTGCTCAACTATTCTGCCCTCTTGAAAAAACGCGACCCTGTCCGAAACTTCTCGTACCTGCTTAACAGAGTGAGTGACCAGCACTATCGTGAAATTCTTCTTTAGCTCCTTGATTAAATTCTCCACAACACCTGTAGCCACAGGATCAAGCGCAGAGCACGGTTCGTCCATCAACAGCATAGTAGGCCTAACCGCAATCGCTCGGGCTATGCATAGACGCTGTTGCTGCCCACCAGAAAGCTTACACGCACTATCCTTCAGCCGTCCGCCCAGTTCATCCCACAACCCTACACGTCGCAAACTTTCCTCAACGATGTCATCAAGCCGCCTCTTGTTTCTGGCTAACCCATGCAGCTTAGGCCCATAAGCTATGTTTTTGTATATCGAGTCGGGAAACGGGTTCGGTTTCTGAAACACCATACCAACCTTTGCCCGCAGCAGCACAACATTAGTGTCGGGCGAGTGCACGTCCATCCCTTCAATGTCAATCTTGCCTTCCACCTTGCAATCTGGAACAAAGTCATTCATGCGGTTAAAACATCGCAAGAACGTGGACTTGCCGCACCCAGACGGCCCTATAAGGGCAGTAACCTCCCTTTTGTACACATCTAGGTTAACATCGAACAAAATCTGCTTCTTGCCATACCACAGATTCAGACCCTCTACTGCAGCATGAACTTCTGACACTGAAATTAAGCCCTTAATACATCTAACATGGTATACAGCCCTGCCGGCTTTCCTACCAGCCAGCACGCGGCCTTGATAGCACCCCGCGCAAAAACCCTTCGATCAATCGCCCGGTGCTGCAATTCTACAATCTCATCATCCCCAAGGAACATAACCGCATGATCGCCTATCACCCCTCCTCCTCTGGCAACGGAAAACCCCACGGCGCCACTCCGCCTACAACCGAAACCAAAGGTGTGCTGCTGCGATTCAAGCTCAACCCCCATACCCTGTGCCACAGCCTTACCCAGCATTAGCGATGTTCCAGAGGGCGCATCTTTTTTCGCTCTATGATGCAATTCTCGAATCTCTACATCATAGCCCCGAAATCCAGCTGCAGCCATTTTAACTAGCTCTAGTAACAATGTAACACCCAAACTCATGTTGCACGACCATAAAAGCGGAACCTTCTCCGCATGCGTGCGAAAATCCCTCTCATCGACTCCGGTAGTGCCGCTAACAAGTGGAACACGTTTCTCGGAGGCAATGCCTACACACTCGAGCATACACTCAGGACTACTAAAATCAATAACAACATCAGAGCAATCAAAAAGAAATTCCTTGGAATCCGTAATCTTGGCACCGTGGCCACAGCCGAGCACTGCCCCCATATCCTCGCCTACAAGGCCATTCCCCCGCCTTACAACACCTCCACTAAGCTCAACACCACCAGTCCCTACAACCTCCTGTACAATTATGCGGCCCATTCTACCCAAACAACCAACTATGCCAATCTTCATTGCAAGGGACCTTAAACCACGTGCAGACGCCTTTTGTACCACTACTCTACGTAACACACGGCAACACAAACATGCAGCTGCCGGCGGCGGTGTATGATAGCGTCCCACAGATACGGGGCACGCGCAACGTTTCTTTTTATGACAGCTGCCAGATCGGCATACAGTACGCAATTGCGACGCATTAGCAATTCAACCTACAGTACCCACCACGGTAGTAAAGCAGGGGATTGGCATCATCAAGAATTTTACAGTCCAGCACCCTACCAACCACAATTTTGTGATCTCCCCCATCGTACAGATGATGCATCGTACAATAAAAATAGGCTATGGATCCGTTTATCACGGGCATACCATCCACTACTGTAAAATTATAGCTCTCCCAAAACTTCCTATTCCTCTCTGCAAAATTTCTGGAAACGTCGGCCTGGTGCTCACCCAAAATATTCACAACGAACTGGGTGCACATGCTAAACACACCAAACCTCGAAGAAGTTTTCTCAATAGAAAACAATACCAGCGGCGGATCCAGAGACACAGAGTTGAACGAGCTAACCGTAACTCCATGCATAACACCACAGTTGTCCATCGTAGTTACCACAGTAACACCGGTGGCAAACCTCCCCATACAAGACCTAAATAGTTCCGAAGAAACATCGCCGAGTTGCATTCGAACCGGGAATTACAGAAACCTGATACCTATCTTACCGAGAAACGCGCCCAGAAAAAGCAACAGCCCCACGTACATGTTGATCCTGAACATATACATGCATCTGCTGGGGCTGTCAAAGTCTGACTTTGCGTATTGGTAGTAGAATATGCCGGCAATCCCCAACATGCACACATAATAAGCAGCACCCAACGAGGATATTACGCCCGTACTCACCCACATGGTAGTGGTAAGTATATACAGCCTCCCTATGTATCGCTTTGTATTAGCACCGAACTTGACTGCGGTGCTTCCCAGGCCCAAAATCGCGTCATCCTCCTTATCTTGACAGGCGTATATGGTATCATAGGCGGTGGTCCAAAATATGCATCCTATGTACAGGAGTATGGACCCAAGCACAAGCTTATTTGCCGCCATTGCAGAGCCTATCAACACCCCGCAATTGAATACAAAACCGAGAAAAAACTGCGGGTAGGAGAAATATCTTTTCATCAAGGGATATAGCACAATACCAACTGCAAAAAAGGTGCTTAGGTAGAAAGTCATCGCGTTGGTCAATAGCAAAATACCTAGGGCGATCCCAACCAGCAACAGCAGCACTTTTAATGCCTGAGGAACAGTAAGGGCACCAGAGGCAAGGGGCCTGTTTTTGGTCCTCCGGACCTTTGCATCTATCTTTCTGTCAAATATATCATTGATCACACACCCAGCAGTCCTCACAATGGCCGCACCGACCGCGCTGAGCACAAAAAGCCACAGGGTTTTCGCGATGCTGCTCGACGCAATGGAGATACTGGCAAGCGCGGGAAAGGCAGCAAGTAGGGTTATTTCCACACTTTGCAGCCTGCACAGCGTAAAATACGGGAGCGGGAGGTGGCATTTGATGAGGTTCTTGACTCTACCCAGCAACATAGGCCACCCCAACACACATACTAGCTTCACGGTCTACCACAAAACCGCTGTTCGCTCAAGGCAAACCTACCGGCTAGGACCCCAAGCATCCAAGAAACCACGCTACACAGACGTGTAGCGTTGCAACACAAAATTGACAAAACTAGAGGAGAGGAGGATCCCCCCCCCCTTCCATTGAGCACTACACCCCAAGAGCAGTACTTGGCGTAGCAACCTCCGCAGCAACACTTGTCAAAGCGGTGCTGGGTGCTGGTTGCCCAAGAGCAGTACTTGGTGTAGCAACACCTACCAAATCGGTGCCGGGTGCTGGTTGCGTCCCAGCAAGGGTCGTCGTAACAGCAGTCGTAACAACACCTATCAAATCGGTACCGGGCGTAGATGTGGTGCCCATCTTACCAAGAGCCTGCAGCTTATCCGCTGCTCGTTTAAGAGCATCAGTAGCAGCGGCAAGTTCTGCTTTTGCTTGAGCAATTTCTTTTGCTTGGGCAATCTTAGGTGCCCATTCGGCATCTATATCGTTAAGCTCCTTCCTGAGTGATTCACGGGCTTGAGCAATTTCTTTTGCTTGGGCAATCCTAGGTGCCCATTCGGCATCTATAGCTTTGAGCTCCCTACTAAGCTCTATACGACCCTCTATGGTGCGAAGTGCCCTCCTGAGCTCAACCGCGTGTTGCGTCTCAGCATCTATAGCTTTGAGCTCCTTACTAAGCTCTATACTACCAATGATAGCGCGATATGCACTCTCGAGCCTAATCGCAGGTCTCCACTCAGCATCTATAGCTTTGAGCTCCTTCCTGAGTGATTCACGGACAATCACAGGCCTCCACTCAGCATCTATAGCGTCAAGCTCCTTACTAAGCTCTATACTACCAATGATAGCGCGAGATATATGCCAGAAGGTAATCGCGTGTTGCCACTCAGCATCTATAGCGTCAAGCTCCTTCCTGAGTGATTCACGGGCAATCACAGGCCTCCACTCAGCATCTATAGCTTTGAGTTCAGCACGAAGTTCTTTACGAACTTGAGCAGGACTCCCCTTAACTATGCACCTCCCCAGGAGTGCAAGGCGCAAGCGAGCGTCCTCCGCAAGCCTTAGCTCCTCTGCAATCCTACGACCGCAGCCCGGACTTCCACCCCGCGACACAGGACATCCCACAGTGCCATATGTTACTTCAACACCATGCCACTACGGGACAAATTGAAAAATCCATTACACCTCGGGCCTTTTCACCCGAATATTTCAGAAAA
The DNA here is from genome assembly GCF_000020305.1 of Anaplasma marginale str. Florida. NCBI lineage: Bacteria > Pseudomonadati > Pseudomonadota > Alphaproteobacteria > Rickettsiales > Anaplasmataceae > Anaplasma > Anaplasma marginale. Next base: position 809,953 of record NC_012026.1, read on the forward strand.
CCACGCTACACAGACGTGTAGCGTTGCAACACAAAATTGACAAAACTAGAGGAGAGGAGGATCCCCCCCCCTTCCATTGAGCACTACACCCCAAGAGCAGTACTTGGCGTAGCAACCTCCGCAGCAACACTTGTCAAAGCGGTGCTGGGTGCTGGTTGCCCAAGAGCAGTACTTGGTGTAGCAACCTGGCCGTCAATCAAACCCGGGTCCGCACACTTACGACTACGCCCAGTACCCAGACTATTAATTGCAGCCACACAACGATCTGCACATTCACAAAATACCTGTTCAAGCGACTGTAGCTCCACGCCTTCCTGGACTTGCAATTTCAGTGTGAGCTCCATACCGTTACCAGAATTTGTAGCGTGCAACTCCACATCAAGTTGTTCACTGCTAGTGTGTTTAGTCATGCTCTGTCCAGTCTGACAGACAATCACAAACCTCCACGCAGTATCTATAGCGTTGAGTTCAGCACGAAGTTCTCTACGAACCTGAGCAGCAAGTTCTTCTTGGGCTTTAGCAATCCTAGGTCTCCACTCAGCATCTATAGCTTTGAGCTCCTTCCTGAGCTTAATCACAGGTGCCCACTCAGCATCTATAGCTTTGAGCTCCTTCCTGAGCTTAATCACAGGTGCCCACTCAGCATCTATAGCTTTGAGCTCCTTACTAAGCTCCCAACGACCAATGATAGCGCGATATGCACTCCTGAGCCTAATCGCAGGTCTCCACTCAGCATCTATAGCTTTGAGCTCCGCACTAAGCTCAATCTTAGGTGCCCACTCAGCATCTATAGCGTCAAGCTCCTTCCTGAGTGATTCACGGGCAATCACAGGCCTCCACTCAGCATCTATAGCGTCAAGCTCCTTCCTGAGCTCTATACGACCAATGATAGCGCGATATGCACTCCTGAGCCTAATCGCAGGTCTCCACTCAGCATCTATAGCTTTGAGCTCCTTCCTGAGTGATTCACGGGCAATCACAGGCCTCCACTCAGCATCTATAGCTTTGAGCTCCTTCCTGAGCTTAATCACAGGTGCCCACTCAGCATCTATAGCTTTGAGCTCCTTACTAAGCTCCCAACGACCAATGATAGCGCGATATGCACTCCTGAGCCTAATCGCAGGTCTCCACTCAGCATCTATAGCTTTGAGCTCCGCACTAAGCTCAATCTTAGGTGCCCACTCAGCATCTATAGCGTCAAGCTCCTTCCTGAGTGATTCACGGGCAATCACAGGCCTCCACTCAGCATCTATAGCGTCAAGCTCCTTCCTGAGCTCTATACGACCAATGATAGCGCGATATGCACTCCTGAGCCTAATCGCAGGTCTCCACTCAGCATCTATAGCTTTGAGCTCCGCACTAAGCTCAATCTTAGGTGCCCACTCAGCATCTATAGCGTCAAGCTCCTTCCTGAGTGATTCACGGGCAATCACAGGCCTCCACTCAGCATCTATAGCTTTGAGTTCAGCACGAAGTTCTCTACGAACCTGAGCAGGACTCCCCTTAACTATGCACCTCCCCAGGAGTGCAAGGCGCAAGCGAGCGTCCTCCGCAAGCCTTAGCTCCTCTGCAATCCTACGACCGCAGCCCGGACTTCCACCCCGCGACACAGGACATCCCACAGCAACATATGTCACTTCAACACGCATACCAATTTCCCGATCTACCACAAAACCGCTGTTCGCTCAAGGCAAACCCACCGGCTAGGACCCCAAGCATCCAAGAAACCACGCTACACAGACGTGTAGCGTTGCAACACAAAATTGACAAAACTAGAGGAGAGGAGGATCCCCCCCCTTCCATTGAGCACTACACCCCAAGAGCAGTACTTGGTGTAGCAACCTCCGCAGCAACACTTGTCAAAGCGGTGCTGGGTGCTGGTTGCATCCCAGCAGCAGCAAGGGTCGCAATAGCAGTCGTAACAACACCTATCAAATCGGTACCGGGCGTAGATGTGGTGTCCATCTTACCAAGAGCCTGCAGCTTATCCGCTGCTCGTTTAAGAGCATCAGCAGCAGCGGCAAGTTCTGCTCGGGCAATCCTAGGTGCCCACTCAGCATCTATAGCGTCAAGCTCCTTCCTGAGTGATTCACGGGCAATCACAGGCCTCCACTCAGCATCTATAGCTTTGAGCTCCTTCCTGAGCTTAATCGTATGTCTACACTCAGCATCTATAGCGTCAAGCTCCTTCCTGAGTGATTCACGGGCAATCACAAGCCTCCACTCAGCATCTATAGCTCTGAGTTCAGCACGAAGTTCTCTACGAACTTGAGCAACACGTTCTTCACGCTCGCGTTTCTTCTTCTGTGCCTCGTGAATAATCACAGGCTCCCACCCGGCATCTATAGCTTTGAGCTCCTTACTAAGCTCTATACTACCAATGATAGCGCGAGATATACGCAAGAAGGTAATCGCGTGTTGCCACTGAGCATCTATAGCTTTGAGCTCCTTCCTGAGTGATTCACGGGCAATCACAGGCCTCCACTCAGCATCTATAGCTTTGAGCTCCTTCCTGAGTTCTGCACGAGCCTTAGCAGCGGTAATATGCTGCTGCATCACCCCTCCCAAGCATAAGAGGGACGCGCGAGCAGCAGCGGCAAGTTCTTGCCGCTGCTGCCGGTCTCCCCCTCCATTACAGGAATCTCCACACATACTAGCTTCCCGATCCACAACAAAAAACCTTAGCTCCTCTGCAATCCTACGACCGCAGCCCGGACTTCCACCCCGCGACACAGGACATCCCACAGTGCCATATGTTACTTCAACACCATGCCACTACGGGACAAATTGAAAAATCCATTACACCTCGGGCCTTTTCACCCGAATATTTCAGAAAACCACGCTACACAGACGTGTAGCGTTGCAACACAAAATTGACAAAACTAGAGGAGAGGAGGATCCCCCCCCCCCTTCCATTGAGCACTACACCCCAAGAGCAGTACTTGGCGTAGCAACCTCCGCAGCAACACTTGTCAAAGCGGTGCTGGGTGCTGGTTGCCCAAGAGCAGTACTTGGTGTAGCAACACCTACCAAATCGGTGCCGGGTGCTGGTTGCGTCCCAGCAAGGGTCGTCGTAACAGCAGTCGTAACAACACCTATCAAATCGGTACCGGGCGTAGATGTGGTGCCCATCTTACCAAGAGCCTGCAGCTTATCCGCTGCTCGTTTAAGAGCATCAGTAGCAGCGGCAAGTTCTGCTTTTGCTTGAGCAATTTCTTTTGCTTGGGCAATCTTAGGTGCCCATTCGGCATCTATATCGTTAAGCTCCTTCCTGAGTGATTCACGGGCTTGAGCAATTTCTTTTGCTTGGGCAATCCTAGGTGCCCATTCGGCATCTATAGCTTTGAGCTCCCTACTAAGCTCTATACGACCCTCTATGGTGCGAAGTGCCCTCCTGAGCTCAACCGCGTGTTGCGTCTCAGCATCTATAGCTTTGAGCTCCTTACTAAGCTCTATACTACCAATGATAGCGCGATATGCACTCTCGAGCCTAATCGCAGGTCTCCACTCAGCATCTATAGCTTTGAGCTCCTTCCTGAGTGATTCACGGACAATCACAGGCCTCCACTCAGCATCTATAGCGTCAAGCTCCTTACTAAGCTCTATACTACCAATGATAGCGCGAGATATATGCCAGAAGGTAATCGCGTGTTGCCACTCAGCATCTATAGCGTCAAGCTCCTTCCTGAGTGATTCACGGGCAATCACAGGCCTCCACTCAGCATCTATAGCTTTGAGTTCAGCACGAAGTTCTTTACGAACTTGAGCAGGACTCCCCTTAACTATGCACCTCCCCAGGAGTGCAAGGCGCAAGCGAGCGTCCTCCGCAAGCCTTAGCTCCTCTGCAATCCTACGACCGCAGCCCGGACTTCCACCCCGCGACACAGGACATCCCACAGTGCCATATGTTACTTCAACACCATGCCACTACGGGACAAATTGAAAAATCCATTACACCTCGGGCCTTTTCACCCGAATATTTCAGAAAACCACGCTACACAGACGTGTAGCGTTGCAACACAAAATTGACAAAACTAGAGGAGAGGAGGATCCCCCCCCCTTCCATTGAGCACTACACCCCAAGAGCAGTACTTGGCGTAGCAACCTCCGCAGCAACACTTGTCAAAGCGGTGCTGGGTGCTGGTTGCCCAAGAGCAGTACTTGGTGTAGCAACCTGGCCGTCAATCAAACCCGGGTCCGCACACTTACGACTACGCCCAGTACCCAGACTATTAATTGCAGCCACACAACGATCTGCACATTCACAAAATACCTGTTCAAGCGACTGTAGCTCCACGCCTTCCTGGACTTGCAATTTCAGTGTGAGCTCCATACCGTTACCAGAATTTGTAGCGTGCAACTCCACATCAAGTTGTTCACTGCTAGTGTGTTTAGTCATGCTCTGTCCAGTCTGACAGACAATCACAAACCTCCACGCAGTATCTATAGCGTTGAGTTCAGCACGAAGTTCTCTACGAACCTGAGCAACACGTTCTTCACGCTCGCGTTTCTTCTTCTGTGCCTCGTGAATAATCACAGGCTCCCACTCCATTACAGGAATCTCCACACATACTAGCTTCCCGATCCACAACAAAAAACCGCCGCAACAATACCTATCAAATCGGTGCTGTGTACAGGTATAACACCTCAGGCCTTTTCACCCACAATCACACCATGCAGGTCTTGAATGCGTTGAATATCCAGCAAAGAGACAGAAGTGCAAGACCTAAAGTTGTAACTACTTGACAATAGCGGGGATTGATTATAGCCTGGACGCTGTTTGCCTTAGTTCAGTGCTATGAAAAGGACGTTTCAGCCAAGTAGGATTGTGAGAAAGCGCAGGCACGGCTTCCGCGCCAGGATGTCCACAAGGTGGGGCAGAAAGATTCTCAACAGGAGGCGTGCCAAGGGGAGGTGCCTTTTGTGCGCCTGAAAGGGGTGGTTACCTTAAAGAAAAGAAAGGAGTTCGCGCGCGCCAGGTTCAGTGGCCGCTCAGCAAGCAGCAAGGGCCTGTTGTTGCAAGCTGTGGAGGATTCTGCACACCCGCCGGGGAGCGATGGCCTGGTGCGGGTGGGGTTTACGGTAAGCAAAAAGTCTGGAAACTCTGTAGTTAGGAATAGGATACGCAGGCGGTTGCGGGTCATTGCCCAAGATGTCATATCCACCAGTGCGGCCAGAGGGTTTTGTTACGTTTTTGTAAGCAGTAGTAGGCTGTCAGAAACCAAGCTACCAGTGTTGCGGTCCAGTTTGGTGTCATGTCTTAAGAGACTGAGGCTGCATGTACCGGTTTGCGACTAGTAGGAGGCAGTTATGGGCTTGCTTAACACTCTCCTGTGCATCCCAGCCGTAGCCATGCTACTGTTTGCTGGGTTGCGCATGTCCATATCGTCTGGTTGGCTACAGATAAGGGGGCTGCCTCTTGCCATTTCTTCGCTCTTCGCGGGTGAGAGGAGAAAATTTTCCTCCGTTGCCGCTGTGTGCACAATTCTAGGTGGAAACCTGGGTGTTGGTAACATTTCCGGAACCGCAATAGCATTAAGTTCCGGGGGGCCCGGCTTTATAGTCTGGATGGTGCTGATAATAACAGTCGCCTCAATAATAAAATATGCCAACTGTTACATAAGCACCTCTACAAGGGTACAAGCACAAAACGGCAAGACGTTCGGGGGGCCTGTGGTGTACGTCAAGCACGCTTTTGGGGTGAAGTGGGCTCCCTGCGTCGTTGCATTTGTAACCGCAGTGTGTGCCATAACCGTCGGAAACTTGGTTCAAGTAAATTCCCTGGCTATTCCTATGAGCCTCATGGATCTGCCACCCTTGGCTGCGGGCATACTTGTGGCATTTGCACTCTTTTTCGTCAGCGCCTTGGGTATGAATTTCATAGCCAAAACTGTCTCTGGCATGGTCCCAGCGATGGTTTTGCTGTACATAGCGCTGTGTTTCGTTGTTCTGGTGAAGTGCTACGATAACATTTTGCCCTCTCTTACATTAATCCTCACGAGTTTTCTTAATCTAGACAGCCTGAAAAATGGGGCAGCCCTGGCGTTCATTGCGGAAATCCTGGCTGTTGTGCAGGTCGGCGCCTTGCGTGGCATATTCGCAACCGATATAGGGCTAGGGCTAGAAGGAACGGTGCATTCATTAGTACCAAACGAGTGTGACGACAAGAGGTTTGTGGCGCAACAGAGCCTGATATCGTTAGTTTCACCGTTCGTCGTTGCGATCGTGGCTTTCGTGACGACCATGGTATTGCTCACTACCGGCGTGTGGTCCGATGCTGCATTGGAAAGCACAAATATGTGCTTCACTGCTTTTACCAGCGCTTTGGGGTCGGGTTATGTAGAGTACGCGCTATTGGGGCTGATGTTTTGTTTCTCGTTCACCACTATGCTAACGTGGCTTATGTGTTCAAAGGAAGCGCTGCTGTACGTTTTGGGAAGGGATGCGTACGGAAAGGCCTGGACCGCATTTTTTATAGCCATAGCTCCCCTGGGGTCCGTGTGCACGGTCGCGCTCCTATGGGACATTGCAGATCTTGCAATTTCACTTGCCACAATCGTAAACACAATCGGAATGCTTGTTGTAGCATCGCGATATCGTGACATGTTCAATGTTGCACACTTGAGGTAGTTTTTCCCAAGTATTGCGCACTCTGACGGAATTGGTGGTTCGCATATCCGCATGCACGCTACGGGCCGATGCTATCCGCCGGGACCCGTACTTTTCTGCGGCGGTCTACTGGTAGTTTATTATCGGAGTGCGTCACAATCGCTAAACCGTTGCAAAAAGGCGTCGAATCGCCCGCATTTCTGTTTCTTGCGGCACACTTCGCACATTTCCCCTGAACAAAACTTGCCGCATTGGCGTGCCATGGTCTTCTGGTACGCGCACTTTCTACCTTAACCGAAGAGCCACTGAGTGATACATAATGCGCCCCGAGCTTCCTGATGTCATCATAAGTGATATGAGGTACGTGGCTGCACGGTGCCGGGTAGCGCGGGCCGGACCCGGTGTGTATTACCAAATCCGCCTCTGAACAGCGTTGTAAGATAAACTCAGTATCGCAAGAAATTATCACTCTACTATCATATATGCAGCCGCCTGCCATACATATCAGCTTCTTCCCCTGGCCAAAATAGCCTCCATTGATGATTTTAGGCTGCCCATTTTCCCGAGCCCATGCGGAGTAAGAAAACCCTCTCGTGCTTCCTCTCCTCATTGCAAAATACAGCTGGCCGTCACCCTCTTTCACGGCTACTCCGCCAACGCCATAAAGAACGTCCGGAGTTTTGTAGGCAAGCGCAAGTAGAAACCCAGACAAGGCAAAAAGCAAACCCAATATTATTCTTGCAGTCCCGCGCCACCAGCTGAATGCCAGCAACCCGAGCGTCATAAACAGTACAGAGGCGGGAGGAATGCTGCGCACGGTTGGCGCTAACCACTCAACTTTTGCGGCATAGTGGGCAATATATAAAATCAGGCCCACGGATGCTTCCAACGGGCTAGCCACTAACGCACCAGAAAGCAGACAGTCCGTTATTACGTATACAAGGCCAAGTGGTATCACTACAAACGCCGTAAGCGGGATGGCAATGATATTCGATACCACTCCAACTACGGAGAAGTAATTGAAGTGGTACACAACATACGGGGCAGTTGCAATGCTGGCGATCAGAGAGCCCGAAGTTGCCGCGGTGATGTATCGCACAACGCTGCCTGCAGATACTACCCTGCTCACGCCACAACTTCCAGCCAGCGCCACAACAGCGGCAAATGACATTTGAAAGCTGGGTAGCAAGATTGTCTCGGGAGTAAGCAATAATATGATAGATGCAGCGAGAGATATGGAGCGCAATACACTGTTGGGTTTATCAACGATTATCCCAACAAAAGTCAGAGTCACCATAATAAATGCCCTGCAGGCCGAAACTGGCATACCAGAGATAAGCAGGTAGAAAAAACTCGCAATAATAGCCACAACCGCAGCAAATTTTTTTATGTTATGTTTGAGTGTTATAGTCTCGGAGAGGACAAAAATATTCCTGGTAAGCATGAAGGAGATCCCAGCAACAAAAGATAGGTGCAGCCCGGATATTGCGAACAGATGCGACAGCCCGGAGTTCCTTATGTCTTCTAGTACCTCACTTCTGATACCAAGCCTCTTGCCGACTAGTAGCGCCGCCATTATTTCAGCGCAATCTCGCCGAAGGCCGGAAACAAGCCTTGCATAAATCTCGTCCCTGATTCTCTCAACCCATTCCTTGAACCCCACCTTGCTGCGTCGTTCATGCAACTTGACCTGAGAGGTCGTAAAGCCGACCGCATTAATGCCTCTGAAGTACGCAACCCGGGCAAAGTCGTAGCCGTGTTTAGACGCGGATACGGGCGGTGGGTGGATCACCCCAGAAAATGTCAATATGTCTCCGGGTCTTATCGTAGGATCAATTGCAGTTCTTGCAGCAAGTCTGGCACATATGCCCTGAATCTTGTCACTCTCTACATCACACACTAGAAGTTGGGCATATCCAGGCTTATGGTTAATCTCCTTCAACAGTCCGGTAGCGCCGTTGACGTACACCCGCCGAAACGTGGAAATGGGCGGCTGTTTGGGAAAGAGTAACGCGGTCCTACAATGCGCGCTGATAAACCCCAGCGCCCCAAACGCCACAATCAGCAGCGGTAGGAACCTTGTATTAATCAGCGTGAGTAAAAAAAGCGCCACCATTGCACAAGCCACAAGTGCCGCCAGTGTAAAACTCGGTTCGTGTTTTAAGGAGAAATACAGTAGGATGCCCGCCGCTTGTAGTGCTGGAATCCATATCACAAAATTGCAGGCCTGAGATGTTAATGCATCGATAGTCAGTCTCCAAAACTTCTTTATGTTGAACGGTCCGATTTCTGGCTGCATTGCGTTAACGGTGAGGCCAAAAGTCATTATTAGATTAAAATCTTAAGAATACAAGCGCCTCAATGACCGGCCAATTCCAAAGTTATGCATCCTGTAACAGCTCATGCTCAGCAGATATTACCCCACCGAAGCGAGACCCACATCATACGCCATAGGCCCGGTTGGAGTGCCACCACTTATCTCTTCTTCCACACTTTAGGACATTAACGCCCCGCGCGGCAGCGGCCTGCAGTCTGAGCGTAGCTAGAGCCATACCCTGCAGTAACGTGCCTACTTAACATAAGTCCGCCCCTGCAGCAGATTATCGGTCAATCAGCCCTAAGCTCGCCCCCCAATTTTTGCGCTACCAGGGCTATAATGCGCTCGGATACGTCTTTAATCTCTGATTCAGTCATGGTGCCCACTTTTGAAATCATCACAACAGCAACAGCAATAGACACCTTGCCTTCGGGTATGTTATCCCCACAGTAGAAATCAAAAACCGATACTTCTGCCACGCCGGGGATACATCCTACTACGTCAACCAAAGCTTGTGATTGCACGCCCTGGTCTAACACAAACGCAAAATCCCTCTTCACTGGCTGGTATTTGTGCACCAAAAACTCGTCTCCTGTGGGATTGTCGTCCACATTCGGGATGCGGGATAAAAATATTTCAAAACACGCAGCGGCAGACCGCATTTCAAAAAACCCAATGAGGTCGGGGTGCAGCTCGCCAACATATCCGCACAATATGTCGCGAAAATACACATCTGCTGATCGCGCCGGGTGCATATAACTCCTGTCACAGCTTCTGAACTCAACCAACCGACCATCAATACCTAGTTGGGTAAGCACCTGCAAAACGTCACACTTCGCGTCAAAAAAATCAAACTTTCTGGTTGCGCCGTGTGGATTGCGAGGAACGTTATCGCCGGAACGTACGCCGCATATCGAGCGCTCGCTTTCATCAAGAAACCTATAAACTTCCCCAAGCTCAAAAATCGCCACGCTCTCACACCCACATGCCTGATTGCTTGCAGCCGTCTGTAGTAAATTGGGCAAAAGAGACGGGCGCATGACATCAAACTTATTGCTTACCGGGTTTTCTACACACAAATCTTCAATACTATACCCAAGTTTTTCTGCAACAGCGCCGCTCATGAAGGACCACGTCACAACCTCTGTGAGCCCCGCAGACAGCATGATCAAGCTTAGCTTTTCGTCGTAATTACACCCATTAGGACCCGCAATACACGGCACAACAGGCTGTTCCTGAACTTTGTCATACCCGTGCATGCGCAACACTTCCTCCACAACATCGAAGGAGGATCGCACATCGGCCAACCTCCAAGATGGCACCGAGACCTCCCACTGACGATCCTTGTCGGCATTAACATCAAAGCCCAAAGCCGTTAGTATGCGAAGAATTTCTTCGCGCTCAATTTCTACACTACCTATAACGCCCACAGAATCCGGGTTAAAACTAATTACCCTGCCCTCAGAAAAAGGTGTCTCACCACACGCCACAACGTCAGATGCAACGCCGCCGCAGTACTTTACAATCATGTGTGACGCAAAATCCAGGCCAAGTTTAACGCACCCAGGATCGGTAAACCTCTCAAATCTGCAGCTGGAATCTGTGGATAGTTTGAGTTTTCTGGCCGACATTGCAATATCGACCGGGTCATACCACGCGGATTCGAGAAATATATTCTCAGAATCTAGTGTACACCCACTCAGGGTTGACCCTATGACACCCGCAATGCAGTGTACAACTCCGGCGCCGTCCGTCACCACCAAATTGTCTTTGCTCAAGGTGTATTTCTTCCCATCAAGTGCATGAAAATCTGTGTTAGATGACGCGCCAACAACTAGCTTGCCGCCCTGTATCTTGTCGGCATCATACACATGCATTGGCCTGTTTAGGACCAGCATAACATAATTTACTATGTCAACAACGCACGAAATGGTCTTGACGCCGGCAGATATCAAGCGATCCTTGATCCACCTAGGCGAGTCCCCGGTATTTTTTATGGACTTAATATACCTGCCCATAAGCACGCCCGCGGAGCGCATTTCAGCTTCTATTGGAGAGCGCCCAAAAACCTCAAGATCGTCCACGGGCAGTGGCCTCAAAGCCCCAACCCCGGCAGCAACCAACTCCCTAGCAATGCCGCGCAGGCCTAGGCAATCTCCCCGGTTTGGCGTAACACCAACCTCAATCACCGCCCCAGACAGAAAAAAGCTATCTCCCACTTCATAATCAGAACTCGGCAGGTCTAGTATACCGGAATCTTGTGCTCTCCACCCTTGGACACCCAGTTCATCAGCCGAACAGAGCATGCCATGGCTTTTCACGCCCCTGAGTACTGCCTCAACAATCGTAGGGCCGCCATTGGGCATAACCGCACCACAGCGCGCCAGTACAGACAGCATGCCCTCCCTGACGTTCGATGCACCACACACCACCTGCATGTGGTCTGCACCATCAAAAACCTCACAGACTTTCAGCTTATCAGCCGAAGGATGGGGCTTAACCGCGCCAACTCTGGCAACCACAAACGGGGCCGGATCTTGGCCTTCGTGCAGCAATTCTGCCTCAATGCCCAAACGAGAAAGCTCATCCGCAACCGCACTGGCCGACCACTCGGTATCCAAATGATCCATAAGCCAGGAATATGCGAACCTCACGGGTTAGCCCTCAGCCACCTTTTTAGGCTCCCCTTCCTTCCTGTCCACAAATTCCATAATAGCAATTGGAGCACAATCGCCCGCGCGGAACCCGTTCTTCAAAATTCGGGTGTAACCACCGGGACGCCGAGCATAGCGCTTTGCCAGAACGTCTAACAGCTTGTTAACTGCATCCAAATCCCCGCCCATCTTGGAAAGCAAAAGCCTACGGCCACGGACCGGGTCTTTCTTCGCAAGCCTCCGTCCAACGGTGACCAGTCTCTCCACAAAGGGCCTTAAATCTTTGGCCTTCGCGACCGTGGTAACAATACGCTCATGACGAATCAGCGACACCGCAAGATTAGCCAACATAGACAATCTATGCGCTGTGGGACGAGAGAACTTTCTACAACTTATACCGTGCCTCATTACAGACCCTCACCCACAACCATATGCACAGGACTCATGACTAATCCTCACTATACTGCTTACTAAGATTCTCAATAGACTCAGGCGGCCAATTCGGAACCTTCATGCCAAGGTGAAGGTTCATGCTAGCCAAGACCTCATTTATCTCATTCAGAGACTTTCTACCAAAGTTGGGAGTACGCAACATGTCAGACTCTGTTTTCTGCACGAGGTCACCTATATACGTTATGTTGTCATTTTTCAAGCAGTTGTGGGACCTTACAGAAAGCTCTAGCTCATCAACCTTGCGCAGCAGATTATGATCGTAGGGTAACGCCCCCTCTTCTTTGTCAACCTTCTTCCTGGATTCTCCCTCAACTTCCTCAGAGCCTATGAATGACTGCAGCTGATCCTGCAGCACCCTGGCAGAAACGGCCACAGCTTCGTCCGGAGATATAGAGCCATCCGTCTCAACAGAGATAACAAGCCTATCGTAGTCAGTAAACTGGCCTATCCTGCTACTCTCGATCCTGAATGCAACCTTTTTTACCGGACTATAGAGCGCGTTGGTGGCAATGAACCCCGGGCCAACTTCGCTGGTAGCGCCAGATCTGGAGGCAGCCCTGTACTCAGAAGCGGGAACATAGCCCTTTCCGCTGTTCACATATATCTTCATGCTGAAGTCAACATCTTTACCCAAGGTGCAGATATGCAAATCCTTGTTTAGAACCACGCACCCCTCGGAGTCACCTATAGCAGCTGCAGTGATCTCCCCGGGGCCTTTAGCAACGAGACGCAGAACCCTGGATTCAGAAGTCAAAAGCTTTACCCTCAACATACTCAGGTTGAGCACCAAATCCGCAACATCTTCCCGAACCCCAGATAGAGACGTGAGTTCGTGCGACACGCCCTCAACCTCTATCCCGTACACAGCGAACCCTCTTAGGGAAGACATCATAACACGCCTGAGCGCGTTGCCCAAGGTGAGGGCAAACCCACTCTCCAGGGGCTCTACAATTAGCTCGGCAGAGCGCGATAGATCGCCATCACCCACAACCTTTATGGAAGAAGGTCTGGTCAGTTTATCCCAGTGATCAGAGATCGAGAACTCGCTACCATAACACAAGCCAACGGAGCCCCCCCCATTATCAGAAATCGCCATAAATCTCTCGCAAACAAAAACTATACCCTGCGCCTCTTCGGCAGCTTACACCCATTGTGAGGGAGCTTAGTAGTATCCCTTATGGACGTAACATTGAGGTTACAGGTCTGAACCGCCCTGATGGCAGCTTCCCTACCAGCACCAGGACCGGATATGCACACCGACACCGTCCTCATACCATTCCGCTCAACAACGGCCTTAACTGCTCTCGCGACTGTCTCCTGAGCGGCGTAAGGGGTCGCCTTCTTGGAGCCTTTAAAGTTACAAGCCCCGGCCGAGGTAGTGACAAGAACGTGCCCCTGCTGATCAGCAATCGTCACAATTACGTTGTTATACGTGGCGTAGATATGCACCTCGCCCACAACAACGTTCCTCCTTTTCTTAACTACCGCCATATAACCCTATCACCCCTTTTTGACAGCAACAGCCAGCCTGGTGCCGCCTTTACGGGTTCTAGCATTCGTGTGCGTCCTCTGACCACGCACAGGAAGCTTCTTCCTATGGCGCAAGCCCCTGTAGCAGCCTATATCCATCAGAAACTTGATGTTCATAGCCACTTCTTTCCTCAGGTCAGCCTCAACAACACAACCAGACCTTATGAAGTTTCTGATCTTGACCACATCCTCGTCGCTAAGGGAGGATACGAGAACATCCTCTCCTATGCCACAACCCTCGCAAATCTTACTGGCCAAGGACGGACCGATACCGTATATGTACGTCAAGGCAACTACAACACGCTTATTCACGGGGACATTAACCCCACCTATACGCGCCACTAAGAACCCCTACAAAAAACACCAGCGGAACCCCTGTATAGCAAATGTACCACTCACCGTCAACTAGTTATTTAGGACATCAACTATATCTCTTATGGCCTGAAATACTTCGTCTACAGATCCATTGCTGTCTACTCTCGTTACCAGCTTTCCGTAATATTGCTCCAACTCTCCTATAACGGACTCATATTCCGAAATCCTGTGCTTTATTGTCTCTGCTACATCATCATTCCTACTGATATAATCACGACAACCACACTCATCGCACACTGTTGTGCCGAAGCTTACGTTTGACACCTTGCCACAACCTTTACATATCAAGCGTCCGCGTAGCCTGCATTTTACGACTTCCGCATCTACCTCCAACTTTATCACCGCATCAATCCCGCAATTTATTAATCGCAGAACGACCGTCAAAAACTCAGCCTGATGCCGATTTCTCGGAAACCCATCCAGCAGAAATCCCTGCCTGACTTTCCTGAGCTTTCTAAACAGCATCTCACACACAAGTGCGTCGTCGACGAGGATGCCGGAACGCATTACGTCTTCTATCTCCTTACCTGTCTCAGTGCGCTCGCAAATCTCGTTGCGCAGTAGGTCACCCATGGATACCACTTGCAGGCCGTCCAAATGCCCAGCCAACAAGCGCGCCTGTGTTCCCTTGCCAGAGCCAGGAGCCCCTAAAATGAGCAGGTTTACTTTACTTTTTTCCATAACTCAGACTTCTTCATCAACGCACTATACCTGCCAGAATACACCTGAGTCTGAACCTGAGAGAATGTGTCGTTTATGACATTCACGATAATTAAAAAACTGGTACCGCCCAGAGTGAATGAGACGGCACAGTAATGACGGACAATTTCCGGCACAACACACACAACAGATAAGTATATCGCACCCAAAACTGTAATCCTGCCTATAACCTGGTCAAAATACTCTTTGGTTGCCTTGCCTGGACGCTTCCCGGGGACAAACCCCCCATTTTTTTTTAGCATCTCTGAGGTTTCCTTCGTATCAAACACAAGAGAGGTGTAGAAGAAGGTAAAAAACATTATAAGCGCTATATAGACAGAGACATACAGGATGCCTTCCGAGGAAAGGTACCGCAGCAGCACATCGGCCCACTCGGAGCCAGAGTGGAATCTCACGAGCGAAATAGATGACAGTAGCAGGGCGTTAGCGAAAATTGGAGGTATGACACCCGCAGTATTTATTTTGAGCGGAATGTAACTTGAATCGCTATTGTAAAAACGGCCGCCTGTCTGCCGTTTTGGATACTGCACAAAAACCTTTCTGTATGACCTCTCGAAAAAAATTATCAATAGGAACAGGGCAAAAAATGCCAGTAACATTGACAGAACGACCAGTCCGGAAACCTCCCCGTTTTTCCCAAGCAAAAACACGGAGGATATGGAACTTGGTAGCTCGGAAATTATCCCCACAAAAATTATAAGGGAAATGCCGTTACCTATACCCTTCGCATTGATTCTTTCTCCAAGCCAAAGCAAAAACATAGTTCCTGCCAGTAGGCTACTGATCCCAACCACCCGGAACATTATTCCCGGATTTATAACCACCATGACCTCATCAGAGTTCATGCGTTCCAACCCCAAGAGTATGACCAACCCTTGCGCAATACAAAAAGCCACGGATAGATATCTTGTATAGGTGCTCATTTTCATCCTGCCAAGCTCGCCATCCTGCCTCATCTCATTCAGAGTGGGTATGGCAACAGAAAGTAGCTGTACTATTATGGACGAGACTATGTACGGCATGACATTGAGCGCAAAGATAGTCATCCTGCCCAGAGCGCCCCCGGAGAACACATTGAAGATGCCAAGAACACCGGTCGCATGGCTAGAAATTATATCCTCTACAACACTGGGATTAACTCCGGGAATGGGGATATAAGTACCCAAGCGATATACTATTAGGGCTAGCAGCGTGAACCCAAACCTCCAGAACAGCCCCGCATTGCCTCGTGCACCCACATTCACAACAAACCTTCCTTAAGAATCACTCAACCCTTCGGTAAGTAGACTTTCTTCCCAAGCAGCTTTCGACACCGCGTCATAACTTATCCCCACCTTCGCCTTGAGCGCGCCTTTGCCGAGAATCTTTACCTTACTCATCGGCGAAGGTATCATGCCCAATTCTGCCATCAGCTCCTTGCTGATGTTGGAGGCGTCAACAATCTTCTTCTCGCTAATCAGCCTCTGCAAGGCACCAATATTCACTATTTCGTACCTAGCTCGGGACATGGATCTGAACCCCCTTTTGGGAAGACGAGTAAATATGGGCTGTTGTCCCCCCTCAAACCCATTGACAGCGCATCCTGACCTAGCCTTCTGTCCCTTGTGCCCCCTACCAGAGGTCTTACCCTTACCACACCCCAGGCCTCTACCCAAAACCTTAAGCCTTCTACGCTTGGGTAAGCCGGCAAATAATTCGTTCAACTTCATAGCAAAAGACCCATCACCTATTCTCTATTACCTCACCGACCTTGCGGCTTCTTTTACCAGCAACTTGCTTGGGGGATAGCATATTTTTAAATGCAGCAAATACGGCATAAATTACACTATGCGGGTTAGAGGACCCAATAATCTTTGCAACAACATCCTGAACACCCAGCACTTCAAACACCGCTCTGACCGAACCGCCGGCAATAATTCCGGTACCAACCCTGGCAGATCTGAGAACAACCCTACTAGCGCAGAATTTCGCTTCCACGTCGTGGTGCAGTGTTCTTGACTCGCGGAGATAAACTCTGATCATGCTTTTCTTCGCCGCATTTACCGCCTTGATTTTGGCCTCAGAAACTTCCGCGTGCTTACCCATGCCGCAGCCTACCCGACCCTTCTCATCACCTACCACGACAAGCACAGAAAAGGAGAATCTTCTTCCACCCTTAACAACCTTAGAGACTCTGCGTACAGACACTAACAACTCTGACAAATCATGAGAATCGTGCGCAGCGCGCGGCTTTTTATCAACACTCATTCAGAACAACCTAAAACTCAAAACCAAGACTTCTCAACTCATCTGCAAACGCAGCTACCACACCTATGTACCTGCATGAACCACGATCAAGTACGAACTTGCGGTAGTTGGCATCCAAGCCATCTAGGCGACCGGCAAATAACCTTGCGACCACCCTAGCGGCCTCCGAGTTCACCCGCCTTTTGGCTGTGGCCAAAACATCGGGTTCAAGCGTGGAAGCGGCTGCCAAAGTCGCGCCTTTCTCATCATCTATAAGCTGGGCATAAAAGTGCCTGTTAGACTTGAACACGGAAAGCCTGACACTCGATAGCGACCTAAGCTTCAGCCTCACTCGCCTCTTACGCCTCGTAGCCCTTTTTAAATCACACAATGACATAGCCGGTTCCACCCTATTTCTTCTTACTCACTTCCTTCCGGTACACGTACTCTCCCTTAACGAATATACCCTTACCCTTGTAAGGATCATACCGCCTGATCGAGCATATGTCAGCTGCTACCATGTGTACCTTGACTTTGTCGGAGCCTTTAATCACAAGCTGTGTGGGCTTAGGACACTTGATCTCTATCCCCTCCGGAATTACATACCTCACCCCGTGGCTGAACCCCACAAACATAGAGAGGTACTTATTGTCACATACAACCCTATACCCAACGCCATTCACTTCGAGTTCCACAGAAAACCCTTTGGATAGCCCCTTTATAGCATTGCTGATGCCGCTCCTATAAGAGCCCCACATCACCTTCGCCCTGGGAGAGGACTGACGCTCATTCACAAGCAGCAGGGTACTGCCATCAAGCACGGCCCGTATGCCGTGGCACAAAGAGAAGGAAGAGGACGTCCCATCCTTACCAATCACGGTGACAGAATTACCATCACACACATCCACTTTCACACCTTCAGGAACCTCTATGGGCATCGCCCCAACTCTAGACACAGCAAACTCTCCTAAAAAACACCGCACAAAATTTCCCCGCCAATGCCGAGTTTACGCGCCCTGTAATCTAACATCACCCCCTGCGATGTCGACACTATGTACACACCGAGACCATTGTAAAACTTCGGCAGCCTATCTGCAGAAGAATACACTCTCTTACCTGGGCGAGAAACGCGCACTATTTTCTTAATGACCGGAGCACAGTTGTAGTACTTGAGGCACACCTTAAGGTACTTTATTCCTGAACTCTTAGACTCCTCAGTGAAACCCTCTATGTAACCCTCCGCAAGCAGGATGTCCAATATGGATCTAACCACCTTAGAATGGGGCACAAAAACTACCTTGTTCATGCCTGCCTGCCCATTACGCAGGCGGGTCAAAAAATCAGCAATCGGATCGGATAACGACACAGCCAACCTCCTTCTATCTACCAACTCGACTTCGTCAAGCCGGGCATCTGCCCTATCGAACCAAGCTGGCGCAGCACTATGCGGGACACCATAAACTTCCTGTAGTAACCGCGGGGCCTGCCGGTGATGAGACACCTGTTCCTAATCCTAATGTAGGAAGAATCCCTAGGCATTTTAGAGAGCTTCACCTGAGCAGCGAACCTTTCCTGCATGGGCAAACTCGCATCCTTGATGATGCGCACTAGAGCACGCCTTTTTTCCGACAACCGCGCAGAAATAGCAACGCGTTTCAGATTTCTCTGCACTACAGATTTTCTAGACACTACACCCCCAACTAATTCACAAAAGGAAAACCGAGCTCAGTAAGCAAAGCCTTGGCATCATAATCACTTTTCGCAGTGGTAACAACGCTCACATCAAAACCGCGTACCTTGTCTATTTTATCGTAGTCCACCTCAAGGAAGGATATATGCTCCTTCACTCCAAAAGATATGTTCCCATGGCCATCGAACTGCGACATAGACAGCCCCTTGAAGTCCCGCTCGCGTGGGAGTGCTATGTTAATCAGCCTGTCCAAAAACTCATACATCTTCTTACCTCTAAGGGTAACCATACAACCTATGGGAAACCCCTTACGTATCTTAAACCCGGCAATAGATCGCCTTGCACGGGTCACCACAGGCTTTTGCGCCGATATCAAGGCAAGATCCCTGCTACATGAATCCATAACCTTGCTATCCATCGCTCCAATGCCGATACCCATGTTCAGGCAGACCTTCACCACTTTGGGTACCTGCATGACACTACTGCAACCCAGCTTACTCATGAGAGACTGCGCTACGGCCTCTTTACACAAACTTCCTAGCATATACACCTAATCCAACACACGGCCAGAACCTTTAAGATACCGCACCTTTTTTCCATCCACAAACTTGTAGCCCACCTTGGTGCGCACACCAGCCTCACTATCAAACAAAGCGATATTGGAAATGTCTATAAACCTTTCCACGCTGAAAATACCACCCTCCCTATCCTTAGAGGGCTTAACACTCTTTCGACAGAGAGCAACCCCGGCCACCTTGGCCACCACATGCCCCCCCTTTCTCAGAATCTTCACAACCTGCCGATCTTGCCCTTGTCGCTTCCAGCTATGACAATCACATCATCCCCGCTAACAATCTTAGCCATCACAAAACCTCCACAGCCAAGGACATAACCTTGGTGAACTCACCAACGGGCAGCTTCCTAACAGGGCCAAATACTCTCGTACCCAGAGGGTCACCCTGGTCGTTCACCAACACAACAGCATTACTGGAAAACCTGATAGTGCTGCCATCCAAACGACGAATCGGGCCCTTGGTCCTCACAACAACAGCTTTATACACCCTACCTTTATTAACCTTGCCTCTAGGCGCAACAACCCTAGCAGACACAACAATAACATCCCCCACCAAGGCGCGCTTCTTTCCACCCAAAAACCCTATGCACAGCACTTTGCGGGCGCCCGAATTATCTGCTACATCCAAGATCGCGTTTTTTTGTATCATACAGAAGTTACCTCAACTATCCACCACAATCCACCTCTTGGTAGCAGACACGGGAATGTGCTCTCTTATCTTGACCACATCACCACGTTTACACCTATTGTGCTCGTCGTGCACAGAGTAGATTCTGCACTTTTTGACAATCTTCTTGTACACTTTGTGGTGCACCATGCGGTAGACCGAGACTTTTACTGTCTTATCTCGCCTAGCATCCGTGACGACACCCACTAGGACTCCCTTAGACATCATCCCCTCTCACTCTTCTCCAACTCAGCGTGGTAAGCACTCTTGCTATCTCCTTCTTGATAGCACTCCGTCTGACACTGCTGGTAGACGAACCTTCCTTGCTCTCAAACACCTGAGCAACCAAATCCCTGCGCAGGGACGCCAGCTTCTCACGCAGCTCTTTAGAAGACTGCCCCTTCATGTCTACAGAAGAACCCATACCTAACCTACCTCAACCCATCTTCAATATAACTACACCTCATGGGCAACTTCGCACTCGCCTTCCTAAGGGCCTCCCTAGCCAAAACAGATGAAACCCCACCTATTTCAAATAACACCCGGCCTGGTTGGACCCTGCACACCCACATCTCTATGCTGCCTTTGCCCTTACCCATACGAACGTCAACAGGCTTCTTGCTCACCGGAAGGTGACAGAACACCCTTATCCACACCTTCCCCACACGTCTAAGACTCCTAGATATGCTGCGCCTGGCAGATTCAATCTGCTTAGAAGTCAGCCTGCATGGCTCCAGCGCTTTAAGTCCACATGAACCAAAAGCCAGCTCACTACCACCCTTTGTCTGACCTTTGATGCGCCCCTTGAAGCTCTTAGAGTACTTGGTTTTTTTCGGCACAAATAACATAACAGTTCTCACTCACCCCCAGTTCTAGAATCGCCCACATATACCCAGACCTTCACACCAACAATCCCGTATATGGTCTTAGCTTCAGCGCAGCTATAGTCTATGTTAGCCCTAAAAGTATGCAGAGGCACGCTGCCCTCTTTGTACCACTCGGTCCTCGCAATCTCCGCTCCACCTAGCCGCCCAGAACAACTAACCTTAACTCCTCTGGCACCAAGCTTCAAGCAGTTCTGAACACCACGCTTCATAGCCCTCCTGAATGACACCCTTTTCTCCAACTGCTGCGCTATGTTCTCAGCTATCAGAGCAGCTTTCAGATCAGGCTTCTTCACTTCTACTATATGAAGTTCAACATCGTGATTGACCATCTGGGCAATCTTCTGCTTGACCCTATCTATATCAGTACCTTTCTTGCCGATTATTACACCAGGACGCGCAGAGTGTATGTTTATTATCACAGCATCAACCTTCCTGGCAATAACAACCCTACTGACCGCAGCATGGTGAAAAGTCTTCTTGACAAAACTGCGCAGAAGAAGGTCCTCGTGCAGCTTGGACGCATACCCACCGCCAGCATACCACAGCGAATCCCAAGTCCCGACTATCCCTAACCTTAATCCAATAGGATTAGACTTCTGCCCCATAAGTTACCTTTTCAACAATCTAATTACAACGCTCCCATACCGCTTTCTTATCCTGCATGCCCTACCCCGCGCCCTGGGCCGAACCCTGCGCAGAGTGAAGGACTTACCAACTAAAACCTCCTTCACGTACAAACTATCCAAGTCGACGTCGTAGTTGGCCCTAGCGTTAGCTACAGCGGACTTGAGCACCTTTCCAACAAGAAATGCGGCCTTCTTCCTGCAAAACTTAAGGTACATCACGGCCGTGGACACGTCCTGACCTCTTATCAGGTCCGCAACCAAATTCAACTTAGAGGGCGTAGACCTGAGACCCGACACTCTAGCACTGATAACAGTAGTCATAAACTAACCCTTCCTGGACACTTTCTTGTCACCCGCATGCCCCAGAAACCGCCTAGTAGGAGAGAACTCGCCAAACTTGCGCCCCACTATATTGTCAGTCACCTTTACAGGTACGTAGGTTCTTCCATTATGAACCCCAAAAGTCAGCCCTATAAACTTGTGCAGGATCACCGAGGACCTTGAGTGTATGTTTATGATCGCATTCCGGTTGGATGCAATCGCCCTATTTGCGAGACGCAGCACATGAGGGGCACAGAAAGGAGGCTTTTTAATCGATCGAGACATGCAAACTACCTCTTCCTGACAGACGAAACTTTTATGTACTTGTCGCTATGCTTGCCACGCTTCCGCGTCTTTTTACCCTTAGTCGGTACACCCCATGGAGTAACAGAGTTCCTACCACCCGAAGTTTTACCTTCTCCACCACCGTGCGGGTGGTCCACGGGGTTCATGGCGACACCACGAACCGTAGGCCTGAAACCAAGCCACCTATTTCTACCGGCCTTACCTAGCTTTATGTTCTGATTGTTCAAATTCGAAACAACGCCCACGGTTGCCCTACACAACGCCAAAATCTTCCTCACCTCTCCAGAACCAAGCCTTAACAGGACATACGCACCATCCCTACCCATAACCTGGGCATAGCTACCAGCTGCCCGAGCTATGATACCACCACCGCACGGCCTGAGCTCTACGTTGTGCACAAAGGTTCCAGCCGGTATTGAGCCCAGCTGCAAGCAATTCCCAGGAAGCACGTCCGACCCAACACCGGAAACAACCACATCGGAGACCTTCAGTCCATCAGGGGCCAGAATGTAAGACAACTCACCGTCCTCATAGCGTACCAGGGCCAAAAAAGCAGTACGGTTCGGGTCATATTCCAACCGCTGCACAACAGCCTGCACACCATCCTTGTTCCTCTTAAGGTCTACCACTCTGTGCAGCCGTTTGTGCCCCCCTCCACGGTGGCGCACAGTGATAACTCCATGTGCATTCCTGCCCCCACTGGAGACTCTACCAACGACCAGAGACTTTTCGGGCTTACCCCTCCACAGCGCAACCCTGTTAACCATAACGGTCCCCCTGAGGGACGGAGTGACGGGGTTTAGAACTTTAAGACTCATTTCGCCGCCCCCACAATTTTAAACTCCTTGCCCTTAGGTAGAGAAAAGTACACCTTTTTCCTATCTTTCCTTCTTCCGGGAACACCCTTACAGCGCTTCCTTTTACCCTTGACCCTAAGCGAGCACACATCAGTGGGCGCCTCCCCACACAGCAGCTTTATAGCACGCCTGACCTGGGGCTTGGTAGCACCGACAGCCACGTACACCGCATATCTACTGTGTCCCTCACCTAGCGAAACCGACTTCTCCGTAACCACGGGAGAAGCAATTACCGAAAAGCTATCCATTACACAACCTACTCTCAAGACACTTAACCGTGCCAACGGTCAGAATTACACAATCATGCCGCAGTATATCGAGGACATTTATGCCAGCGTATTTCAGTAGGTCAACGTTCGGAAGATTCCTACACGCACACATGACTTTATCTTCGTACGTTTCGGCAACTACTAAATAAGACCCATGTGCACCGAAATTACCAAAAGCAACATGCGCATCCGCGGTTTTTTCCAAAAGCAAACCCGAGTCATCCAGTACTACAAGTTTGCTGTCGGAAACCTTCATAGACAGCGCAACTTTCAACCCTAATCTGCGCACTTTCTTGTTCAGAGAGTACGCATGGCTTCTATTCACAGGACCAAACACCACCGCGCCTCCCCGGAATTGTGGGCTGCGTAAACTACCTTGCCTAGCTCGACCGGTATGCTTCTGCCTATAAGGCTTGGCCGTGGTACCAGAAACATCGGATATGCACCTAGTTTTGTGCGTACCAGCCCTTCTCTTGGCAAGCTGCCAGGTCACCACATCTCTCAGCACATCACGCCTGAGCTGTACCCCAAACACCTCGGCGCTGAGCTGCACCTTGCCAACCACCTCATTTTTGATGTTAACCACATTAACTTCCATGAACGCCCCTCACTTCCTCAACCAGCAGCGCCCACAGGAGACTGGGTAGCCACAACTCCACCTTCCCTTGGCACAGGCTTTTTCACAGCATCTCTCACCAGAACATACGACCCACAAGGCCCAGGGACGTTGGTGCCCTCAACAACAAGTAGAGACCTCTCGGAGTCTACCAGGACCACCCTGAGATTCTGCACAACCGACATGGTATGACCCATGTGCCCAGCCATCTTCTTGCCCTTAAACACTCTACCAGGATCCTGGCACTGCCCCGTGGACCCCTGCGACCTGTGAGATATGGAAACACCGTGAGATGCACGTAGCCCACCAAAATTATGTCTCTTCATAACACCAGCAAAACCCCTACCTATCGAGCGCCCAGCTACATCCACAAACTGGCCCTGGAAAAAGTGATCTACCAGAACCCTGCCACCAGGCTCAACGCCATCCACAGTGTCCACACGAGACTCAAATAAGTGACAATCAACGTCTATTCCCTTCTTCCTAAGTGCGCATATCTGCGGCTTGTTTAGGCGCCCAGGACGACGTACACCAAGCACAACCGCGTTGTACCCGTGCACATCACGACTTTTCACGTCAACAACGAAAGTGTCCTCTAGCAGCAGCAAAGTCACAGGAACCCTGGCACCTGCATCCCCAAACACCGCGGTGCTGCCAACCTTCTTCATCAACAAACCAACCCTGCTCCCAGTCGCCACGCTACCCTCCTACAACCTTGACTTTGACATCAACACCAGCTGGAAGCTGGAGACTCATGAGGGCCTGAAGTATAGCGGAATTAGCTTTCGGTAGGCTAATCAACCTCTTGTGCGTTCTGATCTCGAACTGCTCCCTAGACTTCTTATCGACATGGGTCGAGCGATTAACAATGAACTTCGCAATCCTGCGAGGGAAAAACACTGGACCATTCACCTTGGCGCCGCTTCTCCTTGCGATCAGAATTATGTTGCGGGCAGACCCATCGAGCAGGCAATGGTCAAACGCCTTTAGTTCAATATATATCTTCTGCGTTACCATAAACCACTACTCCAAAATCTCAGTTATGATACCGGAGCCTACGGTTCTGCCACCCTCTCTCACCGCAAACCTCAACCCCTTATCAAGAGCAACTGGTTTATCAAGAGCAACTTCGATACTGAGGTTATCACCAGGCATAACCATCTCAACTCCACTAGGCAGCTTTATGCTTCCAGTAACATCTGTGGTACGGACATAGAACTGAGGCTGGTAGTTCGAGAAGAACGGAGTGTGCCTTCCACCTTCCTCCTTCTTCAAGATATATACCTCTGCCTTGAACGCCTTGTATGAACGTATCTGACCCGGTGCACTCAACACTTGGCCACGCTCCACATCTTCCTTCTTGATACCCCTAAGTAGTATGCCGGCGTTGTCCCCAGCTTCACCTGTCTCAAGGGCCTTGTGGAACATCTCAACTCCAGTGCACACTGTGCTCTGTAAGTCCCTAAGACCTACAATATCTACCTTGTCCCCTACCTTTATCACTCCTCTCTCAATCCTACCCGTAACCACTGTGCCACGACCAGGAATCGAGAATACATCTTCAACCGACATCAAAAATGGCTTGTCTTTCTCTCTAACCGGAAGCTCTATCTTCTCTAGCGCCCCCACCAGCTCCATAATCTTCTCACTCCACGGACCGTCAGAGCTTTCCTCCAACGCCTTGACCGCAGATCCTCTCACTACGTCAACCCCATCACCGTCATACCCATAGTTGCTCAGAAGCTCCCTAACTTCCATCTCAACTATCGACAACATCTCCTCATCTTCTACCACGTCACATTTGTTTATCCATGTGACTATGTCTTTCACGCCTACCTGCTTGGCTAGTAGTATGTGCTCACGAGTTTGTGGCATTGCTCCATCAGTTGCAGAGACTACCAGTATCGCCACATCCATCTGCGCGGCACCGGTTATCATGTTCTTTATGTAATCCGCGTGCCCCGGACAGTCTACGTGCGCATAGTGCCTGCCTTCTGTCTCATACTCTACGTGCGCTGTGGAAATGGTGATACCACGTGCCCTTTCCTCAGGCGCTTTGTCTATCTCATCGTACTTTACTACCTTGTTCGCTCCGCTAAGCCTTCTTGTCAATACCGTAGTAAGTGCAGCCGTTAACGTAGTCTTCCCGTGGTCAACATGCCCTATCGTACCTACGTTTATGTGCGGCTTTCTCCCTTCTGTCATAAAATTACCCCAAAATAACACATTACAGCGACAAGATACCTTCCAAAGAGCGGGTAATGGGAATCGAACCCACGCGGGCAGCTTGGAAGGCTGCTACTCTACCACTGAGTTATACCCGCAACAGCCGTGGAGGAGGTAGGATTTGAACCTACGTACACATAAGTGGGCAGATTTACAGTCTGCTGCCTTTGACCACTCGGCCACCCCTCCCCTGAGACTTAGCAAAAAAGGCGCCGCCCCTGTAATAGCACATAATTCACAAAAGTAATACCAAAAAAACCAACTGCGATTCTAGAGTTGATTCAGAAAAATTAAACCCTACAATACGTCACTGCATACGTTAGCAAAATTTTTAGGCTTTACAACAACAAAGTTATGGGTCGCACCAGAAATCACGGAGGGTGCATGTGGATATGCGGTAGACATGTGTGCATTGCTGCGCTTCAGAACCCGAATAGGGTGTGTAGAGATATGCTAGTTACCGGAGAGTTCCTGAAGAAGTACCCAGAAGTTGCGCGTATGGCACAGAGCAAAGGCGTATACCCAAAAAGAGTTGCAGCGGAGAAGATCAGCAAGATTTTGGGTCACGGTGGAATGGCGCATCAGGGGATCGCACTCATGGTTGATGAGCTCTCCGGGCGCGACGGTAGCAAGCTCAGAGTGGAGGATATAGTGTCAGCCAACCCTTCCGAGGCTTCTACCGTGGTTATTCTAGATCGAGTTACAGACATCAACAACGTAGGTGCAATAGTGAGGTCGGCCGCCTGCTTTGATGCAGACGCGGTCATCCTACCGGAACATCACTCTCCTTCCGAAAGCTGCACAATTACAAAGGCTTCCAGCGGAGCCGCAGATATCGTCCCGGTGGTGCAAGTGGGCAATCTGGTCAAAACGATGGAATACTTGAAGCAGAATGGATACTGGTGCTACGGCATGGATGCGGGCGGGGATAAGGCCTTGCACGAAATTAGCTTTTGTGAGCGCAGAGCCATAATACTGGGCTCGGAGGGAAAGGGCATAAGGAGGCTGACAAGGGAGCATTGTGATCATCTAGTCAAAATCCCAATGTCGGCAAGGATTGATAGCCTGAATGTGTCTAACGCAGCCGCAATAGCGCTATATTCGAGTTATCTACAGCTACACGGAAGTGTGCGTGACTAATAACCCGGGCAATCAGCACAGCAAACGCTTAGTTATAGCCATCGATGGGCCATCTTGTTCCGGCAAGGGCACGCTAGCCAAGGAAATAGCCAACATTTTGCGCATGCAACACCTAGACACCGGAAAGTTGTACAGAGTTTTCGCAGTCAAATTCCCGCACAAATACTCACAGGCTCGCGGCCACGGGGAAATTCGGCTAAGTGCGGAGGAAGAAGAAGAAATACTGTCAGCACTGAATGATGATGACCCGAAGTACTACAGCGAGTGCGTCGGAAGGACGGCATCGGTGTTCGCGAAAGATACCCGAGTCAGATCTGCATTGCTGCCAATACAGCAGCAATTTGTGCTCAATGCCCCACATGGCGCCGTTGTAGACGGGAGGGATATAGCTTCTGTTGTATGCCCAAATGCCGATGTGAAGATCTTCGTCAGCGCATATGCGTCAGTTAGGGCACGAAGGCGCTTTAAACAGCTGCGCGGCTCTAGTTGCAAGGCAATGTACAAAACTGTACTCTTCCACCTGCTGCATAGGGATATCAGGGATACTCGTAGGAGTACTGCGCCACTGGTGCGCACTGAGGATGCTATATATCTGAACAACTCGCACATGCAAAAGGCCACTGCTCTGCAGGAATTGGTGGAAAAAATAAAAACGTTCTTGTAAAACTGCGCGAACGGTATATTATTGCCACTCGTTGTTTTCTTTTCGTTGTTTGCGGGCTTAGTGTATGTCGTCGGGTACGGGTTTGCAGGGTAGTGCTTCTGGTAGTATAAGCAGGATGTATTCCAACAGGTTTGTGAGCCACGGCTTTGATGATATAGAGTCGGGCGATGCTGACCTCTCTGATGCTCTGTCTGAGCTCTTGGATAAAGGGCCGAAGGAAGGCGAGATAATAGAAGGCACAGTTATCTGCATGGACGGCGGGTATATAACCGTCGATGCGGGGCTGAAGTCCGAGGGCGTGGTCTCCCTTAGGGAGTTTGAGCTTGGCGATGGCGGGCAGGACGTTGAAGTCGGTTCTAAGGTCAAGCTGTGCCTGGAAAAGATTGAGGGTAAAAGCGGCAGCGTGGTCCTTAGCCGAGAAAAGGCAATAAGAGACGAATTATGGCAAAAGCTAGAAAAGGCCGCGGAAGAGAAAACTGATGTGGAAGGGGTTATTTTTGGCTCCATCAGGTGTGGGTACACCGTAGATGTCGGGGGCGTTGTTGCCTTTCTGCCTGCAAGCCATGTGGGGCTGCGCCAGGTTAAAGATATTACCCCCTTGTTGGGTAAAAAGCAGCAGTTCCGCATTCTCAAGATGGACAAGAAGCAGGGAAATATCGTTGTTTCCCGGAAGGCGGTGTTAGAGGAGTCGCTTGCAGACGCTAAAGATTCTTTCCTAAGCCAGCTGGAAGAAGGCAGCATAATAGAGGGCAAGGTCAAGAGCATAACAAAGTATGGCGTGTTCATAGGCATACACGAATCTCCGTCCGTGGGGGTTGTAGATGGGCTGTTGCACATAACAGATATCTCCTGGAGCCGCGTGAGCCACCCATCTGCCGTGTTTTCTTGCGGACAGACGGTACGCGCAAAAATAATTAGGATTGACAGGGAAAACCGTAAAATCTCTCTGGGAGTTAAGCAGCTGGAGGAAAGCCCCTGGGCAAACGTGGAAGAGAGGTATCCTGTAGACAGTATCCACAAGGGCATAGTCACAAGCATAGAGGATTATGGAATCTTTGTGGAGCTAGAGACCGGAGTAGAAGGGTTGATACACGTGTCTGAGGTAAGTTGGGTGAGGAGCCACCTGCCCGTAAATCAGACTTTCATGCGCGGTGAGGAGGTTGAGGCAAAAGTCCTCAGTCTGGACGCGGCCAAAAACCGCATGAGTCTCAGTATAAAAAGGTGTAAGGAAAACCCTTGGGAGGCGTTTATAGAAAAGCACCCTGTTGGATCAGTTGTTGCAACCAGGGTAAAGAGCATAAGTAGCCTTGGCGTTTTCGTTTCGTTTGAGGATGATACTTCTGGGTCAGGCATAGAGGGACTGATTCGCTCCACCGAGCTGAGTTGGAGTGGTTCCCCTGAGGCAGCGTTGAAGAAATACAGCGTTGGGGATCTCGTGAAGGCCAAAATATTGATGGTTGCCACAAACAAGAACAAAATAGACCTAGGGGTTAAGCAGATTGAGCGGGATCCCTTCCTTGATTTGCTCAAGAGGGTCGAGGTTGGTGACCGTGTTGCTGTCACCGTATCAAAGGTTCTAGAAGATATGGGTGTGCTGGTTGACGTATTTGAGGGGTCAGAAAGCTTCAACGTATTGGTGAAGCAGGAGCACCTACCCGAGAACAAGAAGTTCTTTCCTGGTGACAGGGTGGAAGCTGAGGTTCTAACGGTTGGGTCTTACAGTCTTGTCTTATCGCTGAAATAGGGGTTGCACGTGCTTGATCACTTGCTAAAGATGGAGGCGTTACATTCCAGGGTTCTGTGGTGGAGGGCTTCTTTCTTTCTCGTCGTGTGTTTGCTACTTTTGGTTATGGGGCATGTAGATTACTCGAGGGTTATTGGAACCTTGAGGAGAACTCACGACTACGTCGCAAGGGTAAGAATCAGCGGTGAAATCGGCCGTAGCAGGGCCAGGGAAGCAATGCTCGCTCGGCTAGCGGAAAGTGATTCTGTAAAGGCGTTAGTCCTTAGAATAGACAGCCCAGGCGGTACTGTGGGCGATAGCGAAGCTTTGTATCAACAAATAAGAGAGATAGCCCTGAAGAAGCCCGTGGTCGCGGTGCTTGGGAACGTAGCTGCCTCGGGTGGGTACATGGCTGCCATAGCGGCTGACCATGTGGTTGCACGCCATGGTACCATAACCGGGTCCATAGGTGTAGTCTCGCAGTATATCGGCGTGGCCGAGGCGGCTGGGAAGTTGGGCATTGCACTGAAATCTATTAAAACTGCTCCGTTGAAGTCCAATATGTCTCCTCTGGAGGAGCTGTCACCCGAAGGTGAAAGCATAATACAAGGAGTGGTGGACGATTTTCACGTCTTTTTTGTAGGCTTGGTAGCTGAGAGGCGAGGATTCACCCCTGATAAAGTTTCTGCGGTCTCTGACGGCAGGATATATACCGGGGCTCAGGCTCTACAAGCCGGGTTGATAGACGCCATAGGAGGGGAAAAGGAGGCTTTGGAGTGGCTGAAAACGCAGAGGGATGTTGATGTGCGCGTCGTTAAGGATGTGGATTACCAACGCATTGATTCTGGTTTGCCAGCGTTCTTCTCCTCTGCTATACAGTACCTGCACGTATTGCTTTTCGGATGAACACTATATGTCCCTCAAGTCTGATCTAATTCAGCGCGTCGCAAGAAAAAATCCCTCACTGGGTGAGGCCGTGGTTTCGCAGATCGTGGGCATATTTTTCTCCTCTATAGTAGGCTGTGTCAGTAGCGGGTGCAGAGTTGAGCTTAGAGGGTTCGGCGCATTCTCTACTCGACACTACGTGTTGAAGAACCACAGCTTGAACTCTAGACTTCCGAAGCCAACTTACAAGAGGGTATACTTCCGCCCCAGTGAGAAGCTTGTTAAGGCTGTTGACAGTCGTTAGCGCAGCCGAAGGGCGGCCATTCCGCGTTTTTCACAGCGTAGCTGAAAATAGGCGGGTTCCATCTATTTGCAATTCTTCAAACCCACCCTGCAGTTCCGGGTTGACGATAACAAAAAGTTTGCATGTTTTGGTTATCTGTAATAACTTGCGTTTTTGGGTCTTTGTTCATCGTCCTATGGTTGTTAAGTCGGAGGATGCGGACTACGCCGGGGATCTGCGCAGAGCGTTTGATGAATTGGAGGATTCTCTAACGCGCAGGCTAGGTGCCGAGGGTGGTACAGGTACAGCTGGGTCCGAAAGAAGGGTGAGCGAGCTGGCCGCGGAAAAGCAGCTGCTGGAGGAGGCGTTGATGCAACGTGAGGCAGAGTGTGCGTATTGGAAAGCGACGTGCAGCGAAATTGTTGATGGCCTGAATTCCTCAATAGAAGCAGTGAAATCTATTTTAAACGGTAGAGAGGGATAGGTGACTGAAGAGATACCTGCTGGCTCGCGTGTCGTTGATGTTACGATTCGCGGCAGCACTTACAGAGTCGCTTGCGGGGCGAGCGAGGAGAAGCGCCTGGGTGAGCTTGCCGGCAGGCTGAGTAGGTTGGTGGAGGCAATATCCGGCGGGGGCAGAGGCAGAACTTCTGACACCCTACTCTTGCTTCTGGCCGGATTGAAGCTTGAGGATAAAGTCGAGGAACTGACACAGGAGCTCAACAAGGCCACTGAAGAGTTGTCCGAGTATAAGGCAATGCACAGCAAAGAAGTCCGCCTTAGGGGGTCCCTTGAGGGGCTGCTGCGCTACAGCCTGTCGCGGACAAGGGAGTTGTTGGCATATGTTAATGACACGCGCGCAAGGGAAGTGCAGGATACAGAAAGTGCCGCCGGAACCTGCTGAAGCGGCATGCTGACGCACGCGGCAGTCGCTGGTGACGTGTTGTGAAACGTGGCTGGGCTTCCGCGCGGTCCTGGAGTTTCGTTGTGCATTTGTTAGACTGGTAAGCTGCAGGCCTGGCGTCTGTAGCCCAGTACGTGCATCCGCGGTCGTGCGCCACACCGGTGTGTGTGCACCCCGCAAGCGCGGTAGGGCTCTGCGTGCAGGTCTCTGCTCTGTGGCATCGCATTTGTGGGCAGGAATGCTAAACAATTGCCCGACTGTTGACTGCACTGGGTATTTGCTCTAGACTGGACCCAATTTTACAGTCGGGGGGGGGGTATGCCGGGGTGTTGTAGCAATTCCGAGCCGAGCGGCAGGAGCACGGAGGAAAGCGGTGGCGGGTCGCACAGCCGCCTGAAGGTGCTATCCAGACAGGTGTGCGAGTCTGTGCTTTGCGGCTTTTCTGGTGCGTCGTCGTTTCTTATAGCTTCAGCATCCGCTATCCAGTTGCGAATCTTCCTCGGCGTCTGTCACAGCTCCATGGAGCCTGGCGCACGCAGGGTGCACAGGGGTAATATGCGTAACGCCCTTGCAGCCATGAAGGCGAGCATACTGCCTGCAGCTGAGATGTTTGTTCTGGTTCCGCTGCTGTGTACTCTACTCCACTGGTTCGGAAGCATCAGCCTTGCACTCTGCCTGCTAGCGTGCTGGGGAGCTATGTTCGCTGTGTGTCTCTTTGTGAGAGTCACTGGAATCTTAAAGGGATGCCCGAGAGTGGAATCCCCCATGTACGGGCATGGTAGCCCCTTCCCGAGAATGGCCCCCCCGCAAAACGTCGGCGCCGCACATGAACATGAGGATTCTATGCACAGTGAACCAGAGCCCGCGTCCAATGCCGGCGCTATAGGTGCGTCGCTTTTGAAGTCTGCCGTGCTAGCCGTTTTGTTTATACCCTTCCGGGCCGTGACGCTGGTCTCTACACTTGTACTTATGACAGTGGCGTTGTTGTGTTCGATCCCCAGCTTTTTTCATGACGTCTATGATGCAGTGAGGAGGCACGTTAGGCACGGCAGTTCCGAACGCCTTGGCCAAGACTCACAGTCCACGGCTCTGTTCCCAAGAGTAACAGATATCGCGCGCAAGTTTTGCTCCCTGGCAAAGTCGGCTTTGTTTGATCTCGCGTGGATTGCAACCCTGGGAATTACCGGAGTGCCATCTCTGATGCATGGAGTGACTGTAGAAGGGCTAACATCTTCCCCTCGTGTTGATGTTGCCGCCGCGGAACTTAGCTAGTGTTCGCAATTATGGCACAGCTCGGAGGAAGCTCAGCATCGCACCGTGGTAGCTCCACCGGAGCGGGAGAGTTGGTCATCGCTGCGGCAGCCGCTCGGCGCTCCCTAATAGTGATGCATTGGTTGCGTTCGTCCGCCCTGCAAAGCCGTTGGTCGCCTGTGCAGTACGTATGATATTACCCCGGTGTGACATTACCCCAGCAAGTGGCAGGTACAAGTGCCCGATACGGCCCCGTGTGGACTGCGCTGGTGAGCGTAGATCCGAGTTGTTGGCGCATTAGTCTTAATCGAGTTTGTAAACAGCGTGAGTAGAACATCAAACAAAAAAGTGGCTGTGGTGCTGCTCAATCTTGGTGGGCCGGGCTCTTTGTGTGAAGTTGAAAAATTCTTGTTCAGTCTGTTTAGTGACCGACGCATACTGGGGCTGCCGTATCCGCTAAGGATGCTGGTGGCCACGATAATTTCGAAGCTCAGAGCAAGGTCGGCTAGAAAGATCTACTCATTAATGGGGGGGAAGTCTACCATACTGGAGGAAACGGAGCACCAAGCTTCGGCCCTGGAAAAACGCTTGAATAGCTCCGCAGCAGGCAAGATTTACAAGGTGTTTGTCTGCATGCGACACTCAAAACCAGGGTCCAGGGAAGCACTGCACGCCGTTCGTGATTATCAGCCTGAACATGTAGTGCTGCTGCCGATGTATCCGCAGTATTCCAGCACCACAACTCTGTCCGCAATTGAGGACTGGAACAACAGCGCGCGTAAAGCATGCTATGCACCCGATACCAGAATCATATGCTGCTACCACGCCCACAAGGACTACATAGCAGCACACTGCAAATTGATTTTGGACGAGTATAATAAGGCTGCCATGGGCCATAGCAGCCCGAGAATATTATTTTCCGCACATGGGCTGCCTGTACACATTGTAGAGCGCGGGGACCCGTACCAAGAACAGATACGGCAAAGCGTTTGCGCGATTGTGGAGCAATTGGGGATACGAGCTCTGGACTACTCCATATGCTATCAGAGTAAAGTGGGGCCCACTCAATGGCTTGAGCCCAGTACGCAGCTTGAGATCCTTAGGGCGAAAGATGATGGAGTCCCAGTAGTAGTGGTGCCAATCTCTTTTGTCTCTGAACACTCAGAAACCCTGGTGGAACTCGATATAGAATACAAGGCACTGATGCCGGAAGAGCAGCAATATTTCAGGGTGCCAACTTTGGGGGTGAATACACTGTTTATTGAGTGCCTATACAAGCTGGTGTGCACACTAGATGCAAATGCGGCCCCGTGCTGCGCCAAGTACGGACTATGCTGGAAAAAAGTGCGGGGTGATACCCATGCAGAAACGCGCTAGCATCACCATGTGTCGGCCCCCATTTCGGCAAGCCTGGACGCGGCGCGCTTGAAGCCTACCGATGCAGGCCCTGTGTGTAATTCATTAATATCAGCAGCGAGAGAGCAAAATATGCGCACCCTGCGCTCATACAGCTCATCCACCAACATGATAAACCGCTGCATTTCGTTTTGAGCGAAAAAATCAAACACCGGAATGCCTTTGATAAACATGGTAGCGAAGTTTTTGGCTATCTCCTTATAGTCCGCAACCCACAAAGGGTTTTTGTCGCCGCACAGATCTTCAAAACTAAACCAGGCAACAGCATTGCAAGCCTTCCCTACTTCGATATTCCTGCTTCCAACGGTCAGCACCACGCTTTCAACTTTGCCAGAACCGACGAGCCCCGCAAAGCGCGCGTGCAATTTTTGGTCTGCACCCTCACCCACATAATATCTGCGCGCATTTTGTCCGCGCACCGACCTATAGTCGAGCTTACCAAGCATGGACACAACCTGCATACGCCGCTCAAGCAAAGATATGGCGGGCAGAAAGAGCTCCCGACGTAGCCCTCCTTCGTACAATCCATGTGGGGGATAGTTGGACGTCATGACGACTACTAGGCTTTTGGAAAATAGCACAGAAAATACTTTATGCAGCACTACAGCTTCACAAACATCGTTGACTTGCACCTCATCTAAGTACAAAAGCTCCACGCCTTGTAGCATGGCATTCACAGCAAAAGATATGCAGTGGCTATCCTGCTGCCGGTTATCAACACGCATGTGATGCAGCAGATCGTGCAAATCTTTCATGAAGGTGTTGAAGTGTATCTTTTTTTTCTTTTTGATTACCGAATGTTCGTAAAACAGATTCGCCAGCATAGACTTGCCCCTGCCAACATCCCCGTATATGTATACGCCCTTTTTTGCGGTAGAGCTTGGCCTACGCCAAAACTCCCACCATTTCGGCGGAGCTTGGTCGTATTGCATCAGCTCCTTGAGCACATCAACCTGGAGGTCATCTCGCGCTATCTTGCGCGCATCGACCATACTGTGATATCTAGCAAGCATAAACTTACCAAACAACCCCGCTAGATCCGGGGGATTATAATTCGCAACTGAGGCAGAGAATCTTACGCCCAGATATAGGGTGCCATAAAAACGGGATAAATTCCACTACCGCCGTACCACGCGGAAAATCAGGCCAGGTACCCTTCCCAACAGTGGCACAACTCCATCTCACACCACGAACCATATACCGCGGGCACATTACGCGCAACCCAGTTTTCCAAATTTGAAGGGAAAGAAGTTTGTTGCATAACCATCAGGCAACACAATTACCTATTTACTCAGGGATTTAGAGACTATATCTCTCATCTTGTCCCTAACATAGGCCGGATTGTAACCAGCAAAGTGACATACAGTTATGAAATCACTGTGCAAATCGTTGATCCAGTTAAAGGCCTTCATCTTTTCTATATTATTTTCCGTTCGTTTATAGTTAGATGTAATGTCTATCATGGCCTGAAGTATAACTGCACCCCAAAGTGAGCTGTAACGTTTCTGTTCGCCAACCGTTTCCTCATCCTCCAAATTGTGAAGTGGGTCAGTAGCAAGGCCGTCGTACACCCCGCAGTAGTTGTAGAAGTTTAATAGATTGGAGTCCATTTTTACCCTCTTAGATTAAGAAAGATCGATCGATTCAAAACCCAGGGAAAACAAAAAATCAAGCCGCGTCAGGGTGTCTCTCTGCTCCTTATTATGAACAAAAAAAGTAGCCTCTTTCCCAATGGCGGGGATTTTACGATATGCCTGTTATGATATAATTATATTGGATATTTCCGTACAGGCTGATCAAAAACTGTTACTCAGCTAGTATGTATTTGCTGAGAGAAAAATCTGGCGTGAAAAAGTTTGTGAGTTACTATTGTCTATAAGCTAAAAATATGGGCACTGTAGCGGCATTATCGGTGTTCGCTATACTTTACGGTGGAAAGCTTGCAGTGCGGAGGTTGCAACGCGCGGAGCATAACGGCACGTGTTTGTGCTCATATAATTTGATAATTTGCTACACCCTAAGCACTAATCGTCTGAAGCTGCTTGGTTCGCAGTTCATGCCGCAAACTCACGGCTTCTGTAGTGGATTTCTCGTGCGCGTGGTTATACATATAAGTCTTAGGCGTTCCAACAGAAAATGCAGTTTGTTTATTCAACGCTTATGACGGGCTGTGTTTCACTTTCTGATACAAGCGCAACCAGCAGATTGCTGACGAACTTGAGTTTGCGGTCATCAGTTAAGTCAATCCCGTGCTTAGCTTCAAGGTGAGATAGCACTTCGTCTACCATGTTGACCGCGTTTTTCACTATATACACCCTGGCCTCGGAAATCGCCTTCGCTTGCTGCCTTCGCAGCATAACTTGCGCTATCTCTGAAGAGTACGCAAGATGGGATATTCTCGCATCTTCCACTTCGATGCCAACAATGCCCATTCTGCTTTGCAGGATCGCACGAAGCTTTTGGGAAATCTCTGTAGAATTCTGGCGCAGCGATACGGCAGAATTGGAGTCATACGGATAGCTGCCGGCAAGCTCTCTGAGGGCAGTTTCTCCTTGCACAGAAATGAAGCTCTGGTAATTCTCTATGTTAAAGCACGCCTTGGCTGGGCATACAACTCTCCAAACCACGGCAGCTGCTATCTCTATAGGGTTCCCATCTGCATCGTTAACTTTCATCACGGAGGTGTTTGTGCTCTCGATTTTCAGAGAAACACTGCGCTTAGCGGAGAAGGGTACAGTGAAACGTAGGCCCATACCGAACGACGTGCCGATGTACTCACCAAAAAATTCCACAACTTTGGCCTCATTTGGCCCGTTTATGAAGAAGCCACTTGGCAACAGTGACCCGATTACAGTCAATATGCCCATGGCACCTAAAAACGGCAGCGAAAAATCGCTAACCAGGCAGCCAATACCGAGCCCGGCTAGGCTAATCAGCATTACGCCTATTACGCTGTATCCGTTAAAACAAAGCAGATTTTTGTTCTCAATATTGCGCACGGACGACGATGCTACACCATTACGTTTTCCCCCATCTTTTTGCATGAGACCCCCTAGTACAGTTTTGTGCAAGGACTAACGATAGCAATATAACGGCATGGACGCAAAGCCCATTTGGACAGCCAACGGGCAGCTACCCCTCTTGTTCTTCTTCGCTGAAGCCAACCTGCATTTCACTTATTGCGTTTATCATGTCTACCCTGCCCTTATCAATCGCAACGCTGAGCGGGGTTTCTCCTCGATCATTCTTGACGCTGACATCAGCACCATTTGACAGCAGGTACCTGACAGTATCTATGGCTCCATGCCTAACTGCATAAATAAGCAGGTTGTCCCCATTGTTAGCACGCATTTCTTCCATGACAAACTTTTGGTTTTTGCCCATTGCTGCTAACTCATCGACGACAGCCAAAAGCCCTGTGATGTCATTAGCTTTTGCGCAGTAGAATACGTGTGCGTAGTAATCTTCCGCGCGGTAAAATCGTGGTAGATGCATATTATCGTTATTGTATGCGTCCGTCTCTATGTACGGATGGGCTGCTCTGCGGTGCGGCCAATGCCTGGCTTTGCCGCGTGGTAGATTTGCGCTATCACCCGCAGATTCGCCACGATCACCGTCTTGTACGCGTTCCGCGTTGGTTTCAGCAACCACATCACTAGTGGTTTCGCTAACCACATCACCAGTGGTTTCGCTTCCCTGCACTGGAGGCTTTTTCTCTCCCTCATTGCGTTTTTGCGCATCATCGACGCTCACCTCTTTGTTTGAGCGTTGTTCCTTTGATTTGTCATCGCCACCTTTGCGCCACGTCATAATGCCGCTGATGCCCGACTCCACGCTAGGTATCATGGTCTCCGCGCGCTTGCTTACTTCTCCCAAAAGAAAGTCTAATGTGCCACTGGAAGAGCTGCTAGCAATGCATTCCTGGCTACAAAACACAGTGCACAAAACACCGGTCAAAAAAACCCTCCTCACACCACACATGTTTCGCTACTCTTTAGACTCCACGCATATAGGCTCTACCACCAAAGTATGATTTAATCATTAACACAAAGGTTAAGAAAGTAAAAAGACAAAACCGGTGAAAAATTCTAAGCTTGACATACAGCAGCAAAGTGCTACCGACCCGGAACGGGAATTCGTGTGGATAAGTGCATCTGCAGGTACTGGAAAAACTAAGTTACTGGTCCATAGAGTAATAAGGCTGATGGTATCTGGGCAGCGCAATATACTGTGCCTCACTTTCACAAACGCTGCTGTACATGAAATAAGAGAGAGGGTATACGGCATAGTTGCAGAGTGGCTGGCGCTACCCAAAGAAGAGCTAGTCAACAGGCTTCGGGAAGTATGCTACCAACAGATAGATCACCAACATTATGTAAGAGCACGGCGGCTTTTCTTTGACGTCCCATCCATTTTAAAAATACAAACGGTGCACAGCTTTTGTCACTCTCTAGTGGCATCATTCCCCGCGGAAACAGGTGTCTCGGCAGACTTTGAAATGCGCGAACTGTCGTGGTCTTACCCAAAAATCTTTGCACAGCTGCTACGAGAGGATAGGAGCATTGACCGTGACTTGTCAGAAATTTCGGTGGAGCTCGCAGAAGATACTCTGTACAACCTTGTGTATCAAATCATCAACAAGCAACACAAGATTGTCCCCATTGAGCCGCCACAAACCGCAGTTGCTGACCCACACACAATTATGTGCCCAGTGCAGTTGATAGACGCCTTGAAGTGTGGCAGCACAAGAGACCAAAAAATCGGCAAAAGGCTGAGCACTTGGAATACTTCCACCAGGAGGTCTCCGGAAGAGGTCGCGGAGTATTTGTCGATTTTCATCAACTTACAATCCCTGGCAAAAAAATCCATCTCTAGCATAGTGACAAAAGGCATCTTGGAACAATTTCCCGACATTGTCCGGGTAATTGAGTGCGAACAGGAGGCGCTGCTGGAATTTGCCGAAAAATTTTACACAGAACGGATAACAAAGCGTACGTTCCACCTGGTGCGGATTGCACAAAAATGCGCGGCGTTGTATGAACAGGACAAGAAATGCTCAAAATACCTGGATTACAACGATGTAATTGGGCTTACGCTTGATCTCATGCTACATCCAGACTGCAAAGACTGGGTGCTCTTCCGCCTAGACAGCGAAATAGACCATATACTGGTGGATGAATCTCAGGACAACAGCCTCGAGCAGTGGAACATAGTAGCCGCCCTGTGCAGCGAGTTCTTCTCTGGGCTTGGTAGCAGCAATAATAAGCGAACTCTGTTCGTTGTGGGGGATGTTAAACAATCTATATACGGGTTTCAAAACGCCCGACCAGATTATTTTCACCGCATGCACCAGTATTTTGTCGCCCAAAGCAGCGACGCGCTCACCATACAACTTCAGACGTCATTCCGGTCAGCCAAGCCTATTTTGCACCTTGTGGACCGGGTTTTCAACGCTTTTAGAGAGCAAGTTTCTTTCCAGTCACAAGAAATAAAGCATGAAGCATATCGCGCGTCAGACTATGGGTACGTTGAAGTGTGGCCATTGATAAACACTGAAAAGCGTAGAAAACTTTACGCCTGGGACGAGCTAGAGGTGGAAACCGGCACACCACATGCCACTGACCACTTGCTGCTTGCACAAACAATGGCGAGGTCCATCGGTACGTGGATTCAAAGCGGCAGGATACTAGCTGCTAAAAATCGCCCAGTACGCGCAGGGGACATACTAATACTGGTGCGACGCAGAACCATTTTAGTTGATTACATAATCGCGGAGTTGAGGCAGGCCGGAGTTCCAGTATCCGGCAGGGATAGGTTCAACATGATGGACTACGTCGCAATTCAGGACTTGGTAAACCTGGGAGAATTCTTGTTGCTACCCGAAAACGACATGGCTCTCGCGGCGTTGCTTAAGTCCCCAATCTTTGAACTGACAGACTGCGATCTATTAAACTTAACGCATAGCCGCGCCGATGCCGTTTCGTTGTGGGGCAAACTACAGGCATTTGCACAGTTCGGCAAAATCGCAGACTATCTAGTATCACTAATCAATGCTTCCAAAACACGTACTCCGCTGGATTTATACTGCCTTATCCTATCAGAGCACAGAGAAAAGCTATTGCAACACCCCGGCCAGGCATCAGCAGAGATCGTGGACGAATTTATGAACTCACTAACCAAGTTTGGGCTCAACAACGTGAACACTTTGGAATCTTTCATTCACTGGATAAAGAGCACAAACCCTGAAGTGAAGATTGATATAAACACCTCAGAGGACGTCGCAAGAGTTATGACTGTGCACAACGCGAAAGGCATGCAATCACCCATTGTGTTTTTACCAGATACAACGAATGTCCCCAGGTGCGAGCTTCAACTCATTTTCGACGCCGAAAATACACCTATATGGTGTGCTGGCGACACAAACGCGCGTTGCAGGGACCTAAAAACGCTGAAAAGGCAGGAAGAATACAACGAATATCTCAGGCTATTGTACGTTGCCATGACCAGGGCGGAAGATGAGCTGTACGTGGCTGGAGTGGGTCCCCCACGCGAGCAGTCCTGGTACAGTATCATTACCGGCGCAGGAGAGGGCGTATTCGCAAAAAAATCAGTAGTCCTGTCTCCAATGTTCCAAGACAAGGTAGATGCACTCTACATAGAAAGCTCCGAAGAACCGGCTTAGTGCGGTAGACCACTCAAGTTCTAGTCAGCACATTTATTCATAGCAAACTTATGGAGCGAGCTCGTAACCTGTTGGTGGCGTACGAAGCTGCTAACGCGCTCAGCGGCTGAGGAACTTGTGCATGGCGCTTTAGACCAGCCGCCAACGGGGCCACAATGCACCGGCGCAACACGCATCACCGCCACACATGGGGCGCTGCTACGCACCCGGGAAACTACCGTACCTTCAAGTTGGAAACACCAGCTTACTGCGACCAGCCGCCCGGGCCTTGGCCAATAACCAGCAAGTGTGCGCACAGCCAATGTTCACACCCAAACGGTCGCATTACATGGTAATGACGCCTAAACCCGACAACTTCCGGTCCTCAAGGTCTTTGTGAGCCTTGGCAATGTCTTTAAACTTGTAAGTCTTGTTAATCTCCGCCCTAATATGCCCCCTCCTGAGCATTTCAAATATCTCCATGGCGGTGAGCCCAAGTTCCAACCTGGAGCGCTTATAGTGCTGAATCGCCGGAGAAGTTATAAACCACGATCTGGCACTCAGCATCGACATACTGACACTGGGCATGCGGCCGGAAATGCTTCCGTAAGATATGTACAGCCCGAAGTGCCCCAATACGCCGAACGACATCTTGCTCACCGCTGCACCTATCGGGTCATACACAACATTCACGCCCCGGTCACCAGTGATCGTCATCACCTCTTTGGTGATGTCATCATCCTTTAGGTTCACAACGTAAGCACAGCCCACCTCTTTCGCCACACCGAGACGTGCACCTGACTCTACAACTCCTATAACCTTGCCGCCTTTGTACCTAGCCCACTGACAGAGAATTTGCCCAACGCCTCCAGACACTCCGTGCACCAGGGCAAATGTTCCCGGACGGATATCATATATTCTGTGAGTAAGATAGTGCGCAGCCATTGCCTTAAGCATGACGGCAGCGGCAACCTCGTCGCTGATGTCATCAGCTATCTTGAACAGGTACTTTTGGTTTATCAATCTGGTCTCAGAGTATGCACCACCGGGTGCAGTGCAGTACCCTACCCTATCTCCAACATTTAGCGCCTCAACACCCGGCCCCAGTTGCCTCACAACACCAACGGCCTCCACACCCAAAACCGCGGGGAAGGACGGCACTTTCCTTGTTCCAGTACGATACTCCACATCGTAGCGATTCAGGCCTATCGCCGTATGTTCAATTAAAACCTCGCCCTTGCCAGGCTCACCAACATCTACGTCAACATACTTGAGGACGCCCGCATCACCATTTCTGTCGATAACAACAGCTTTTGACATACGCTCCACTCCATCTCACCGTACCATATTACATACAACCATTAACAAAAAGAAAAAGATCTCGCATCGGTCATACATCCACACCTATTTAATTCACTTTGTTCCATAAAAGACCTAGTCCTGCTCCGGGACCAGTGACCCAGCTTCCATGCGTACACGGCCGTTATTTTGAGACCCAGCTCCCATGGCAGCCTTAGCACCAGGACTACCGCCACTAATAGGATCGTCGATTTTAGCTCCGTCTGTACTAGCGCCATTTGAAATACGCACCTTTGATGCCGTATCCGGTATACCACTTGTTGCGGACTTCTTGATACGACTGCGAGTTTTCCTTTTGTGCGACTTTTCTTGTACCTTAGAGACACTTTCAGCGCTGCTGCGTTCAGCGGCATTTTTCGTATTACTACGCAGCACACCCGGAGAGCCTGCGTGTGCGTCGGTCGCCGGACTATCAGCCTTTTCACGTGCCACTTGTTCGCGGTCTTGCTCGGGCACAGAATCTTGCTGTGTGACGCCTTCACTCTTGGCCACACTTGCAACCGAGGAGGTGCCGCCCCCTTTTTCTATTGGGCCTCCAGCAGGATGATCTGGACTGCCACCAGATTGCAAGTTTCCAATCGGAGTATTATGGCCGTGTGTAGCGCGGCCTCCCCCCACAGCGTTCTGAGAATCTGCAGCACCCGCAGCGGCACCGCCAACATTGCCGGACGACGCTTCTATTCTAGAAGGCCCTGGACCACTGGTAGGACGCACTCCTGCACCCTCCTGACTACCCGATTCCTTGCTGGTAGGAGGCTTGTTGGTAGTGAACCTACTGAGTATCTCGTCTCTCTC
The DNA here is from genome assembly GCF_000020305.1 of Anaplasma marginale str. Florida. Lineage (NCBI taxonomy): Bacteria > Pseudomonadati > Pseudomonadota > Alphaproteobacteria > Rickettsiales > Anaplasmataceae > Anaplasma > Anaplasma marginale. Next base: position 852,957 of record NC_012026.1, read on the forward strand.
GCCCATAGCGGCCATCATGCCGTCATCCATAACGATTATCTGCTCCACAGCGCCGAGCAACTGCATTTTATGTGTCACAACAAACGTTGTAATGCCCTGCTGTTTCGCATAGGCGAGCGCACGTACCAAGTTTGCTTCTGCCCTTCCGTCCAAATTTGCATTGGGTTCATCCAAAACCAAGAGCCTCACGTCGCCGTAGAACGCCCTGGCTAGCCCCAGCATTTGTTTTTGCCCCCCCGATAGGACCACTCCACTGCCACCTATCACGGTGTCATACCCGCTGGGGAGGTGCAATATCATTTCATGAATTCCAGCAATTTTAGCGGCTTTAATTACCTTCTCTGGGTCAGGATCTGGTGCCATCCTTGCAATGTTGGTTTTAACGGAGGCCTGAAAGAGCTCAATATCTTGAGGTAAATACCCAACATGGCAGCCAAAATCTTCCCTATTCCACGTGTACACATCCGCACCGTCAAGCCTGACAACTCCAGACAGTGGCTTCCATACCCCAACCAAAAGCTTGGCCAGGGTTGACTTCCCTGAGGCACTGGGCCCGATGATCCCAACAACGCTACCAGGCTCCACACCGAAAGACACCCCTTTAATTGTAGGCTTACTTCCCCCATACGGCGTGAAAAACACCCTGTCCATAGTGACGCCCCCCCTAGGCTTGGGCAGCGCCATGGCCTGCTCCCTTTTAGGAAATGCGAGCAGCAGGGCCTGTAACCTTCTGTAGGAGATTCTTGCCGAAAGTAGCATCTTCCAGGTGTTAATCGCAGCCTCAAACGGGGCTAAAGCTCTACCCATAAGAATGGAGGCAGCAATTATGCCGCCGGCAGTTTTATGCCCATGTATGGCTAGCCACGCTCCCACACCGATTACAGAAATTTGCAGAACAGAGCGAACAAACTTCGTAACACCCATAATGACGTTAGACCTGCCCTGAGCTTTTATCTGCAACTTCCTGTTGTGGGTATTTCTATCGGACCACTCGGCAACTATGTGCCTCACCATCCCCATGGCCTCTACCACTTCGGCGTTCCGACTTGCAACATCTATATAGTTGATATTGCGCACGTTTTCCTCGTTAGACTCCTGCATAACCCGCTTGGTCGCCAGCTCATTCCAGATCGCCATCAATACCAGCAGCACTATGCCAACTATGGCTATATACCCTGTGACTGGGTGTATCATGAATATTGCAGCAAGATACACTACCGCCCACGGCATATCGAATAGGGATAGCACGCCAAACCCCGTAATGAAGCCTTTGACCACCCCAAGGTCACGTATTGCTTCACCGCTTGAAGTTGAAGCCTTCACTGAGGTCAAGCTGATGGATCTGGCAATCAGATCGGGCGTGGCTTCTCTATCTATCCAATCCGCAACCTTAGCCATGGTCAAGGATCGGCAAACATCCAACATCGAAGAGCAGACCAACGCGCCTACAGTTACTATGCTTAGCATAAGGAGAGTGGAAGAGCTCCCACTGGAGAGCACCCTATCCAAAACCTGTGAGGTATACAGCGGCAAAAACAGGACCAGGACGTTTATTGCGGAACTGAACCAGAACACAAACCAAAACACGCCCTTGCACTTTTCCAGCGTTTGATAAAGGACGCTTTTTTTCAGCTCCTTCATCGCGGAAAAGCCGAACTTTACACCTTCCACTACATACCCCAAATACCACGGATCTCACGCACTCACAGAGTGGCGCCAGTCGTTAAGCCTCGATATTACTATAAAAGTCTACTTATCATAAAGTAAATTAGTGTTGTACAACCCTAAATCAGGCCTTAGAATACCACTTGGGGTTTGTTCTACTGTTTGTAAAAATGCTACCCGTCGTTGTGTTATCACTGCTTACTGTACTCTCGTTGGTAGCAGGTGTCGTGCTAGCGTCTGTGGGCGGGAGCTTTTACGTAAAGTATAGGAACAAGCTCATGCTTGCAAGAGTGGCGCTGCAGGCAGCTTGCGTCATTTCCGCCGCGTTGCTCCTCAGGTAATGGGTCAAGTGTGGATCCTCTGCGTACTAAAATCATGGGAGTGCTGAATGTAACCCCAGATTCGTTTTCTGATGGAGGTAAGTTCTTCAATAGCGAAAGCGCGGTCGGCCACGCTGCAAGGTTAATAGCAGATGGGGCGGCAGTTATAGATGTAGGTGGGGAGTCAAGCGCACCCGGTGCCACGGCCATCTCTCAGGAGGAAGAGTGGAATAGGCTGAGTGGGGTTTTGCCCCAAGTTGTGAATATGGCACACAGCTCGGGGGTTGAGGTTAGTGTTGATACCAGAAACGCACGCACCGCTGCAGGGGCTTTAGCTCTCGGAGTGGATTACGTAAATGATGTGGGCGGGCTCATGGACCCGGAAATGCTGTCGACAGTGGCGCATAGCAGTGCAAAGATAATCATCATGCACAATTTTGGTATACCTGTATCCATTGCGAGGCCAAAATTGGATATGCCAGAACAATTGGTGGAGGAGATTATCGAATGGTTTCACGCCAAGGTAAGCGCGTTAGTCTCTGCCGGCGTGGATAAGCAGCGCATCATCTTAGACCCTGGTATAGGCTTTGGAAAGTCGCATAAGTGCTCATGGTATATCATAAAAAATGTATCGCACTTTAAAGTGTTGGGTTTTCCAATATGTATCGGGCACTCACGCAAGTCTATGTTCTCCGCAATTTCGGCTGAGCCAGAATCGCGTGATTTTCCCACGGCGGTCGTATCAGCATTTCTGCTGAACCAGGGAGTAGAGTTTATAAGAGTCCATAACGTGTCCCTTTGCAAAACTGCGCTCACAGTCGCAGGCATGCTGATGTAGCTTTTGCGCCCATCCCACAGGAGAAGGCTTCGCCCCAATATGTGTCAGGTAAGGTGGTCCCATGTGCGCCAGAAGCCGTAGCACGCCATTGTGTGCAGATCGCGCGGTGATGGCGGCACAACCGCTGGTGCAGTTACAGACGTCCTGCACAAATTACCAACAGACTTGCGCATCTGGAAATAACTGCGAACCATAAGCTTGCGCAGACTCGCGGGCAACGCTTGGGGAGCCTTGTGTATGTGCGTAATACCCAAGAATTCGCTTCTAGCTACTTCACACGTGCACCTACCAAACCTGCACACACCCAGATACAGGGCGCGCCACGGAACCAACACCAAAAGCGCAGCCAATGCGCAGGAAAAGTTACGCCTTGCAATCATGCGTTGTGCTGCAGTCCCGCTTTGCTTTTTGCCCGCATTAGTAGTAACATGCTGCGAGCTTATTTCCGGGAAATGTGAATGCCAAAGCGCGAAGATATAGAAACCATAATCATTTTGGGCGCAGGACCTATTGTAATAGGCCAGGCATGCGAGTTCGACTACTCTGGCACTCAGGCCTGCAAGGTTCTGAAAAGCGAGGGTTACAGGATAGTTTTAGTGAACTCCAACCCTGCAACAATTATGACCGACCCAGGCCTGGCAGATGCAACATATATAGAGCCGATAACTGCAGAAATTATTGAGAGAATCATCCTGAAAGAAAAGCCCAACGCAATACTGCCGACGGTCGGGGGGCAGACTGCACTTAACGTCGCCATGGAGCTTGTAGATCGTGGGGTACTATCTCGCAACGGCGTGGAAATGATAGGCGCAAACCAGGATGCAATCCGAAAAGCGGAGGATAGAAGCCTATTTCGCAAAGCAGTTGAAAGAGTTGGGGCCAAGTGTCCAAAGAGTACAATTTTAAAGGCTTCAGACCATATAGCCCAGGCGATGGAGTATGTGGGGTTGCCAGCCGTCATAAGGCCCTCTTTCACCCTTGGGGGAATAGGCGGCGGCATAGCGCGCACTGAAGAGGAATTTTGCGAGGCAGTCCAACGAGGGTTTGCGATGTCACCAATTTCCGAGGTTCAGGTTGACGAGTCAATAATAGGGTGGAAAGAATTTGAGATGGAAGTTATGCGCGACTGTCGCGACAATTGCATAGTCGTGTGCTCCATAGAGAACATTGACCCTATGGGCGTACATACGGGAGATAGCATAACAGTTGCACCGGCAATTACGTTACGCGATGAGGAGTATCAGCGCATGCGTAATGTCTCTTTCGACATATTGCGGGAGATAGGAGTGGAAACCGGCGGGTCCAACGTCCAGTTTGCGGTCAACCCCGAATGCGAGGGGGAGATGGTAGTCATCGAAATGAACCCCAGAGTCTCCAGATCATCTGCTCTCGCATCAAAAGCTACAGGGTTTCCCATAGCTAAAGTCGCGGCAAAATTGGCCGTAGGCTACACCTTAGACGAGATAGCGAATGACTGCGCAGTTTCAATTCCGGCATCATTCGAACCAGTGATGGATTACGTGGTGGTAAAGGTCCCCAGGTTTGACTTTGCAAAATTCCGGGTTCCCACGCAGGAGTTATCCACATCTATGAAGTCAGTGGGAGAGGCCATGGCGATAGGTCGGTCGTTTACTGAGGCCCTACAAAAGGCAATGTGCTCCTTGGAAGCGGGGTACAACGGATTGAACGAATTTTTTCCTCCGGGCACACATCTGGAGCAGGTATATGCGGCCTTGGCGGAACCATCACCCAGCAGGATTCTCATGATTGCAGACGCACTGAGAATGGGAATTGGCATAGACAAGATAAACGAGCTCACAAAGTATGACCCGTGGTTTCTCAAGCAGATAGAAATCATAGTAGCTTACGAGCAAGAGGTCAGAAACAATGGGCTACCGCAAACAAAGGCTGAGCTGCTGCAGCTCAAGAAAATTGGGTTTTCGGACGCAAGGCTAGCAGAACTTGGCGGTAGGGATGTCGCTTATGTAGAAAACCTGCGAGACACCCTGTCAGTGAAACCGGTGTATAAGAGGATTGACACGTGCGCCGGAGAGTTCAGAACCAACACGGCTTACATGTACGGGTGTTACGAGGGAGATGCGTTCGGTGAGCCTGAGTGCGAGTCGCTGGTCACAAATAAAGACAAGGTCATAATACTGGGAAGCGGGCCCAACAGGGTTGGACAAGGAATAGAGTTCGACTACACATGCGTACACGCCGCGCACATGATAAAGCAGATGGGGCTAGAAGCCATAATCATCAATTGTAATCCTGAGACTGTATCTACCGATTATGACACATCTGACCGGCTGTACTTCTCCCCACTAACGCGGGAATGCGTCCTAGACATCATAAGCAAGGAGTCCGAAGGGCAGGCTACGGTGAAAGTCATCGTCCAATTGGGTGGCCAAACTCCATTGAAGCTCGCGAAGGTGCTACAAGAGAAGGGCATAAACATCGTTGGAACGGGCTTTGACTCGATCGACCTAGCGGAAGACAGGCAGAAATTCAATGGGCTACTTACAAAACTTGGGATAAAGCAGCCGCACAGCGAAACCTGCAATTCCGCAGACGAGGTGTTAGAGAAGGCACAACGCGTGGGGTTCCCAGTTTTGCTACGCCCTTCATACGTGCTGGGGGGGCAGTTTATGTCGGTAGTACGCACCGAGCAGGCCCTCGCCACATATTTACGTGAGCACGACAAGATATTCGATTCCGGCTCACTGCTTATAGACAAGTTTTTGACCGACGCCGCAGAGGTTGATGTGGATGCAATCTGTGACGGCAACCAAGTCTACATAGCTGGAATCATGGAGCACATCGAGGAAGCAGGCATCCATTCGGGAGATTCCGCATGCTCGCTACCACCATATACCCTCGGGGAAAATACGATAGCCTTGGTATCGCAATACACCAGGCAGGTGGCGCTGGCTCTTAATGTCAGGGGCTTGCTGAATATCCAATATGCCATCCAGGACGGGGAAGTATATCTGCTGGAAGCAAACCCTAGAGCGAGTAGAACCGTGCCGTTTGTCGCAAAAGCCACCGGTGTTCCCGTAGCCAAACTTGCGACTGCAGTAATGCTCGGTGGAAGGATATCTATAAGCAGTGACGCACCAGCGGTAATGTCGTATACGGCAGTCAAGGAGGCTGTGTTTTCATTTTCGAGGTTTGCAAGCGCGGATCCACGGCTGGGCCCAGAAATGAAATCTACCGGCGAGGTCATGGGTATAGACCAGTCCTTTGGCATGGCCTTTGTAAAATCACAAATCGCGGCCGGATACGCACTACCAACGTCGGGCAAGGTGTTTCTATCGGTAAAGGATAGCGATAAGCCGGCAGCGGCGGATTTGGCGCGGTCATTTGTGGACTTGGGGTTTGAGCTTTTTTCAACCACCGGCACCGCTCAGTATTTGGATACGTTGGGCATTCGCACCACGCGCATCAATAAAGTCCGCGAAGGAAGGCCGCACATAGTGGATATGCTAAACAACGATGAGATAGTGCTAGTAATTAACACGTCCGCGGGAATAAAAGCAGTCTCGGACAGCGCGGATATCAGGAGAACCGCAATCATGCGCAGAATACCCCACAGCACAACGCTTTCCGGTGCCAAGGCCATAGTGCTCGCGCTCAGGAACCTAAAATCTGGAGGTGGCCCAGAGGTGGCACCCATACAGGAGTATCACGACAAAAATTCCGGAACATTATCGGAATGTTCAGTGCAGTGGGACCCTGGGAAAGAGGAAGCGACAGCCACGTGATAACCTCCAGATAAAATTTGCCGGCACCCTACTCGAGATTTGCACCTGTGATGACCATCAGCCAATACTGGCATCGCTCTCCAACCTAGCCATAGCGGCCAGAAACAAAGCACACCAGAATATCTCAACCAAAGCCGACCTTACCTCTACGAGGATAACCATGCACCAGACGATCAACCGCCGGTGAGTGCCATGGACATCTTCACATATAAGCAAACCAGCCACAATACACGGTCACAGTGTATTAGTCAGCGTAGTCTATATGGGAAAACCTAACCAGGAGGGTGTGCGCCACGATTGGGCCGTGGTAGCCAGTCAGTCGCTTCTTCGCCGCAACGAGGAAGGCCTAGCTGAAGACACAAATGCCGTTAAAAAGTGCCTTGGTCAACGGGGCAAATCCGGCAAGGCAAGCTAGCTACCCACACAAACGACGAATATCCCAACCAAAGCCGACCTTACCTCCACGAGGAGAACCATGCACCAGACGATCAACCGCCGGCGAGCGCTGTATTTTTCGCTATGATCAGACCTTTATAACTCGCGGCCAATGCCGTGATCCTCTCTACCGTAGGATGACCATGAACCAGACGATCAACCGCCGGTGAGTGTTGTATTTTTCGTCATGACAGGACTTTTTCAACCCGCACACTGCATCCTAACCGCAATAGTCCCTACCGCCCTACTCTCATGGGATGATCAATTACCTCCGGTAAGTGCCACAGACATCTTCACGTATAAGCAAAACCCGCATCCCGGCCGGACACAAAGGGATCGGTCAGCATGGACTCTACCATAGGAAAGTCCTACCAAGAGGGGTACCCCGGGCGAATGCACACAAGGAAAGCAAGCACTGAGCCGGCACCCACCGACCTGGGCCATCCTACAAAAAGCGAAACAGGCATGAACCTAGCACACGCCACAATACAGCCCAACACACCGCCGGGCCACAATGACGCTGAGAATAATAAATAAAAAGAAGGATCACACCCAGAAGCACAGCACCAAAACGAACCGCGGGTGCAACCTACGCAGAACCCACCAAAGTCGGCACAAAACCGAGACGGCTCCGCCCACTTTCAGCAGTGGAACCCCGCTGAGACGGCTGGCTTCTTCCCAGAAACCCGACGAGCAGCGTCGCCACCCAGCACCAAGGACGCAACAACCCAGGCACCGGCCCATGCGGAACATCGACCTACAGGGCAGTTAGTATAAAACTGAGACGATCACCCACCTTCAGCAGCGGCAGAAGAATTTTGCTGAGACGGCTGGTTGCCAGAAACCTGATGCGCCGCAGCATCGCCAGAGACAGAACCGCCACCCAGCACTACCCTCTCTAGCCTCAGAAGCCTCTTCTTAATAATCCTGAGATCTTCCGAAATCTTCTGAGACACGCGCTCTTCCAAACGATCAGCTATGCGGTCATATAGCTCGTTACCAACACCGTCAGCAGCTATCTGACCCACGGGATCACCGTCTTTCATGCTTGAAGCTAGAACCTTCTCCTGCATTTTCATTATGGAGGCAACCACGTCATCGAAGCGGCCCTCGCCGAAGACCTCCTTAACGCTCCCTATGCATTGCCTAATAATTTCCTTATATTCGTCTTCACCAGACATAAAAACGCCACTGACACAACTAGGACCCCGATGGTAACACGTAGCTAAGGTGCGGTCAATTACAAACTTGCGGTATCAGCCAGCGCGCAGCGGTCCGCGCTTCTCCTGTTGGGGCTAAGACGCCAGCCACACGCGCCCCACCACCATAAAACAGGCCACTATATTCAGTCAGGAGAGACCATCTTCCTGGGATCAACTATCGCGTCAAACTCCGCCCCGTCTACTAAACCCAATTTTGCAGCCGCATCCTTAAGCGTCACACGATTCTCAAACGCAAACTTGGAGATCTTTGCGGCGTTGTCATAACCTATATGCCTGTTTAGCGCAGTAACCAGCATGAGAGACTGCCCCAGCATGACGGCTATACGTTCTTTATCGGCCTCTATGCCGCTTACGCATTTTGTCGCAAAGCTCTCACAAGCATCTGCCAACAATCGGACAGAGTTTAGAACGTTATACGCAATCATAGGCTTGAATACGTTCAGCTCAAGGTGTCCGTTGGACCCCCCTACAGAAACTGCAACGTGATTCCCCATAACCTGCGCGCAAACCATGGTGAGTGCTTCGCACTGCGTCGGGTTCACCTTACCCGGCATGATTGACGACCCAGGCTCATTCGCGGGAAGGATGATCTCCCCTATTCCGCACCTGGGCCCAGATGCAAGCAGCCGGATGTCATTCGCTATTTTCATGCAACTGACGGCAAGCGTATTGAGCGCGCCGCTTAGTTGTACCATGGCATCATGCGTAGCAAGCGCCTCGAATTTGTTCTCCGCGGTTATAAACTTCATACCGGTGATGCCCGCAACCTCTTTTGCAAACTCTTCAGCAAAGCCTTTCTTGGTGTTCAAACCCGTGCCAACACCTGTACCCCCCTGTGCAAGCTGATAAACATCCACCATTGAGGACTTGACTCTTTCTATTCCCTTTCTCACTTGGCATTCGTACCCCGAAAACTCCTGACCAAGCGTGAGAGGTACTGCATCCTGGAGGTGGGTGCGACCCGTTTTTACTATGTCTGAAAATGCCACAACTTTCGCCTCCAACGCGCCGCGAAGTGCCTCCAGCGCGGGCAGTAAGCGCCGTTCTACCTCGGCCACGGTAGCAATGTGCATGGCAGTGGGAAATACATCATTTGAAGATTGAGAGTGGTTGACATGGTCATTCGGGTGTACGGGAGACTTGCTACCAACTTTCCCCCCCAGTATCTCTATGGCCCGGTTTGCTATTACTTCGTTGGCGTTCATGTTGGTTTGGGTGCCAGAACCAGTCTGCCACACCACCAGGGGAAATTCCCCATCCATCTTGCCATCTATAACTTCCTGCGCAGCAGCACAAATTGCCTCTCCCACAGACTTTTCTATGCTTCCTTTTCTAGCGTTTACCCGGGCAGCCGCCAGCTTCACCACACCCAACGCCCATATCAAGGGCCGGGGCATTTTTTCCTCTCCAATTGCAAAATTCATCATGGAGCGCTGTGTTTGTGCACCCCAATAGCGTTCAGCCGGCACCTCAATGTTACCCATGCTGTCAGACTCAATCCTCACCCCCATAACAGACTCCTGAAGCTAACAACGCCGCATTATAACAGACTTCCAAACCTCGTCTACAACCAACTCTGTAACATGAGTGCCAGGTAAATTCACTAAAATCTACATATGTTTTGCAAGACTTGGTCAGTAACGTTACTATTCCCACACGTTTAGTCGGAATAGGTGGCCAGTGCGCAGTGTGCTCATTACAGCGGGGTCTACCAGAGAGTATATAGATCCCGTCCGCTACATAAGCAGCGGCTCCTCCGGAAAGCAGGGATACGCTATTGCAGAGTGTATGGGGCTGATGGGTTGGGACGTTAAGCTGGTATCCTGCCCCGTCAGTATAACGCCTAATCACAACCTGTACGAGGTTTTGCAGGTTGAAACTTCCGCACAGCTGCTGGAAACCTGCTTAGACTTATTGCCCGTGGATGTTGCAATATGCACGGCAGCGGTTACAGATTGGGTGCCATACAGACATCCAAGCAAGCTCAAGAAGCGCTCCGTTGATGCTGTTAGCTTGATGCACAGCCCGGACATTGTAAGGTGTATCAGCATATCAAAAAAGAGGCCCAAGCTCGTGATTGGGTTCTGTCTAGAGTCCGAAAATTTGATAGAATCAGCAAAAGAGAAATTGGCCTACAAGGGCTGCGATTGGGTAGTTGCAAACCACCAATACGTGGCAGAGGAAGAGCAAACCATGGGTAGCGATCGCAACAAAATATCCATTGTAACCAGGGATGTTGTGCAGCACTATCCGGTCATGACAAAGCAGGAAGTGGCCAATCTGCTTGCGAAAAATATTGTTGACTATTTTAACGAATTACACATAAGCTAGGTGGGTGTTGTGGGTGTTGCGGACATGTATGCAAATCAATCTTGGGAGTTGCTTGGTGGCGGCCAGCGCCCGGATTACGTCATCGCATATGTGAACGCGCGGGTTATTGACCCCGGGTCCAACACAGACGCACCTGGGTACGTTGTAACTCGGGGGAGGGAAATTTCCCATTTTGGCTTTGGTGAGCACAAAGCTGACGATTTTCAATCAAGCGCAAACGAAGTAATCGATTGTGGCGGGCGTGTTTTGATGCCAGGAATAGTAGACATCCATGTGCATCTCAGAGAGCCCGGTGGCGAGCATAAAGAAACTATCGATACAGGAAGTAGGTCTGCGGCCGCTGGTGGGGTAACTACGGTGGTGTGTCAGCCTAATACATCCCCGCACATAGACAGCGTCATGGTTGCAAAGTACCTGAAGATGAGGGCGTTGGAAAGCTCTTGCGTCAACATAGAGTTTTATGGCTCAATAACAAAACCGTGCGGATCATTGTGCGATATGCGCGCTCTGAAGGAAGCTGGCGCTCTGGGATTTACAGACGACGGGTCGCCCGTGATGAATGCACTATCCATGAAACGTGCCTTCGAATGCGCAAGCACCCTGGGTGTTGTAGTTGCCCAACACGCGGAGGACTGCCACCTTTCTGACGGTGGGTGTATTAACGAGGGGAAGGTCTCACAGGAACTCGGTCTGAAGGGGATTTCTGACCTTTCTGAGAGCATCATGGTGGGTCGCGATATAGAGCTGCTGCGCGAGGTCCCTGGCGCGCGGTATCACGTGCTGCACGTGTCCACGAAAAAGGCTATCGATTTGATTCGTTCCGCAAAAAATGAGGGTCTGCCAGTCACGTGCGAAGTTACTCCTCACCATTTTGCTTTGACCGAAGATGCAGTCAGAGAGCACGGGACCATGGCCAAGATGAACCCCCCACTTAGAACCGAGGAGGATCGTCTGTGCATGGTCGAGGGGCTTGTAGATGGCACGATAGACTGCATTGCAACAGACCACGCGCCTCACTCGTGCCAGGACAAAGCGCTACCAATTTCCAGTTGTGCATTTGGTGTAGTTGGCTTGGAGACCATGTTGCCACTCTCTTTGGAGTTGTATCATAGCGGGAAAATGGGCCTGCTGGAGGTTTTGTCTAAGCTAACTGACAAGCCGTCGGATATAGTAAAAATCCCAAGAGGCAGAATAGCTAAGGGCCTGGTGGCGGATTTGGTTTTGGTTGATTTGGACCATGAGTGGACTGTAGACACAACCAAATTTGCTAGCAAGTCTAAGAATTCGCCGTTTCACGGCAGGACCGTAAAAGGTAAGGCGCTGCGGACTGTTGTCGCCGGAAAAACCGTATACCTGGCTTCCTGATCGCTATATCACAATCGCATCGCTCTCGGCACCATTTTCAAAAAAGGAGTGGCTACACAGCTTGCGTACAAACACTGTTGCACTACCGAGTGCCTGAATGAGTTGCGGCCGCCGGCTTGGATATCACACATTACTGCATTTCTGGCTCAACACCGTTTTCCACGCCCAACTCGCGCAGTTTTATGGAAAGCTCGTCCGCAACCAATGCCACCAACTTGGGATCTTCTCCCTCGATCACACATCTTATAAGCCGCTCAGTTCCAGACCTTCTAAATATTACCCTGCCATTTACTCTCCCCAGCGCTTGTTCTACATCTGACAAAGTAGGCCCTATCAGCCGCGCTATGTGATCAAACTCCATACTATAGGGTATATCCCTATGCACTCTAGGCATTGGAACAAAATCACCAAATATTGAACTCGCGCTTTTATTCTCCAAAAGCATTATTGACAAAATTTGCAGCGCGGCGACCAGGCTGTCGCTAGTTGTGGAATGCTCCCACAAAATAATGTGTCCAGACTTCTCTCCTCCAACGCTACACGAGTGTTGTCGCATTGTGTCCACAAGGTGACGATCACCCACTTCCGACCTGTGCAGCCTCACGCCCAGCTCTCTAGCATAGCTATCTATTGACTTACTCGACATAGTAGTCACCGCTGCGTCGGTAATAGACTTGGTCGCGCGCAAGTGCCGCATGATTGACGCTATTACCTGATCTCCATCAACGAGTCTGCCCTTTTCATCACACACAACAACGCGATCAGCGTCTCCGTCCAGGGCAATGCCAATATCTGCCCCCTCTTCCAATACTTTTTGTACCATACCCTCAGGATGTAAAGACCCACAATTGTGGTTTATGTTTAGCCCATCAGGCTTGTTTCCAATAACCACCACATCTGCCCCTAATTCCCAGAATACTTCGCCACCTATGTGGTATGCGGCGCCGTTCGCGCAATCCACCACTATCTTCATGCCAGACAGCTTCAGCCTTTTAGGAAATGTGCCTTTCACAAACTCTATGTATCTCCCAACCGCACCAGCTATCCTATACACCTTACCCATACCACGTACTTGGGCAAGGTCGCTGCTTAGCTCGGCACGCACGTTAGATTCGAGCACTTCTTCCAGCTCCAGGGGTATTTTTATCCCCTCGCTGTCGAATATCTTCACTCCATTATCCAAATACGAGTTGTGTGAAGCGGAAATCACAACGCCCATGCTGGCACGTAGGTTTCTGACAAGCGTAGCTATGGCCGCAGTGGGCATTGGCCCCAATAGGCCCACGTTGACGCCCATGGCAACCAGCCCAGAAACCAATGCGGACTCTACCATATATCCCGAAATTCTAGTATCCTTGCCCAAAACCACTTGAGTTCCAACCTTTCTGGCTTCAAGCCCTATGGCCATCCCAAGCCTAAGTACGGTTATTGGGTCCATGGGGTATACATTAGCCCTACCTCTAACCCCGTCTGTACCAAAAATATTCACGACAACACCATATAGTTGAGTGCGTACATATAAAACCTATTGCAAGAAGATAGTGTCGAACTTTTGCTGCAGCACGGCATCGAACTCTTCAAAGGGCACGGTAACCCCCAAATCCTGAAGCGACGTGACGTGAGAACCGGCTATGCCGCAGGGCACGATGCCTGAGTAGCAGCCAAGATCTGTGCTAATGTTCACCGAAAACCCATGGTAAGTCACCCAACGGCGGATTGCTATTCCAAAAGCGGCTATTTTCTTCGCTTGCCTACTATACTGCACCCATACACCCGTGTTGTCGTCATCAAAATGGCTATCAATGCCAAACTCCGCCAGTGTGCCAACTACCCACAGCCCAAGGTTACGTACATATAATCTTACGTCACGCTTGTCCCTGCGCCCTAAATGCAACATCACATAAACCACCCGCTGCCCGGGGCCGTGGTATGAATATTTCCCGCCACGGGTGGTGCGTACAACTTGAAACTTGTTCTCAGAAAGCAACTCTCCATCCTTCGCACTGACACCAGCAGTATATACTGAAGGGTGCTCCAACAGCCAGACCATCTCCGATTCTCTGCCCTCCAAAATACCATCAACTCTGGAGGTCATAAAATCCAAAGCTGCTTTATAGTCGACCATTCCGTCAGAAACGCGCCACTCCACAGGGAAACCAAGCAAACTCACAGCACCACGTTGAGGGGTGCGACTCTACAACACAAAATGGTGTAAGTCAACCCTCCGTAGGCATTATGAAAATGCGCCCGAATGGTAGGCTTATAACAGGCCGTTGGTTTTGAAGCTATAGTGCCTTTTTGGTGTAATAATCACATGGTCCACCAGCACTATGTTCATGCTACAGCAAGCCTCTTGCAACCTATTGGTAATGTGTATATCCGCCTTGGATGGCTTGGGATCACCACTTGGGTGATTGTGCGACACTACGATGTATGAGGCATCATGCAAAAGCGACTTTTTTACAACCTCGCGCACGTATAAAGGAGTCTCATCTATAGTGCCAGTATTTTGTATTTCATCTGCGATTATGCGATATTTCTTATTGAGGTACAAAACGCACAGGTTTTCCACGCTTGAGTTTCCTATTTTGACTCGCAAATAATCCAATAACTTCTGCCACTCATTCACTACCACGCCATATTTCATTTCGCCTTTTAGCGTGCGTATCACCGCCTCTCGCACACACAATATTGCGGCAACTGAAGATTCACCAACTCCCTTCACTCTCTTCAGCTTTGCCACATCTGCGTATATCACCTTCGAAAGAGTACCAAACTCCGCGATAAGTTGCTTAGCAATAGGTTTTAGGTCCACGCGACTGCGAGCAGAGCATAAAATCAATTCCAGAATTTCATAGTCGAGCAGTCCGACCCCTTCACCAGATATCAGCCTTTCTCTGAGCCTCGCCCTGTGCCCGAATTTGAGCTGCTCGCATTTTGAACTGTCTCGCATCTCATTGCTCCAAATTAGTTAAGAAATAAACTAAAACCATTTGGGGAAATCCTACGCATTGTGAAAGAACATGCAAGCCAACAGCGCCTCAAGCTAGTAAAAACTAAAAAAAAAATTACCAATCGTGTCCCACCACTCTTGAAATTCAATTTTTCGGCTCCTATATAACCGCCAGAGTTATCGTGACGCGATCAGTCACAAAAAATGTTCGGAGGATAGTTATGAATCTAGCTATGTTGCATGATAATGTTTTGGTTGAGGCTTTGGAAGATAGTGGAGGAAATTCTCCCATACAGCTTCCAGATTCGGCTAAGAAAAAGCCGACCAGGGGCAAGGTCGTGTCTGTAGGGCCCGGTGCTTTGAACAGCGAAGGCAAGGTTACACCCATGTCGGTCAGGGCTGGTGATGTAGTTTACTATCGTCAATGGGCCGGAAACGAGGTAGAGCTCGAAGGAAAGAAGTTCATAGTCATGAAAGAGAGCGACATAATCGCTAAGGAGGCGTAGTCCGGTACGCAGGTTTGGTTTGTTAAGTTTGATTTAGGAGGTTACAAATGGCGAATGTTGTTGTTACGGGCGAGGCGTTAGATAAGTCCATAAGGGAGGTGGTGCGCATTCTGGAGGATGCTGTTGGTTGCACTGCCGGCCCAAAGGGGCTTACCGTTGCTATTAGCAAGCCCTATGGGTCCCCGGAGATCACAAAGGATGGATACAAAGTCATGAAGAGCATAAAGCCCGAGGAACCTTTGGCAGTCGCTATCGCGAACATAATTACTCAGAGCGCGTCTCAGTGTAACGATAAGGTTGGTGACGGGACTACCACATGCTCCATACTGACTGCAAAAGTTATTGAGGAAGTGTCCAGAGCCAAGGCCGCTGGCGCTGATACCATAAGCATAAAAAACGGGATCTTGAAGGCCAAGGAGGCTGTTCTCACAGCTTTGCTATCAATGAAGCGTGAAGTGGCGTCTGAAGATGAGATTGCACAGGTTGCTACTATATCTGCCAACGGAGATAAAAACATAGGTGGCAAGATAGCACAGTGCGTAAGGGAAGTTGGCAAAGACGGGGTAATAACGGTTGAGGAAAGCAAGGGGTTCAAGGACCTTGAGGTCGAAAGGACTGACGGTATGCAGTTTGACCGCGGATATCTCTCCCCTTACTTCGTCACCAACGCTGAGAAGATGCTGGTGGAGTTCGAGAATCCGTACATATTCCTAACTGAAAAGAAAATCAATCTAGTACAAAGCATACTGCCAGTACTAGAAAACGTCGCTAGGTCAGGAAGGCCATTGCTGATCATCGCGGAAGACGTAGAGGGTGAAGCATTAAGTACACTGGTGCTCAACAAGCTTCGCGGAGGCTTGCAGGTTGCAGCTGTCAAGGCACCTGGTTTCGGCGACAGAAGGAAGGACATGCTCGGCGATATTGCTGTAATAGCCGGTGCGAAATACGTGGTAAACGACGAGCTCGCAGTAAAGGTTGAGGACATCACTCTGGATGACCTCGGTACTGCTAAGACTGTGCGCATAACTAAGGATACAACCACAATCATAGGAAGCGTCGACAGCAACGCTGACAGCATTACCAGCAGAATTAGCCAGATTAAGTCTCAGATTGAAGTTTCTTCTTCTGACTACGACAAGGAAAAACTGAAGGAGAGGCTGGCGAAGCTCTCAGGTGGGGTTGCCGTACTTAAGGTTGGTGGCTCTAGTGAGGTTGAAGTCAAGGAGCGTAAGGATAGGGTTGAAGATGCTTTGCACGCAACTAGGGCTGCGGTTGAGGAAGGCGTGGTACCTGGTGGTGGAGCTGCCCTGCTATACACGCTTGCATCTCTGGACGGCATCAAAGGGAAAAATGATGATGAGCAACTTGGTATTAATATCATAAAGCGCGCTGTTTGTGCTCCAATAAAGAGGATCATCAAAAATTCCGGATCCGAAGAGGCTCCGTGTGTTATCCAGCACCTTATGAAGCAGAATGACAAAGAGCTGATCTTCAATGTTGACACCATGAACTACGCCAACGCGTTCGCTTCTGGGGTTATGGACCCTCTGAAGGTAGTGCGCATCGCGTTTGACTTGGCTGTGTCACTCGCAGCTGTATTCATGACCTTGAATGCAGTAGTTGTGGACGTCCCGAGCAAGGAGGACACAGCAGGTGGCGGAGCAGCCGGAGGCATGGGAGGGATGGGCGGATTCTAACCCAGCCTTTTAAGCACATATTTGGGAAGAGCGGGATGGCCGTGCCGTGTGCATCGCCTAGGGGGCCGCTCTTTCCCTGTCTCCCCTGGGGTAATGCCTGGGGGATAGCAGTGTTGATGCAGGCTGCCCGTGGTGGCCGTGCTCGCCACATGAGCGCGCTGCATGTGTGAAAATCCTCGATAATGCTGCATGCGGGCTGGTGTGCAGTCAGCACCATGAGTCGGAGCTTGATTGGTGCATGCTGGTAACCATAAAAGAACTGTAAAATGCAGCCGTGTATAAAAGCGGTCACGTGTAACGTGGTGTCTCTGTACTCTCTGCAGCATACAGTGGAGTTGTGGTGGCACGGCTTTTCCGATTTTCTCCTGTCTTAAAGAGCACATGATGCTTGGCACGAAGCCGGTGCTACGCGGGAGTGCCGTTGGCGGTTATTCCGTTCAAGACACCACTTGTACGTCACCCTTCATGCAACAAAACTCCCTTTTTGTAACCTCCTCGCACCTCTGTACGTACAAAACTTGGCCCGGCAGCAAGTCAGCTAGTCGGTTGTTTTATGATTCGCCTCTGCTTCCGATGCCACACTCGCACAGCAGAGTTGGTGACGTGAGAGCGCGTTATTCTTCCTCAATGTTTTGGGTCAGCTCGTATATTTGGCCAGTAACGCAGCACTCCTCGGACGCCAACTCCACAAATTTGTCTGTGACGCTATCAGGTGCCAGTAATTTGGATTGCTTCTGCGCGGAAAAGATCTGAGAGTAAATGTTGCTGTCAATACTGCACGGGTACACAATGTTTACGCATAGTTTGCTATGCTTGGTCTCCACTGCATACACCTGGACCATAGCCTCTAGGGCCACTTTGCTTGCAGCATACGGCGCAAAATACGAGTAATTAAGTAGTGACCTCGCAGCTTCGGACGTCACAAACACTGCCCTGCCAGCCGGGGCACTCTTGAGAAGGGCGTCAAAATGCTTGATGAGGTACCAGTTTGCAAAGAGGTTCACATTCATCACTTCCTTCCAAACTGCAGGTTCGTATTCCTGCACGGGGCCAAGACCCCCGAGCGACGCGGCCACAGAGATTAAAATATCAAGGCAACCAAACTTGCTCTTCACGGAGAGAGCCAAGCTATGCACGCTCTCATAATCTTGTATGTCTATAGGAGCCAATATAGCCTCACCACCAGACTCCTGTATCTCATCACACAGCGTTTTCAGCTTGCCCATGTTCCGAGCAACCAAAACCACCCTAGCACCCTCCTTGGCAAGCCTTCTGGCTACAGCTGCCCCAATTCCACCCGAGGCACCAGTAATCAACGCCACCTTACCCCGCAAGCGATCAGCCATACCTAATCTTCAAAACCCCTACAAGTGTATGAGTGGGGATGGTAAGCCCTATTCAGGCACTTGACAAGAAATATAGTGCACCTTTATACAGCCGCGAACACGGTGGCCAGGGGTAAAATTCTTCATCGATAGGCCCCTTCACATTTTTTTCTGCAGCTCCATACAAATTTAGTGGAACATGACATATATCTATGTGCAGAAAAGTTAGGCATATAACCATCATGGATCTAAACAAGTTCACCGAAAAGGCAAAGGGTTTCATAATGAACGCGCAAATGTTCGCGGTATCCTCCGGGCACCAGTCTTTGCTTCCAGAGCATCTACTAAATGTAATGCTGGAAGAGGAAAATGACATGGTCGGCAACTTAATATCCTCATGTGGGGCCGAGGTGAGCAAGATCACTGGCGCTCTGTCAACCATGCTGAGTAAGCTGCCGGTAGTAAGTGGCTCAGGAAGCGGGCATTTAAGCCTCTCCAGAGAGATGGCAAAGATTTTAGACGAAGCAGCGAGTTTGGCAAAGCGCAACCAAGATGTGTACGTAACGGCAGAGCGGCTTCTGCAGGCTCTTGTTGTTGTGGAAAGCAGCGTGTCAAGAATGCTGCTAAATGAGGGAGTAACAACGCAGAAGCTTAACGCCTTAATCGAAAGAATGCGCGACGGAGTGAGGGCCGAAAGCGAAAACGCGGAACAGCAATTTGACGCACTGAGAAAGTATACCCAAGATCTGACCGAACTGGCCGCAAAAGGTAAGATGGATCCGGTAATTGGCAGGAGTGACGAAACTAGGCGGCTGATTCAAGTCTTATCCCGCAGGACTAAAAACAACCCAGCATTGATCGGAGAACCCGGGGTGGGGAAGAGCGCAATCGTAGAGGGGCTAGTTCAGGCTATGATTTCCGGCAACGTTCCTATGTGGCTGCGTGACGCGAAAGTGCTCGCCCTGGATTTAGCTTCACTCATAGCCGGAACGAAGTACAGAGGGGAGTTTGAAGAGAGGTTGAAGGCCGTAATAACAAAAATAGTCGCCTCAAACGGCAAAATCATACTATTCATTGATGAGTTGCACATGCTAGTAGGGGCGGGAGCAACAGGCGGTTCTATGGATGCATCTAACATATTAAAGCCTGTTCTTGCCAGAGGGGAAATACGCTGTATTGGCGCAACCACGCTGGATGAGTATCGCGAACATATAGAAAAAGACCCCGCACTCGCGCGAAGATTTCAGCCCGTATTCGTCGCAGAACCAACCACTGGTGATACAATTTCCATACTAAGGGGCCTAAAGGAGAAATATGAGCTCCATCATGGTATAAGAATCACCGACAGCGCAATCGTTGCTGCCGCAACACTGTCTAACCGTTACATTACTGACAGGTTCCTGCCAGACAAAGCCATAGATTTAATAGATGAGGCCGCGAGCCGCGCAAGAATTGAAATAGACAGTAAACCCGAAATTATAGACAGCATAGACCGAAGGATAATGCAACTCAAGATAGAGTCAGAAGTTTTGAAAAACGAAAAAAACGAGGCGTCTCAGCAGCGTCTTGCGGTTATTAATGCGGAGCTCAATGAGCTGAGTTCAGAAGCTGCAGATTTGAACAGCAAGTGGCAGGCTGAAAAGATCAAAATCTCAAAAATGCAGGAGCTGACTGAGAAGCTCGACGGGGCGCGTATCGAGCTCGAACAGGCCCAAAGGTCTGGCAACCTATCTCGGGCTGGGGAGCTAATGTATGGAGTAATACCATCGCTAGAGCAGGAATTGAAACAGCATGAAGAAGTAGCTGGCACTATGCTGAGGAAGGAAATAGGAGTAAACGACATTGCGGCAATAGTTTCACGGTGGACCGGCATTCCCGTAGAAAACGTGATGAATAGCGAAAAAGAAAAGCTGCTCAATATGGAGGCAGAAATAGGTAAAAGCGTTATAGGACAGGAAAGCGCGGTCAGGGCGGTGAGTAACGCGGTTAGAAGATCTAGAGCGGGAGTGCAAGATGCGCAGAAACCCATGGGGTCATTTTTATTCCTAGGCCCAACAGGTGTCGGGAAGACCGAGCTCACCAAGGCGCTAAGCGAGTTTTTGTTTGACTCCAGGTCTGCATTGCTGCGGTTTGACATGTCTGAGTTCATGGAAAAGCATTCGGTCGCAAAGCTGATAGGCGCGCCACCAGGATATGTGGGGTATGAGCAGGGTGGAATGCTGACAGAAGCGGTAAGGCGAAGGCCGTATCAGGTGGTGTTGTTTGACGAGATAGAGAAGGCGCACCCAGACATCTTTAACATATTGCTGCAAGTCCTTGATGAGGGCAGACTAACAGACAGCAAGGGCAAGTTGGTAGACTTCAAAAATACAATATTGGTGTTAACATCAAACATTGGACAGGAAATTCTGGTAAATGGTGCCACAGGCGAAAGCGCAGAAGTCACGCGCCAGAAGGTGCTTGAGGTGCTAAACATGCATTTCCGCCCAGAGTTTTTGAATAGGCTTGATGATATCATCATATTCAACAGGCTAGCCAAAGAACATATAGGGCGCATAGTCGACGTTCAGATGTCCTACCTGCAGAAAATAATTAGTGACAAGGGCCTCACCATAACTCTTCTGCCAGAGGCGAAATCCTGGATAGCAGAGCGCGGTTATGATGTAACCTACGGAGCACGCCCTCTCAAGCGTCTCATACAACACAATATACAAGACCAGCTGGCAGAGTTGCTGCTCTCCGGCAAAGTAAGCGCTGGGGATAGCTTAGAGGGATTTGTGTTGGATGGGGCCCTAGCGATACGGCGGAAGGAAACGCCCACCACGCGCGCAGAATCCGGAGCAAACAGTTACAGCCCGTAGTTTACACATAGGTGGCGGCACTTTTGTATTGTTACAGGCGCTGACAGGTATATACAAACGGCACTGCAGCTGAGATTCGGGTAGTACGGGCGTTATCTACCGCTTTTCACTTAGCGACCATGTAGAACGCCGGCACCCACACAATCATGTATGGACGCCGCGCTGCCGATTCTGATATCATAATTCGCGTGTGCAATCCGAGGGTCGGTTTCTCTACTTTCGGCCTTACCTAGAATAAACAAAACCAAGCTTATCGTACCTCGGGCCATAAGGTTGAGCAACCCAAAGTTGGCTAGGCTGCTTTCTATGCGCGCATCATACAGCACGGCATTTTCCCATCCAATGCCCCCTTCTCCCGACTTCCTTGTGATGTACAGCGCGTCACACACCACCGCTATCACAAGAATTGCACTAGAGACCACAAGAGCGGCGAGGAACCCAACGTACGTGGGATTTTTCACCACGCTATTGAGGCATGGTATGTGTAACACCCCCGTAAACAGGGCACCAAGAACTAGGATATTGGTGAGCAATATCTCTGAAAATAAACACACCCTGTCAGCAATAGCTGAGGCTTTTCTCTTGCCCGCAGCGTATAGCTCACTAGACAGTTGGGCGAGGCATGCGGGAAGCATAAGCACGGAGGTAATCACGCGGAAGAAAATTTCGTAAGCAAATTTGCTCCCCAGGTATGCGGTTTTGCTATCTCTGAATTCTTCCCTAATCACAAACAGTTCGCAGATGTTGCAAACCGCCGTGGTTAGTATGCCAAACTTGAGTACGGAACGGGCTATATTGTCGGGCACTTCAAGATCAAGAGAGCACGCCCCCTTGCGAACCAAGTAGCAGCAAAATGCCGTCGCTCCCATTAATATTGCAACGGATGACAATATTCCCACAAGTGCAGCAATGCTTATTGGATCACCACGAAGCCCCATTAATGGTGGGCTCCCAACCTGTAAAAAGGCAATATATGCAATTGTGGCGACGAGAAAAATATTGACCAGCAAAACGTGAGACAACGCACTTAGCGCCCGCACTACTGACATCGCGGTCTTTCTTCGTTTGTGATAAAAGTAATTGCATAGCAGGGCCATGCACGCAGGAAGCAATAACAAATATGACGTGCAGTATAGGTAGACCTCATACGCAACATAGCCGTCATAGATCTTTTTGCGTTGAACATTCTCATGAGCGAAAAATGGGCCGCTGCAGCCGCTATAGCTAACAAGCGCCGGCATGCCGTACACGATATCTCGCAGGTAGCTCTGTTCTAGAAGCGCGTGACATACACCGCACTGTGTATTTTTAACCATTTCATACACACAATAGTATCGCCATGTCATCGAGATTATAGACAAAGGAATAGTGCACATGGAGGCCAAAAATAGCACAGCCAGGTCTAGATGAGGTATGAAAAACCCATTCAGCAGGGTGGGATATTTTTTGAATGCAATCAGCAGGACCTTTGCAAATATGAGCTCAATGGCCAGCACAGAACGCAGGCATAGAAACAGCTCCATGCTGACAGCTGCCCCCACCATCCTGCCTCTTCTGTATAGCTCTTTAGAGATGTAATACGGGATTATAGGCACCACACACAGCACGGAGCTACACAGCATATACGCCGTGTATATCCTGCTCCGCACATCGTACACCCTAGCCTCGTCATCCGGAATAGTGTTGCAAGTACGGCTCAACACGTCCTCGGACGAAGTACTTATTTGCGGTCCGCTAGCGTACGCGACACCCTCTTCCATAGACTGAGGCACACATTTTCAGTAAAACCAAAAAGAGCGCCTCTGCCCATTCTGGAACGGGCATTCATTAGACCCCCACGCACTCAGGTGGCACCCTGCAGTATGGTACCATACAGAACCAACGCAAACAACCAGAGCACGTATTGCCCGGCAGCAAGCACCGGCCCATCCAGCATATTTTTTGTGTGCGCGCGCGGAACACGCCCCGGGATTCTACAAACCTCCAGGCAAGCGCCTTGCTGTTAGTCTCTAAACAGACCCCATTTGGTCTTCGTGTCCACAGACAGTCCGCATATCTTGGAACCTGCAGCAGCTTCTCTGAAGTTCAACGCCAGATCTTCCTCTCCACTCTGCCTGTCGTATACGTAGCACCCCAAAGCAAACAAGGCGGTTGGAATACCCATCAACAACTGCCTATCGCACCTAGCAAGGGAAGACATGCTCATGGCATCCCGGATTTGCTCCCTGAACATCAGGTTAAACGCGGAATCATCAGCCCTATCATGAGCGCTGGCAACACCGCGCCATATCAGGCTGAAGGCGCGCCTCGCAGGAAGGGAGTCTTTGAGCTTCATGTACCACGATGCGTAGTGATACACAATGCTGATGGCGAACATAATTGCAGTCGGCGCCAAGGCCCACAACACTGACTTCCCAAAGGAGAAGTGCTCACCAACTATCGGACCCGATAGCGCATAAGTAAGCAGGGTAAATGTCGCAAGGTTAAACAGCAACACGTGCATATAAGCGTACATTTGCCTGACTGTGGGCCCGAGCATCCGGTGCATCAACCCTAACCGTACCCTACCACCTCTTTTCATGGCGCTGTATGGCACGGTTCTGGCCCATGTGTATTCCGCCCCTGCAACAGGTCTCGACAGAGCGCACAATAGCAGTACCGGCGCCGTCATGAGAACTACAAGGGCCATGGTAGCACGAACATACAGGCAAAACGCCTTGAAGCCAGCTGTTGCAAACTTGCCTTTAGTCTTTTTCTTGGGCTTGTGATAGACGCTAGGCGCCATTTTGCGCGCCGCGCGACCACAGGCATCACCCGGGCCACCAAAAACATCTACGGGCACACCTAGCGACGGATAGCCACCAACATGCTGGCTACCGCGAACCACACCCGGGCTCACAAACTTTCCACGTTGCTTCCCGAATGGCCCGCACGCCTTTTTGGCTCCTCGGCCCATGACTCCGGCTAAGTCGTAGCCGTCTGTATACGCTTTCACGGACGTATTACCCTAGGAATACACACCTACCAGTGTACAACGAAACCGCATCGCGAATCAATCATGCGCAAACATCGCGGTCAGCTTAGAGCCTTCCACAGCCGTTATGGGGCCGCATTAATATCGTTACCATTTTGTTGAGCAGGACCAAAGTTTTCAGCAAAAGTCATATTAAACTCATACACCTTAACCCCGGTTTCACCGCCTTCGTCAACCAGCCGTGCAGTAAGCAGCTTCCTCATAGATGCGGGAATCCTACTGAAACCCGGATCCTCAGAGCCACCAAGCCCCTCAAAAAACATCTCGGTCTGAAGCTCGGGAAAATCTTGGTGCTTTAACAGGAAGTGGAGACGCGGGGACCTACCCATATGCCGACCTGGCATGATTGTAACAAAGCCAAAGTTACCCAGATTGTCTGTGGTTGCCTTGCCAGAGCCGTTAAAGTGCTCATCGTACTTCACCTCGCCAGGTTTGCCCGAACTCCCAGCTGCCTCACCAGAGCTTGCAACCCTGCCCGAGTTATATACGCCGCGGGAGTCTGCTTGCCACATGAACACGCTGACGTTGCTCAAGGGATGGCATTTTGAATCCGTCACCCTACCCACGATGTACACCAATTCCCCATCGGCAACCACTGGGCTCCCCGGCTTGCGCGCCAAATTGTTCGAGAGGTTAAAAACATTGGGCATTTCGCTCACATCGTGAATTTCCGGAGTTTCTACACAATTCACGATCACTGGATCAACCGCACCAGCTCCACGTGAGAAGCATACCAACAACGCAGCCAACCCAGCAAAAACACCGCCGAACCACTTATTCAACTTCCTCACCTCTCTCATAACCAACCCCATAGCACACCAACAACCCCAGCAGAGCACGATAACCCCACCGCACGTGCCTACTCCGCGCAAGAAACCCAATGATCACAGGTGTTGCTACCACCCATCCCGAGCCGACGCCGCGCAACGCACAACACTAGAGATTACCCTGTATTACCGCGCAGCACCGCTTAACGCAAGAAAAACAACTCTCTACACATCCCAACAGCGTGAAACCCGCCGGCAATGCACATATGCTCCGCCAGAATCATACACTCCACACAGCATCACAGCAAGTTTCTGGAGTGGCGCAAACCAGTGGACGAAAACGCCTAACTATCGGCAGTGCTGTTGGCTGGCTACACTCACGCGGCTTTCGCACCGAGCTGATTTGCATGGCACAGATTGCAGCTAAGCTTTCTGCACAAAACACCTCACAAAAATTCTCGTGTGATCTCAACATTCCCGGCTGCAGACAAACCAATATACATAACAAAAATTCTCGTGTGATCTCAACATTCCCGGCTGCAGACAAACCAATATACATATATAGTCGCCAGATCGCACCTCACAGCCCCATTGCATTAGGCTTTATGCCAAATGTGCTATGGTACTCGCATCGTTGGTAGATACACCATCTACTTCTTGAAGTACCGTGCAAATGGTGCTAGAATCCGCGCGCTCGTGCTTGTTTGGTTTGGGGCTCGTATGGTTAGTGTTTCGTTTCTTGGTCTTGCTTCCGGTGTTTCTACCTTGCTAAAAACCGCAGTGCTTGTTGTGGGGGTTTTTGAAGGTAGCAACGTACTTGAAGATGGTGGGATTCTGCGTCCTGAAGAGAGAAAGACGGTATTGAGAATCAAAGACATGGCCATGTTCTCCGGGAAGTTCGCTGACACCATGCCTATAGTTCTGACTCATGATGGCGGGGTGGTGCTGGTAGTGGGCCTGGGTAAGGAGTCTGACACCATAACGGAAAGCAAGGCTATGGAGTTAGGCGGGGCAGTCTATTCTAGTCTTGAGAAAATCAAGGCAAAAAGCGCTACAGTAGTCGCGCCCGGTGGTTCAGAGCTCAGAGTGGCCTACGGGGCGTTCCTGCGTAGTTTCAAGTTTGACCAATATTTCCACAGCAAAAAGTCCGACAATGCCTCTACAGTCCAGGAGATCAGCATGTTGGTTGCTGGGGATGCAGAGTCTGCAAAAAAATCTTTCGACGCACTCAAGAAAGCGGAGGGAGAGTCCGTATTTTTCGTGCGTTCACTCGTATCGGAGCCCTCAAACGTTCTGTACCCGGAAGAATATTCAGTGCGAATCCAGAAGGAGCTGGCCCCTCTCGGGGTTGAGGTAGAAGTGCTCGACGAGAAGCGTATGGAGGAAAAGGGCATGATGGCCCTTCTGGGGGTTGGCCAGGGCAGCACTAAAGAATCAAAATTGGTCGTGATGAAATACACGGGGGCACCTGGTGGTGGAGCCCCACTAGCGTTCGTAGGCAAAGGCGTAACCTTTGACACAGGGGGCATCTCGCTCAAACCTGCTAAGGGTATGTGGAGCATGAAGTATGACATGGGCGGCTCCGCGGTTGTTGTCGGGTTGATGAGGACTTTGGCTGCGAGAAAAGCAAAGGTGAACGCAGTTGGCGTGGTGGGTCTGGTTGAGAATGCTGTCGGTGGGAACGCACAGCGTCCTGGTGACATTGTCACTTCCATGTCCGGACAGACCATAGAGGTCTTAAATACAGACGCGGAAGGGAGGCTGGTTCTGGCTGACGCCCTGTGGTACACACAAAAAGTATTTTCTCCAAAATTCATTGTCGACCTCGCAACTTTGACTGGAGCCATAACTGTTGCGCTGGGAGAAAACCAATACGCGGGCCTCTTTTCCAACAGCGACTCCCTGGCTGAGCAGCTTGCGAAGGCCGGCGAGGAAGTTAATGAGAAGCTTTGGCGCATGCCCATGGGGGATGCTTATGACAAGATGATAGATTCCCCGGTGGCAGATGTGCAAAATATTTCCACCAAAGGGCATGGGGCTGACAGCATAACCGCCGCACAATTCCTGCAGCGCTTCGTAAATGGCGTACCCTGGGCACATCTGGACATTGCTGGCGTTGCTTGGGATGACGACGGGTCTGCTGTGTCCGCCAAGGGGGCGACCGGGTTCGGTGTAATGCTGCTCAACAGGTTTGTGTCGAAGTATTACGAAAAGTGAGGCGGGTGAGCCGTCGTGGCAGCTGTAGACCGTCTTAGACTTGGTGTGCTGATCTCCGGTAGGGGGTCGAATATGGCAGCAATAGCTCAAGCGTGTTTGGATAACACGTTCCCCGCAGTTGTGGAGTGCGTAATATCAAACAACCCCAAAGCCGCGGGGCTCTCCATCGCGAATGACTATGGGTTACGTTCATTCGTTGTCGAGAGAAAGCCTTTAGATGTTGAGCGAATTGATCAAATTTTGACGGATCACAAAGTAGATTTGGTATGCTTGGCAGGTTTTATGAGCATACTAGAGGGAGGGTTCGTTCAAAAATGGCATCGCAAGATGATCAATATTCACCCATCGCTGCTGCCATCTTTCAAAGGTATGCGGGCGCAAGAACAGGCCTTGAGAGCTGGGGTTAAAGTCGCTGGATGTACTGTGCATTACGTTTATCCAGAGCTGGACGCCGGGCCGATAATAATGCAGGCCGCAGTTCCGGTCATGAACAACGACAGTGTAGAAAGCCTCGCGGACAGAATACTGGCTGCGGAGCACGTGTGCTACCCTGAGGCAGTACGGCTTATATCCCTGGGCAAAATAAGCCTAGACAGTGATGATGTGGTCAAGGCAAATGACGGCAGTAGGCTATTTCTCTTCCCCACCAGCGTTTCATAGTTCCGGTCACCATCCTCCAGGCCATAGAGCATACAAGAGGCCAGCTGCTGTGGCCGCAATGTATGGCCATGCCACTGTACAACATGCAGCACTACACAACATTATTGCGCACAGTGCCGGGATAATTTACCCCCCTATCTTGCTCTTGACGGTTGCGCGACAGTCTTGGGTGCGACAGGCTCCCAATTTCGGGGATCAGTAGTAATAGCCTGGAGCAGGTTCTCGGCGGCACTGAGGAAACCTGCATCTTTTTCAAGGGCTTTCATTATGTCAGCTTTGTCAGATGGTGCTTGGGAAGTACCATCAACAGCCTCCTTTGCAGCAACTGGACCTTGCTGTATAGGCTCCCACCCTTGTCCTGCATCTACAGCTTTGTCAGATGGTGCTTGGGAAGTACCATCAACAGCCTCCTTTGCAGCAACTGGACCTTGCTGTGTAGGCTCCCACTCTTGTCCTGCATCCTTGGCAACAGGTTCCCAGTCTTGGGTCTGCTGCACGCTATCACTAGTCATGTTAGCAGTCTCGACAGCCACCTCATTTTGAAGTTGTTCGGGGCATTCAGAAGCACGCTGCCCGAGCACGATGGGACTAGTTTCAACAGGCAACGCAGCCTTGGCAGAATACCGGTCAGCAACTCCCCCAACGGCTAGACCTGTTGCCAGCACACCGGCGCCCAGAGCCAAAGCGATGATGATACATGTGCTTAATGGACATGCTACTGTACAACAAACTCCACACAATATTATTGCTGCACACAGCGCAACCACTGCGGCACCAGCCAGGGCCATGAGTATTCTATGCGTTGGACTGGCAGCTTCTGGAGGAGCGAGCCACTTTATCCTGCTGATCTTCTGTGGTTTATAATTCTCTATGACATCATATTCTGTAGTATCCCTCTTATGCACAGGATCTTGCATGGATACTACCGGCACCCTGGCAGAATGGAGTTCAGCCCTTACAGCAAATGCACCCACAGCCAAACCAGCTGCTACTAAACCGGCACAAGCAACCCCCACAGTACCAGCAGCAATCCACACACCGGTTACAACAGCAACCCCCACACCAGCTGCTACTAAACCGGCAACTAGGGGAGCAACACAAGCAACCCCCACACCAGCCGCGGCCAAACCTGTTGCCAAAGCACTGGCACATGTACCAACACATGTAGCAGTACTGGGTGTGGTACCAACAGCCTTGGTGGCATCCTTCAGCGTACTGGGATCTGCCTCAGCCATGACCTTGACAATACCAGAACTGGTAGCAACCCCAGCTATAACCTTATTAGTCCCGCCAACAGCAGTACCCTGATCCACAGCAGCCTGAGCTGCATCCTCAGCCTTGGCCTTACCAGTCAGGAGCTTGGCAATTCTTCTATTACCTGTTCTCTCAGCTATAGGAGTTACAGGAGTAAGAACAGGTTGTAATGATTGTACAGTAGCTAGTCCTTCTTCCTTTACTTGTTTAACTTGCCTACAAGATTCAACTAAATCTCGTATAGAACATCCTGTTATCACTGAAAATAACACTGCAGCTACGCCAGCCACTGCTACAGCTGCAATGATGGGTGGACAACATGCTGCTACTGTACACAACATTATTGTGCACAGCGCAGCTACGGTGCAGACCATCATCAGCATGCCCATGTTTATGAGCACTCCAGATACTGCATGTGCAGTGTTTGCTGCTGCAATACGATGTGCGCGTGTCTTTCCTATTTGTGTGTTGGGACTCAACCTTCCCCCCCCCCCTCCTTGCGGAGATGCTGGTGTATGGTTGGTGCAGTTCTCCATGTGTAGTCGGGCTATTTTTGCGTCATTTGTGGTGGAAATTCACATGCATCTGTGCTTTCTCCGCGCTAGAGCCACAAGCCGAGGCCTGTGTGGGAAGCGTGCGCAGCTTTGGTAACCCTGCATTTTGAGGCGTATACTACCCCCAGCACCCACAAAGTGGGATATCCTACATGCAGGCCTACTCCCCCATTCCTAGTGTACAACTACACTGCATAACAACTTATTACATAGCTTTGGTGATGCACGGAAAGTATAAGCTGCATACGGTGTAGTTAGGCAAAATACCTAACAGCGTTACAAAAAACTTCAAAACCATCGGCATAGGTGGGCACGGGCTTGCCCGCACGCACGTTTGCATCTTTGATATCCGTCCAGTCATACCGTTGAGTGAAAAATACCGCCCTTTCGGGGTGCGGCATCATCAGAAGGGCCCGGCCATTATTTCCTGATAGTGCGGCAATATCGTATGCGGATCCATTGGGATTATGTGGAAACTGTCCGTCGGCGAGCTCACCATCAGGCCTTGTGTACTTCATCGCGACGCTGCCCCGCTCCGCAAGCCCAAGTAGTGCATTGTCTGGAGCGTAAAACCTGCCCTCACCGTGCGCAACAGGAATATACATCTCGTCTATACCCTTTAGCCATATCGAACTGCAACACGATTTGACCTTTACCCACCTGCACTGATACCTACCGACATCATTACGCACTAGGGCTATGTCAGGGAAAAATACCCTGAGCAAAATCTGGCACCCGTTGCATATCCCCAACAACAGCTTATCTTGTTCCACAAATGCCTGGATTTCCTCTCCGAGCCCGTGCAGCATACGCAGGGCAAACGCGTTGCCGGCACCCGTGTCATCACCGTAAGAAAATCCGCCGGGGACCACCATAGTGTTGAACTCTCTGAGACATTTGGGATTCAACAACAGCTCGTTGATGTGCATTACTCTCCCAGAAACACTGGCGTTTAAAAACCGCCCTGCTTCCATAAACGCGAAGAGGGTTTCCTCCTCACAATTCAGCCCATATCCGGATAAGACTACTAAATTCATGCGCTATATTGACGCTCGCAACCTAAGGCACCGGGAGTTTAGCACGATTTGACACGTCTTATATTACTTTTTACCATCTAGTGTTCTATATCATCTGGTTGGTTGTTGTGCTAAGCTACGAAGTCGTAGTGGTTGGTGGGGGGCATGCGGGGTGTGAGGCCGCGGCAGCCGCGGCGCGCGTTGGTGCGAAGACCCTGCTAATTACCCATAAAATTGGTTCAATAGGCGAAATGTCCTGCAACCCCGCAATCGGGGGTGTAGCCAAGGGTGTCGTGGTGCGGGAGGTAGATGCGCTTGACGGGTTGATGGGGCAAGCTATCGACAAAGCAAGCATACACTCTACCATACTCAACCAGAGCAAGGGCCCAGCAGTCTGGGGGCCGCGAGCTCAGGCGGACCGGGATGCCTACAGGACGGCTATGCAGGATATCGTTCTGGGTTACAAGAACCTAGAAGTTCTGGAAGCCTCAGTGATAGATTTTTCAACCGACAACGAAGCGGGAAGCCCGTGTGTTGCGTCAGTCACGCTGTCCTGTGGGAAAGTTCTGCACACAAGGAGGCTTGTTCTGGCTACGGGGACTTTCCTCGGGGGAATGATACATGTGGGGAGAGATAAGGGTATACCGGCCGGCAGGATGGGAGATAAACCTTCCACAAGGCTGGCAAAGGCTTTATGCGCACACGGCTTCATGTTGGGTAGGTTGAAGACCGGTACACCACCAAGAATTGACAGAAGCAGCATAGATTGGTCAGCCACAGCGGAACAGAAGGGTGACTTAGTCCCAACCCCGTTTTCTTTTCTATCTGATGCCATCGTTTTGCCGCAGGTCTCATGTTACATTACCCACACGAATACAAAAACGCACGAGATCGTCAGGAACAATTTGCACCTCGCTGCCTCCTGTGCATCATTAGTGGACGTCGCGGCACCTAGGTATTGCCCTTCCATAGAGGAGAAGGTTAGAAGATTCCCAGAACACAAAAGCCACCAGGTGTTTTTGGAACCAGAAGGGTTAGATTCCAACTCGGTATATCCAAACGGCGTTTCGACTTCCTGTCCAATAGACGTGCAGTTGGAAATGCTACGCAGCATAAGGGGCCTGGAAAATGTTAGGATGTTGCGCCACGGGTACACGGTCGAGTACAACTTCGTGGATCCGCGAGAGCTGCATCACACATTAGAAACCAAGAAGATCAAGGGGCTGTACTTCGCAGGGCAAATCAACGGCACAACCGGGTATGAAGAGGCGGCTGGCCAGGGAATTGTAGCGGGAGCCAATGCGGCACTGTCGCTTTCTCAGAACCATGCTCCGTTCGTTTTGAAGAGGAGTGAAGCATATATTGGGGTCATGATTGATGACTTGGTCACGCTGGGCACCAGTGAGCCTTATCGGTTGTTCACGTCTAGAGCGGAATATAGGCTGCGGCTACGTTCCGACAATGCCGACATGCGACTCACCGAAATGGGATACAATGCCGGCCTTGTCTCGGAAAGGAGGTTTGGTGTTCTGTACAACAAAAAGCAAGAGATGGATAGGTTGGTTGAGGAGCTACATCGAACCAGTATAACCCCACACACGTTGTCCAAGTGCGGCATATTCATATCCCAGAACGGAGAGAAGAAAACTGCATTTGAGTTGTTGGGTCATCCTAGCATAACCATGGACATCCTCATACAACTGTGGCCAAGCTTGAATTCCTTCAGCAGGGCCGCGCTAGCCGCAGTGGGCATCGAGGGGAAGTACGCACCATACCTTCAACGCCAAGCAGCAGACATACAGTCGTTTCTAGAAGAGGAAAATGCGTCCATCCCGGCAGACATAAGATATTCCGAGGTTCACGGCCTATCCAAGGAGGCGCAGGAAAAGCTGCAACGTGCGCAGCCGTTTTCCATAGGAGCTGCTAGGAGGATTCCTGGCATAACCCCAGCAGCGATTGCCAATATCATAATACACCTACGGTGCCGCGGTAGAGCATCTCACCAAAATAGCTAGCAAGCTGCCGCCTGCCACATCCCTATTCTTTTACTGGTCATAGACGCTGCTGTGTTCGTTTTAGATATGGCAGTTGCAGCGCACAGACCGCAGCAGCCTATTTGAGAGAATCACGGAGTCACCCACCCATGCGCGCAACTCCACGCGTGACCAGCATCCACAGCAAACGTCCACGTAGCTTTTTGAGATCACCCCTATATCCGGGGGCCTTTCGCGCAATTTGTGCTGGAGCCCCAGTGCGGATGTAGCCCTCACCCATGCAGTGTGCCAGCGCCCAGTGCGGCGGCGGGCCCGTAAAGGTTTTACAGTTCGCTAGCGCTGAGCGCGCACAACAGGCCCGGCGGGGGGTTTGTAAAATGTTCTCTGTACCCGTGAAATAACACCCAACGTGGAGAAGATTACTGAATCTGCAGTAACGCATCCACCCTCGCTGCGCGAAATCCCCCTCATTATCAAGCTATCGGTCACCCCGGTAGCTATGAAAAACGCCTCCCCTCGCACCATGTCACCGGTCGCGTACGACCTATCCATGTCTTCCACACCCACGCTTTTCGCTCTTTCACGCAGCGCATCTGTATTGAGAACCAACTTTCCCTCAATCTGCCCGCCCACAGCTGCAAGCAGGACTGCAGAAAGCACACCTTCAGGTGCGCCCCCTATGCCGAGGTAAATGTCGTTCTCCTCGCGAATCAGTGACAGCGTAGCAGATAGGTCACCGTCGTCTATTAGCTTTATGCGGACATCCAGCTCCCTTAGGCCCTCTATTAAAGCGGCGTGCCTATCCCTGTTTAGCACTACGGCTCTTAAACCAGACACGGCACATCCTTTCGCGTGCGATAGGCTATGTAGATTCGTTTTCAGATCGCCACTCAGGGATACTACCCCATGAGGCAACCCCGGACCGACAGCTATTTTATCCATGTAGACATCTGGCGCCTTTAATAAGCACCCGGATTGCGCCACCGCAATAACAGACATTGCACCATCTTTGTACAGGGCGCATGTGGTAGTACCCTCTAATGGATCAACCGCTATATCTAAAGCTGGGCCCCCAATGCCGACTTTTTCTCCAGAATACAGCATAGGAGCGTTATCTCTCTCACCTTCCCCAATGACTATTGTCCCGCTGATGCACATTTTGTTGAGCGTGGAACGCATAGAATCAACCGCTGCCTTATCAGCATCTTTTTCGTTCCCCCTACCCGCAAATCTGTGCGCCTCAATCGCTGCGCGCTCCGTTACATTGAGAAACTCCATACACAGACCATCACCCAACACGCGCGCCTACCTCTAGAAATAATCATTAACAAGTACTCAGGAGTCCATTATGATACAGCGAATGGTGAGGCAATCAACTTACAAATGTGCGTGTAGTAGCATTAATACTGGCTAGCTTCCTTCTGTACGGCTGTTTCACTCAGGAGCCGGCTCCTGTGTCCCTCAGGGGTGAGGAGTTTTATGGAAATCGGGAACGCGATGAAAATGCTGATTACCACCTAACGAGGGATTACGGCGACAGGGGGGCGGCAACAACGGCTGCACCGAAGCGCAAGTTGCTGGTGAGAGACATATCCACACGTGGTGCTCCCCCCTCAAGCGCAAAGCTCAAGCAAGGGCCCAAAAAACCTTCGCCTCCTAAGGAATGTGAGTTTGACATGCCGCTAAATGGTGGAAGGGTCGTAGAATCTGGCGCTGAAGGCGAAAAGGGCCCCTACTGTAATGACGGGGTCGCCATATTCGCAGATGGCATCGCAAAGGTCAAAGCCGCAGGAAGCGGTAAGGTCATGTACGTGGGGAAGGGTCTCCGGTGGTATGGAAGTTTGGTCATACTGGAACACAACAAATACACTATCTCGCTCTATTCTTATCTGCACGAGGTACACGTCAAGATTGGCGACAAGGTGAAGAAGGGGCAGGTGATCGCAACAATTACAAAATCTAGCCAGAGTGCGGACAGTGGGTATTTCTTCTGTTTTGCTATAAGGCGCAATGGTAAACCTGTAGACCCCGTGCAATACATCAAAAAGTGCAAAAAAAGCTGCCAAGCCCGCGGTTGCCGCTAGATAAACGCGACATGTGTTGACCAGAGTGGTCAATCTCTGGCATCCGTGCCAAAGTGCCGCGCTGGACGGGCAGTAGATGCCACAAACATTTTTGGGCAAGTAAGGAAAAATAAATATCTCTGATGTAGAGTCCGAGAGTTGTTGCAAGGATAGCGAGTACCGGATGTCAGAATATGTGTCGGAGAGACGTGCAATAAACATACTGTGTTCATACTGGGACCAGTTGCGCAATGGTAGGAATTTTCCTGCGAAAGAAGAAATAGATCCGGCAGACATCATGGAGATTTGGCCCTATTGCTTCATGCTTCAAGTCAAAGTTGCTGATGACGGCAGAAAATACGAATGCGTATACGCGGGCGAGGAGTCTGTGAGGCTTTATAAATCTGACCTTAGGTACTACTCAGAATCAGAAAATATAGTTATTTTCTTCCCGCAGATAGTCGAAGGGCTATTTGATTACCTAGAATCAGTGGTAGACAACCAGCGCCCGTTGATAGAAGAATCAGAAAAGACGACCGCTGATGGCAGTGATATAAAAATAAGGCAGTGCTTGCTTCCCCTGGGTCAGGATAACGTCGTTGATCACATAATCGGGGTCGTGGGAGGCAGAATATACTAGGTGTCGCCCATAGGGTACAGTCAATACATAGCTTCCCGCACGTATCAGAAGCCAGGCTGGGCTGTCAAGTGCGTCTTGGCATAAAAGAACCTGGGGGTGATTGACATCGCGCTGCAGTACTTATAGAATCCGCAATGTCGTGGTTTCGCCGTTTTTTCGTATGTTCTCCCTGCTTCTGCGTGACTGTGTCAGGTTGGGCGTCTCCGTGCTCGGCCTGGTTTCGGGGGCGTTGGCGGAGGGAAAGATGGCTGCTAGGCGCAAGGCTGAGTCTTGTATAAGAGACATGGGCTTTGTAAGCCGCGATGAGTTTGAGGCTATGAGTGAGTCCTTCAGGCGCTATAGTAGCAAACACGATAAGGAGTGTTCAAAGCGTGATAAGAAATAATTGGACGCTTGAGGAGGCATTGGAGCTTTTCCGTATGCCGTTTAGCGACCTCATACTCAAGGCCCACTCAGTACATGTGCAGAATTTCCGAAATAATGAGGTCCAAGTCGCGGCGCTCATGAACATCAAAACCGGGAGCTGTCCGGAAAACTGCCGCTATTGCGCCCAGAGTGCACACTACAACACAGGCCTTGAAAAGAAATCCCTATCCACTGTTGAAGAAGTCAAAACAGCTGCGAAGAGGGCAAAAGAAATTGGGGCTGACAGATTTTGCTTCGCGGCAGCGTGGCGAAATTTGCATGACAGAGATTTAGAAAAGATCTGCCAATTCGTAGAAGCAATAAAAAGCGAAGGGTTGGAGAGCTGCGCGTCCCTGGGCATGTTAAAGCTCGATCAAGCACAAAAACTAAAGGAGTCGGGCCTAGATTTTTATAACCACAACGTGGACACTTCCCGCGAATTCTATCACAACGTGGTCACCACACGTACGTACGAGGAGAGGCTGGAGACCGTGCGCAATGTCCAGCAAGCGGGCATCAAAGTCTGCTGTGGAGGAATACTGGGTATGGGTGAAAGCACCGAGGATAGGGCAAGTATGTTGGTGACTCTAGCAAATTTGGAGCAACATCCACTCTCTGTACCAATCAATCGTCTCGTTCCGATCGAGGGCACCCCTATGGAAGGCAACCCGAAGATTGACAATATTGATTTCGTCCGCACCATCGCGGTTGCGCGCATCATGATGCCCGCGTCCTACGTGCGCCTTGCAGCAGGAAGGGGGGAAATGTCGGAAGAGATGCAGGCGCTGTGTATGTTGGCAGGAGCGAACTCCATATTTTGTGGCGAGAAGCTTCTAACCACGCCAAATGCCAGACCAGAAGACGACCAGCGGCTGTTTTCGCAGTTAGGAATCACGCCTTCCCGTGCGGCTTGCACCACTTCCGATGCGCAGCTTGCGTGAATACCTCTCCCTCCTCCATCTAGATATACCCCGGCTTGGCGTGTTTCCACGGGCTTGTCATGCAGTCCGTTGGCCGCGGTGGCAGCGCCACAAGCGAACGTCACTCATGCAGATGCTTAGTGTAGTGAGGTCCGCCACGTCTGTGGTTACAGAATACAATAAAACCGGAGCTTGCGTGGCTGGGTATCACAAACCATAGGCTTGCGCGGCTCCGCGGTATTGTATAGAATCGGGCCCCAGGTGGAGAAGTAGCCGCTGTGCCGCGTTGTACAGAGGAAAGTCCGGACTCCAAGGGAAGATGGTGGCAGGTAACTCCTGCCGGGGGTAACCCTAGGTTAGGGCCACAGAAAATTACCGCCTCTACGAGGTAAGGGTGAAAAGGTGCGGTAAGAGCGCACCGTGCTCGTGGTGACACGTAGCAGCCAGGCAACCACCACCAGGAGCAAGGCTAAGAAGGGTATTGTGTCTTCTCTCATGTTACCCGGGTAAGTCGCTTGAGGTAAGTAGCGATGCTTGCCCCAGATGAATGGCTACATAAACAGAATCCGGCTTATCTCCACCTGGTCCGCATGTAATCCATCGGCACGTAACAGACGCTCATGGGTTGCATCTTCACAGAGTATCCTGCGCTGTAGCACATCGGCTCCGCAGTTCCCGCTCGGCTGGTGCGTGTTTTTACGTGCGCCACCCACAACTGCAGCAGACTTTTTGACTATGTAAAAATTTAATGATCTGCAATAATGTGGGGCTGTTCCTCAAACACGGTGGCCGCCGTATGATATTCAGAATTGCGGTTGATGACATCTTTGACCCCAGCAGAAAACTCGCATATGTTGTCCGCACCCCAAACAAAATAGGCACGGAAGACGTTTTACGCGTCAGAGGCCTACTATCAAACAACACAACTAGCAAGTGCTACGCTTTTATATACGAACACGATATGTACGCACCTGGAGCACACGGGTACAGAAATATAGAATCTGGCAAACCTTATGACTTATTTGAAATTCTAGGAGCAACCTGGTCAGTGGAGATAGGATACCTTCCCGGGATGACCGACAACGTGGGAAACTCGGCGGCTCAGATAATTCGTGATTTTTTATGCATTGAAGACGTCCTGGTCCGAACGTCGGAGAATTTTTTCTTCAAAGAAGAGCCAGACCGCACTGCACGCAACTACAATCCACTGGTGCAGTACTGTAAGCTGGTACACACGAAAGCAGAAGGTGTTTTTGAAGTAGAATTCCTAGGCAATAAAAATGTGTGCGCCATTAACCGCTCAATAGCAAACCCTATTATAACCCCGCACCCGATACCATTCATCATGGCCCCTGATGTTGTGGGCGAGGGGGTAGAGGAGGACGTACGTGCGGTAGACTTGCATGTTAGCGATGAGGAGCTTGAAAAAATTAGCAAGCACGGGATTGACGGACGCGGGCCGCTCAATTTGTCCTTGGAGGCCATGCACGCCATTCGCACATACTTTGATGGCGAAAACCGCCCACCAAACGACATAGAGCTAGAAACCCTGGCGCAGACGTGGTCAGAGCACTGCAAGCACAATATATTTTCCGCCCAGATAGATGAGATCAAAGAGGGGTTGTACAGACACTGCATAAAGCGCGCAACTTCCGACATAAACTCACCGATGTGCATATCGGTCTTCTCCGATAATGCCGGAGCCATAACATTTGATGACGATTTTCTCGTAGTAGCCAAGGTGGAAACGCACAATAGCCCCTCCGCTCTTGACCCATTTGGAGGAGCAGAAACTGGTGTTCTGGGCGTGAACAGGGACATAATCGGGTTCGGTATGGGCGCAAAACCGATTATGAATTCGTACCACTTTTGTTTTGCAGACAACCTGGAACAAAAGCTGTACAGAGACCGGGAGTGCTTGGAGGAGATACTGCCACCGCGGAAAATTGCGGATGGGGTAATACGGGGAGTAAACTCGGGAGGAAATTGTTCGGGCATCCCAACCACCATTGGGACATCATACTTCGATAACAGATTCTGCGGCAAGCCGCTAGTTTTTGTCGGCAGCATTGGGATTATACCACGCACAGTCTGTGGGCTGCCAGCACATGTCAAGACCGTGCAGGATGGAGATTACATAGTGGTAGTTGGCGGTAGAGTGGGAAGAGATGGAATCCACGGTGCCACGTTTTCTTCACATGCGCTAAGAGAGGGAATAGGCGCTACTGTGGTGCAGGTAGGTAGCCCTATCACACAGAAAAAACTGTCTGATGCAATAATCAAGCAGGCAAGGGATTTGGGGCTGTATAATGCAATAACAGACAACGGGGCAGGCGGCCTTTCTTCTTCCGTCGGTGAAATGGGCGTGAGAGGATTTAATGTTGAGCTGGACAAGGTCCCCCTCAAAACACAAAGCATGCTACCATGGGAAATATGGGTGTCTGAATCTCAGGAGAGGATGACGCTTGCTGTCCCTCCCAGCAAGTATCAAAAACTTGCAGAAATTATGCAAATGCATGACGTAGAAATCAGCATCATTGGAGAATTCAACAGCACTGGACGGGCAGTTGTCACGTACAATGGTAAGGTCATCATGGACATAGACACAAGCTTTCTGCACAACGGCGTTCCTAGATTAACCCTTACTACTGAAAAACAATTTTACACCCAACAACAGTCAGAGCTAAGAACAAACACCTCAGTAGCGGAGGATTTGCGCAACATTATTGGGCGCAAAAATATCTGCAGCAAAGAGTATATAATCTCGCAGTACGATCATGAAGTACAGGGGTCTTCCGTCATAAAACCGCTACAGGGCGCGGGCAGAATATGTGGAGATGCAGTAGTCCTTCGCCCTGTACCCTCATCCAAAAGAGGAGTAGTCACGTCTCAGGGGTTTGGATGTAGATACGGAGAGGTTGATCCTTACAGGATGGCAGCTTGCGCCATTGATACCGCAATACGCAATTACGTTGCAGTAGGGGGCAATATAGACCACCTTGCACTCATCGATAACTTCTGCTGGTGCAGCGCAACCGAACCTGGCAGACTCTGGCAACTGAAGCAGGCAGCCAAGGCTTGTTATGACTATGCTAC
Organism: Anaplasma marginale str. Florida; assembly: GCF_000020305.1. NCBI lineage: Bacteria > Pseudomonadati > Pseudomonadota > Alphaproteobacteria > Rickettsiales > Anaplasmataceae > Anaplasma > Anaplasma marginale. The sequence continues at coordinate 892,860 of NC_012026.1, forward strand.
TGCGTTTGGTACGCCCTTCATATCTGGGAAGGATAGCATGTTCAACGATTTTCACGGGTATAACAGCGCTGGCCAACCGGTGCGTATTTCCGCTCCGCCCTCTCTGCTGATTTCCACGCTTGGCATTATTGAAAATGTAGAAAGTGCTATCTCGCCCCACGTCAAGGGAATGGACCCAATCTACATCCTGGGTACCACCTATAACGAGCTTGGCATGTCAGAATATCAGGCCTATAGCGGACTAAATAGTGGTAGCGTTCCCTCAGTAGATGCACAAACTGCCAAGTTGATGTATCGTAAGTTCCACCATGCCACAATCCGCGGCATAATAGCCTCCGCAATCGCGCCAGGCCTCGGTGGACTGGCAGTTGGTTTGGCCAAGGCCCTCATAGGGGGCAGGCTTGGCGCCGAAATAGACCTATCTGCAGTGCCTACAAGCGGAATACCGAAAGATGAAATGTGGGAAAAGTCTATTATGTTCTCAGAATCACAAAGCAGGATAATCGTAACTGTACATGAAGACCGCAGCGCAGAGTTTGAGTCAATCTTCTCAGAAGTCCCGCATGCGCGCATAGGCAGAACCACGAAAGATTATATGCTAAAAATTACAGACGTTGCAGAAGTGTGTCTGCATGACCTCGAAGCCAGCTACAAAGCGTTCAGCAATAGCCATTATGCCGACCACTGTGCGGAAAACTTATAGTGGAACCGGCGAAATCATAGCCCAATACAGTTGAGAAGCATTCCGCGGGCCATCATACGCAAGATTTACACAAGGCTGGCGGCCTTAGGCCGAGCAGCACCGTCAACCTCACACGTTTGAACCACGTGCACGGCTGTTATGTAGCCACAACTTTGAACCACACACTCATGATGCGCAATGCGGCACGGATGCGACACGTCGCGTATTTACAGTCTAGCATTGCGGCGCATTGGTGAGATTGTGCACACCGTTTGCGATACATAAACCGTACTAATACGCACACTTGATGCACATAGTTAAACGTCTACCCAGACCTACTGTACGGCTATAGAACCGCGGGTGCTTCCAACTTTGGCACAATACGCATAAAACTTGTACCCACCAACCTATACCCGCCAACCTACGGCTCCGCATTTTAGCAGTATAGGTTGCCCTGGAAGATTAAAGCCTCACGCCCCACAGGTGGACATATGGGGCCAATGCGTTAGATGGCAAGCTCAAAAATCACTCGCTAAAATTTCGCGGCAATGCAACAATGCCTTGCATGTTCCAACAAACAACGGAAATGTAGACGTGGTGGTGCTGGCACTGGGTAGCAACGTTGGCTCGAGAAAGAACAATTTAGAGGCTGCTGTCAGGCTGCTCCCCATCTACAACGGGCATTGTTCGTATATATACGAAACCAGGGCTTTGCTACCGGATGGGGCACCTACTTGGTGGGACATGCCGTACCTCAACATGGTAATGTGTGGCTACGTAAATCTGTCTCCAGATGAGCTGCTGGGGTGCATAAAGCGCGTGGAGTATACTTTGGGAAGAAGCAACACTGGAACATGGGGCCCAAGACCTATAGATGTGGACATACTACTGTACGATGGCCTGTCGATGCAGAGTGACGCCCTCACTATACCGCACAAGGAGATGCACAAAAGAGATTTCGTCCTCGTACCAGCATGCGATGTCTGCGCTAGGTTCCCCCATACTGTGCTCAAAACCACGCTAGAAACTATTCTATCGTCAATGCAGGAAGTAGATGTGGTCAAAAAGTACGGCCCGCTGAGCTGCACCCGTACATAGCCTCGGATCGTGTTGTACGTTCTGTAACGAGGCCTTACTACAGCCGAGGGGACTATCAGCCGCTAGCCTGGCTGCCACCACTATCTGGCCGTGGTTTCGGTTCCTGTTGTGCCTCGTATATTCTGCCACCACATTCATCTACGTAGCATACATCATAGTCGTTTTTACACAGGGCGTCGCAGCGTCGCGTGCTGCAGGAATCTCTTTTATCCCTGAAGGTAGGCTTGCCAATACCTATCTTGAAGGAGCCACCTGTGCATCTATATTGAGATTCGCACCTGAAGGCACAAAAAGTGTCTGAACTGCAATTGGAAATGCATGCGCTCTTCCGCGCTTCGCACGAACTTATCCTGTCACGCTCCTCCTGCCTCTTAATAAAGCCGTCGAGCATGTCCATAATGCCACCGATGTACCGAGAGGCACTGTTCCTAGATTCCCGCGCCTCACACTCTTGGGATTTGTCTTGACATTTCCTGTAGCAGTCATTCCTGGTATGTGCACACCGCGCTACACACGCCCTACCCTCAACACTCGCGGGCGGCTCATATACGGCCCTGCGTGCATGCTCTTCCGTGGTGATACACGAGGATAGCAGCGCACAAGCAACTATGCAACAAAACCCGGATTTTTTCCACACTCCGAACACAGCAACCCTGACGCATAGAATGTATAGTGCACAACTTAACCCATGGTAGTAAACAAAGAATTATTAACTCGCTGCTCAATTGCAGGAAAGGCGTTACATTACCGTGCTTTGCGCACCTCTTCCATGTCTTCTATAACTCGCAGCTGCACGCTGCCATTTTTCAGGTACGTTTTGGACAGCGCAGCATATTTTGCAAATTTCTTGTTGTCACCTTCGACGAAAAATCTGTTAGCCATGGCAAAATAGGACATGCCAACATTGCCAGTTCTACCGTAAACTATTGCAAGGTTCTTCCAGACCAATGGGTTTTCTTTTTCTTGATAAGACACTTGCTCTAAATACTGAAGCGTCTCATGAGGATCTTTCAACATCAGCGCCTGGGCCAATTCTAGTTTTATCATAGAGTTTTCAGGAAGCAGACCAAGCGCGGTTTTATAGTCTGACACAGATTCCTCTATCCGACCAAGCTTGTAGAAAATATGGGCGCGCATTTCATACAAGTACGGGTCGGACGGCTTCGCCTCGATTAAGAGCCCCAGCTCCCTGAGGGCGTCATCCGTGTTAGCCTTTCTGTAGTTGAGTATAGACTTCATGTATGGGGATAGTGTGCCACGCTCAAGAAATTGCACAGGTGTCAAAAACGCCTCTGTCTTCTCCACAACGCGCCCAAAGCTGGCTATATCGTCATCAGAAAAGCCCTTAACCGCGTTACTCCTCGAATAGCTGCTAACCTTCGCCAAACGGTGCTCACTAACCGGGTGGGTTGATAGGTATTGATCCTTCTCCGCCTCTACTAGATGAGATTCCTTCTGGCTAAAATGATTCAAAACCTTTATCAAGCCGTCGCTGGTGTAGCCAGCCGCGTCAAGATACTCCAGGGCGCGTTGATCGGCAACCTCCTCCTGTGCTCTACTATAGGCCAAAAACTCCCTTTGGTGAATTGTGCTACTTCCCAAAATTATGGCCTCTCCCACTCTAGGATCCACGGCCAAGGAGGCTATCATACCTAAAACATACCCTATTCCCTCAGCCACTGCACCGCTACGCGCCTCACTACCCCTTTTTGCGATATGATTTTGCGACATGTGGCCAATCTCGTGTGCGATTACGCCCACAATCACGCTGGGGTCCCTCGAGAAAAGTATCAGCCCTTTGTGTATAAAAAGATCCCCGCCTGAGGAGACGTACGCGTTTATGGAGTAGTCGTCAACTACAAAAACCCTCACGGTGCTGGAATCAACATTTGCTGCAGCAAACAGAGGAGTGCTGATTTTTTTCACAACATTCTCCACTTCGCTATCCCTGAATACGCGCATGCACAACGCATCCGGGGACAGTATGAGCGCAGAGCACAGCGTGAAAATGAAAAATGCCCTCATATAGCCTCATCGTTTGGCAGCATCATGATAGTAAAAAGCACAGAGATACTCCATTTATCATTTGTCCACCAACCACAGGAGCGATGTACAGGTACAAGTTTGTGGTAATAAATTTGTGCGTGCGCGTCGCTTTTGTGCGAGCAAAACTACAATGTGGTATAATGCGCGAATAAATTGTTTGGAGGTTTCTCAGTGCCGGGGTATACCGAGCTAAAAGACTCCGTAGTTGCCGTCCTTGACGAACATAGCGCTAGTGACATAGTCGTCCTCGATGTTGCGGGGAGGTGTCAATTGACTGAACACATGATTATAGCATCTGGCAATTCTTCAACACATGTTAAATCTCTGGTCGAACACATAAAGAAGAAGGTGTCTAAATCTGGAAAGGTGCTTGTGGAAGGGTTACGTGACGGTAATTGGGTCGTCATAAGCATGGAAGGCGTTATAGTACACATATTCAGGCCAGAAGTGCGATCATACTACCGCCTGGAGGAGCTTTGGAGCCACAGCAGCCGAGAATCGGCCCAGTGTGCCGGTGCTTAGCAGCGCTAACCGCCTGCTCTGTGTTCCCAGCTAGAACGGCCGGCAGGTGCCCGTTGTGCGTTCACATCTGTGGCTTTGTGCGCGGTATATGGCACAGAGTTCTCGTCGTAGTGGTCCTGCTCAACAGTTTCGCACACCATCGGCGGCTGCAATGGTTAACGCATTGGTAACACTCTGAAGCTATTCTATAGTCGCCCTGCGGTGGCGGGGCGTCTGTTGATCTTAAATCGCGGCTGGATGGAACATGGAAGACTCTGTCATAGCTCGAAGAGCCGATGATCTTGTTATTTCTGTAAGGCAGGATAATGACGCGCAGAGCGTGTCAATTTCCGGCATTAATGAGCGCGCCTTAGCGCTTCTGGGTTTTGATAACACACAGTCCGTAGTCGGTGCTTCGCTATACTCCATATTAGATCCCAGAACGAAGGACATAGTCAGCAGCTACCTGGAGTTCACAGATGATGGCACAGACCTCTCTGAGGTCGTTTCAAAAATCCGTGGGTTCACGCTGCTAAACAGTAAGTTGCAGCCTGTTTCCGTGCGGCCAAAAATCTTCCGGACGACCTCTAGCCGGGGGGTGCTGAATTACGAAATTCTAATACGCGACACGAGTCTATCCCAAAAGCTCGATGAATTCAGGGCGGGCAAGCTGCGGGAAAATGCTCGCTATACTATGCATGAGTCGTTCGGCATAATGGATGAGGCATCCACAGCAACCGAGATAGGTGTGGTGTTGGACTTCGCAAATAGCAGCGGGGTTAATGCGATTATATGCATGATCGCCGCGGATCCAACTGCGCATAGCAGTGGTAGCAGCCTTGCAGAGATGCTAGACAGGACGCTTTCCGACACTATCAGTGAAAACATCAGGTACACGGACATTTCTGGGTATTTCGGAGAGCGTAGATTTGTGTTCATTCTTTTGGGATGCGACAACGCCAACGCTTATTCTGCAATTTCAAGAGTCCACGGGAGGGTATGCGACAAGCTGTCATCCCGTTGTTCGCCTCCAGCCACAGCCTCTGCCGCATATGCTCAGATGCAAGGCTCTAAGCTGGAGACTATGGTAACAGGTTTGAAGAATACGTTGCTTGCGGCACAAAAAGAAACGCAGTCAGTTAAGCTGGTTATGTGACGCGCTACAAGAGCGGAAGCGGCCGTTTCGAAGGCCATGCATCCGCGGCTGTAGAGCCTTACAGAGACGGTAACGGGGGCCCGGAGTGTAGCCGTGTGCAGTGAGATAAGCGGTTGACCACTAGCGCCGAGACAACAGCAGCTCACCACCGGGTTTGTACACTGTGTATGCGTGCAGGCTCCGGCAGCACAGGTTTGTTTGTTCGGCCGGTGAGCAAACCTCCGCACAGTTGGCAGTCTAATGAGGCAGTGTTATCTCTATAATTGCATCGTAGGCGTCATAACAAAAAGTTGCGCCGTACCTCATTAACAATAATGACATAAAATAGGCCTGAATATTTCTTGTATTCAGCTGGCACGCATCTATATCTCTATAGACGAGCACCCGTTCTATGTCCCGATGCATTGCAACTTCGTCAGCCTTGAGTTTTGCTCTCAACCGCACGCTCCCTTCTTCGGCAGCATCAACAACAGAAACAGCGACCTCCTCGCCCCGCACCATGAGCATAACAGATAGCAACGCAATGTGCGCCAACAATCTGTTGACCTTCTCCACCAGCTCCGCGTCAGCAAACTGCGCTTCAACCTCCCAAAGCAGCTGAGCAACACCCCTTTTCTGTAGGTATTGCCTAATGTTACTCTGGGTTTTATCAAAACTGGCATTGTCTTCCGACAAGCTGTACGCCTGGCGCAGCAACCTAAACCTTGCTATGATCTCTTCCGATGCTTCCTCCAGCGAACGAAGCGTACCTTCAGATTCAGGATCCTCAACCAGGCACTCAACGTAGCTCACCATAGCACCCACAGAACCGGCCAGGTCGTGCAACAGCCTGGCAGAGAGCACTTCCATGTTGGCCAGAACCCCAACACTCTGCTCATCATCAGTACTCATCTAGTACAGACTCCGAAGTCTCACGTAAAGTAGCGTGTATTCTATAGCAGCATAGAAGTTAATCAATAAATATTTTTGTATCGGTTTGTTACATCTGGTGCTACCCTATCGGGATGGGGGTATTCGAGTTTATGAGCAGGTACTCAGATTCCGGCGTGGATATCGGCTTGGCTAGCAAGCTCGTAGAAGCTATAAAGCCTATAGCGTCATCCACCGCGAACCGTGGCACAATTTCAGACATAGGTGGCTTCGGTGCGTTGTATGATCCTTTCTCCCCCGGTAATGGCAAAAAATACAGCTGTCCGGTGTTGGTTTCCTCCACAGATGGCGTGGGCACCAAGTTACTTATTGCACAGCAGACAAAAAACCACAAATCCATAGGCATAGACCTGGTGGCCATGTGCGTCAATGATATACTCGCGCAGGGCGCGACACCTATGTTTTTTTTGGATTATTTTTCCACCAGCAGCCTTGATTATGACACAGCGTTAGAGATTATCTCAGGAATTGCGGAGGGGTGCAGGCGCGCAGATACGGCGCTCATCGGTGGGGAGACGGCAGAGATGCCCGGCATGTATCCAGCTGGGTGTTATGACTTGGCAGGGTTTGCCGTTGGGATAGTCGAGAAGAGCGAGATATTACCGCGTACTGACCAGATTCGCACAGGAGATGTAATTATCGGCCTTGCTTCCTCAGGGCTGCACTCCAACGGCTTTTCGTTGGTAAGAAGTGCCCTGCAGGATTGCAATATTGCTTACGATAACCCATGTCCCTTTGCAGATGGCGCCACCTGGGCGAGCGTGTTGCTTGAGCCAACAAAGATATACGTACGGCCGGTATTGCAAGTGTTGCATATGGTAAAAGCCGTGGCCCACATTACAGGCGGGGGGTTTGTTCACAATATACCCAGAGTGTTGCCGGAACATCTGGCGGCACACATTCGGCTAGGGACATGGAAGCAACATGATATATTCTCGTGGTTGGAAAAAGAAGCCCAAATACCTTCAGCAGAGATGTTCGAAACCTTCAATTGCGGTATCGGCATGGTACTCATAACTTCTGCAGATGCGGCGGGCGAGGTGTTGAAAACACTGGAGAAAAGCGGTGAGGATGCATATACCATTGGAAGCGTGGTGCGGCGCGACGGCCACGGAGTAGTCCTAAGTTAGGCCATTTTTCTTTATAGTTTGGGGGTGAAATCCTCGGTAATTTTCTATTACGCTGTTGTAGTCCAAATGGGTATAAACCTGCGTAGTGGCAAGGCTGGCGTGCCCAAGCAATTCTTGCACCACTCTGATGTCCGCACCCTCCAAAAACAGGTGCGTTGCAAAACTGTGCCGGAGCGTGTGAGGGGTGGTCGTCTCAGGAAGCCCGATGCGCCTGCGCAACCCTTTCATTCTGTATGCAAAGTAGGTTCTGGACAATCTGCCGCCTCGCAGCCCGACAAAAACATATTCGGTGCTGGACGCGCCATGCACCCGTTGGTGTGGACAGCTTGCTACATACTCATCAATAATGCATCGTACCCATGGCAAAATGGGAATTACTCTCTCCTTAGATCCCTTACCCAGCACGCGTAATTCGTCTTGCCTCAGATCGCAAAACTTTATGTTTACCGCCTCACTTATCCTAAGGCCGCAGCCGTATAACAGCGCTGATACGGCCAAGTCTCGTCTGTGCGTCCAGTGTAAATCTTCCGGCTCTTCCATGACTTTACGCATTTGTGGCTCCTCCAAAACCTTAGGCAAGCTCCTGCGCACAATAGGCTTGGAAATATTGAAGACGACTGAGCTTTTCATGCCACACTTGTGGTGTAAATAACGAAAAAAGCTTCTCACAACGGAAATGGCTCTGGCGTTTGATGCAGACTGTTTTCCCTGCTTAAATCTGTCAGCCAGCCAGCTTCTAAACTCCGCTGAGCGCAACTCTTGGACCTCCTGCAAACTCACAGAACGCTCGCAGGGTTCGCCACAGACGGACCGATAAAAATCCATGATATCTCTTTCGTAAGCAGCAACAGTGTTGGGAGAATACCTCCTCTCTTCTCGCAGCCAACACAGCCAATTGTTGATTGCGGACAGCAAATCTCCTGAACCCATGCTAAGCCCCACTCCCTAGAAGGTGAAATGCTATCTTATGTATACACCGTGGCATAGTTTTTCTTGCACGTAAAATTTCTAGAGAATCCGTCTGCGACCTTTTATTCATTTCCAATATACCTGACCACACCTACAGCATCGGCAGGAAATAAGCCATAAAAGCGCAGTATACTCCATTTTATGCACCACAATTTTTACAGGCGGGCCATTGAATGATTCCTGCTTGCCAGGTCTGTGCTGCTTATGCCCCAAACCCCGATCTATCCGCCGCCACACGTTTTTTATGTTGATAAATGGCATGCTAAGCTATACCATGCTGGGCGTGTGTTTTTGAAGGTTGAAGTGCAGGTCACAATTCTTGGAGCTGGAGCATTCGGCACCGCGCTATCCATTGCACTGTGCAACACAGGTAAAAAGGTGCGCATTTGGAGTCGAAACGGGCAGGTTGTGGAGTCCCTACGCACACATGGGGAAAATTCTGTGTACCTACCGGGGTTCAAAGTGCCCAGAGAAGTTTTGGTGCATTCCGATATGGGCTTGGCCACAGACGGCCCTGCGGCTATTTTGATGTGTGTTCCGGCTCAGGAGTTGCGCAGTCTGTGCAACACTATAACGGCGGCTAGTGCGCTGGAAGCCGGGGTACCACTGCTGGTGTGCAGCAAGGGGATAGAAAACTCCTCACTAAAATTCCCGAGTGAGGTAGTGGCGGAAATGTTTCCGCAGAACCCCGTCTTTGTCCTCTCCGGCCCCGCACTCGCCAGGGAACTTGCGTCCGGGCTACCCTGCGCTATGGTGCTCGCGGGTGACGAAATTACAACAGCAGAAACATTGGCGTCGCAACTCAGCGGGCCAGCCCTCGCCATAGTACATAGTGGCGACCTAATGGGGGTACAGGTTGGCGCCGTAATGAAAAACATAATAGCCATAGCGTCGGGCATAATTGCCGGCATGGGTTTGGGACACAACGCGTCTGCAATTGTCATGGTGCAAGGTATGTCAGAAATCAAAGCAGTGTGTGAGGCAAAAGTAGGGGTTGCCGCTACGGAAACTCTAATTGGTCTTTCGTGCTTGGGTGACCTAGTGCTAACATGCACGGCACCGGGTTCACGTAACATGTCTTTTGGCTCATCGGTGGGAAAGGCGGGGCGCGCAGGTGCTTCTGGCCAGCAAAAGCCTATGTTAGTTGAGGGGGTTGAAAGCGTTACGGCCATGGTAAACATGGGCAAAGCGCTTAATCTAGAGCTACCCATATGTTCTGCGATAGCCCGCATGCTTCATGGACAACTAGGCGTGCGTCAGGCAGCCGCTGAAATACTTTCCGCCCCAGTAAAATCACGTCTCAATGTGTGACGCATATACCTTGGCTCACCGTTCTATTACGGGTGAGAGGGCCTTTCGCAGCTTTCATTTATCCAAGAACTTCGTGTGCATTAATCAGCTGCGGCACGAGTGACATCTCTGCATCCGCGCCTGACTTACGGGCTGCAAAACTCCTGGCTCCCACTCATGGCCCACACAACGCGACTTCCTCCATAATTTCACTTGGCGCCAACCCCCCTACCCGGCAGCACATCATCTCGTACCACCTGCTCTTGGCACTCAGCCCAACTCACTACCAATGCCAACACAGCTCTCTGCATCATTCAAAGCTCTTGGTACCACCGACATAACAAAGCCACTATCTATAAACTCCTGGCATCCCAGTCTAACTTGGTACCACACAGCATAACCCAACCTCTGGTACCTCCTACATAACCTGGTGCCTACATCCTCACAGCACTCAGCCCAACTTGGCTCTACCACTCACCACCGACACCATCGCCCTTGGCACTCAGCCCAACTCACTACCCAATGTGGCACGACCAACACAGCTCTCTGCACCATCACTACCCAGAAGCTACTTCCCAGCGGCAGTACCCTTATAACTTGCACAGTCAAACTTACCAGCATTCTCCATGCCTTCACCACTCAACCCAGCAGCAAATTTAGCCATGAGCTTACCAGCACCAAAGAATATAGCTGTAAATACAACCAACATTACAATAGCAGGCCATGCAAGCTTACCAAAGATAGCCATAATGCTAGAACCTAGTATCACTCCAGTCATGATAGGAAGCCCAAGCTTCTGCACAAACCGTATAACGTTACATATAACAACAGTCGCTGTATCGTCAGCAGCCTGAGTAGTCCCTGCACTGCTACCGCTAGCAGCCCCTGCAGCAGCCCCTGCAGCAGGTACACCATGTAAGATACCCAATGCTAATACTACAGCAATTAGTAAGAATCTAAGTTTTAGCAACATCACCACTCTCCCAAAACCTCTACGTCCACCCTTGCACTAACTGGTATTGCCCTCAATACAGTGGCCATAAGTTTACCAACACCTATGGCTGTACACACAACCAGCATTACCATGGCAGGCCATGCAAGTGTGCCAAGCCATGACGCCAGAACCTAGTACCACCCCTGTCATGATGGGTAATCCCAGCTTCTGCACGAAGACAATGACGTCACAAATAACCTTGGTAGCTGTATCGTCAGCAGTGTTAGTACTGCTGATAGTATCGGCATTAGTAGAACCTGCTGTGATGAATAACCATATCAGGGCTACCATAGCATGCTCACAGCCCTAGAGGGGAGCATTGGGTATAGTATTGGAGGAGCAAGGGTTGAAGTAGAAGTAGGGTATGAAAGGTTTGTCATTAAGGGAGGTAAGAAGTCTAATGAGGATACAGCTTCAGTATTCTTATTAGGAAAGGAGTTAGCATATGATACAGCAAGAGGTCAGGTAGACCGTCTTGCTGCTGCTTTAGGTAAGATGACTAAGGGTGAAGCTAAGAAGTGGGGTACTACTGTAGAAGCTGCTACTAATGGTCAAACAGTGAGCCAGAAGGTGTGTGGCAATGGTACTGGTAGCAGTGGTAGCAACTGTGGTAAGAACACTACTGACAGCACCAACAATAATGGCAAAATCACTCAAGCATTTACCGCTGATAGTGATACAACACTACTCTCTGCTGAGAGTAGCAACATCAGTACGTCGGGGATGGCAACCAACATCAATGGCCTGAGTAAGGAGGAGAAGGCTGTTGTTGCTGGGGCTTTTGCTAGAGCTGTTGAAGGTGCGGAGGTGATAGAGGTCAGGGCTATAGGGTCTACTTCTGTAATGCTCAATGCTTGTTATGACCTTCTGACTGATGGTATTGGGGTTGTTCCTTATGCTTGTGCTGGTATCGGTGGTAACTTTGTCAGTGTTGTTGATGGTCACATTAATCCTAAGTTTGCTTACAGAGTGAAGGCTGGGCTGGGATGCCAAGGGTAGGAGGTGTCTGGATTGGTGATACCAAGAACTTCAAGTGCGGATTGGTGGTTGATGTGCACTACTACTCTTACCATATGTGTTACTAGTGCAACTACCCCGACTATCTCCGGTACGTTGATGGCGTCACTTACAGCAGAGCTGTGTTGGTGAAGCCACATTGGGTAGGTAATTAGGGGCTGAGGTGTCAAGGCACTGAAGGTTAGGAGATTAGGTGTGGGGGTAGAGAGCTGTGTGTGGAGTGTGAGTAAGTAGAGTGGTGATGAGAGGACATTGGCTTATCTGTATTGTAAATTTGGGTAATGTGCGGGCGTGTCCGCTGGGCAGGAAGTTGGTGCCAAGTTAAATTTACAGATGAGGCCGCGTTGTGGTGCAGAGCTGGCAGCGTGGTTGTGCTGTGCATAAAAAAGGAGCCAAGGTCTCAATTCCTGAGCGCTATGAGCTACTAACCCGCAAGTCTTACTGCGGGTCGGAAGTACTATTCCTGTGCGCGCTCCCCGACGATTAGCAGTATACCACTCACCATCGTTGGGAGATAGGTGTGCATTGGGTAGGATGGGCAGAGGCAGGAAACCTGGATAGGAGTGACCCAGGTCTCCTGTACCTGTATGTGCACACCAACACCGTAGTGCTGCACCTCCCTGGCACAGACATCAGGTGCGGTGGGGAGGCTGAGGTATTGGCCTGTGTTAGCTGTTCATCATCTCAAAGAAGTCATTGTTGTCCTTGGCGATGCTTAGCTTGTCTCGCAGGAACTCCATGGCTTCTACTGGACCCATTGCTGATAGTAACCTTCTGAGTAGCCATACCTTCTTCAAAAATGCACTCTCTATCAGCATGTCTTCCTTACGAGTCCCAGATTTAGAAATATCAATCGCAGGGTAGATTCTCTTGTCTGCGATTTTCCTGTCTAGGATTATTTCACAGTTACCTGTACCCTTGAATTCTTCAAAGATGACTTCATCCATCTTTGAACCAGTTTCAATCAGTGCTGTTGCAATGATGGTGAGTGACCCGCCATTCTCGATGTTCCTTGCAGCTCCGAAGAACCTCTTGGGTCTTTGCAATGCGTTGGAATCTACCCCACCAGTTAGTACCTTACCAGATGATGGCATGACCTCATTGTACGCACGGGCCAATCTGGTGATTGAGTCTAGTAGTATCACAACTTCCTTCTTGTGTTCTACCATCCTCTTAGCCCGCTCAATTACTATTTCAGCCAGTTGTACGTGCCTATATGCTGGCTCATCAAATGTGGAGCTCACTACTTCTCCTTTTACTGACCTCAGCATGTCTGTAACTTCCTCAGGCCGTTCTCCTATGAGCAGGACTATCAACTCCATGTTTGGGTGATTCATGGCAATGGAGTGTGCAATCTGCTGCAAAATTACCGTCTTGCCCACCCTAGGTGGTGCTACAATCAGTGCACGCTGACCTTTGCCCAGTGGGGCTATGATGTCTATTGCGCGCATGCTGATGTCTTTCTTCTCCCCTCCAAAACTCTCTTTGCATTCGAGTAAAATCCTCTCCTCAGGGTATAGTGGAATCAGATCGTCAAAGTGTACGTACCTCTGTAGCTTTCCTATCTCTGTGTAGTTTATGCTATATGCCTTGACCAGTGTGAAGTATCTCTCCTTCTCCCCAGGTGCTCTGATCTCGCCACTTACTATGTCTCCTGTTCTTAAATTGAACTTCTTGATCTGGCCTGCAGATATGTAGATATCATCACTGCTTGCTGCATAGTTAGCCTTGGCTGATCTTAAAAACCCAAACCCGTCAGGTAGTGTCTCTACTACTCCACCTCCGATAGCTATGCCTCCTTCACTGATAACTCGCTTCATTAGCTGGAAAATTATCTCCTGCTTCAGCATCCTTCCGTTGCTGACTACTCCCAACTCCTCTGCTGTTACCAGTAACTCCTCCGTGCTCTTTTGCTTCAGTTCACACAGGTTCAGTACCCTCCCTCCTTCGGAGGGGTTTTCTGTGACACCACCCTTTACTATAGACTCTTCCTTTTCCATGACACCTTCTGACATAAAATTCTCTTCACTAAACCCAACAAGTACAACCAATCATTTGTTCCGAAGACAGCGCACCACCCCCAGATTCCAGGAATACCAAACTTGAGCACAAGCGCTGAAGCACACCAAGCTTCATCACGCTTCACTGAAAATCCGCGCTAGCAACGCTCTATGCAGGAGCTGCCACATCACACCACAACCTCTCAGGCACAGCAGGCCAACGCACAAAACCACCTCCCATCAGGGAAATTTTCGGATGAACCCCGAGCCTGGAATCTATACCATAACTCCTCACCGCACAAGTACATTTTTATGCCAAATTACGCAAAAAGCCCCTCTCCATCTACGTGCGATAGCGAAATTTTGCACTCCAGACCACCAGCAGAGGGGCACACAATACAAACCGCAGCTGGCCACGCAAAATTGAGTACAACGCCAAAACAACACCAGGAATCTTCGCAATGGACCCGGGAACGGCACGGAACCGCAAGCGACATCAAAAGCCCGCGCTCACGTCGCGAGTGTATCACATTTTTGTTCTCCCACAACAATATTAAAAGTTGCATCGATAAATTTGTGGTACTGTCGGGCCTGCCCGCGCGTTCATGTGCACCGTAACTTATTGTAAGAGTAACTGCAACCCATCTCCAGTTCCGCAACGTGCCGCACTACGAAGATGTACTACAAAATCTTCGCTGGATTTCAGTGGAGTGAGGGTGCATAATCGTGGGCATTGAGTATTGATTGGTGCAACGTAACTGAGCTTATGGTAGGTATTTGCTTGAATCAGCACCGGTCTTATTTCTCATCAATAAGTGGTGGGCCGCGGGGAGTTTGGTTATGAGTCACAGAGACAGCTACACGATGTACGGAACCACCATATTATGCATCAGGCAGGGTGGCAGCGTGATTATCGCAGGTGACGGGCAGGTTTCTATGGGCAGTGCAATAATGAAAACCTCTGCCAAGAAGATAAAGCGCCTCGCCGGTGATAGTGTCATCACCGGGTTTGCAGGCGCAACAGCCGATGCGTTTACTTTGTTTGAAAGGCTGGAAGCTAAGCTGGAGAAGCACCCCGGCCAGTTGATGCGTGCATGCGTGGAATTGGCGAAGGATTGGAGAAGGGATAAATATTTGCGAAGATTAGAGGCCATGATGATAGTCGCGGATAAGTCCGTGTCTTTGATAATTTCCGGCGGGGGAGACGTGCTTGAACCAGAAAATGGAATCGCGGCGATAGGGTCTGGCGGGAATTTCGCCCTGTCCGCAGCCAGGGCGCTATGCGCTGCCAGAGACGAGCTTTCCTTGGATATGACCCTAGAGTACATAGCCACCGCGGCGATGGCTGTGGCCTCGGAGATCTGCGTGTACACTAACAATAATATTATCATGGAAAAGATAGAGGAGTGATGATGTCTTCCGGTGAACTAGGCGCAACGGGTGTTGGTAATTCAGGACCAGGGGAAGCAAAAGGCCCTGATCAGGGCGGTAGTGAGCCCAAAAAGATTGGGGAGGGCGTTGCGGAGTCAGAAGAAGAATACGAGACACGTGATCTTTCACCTCGCCAGATAACCAGAGAGCTTGATAGGTTTATAGTGGGGCAGGAAGAGGCAAAAAAGGCTGTGGCCAACGCGCTCAGGAGCCGTTGGCGGCGAAACCGGGTTCCTCTTCCACTGCGGGATGAAATCATCCCCAAGAACATATTGATGATTGGGCACACTGGCGTAGGTAAAACAGAAATAGCGCGTCGTTTGGCGAAGCTCGCGCAGGCTCCATTCATTAAGGTGGAGGCCACAAAGTTCACCGAAATAGGTTACGTCGGGCGGGATGTTGATTCAATAATGCGTGACCTTGTCGACAGGGCTGTTCTTTTGGTCAAGGAAAAGCACAGAAAGGTGGTGGCCAAGCAGGCGCGTAAGTCTTCCGAGGAAATTATACTAAATTGCCTGGTGGGTGTTGACGCGAGCGAAGAAACAAAAAGTGCCTTTAGGGAAAGGTTGAGGTCCGGAGAATTTGAGGACTCCGAAATTTCGATAAGCGTAAAGGAAAACAAGAACGTCCAGCATTCTTTTGACGTACCTGGCATGCCAGGTAGCCAGGTAGGAATTATGAACATCAATGAGATAGTACAAAAAATGCTGGGGGGAAATAAGCAGTTTAAATCGCTCAAAACCACAGTAAAAGAGGCGAGGGAAATTTTGTTGGATGAAGAAACAGAAAAACTCATCGACGAAGATAAGATAGTCAGAGAAGCGCTGCATATTGCAAGCAACGAGGGGATAGTGTTCCTTGACGAGATTGATAAAATCGCCGCAAGAACCGAGATTAGAGGAGAAGTAAACAGGGAGGGTGTTCAGCGCGATCTTTTGCCACTACTCGAAGGAACCAGTGTTAGCACAAAATACGGGACGGTAACTACTGACCACGTGTTGTTCATAGCCTCGGGTGCGTTTCATCTTGCTAAGCCTTCAGATCTACTGCCAGAATTGCAGGGCCGGCTGCCGATAAGGGTTGAGCTTAAACCTCTCGGCAGAGACGACCTGATACGGATTCTTACCGAGCCTGAGTCTAACTTGTTACGGCAGTATCGCGCCCTTATGGAAACCGAAGGCGTTAACGTGGAGTTTACTGAAGATGGGATACTTGCCATCGCGGAAATAGCCTCCACCGTCAACCGTGAGGTAGAGAATATCGGCGCAAGGAGGTTGCACACCATATTGGAGAAGCTAATGGAAGATATAAGCTACAGCGCGTCGGAGAACAAAGGGAAGACTTACGTCATCGATGGAGACCACGTGAGGGAAAAGCTTGAAGATATTTCAAAACAGATGGATTTGTCTAAGTTTATACTTTGAGCAATGCCGCTGCAGTTAGAGGTCAACGAGATTTTCTCTTCGGTAGCGCCGCGCTATGACCTCATGAATGACCTCATGAGCTTTGGGTTGCACAGGTTGTGGAAGCGGGAGCTGTGCAGCAAAATCACGCACAAGAGCGGCACGTTATTGGACGTGGCAGGAGGAACTGGGGACGTAGCAATGCGGGCCTTGGCAAGACGCAGTGGCTTGCATGTAACAGTGTGCGACATTAACCCCGATATGCTAGGGGTCGGGAGAGATAGGGCAATCAATTCCGGTTATGCTAACATCAGTTGGGTGTGCGCAAGCGCGGAGGACCTGCCGTTTGCCAGCAATTCCTTCGACTACTACACTATCGCCTTCGGAATACGCAACATACCCAACAGAGAGAAAGCGCTACAGGAGGCACATCGCGTACTCAAGCTTCAAGGAAGGTTGCTCTGTCTTGAATTTTCCCCCATACAAAAGCAAGGGTTGTTTCGGACTTTGTATGATCTATACTCCGCGTATGTAATACCAAATATGGGCAGGTGCGTGGCGGGTAATGCCGAGGCATATACATACCTAACAGACAGTATAAGGGCATTCCCACCACCTGAAGAGTTTGCCCAGGAAATAGCAGGCGCAGGGTTTTTCAATGTTGCGCACCAGAATATCTGCAATGGAGTTACGTCGCTCTACAGTGCATGGAAAGTGGAGTTAAAACTCGGAGCACGGCCCCATCACAACAGCGAATTCGGCTTGTAATTAACCCTCAGATTGTGTGGAATACAGCTTACCAAAAACGGGTGTAGGAGTTCCCAAGGAGACGCCACCCCTGCAAAATTCGGAAAAATGCTCAAACGAGCGTCTATCGGCCGGAAGTGATATCTGATCAAGAATTTTAGACGCAGAATCAGGCACGAAGGGTTGCAGCATGATGCCGATGCACCTTATGTATTCTAGTAGCTTAAACACAACCGCCTGTGCGCTTTTTCTATCTTCTTTGAACAGCTTCCACGGCGCTCTTCTTGCAATATACTCATTGGCCACGGAAGACAGATTCATAACAAATTTGAGCGCCTCAAAAAACCGGTATTCCGCCATATATTCCACATACTGCACCAGCACCGCTTTGTAGTTTATCGGCGCTTCTTCCCCTTGCATCATGCCTTCTACCTCGGGAATTTTGCCACCACACTCCCTGTGCACAAGGGTTATAGTACGCTGAACCAGATTTCCAAAATTGTTAGCCAAATCGCAGTTTATGCGCTCCACAAGACTAGCACCACTAAAGCTAGCATCGTTTCCTACGGGGGTTTCACTGAGCAGGAAATACCTACAATTATCCAGACCGTATTGTTCTATCAACGCAAATGGGTCTATCACATTGCCTATCGATTTTGATATCTTCTGGCCCTCATTAAGCCACCACCCGTGCGCAACTATTTGCTTCGGCAACGGCAGATCAGCAGCCATTAAAAGAGCAGGCCAATACACCGCATGGAACCTTAGTATATCTTTCCCTACAACGTGCGTACTTACCGCACCATCACTCCCCCAGTAACGCTTGTATTCCCCTTCAGTTTCGGGAAACCCAAGCAACGCCAAATAGCAGCATAGTGCATCCACCCATATGTATATTATATGGTCAGAATCGTGAGGTACCTCAATCCCCCAAGATAGGCTTTTCTTAGATCTGGAAACAGACAAATCTCGGAGGCCGGATTCCACAAAACTTATGACCTCATTGAACTTCCCTTCCGGAATTACAAACTTCGGATTATCTGCATAAAACTTTAGCAGGCTTTCCTGCCACTCAGACAGCTTGAAGAAATATCCTGGCTCTTCCAGCCATTCCACTTCGGCACCAGTGGGCGCTTTACCATCCACAAGGTCACGCTCTTGGTAAAAAGTCTCATCACGTACTGAATAAAACCCGGCGTAGTGCCCCAGGTATATCTGATTGTTGCCACGCAGGCGTTCCCACAGCGCCAGCACAGCGCGCTTGTGGCGCTCTTCAGTGGTGCGTATAAAGTCATTACAACTAAAGCCAGAAACCCCTACGAGGTTTCTAAACGAGCCACTTATTTCATCAACAAACTGGCGCACTGGAACACCTCTGGCACGGGCCATATTCTCAACTTTCTGGCCGTGCTCATCCGTCCCTGTAGTGAACTTGACCTGCTTGCCACTCAGACTTCTAAACCTGGCAGCAACATCAGATATGAGTGTGGTGTAGAAGTGCCCTATGTGAGGAGTATCGTTAACATAGTATATAGGAGTGGTAACGTAAAAGCATTCCCCCTGCCTCACCAAAGCCCTCAAAGCGCACAACACCAAGAACTGGGTATGGTACCAAAACCTTGCTCATTCTTCAAGCAGTAACCAGCACCGGAGAGAATAAAGCTGCCATTCGGTGCTGAGAGGATATCAGCAATGCCGCAAATAGCGCAACCCGTGCGTCACAACCATAGGCATACATCATTAAAAAACCCATGGTCCGCACTGGCAATTATCTGTGTAAAGGACCTGGCAAATCAGTTATAATCCGCAACTACGTGGATATGCAAATCTGAGCATGGGCAGGATTCTGGTAAAAAAGTTTGGAGGCACATCCTTAAAAGACGTAGAGTGCATATTAAGAGTTGCAAACATAGTGCGGCAGGGTGTGGAGCGTGGCCACAAGCTTGTGGTGGTAGTCTCGGCCATGGGCCGCTTTACGGACGAGGCCGTTACAACTGCACAGGAGGTTTCGGAGCTGGCATCAGAGGCACAGCTTTCGGAGTATGACGTGGTCGTCTCCTCCGGAGAGCAGGTATCATGTGGGCTTCTGGCGCTTGCATTGCAGCGCATAGACATCAAAGCAACATCTATAATGGGCTGGCAGATACCCATAAACACAACCGGAGAGCACTCGCGGGCCAGAATTATAGAAATAAAACCCGATCGCATATTATCGCTCCTGAACGAGCATGATGTTGTAATAGTTGCAGGGTTCCAAGGTATTCACAATGCGCGCATCACTACCCTGGGCAGGGGTGGGTCAGACATCTCCGCAGTGGCAATAGCCGCTGCACTGCGGCTGGACGCGTGTTATATGTACACAGATGTTGCGGGAGTATATACGGCAAATCCTTGTTTGGTCCCGAGCGCACGTAAGTTAGATCACGTAACGTATAACGACATGGTAGAAATATCCGCCTCTGGTAGGGCAATATTGAACGTACGCTCTGTAGAGATGGCTATGCGGTGCGGCGTGCGTATTCATGTGATGTCAAGCTCGCAGGAAGCGAAGGGCACATTGGTATCTTTTGAGTGTGAGAGGGAAATGGAGAGCAGAATAATTACTGGAATCGCTATTAGTAAAAAGATAGCAAGCGTATCGCTGGGCGGAGTGCCTGCAGTTCCCGGCATCGCCGCAGCACTGCTTCCCATAGCAGAGGGAAACATAGACGTGGATATGATAATGCAGACCGTGGACGGGGAACTCCGCAATATTACTTTTACTGTGCAAGAAGAAGATCTGCAAAAAACGCAAGATATCCTTTTACAACACAAACACAACATAATGTACGAGAGCCTGGCGGTAACGGATGGCCTGGCCAAGGTTTCTTTAGTAGGCGCATGTATGATATCGCGTCCGGGTGTGGCCAGCAGGGTTTTTAGCGCATTGGCCAGTGGTGGAATAGCCGTATTGGCAGTCTCCACTTCTGAGATAAAAATTACTGTTTTGATGCATGAACAAAGCGCTGCACCAGCGTTGAGCCTCCTTCACGAGGAATTCGCACTTGATCGTGAAAGTGTGCCTTGTACATAAACTGCGCGTTCGTCATCTGCTCCTACCTGGTCACTAGCACGCGGCCTTTGCTGCAAAACTGCGTAACATCGCACTTGCACCCAGGCATCTCTCTTTTGTATATATAACACACCTGAGGCTACCAGAGCGGTATTTGTAATGCACATCACTGTGCGTACACAAGTGTAAAGCCCCTACCCACATTGTTAAAGGTATGTTACCTGCGTCAGCAGCCGTTACCAGCTGGAACAAAAGCCTTGCTATTTCCACTGTTGCGATGTACCATCCGACGGTATATGTTGGCTTTCACTGTGTTTTTCCTATGCTCCGTGCGCTCGTTGTGGGTGTGTTGTTTGTCTGCGGATCGCTATGGGGGCCCAGCGCGGGTGCAAGTGCGCCTTACCCATGGCAGCTTGGGTTTCAGGAGCCCGCAACAGAAATTATGGAGCTAATTGCCAAGTCCCATAACTACATCATGGTTGTGATGTCTGCAGTGGCGGCTGTTGTATTTTTCTTGATGTTCTATACACTGGCCAAGTTTCGAAGAAAGAAGGGTGAGCAGGTAAAGTTTAACAACAAGAATTCTCACAATGTCGCGCTTGAAGTAACGTGGACCTTAATCCCGCTGTTAATTGTCGGGTTATTGACCATAAGCAACGTTAAGCTCATCAAAAAGGAGCAGCAAATCCCCGAAGCAGACATTGTGATTAAGGCTATAGGATATCAGTGGTACTGGACCTACGTGTATCCAGAGACTGGTATAAGGTTTGACAGCTACATGAAGCCAGATTCGGAGTTGGAGAGTGGTGAGTTGCGCCTGCTTGAGGTAGACAATAGGATGGTCGTACCGGTAGGCGAGGTCGTGTTGTTGCAGTCCACCGCCGGAGATGTGATACACAGCTGGGCTGTGCCGGCTTTGGGCATTAAAGTTGATGCAGTGCCAGGAAAGTTAAACGAGGTGTGGTTCTCGGTGAAGAAACCCGGGGTTTACTATGGGCAGTGTTCCGAACTTTGCGGGAGGCTGCATGGCTTCATGCCCATCGTGGTTGAGGCGGTAACTAGGGATAAGTTTGATGCGTGGGTAGCACAGCGCAAAGAAAGCAGTTAGGGGGCCTAGCAGTTGGTGTGGTAAGCTGATGGGTCAAATTTTGAGGCTTATATGCTTGTGGGTTGTTGCGTGTTTCCTCCCAGAGCTATTTTAGGAGGTGGGTTATATGTACGATGAGCATGCGCCTAGTGGTTTGAAGCGGTGGTTGTTCTCCACCAACCATAAAGACATAGGCACCATGTACATCATCTTTTCGATAATAGGTGGTGTGATAGGGGGCCTGCTGTCCCTCATATTGCGCGCACAGTTGGCGCACATAGACGTGTTGCACGGAAACTACCAGCTATATAACGTCATGGTTACTGGGCACGCGCTCATAATGGTCTTTTTCATGATAATGCCTGCTCTCACCGGGGGGTTTGGGAACTGGTTTGTTCCCCTGCTAATTGGCGCACCAGATATGGCATTTCCGCGGTTGAATAACCTGAGTTTTTGGATGCTAGTAGCATCACTCGCGCTGCTGTTTTGCTCTGTACTGATCGGAGATGGCCCGGGAACGGGTTGGACTTTGTACCCTCCCCTGTCATACCTGTCCTCTCATCCAGACGCATCTGTGGACATGGCTATATTGGCATTGCACCTCGCGGGTATTTCCTCAATAGTTGGGTCCATAAACTTTATAGTAACAATTCTCAACATGCGTGCCCACGGTATGACGCTGCTCAAGATGCCGTTGTTCGTATGGACCATATTGCTTACTTCGTTCATGCTAATAGTGTCACTCCCCGTATTAGCCGGAGCAATTACAATGCTCCTGACTGATCGCAACTTCGGTACCAGCTTTTTTAACCCGTCAGGCGGCGGTGACCCAATACTTTTTCAGCATCTGTTCTGGTTTTTCGGGCACCCGGAAGTATACGTGATAATATTCCCAGCTTTTGGGATTATAAGTCAGATAGTATCCACGTTTTCCCACAAGGCGGTTTTTGGGTACCTGGGAATGGTGTTCGCGCTAGTTGGAATAGCGACGGTCGGGTTGGTGGTTTGGGCGCACCATATGTTCACCACCGGCTTGAGTACGGAAATGATCACGTACTATAGCGTCACAACGATGTTGATAGGGGTGCTGACCGGAGTCAAGGTGTTCAGCTGGATAGCCACCATGTGGGGAGGGAAGATAGAGTTTAAGACCCCGATGCTTTTCGCGATAGGGTTCATCTTCGTGTTCACAGTCGGCGGCTTGACCGGCATAGTGGTCTCACACGGGGGAGTGGATAAGGTTCTGCATGACACATACTACGTGGTTGCCCACTTTCACTATGTGATGTCAATCGCAGCGCTCTTTGCCGCATATGCGGGGTTTTATTATTGGATAGGTAAAATGTCAGGCAAGCAGTACCCCGAGTGTATGGGGAAAATTCACTTCTGGCTGACTTTCATTTCGACCAATATAGCGTTCTTCCCTCAGCACTTTTTGGGGCTTGCCGGCATGCCTAGAAGAATTCCTGACTATCCAGATGCCTTTGCTCCATGGAATTACGTATCCTCCGTGGGAGCGGGCCTTTCTTTTCTATCTGCGCTGCTATTTATAGCAATTGCGATATACACATTGAAGAGGGGCAAGACGGCCGAAGCAAACCCGTGGGGAGGCGACACTTTGGAGTGGACTGTCCCCTCGCCCGCCCCGTTCCACACTTTTGAGGAAATTCCCAAGTTGGACTAAGGGATACACATGACAGCAACTTTTATCAAGACCTCCCGAGGGAAAAGCCCTGCGTCTCTTTCCTCGGTTGGCGATTACGTTCAGCTGCTCAAGCCCAGGATAATGTGTTTGGTGGTGTTTACTGCAATAACCGGAATGCTAATCGCACCGGGAACTATTCACCCACTAATAGGGCTTGTATCCACGGTGTGTGTAGCCCTGGGCGCAGGTGCGGCGGGTGCGTTCAATATGTGGTACGATAGTGATATTGACGCAATTATGGATCGTACCAAGGGCCGGCCTATACCTGCAGGAAAAATTTGCAGGGAACAAGCATGGGAATGCGGCATGGTGCTTGCAACACTATCAGTGTTTGTCATGGCAATCGCAGTAAACTATGTATCTGCGCTCCTTCTGGCGGGAAGCATTTTTTCCTATGCAGTAGTTTATACAATGCTACTGAAAAGGCGCACACCGCAGAATATAGTGATTGGCGGCATCGCGGGCGCTTTCCCACCAGTAATAGGTTGGGCCTCAGTTTCCGGGACGCTGTCGCTTGAGAGCTTGTCCCTGTTTGCGATAATATTCGTGTGGACACCCCCTCACTTTTGGGCAATCGCCCTACTCACCCTGGAGGAATACAAAAAAGCGAACGTTCCCATGCTGCCCGTGTACTGTATACGTAAAACCAGGTCGCACATATTGTTGTATAGCATAATTCTTGCGGTCGTGGGGGCAACGCCGGGTTTGTTTGTGAAACACCCGGTTTTATATGAAATTCTGGCAACCGGCTTGAGCGCAACGTTCATCGCTTATGCCATCGCCGTATTTCGGGAAAAGGGACAGCCGTCACATAAGGCATGCATGGGGCTGTTTAAATACTCTATATACTATCTGTTTCTACTGTTTGCCGTGGTGATAGCCTGCGTACACTAGCTTGGAAAAGGCAGCACGTCTCGCCGTCCCCGGGGCGCGGCGCTAGTTAGTGTTACAACAGTGATTCTCGCTGTGCGTCCTCCACAGCTTCTTCTCCGGCAGCAGCACTGCTAGGAGGAGTAGCGCTCTTTCCCTCATCATCCCCCTCCTTGGTTCCTTCCTGCCCGACTTCTTGCGCACAGTTTTTCTCCCCGCTTAGTAGACGCTCAGCCCTGGCGCGCCACACGTTGCCTTCATCTAATTTAGAGAGGTACGCGGCCGCTGATTTATGGTCCCCCAAGGCTGTGTAGGCCTCCACCAGTCGGTACAACCCTTCGTTAGTGTACGCTGAACTTGGATATGCAGATATCAGAGCTCTAAACCTCTTCACTGCGGCTATGTGCCCCCCTCGCTTGAGGTAAAACTTACCAATCATGAATTCCCTAGCAGCCAGGTGCTGCTGCACGGCAGCAAGCCTTTTGGAAATTTCACCTAAGTGGCGCGAGTTTGGGAACATGCGCACAAACTCGTAAGCAAGGTTCCTAACCTCTAGGGCCACTCCCTGGTCCAACCCAAGATCGGGAATCTGCATGTATTTAGCCAGAATTCTGACGTAGTAGGCGTAGTCTATGCTCTTGCTGCTGGGGTAGGAATCAATGTAGCCCTCCGCAAGAGAAGCCGATTCAGCGTAGTTACCGAGCTCATAATGAGCCACCGCAGCAACCAGACTGCCGTCTATTGCCATTTGTGAAAACGGATATAGAGCCTCTATCTTATCGAAAACCGCTATAGCCTTCTTATACCGTCCCTCGTGAAACAGCCTGAGACCATCTTCGTAAAGCTTATGTACCCCCTCTTCAGCGAAGGACGCAGCAGCAACGGGGTGCGTGGTACAGAGAATAGAAAGGATAACCAAAACAGCGCACAACAAACCAGTACGAGGAGCCACGAAACCACACCAAACAAACGTCAGGGAGCCATTAAACCACGCAACCAGACCCATAGCAAGTCTTTTGTCCTACAGGATTCCCGAATATATTCCTGCTAGTTTTGCATGTTTGCACGAAACCCTATTGACAAACTGACGATTTGTGGTAGCGTGGCGGTGGCGTTTCGTGGTCTTGATGGTCTCTTGTAGGGGGCGGGATGAATGTTCTGGTTGTCGGCTCCGGGGGTAGGGAGCATGCCCTGTTGGACTGCCTGAGCCGCTCCCCCATGTTAACTCGTTTGTTTGTTGCTCCTGGGCGTGAGGCCATGGCGGACCTGGCGACTTTGGTGGACGTAGACGTAACTAACTTTATCGAGGTTGCGCAGATCTGCAAGCGCGAGAAGATAGATCTGGTTGTTGTCGGTCCTGAGTTACCGCTAATCAGCGGGTTGTCCGATGCACTTACCGATGAGGGTATTTTTGTGTTTGGCCCGTCCAGGGCCGCATCTAGGCTCGAGGCCTCAAAGGGGTTTACAAAGGAGTTGTGCGCCCGTTACAACATCCCCACGGCGAAGCACGGGTATTTTATGGACATCGGCTCCGCCAAGCAGTTCGTCAAGAGGAGTAAGCTGCCGTTGGTGGTGAAAGCCGATGGGCCGGCTCAGGGAAAGGGCGTCATAATATGCCACACTCTGGAGGAAACTTATGACGCATTAGACGCCATGCTTGTACAGGGCAAGTTCGGCAAAGCCGGCGAAGCAGTCGTGGTGGAGGAATTCCTAGACGGTAAGGAGGTTAGCTTTCTCACCTTAATAGACGGCACTAACCCGGTGGTGCTTGGGGCGGTGCAGGATTATAAGCCGGCGTATGATGGGAACAAAGGGCCGAACACTGGGGGCATGGGAGCGTATTCAACCCCGGGTATTATCACTGAAGAGATGGAGCACCTGATAGTGCAACGGATCATATATCCGACTATCAAAGCCATGTTTAACATGGGAATACAGTTCAGGGGGCTACTGTTCGCTGGCATTATGATTAAGAAAAACGAGCCCAAACTTCTGGAATACAACGTCAGGTTCGGGGATCCCGAGACGCAGGCCATTTTGCCCAGATTGGATTCAGATTTGCTGAGGCTCATGTCCCTAGCAGCGAAGGGCAGGCTTGGTAGCGAGGTGGTGTCTCTGAACCGCAAGTCGGTCGTTTGTGTGGTAGTAGCCAGCAAGGGCTACCCTGGGCCTTACGAATCAGGCTCAGTGATAGGTGGGCTGGACGAGATTGCGAGGGCTTCTAGTGTTAAGGTCTTTCACGCGGGCACGAAGCGGGTTGGGAACAACTGGGTTTCCGCCGGCGGTAGGGTTTTGAATATAGTAGCCGAGGCGGATGACTTGGCCACCGCTAAGCACCAGGCCTACGCGGCCCTAGATTTGTTAGACTGGCCTGGTGGCATGTATAGGTATGACATAGGCGCCTGCGAGTAGCGCGGCTTTGCTACACTGCACGCGGGTGGCGTGTGTTTGCATCCAGGGTCCACGTCCGCCGCGTATTGGCTGGCCACCTTAGTTGTCTCCTTGACAGCGCACCTAGCCTTTGGTAGATTGCAGAATACGTTTCTGGTAGGTTCGATGCTTTCATTTCCTAGTGCCTTGTTTGCCGCTACGGCTGCTACCCCGGCGCCTGCTGCTGGGCTAGGGGCCTCTATTGCCGGGTTTGCCCCGTTGGTTCTCATATTCCTGATTTTCTATTTCTTGGTCATAAGGCCCCAACAGAAAAAGCTCAGGGAGCATAACAAGTTGTTGGACAGTATCAAAAAGGGAGACAAGGTAATCGCGTCAGGCGGGCTCTTTGGTACGGTAACTAAGGTTGATGCAAGTAACGGGCACCTGCACATAGAGATTGCAACAGGTGTGGAGGTTAGGGTGCTGAAGTCGTCCGTGTCGGAGGTACTCAATAGAGACGGGAACGGTAAGGGAGCCTATGTAGGCAAATCCCAATCGACTGCAAAAAGCCTGTATTAGCGTAGTTCCCTGCGTCCCTTTGCCCTGAACAACGGATTGGTGAGTGGCCTGCTTATCCCTATTCTCAATTGGGTGTCCTTATGTGTGGTGTGTTAGGAGTCGTTAGCAGCTGCCAGGCAGTTCCCTTGTTGCTGTGCGGCCTGCGCCAGCTTGAGTATAGGGGGTATGACTCGTGCGGAATCGCGGTTTTGGATCGCGGCGGCATTCAGGTTAGGCGTTCGTGTGGCAAGGTTGCCAGGCTGAGCGAGCTTGTGTCCTCAGGGGAAGGTACGCTGCGGGGAAATGTTGGCATAGCGCATACTAGGTGGGCTACGCATGGGGTTCCAAAAATTGAAAATGCGCACCCCATATGCGTGGGCAAAGTGGCGGTCGTCCACAACGGAATTGTTGAGAACTATCCGTCAATTAGAGAGCGTCTTGAGGCCAATGGTAGCAGATTCTGCACGGATACAGACACAGAGGTTATACCCCACCTGGTCGGGTCACTGTTGCAAGCTGGATTGCCCCCAAGATATGCGGTGCGGAAGGCGCTGGAAGAGATAGAAGGCAGTTTTGCAGTCATATTTATGTTGGCGGGGCACAGTAGTTTGCTGGCAACCTGCAGAATGTTACCCTTAGTCGTTGGCTGCGGCACCGACGCCAACCTGGTATCTTCAGACGAATATGTCTTGAGCAAGTATGCACAAAGGATTTGTTATCTGCAAGACAATCACATAGCCGAAATTTCGCTCAATGACGTTAAGATATATAACGAGAGTGATGAGGCGCTCGACTACGAAACAATACTCATCAGCGCACCCAGCACAAGCACCGACAAGGCACCGTATGAACATTTCATGCTAAAGGAGATCCACGAACAACCCAAGGTCATACGTGATACGATTGACCAGTTTATCAGCTATGGCAGCGTCGAGTTCGCATGTAATGCAGACTTATTCAAATCCTTAACCCACCTGACAATAGTAGGAAGCGGATCATCCTATATGGCCGGCCTAATCGCAAAATATTGGTTAGAAAGCATAGCGAACATCAGAGTGCTGTTAAGTATAGCATCGGAGTTTCGCTACCATCGGATGCAGATATCAGAAAACGACGTGTTCTTGTTCATATCTCAATCCGGAGAAACTGCTGATACCCTGGCGGCTTTGCGCCACGCACGAAGGCAACATAGCACAGTTATTAGCTTGACTAACGTCCCGCGAAACAGCATGGAGAGTATATCAGATATTGCCCTAAAGATCCTCGCAGGACCGGAAGTTGGTGTCGCATCAACCAAAACTTTCTCTGCACAATTGGCTGTGCTAGCGTGCTTTTCTCTGTGGCTTGCAAAAGTCAGATGTGTCATAGCACAAAGCACATACGAGCAGTTGTTGGAAGCACTGCAATGTGTGGCGCAACACGCGTCAGAGGCTCTTGGAACCTCAATAGAGTCTGTAGCCAACCTAATATTGCACTACAATCGTGTAATAATAATGGGTAGAGGCACCTGCTACGGAGTTGCGCTGGAGGCTGCGCTAAAAATTAGGGAGCTGTCCTACATTCACACCATAGGTATCGCGTCTGGAGAGCTGAAGCATGGTTCAATAGCACTTGTGGATGAATCTCTTCCCGTCATAGCCATTGCACCATACAACGAGACGTTCACCAAAAACCTGGTGAGCATACAGGAAGTATCTGCAAGAAAGGGTATAGTCGTGGCCTTTACTGACAGAAAGGGGGCACAAAAACTGAAACATCTGTGCAGGGCAGTGGTAGAGCTGCCTGAGACGAATGCCTTCTCCCTGCCTATAGTATATACGATAGCCGCACAACTCCTCGCGTACAGCATTGCCGTCAAGAAGGGGTTGGATGCTGATCAACCCCGTAATCTGGCAAAGTCGGTCACTGTGGAGTAGAAACTCAGCCCATATACCGGTTTTGAATCAGCACATCACAACACTTTTTGTCTGCCCGCTCACATGACGAGTGCGGCATAGCGTGCATTCCGGCGCTTTAGCGTAGCGGCTTCAAGTAGCTCTTGGACAAAATGCATCACCCGGGCACCGGATGTTGCGCAACAGCGACAGTATCTTGCCGCAACAGTCACACGTAAGTAATCAAGCCATGTTGAGGAAGAACAACATATGGCAGGCAGGCAAGCACGCCAAATCCCGAAGCACAAGGGGAGCGGTTGTTGCGCCATAACCACGTCCAACTAAGCACGAAAACACCGATAGTATTGAAGATCAAGCGTCTGACACCTACGCGCCAGCGCAACTATATTCTCATAGGCATTATTATGTGCATGGAGCCGCCGGGTTCCTTGTCCTGAATCAGCACGGCAGTGTTACCATCCTGAAATACGACCTCACAGGCCCCCTTCATGCAACCCAGCACCTCAATAAGATACCTGGCATTGAGCCCAATAGTGACTTCATCACCTTTGTAATCTACCTCAAGCTCCTCCCTGGCATCACCCTGATCGGACGACGCGGAGCTGAGAGTCAGCCGACCGGAGGCGAATGACAGCTTAATGGCCTTCACCTTATCAAAAACTACCACAGAAACCCGATCCACAGCGCTAAGAAGAGAGCACGCATCCATAGATACACTCGCACCCCTCTCTTGCGGAATTATAGATAAGTAGTCCGGAAACACCCCGTCAACCACTTTGGAAACCATGAAATATCCCTTGTACCTGAAGCATATCTTGCGCTGTGAAATGCTTACAGATACAACTTGTGACGCATCCCCACCGCCACCTATTATTTTCAAAAGCTCATTTACCGTCTTCCTAGGTACAATCACGCCGATATCAGGCTGCAGGCCTTCCGGCCTATTCACCTTCGCAAGCGACAAGCGGTGCCCATCGGTCGCCACACAGCACAACATATCCTCCGCAACATGCATGTAGACACCCCTGAGGTTATACCTACTCTCCTCAACGGACATGGAGAATTTTGTCTTGTTGAGCAACTCGGCAATATGGGAAACCTGCATGTCAAAACCGCAGTCAACCTCGCCACCCTCAATTGCGGGGAACTTTTCCGGCGCCACAACATGGAGAAAGAACTTGGCATTTCCGCATTCAACGAGCAGCCGCCCATCGCTCATCTTGAAGCCAACTGCGCAATCACCCGAAAGCTTCCTGACAATGTCATACAACAACTGAGCAGATGCGACTACGACTCCCTTATGAACAACGCTAGCGTTGACGCACGCTTCTATTGAAATATCAAGGTCCGTCGAAGACAGCTCAACAACACCATCTTTGGCCTCCACCCTGACGCATGACAACACAGCTATGCTGTTGCGCCTCTCTATCACGCTGCTGACGTAGGCCAGGGACTGCAGCAAATCCTCCCTACTTATACTGCATTCCAACCCACCACCCACTGCGATATCCATAAGCACCATACAGAGTTGAGGATTCTAAACGCAACCAACCCTCATGTCAACAACCCGTGACTTCCCTCTGTTAGGGTGCAACAGCGATAGCACCCCCCTATTACATTATACGCAATAGTATAACAGAGGCCGCTGTGCCGCCGCATGTATTGGAATTACCTCATTACTCGGACGCTTGGGGCACAGCACGCAGGGAAGGCGCAACCGTGGCAAATCTCGTACTGCAAAGTCATGTTTGGTGGCTAAAGATGTCTACCCCATCCCAACCCAATAAATCCAGCTCTGCCCTCGCAGGAATAAACTTGAAACAAGACTCAGCCAGATCCTGCTTGTCTTCTCGTTCAAGCATCATATCGAGCTTTTTCTTGATATCATGTAGATATATGACATCGGCCGCCGCGTAACTCAGTTGCTCAGAAGTGAGCACCTCCCTACCCCAATCGGAGGATTGCTGCGCCTTGTTGATTTTCACTCCCAGAAGTTCGTAACACAGATCCTTAAGCCCGTGATGGTTCGTGTAAGTCCTCACCAGCCTCGACGCGATTTTAGTGCAGTAACAAGGTACCGCCCACATCCCGAAACAATGGCGTATCGCAGCCACATCAAACCGGGCAAAATGGAATATCTTCATAATCTCAGGATTGGAGACGATACGCCGCAAATTAGGTGCGCTATAGTCACCAGAAAACTTAACAAGGTGCGCGTCGCCATCACCAGAAGAAAGCTGCACTAAGCACACCCTATCACGCCTACAAACAAGACCCATGGTCTCAGTATCTACAGCAACAACGTTACCTAGATCAAGACCGTCCGGTAAATCATTGTTATGCACGAACACAGCCACGCATCACCCCGCTTTTACTAACAGGGCCTCACTCTAGCACACACTCCGAAAAAAACAATCCCCCTTAGGCCTCCTCGGCGTAATTCCTACGCTCTTCCGTTTTGTTGCCTGCGCCATCGCACTCGCCCTCGGCCGGCCACTTATTATACCCAGGTCTACCCTTGTTGCCGCTGCTACCCTTGGCGTCACCTTCACTAGCCTTATTGACGCTGCCTCCGGAATCCTTACTGCTGCCCTCTTCGTCGTCACTTGCACATTCCTTGAGTACGTATCCCCTACCCCATACGGTCTCTATGTAATTTTTTCCGTTGTTCGCTACCTTAAGCTTTTTGCGTAGCTTACACATGAAAACGTCTATAATTTTGTCATCGGACGGCTCGTCCAACTCCCTATACAGGTGGGACAGGAACATTTCTTTCGTTAGCACGGTACCGAGGCGGGAAGACAATAGCTCAATCATCCCGTACTCTTTCTTGGTAAGGTGGATAATCTCACCGTTACATTCGACACATTTGTGATCTAGATTGATGGAGATGTTGCCCACACGCACTATAGACTCTGGGTGGCCCCTGGTTCTCCGCACTATGGCCTTGATCCTGGCAAGTAGCTCGCTCTTGTGGAAAGGCTTCGTGATATAATCGTCAGCCCCGTAGTAGAGACCCTTAACCTTGTGCGCCACAGAAGAGATGCAGGACAGTATCAGAACGGGAACCTTGATCCCAGACTCCCTAAGCTTCACCAGTATGTCGTAACCATCCACCTTACCGGGAAAGTGTATATCCAATATTACGACGTCATAGTCGTCATTCTTAGGAATTATACTACCGTAACAGTCCTGAGCGGAGGCCATGGTCTCGCAAAAATGCCCTTCTGAAGACAGAGAAGCCTCCACTGCCCTGGCACAAGCAACATCATCTTCTATCAACAGTATACGCATACCCACACCTCAAAAACCCAACGAACCCCAGGCACCAAAAAACCGCCCCCTGCACGGTGCCCTAACTTCTCAAAGATTAACACATATACCATTATGCTAATCAAGCATAACTGCAAAAAATGTATAACATATTTCTGATGTGTTGCATATACAACACGGCAGTCTCCACAGCACACTGACCAGGGCGCTCCCGTTATAAGCCACGCAACCGGCCTTTCCAACTTACAGCACAAAGAATGCCGAGCGTCCAGTACGCGCGTTAACACATTATTAATACAGAACACAAAGCTCTGCTTACTGTTACCACAAAGCCCTAGCGTACCATACTACGCGCCCAAGGACTTTGATATCTTCAACCGGGCATTCGTAGGATGAATATTTTTTGTTGTCACATACCACATGTAGCATGATGTTCTGGCTGTCCCGTACATATTCTAGCCTGCGTATCAGAATCCCCATAGAGTCCCGTATAGCAAACACCCCCGCAGGATGAGCGATTTTATCAGACACATCCACCAACACTACGTCCTGCCCCACAAGTGTCGGAGACATACTATCTCCCTTCACATCATAGAAGCGCAAACTCTCCACACTAAACGGAAGCTTGGTGTGCGCAGGCATGTAAAACCTAGAGCACCGCGTATGGTTATTTTTGTCTTCTTCATCCTCGGATTCCGCAAGATAGTAGACCGGCAACACCCCACCGGAAGTCACATCATACAAACCGTCATCACTGCCGACTAGGTAGGCCAGCGGAACCTGAAGCACCTCAGCGATCGCCATAAGCTTTTTCGAGGTAGGGTTGCTAGACTTCCCACTAAGTATATCATACACAAAAGACTTCCCTACTGACGCCCTATCGGCCAGCTCACGGGCGTTTATCCCGATCCTATCCATCTGGGATCTTATCCTAGCTACTATCGTGCTACAACTACCCTGCCTCTCCATAAACTCGCCTTATGGTTAACATAAATACAGCTTGTACAATTTTCGATACATAAACTCAAGCATTAAGTCACCAATCACGACACAAAATTTATGACTTCACAATAATAAGTTAATAAATTTACTGGTATAGCATAAAATCACACTCAAAACTAGCAATGTGCAGGAATGCAAACGGGACTGATTTCGGATGTATAGAACTTGGCAGTCCGAACGGGCCCAATTTGCCGCACTATCGCGCTGCACTGCCTCATAAACTCGGTGTCGCATGCAAGGTTGCTCTTCCATCATCAACGTACCGCACAACCAGCAGCACATATCCTTGTTACGCTGCCCGTTGCGGGAAAACTTTGCCAAAGCTAACATCACCAGAAACCCCGTGTGTTCCTATCCAGAGTTTTTAGGTCACACATAGTACAAAAGTGCGGCAAGTTTACCACAGTTAGTGCATTGCAATTTTCGACATTACAAATTGATAGAGTACACACAGAGACTCGGCGCGAAGCGCAGGCATGTTCATCGCATACCAGTGTAACGCGGTCACGCGGGGGTGTGCTTTAGCCTGTGGTAGGATGGTTGCTCTTGGTGGCGCGTGGCCTGTTAGTTTTCGGTGTGAAATTTCCTGATGAAGGTGTCTGCAGGCGAGCCTTTAAGTTCTATAGCGTCACTTCTGGCTGTGTAGCAGGCCGACTTTCGGTTATCCTATGCCGCGTAGCTAAATGCCTGCGTGTTCTGGCTTTGATGGAGTGGTCTGCAGTGCGTGTTGCCAGGGAGATTGCTTTTCCTCTTTATTTCTCTTGCGGGTGTGGTGGCATGTCTACTCTTGGTGATGCGCAGTCACCGCGGCTAGCGAGCAACAGAAGACATTGATTCACGTATTAGGCTCTTGGCAAACTCGGCATCCCGCCACGCACCCACAGAAACGAATTTGTCCTTCTCAAGTTTTTTGTAGAAGGAGAAAAAGTGCGACACGGAATCCAAGAATGACTGCGGCAGATCGGAATAGTCATTAACTCCATCATAGTAAGGGTCAACCTTGCGCGCTGGCACCGCCACGACTTTAACATCCTCACCTGACTCGTCACTCATCATAAGGGCACCCACGGGCCTGGAAACAATTACGGCACCTGTTATGACCGGAAACCTGGTGAGCACCAAAACGTCAACTGGGTCACCATCTCCGGCGATGGTTTCTGGGACAAACCCGTAATTGCAGGGGTAGTACATGGCTGTGGGCAAGAACCTATCGACGCAAAACGCCCCACAGCCCTTATCAAGCTCGTACTTGACAGGATGCGAATCCTTGCTGATCTCAATAACAACATTAACCTCCTCTGGGGCATTCTTCCCGCTACCAATCGCACTCAAGTTCACAACCTACCTCACATAACCGCGCGCGGACAGGCAGCAACAACAAACCCAGAGTGGCTTTGCAAGACTCCCAATCAGAAACCGAAACTACGGGCCACGTGCCGCTAACGACGCATACGGCAGGAATGTTACCACACCCGCAAGAGAAATAAAGAGGAAAAGCAATCTCCCCGGCAATACGTACTGCAGGTTACCCCATCAAAGCCCGAGCAACACCGGCATTCAGCTACAGTGGCATGGATAACCGAAGGTCTGCATGCATACAAAACGGGAGCGACTGCAGCAGCATCAAGGCCGAAATAGCCGCCGAATGCGCAAAAGATACCGCGAGACACATCACCACTGAAGCCGGAACACGCCGGCATTTAGCTACAGCATAGGATAACCGGAGGAGGTCGGCCTGCGACACAGCCAGAAGTGACGCTATCAGAGCTGAAAGGCTCGCCTGCAGACACCTTCATCAGGAAATTTCACACCAGAGAACACCGATAGGCCACTCGCTACCAGAGCAACCAGCTACCACAGGCATAGAGCACACCACCCGCGGTGACCGCGTACCACCAAGGACGGGAATGCTATCGCCACCCCCGCAAGAGAAATAAAGAGGAAAAGCAATCTCCCCGGCAATACGTACTGCAGGTTACCCTACTAAATCTCTATAACTCTGGGCCCGGCTACAACAGCACGAGGCCACAAGTCGGCCTGCGACACAACGGGAGCGACTCTGCAGCACAAAGGGCGAAATAGTCGTCGCATGCGCAAAAGATGCTGCAGGGTAATCACCACCGAAGCCGAAACACGCCTGCACCCGGCTACAGTGGCATGGATAACCGAAGGTCTGCATGCATACAAAACGGGAGCGACTGCAGCAGCATCAAGGCCGAAATAGCCGCCGAATGCGCAAAAGATACCGCGAGACACATCACCACTGAAGCCGGAACACGCCGGCATTTAGCTACAGCATAGGATAACCGGAGGAGGTCGGCCTGCGACACAGCCAGAAGTGACGCTATCAGAGCTGAAAGGCTCGCCTGCAGACACCTTCATCAGGAAATTTCACACCAGAGAACACCGATAGGCCACTCGCTACCAGAGCAACCAGCTACCACAGGCATAGAGCACACCACCCGCGGTGACCGCGTACCACCAAGGACGGGAATGCTATCGCCACCCCCGCAAGAGAAATAAAGAGGAAAAGCAATCTCCCCGGCAATACGTACTGCAGGTTACCCTACTAAATCTCTATAACTCTGGGCCCGGCTACAACAGCACGAGGCCACAAGTCGGCCTGCGACACAACGGGAGCGACTCTGCAGCACAAAGGGCGAAATAGTCGTCGCATGCGCAAAAGATGCTGCAGGGTAATCACCACCGAAGCCGAAACACGCCTGCACCCGGCTACAGCGGCATAGGAAACCGAGGTCGGCCTGCAACACAGCCAGAAGTGACGCTATCAGAGCTTAAATAGCCTACCATAGGCACAAAGCACACACCCGCGGTGACCGCGGCTGTCAAGAGTAGACATGCCATCACCATCGAAGCCGAAACACGCAGGCATTTAGCTACAGCGGCATAGGATAGCTGAGGTCGGCCTGCGACACAGCCAGAAGTGACGCTATCAGAGCTGAAAGGCTCGCCTGCAGACACCTTCATCAGGAAATTTCACACCAGAGAACACCGATAGGCCACTCGCTACCAGAGCAACCAGCTACCACAGGCATAGAGCACACCACCCACGGTGACCGCGTACC
Organism: Anaplasma marginale str. Florida; assembly: GCF_000020305.1. Lineage (NCBI taxonomy): Bacteria > Pseudomonadati > Pseudomonadota > Alphaproteobacteria > Rickettsiales > Anaplasmataceae > Anaplasma > Anaplasma marginale. Next base: position 929,152 of record NC_012026.1, read on the forward strand.
ACCAAGGACGGGAATGCTATCGCCACCGAAGCCGGAACACGCAGGCACCGGACCAGCTATATTATCTCTTAGAAAACTGGCACTTCTTCCTGGCCTTGTGCTGACCGTATTTCTTACGTTCCACAACCCTCGAATCTCTGGTGAGGAAACCAGATTGCCTTAAAACGGGATGCAGCGCGGGATTCATGCACTTTAGTGCCTTGCTTATACCGTGAGCCAAAGCCCCAGCTTGACCAGAAATGCCACCACCAAAAACCACAGCCTTCACGTCGTAACAGCCAACGGACGACGCAACCCCGAACGGGGCATTAACCCTGCGACATAGAGATTCTCTCTTGAAGTACTGCGCGCATCCAACCCCGTTGACCGTGATCACGCCACTGCCCACCTTCAACCATACCTTGGCCACAGCGGTCTTCCTGCTGCCGGTACCGTAAGAGCGACCAAACTCGTCTATTTTGGCAGCAGCCCCACCACCGAGATCGGTAGCTCTCTCACCTTCCGTCATTCCTTCCCCTTGCATTCTTAACGTTCACCGCACCAAAGTCCAACGGCACGGGCTTCTGAGCATCATGACCATGGACCGGACCAGCGTACACTCTGAGATTCTTGAAGCGCCGCCTAGCCAACGGGCCATCACCCAACATCCTCCACACAGCCATCTTAACTATCCTCTCAGGACGGCCGGCACGCTCAATATCCATGGGAGTGCAGCTCTTCAGCCCACCAGGGTACCCGGTGTGCCTGTAATAGATTTTATCCTTGCGCTTGTTGCCAGTAAACCTGGCGCGACCGGCGTTGATGATAATTACATTATCTCCGCAGTCCATGTGGGGTGTGTACTCGGGCTTGTTCTTGCCACGCAACACACTTGCAACAAATGCCGCAAGCCTGCCGACCACGGCCCCGTCAGCGTCTATAAGCACCCAGCGCTTGTCCACCTGACTAGCCTTCAGAGAAAAAGTCCTCGCGCCTAATACACCCATAACAAAATCACAAAAAACCAAAACGCATCACGTCACTCTAGCGCCATATCCCACACTTGTCAATTTCAAAACTGGGCCCACAACCGAGAAATAAGCGCGCGGATAGCACAAGTTGTGCGGCCATGCAGTATACTCTAAACTCCGTACGTGGCGTGATTAAGATGTTGCGCCGACGGCGATTTTACATAACTATAGCACGTGAGACAAACAGTAGCTGGTGGTTGCTTATGCGCATAGGATTTCTATTACTTTCGTCTGCCTTTTTAGTTGCCCTTTCTTCTGGGGCCTATGGAACTTCGCTGGACGAGGCGTTGAAAAAAACGCTGGAGAATAATTACGCCATCAAGGCAGGCGTGTATAGGAGCTTGGCCACCAAAAGAGAAATAGCCAGCGCTGTCATCAGGGGGTTTCTACCCAGAGTCACCTACGACTTCGTCGTGCAGAAAGATGGTAGGCATGCGTCGCATAGTATGTCCACTTTGACCTTAACACAGCCCATGTTCGATGGCGCGGCAACACTCGCCCTTGACAAAGCCAAACACTTGCACAATGCACAAGACGTAGGGCTCGCTTTGGAAAAACAAAAAACCCTACTGGGTGCGATAAAGACGTACATGGGGGTGCTGACTGCATATGAAGTGCATAAGTTGAACGAGAATAACGTAAAGGTTTTCGAGCAACACATGCTCGCAGCAGAAAAACGATTTTCGGTAGGGGAAATCACGAAAACTGAGCTTGCCCAGGCGAGGGCAAGATTTTCCGCTGCGAAGTCTGATGCCATGAGCGCAGCAGGCAAGTTAAAAGCTATGGAGGCGAGTTATACCCGTATAGTAGGAGAAAAACCAGTTGATTTAAAATACCCTAGGCATAGGCTACACATTCCCGAGTCGCTGCAGGAAGCCATAGAGGCCTCGAAAGCGGGCAATCTGGCTCTAATACTGTCGAGGTATTTGTACCAAGCATCAAAACGCGATGTGGCCATAGCAACGGCCAAGAAAGTGCTTCCGTCGTTGAGCATATCCGCATCTGAGCTGTTCCCGGGCATAAACGTGGACAAGGCGTCACAGCGGCTGGAAGTGCGTTTGCGATTCCCGGTCTTTGAGCAAGGAACAGGATTCATGGATATAGACCGAGCACATAAAATTCGGCAGCACAAGCTATACTCTTTGCGCGAAGAAATGCGGGAAATTGAGGAGTCTATAATACTGGCCTGGGAAAATTTGGCGACGTCTAGATCCGTATTGAAGTCCGCACGCGACTCAGCCAGGTTCACCGAAACAGCGCTAGAAGCGATAAAGCAGGAGGCAAAGCTGAATTTGAAAACGACTCTGGATGTGCTTGATGTTGAACAGGAATTGCTCAAGGCAAGGGTGAACACGATAAACGCACACAGCGAGTTGATCGTGAGTCAGTACAATTTGCTTGCCTTAATTGGGCAATTTAATATTAATTAGGTTACGTGCCTTGGGGATGTGCTTGTTATGAGTGGTTCCAGCAGCCTTCAGTCTATAAGGGATGTCGTTGCAAGTATAAGGAAAGTCATACTCAGCGACTCCCAGTCTCATGATGACGTAATGTACCTGGAAAATCCTGAGAATTTGGATGTGATAAGCTATAAGAGAGAGGGCCCGGGCGTGTCCAGCAGCATTTGCGCTACGCAGAGTGTTGGCAGGGTGCGCCACTCCAAGAATTTTTGCTCGGTAGAAAGGGAAGTGCAGCAACGACAGATAAGCTGCTCGATGGAGCTCACTGAGAGTTCGTCCTTGGCTTCCTTTGCAGAAGGTAGTACAGCATCGTCAGACGAGGACGAAAGTGCTTTGCTCTCTCGAGAGAACATAGAAGCAGCAACTAAAGAAATAAAAAAGTTGGTTGACGCAGCCATGGCTACGGAAAGCCCGGCGGCGCCTGCCCCCTCAGCGGGAGATAGCAGCAAAGGCCTCACTGTTGAGGAATTGACGCTCAGTGTGCTGCGCCCTCAGCTTTCTGAGTGGCTGAACGAGAACCTGCCGGGGCTGGTTAGGGAAATTGTGGAAAGAGAAATCGGTAAGCTGATTAAACAGCAGTAGTCGCAGCGGAGTGCGTGGCCGGGCTTGTCGTCTTTCCAAGACGTGGGCTTCTTGCTGGAAATCGTGGGAGTGTGGAGTTGCCATTGGTGGCGGGTGTTGCTCCTTTGGGTGAGTCCATCCTGCACGATTATATTACACCGCCTTCGGTGATGCTTGTTAGCATGTTCTCTGTGATTCGATCATACGCTTCTAGTAGCTCTTTGTTTCCTACAGTTGGGTCTCTGCACTCCGAGGTTTGACAAATTTCGGGGTCAATTCTGATGTCACCTAGGAATGGTGCACCAGTCAGCCTGGAAATATCCTGTGCTCCTCCCGTACCAAACACGTAGGTCTTGCGGCCAGACGCGCTGTCGAAAAAATAGCTCATATTCTCTATAACTCCCGATAGCTTTACATTCAAATTTGCGAGCATATCGCAGGTCTTTACAACCTGCAGCACTGACAGCTTCTGCGGAGTGGAGACTGCTACTGCCCCAGTTACGGCAAATTTTGCAAGGCTAATATGCACGTCACCGGTACCTGGAGGCGTATCAACTATCATGTAGTCTATCTCCCCCCAGCTCGTGCCTAACATAAGTTTATCGATTGCCTTAGTAAGCATGGGGCCACGCCATACTATCGCCTTGTTTTTGTCCTCCACAAGGTTCCCAATCGAAATGCTTTTCAACCCAAAACTTTCCAGGGGTACTATCATGCCATTACGGTCGATTCCCGCCAAAGCGTCGGCCCCAAGTAGGTGTGGAATTGAAGAGCCATAAATATCCACATCCACCAGCGCAACTTTGTACCCACGCCTCACCAGAGAAAGGGCAATTTGAGTCGCCACGGTGGATTTTCCCACACCTCCCTTACCGGAAACAACCAGCACCATATTGCGCACCCCCTCAATTGTAACCTTGGGTGTGCGTTGTGTGCGCCTTTGCACCAGAGCAACCGTTACACTTGATATGCCAGATATGCCCTTCTGGATTTCGTTTATACACTTCGCTTTGAAGCTCTGTTCCCACGATTTAGTAACCTGTCCGGGCATGTCTAGTATCACGCCCACATTGCCCCCATTCAGGGTGATAGAGAATTTACCGATGCTGGCCACGTTGCTGCCTGTTTCCGGATCTGCAATCTTTTCCAGAATTTCCCTAACATCCTGTTCGGTGAACATGGCAACTTCGCATAGCAGAGTGAAAAATTATGGTACCACGTATGGTAAAACATGTTTACTTTTGTGACGCACCTAATTATCATGCGCTCGTTAATGGCAACGTTTGGTCAGTATGGTAATAGTACCTGGCAGCACTGCCACAGCTCTTGCTGCAAGTTTGTCAAGTGTTACAGGGTTCCCAGTAGTCACACCCTGCATTTCTAGGTTCGCGGACGGAGAAATCAACGTTGAGTTTCCAAGTGGCGCTGCGGAGGCGCCGTATAAGAACGTGGTTTTGCTGCAGTCCTTGTGCAAACCAGCGAATGACAGTTTAATGGAGCTTCTGCTGCTGGCAGATGTTGTGCGGCGGACTTGCGCGCCAGACAGGGTAACCGCTGTGGTGCCTTACATGTGCTACTCTCGGCAGGATAGGGTAACGTCCCGGGTAGCGGGTGAGTATGGTGCGGTAACGTCCGCACTTAGCTCTAAGGTCGTCGCAAAGTTGCTTGGAGCGTCTGGAATAGATCACTTGATTACCGTAGACCTGCATTCCAGCCAGGCAGCCGGGTTTTTCGAAATGCCGCTTACCAATCTGCCCGTAGCGGGGTTATTTATCGAGGAGATTGGTGACAGCCACATACTGGACAAGCTGGCGGTTGTGGCGCCTGACTGTGGGTCCCTGCCCAGGGTTAGGGGGTTCGTTCGGGCGCTGTCAGAAGGGCGCAAGGTCAACTCCGTGCAGGTGGCGGTAATTGACAAATATCGTGAAAGCCCCGGAGTATCTGAGGTTGTGCACGTCATCGGCAGCGTAAAGGATAGGCATTGCGTCATTTTGGATGATATAGTAGACTCGGGGGGTACGCTGTGCAACGCAGCTGCGGCCCTGAAAACGAGGGGGGCCATGAGTGTACACGCGCGCATAACCCATGGTGTGTTCTCTGGCAGCGCGGTTGACGCCATAGAGGCGTCAGAGCTGGACTCTCTGGTGGTGACAGATACAATAACTGGGGTATCCTTCCCGGAGGGTAAGATAAAAGTACAATCAGTAGGCAAGCTTTTGGGAGACTGCGTACTATCGCACTTTATGAGGCACAAGTTATGAGTAAACTCTCAGATGGAGCAGCCTACAGTGTGGGGCACGAAGAGCTCGCTAGGGCGGCTAGGTTGGTGAGGCTCAGGGTACCGGAACATGAGGTTGACCGGTGCTGCGAAGAGCTCGGCAATGTGGTCGCGTGGTTTAATATGTTGTCTGAGGTTGACACATCGGGTGTAGACCCTGTGCTGTACGGGGGAGCACCTGGTCCATCGCAGGTACGTGATGACGTTGTGGATGATGGAGGCATCAGAGATCAGGTACTTTCCCACTCTGAAGTGGGCACAGAAGCCGGATGTTTTTTCGTGCAAAAGATTATAGAATAAGCAGTGCGGCGGAAAGCCACGCACTACAGCCTACGTCACGCATTGCCTGCAACGCTCTCTCCTACCACCTTCTTCAAAACGTAGTGTAGCACACCTCCAGAGGCAAGATACTCCTCCTCGACTTCGGTGTTGATCGCACACAATAGGAGAATTTCCCTCTCAGAGCCATCCGCTTCGCGAATTTTGCACACAATCTCCTCGCCGACACCAACATTACCGCTTAATGTTATCACTTCATTGCCGGAAAACACGTTGTCGCTGGCCCGTTTAAAAGTGAGCGGCAGCACTCCCATGCTCACTAGGTTGGACCTGTGTATGCGTTCAAAATCCTCCGCTATTACCGCCCTGACCCCAAGCAGCAGCGTGCCTTTTGCCGCCCAGTCTCTACTAGACCCTGCACCGTATCCCTGTTTCGCAATAATCACCAGCGGCACATTGGCCTCCCTATAGAGCATAGCGGCCTCAAACACCGTCATAACTCTCTCCGTTGGGACGTGCTTCGTGAACCCACCCTGCACTTCATTGAGCATCTCATTTTTTATTCTGATGTTGGCAAAGGTACCTCGCAACATTACGTGATGGTTGCCCCTTCTGGCACCGTACGAATTGAAATCCCGTTCTTTGACGCCATTATGCATAAGAAACTCGCCTGCGGGGCTTTTCAAAGGAATATTGCCGGCAGGAGAAATATGGTCAGTAGTGATCCCGCTGCCAAGCAACATCAATATTCTTGCGCCACTTATGTTAAATTTCCTGCCAACCACCCTGCCGCTGGTCTCACCCATAAAATAGGGCGGGCTTTGCACGTATGTGCTACCAGGCTCCCAATTGTAGGTTGCATCACCCCTATATTCGACGTTTTTCCAAATGTCATCCCCACTGAAGACATCCTTATACTTTTCCGCAAAGACCTCCCTGGATACAAATTTTGCAATCACCTCCTCAATTTCACCGCTTGAAGGCCATAGGTCACGCAAGAAAATGTCATTACCGCGAGAATCCTGGCACACAGGATCGCGCGTTAGATCTAAGAGAACTGTGCCCGCCAGGGCGTAAATGACCACAAGAGGCGGCGAAGCGAGGAAATTGGCCTTAACGCATGGGTGTATCCTTCCCTCAAAATTCCGGTTGCCAGACAGAACAGATGCGACTAGCAAATCCTGCTCTTTGATCAGGCTTTCGATTTCCTTAGCAAGCGGGCCGGAATTTCCTATGCAGGTCGCACACCCGTACCCGGCGATATTGAATCCAATGAAATCCAAGCACTCCTGCAGGCCCGAAGATTGTAAGTATGCCTCAACAACCCTAGAACCGGGTGTGAGGGAAGTTTTAACCCAGGGCTTGGGCTTGATCCCGAGCTGTTTTGCCTTACGCGCAACCAGCCCCGCTGCAACCATCACATGTGGATTAGAGGTGTTAGTGCAGCTGGTAATCGCCGCGATAACTACATCTCCGTTTTTCACAACGGAATTGTGCTCAGTTTTTTTATGTGTTGCACACCCTGCCAGAGTGTTAGGAACTTGAGACAGCAAAACCCGCTCCTGCGGCATTTTAGGCCCAGCAACAACAGGTTGTACATCGGCCAAATCCACGATGAGCTTATCTGAATAAACTGCCTGGCTGCCATTGTTGTACCACAAACCCTGCGCACGCAGATATGCCTCAACAACGTCTATCTCTTCTTTCGAGCGTCCGGTGACGTCTAGATAGTCTAGCGTACCCTGGTCAAATGGGAAAAATCCGCAGGTTGCGCCGTATTCCGGCGCCATATTTGCAACAGTGGCTCGGTCAAACACAGATAAATTCTTGAGTCCATCTCCGTAAAACTCAACAAATTTCCCCACCACACACTTCTTTCTGAGAATGTTAGTGATTGTCAGCACCGTGTCTGTCGCGGTCACACCCTCGCGCAACTTGCCATGTAACTCTACCCCTAACACTTCAGGTGCTACCATGACTATCGGCTGCCCAAGCATAACGGCTTCGGCCTCTATTCCTCCAACGCCCCATCCCAACACCGCAATCCCGTTTACCATTGTGGTATGGCTATCGGTCCCAACAACAGTGTCTGGGCACAAAACTCCGCCGCGGTTCCACACAATTTTGGCCAAATGTTCGAGATTAACCTGGTGGCATATGCCAACGCCAGGTGGTATCACACGAAAGTTGCTAAATGCGGACTGCCCCCATTTGAGGAATTTATAGCGCTCCAAATTCCGTGACATCTCCAGCCCGACATTTTTTGCCAGTGCATCTTGCGTGCCGTAGAAATCAACCTGCACGGAATGGTCTATTACCAGATCCACAGGAATTTTCGGATTTATTAGGCTCGGGTCACGCCCCTTTTCCCGCACATAATCGCGCATAGCTGCCAGGTCCACAAGCGCGGGCACTCCCGTAAAATCTTGCATGATAACCCTGGCGGGCATGAAACTCACTTCACACTCTACGCCCGTGTTTATACGGTTAGCTAGCCTTTTTAGGTCACCAAGCGTAACATGGACGCCATCCTCGTTGCGCAACAGATTCTCTAGCAAAATCTTGAGCACAAACGGCAGTCTGGCACCATCCAGACCCAGCCCCTGGTAGGCCGCATCTAACGCGAAGTAGTCATGAGAACTTCCGCCTACACGTAACTGCCTGCGTGTTTGTAGAGAATCCAAGCACGTCACACCAACCTCCGTACAGCAACCTAGCGCAGTCCTCTCTTGTAGGATAGCAGATGTCCGCCGCGCCGTCACCCCCTAATTAACAGCAGCTCACAGCCACAAATCCCTCCCACATTTAACATGGCAATTGACTTGCTTAGTGTTAACGTGTTCGTCACAATAGCACGTCGTGCCGGACAACCGCGGATATGCAGTGAGCGAAAGCACGATCAAACAAAAACACGGCCTCTATGGCCCCACTTGCGGAAGAGAAGGCGCATGACGCCACCATAGCGGACTCAGCAAACCCACACCAGCGAGACGCGAGGCAAGACAACCCGTAAGGCGCACCACACGGAACCCCGAGGTGGCCCCAGCAGGCAGCAAGCGCGGCGGCCGAGAAAAGGCAGCCTAGTTAAGCCTCACAATATCGTACGGGCTATCGAGCGAAAAGGTAGGCACATCTACGTAGAACACCTGCGCCTTGTCTTCATCCACAAATTGATACCACCCGTTCATAACCCCGGACGGCGTACTGAGGCATGTGCCACTAGTGTACTCGAAAAACCCCCCGGGCTTTAGCACAGGCTGACGGCCCACAACACCAGATCCGCTTACCTCGTTCACCATGCCTTTAGAATCTATTATTTTCCAGCTACGCTTCAGCAGCTGTACCGTAGAATTGCTGACATTTTTGATCTTGACGCTGTAAAGCCATATGTAGCAATTCTCGTGCGGCATCGAATGCTCTTCGAGATAACTCGGTGTTACCTCAACTTCTATCAGACCAGTCGCACCACCACATCTAGGCGTCGTCATAGCGCAGCACCACCCCACAACTTCGAAAAACAAACGCGTGGTCCACCAGACCCTAATTGAAGTATCTCCTCCCAGCCGTATAATTATAGTTGCTTTTTGTTTCTACATCAATCGCTATCACATGCCAAAATCATATGTCCACACTGGTACCGTCATTGGCATCATGGGCGGAGGACAACTCGGTAAGATGACGTCCCTAGCCGCATCACAAATGGGTTACAGAACCCACGTATTTGCAGAACACCATGGTGACCCAGCAGTCTTCGTTACCAACACCTCTACCATTGCAAGTTTTAGTGATGGCAGCAAACTGTCGGATTTTGCATCTACAATTAACCTCGCAGTAATAGAATTTGAAAACATACCTGCCAGTGCAGTGGACACCGTTGCAGCAAAAGCCCCCGTATACCCGGGCAGAGCTGCACTGCATATTGCGCAAAACAGGATACGAGAAAAGCAGCACATATGTAATCTTGGCATCCCGGTAGCGGATTTTGCGGTAGTAAACAGCCACGCAGAACTTCTAGGTAGCATTGACGACATTGGCTACCCATGCCTACTCAAGACCGCAGAGCTAGGATACGATGGCAGGGGGCAGTACACGCTAAAAAGCAGCAGCGATATCGCCGGGGCGTCATCCCTGGATTGGAGCCGCAGCTATATTTTGGAAAAGTTTGTCGATATTCACGAAGAGATCTCCCTGATCATTGCTGTGGCAGCGGACGGATCACACGAGCTGTTTCCAATTGCCCAAAACTATCACGTTGACGGCATTTTGGATAGATCAATCGTCCCCGCACAAGTCAAGCGTTCCGTGCATGAGCAGGCGGCAGAGATGGCCATCACCATAGCAACTTCGCTTGGCATTGTGGGAATTTTAGCTGTTGAGTTTTTTATTACAACAGACGGATCATTGTTGGTAAATGAGATAGCGCCACGCCCGCATAATTCCGGCCATTGGAGCATGGATGCGTGCAATGTTAGCCAATTTGAGCAGCTAGTGCGCGCGGCGTGTGGCTTGCCGCTTCGGAAAGTGCAGTTGCTTGCGCCTTGCGTCACAAAAAACGTTTTTGGTGACACGGCCACAGTCTACCAAACACACTCACATTCGAATAGTAGCGTACACATATATGGCAAGTTAGAGCCTAGGCAGCGCAGAAAGATGGGGCATGTGAATATTCTCGATTATTAGGCAAGTGCCTATCGTATATTGTGGTTGGCCCCACGGCTACCCAACACAAGGGCCGGGTTGTCACCAACACTTGCGGTGGGGCTGCAAAATTACGCGATGGTTCAGCCCTGTGTGACAATGCAGTTCGCTTTAATCAACACAGTGCAGTTTTATGATGCCAGAGTCTGGCGGATCTGCAGGCAATTCATACGGCAGGCTGCTACTGTAGAGAACTTCAAGCCTGCTATTGCCCGAGTTATATGCTGTACTCATTCTGTAGGGGGTAGGATGAGCGCTGCCACGTCTCTCAGCCGGCAATATGATGCAGTCACTGCTCTCATGGCTTGTCAGATCAGTTAGATCCACGGGGCCTACACACAGCTTCAGTAGGGTTTGCAACCGCATAGAACTGGAGTTATGTCTTATATTGAATATTGCAGTCAGTGTGTCCTGCGGGGCAAGGTTTTTGATCAAGTGCACAGCCTTTTCGCTCACACCCATCTCGTACAGCTCGGCTCTCAAAAACTGACAGCCCTTGAAAATTCCACTTTTTGCGTACTGGTATTTCGGTGTGTTGTGTATCTCTCTTTGGCCACTTGGTCCGGTGTACGAATCGCTTGCGGCATGTATTTTAGCTTTCTTTGATGCCAATATGCACAGGCCTTGTTCGTACGGATCACCAACTTCTATGGTTTGCGCATCTAACGCTGTTTTGTGTTTATGTAGGGGGGCTGAATACCGCATAGGCACTTTGTCCAAATCTGGGCAGAATCTCTCTACGTTACCCACAATACCCATCCTTTTTATATCGTCTTTCGGTAGATATAAAATTCCTTGCGGGCCTGGAATTAGCGCATCCAACAATTCCTGCCTCTCCTGTAGTGGTATGTCAGGAAACCCAGCGCACCCTTCGCTGACCAAACTTCTTTCACCAGCCCCCAAGTCAACCGTAGTTTTTCCCACAAGCAGGTCTAGTACTTCACGCCCTTCTGCGTACCTGCCAGCCAGCCGTGCATAATCCGCAATGCTGACACGTCCCTGTTCGGTTCTGATCATGGCACGATATTGAGCCATGTGTAGCGCACACTCCGTGCAGTATGTAATTACTGAATATACTCCACCACCATAGGTGCCAAATTTAAACCCAATATCCCTATAAACCCCCGCGCTGGGAGCAAACTGTTGGTTAATCACCAGGCACCTGAGGTTGCTCTTATCACCCGACAGGTATAAGAGCTCAGGTTTAGAGCCATCCCCGCACAACATATGCCCAGCTCGCACCACTTTAACCTTCATGGGGTCAGATACAACTTTCTTCGGACACTTGGCATATTGCTCAAACATGTAATCATCTGACACAACCGGGATTATAGCCGACAACGCGGCAGGAAAGGTCATTGTTTGGCCTACCCGTAACTCAAAAACACACTTCTTCTCGTTGCGACACCCGGGAAACTTCACCCCGATTGCATTGCGTTTGTTGCGCACCCTGTAAACTGTGGGCTTGGGTAAAAAAGGTGTGGGCACGCACTCTGTGTATACATTCGCGCCTCCTTCCTTGTACGTACCGCATATCACGTCTTCGCGCATTTTTTTCTCAACATCAATGACGTAGGTGCTACCCAGCAGAGTCACTGTAAACTCTTTTTTGGTCTCCCCAGCTTCCAGGTTCAGGTATAAATTACGCCCAACAGAAGGGGACGTACCTTTATTCTCATCGGTGTAGCTTACAACCCGAATACCTGGACGAAAATAGTTCTGGTTGGCGAACGATACCGGAACAAACTTCACACTTTTCCTCCCAGGCAAAAAGTCACAAAAGCCTGGAGCATCTGCAGGTATCAAGGGCCTACAGGCGGAATGCTTACACTTAATGTTGCCATGCATGGCGTACATGCTATTGTGACAATATTCCGAGACACAGGCACATAGGTCTCCGCTTTCTTCATCAAAATATACTGACCCACAGTACTCAATAGCGTTCGGCAGGACGGGAGGCATAGCCCTCGTAGTAATCGCTGTGTAATAGTCCCTCATTGTCTGTATGTCGCGGCTACGGTACCCAGGTATTCTGACGCTCGCTCCCGGACCGGCAGAAACGCACTGGCGCATATGGCAAAAGTGCACGCTTGGGTTAAAAAACTGCTCCCTTGAATTATCCGCCCCAGCCTTGCTCTTGGCAATATGGGGATTGGTAAAGTTTATGAGCCTGGGTCCCGCTGCATACACACACGGGCTTACCACACAGGATAGTACAAAACCCAGAATAGACACGCATACGGCTTTTGCTGCACGATGGTACATAGACGGCGCGTTACCAAAAGCCGCATGTCTTAATGCGGAAGGGTTAAGAAATCCATACTACAGACAATGATGTTACGGAGCCGCGCTATCATTTCCGAGCGCTAATCATACAAGCGCTAAAGGAAATTCCGGCATGCACCGCGCAAAGGCCTCATTTATATATGCTCCGGAACAACCCCACAAAAAGTTGAGCAGTGAGTTGTATAGTCTTACTCCACGTGCCAGTTTTATGCACACAGCCCTGCTCCACACACGCGATCCACTGCACATGCACAGCCTACTGCACGCACCACCTCACACGCACAGTCTACTCCACGCACCAGCCCTACTCCACACACGCCATCCACCTCACACACCAGTCCTGCTCCACACGTCATTCACTCCACTCCAACCCACTACAAACGGCACTGCTCTCGGCCACTGGAAACTACCGGAGAAACGGGGAAAGTCCCACTTACGCGCGCAGTCCAACCCACCCCACACGCAATCCACTCCCCCCCCCCAACCAACTGGGAGGCCTGGCTCTCGCCTTGTGGAAGTCTTTACGTTTGATTACAATGACGAGTTGGTTAAGTTGGAGTCTATCACGCTTGCGCGATTCTAGTTAGGAAGAATGACGAGTCTCAGTACAAAGCATGCACATCATATTGCAGTGGCAAACACTGCCCATGCTGTGTCTGGAGTGCTCATAAGTATGGGTATATTGCTAGCATCCCTCAGCATTCTTGCGGTTTTTCTTGCGGTGCTCATGTATTTCAGTGCAGCTGCAAGGATATTTTCGCTTTCTGCCACCAATGCCGCCACTGTTTGCGCCGCAGTAGCGTTGTTATCAGCGTGCATCGTATTTTGCTCGGTAAGAGATTTAGTCAAATCTTGCAAGCAAGTTAAACAAGCGGGGAAGGAAGAATCACCAGCAGTCCAGCCATTACAGCCTATTCTCACTTCTGTGACTCCCCACTCTGAAGCGGCAGCCAACACACGTAGACAGCAACGTATACGTGGGAGTAAGCACGGGGATGTCATAGCAGAAATTGCCAATAGCGTCGCATCTCTCGCCATGATCGCCACTTTCACCGCTCTTGCCACTGTTGTTGTGGTCGCCATTGCCAGAATCTTCAATTCCTCAGTTGCCTTTATTGGGGCCTACGTTTATAGCACTGACGCTTTTGGTACAGCAAAAGTCGCCATAGTTGCCGCAGCAGCCGCTGTAATTTCTGCGGTAGTCACAGCTTTATTTGCAGCAATAGCCGCTAGAGCCGCAAACCGCAGTACAATGCCGGCAATACCACCGGAAGATAAGACGGCAACCGATAAAGCAGTCACACAGGTAAAACACGCAAACCTCGCTATCAAAATTTCCGGCATAACCGCAATAGCAGCAACTTCAACCGCGGCAGTGGCTGCACTAATAGTGCCCTTTGCTGCTAAGGCCAGCGAAGCATTTGCCATTTCTTGGGGCATGACCACAGCTGCCAGAACCGCAGCAGCTACAACACACACCACTGGCATCATAGGCACCGTCAGTACCGCTGCGTACCTACCACATGCGCTCATAGCACTATCTGTTGCATGCTCGTTATGCCTGCTGATACATATTGCGGTGGATATCTATTTGGCGCGGATACCCTCCTCCCAGCCTCGTGGCAAGCAACGTATTTCCCACCAGGTGGCAGACCGAGCACGCAGCACTTTTTCAAAGGGCAACTCCCTACAGCCCAAGAGCGCACCCGCTAGTCCGCATGATGACCCTACCCGCGGTCACAGCGATTTTAAGCATAACAACCCTGCTGATAGAAACATGACCAGCAGGCCATGCACTCCACCTACAGCTGCAGATCCAAAACACACAACACTCGTAGCAGCCATCAGTGCTGTGATGATTTGCAGTGCAGCCTTTCTCATGCGGAATTATGCAATGCTGGGTGCCGTTGCTCCACCTGCAGCACTACTACTTTATGGTGTGATAGCCTGGGTGCGTAAGATGAGTTGTCATGAGGTACAGGAAGAAGTTTTAAGTAGCAAGATTGACAGTCCCACAGCTGCTATGCTGCCACACGTGTATGATGTTGCGTTGCAGACTGGCAAAAGGTGAATTCTGTTGGTGCGGTACGCAAAGCAACTTGCAGCAAAGCACAAGAAGTTCCAACCAGCATTTGCGGCCCTGCAGTTGCGATGCAGTCATACACGCATAGCATTGCAGCATTGTGTGCAGAGCAGCAAAAGGTGAATTCTGTGGTGTAGGGCGGTGTAAAACTGTTGCAATATTAACCATAGCGTGGTACGCTGCGGCCCAGTGCTCTCGCTGAAAGTGCAATCCTCATTTATGTAATGCAGGCTGTTGCTTCGGCAGCGTGTTGCGCTTACGTCAGTGAATTTAGCTAAACATTATAAGGGGTAGCAACAGTGTGGGAAGATATTTGCACAATGTTTCGGTATAGCCCTGTCCCTTGGGTTGCTATTCCCGTAGAGCTCACACTTGTGCTCTCAACCTTAGCTATTCTTCCGTATGGCTGTGCACAGGAATATACTCGTTGGCGTAGCAAATCACCAAAGCGTCCTAGAAGCAAGTTTGATAAGTTTGCTCGGTGGCTTCCTATTCCCGTTGTAAGTGTTCCACTCTGGTTCTGCGCTACCGTATTCACAATTCCCATTGCCAGTTATGGTTGCTGCTTTGGTGTCGAGGAAGTACATCAAGAGCGTAGAGTAGAGCTGTCACCTGACATTTGGATGCCTGATCATGGTGGGCAGCAGGCAGTGTGCGTCATAACAATGGATGGCAATGAGATAATAGGGGTTAAGGGCCTTGACGATAGTACCGTAACTATTAAGGGCCCCACCAGGCATAATCAGCACAGCTACTTAGTTATAGAGGGCACACTGAATCTGGAAGCATCTTGGAACACTAGTCAGCAGTTACAACAGCAGGTTGGGATAGACATCTCTACAGACGGAAAGGTAAATGTGGCATCTGGATCGGTACAGAAGTGTGGAGCTAAGGGAGAAAAACTTAACTTTGACGGATGCGGGATCAAACTGGGAAACACTCCCCTAGAACAAGCTCTGCGTTCAGGCTATTGGAAACTGCCGGAGCAACGGGGGAAGTCCCAGTCCATACCCTCCACGGAACATGTACCTGGCAGTTCCGTAACTGTGCATAAGGGATATACCATTACTTGGGACCCTGGTAGTGGTAAACAGAAAACATCGTGTGTCATCACAACAGATGGAGATGATATACAGTTTTCTAATCCCTCCGGTGGCAGGACCGTAAGTGTATCTGGTCCAACAGGTAATGATCGCAGCTACCTTGTCGTGGTTGGTGCACTAAACATGGTAGTATCTTGGAGTACTAGTCAGCGGTTACAACAGCGGGTTGGGATAGACGTCACAGATGACGGAAGGGTGGCAGTAGCATCTGAATCCGTACAGAAGTGTGGAGCCAAGGGAGAAAAACTTAACTTTGACGGGTGCCGGACCAAATTGGGAGACGTTCCACTACAAACGGCACTGCGTCTCGGCTACTGGAAACGACCAGCAGCAGGGTTGCAACCGCGGGACAGTGGGCTGTATAGTCCACTCCAACCCACCCCACACCCGCAATCCACTGCACAGTCTACTTCACGCACCACCTCACACGCACAGTCTGCTCCACGCACCAGTCCCACTTTATACACACAGTCTACTTCACGCACGCAATCCACTGCACAGTCTACTTTATACACACAGCCTACTTCACACACGTCATCCACTCTTCTCCCCCCCCCCCAACCAACTGGGGGGCCTGGCTCTCGCCTTGT
This sequence comes from Anaplasma marginale str. Florida, assembly GCF_000020305.1. NCBI lineage: Bacteria > Pseudomonadati > Pseudomonadota > Alphaproteobacteria > Rickettsiales > Anaplasmataceae > Anaplasma > Anaplasma marginale. Next base: position 945,500 of record NC_012026.1, read on the forward strand.
GGAAGTCTTTACGTTTGATCACAATGACAAGTTGGTTAAGTTGGAAAGTTTTGAGTTGGGTTCTAGGCAACTATAGAGGCAGCAGGCTAGTATCGCTGCCCCGCCTCTACTTCTTTGGCTGGCTATGCACACCCCGTTTATACTTCCTATCCAGCTTGTCTATTCTATCCCAAAAATGTCCCCCTGAAGCGTGGCGATTATTTGTGTAGCCCTGCTCGAAGTGTGCGCACCGCTTATCGTCACAGCCGTACATTTCCCGCACCTTGTACTGCCTAGCGAGGAAGTATTCGTAGTCTGCCTCGCTATTAAACACTTCCTCGTACTCACGCAGGCCTCCCATACAACTATAGTGACCGCCACCTATGGTCCACCAAGCATACCATGGACAGTACAGGTATTTCTTCTTCGCCGGCCATTGCGGCTCGGGCTCAGGCGCAGGTTCGGGTTTAGGCGCAGCAGGCTTAGGTTGCTCAACCTTCAGCTCCCTCACCGTAGACTCAGCCGCTTTACTCTTGGGCGTCGTAGTAGGCCGCCGTGCTGTCGCCCTAGATCCAGCCCCCCCGCCAGAAGTCTTGTCTGTCTCAACAGCGGAACCGGACTCACCAGGTCGTGCTTCCCCTGTTGTTCCACCCGGTGCTAACGCCCTCTCAGGCCTCATTTTATCCGCAAACCCGAGCTCTTGTGGCCCTACGGTATCCCACTGCTCACAGGTAATCATAACGGCACCACTTTCCCCCAAGCCGGGCGCATTATCGCCCCAACATCCCCCCATGCCTGGAACAAAGACGTCATTCTCGCGCCACTTGGAGTACCTGAGCCTTCTCTTGCACAGGCTTCTAGGTAAGCTGCGTCCTTCAAAATACTCTTTCACCTTCAGTATACGTTCTTTCTCCCGCGTGAGTGGGAAATTCATTTCTAGTGGAAATTTCGTGAACATTGCACGTCCTTCCAGCAGCAATCTGGCGGCCCTATCATCCCCTGCTAGCACGTCTCCAATGATGGTGCGATAGCTGACCATTAAATCTTTAATCGCTTTTACATTGAGCACTCCGGGATGTGTGCTACCTCCACCCACGGCCCGCATGATTTCATGGCACTGTTCCGTGTTTTGCGTATTACTTTGAGTTTGAGCGCCGTTTTGGTTGCCAGTGGAATTTTTCTTCTTAGTGCAGAATTTCACCACCGTATCACCACCGGCGCCTGTACCGCCACCGTAGCTCCCTTGGACTTCAGTTCTAACATATCCAACCGGGGGTTGCTTGTCGCTTTCCGCCTTTTTAGGCGTCTGAGATTCGCCGCCTTCTCCGATGTCAACCTTAATCGAAAACTCCAGGTCGCTGATCCTGGTGGACCCTTTTTGCTTGTTGTAATGAGCAAACACGTCGCAGTCATAGTTGTTTTTCTGATCGGGATTACGCAGTATTCCCACAACGTACTGTCCCGGCCTTCCAGATCTATGCATGCCCATCTCGGTAATTGCGGCGGCTTCGCCTCCTCCCCACGCCTCAATTTTGTAGAATTGGCACCATTTACCGTTCTGAGTCGGTGCAGTGCCAGCTGCCCGGTCTCCGTTGGAAGCCTCAAACTTCAGCACCACGTATTCTTTATTAACCGTTTGCGTGTGCCCGTTTGTAATTTTATACTCAGGCTCGTACCAGGACCTGGCGAAATTATCTATACACAACCCGCGGTCATAAACACTCAGAGGCCGCAGCTTTACAGTCGCCCCCTCTTTTTCAATGTTATCACCGGTAGAAACCCCAGCCGGGAAGTGATAACCCGCGCTCCCGCCAACACGCCCACCGAGCGACACTGGGCGGTAGTCGTCCATGCTTACATACTCGTACGTACAACCTTCAACCTTGCGCCCTGGGGCGTAGTACTGCGTACTGGGGTCAACACACCCAGCAAGACTGCCTGGCTCGGTGCTGAACCTGCCTGATTCGTAATAGTATACTGTGTTGGAGTCAGCGCGCGCGCAAGGGTCGCCGTTGTTTTTTCCTCCACTGGACGCCCCACCGGACAACTTTTGCGGAACCACAAAGCGCCCATCTTTTACCACAATATTGTCCAAAACGGGCTGGCTCAGGAGCTGCAAATTTATAGAGTACTTGTCGTCACACAAAACCCTCCTTGCGCCGTCATCCTCGCCTGCCAGCACGTAGCGCCTCAACATTTTGGGCTGTTTCTTAAGCCACGTACGGGATATACCCCCATCGATGGTGCTCGTAACTTCGTAATCAGATATCTCAGTCCCAGACCCTATTCCCGTAATACACATAACCTTGGGTTTGCCAGTCTTCACTACGTAATACTCGCATTTATGGTCATAGCTACTATCACCCACCTTACCGCAGGCACCCCCAAGTTCACGATTCTTATCTACCGCAACCCCAACGAACTCCACCTTGTTCGCGTTACCCCCATAATCTTTGGCTATCTCCGTAATCTTTTGCTGCATAAAATCCAAGGAAGAATACCCCCAAAACGCCCCTACAGGGTGCTTATAGTAGCTAGTTTCGGTATTCCATTTTTGTTGGCCATTAGTCCCGCTGCGCGAAAGTTGAAAAACACTTGGCACACTGCCATTCTTGAACTCCTTGGTGGGATCGGCAACATTCGCGCACATGTCCCTGCCACCGAACTTTACACATTCTCTGAGCTCACGCTCACACACGTCAGAATCGGAAGACCTTGTCCTTTTGTCCAAATTGCTGGTTATGTGCTTCTTATACCATTCGGAAGACTGTTCCTCAATCCACTCTTCATGTATTGCCCATGGACCCCCTGTCTCATCAACTGCTATCCACTTGTCGCCGCTTGTGCTTTTTTTGAGGTGTTGCACAAACGCCCTGCCTGATTCGCCTTTGCGACCACTGCTCAGACTAAGGCGCATTACTGTATCTTTGCCTCTGATGAATTGCACTCGATACTTATCAGATTCATCGCTACTAATCAGATACTCAGTTCTGCTGGCAGCGCTGTTTTTGCAGTAGTCTTTTATGTACTTGTTGTAGTACCACTGCCCAACAGACTTTGTGAGACTATAAATCTGGTAGATTCTGGGCGGCTCCATAGGTGGGATTGGCAGACACTCTTCAAAAAGCTCGGTACTCATCTCCGGGTCGGTACCATAGTACCTCGCACACACAGTATCCTGCTCTCTTCTTGCCTTCAAATAGTGTTTGGTTTCGTTATCGGAGAAGGAGTAACTTTTTTCCTGCTCAGAAATAGCCCACTCTTGGCTTTCCTTATCATCCTTCCAACCCTTGGTATGCCATATGTACTCCTCCCTTTTCTGGCCGATAATACCTTCAAAGTCTCCGCGTTTGCCTGGGTTGATTATATGCTTCCTGACTTTGCGGTGAAGTACCTTGCTGCTCGCCCTGTCTTGCTCCCAACTTTCGACTATTGCCACAAATCCTGGCACCCAAAAACTCTGTTTGGAAAATTCCAGCGGGACAAACCTGACCTTGGCAGATCTTTTGCGGCCAGGCAGCACATTACAGAACGGCCCAGCATCGCGCAGGAGCGGCTTATCGAAGCATCCCAACGGTTGCATACAACTTTTGTTCCAGCCACCGGGATCCCAGGGGAGGCTGCACGCGAGCGCTTTGCACGCACATATCTTTCCCGGTCCGGCTGGGTCTTGCACGCCATACACCATTACGTAGGTGGGAAATATATACCTGCAGTCGCCCTCATACATACGCACGCAAGTGCCGCAGGCCGGCCATGCCGCACAAACTTTCAACCTGGCAGTCAACAGCGGCGTCATTGAGCCTACGCCTGACACCTCTGCAGCAAGAGCAACACCCTGGATGCCTAGTCTACAGCTATTAACTGGGACATTGTCAAACGCGCGCGCATCATCAGGGTTTGCTTTCTCTACAGTGAGGCCGTCGCTGGCCCTTACTATACAAGGCACAACAGATAGGAGAAGTGCTACGGCCGCGGTAGCGAAAACCGGGCGCCACCTATCCCTAAACGACATCCACCAACCCACCAGAACACGTGCCCACACGGTAACTCAGCAACGCTAAAATTTGCTTAATTCCCATACAACCGAGACGTGAAGGTAATGGTTATGTACTTAACCTGAGATTGATTAGTGTCGTAGTCGCTACAGATCTGTAGCTTGTGGTAGATATTAGGCTTGGATGTACAGCATGCCCTTCATCTTCCCCAGTGGGGAGTTACCCCTACTTGGTCTTCTTCGTGCTGTTACCATCCCCTCTTGTTTGTGTAGTTATCCCTGTAATGCACACACGACTTATCGTCGCAACCACTCATGCGTCTTACCCTCACCCAAGAATTGCTATATGCTTCAAATGCCTTCACATTATCAAACTTTTCAGTGTACGTTCTTATGCCTCCAGTGCAGGAGTACGCGTCCTCCCATGAGCTAGTCTGGAACCTAGCCCACCACGGACAGTACTTGTATGTTACCAGTATCTTGCCATCGTGTTCCTTGCAACTGCCCGCTGGTAGGTCGCCACACTTATCAGGAATCTTGGGTACAGGTACGGGCGCAGCAGCCGGCTGAACCACGGGCCTTGTTGCCGTGGTAGCGGCGGGTTTAGCGGCAGCTGGTGGTGTAGTCGGAGGGTTATGCCCGTTGGTATCGGGCTTTTTCGTTTCATTGCCGGAAAATGTAGGAGCTCTTGTGTCATCCCACAACTCACAGGTAATCATCGCGGCTCCGCTCTCACCCAACCCCGGCTCTTTACCTTTTTCATTGTGCCAGCAGCCTCCCATGCCCGGAATAAAGAAATCACCAAAGTCGCGATAGATGTGATACATGTCTTTCCACGTACATAACTCCCTGGGCAAGCTTCTACCCCGAAAATGCTCCGCAATCAAATCCAGCCACTTTCTTGTATTACCTTCCTGGTCATACAGCGGAAAGTTCATTTCCAGCGGGAATTTCGTAAACATCGCGCGCCCTTCCAGCAGCAATTTAGTGGCTCCATCGTCGTCTGCCAGCACATCTCCAGTGATAGTCCGATAGCTCACCACCAGATTCTTAATGGCGCTCTCATCTAGAGTTCCGGCACGTTTACTGCCGCCCCCCACTGCTGTCATGATTGTGTAACACCGCTTACCATTACTATTACTGTTAGCGTTTTGACCACTTGACGCGCTTGTACAATTGCCACTTGCACAGACACAAAACTTCACTATGGTGTCGCCGCCCACTCCAAGGTCATGATTCTCTCCTGTTGTGGGGTTCTTTTTGTTCTTGCCGCTTTTCCCTCCTTCCCCAACCTCAACCTCAATGGAGAGCTCCAAGTCCTTGACATTCCTACTACCCTTGTTCTCCGAAAAAGCTTGGCACCCTTCATCCGTGCAGTTAGGGTTGCGCAGTACCACCATGGAATATTGTCCGGGCCTTCCAGATCTGCGCTCACCCATCGCAGTCGTCGCAGCAGCCTCACCGCCCCCCCATGCTTCAATACGGTAGAAATTGCATCCCCTCGGCTGGTTTTTGTCTTCGGCTTTGAATTTAAGCATGACGTAGTCCTTGGTAACAGTCGGATTATCCGTATTCTCCACCTCGTACTGCGTTCCACTGCTGAAAATGTATCGCGGCTCGTACCAATGTCTGGGAAATTTGTCGATACATAATCCGCGGTCATACGGGTTTAGAGGCCTCAATTCGAGGTCGGTGGTTAACTTCTTCGGAACTTCGTTGCTGGATGTTGTCTGCACCGCATTGTTAGTCTGCGCAGTGCTTGACTGAACCGCCACGTTTGCCTGCGCTTGCCCAGCGGCAGGCACCGGGGTAGTGCCAGTCGCGGGAACGTTGTGCTCGGATGTGATTCCACTAAATGTAAGGGGGCGGTAATCATCCATGCTCACATATTCATATGCACAACCCTTCACTTCCTTGCCGGGACCATAGTATTGCGTAACCGGGTGGCTACATCTAGAGAGAACACCGGGGTCAGAGGTAAATCCGCCAGATTCGTAATAGTATACTATCTTGGCATCGGGACTAGAACACGGGTCACTGCCACCCTTGACAAAGCTGCGTTCGAGAAATTCCTTCGGGAATATGTACTGTCCATCTTGCACCGTCGTTTTGTCCAGAATATCCTGGCTCAATGAACCAAGAACGATAGAATATTTATCATCGCATGCCACTCTTCTAGTGTCATTTCCCACGTCCACCAGGACATAGCGCCGCAAAACCTTCGGCTGCTTCCTGAGCCAAGTGCGTGCCACACCTTCATCACTCTTGCTTCGGATTTCATATTCGGAGACATCAGACCCCACACCGGACACGCACAGAACATTGGCTGGTGCATTCTCAGCGGGTTTATACCAGCAGACTTCGCTCTTGCCCTCTATATCTTCAACATTGGCACAATATCGCCGCATTTCTCGCAATGCCGGATCTGCAGTAACCCCCAAAAACTTTGCGCTGCTTTCCCCCCTGCGCTGCTGCTCTTCCTGCTTTTCCTGCCCACTCGCAAATTGCTCGGTTGCATAACCCACGAACATGTCTCGTGGCTTGTCATAATGTGTACCGCTCCAGTCTTCGGAACGTTCCTTCTCATCGTGGCACGTTGTTGTTCCGTTAAATCTCACGCATTGTTTGTATGCGAAGACACAGCTGCGGCCAAATGCATTCTTTACCATGCGCTTAATGTTCCTTTCCGCCTGACTCTGCTCGGAACTTATTTCTCGTCTTGTTAGCTTTTGCTCCTTCCGTATTATACGCTTCCTGCCCTTATATAAACCGAGAATACAGGTTGGCACACTTTCGGGGGTATTGGCGTTGCACCTTTTGTCGCAGTCATCAAACTTCTCTTCGCCAGCAAAGCAGTTGCAGGTCCCCTGACGCTTATCTACAGCAATAGCCATACAGTCTGGCCACTTCCCGTATCCACCCCAGTAAAAATCAACTCTGTACTCTCCTGTATTCCCTTCCTTCTGCAGCATGTCGTGATTTTTCGCGATTGAAACTGCCATGGGACACGTATATGTCCACTCACGAAACTCACCCCCAAAAAGCTTGCTTCTATTCGGTATTTTATAATGGCCCGTGTAAGGCTTATTACTGTTATCCACTTTGAAAGCCTGGTATACCAGTGGGGGCTCCATTGTTGGAATTGGGACACATCCGCCGGAAATTGCGGATTCCCTATTCTGATCTGCGCCGTAGTATTCCACACAAACAGTATCGTGCACCCTGCGCGCCTTGAGGTGGTGTGTCTTCCCGTTATCAGAAAAGCTGTAGTCCTTTGGTTCCCCATTTATCTTCTCACCCACGGTGTGCCATGTGCGTTTTTGCTTCTCTTCCTCTGTGGTGGACGCATTTGCCGTCGTAGGTTGGCCGCTTGGTGCCGCAGGTTGGCTGTCTGGTGTGGACACATCACTCATTGCAATTGCTGCGGCTTGGGTACCTGGACTGCTAGCAGTTGTAGTCGCCACACCCTGACTGCTATTGGAAGCATTACTGGATGCAGTTTCAGGCTGCTTCCCGCCCGGGTGGATTACGTGCTTACTCACTTTCTTGGTCATGACACCGTTTTTATGTTCCCAGCTCTCGACTATTGCGACAAATCCTGGAATCCAATAGCTCTGTTTGGAAAATTCCAGCGGAACAAACCTGACGGTTGTGGGCCGGTGGTGTCTGGGCAGTACATTACAGAATGGCCCCGCCTCCGTGGCAACTGCCTTGTCATAGCATGCCAGGTGCTGGTAGCAGTTTTTGCTCCACTCTGTGGAATCCCAGGGCAGGTAGCATGACTTCGCCTTACATGCACAAATCTGTTCTGCACCTTTGGTATCGTCGTGTGCGCTGTATACCATAACAAAGGATGGATAAACGTGCCTGCAGTCGCCCTCATACATGCGCACGCAAGTGCCGCAGGCCGGCCATGCCGCACAAACATTTATGCCCGCACCAGCAGGTACCGCATTATTCGTGCCACTGCTTCGGACCCTACCTACCGGTTTGACAGTCTGTTTTGTGAGCCAGCACGCACCACCAAGGGGGCCGCTCTGTTCGCCCTCACCCCCCATACCAGGCTCTCCCCCAAGTCCGGGACCTGGTCCTGAACCGGGTGGGCCTTCAGGACCTGGAGCGGAAGTTGTTGCGGGGCTCGAAGCGGGAGAGGCGGATCCTGCGGCGGTGGATGAATCGGAGGTGGATGCAGAGCTCGGAGCGGGAGAGGCGGGTGTAGGGGCGGCGGTTTCGGCGGGTGCTTTAGAGGCGGCTGCTGCAGCAGAACCCTGAACCATAACTGCGTTTGGCAAGCACAACAAGAGAAGCGCCAGGATAATGATGACATGGCGCCACCTATCCCTAAACAACATCCACCAACCCACCAGAACACGTGCCCACACGGTAACTCAGCAACGCTAAAATTTGCTTAATTCCCATACAACCGAGACGTGAAGGTAATGGTTATGTACCTAACTTGAGATTGATTAGTGTCGTAGTCGCTACAGATCTGTAGCTTGTAGTAGATATCAGGCTTGGATGTACAGCATGCCCTTCATCTTCCCAGCATCCTGAGCCGGGTTACCTAACTTTGGGAGAAGTGTCACACTTTGTACTGCACCTGATATTGGGTGCTTAGTCTATGCGTTGTAGAGCATTGGGGAGTGTTGTTCAGGCCCCTGCACCCAAGGCATTATCCACGTGGACGCGCACCTGTATCTGTAATGCACGCATGACTCATGATACTACCCTTACTTTGCTCTTCAGCAATTCCCTAACAGTGTGATAAAAATTCACCATCGGAATGTAGGGTACGCCCATCCCCGCAAACTTCATCGCACGTGTGAGTGACGAGCGATCATAGATTACTAGCTCATCTAGCAGAGGATGTGATACACCACCTTCCGGAGGGTGAAGTTGCGCTTCGAGGTATAATTCTTCAATGCTCTTTTTTTGACGCTTGACAAACTCCGATATGGTGGAGCCCCTGGGACCTTTCAGCAGCTCGTAGACTTGGCCCCGCATGTGGAATGGTAGCATCATGTTCTCGATTAAAGAAAGTTTCCCAAGATAGAGATCTCCGTACATCATCAGCAGATTCAGAGACCTCGAATCCTGCGCAAACTTCTCCATGTGAGCTTCAATCCCTTCTATCCATGCATCAGCTTCAGCAAGTGTGGCAAAGGTTTTTACATCCCCTTTCAGTATGGGCAGTAGATGATCTAACAAAAATGAGAGCACAAGTGTCCCCTCCGCAGCATTTACGAACTTCACGTCTCGCATTGCTATAAAAACCAGACTCGCTCCGTCTCCGTAGGGATACCCAGCGCGCGTTGCAATATCATCAATTGCACTATATGTCTCCATCCAGTCATACTCCTGCTGCAGCGCATCTGCACCCTTGTTCTCCTCACGCAGCGCAGAGGATCTCTTATACAGCATATTTTGTACTTGGTTGTAGAGAGATAGACCAGGTGGTTCAAAGTATATGTAATTGTCGCAATCCTCAGCTTCTGCTTTTGCGCGCTCTCTATACACCCTCTTGTGCTCCGCACTGCTGTCAAATGCTCGGTTTAGAACATCTGCGGCTTTGCCCGAGTACCAGCTCCACAGCCTATCAAAAGCTTGCACCCTGTCCCAGGAGCTAAGCAGCGTGACAAGATCTTTCACAACATTGCGGAATTCCTGATTAGCAACCTTCAAAAAGGCAGGATGGGAAATCATGCGGACCCCGCAACATGTACCCTTAGATTCAAACTGCGACTCAGTCTCTGGACATGGCCCACTTTCAGTAGACAGCGCTTGTAGCTGGTTGAGCACTTTCACAAATTCCTGATCAGTCACATTTTTATAATTCCCCTGGCCAAGTAAGTCAGACATGGCTCCTTCCACAACCTTGCGGATATCCCCGTCGTACGGCGTGTTCTCACCATGAAGCTCGAGGCATTTTTCTAAGTACCGATACGTGTGCGTGTGCAGCATTTGCTTGGTAAAGGCGTGCGAACTGTCAAAATCTGGTATGCTTTCTCTGGCAATTGCAACGCCCTCCATAATAAGTAAAATGTTGTTCAGCCCCCAGGCAAGGCACCGTGATTTACCAGCAGCATTTTTGGCGAAAGTGCCAGAAGCCATTCGCTTTGTGGCATCTAGGTCCTTATACCTTCCCCAAATTTTGGTACGCTTCAGCATAGCTTCAAGCGTGTTCGCGAACATCTTATATTCTCCCTCGGTTTTCTTCGCGCTGTGTTTTACAAAACTCGCGTCCAAGATACCTTTTAGGGCTTCAAACACCTTGTTCCTGACATAACGATTGACGTAATCCGCATCTTTCAAAAACCTTGCCAGTGCGGCGTGCCGCCCCTCTTTCGAAAGCGCACGTGCAACTTCTTCGGGAAACAAGTCCGATGTAGGAATGCGCTCCAGCATTTGGTTCCAACTTGAACGAAAACTCCTGAGTTTGCGCAAGTCAGGGGCTCTCTCCGACTGGGAAACATACGCCACGTATTCTAGCAGTGAGAAAAGATGTTGATTGGTTTCAACTCTGAGTACAATGTACGCCCTTCGGAAAAACACATCAAAAATCAGCTCTGCATCGCGTATGCCGTACTCTTGGGCTGCCGTGCGTAGCGCATGCAGTACCCTACGTGCACTTAATCCGGTATTAACTGGGTCTACATGTGTTTCCAATGTTATCCGGCGCGTGCGCTCCCCATCATCTTCAACAATCCAGTAGTTACTGTCTACAGCCTTGCTCCGCACCAGATCTCTGAAATTGGTAATAAGCTCAGACTTTGCATCCTCATCGTATGCTCGCTTAGAACGGGTTTCGTCGTAACGCACATTTGCATATGCCTCGACTATCTTGCCCTCTTTGTTTAGCGCCTTCACTACAGGAGCTATGGAACTTTCTACCCAAGTCTCAATATCTTTCGCGTTGTCAAAAACCTTATCTTCAGCACTGATCACAGCAGCAACCGCTTCCAAGCCGGCAATAAATTCTTCGTGCCCCGATATGGCTCTGGGAAAGCTGCTTTTCGCGATCCTCCTGAACACCCCTTGACTTTTCACCCCATGTACTTCCGCATGGTTTTTCAGCTGCTCTAGAAGTTCTAGCACTCTGTCAAGAACGGTGGAGGTCGCCTTTACTGCCAGCTCCTTAAAGCCCTCAATGAAGGAATCTACGATGCTTTCGTGTCCTTTCGCATCTATACTCCCCCCCAGCTTACTGATAACCCTCTCGTACGCCTTTGCCACTTCAACATCATCCGTCAGCGCCTTCTTGAGCGATGCAACCATTCCCCCGACCCAAGCATCTACTTCTTGCTCATTTTCAAATGCCAGACCTTGCTTGCTTCCAATATTTTTCACAGTGCTTTCAAGCCATTCAACAAAGTCAGGGGATTTTGCCACATCTTCGGCAAACTCTTTGCTCTCCAAAGCGGCGAGAATATAATCGGACTTCAGGCTTTGGCCACCGGTGTAGTCTTTCAAGCGCTTGAGCATTTCCAGCACTTCGCTGCTGTCAGCAATGATAGAAACCTTACTTTTTATCAGCTCCTCAAAACCCTGTGAAAACTCCTTTTTGCCTCCCGTGCTTGTTTTCTTCAATGCCTTCTGTGCCGTGACGTACGCATTGACAACTCTATAATCGCTGTCCAGAACGGAGCTCAGGGGAGCCAGGGTTTTGGTAATCCAAGCCTTAGCCTCCTTCCTGTTCTTTTTTGTCACATCATTGCCTTTCACTACTGTGGCCAGAGCATCTAATACCTGGGGCAATTTGGGCAACCCAGTCACTCCACGACAAAAAGGCATGCTGGCAACGTCAGCAAAGAAAGTGTTCGTTTCCTCATTTAACTTGCGATCTGCGGCATGTTTCTTGAACAGGTTCAAAAGCTCAAGCACCTCTTTGTTGCAAAAGCTTCCTTCCCACTCCTTCACTTTACCGGGATCACCAGACCATTTTTCGCAGGTAAGTTTGACCATGCCGTGCGCTCCACTTTGCACGGCTTTAATATCCGCTCTGGCACAGCCGCCGGCACCCATATACTTACCGGGCGCAAGTACCTTTACCGCAGCTTGCTTGTCAGAAGGTGAATTGCTAATGCATCCTACGGCATCCATGCCGGCCCGCCCCTCAGCAAAGTCAATACTCTGATACGGAACAAAGACTTCATCATTCCTGATCTCTGTGCGCCCCTCGGCAACTCTGTAGTGCACAAGTTTTTCGTACCCACCAGATGACGACATGCCCTTGCTAGGCTGCCCTCCGCCACTTGCCGTCAGTTTTAAACTGCACGTTTCTCCGCCAACATCGTCACACAATAAAGCAACGGTATTCCCGCCCGGGTTCCGGGTGTTACTGGCACCCTTGTTATCAAGCGAGGCAGCGCCCCCATGGCCAATACTAGTTATCAGGTATTTGCGCTCTTCTGGATTCACCTTGAGCACTCCCATGACGTACTCGCCGGGCCTACCAACCTTGGCGCCTCCACGCAATGAGCCGGACTCTCCACCTCCCCACATTTCTATCTTTATAAAATCGCACTGGGTGTTATTACGACTTATCTCAAGCAGGTGTTTGTTACTTTCCTCGACACTCAGTCCGGCAGCCAGGGGGGAGTTTCCCGAGTAGTATTTATACTCATACGCAGGGAAGTTACTTACACACAAACCCTGCATGTGTGAATTTAGGGGTGTAACTGCACTTGTGCTTAGCTCTTCAGACTCCTGTAAAAAGAAGGGCTGATGGTCATCTTCGCTTACGTACCTGGTTTTACAATGCCCACCTATTACTCCATCCCTGCTGGCACTGCTGCACATGGCTGGCGTGTCATGCGCAAATACTCTGTCATTGTCATAAAAATAAAGCATGTTGTCCTTGCACAGTACATCACCACTGGAACTACTTCCCTCAGGCGGTATCATGCGGAAAAAACGTCCCCGGCCCCTCATGCGATCAATGTCTTCCTGGCGCATTGTGGCAAGATCAAGCGATGCACTGTCAGCACACAGTAGGTTTCTCTTTGCTTTGGTATCTCGGCTGCGGCCTACAAGAACCTTAGGTAATTCACGAATCCAGTAGTATCTGCCATCTCTTTTGACGTAAAACTTTTTGGGGGAAAACTGCAAGTCCATCAGGCACGTTACATTGCCGCTAGGATCTTCATCATAAACCTGTCGGGGTTGCTTGCAGTCTTTGAGTTCAACACCGGGTTCATCACAAACGTATCTTAACGCAAAGTCGTAGCGGCCTATGTCAAACTTTGGCCTCGCTACGGCAAACCCTATCGTACTATCCCTGTCGCCCGGACCCATGGTCACATCGCAGTAGTCTGTGTCTTGACCATTCGCGCCTTTGCACGGGTTAAATTTTATCTGAACCTTGTCTCCAGGAATAGCGGTTATGGAAGGTCGTTGCAAGCTCGGCGCCGGAACGCAATCGACCACCTTGCCTGAATTGCTCGTGCGTTCTATGCAGATTTCCTCCCCGTTTCTGCTTAGCAAATATCCGAACGAGGATACATCTTCTCCTGAGTGCGGACTTTCAGCGGGGAATGAACAGCCACTAAGCTCGCCGAATGCTTTGCTGATCTCCCCCTTGCAGTCAATACTTTTCACTTTACTTGAACGTGTAGGTACATGCTTTCTACTGGCTCCAAGATACAGATCCTGCGCCTTGCTTGCCCCTCTATCTTCAGTAATAACACGGAGCCCGGGTGTAAAGTAGGACTGCCTACGGAACTCCATGGGCAAAACCTGAATGCGTGACTCTTTAGCAAACGCATTGCAAAACACAGGCAAGTCCGGGGTAATCGCAATTATGCTAACACAACCTTTCCAGGTGTTCATATATTCGCACCTATCGCGCACCCTGTCGTCTAGTGAGAGGTCCTCAAAATTTGTTAACTCGTCTTCCTGCTCCGTCCTTTTAATTTCCAGTTCCCGCGCCAAACCACTATCCAAAATGCTGGTCCACTTGGTACACGCACATATTTGCAGCTCATTATTCTCGTTGCGTTGCACGTATCCAACAACATATCCGAGCCGCCTGCGCATGTATTCCCATCTCTCCACCCGCACAACCTCGTAGTCTCCGTAGTGCCCAATACCGGGCGGCAGGAATATAACTGCAATCTCGGGTATGGCAAAAACACCTTCTGCGTCCCCATTGCGTGGAGCCTCAACAAACAAATCAGGTATAACGCCCCCTGCAGAATTACACATACACGGGACACAAAACGCCGCAATCGCGCAAAACATGTACACCAAGCGTGCTGCAAAAACCAGCAGTGAACGTCTTCTGGCACGCTTTCCTGAATTACATACAACCATACAGTTGAAAATATCTATGTACCCTTTTGTTTAGTATGTTTCAGTCAACCAAGACTAGTTCACATGAATAGCTTTAAATAAAGATTAAGATCAACTAAAAATAGCTATTTGTATCCTAATATTACACATCCTTCCCCGAAAGATATACTGGTATCTTGGTTATATCCAATGAGATCTTCCTATAACACGGAAACATACTCTGCAGATCGTATTTTCCGGGCATAGACAGCTTGCTGCATTTTCGGTAACACAAATTGGAATCCGATCACTGGACAATTGCACTACAGAATGGCCGGAAATTGGCCTACAGTACGGCGTATTAGCCTTAGATATGCCACGCTGCATAACACACGCGTCAACTTTGACGCCGCTGGGCATTTAATATCACAGCAAACTGGCCTCAGAAGACGTGCGCGGCACCATGGGCGGCATTGCCGCCGTATTTCCGCACCACGGAGCGGGGCCACCGCCGCATTGCGGACGGTTCACTCATCTTTGACGTAAGAACACTTACACTTGTCGGATTGCTCAGATCTATAGCACAAAGGCGGGATTACTGCGCGAGTTTATCGCACTTTGCATGAAATGCAGGTAGCCAATCCTTGCCCTTCTCTGCAATCGCTTCATACATGAGTTTTATTGTCGTTCTATTTGCAGATAGCACTCTCGTCTCTTTGTCTCGCAGCTTCAGCGCCAAAACTACCGATGAACTGCCTTGCTTGATGAAGAAATGCCCCTCATGATGGGGGATCTGCAACATGACATCCACTTCTTCTTTGGACAGGCCAAACACCCTAACCTGCTGCTGGCTGCCTATGATAACATTAGGCATGAAAATCCGCGTTTCGATGTGTTTGCTAGCATATCTTATAAGCTTACTTGTGGAGATAGCACGAATGTTTTCTGCTGCAAACACCACCACAACGTTTCGTGCGGTAAGCCTCTCCATCCACGCATCAAACTCGCTCTCATCCGGAAACACCACATCCATGACCCAGGCCTCATACATCACAAGAATGGTCGGCTCTCCGTTAAAGCGGTTTTCGAGTGAACGCAGGAGAAAATACAATATCGCACCCATACACTCCTGTTTGCCAGCAAGCATGCCAACGTTAATTACCACAAACTCCCCATCCAACTCTATTTCCGTCGTGTCTGATATTAGGCGCGAAAAAGCCCCCTGGGCCCCCCACCAAGCACGCGCTGACTCCCCTAACATTTCTATGCATTCCCGCACTTTGTCCGGCGTACGGGACTCCATGGGGATTGAGAATATCTTATCAACAACCTCTCTGGCAGCGAGTTTGATTGCCTCGCTGGGCGGCTCAAGCGTACCGGCCATTCTTTCCACAACCCCAACAGCTATCTCGCGATTAATCGGGGTATCGTGCACATTGAACGGATTGAAGAACTGGGTTACTTTGCCTTGCCTATCATCTATCCTGTTGTACTGCCCGTTAATTGCAGTAGCAAAAATAATGGATTTTCCGCTATAGTCGAACACCACAGACTTCACGCGCAACCTTCTGGACTCTGAAATTATGAAATTCATTATTAAGGTCATGTGTGAATCCTGCGGACCTAGGCAAAGCGTGTGCCCCTTATCCCCCGCGTGGAAGCTAAAGAAATACGGCAGGTTTTGGTTGGAAAAAAACAGCGTAATGGCCTCGTGCCATCGCCCTCCCTTAAGCGCACCCGAAGGAAAGTGGTGCGTCATAGCAAAAGTGCATGCGGCTTTCACCATTGCAAACCGCATCCCAAGAACGTAGCGGAAACTACCGGGCATGTTGGCCCAGAAGTCATCTTCCAGGGCCAAGTCAACCCTTACCACGATTGCACCCAACTCTGAAAACGCGGCAACCATTTTCTTTATGTCCTTCTTGAGGGATGGGACACTGTTTGAGATGACCATGCAGCTCACTTTCCGCTTACAACAATCACCAATTGAGCTTTCGTCGGTGGACATAACCTCTTCCAGACGTGCAATCTTTGCCAGTTCCGCGTCTCCGCTTATCTCCAACAGTTCGGTCTGCCTCCTGTACGCATCCTTGACCTGCACACTCGGCACGAATTGTATCACTTCTGTTATGACGAACTCGCACTCTTGCTGTAAACACATGTCAATCGCATCTAGAGATTCACCTGTGTATTCCTTGACGCCAAGAATTGCTCCGTATCTTGCCCCTTCTTGATCCGAAATCTTTAACGTGTTAAACCCAACAGCCAGACCACATCCTGCGGCAATGGTATGCGCGCTGTCACGGAATTCTAAGAATCGCTCACCACGTCTTAAGGTAACCAAATAGCTCAGAAACTCCAGTAATTCAGACCGCCATTTTCCGTCTTCGCAGCGGACTACCCCAAGCTTTCTAGCAGAAAAACATTGTAGTTCTGCCACCATGGCGGAAGTTACCCTGGATAACTGTTGCACTTTAGAGGCCAAAAAGCTCTTATGTCTCTTTTTGACTCGGCCGAACGTCAGCGCACTGATCATGCCATCCAGCTTCTCGCGCAGAGGCTGAGTCACCACAGCAATGTATACCTCATTAGCGTAAGTACGCCTTGAGCCTATAGAGTCCTCGTACAGGGAGTGCAAAGAATCAGAAAAGTCCCGCGTCTCGTGCCAATCAAGTTTAAATTTGCACTCTTCCCTAACAGTGTATAGCCAAAATGCAATGCTCGGATCCCGCACGTTCGATATAACAGTCCTTATAGCATCCCTGAGAGACCCCAAACCTGAACTGTCGGCATAGTCTTCTATCCGTATTATTTGTACCAGACCCCCACTTTTGTTCAGCAGCGTCTCTTCGTTGTAGTGGCAGGCGGGTGCTATGAACTCCACGTAGGAATCCGCCCCACCTGCTGCATAGGAGGAGCTGTGTACCTCCTCAACTGTAGCACTGCTCTTCTCTTCAGAGCCTTGATCCTCATCGCCCCTTTTCTTCAGGCGAAATTTGCGCACAAAACTATCTATGAAAGACACCGGTGAATACCCATAACCCTCTCACGCCACCAAGCATAATTCAGAGTACTACATTCATATGCTTAACATTCCGTGAACCAAAAATAGGCAAACCTGCCGATGTTCAGAAAGCCCGAACGTCCACAGACGGGGCTATATAGTCGTGCCAGCAAGCACTCTACAGTCAAAATCATCAGCACCCAATTCTGCAATGCCACCGGCAAATTTTGAAATCAACTTCCCTGCACCAAAGAATATGGCTGTAAATACAACTAGCATCACAATAGCAGGCCATGCCAGCCTACCGAAGACCGCCATGATGCTCGAGCCCAGTATAACTCCCGTCATTATAGGCAACCCCAACTTTTGCACGAACACCACAACGTTGCATATAACTTTTGATACCACTTCCCCATTCGCCGCATTTGCTGAACCCTGGGACATAGCGCGCACGCTTGAGGCTTCAGAGCTGAACGATAGTAACGTGAAGACAAACACAGATACTGTTGTCAAAAAGGCTTTCAACATTCTACTCCCTTAAAGACTTTACCTGTTACCTTATATAACAATCTGCGTAGCCTATCTACAGTTATGCTTAATGAATTTTCAATTTTGTTGCACGCCGCCGAAGCGCGACTTGCATGCGGATTTCAGAAAGTATACTAGCTGAAAGCCATGCTGTGCATTATAGTTTAACGGGACACAATGTGCCCCGTTAAGAGATGGACTGAACCTTGTTGTGAAGTCGGGTTGCCTTGCGGGTAAGCGCCAGCATTGTTGTGATGACAACCCCTTATGGGTTACTTGCAGTCAAAGTTATCGGCGTCTAGCTCGGTGATCCCCTTCGCAAATTTGCTTATGAGCTTACTTGCGCCAAAGAATATTGCAGTAAATACAACCAACATTGCTATGGCCGGCCATGCCAGCCTACCGAAAACCGCCATTACACTTGCGCCTAGAATAACACCGGTCATGATCGGTAACCCCAGCTTTTGCACAAAGAGGATGACATTACATATCACTGTTGTGGCAACATCTTTTTTATCATTCTGTTCCCCTGTCTTCACCCCACCGTTCGCGAAGGCGCAGTCTGCGGTACCGATGCTGAGCGCAACTAATAGTGTACATGCTGCCCGAAAGAAAAATTTTACAAATCGTGACATTCCATAAACCCCCATTCAGAACTATCCCACACACCACGGAAAAGCCCTTGCAACATGCCACTTATGCGAGCAGATTGATCAGCTTACTAAAATCCGCTTTCATGACCTCCACGGTGCACTTGGCATATGGTGAGCAACTCACCTTGTTTGCATTCTATTAGGCAATAAGTTAATTTAGGATTAACCAATATTCTTGTTTAGCGCGCAGTTATGTATGCTCCCTCCCAAATAATGGGATCCTTAGGGACTTGTCCGAATAAAACATATATTGATAGGGAAAATTTCTGTCATTGCTCGTGCGTGCAGTAGGTTATAGCAACACGTGTTGACGTTATGGGCATTGTTACCGCACTGGTGTGCTGGTATGTGACACTCTTTTATTTAGAGTATGAGAGCGCGGTAAAACGTAGTACACACCGCAGATGATGGGGAAAATCTGTCACCAGTAGTGAGCCCATACACCTGATGCAGTGCGTACTAAGCCACACCAAATTTAGGATAGGGCCTTTACCGCAATTTTTACAACCTAGCAAACCGAAATTCGGGGGCAGTTCGCCCCTGCTGCACTGCCGGCCAGTAAGTTTCTGCGGCACATTACCCATCATCGGGCCCCACCGAGTTCCACTGCCAGCTACAATAATACCAGATCTGCATATCATCTGGTGCAAACCATTGCGTTTTCCGCAAGGCTAAACCACCGCCGCCCCGGGGGTGCAGGGCGGCAGCGTGGGCGCCTGTCTACCGTGAGCCTTCACGCATCACAGTTGCTGTAGACACAATCGCGCCCAGATACGTACACGCCTATGTGCACGAAAATACGGATGTCGGACCAACACCATCGGCAAATTTCTTAACCAGTTTATCCGCTCCAAAAAACACTCCGGTAAACACTACTAGTATGGCTATTGCAGGCCATGCCAATCTGCCGAAAATTGCCATGATGCTAGAGCCTAATATCACCCCAGTCATGATTGGCAACCCTATAGCCCTAACGAAACTGATTACATTACAGATGACTTTGCCGGCAACCATATCATCGTTGGCGCCGCCACCGCCGCCACCTGTGCCTCCTCCACTACCTGAGCCTGTATTACCACTACCTGAGCCTCCACCACCCAAAGCAGGAAACTGATTGGCAGTACCGACATTCGTACTGCCGGCACTTTTACTCTTACTACTGCTCACACTTTTACTCTTACTACCGCTTACACTCTTACTGCTCGTGCTCTTACTCTTATTATTGCCAGCATTCTTATTACTAGCAGCATGCGCCGAATCGACAACGAACAGGAACACCAAAAATAACAATACCTTCGGCGCTACGGCGTACATAGCACCTCCGAAACGCTTCAATAACAAACAACAAGTCACTTTCCTCTCCCTAGTAAACAATCAAACTCTCTACGCTTCAGGGTGACAGTGCACCAGTATCGAACTCCGCCACTTATTCGCGATATGGACGCGCCTTTTCATGCGCAGGATCCAGATAGACACGGAGCTACAGAATCTCGCGCAAGAAGTTTCCCGCCATAGTTCCCTGAAATTTGCGCCTATTGGGTCTAGCTTGGTGTTACACGACACAAAATTAGGTAACCCCGAATTGTGTTCACAGGGATGGCACTGCTCGGAACGCTTGCCCGCGCGAGACGTGCATGGGTGCAGACCGAAAAACCACTGGAAAACGTCCGTTGCGGCATTTCGGCAATTATGCATAGCCACCGAGGTATCCAGTATCCAACGGAGCCCCACACAAGATAGCACACCAAATACGGGCAACGCAGTAGTCAGGGCGTCACACGCACAGGGTGCATGCAGCAACGTGAAAGGGGCCTGGGGCTTCATCCAAAGTTCCTCGATAAGCGGCGCAATGTCACAGGGGCCAGTGACGTAGAGGAAATTACTTAACAACACGTGACTCCAAAAATGCAGAGAACAAAAAGTCTCGGCCAACAGGCCTTTGTATGCGCGCGCAAATTTGTGTCTCGCTGAAGGTTGTGTTGGAGCGAATTTTTACTAGGCAAAACAGCTGGATATCACCAACCATGCACGTGCAACGTCTGCTAGGTAACCCAAGCCGTGTCTTTCGGTCATGCCCGTTGGTGCCACAAGGTGACAGATGTGTGTCGACCCAAGCAATTACACAAGTAATTACAAGAGGGTTGTGCCGGCAGTTCAAGTGTGAAGCGAGTCAGGTTGGGGCAGTTGAGCGGAAGGTTTAGAGAAAGACTTGGCACTGAAAGTTGGCAACACAAGGAAATTCAAGTGTTGGTAGTAGAATCAATCAAGACACCAGGTGGCGTAAAAGTCCACTGCAGCGTTTGTGCCGCTGCCTCATCTACTGATGTGGCAGCGGCACATACCCCATCAGTACAACCCAGGATTGTTTACAAAATTTTAGCAACTCTGTGCTGTAATGCTGCCAGCTTGCACACTGGAGGCTATAGGACAAGTTACAGAATTATTATCCATTACGTACATCACAGCATGTATGTGATGAATAAGTACTATGGAGGAATATGTTCAACTTTGCACGAAGATACCTAGCTCCTGCTATGGTAGCCCTGATATGGTTATTCATCACAGCAGGTTCTACTAATGCCGATACTATCAGCAGTACTAACACTGCTGACGATACAGCTACCAAGGTTATTTGTGACGTCATTGTCTTCGTGCAGAAGCTGGGATTACCCATCATGACAGGGGTGGTACTAGGTTCTGGCGTCATGGCTTGGCACACTTGCATGGCCTGCCATGGTAATGCTGGTTGTGTGTACAGCCATAGGTAAGCTTATGGCCACTGTATTGAGGGTAATACCAGTTAGTGCAAGGGTGGACGTAGAGGTTTTGGGAGAGTGGTGATGTTGCTAAAACTTAGATTCTTACTCATTGCTGTAGTATTAGCATTGGGTATCTTACATGGTGTACCTGCTGCAGGGGCTGATACTAGTACTACTGGTACTGAAGCTGATGATACAGCGACTGTTGTTATATGTAATGTTATACGGTTTGTGCAGAAGCTGGGACTACCCATCATGACTGGAGTGATACTAGGTTCTAGCATTATGGCTATCTTTGGTAAGCTTGCATGGCCTGCTATTGTAATGTTGGTTGTATTTACAGCTATATTCTTTGGTGCTGGTAAGCTTATGGCTAAATTTGCTGCTGGGTTGGGCGATGTGGGAGGAGGCACGAAGGCCGAGAGCTTTGACTGTTCCAGTTATAAAGGCACTGCTAGGCAGTGATGGTGCAGAGAGCTGTGGTGGTCGTGCCAAGTTAGACTGGGATGCCAGGGGTTTATAGATAGTGGCTTTGTTATGTCGGTGGTACCAAGAACTTCAAGTGTGTTGGTGCCCAGTAGAGTTGGAAGTGTGAGTGATGTTTCGAGGGAGAGTGGTGATGATGCCAAAACTTAGATTCTTACTGATTGCTGGGGTATCAGCATTGGGTATCCTCCATAGTATGTCTGCGGGGGCTGCCGATAGAAGTAAGTCACGCACACAGAGGTTGGCTAGTGGACCGGCTTTGGGGAAAGGCAACGGGAGCTTCTACATAGGCCTAGACTATAACCCAACTTTCAACGGTATCAAGGACCTGAAAATCATCGGCGAAACCGATGAGGATGAAATGGATGTTCTCACCGGTGCCAGGGGCCTGTTCCCGATGAACGCTCTTGCTAGCAACGTCACCGATTTTAACTCATACCACTTCGACTGGAGTACCCCACTGCCTGGGCTAGAATTTGGGAACAGTACCCTGGCTCTTGGAGGGAGCATTGGGTACAGAATTGGAGGAGCCAGGGTTGAAGTAGGGATAGGACATGAGAGGTTTGTTATTAAGGGGGGAGATGATGCAGCATTCCTACTAGGTAGGGAACTAGCATTGGATACAGCGAGGGGTCAGTTACTATCCAGTGCATTGGGTAGGATGTCCATGGGTGATGTACACAGATTAAAGAAGGAAGTAGTTGATAGTATAGGAAGAGGAACAGCTAGTCCTGTAAGGGCAATGTTTAGTAGAGAGATCTCAGATGGGAATACATTACTTGCTGGGGAGATGGTAGGAGTTGATGAAGGACTAGTTATACAAGAACTGAGCAGACCAGAAGAATTAGAAAAGCTACAACATGAACTAGCAAAGCAAGTAAGTAAATTAGCTGAACTTGGAGAACTTAAGTGGTTAGAAGAACTTGAAAAGCTGGAGACTGAGGAGCTGGAGCAAGGACTCGAAGGAGCGCTAAAAGCTTTGGGCGTGGAAGCATCAGTGCAGGAGCTGGTACAGAGATTCAAGAAGGAAATTGCTGATGGTAAGACACCGGAAGAGATAAAGCTGGAGTGGATCAAGGAGATAGAAGCTAAGAAGTTAGAGGAGGTGCAGGAGCAGGCTGAGAAAAAGCTGGCGGAGCTGGAACTAGCGGATAAAGGAGGAGCATTGGGAACTAAAGGCGAAATACGGGAAGTTAGGCAGCTCAAGGAACTAGCGGATAAAGGAGGAGCGTTAGGAATCATGGCCGAGAAGCTCAAGAAGCAGGAAAGTCTCAAGGGGCTAGGAGGAACAGTAGAAGAATTAGCAGCGATAAGGGAACTGAAGGAATTGGGGCTAGAAGAGCAGCTGAGGATGCTGGCTGAGATTAAGGAAGTTAAGAGATTGGCAGAGAAGCAGAAATCACAAGGATTAGAGGCTCATGAGGGATTACAACTGACTGAGAAGATTAGAGCATTGGGAGGACAGCTGGATCTGCTGGAAGAGAGATTGAGTGAAAAGTTTAAGAGACTACAGCAGAATGAGCAAGGTATACGTAAGGATCTGAATCCACAAGCTATAACAGCAGTGGCAGGTAAACTAGATGAGATTTGGGTACTGGGGACGCTAGGACAGTTAGATGAGCTAGTGCCTGGGAAGAGAGCTCAGACACTGGGGGAAATGAAGGCAACGCTGAAGGAGCTCGAGAAAATACGGAAGTTAGTAGACCTAGAGAAGAAGCTAGAAACTATGGGAGAACTAAAGAAGGAGATAGAGAAAATCAACGAGGAGGGAGAGCTGCTGAAGCTAGAGGCTAAGATACAGGAGGAGGCGAAGGCGGAGATAACAACGCTTAAGTCAGCGGAGAGGTATGGTACGCTAAAGGAGAATCTCAAGGAGTTGGAGAAGAAACTAGGGGAGGTGAAGAGCCTAGGAGCGTTGAAGTGGCAGGTAGCTGGGATAGAACCCGGGACGGGAAGTCAGGGTGGAAAGATACAGAAGCTGGCTGATAAGCTCAAGAACAAACTAGGTGAACTAGTTGCCATAAGGGAACTGAAGGAATTGGGGTTTAAGGATTGGTTGAGGCTCAGGACACTAGAGGAGCTTACAGAGATAGCTGAGAAGCGTGGAGTTGCAACAGTGATGAAGGCAGCATTAGCTAGTGCGATGGAGATAGCTAAGAACAGGGGTTGGACTGATTATTTAAACAGTCTAGATGTAAGTGAGAGAGCTAATGCTGCAAGGGAATTAATTGCTGCTGAGAAGATTAGAAAATGGGCTAGGGATATTAATAACTTGGATGCTGATGAACGGGCAATGGTCGCTGGGGCTTTTGCTAGAGCTGTTGAAGGTGCGGAGGTGATAGAGGTCAGGGCTATAGGGTCTACTTCTGTAATGCTCAATGCTTGTTATGACCTTCTGACTGATGGTATTGGGGTTGTTCCTTATGCTTGTGCTGGTATCGGTGGTAACTTTGTCAGTGTTGTTGATGGTCACATTAATCCTAAGTTTGCTTACAGAGTGAAGGCTGGTCTGAGTTATGCTCTGACTCCTGAAATTTCTGCCTTTGCTGGGGCTTTCTACCACAAGGTGTTAGGTGATGGTGATTATGATGAGCTACCTTTGAGTCATATTTCTGATTATACTGGTACTGCTGGTAAGAATAAGGATACTGGTATTGCTTCATTTAACTTCGCTTACTTTGGTGGTGAGTTGGGTGTTAGGTTTGCCTTCTAGTTCCTTCTAGATAGAAGGCTTAGGGGGAGTGCAATGCACTCCCCTTTTTTATTTGTCCCGTTGAGGTTCGGCAACGCTTAGGGGGATTCTTCACTACCTGGGCAGTAGACCAGCATTGAGCAAGAGGGGGTGGTCTCTCAACCTGAACAGTAGACCAGCATTGGGGGACGAAAAGCGGTGGTGGTGGTAGTATTTTTGTTGATACGGTGATGATTCTGCGATAGACTCCCTCTTGTTCTGCTGGGATTGGTGGTCTTTATGAGCGATGGGGGTGATCCCTGGGGCGGGGAGAGCGGCGAAGGGTTTGAGAAACCCAAAAACGGCAAGAGGTTCGGCGATTCCCAGTTCGATGGCTTGTTCGAGGGCGTTCGCTCTGCACTAAATGAGTTCCCTGGGGGAAAGCATCCCGGCGACTTTGTGCTCAAGTATTCACATTTGCTCTTGCTTCTTGCCTCGCTTACGGTGCTGTACGCGTGTACCGGCTTCTACGTGGTAAACCCAGAGGAAAAGGCTGTCGAATTGCTGTTTGGAAAATACAGAAAGGTGACGGAGCCCGGCTTGCGCTTCTGGCTGCCCCGCCCATTCGGTAAAGTACTGAAAGTTAAGGTCGAGATCGTCAGTAAGGAAGAAATTGGCAGCGGTGTGTACAGAGGTGATGGTGGTGAGCATAGCCACGGCGAGGGCATAATGCTGACTGGCGACGAGAATATCGTCAATATAAACTTTGACGTTCAGTGGAAGGTCACTGACGCATACAAGTATCTGTTCTGCGTCAGAGATGGTAGGCCGGGTGCCACTGTAAAGAATGCCGCTGAAAGTGCTATGCGGGAGATAATTGGCAAAAGTACTCTAGCCTTCGCTATAGAGGGCGAGGGAAGAGCCTCCATAGCATATGAGACAAAAAAACTGTTACAGAGTGTGTTGGACCATTACAGCATGGGAGTTGAAGTCCTCTCGATACAGCTAAAGAAGGTAGATCCGCCCGAGAAGGTGATTAGCGCATTTAGAGACGTCCAGAGTGCCAGAGCCGATAAGGAAAGGGCTATTAACGAGGCTCATGCATATCGCAATGAAGTGTTGCCCAAAGCCAAGGGGGAGGCAATTAGAATAAAGCTCGACGCTGAGGCTTACAAGAGCGAAGTGATAAACCGGGCACAGGGGGATGCCGCAAAGTTTCTTGCGGTGTACAAAGAATATGTAAATCAGCCAGCAGCGGTTAGAGATCGCATGTATATAGAAGCGATGGAAGAGGTGCTGAACAATATGGACAAGGTCGTTGTTACTGACGACATCAAAGGCCTGTTCTCCTACCTGCCCTTGGCCGGAGCGGGTGGCAAGAAAGCTGGAAGCGGGGGGTAGTATGAAGTTAAGTCTTGCTAGGCTCGCGCTGTTGGGTGCTATCGTTTTTGGCCTTGTGACGCTTGCGCTGGAATCCGCGTTTATCGTAGATGAAGCACACCAGGCTATCGTGGTGCAATTCGGGCGCGTGCAGAAGAGCGTACAGAAAAGTGGTCTTTTTTACAAAGTTCCTGTAATCAGCGAAGTTATATACTTTGACAAGCGCATTATAGAGATCCGGTCAGACTCTTGCGAGGTAATAGCAGCGGACCAGAAGCGCTTTGTTGTTGATTTTTATGCAAAGTATAAAATCATTGACCCGGTTAAGTTTTACCAAACAGTACGGAGTGAGACTGGGCTTGAGAATAGGCTGGGCTCTATTATTGAATCAAGCCTACGCGCGCAGGTTGGTAGCGTAGCGTTGATCAACTTCCTTAACGAAGCCAGAGCCGACGTCATGCGCCGTATACAAGAGGGTGTGAGCACGGAGTCTGAAAAGTTTGGTGTGGAAATGGTTGATGTGCGAATCAAGAGAGCAGACCTTCCCGAGGAAAACAGTGCAGCAATTTTCCGCCGCATGCAGACTGACAGAGAAAAGGAGGCGAGAGAGATCAGGGCAGAAGGGGAAGAGATGTCTCAAAAGATCAGATCAGATGCAGACTTCCAGACACGCGTTATTATTGCAGACGCGATGCGGGATGCGCAAATTATCAGGGGTACGGGAGATGCAAAAGCATCTCAAATTTATAACAACGCTCTTAAAGCCGACCCTGACTTTTTCAGTTTTTACCGCACAATGAGAGCATATAGGCGAGTATTTAGCGATGGTACGACAAAAATTGTGCTGTCACCAAACAATGATTTTATCAGTCTTTTTAACAAAAGCAGGGGTTAGGTGTGAAGAGGTTTTTATCGCTTTTTTTGCTGATAGCGTCGCTGTGTAGCATACACTCCGGAGGCAGCGCGTTGTCGTCGGTGGCAGGGTCAAAAACTGCCGTTCCGGACAGCCGTAGGGGGTTTTCTGGGCTGGCTGCTAAGCTGTTGCCTGCGGTAGTCAATATTTCCACGGAACAGACCGTAGATAGCGATGCAAGCTCCATGGGCCAAGGCTTTAGGTTCCCGGGAATTCCAAAGGGTATTTTTGAGGAATTTTTCAACAACTTGGAGCCCCTCCTCGTTGACCCTTTAAAACCCAGAAAGGTAGTCTCCCTGGGCTCGGGGTTCATAGTGGATAAGTCAGGGCTGATAGTCACCAACTACCACGTAATAGCGAACGCTAAGGAGATTCACGTAAAGTTCAGCGACAATTCCACAGCCAAGGCTACGGTGTTGGGAAAAGATCCTAAAACGGATCTAGCAGTGCTCAAAGTCAAAACGAAAAAAGACCTACAACCGGTAACACTGGGCAACTCCGATGAAGTTTTGGTAGGAGAGTGGGTGTTGGCTATAGGTAACCCCTTTGGGCTCGGAGGTTCAGTGAGTGTAGGTATAATCTCGGGCCGCGCACGCGATATTAACATTGGTACTGCAAGCGAGTTTTTGCAGACTGATGCTGCCATAAACCGCGGACATTCGGGTGGGCCGCTGTTCAATGCTGATGGGGAGGTCATTGGCATAAATACGGCAATAATGTCCCCACAGGGCGGCGGCAATGTTGGAGTGGCGTTCGCTATTCCTTCAAACAATGCGGCACGTGTTATACGTGTGCTATCCAAGGGTGGAAGGGTAGAGCACGGTTGGTTGGGGGTTGTCATTCAACATGTTACTGATGATATGACAGACTCTCTTGGCCTGGAGAGTGCAAGAGGCGCATTAATATCTGGCGTAGCAAAGGATAGCCCGGCAGAGAAAGCGGGGCTCAAGGTGGGCGACGTAATTCTGGAGTTCAACGGACAGAAAATAGAGAATATGCCCCAGCTTACGCACCTTATAACAAAAGCCGCAGTGAACGAGAAGGCCAAGATAACTGTCCAGCGCGATGGCCGCGCTCTTAACGTCATGGTTACAATCGGTAAGTTGCCGGACGACGCTGTGCCAGGAGGGGCAGACCAGGAAGCCACCGATGACAGCGTGGGCCTTACAGTTGGCAATCTACCTAAAAACTCTAAGAAGCAGCAGGAAGGGGTGCTGATACTCAGGGTTGACCACAGAAGCGATGCTTTCAGTGAGGGCGTCAGAAAGGGAGATATTCTGCTCGGCATCAATTCCGCAACGATAAACAGCGTGTCAGATTTCAACAAGGAGATGAGCAAAATTAAGAGCGGCAGCGGCGGAAAGGGTTCCCTGTTGCTCCTCGTAAAGAAGGGAGGAGGTGACGCACCGCCGATATACATACCGGTAAAACTAAACAAGAATGCATAGGCGTGGCGCCCTGTTCTGGGCGTTACTCTTTTTGCTGCATCTTATAACTCCGGCCAGGTCGCCCTGCTCCGTCCATTCCCCGGCTGTGGCCTCTCCTAGCTTTGCTGCGCAGCTCATTGAGATCGTGGAGTGCATAAATTCCTTCAACGCAGATTTTGCACAGACTGGCGAAGATGGGTCCGTACAATACGGCAGAGCCACGATTAGGCCTGGACTCCTGAGGTTTGACTACCATGCGCCAATTTCCACATCAATTGTGATCAAGAACGGATGGATGACCTTCTACGACCAGGCACTCAAGCACTACTCCTATATAAAGGTACGCCACCCGATTGTGGAGCTTTTTAGCGCTACAAATTCAGATAAAATCAAACAGCTGAATATTCTGTCAGCCGTTGTTCATGACGGCAGGAAGACATTTCACATAATAGAAAAGCAATCAGGGGCGGCAATGGTGGCCTCATTTGCCTTCGCTGGCTGCAGTTCTGCATACATTTCCGAGCTCAGCGTACAAAACTTACAGCAGGGCGCGATGAGATTGGAATTCTACAATGTTGAGAATAACCCGCCAGTAACCAAAAAGGAGTCTCGCGTTGCATCCCGTTGATAAAAAGAGCCTAGCACTTAAGATATATGAGGCCACAGGGTACCAATTTAGGGATTTAGACCTGCTGCTAGAGGCGTTGACCCACCCCAGCCTTTCGTATAAGAGTGCGGCGAATTACGAGCGCCTTGAGTTCCTCGGTGACGCAGTATTGAGCATGACTGTCTCCGAAATGCTATACAGGCTCTTTCCAGATGATGACGAGGGCTGCTTGACCAGAAAAAGAACGGCGCTGGTGCGCGGCTCAGAAGTAGTTGAGATTGCAAGATCCATAGGCCTGGGTGAGCTCATACTCATGTCAGGCGGGGAGCGAACCTGCGGAGGATCCGACAATCCGGGCACCCTTGAGAATGCATTAGAAGCCCTTATAGGGGCAATGTACATGGATGGCGGCCCGGAGGCTTACAGGAGCTTTATACATAAGCACTGGCTCGCACGCGCGCAACACATGTCCTATACGCCACCTCAGGATCCAAAAACTGCGCTGCAGGAGTGGGTACAGGGCAGGGGCTGGGCAATGCCATTATATAAATTGGTAAGCAAATCCGGCCCCGAGCACAAACCAGTCTTTGCAGTTGAGGTAAGCATCCAGGAGCATGGCAACGTGCTGGGTACCGGCAGTAGTAAAAAGCTTGCGGAACAGGAAGCAGCGAAACTGATGTTGAAAAAAATCACCGAGCTCCCATAGAATGGACGCAGAAGGAACCTCAAAACTACCGTGAAAAAAACAAAACGCAATAATAATGAGGTCTTGACACTACTAGTGTCAGTAATAGCTTCAATGCTGTGCCTGACGTACGCGTCGGTGCCATTATATAGAATTTTCTGCAAGGCAACCGGCTACGGAGGCACAACAAAAGAGGCCGCATCTGTGGCCCCAGTGAAAAAAACGGGCAGCTATAATATAAAAGTCAGATTAAACGCAGATACACACGGCATTCCGTTGCTTTTTCACCCGGAACAGCCCTACGTCATGGTAACGCCCGGAGTGCAGCAGTTGGCCTTCTACGTAGCAGAAAACCCGTCTGACAAAGAAATAAGCGGCATGGCCGTGTATAACGTAACTCCAGTACAAGCAGGAAAGTACTTTTACAAAATCGCCTGTTTTTGCTTCTCGCAGCAGACATTCGCCCCAGGGCTGAAGATAACTATGCCAGTATCGTTTTTCATAGCTCCAGAGATAGAGGAGGACCCCCAAACCGAGGATATAAGGGAGATTACCCTATCTTACACCTTCTTTCCGACAGAGCAGGAAAGCTCCCCAGCAGCTGCAGCCACGCCGCAAAATACGCCACAGGCCAACGCGACAGGAGCACAAAAGCACACGGACGGAGCTGCGTAGCCACCACACTTACGGCAGCAGGGGCGATACGCCGAAAGGTACGACGGAGGCACCGCCTTTTGAGATCCTGACATTGGCGATATTCGCGGAGGAAACGTTCAGCCTATCGGCAATATCGTCGATGTCTGCATCCGAAAAGTGAGTTCTGTCATCACTAAGGACCAACATACCATTGCCTGCAGAAGAGAGCATGTAGCGTATAAGACCTACACCCCCGGTAACCAACACCAAAGCAGCCGCAACCAAGCACACGTGCGACGCCGTGGACGGGACAAACAGAGCCTTAGCTGCCTCCACAAAATCACCCTGGGCACCGGCACACAAAACGCCGAACGCGGCAGAAAAAGTACACAGCGAAACGCCAAGTGCCCCCACAAGGGCGCAGGAAAGGGGCTCGAACTTAGCACCTCGAAGCCCACCCGTCCTGACACTAACCTCAGCACGAGCGTTAGTGCTGCGCACAAAGGACCCGTTCATCTGCAGCATACCCGAAGAGCTAAACGCCTCCTCAGGCAAAGAGACAACGAGCCCATATTTGTCTACAGACTTGAGCCTAAGGCAGAACACCATAAGCCCAGAAAACGCCACAAAAGCAGCCACCATGGAGCAGAGGAAGGCCGCAGTGGCAGGCCCTGCACCCAGCAAGTGGACCCCAGAAGCGGAGATGTAAGCGGCGAAGAAAGAAAGAGAGGCAGCGCTCGCAACCAGCAGCACAGCACAAATCTTAGCGTACAGCCGATCACGCCCAATCCGCGAAACACCTACATCACCGTAGTCAGCATCCCTATACACCCTACAGCCTCATCACCTTAAAAAGATTACTAGCATTTTAAGGAAATAAGCACCCAGAGTCAATAGAACCCCCGCGCAACCGCCTCAGGAGGCGGCTCAAGCCTACACAGACAACACAGCCACAACGTGCACCAACGCAGGCTCACACCCGGAGAGCGACACTTAACTAACCGGCAGCACAGCGGGAACAACCGCACCCACAGCTACCAGGAAGACAGAGAAAGGGCGACGTAGCACTCGCGACCAGGCGGGAGAAACCACCCAGGAACCGCACCACCACTACAGCATGCAACAACGCCAAACCGCAGTAGATTGGAACACAAACCGCCGCCCGGAGATTACATTGCAACGGGAGTTGCCGCGCCGCCGCCCCTGTAATTAGCATCGTGTACGTGTATAGCCATAACCTCGTTGAAGTCGGTCTCTGGACCCAGCGCACCAGCGGGGAGGACCCCATCTGCAGCGGAGACATCACCAGAGCTCACAACACAAAGCCTGTTCCCCTGACCGGAGGCAAGCAATCCACCTCTCATGGCAGCAAAGAACGTTACAGCCATAGCTAAGAATAGCATGACAACCCACGCTTGTTGCAGAGGAGTAGCAGCAGCAAACCCGGAACCTATCAAATCGGCAGTAATAGCCGTAGAACTAGGCAGCGCACCAGACAGCGCAGCGAACACAGTCAGAGTCACCAGACCCGCCATAGATGTAGGCGTGGAGAACGGATTTGTGCGACCGCTCGAAACAAAAGACACGTGCCGCGTCTCATGTCTCCGTCCCAGCTCACCTTCTGCCCCCCTAGCAGGAGCTACCAAGTATGCGGCATTCGGATACAGGCCGTTCATCTCCTTAGCCTTCTTCTGATGTTCATTGCAGACCACGGCCAAGCCTATAGCAGCAACAACAAACACAGCCAGCATGACCATCAGCGCTATGAACTCGGGACGCTTCAGAAGCACGCTAGATTCCAGGCCCTCCTGAGACAGCCTCCACACACGCGCTGCAAGCGCGGCAACTACTATGACCGACAAAGCTGTAGTAACACCCAAACCCTGACGCATATACCTAGTACCATCTGGGTTCGCTATGTGCGCACTCAGCCTCTCATCTTTAATCTTGAAGGACATAACCGACACAACCTAAATAGATAACACACCAGGCGATACTACTGCTGGGGAACAAGATTGTCAACTAGTTAAACTTGGAAATATAAAACCTTACATGCGGAAGCTAACTAGTTTACAGATCTTTAAGTTGCAGCCGTCTCATTGGAAGCCTATTTTTACTCTATAGTAATAATTAGCAATGCACACCCCCGCATAGCAGAGTATGGCACAATAGCAACACCGATACTACGTGTGGAAACTGGCAGAAAACGGCTGAGATCTGCGCCCATAGCGTATATGCGCATGAGTCTGCGTGCAAAAACTGCGCTCCGTGCTTACATACACCACTGCGTATTTTCACGCCAGGTTAGCTACTACACGTAACCTGCAAAGTCTATGTCAGCTTGTAGTATCACGCACTAAAACAGCCTCTATGGAGCTATTGCGGACTACGAGCATCTATAACACACTTAACACAGACTCCAGAAGTTTCACTCCCGAGCCCCATGAGCGCATTGATCCAACTTGTGCCCTGTAGAATATCGTGGGCTGAGCTCCGCTCTCCCTTAGCACCAGGGATACGCGCATTCCCAGCTGCTGTACCATCTGCAACGCCATGCTCCTCCTGCACCACAGAGCCGCGAGATGACCCCCCATGTATTACCGCCGCGCGAGCGGGATCGGATTCTGACGCCACAACAACAAACATGTTTACGCAAGGTGTGGCTCCATCAGTAAAAACTCTGACGCAAAATAGCATAAAGCACGAAATCAAAAACGCCGCAACTGCGGCGAGAAATATAACACTTTCTACGCTTTGAACTCTGGAAATCAGCGAAGCGATTGCGGGTATAGTTTGCGACTTTCCAACTATTACCCCGCTCACCAGTGCGGCGGTAATGAGTGAACACGCAATAGCGCATGCTAGAACCGACTGAAACACCCCATAGCCAGCCTGCACTCCATGTCTGCGCACACTGACATCAAATCTTCTGTTCGGACAACCAAAAGGAGCTTGTATCGTTCCGCTGGCATGCTGCACCCTACCGCTGCGACTCTGCAGGGCAGACATAATGAACACGAATGTTAAGCTTATAAGGAGTGACACCGTAGAGGCCACAGCAACAATAAAAACCGGAGCGTACCACGAAAACGCAACACCAGCAGATATCGCATAGGCAAACGCAAACGCGGCTACGGTGGCAAACAGCGTAGCACAAAGAACCCCCAGCCTGAAGTATACATTGCTGATGGGCTTACGCAGAATCAGAGCCCTTACGCCGCTCTCAACGTCATCTTCGCCATCCCCCCTCACATACCCTCATGTAAAACACAAATCCAATGTGCGGTCCTGCCGCCGCGTACAGTATACTCGCTATCTCCCACAGTGAAAACCACAAACCCCTAATAGCAGCCGTGGGACGGCAGAGCAACAAAACACTTTGCTGTGCACAGCAACGCGAGCTTCTTGGAGACTGCTGTGGTGACTACCTAAAAATAGCCGTTATAGCCTAGGGTACTACCCTACCGCCAATGTTGTTTCGCACCCCCACTTCGACAACAGATAGGTCACCGAGCACTTCTCGCGCAACTTCATTAACTTCTTGCAGCGTTATGGAATCAAACAGCGCGCGATATTCCGATATGTAGCCCAGCTCCCTACCCTGCAGCTGCAGTCTCATGAGCAAATTCGCCACAGAACCCGTGTTTAGAAAGGTAAATACGAAAGAATCAAGGATATCGGCCTTTGAGATGTTGAACACCTGCTCATCTAATCCATGTTCTTTGACCGTTCTTATTACGTCAGCAAGCCCATTCACCCCACGCTTGGCAGTTGAGTTGTCAGTGTACAAAACACCTAGCATCAAATTCATGTGCCCTTCGTTGTGCAGGAAGCTATCCACCCTGTACGTAATCCCAAGCTTCTCGCGTAGCTCTCTCATCAACACTGAATTCAGGGCAGTACCGCCCAGTGCGTTCGTCAGGAGCTGCATTGCATGGTATCGATGATCTGTGATTTCTACACTCTTGCCCGCAAACACAACAACACTCTGTGGAGCATCGTACCCGATATACCCTCTACTGCCTATGTTAGCATCAACCGGGCTGACCTCTTTAAGATTCTGCCCTCTACGTAGCCGAGCAAAGCTTGTGTCGAGCATTTTTGACAGGCTTTTTTCGCTGATATCTCCCACTACTCCAACAACCATTTGATCGAGATCAAAAGTTTCCTGCTTGTAGCGCGATATGTCGTCCAAAGTTATTTTGTCGATATCCTCGATGCTGCCTCTGGGCGAGCGGCCGTAGGGGTGATCACCGAACAAAACGCGCCCTATCCCATACATCGCCAGCTCTGAAGGCTCAGTCATACTATGGCGCACCGCAGACTTTTGGCGCTCCTTCTCCTGTGCAAAAACCTCAGAATTTATGTGCGTATCCAACATGCAGCGGCCCAGCATTTCCAGCGCCAATCCGAGGTTATCTGACAAAGTCTTCAAAAAGATATACACATGTTCGCGATCGACGGAGACTGACAGATCTATCCCCCGCTCAGTAAGCTTTTGCAGGGCACTAACACCCTCCTCAACCTCAGAGTGCGGCATAACCAAAGAGGCCAGGTATGAGAGGCCATGCCGCCCTTCGGGGTCGTAAGCCGACCCGGCTTTTTTGAACGCAATTGCCACAGAGACTATCGGTAGGTTGTGCTCTTGCAGATACCAATAGCTGATACCGTTTTGAGTGTTCGCGCTGCGTACGTCCGCAGTTACCTCGTCAGCAACGCACTCAGTCCCGAACAGCACCACACCGAGGAGGAATAGGACGCGTAATAAAGGGTTAGCACTCATACAATCAACCTCCTATATTTTAGGTAACAAATGCCCTTCCACTGCGGGATTGGTAAAAGTTCCCTTGATGGCCGCGTTTACATCCTCAACCCGGATGCTCTTGATAGCATCCACAACATCCTCCATGGAAATTGCGGGGGAACCGATAGCCAAAAGCCCTGCATAAAACCACGCCCTATCTTCAATGCCGTCAAGGCTATACACAACACGTGCCATGCCCCTGTACTTGGCATTTTCAACAAATTTCTTTGACGCCCCAGAAGAGACTAGCTGCTCGATTACGCGCTTAACTTCATTGCTCACGATATCGGGAGAAACTCCTGGCGCAAGGCTTATGTCTATGGAAACTGCCCCACTACTCAGCTCCCTGGCACTATGTGAGGCAGAGACTCGCGTTGCTACGCGTTGTTTGCGGACCAACTCATCATACAGTACCCCAAATTCGTCTCCGGCAAGCACATCCGCGGCTATAGCTGCCGCGTAGTAGTTGTGCAGGCTTTCACTTTGGATAACACTCGGAGTTTGATAGAGCACAAACATTTCCGGATCTGCCACAAAGGCGCTCTCCATTTTGACGGTTATACCAGCCCTGTGCGGGGGTTCTAGCTTGGCATCGGCATTACGCTCAATAGCCTCACTGTTGTTTGTCAGGCCACCGTAATTGGCTTGTGCAAGCGCCATCACTTCCTCAAAACTCACATCCCCAGCCACCAGCAATATCGCATTGTTGGGGTTGTAGTACTTGCGATAAAAAGCCTGGACATTTTGCATGTCATAGTTAGCTATTTCGTGTTCCCAGCCGATGACTGGTCTGCCATAGCCGTTACGATAGAAGACATTCACAGCCTCTTCCTCCAGTAACCCACGCGGGGTTGCCTCGGTACGCATTTTTCTTTCCTCAAGCACAACGTTGCGTTCGCGCTCCATGTGCTCCGCGGTAAGATCAAGGTTGCGCATCCTATCGGCTTCCATCTCCATCATCAGCGGCAGGTGCCGTTTTCCCACTAACTCATAGTATGCAGTGTATGCGGTCGAAGTCATCGCGTTGAATCTTCCACCGAGCCGGCCGATTGTTTCAGAGAAATCTTGAACTTTCTCCGTACCAGTAAACATCATGTGTTCAAGAAAGTGGGCGATGCCTGAAAGGCCAGGTGGATCATCCATACCACCTACCCTGTATACCAGCATATGCAGCACTATCGGGAAGCGATTATCTGATATTACATAAACCTTCATCCCGTTTTCGAGTTCTGCAACTCGCACACCTTGTAGTTTTGCACAAAATGCAGAGCTGCAGAAAAGGGAAACCAACAGAAAGCTTGCCACAAAAAACTTGTTCATCGCCCCTAATCCAAAATGAAAAATCAGCCTCGTCCCAAGCAATATAGTGAGACAATTAATATTTCTTAACGGAGAGCGCATCGGGGTCTCCACTTGTGTCTACACACGCCTTTGCATGGTACATTACCTCAAGGCATAGGAAACAAATAACCCCACACGTCACGCATACATCCGCAAAGTTGAACGCGGGCCAGTGAAACTCGCCTGCATGCAGACTGATAAAGTCATACACAGCACCGAACCTGAGCCTATCTGCGAGGTTACCCAAGGCCCCTCCTATCACCACGCCCATACAGATCGTGCTTTTATTACACTTAGACTGCACAAACAGTACAAAAAGCATCAATATGACGCCCAGAGAGACATACGTGAAGATCAAGTTGCTACTCTCCAGCGCACCAAACATACCAAAACTAATACCCCTATTCCAAACCTCCACCAAGCTGCAGAATTTGAAAATCTCCGTCGCACCTGATTGTGAGTACCAATCGATCGCATAAGCTTTGCTCACCTGATCAAGCGCAAAAACAAGCACGATAGCTATCACACCAACAATTTTGCTTTTCACTGTATACCCCTACCAACTACACAACCCGCAGTTTAGCATAAAAGTGAACACTGTGACATAGGAGCCGCAAATGTGCAACTAATGCCTTTGCTTTACGCGGGATATGTCTTGCTCTATTTGCCGAACCAGTTGATCAACATTATGGAATTTACGCTCAGGTCTGAGAAAGCTAATCAGCTCTACATCTGCCCATTTTCCGTAAACATCATCGTCAAAATCAAAGACGTGCATCTCCAACAGTGGGCATATTTCTTCGGCAAAAGTGGGCCTTGTCCCTATGTTGACGACGCCAGGCAGCCAATAATTGTTCCCGCCAAAACGCACTCTCGCATGGTACACACCATTTTTCGGCAGTACGGTATGATCCATGCTCAGATTCAGCGTCGGGAACCCTATGAGCTTTCCCCTGCCCCGGCCTTTTAGCACCCTTCCACTGACGACATGCCGTCTGCCCAGCAGCAGATTTGCGGTTTCAATATCACCCAGTTGCAAGCACTCCCTGATGCGAGAGGAAGAACACGCACGTCCGTCCACCATGTACTGCGGTACTCCTGTTACCCCATATCCACATGTGGCCGCGTGTAGCTCGAGCGATTTGAGATTACCCGCACACTTGTGCCCAAAAACGCAGTCTTTCCCCACAACTACGTGTCTGGCTTTACAGCCACCGACCAGCACATTATGAATAAACGCATCGGGTGATAGCTGCGCAAATTCCTGCCCGAACTCCACAACGTACAGATAATCCACCCCGCACGCTTCTATGAGCTCCACCTTGTGTTCAAAGTCTACTAACAAGAAATTCTTTCTCTGCCTCAAAAAAGCGGCAGTGTGGGGGGAGAACGTCAAAACAGCAGAGGGCAGAGACAGCTCGGCAGCACGCCGGGTAAGCTCTGCGAATATCTGCACATGCCCGAGGTGTATTCCGTCAAAATTACCGAAAGTCAGCGCTACCGCCTCTTTACCCTCGTGCCCATACAATACTTCCATATAAAAACTTTACATCTATACGCAGCCGTGCTAGCTAGAGCATGCACATCTCGGAAGGAGGAGCAGTATGCGGGAGGTCCTCATATATACAAAGGTCCCCTGCCCCTATTGTACTAGGGCAAAGGCTTTGTTCAACAAAAAAAATGTACCCTTTAAGGAGATTGACATCACCGATAATCCGGAGGCTATGCGTGAGATGGTAGAGCGCTCGGGGAGGAGGACTGTGCCGCAGATTTTTATTGACGGCAAGAGCATAGGCGGTTGTGATGATCTATACGCCCTGTACGAATCCGGGGAGTTGGAACTCTAGAGTGCGGCAGTCTGTTGCGGGTATTGTAGCGTAGCTCAGCACGTGCGCCCTGGCCCCTTTCATGTTGCTGGTGTCTGTGCGGGTGGAAGGCAAGTGGCGCGCGGTCGTGGGCTTGGCATGAATCGAGTGCTGGCGCGGCGGTGGAGGAGTTTTATGCCCCGGGCAGCAGCTTCAGGATGATGCACCTCTTCCTACCGGCAAGGTCGTACTCATAGTTGCAGAAGCCTATATTCCAGCGTAGGGCTTCGTCGCGTATTGTGCTCTGATCTTCACCAATCTCCAGAATCGCCCTGCCGGACGGGCGCAGGCATTTTTTTAGGACCTTAAAAATCTGAGTATACGCCTCCATGCCCCTTGTCCCACCGTCCAGGGCCCCCAATGGCTCGTGCTGCCTGACCTCACGCTGTAGGCCGGGTATTTTGCACCTCCTGATATACGGGGGGTTGCTTACTATCAGGTCAAACTTCCCTTCGCACCGCTCCCAGCTTGCACAGCGCAGTTTTACCCTTGCGAGCATGGAGTGTCGCACAAAGTTTTGTCGCGCAACGCGGTAAGCCTTCACACTCTTCTCAAATGCAACCCCGGTGGCGTGTCTGTAGTGCGATAGTAGCGCAATCAAGATGCACCCGGTGCCTGTGCCCAGATCGGCAATTGTGAGGTTACGATTTTGGTTTTTGTAAATTTTGATTGCAGAAGACACCACAGACTCAGTATCTGCCCGCGGATCGAGAACATCTGAATTGACTGCAAAATCCATGCCCCAGAATTCCCGTTTGCCAAGAATATGCGAGACTGGTTCCCCCGATAGCCGCCGGTCCAGTAGCGCGAAAAACCTATCCGCGCGTTCCTGTTCCACTGGCATATCAGCATCTACGAGCATGGCAATCGCACTGATACCCAGGGCCTGCTGCGCGATGAGCTCTGCATCTAGCCTCGGAGTTGCCACGCCAGCACCGCTTAGCATGGCCGCAGCCTTACCCAACAGAGTAGAGATTCTCATCGCTTGCATCGCACATACCTGAAAGGCCAGCCATGTATGAAGCCGTGGATCCGCAAATTCCGCTGCATAGTTTCGGGAAAACTTCGCAATATTGTATCACAATACAGAAACTGCACTCTTCTGCAAAGCCTGAGGTTACGACGCTAACCGCTGCCCGCCACCACACGCGCGGGCGATTGAGGTGCGCGCCTACTGGTAGGGCGGGAAATTCCAATTCTTTGGCGACATGGTGAAAACTTCCGCCCCATCTTTGGTGACCCCTAACGAATGTTCGAACTGCGCGGAGAGAGAGAAATCTCGGGTCGTCACGGTCCATCCGTCTTTCTTGCTCACGGTGGTGTGGTGCTTACCTGCATTTATCATGGGCTCCACCGTGAAAAACATTCCTTCCTGCAGCACAGTTTCATCTTCCTCGTCGTAGTAGTGTACAACATTAGGCGCCGCATGAAATACTTTGCCGAGGCCGTGGCCACAATAATCACGCACAATTGAATAGCCATATTTGGCTATCGTTTCCTCAATCGCCATGCCAAGCCTATTGAGCTTCTGTCCGGGCTTCACATGTCCAATTGCAGCCCACATTGCTTCATACGAGGCCTCGCACAGGCGCTTGGCCTTCACCGCAGTGTTCTCGCCAACCCAGTACATCCTGCTGGTGTCCCCATGCCAGCCATCCAAAATTACCGTAACATCTATGTTTAGTATGTCCCCATCCTTGAGCGCCACATCATCCGGGATGCCGTGGCACACTACACAATTTTTTGAGGTACAGATAGACTTCGGATATCCGCGGTACCCCAGGGGGGCGGGCACAGCGCCGGCATCTATAATGAAGCGATGGCACAGATCATTCAAAGCGTTTGTAGAAACCCCGGGCTTTACGTAGGGAGTTATGAAATCCAGCGTCTCGGCGGCCAACCTACCCGCCCTGCGCATGCCTTCAAAATCCTTCTCGGAGTGAATAGTTATGCCCCCAGCCGAAACCATGACCTAAATCTCGAGAGACATCCTGTTCGGATCTTCTATATATTGCTTGACGCGCACGAGGAAGGTCACCGCACCTTGACCATCCACTATTCTGTGGTCATACGAAAGCGCGAGATACATCATGGGCCTGATTTCAATATTGCCGTTGACCACCACGGGGCGCTCTTGTATCGCGTGCATGCCCAGAATCCCTGACTGAGGAGGGTTAATAATCGGTGTGGAAAGAAGAGACCCATATACTCCACCATTGGTGATGGTAAACGTTGCGCCAGACATATCAGCAACTGTGAGCGTCCCTCCCCTGGCCTTCTTACTCAGCATCACCAACTCTTGCTCTAATGCCGCAAACGACATGGTCTCGGCCCCGCGTATCACCGGCACTACTAACCCCTTATCCGTGCCGACCGCAACCCCGATATTGCAGTAGTCGCGGTATATTATCTCATCCCCGGAAATCTCAGCATTAATCACCGGTATCTCTCTGAGAGCCAGCACCACGGCCTTGATGAAGAACGACATGAACCCCAGTTTCACCTCATACTTCTTCTCAAAGCCTTCCTTATATTTCCCCCTGAGCGCCATAACAGCACTCATATCCACCTCATTAAAAGTGCTGAGCGTGGCTGCGGTGTTTTGCGATTCCTTCAGCCGTGACGCGATCACCTGGCGGATTTTGCTCATCTTAACGCGCCTTTCTCCTGGCACGCTTATGACGCCGTCAACCTCATCATACACGCGTTGCTGCGGGACGGGGCTCTTGCCCACATCGCCCACAGGCTTGGTGATTTTACCAGCCGCCCTATCAGCAGGTGAGGAACACCCACCGGCGACGAACTCGTCTATACCAGGAATGCGTGGGCCAGTGACCGGCTTAACCGGCTTTTCCTTGTCAGCAACTTGAGCTTGCGCATCACGTTGCTCAACCTGCGGTGCTAATTCGGCATCTGGAGTTGCAACTTCAGCTTGCTTGTGCTCACGCGCTGCGGCATCCTGAGGGGCACCTTCATGCTTGCTGATGATCGCCAAAACCTGGCCCCTGGTTATTATCTCTTCATCCGACACGCGCAGTTCGGTGATAACACCGGCAACCGGAGATGCTATCTCCAGAGAGGTTTTATCCGTTTCAACAATAAAAACCGCCTCTTCTGCGGAAACGGCATCACCAACCTTTTTCAGAACCCGAACAGGGGCCTCTGATATGGATTCCCCACCAAGGTTATCAACTTTTATCTCTACATTATCACTCATACAAGCAGCTTGCCCAATAAACGAACTATATGCCGGACGGATGGACCGCCAGTCTAGGCACCAAACCACGAAATGTCAAACCATAGATCAGCGCGTGACTTATAGATATGACCTGGATAGCTCGATATACCCGTCAGCTGACTGTTGCAGATATGCTAACTCTTGATCCGACAGCATCCTCATGTACTTGGCGGGCCTTCCCCCCCACAACTCACCGGATTTTACCACCTTACCCCTAGTTAGCAAAGACCCAGCAGCTAACATGCTGCACTCCTCCATTAGGGCGCGGTCCATAATCACACAACCCATGCCCACGAATGTTTTGTCCATGAGGGAACACGCATGCAATATGCAGCCGTGCCCGACAGTTACGAATTTTCCAATCTCGGTGTCACCGTATTCTTGATCAGTATGCACAACGGTATTATCCTGGATATTGCTGCCTTCACCAACGACAATTTTCCCTACATCACCCCTGAGAACCGAGCAAAACCAGATGCTTGCGTTCTTTCCTACGGCAACATGGCCGATAAGACGTGCGTTGTCTGCTATGAAAGCGGTAGAGTCTACAGACGGAAGAACGCCCATGTAGCTCACTAAAGACGCGTTACCCACCACATACCCTCCATACATGTCTAGCAGCGCTAGTGTACCTAGGGACCGGCCTCGCAGCACTTATTTTTTCAAGGCACACAGTCACAGCAGCAACATACCCTAAAACTAAGCCAGGAGGACGTTATCAATAAGCCGACAATTCCCCAAATACACGGCCAGGAAAACCCTTGCGGGCTTTCTGAAGGTCTGCATGTGCTCGAGCGTATTGTTGTCTCGCACTTCAAGATAGTCAACCTCAAACCCCTCCTGCTCAAGACGCAGCTTGCCGCGCGCAATTATTTCTTGCTGCCCGTGCGGATCGTCAGAAAGCTGCTGCCCAACTTCGAGTAGAAACCCGTACAAAAAGTTGGCTTTGGTAATTGCCGCACTGCTCAAATATAGGTGCCTGAAAAATAGCGCCAACCCTTCTGCGCTTCTCACGGTGTTACCCTGCAACACGTCTACTCCTATGTCAAGGTCACGGAACAGCTGACGGGTGAGGTGCAGCATTTGGTAGTCTTTTTCCCCGAGGATCATGCAATGTGCATTTGTTTGCATCACCAACTTTATTAGCACAACCATAATCCCGTTTATGAAATTCTGCCTAGACGCGCCACACAGTTCACGCGCCATGGGCCCTATGTCCACACTGGTGGAAAAGCCATCGGGATACATACCCTCGGCACTCGGGATGTACACAACATCCACGCCCGCACTGGCGCATTTTTC
This sequence comes from Anaplasma marginale str. Florida, assembly GCF_000020305.1. NCBI lineage: Bacteria > Pseudomonadati > Pseudomonadota > Alphaproteobacteria > Rickettsiales > Anaplasmataceae > Anaplasma > Anaplasma marginale. The sequence continues at coordinate 988,044 of NC_012026.1, forward strand.
GCAGTCCACCTCCTCACACCTTGGATATTTCTCGTAATCTTCGCCCGGGGAAAACTGCAGTGGGTTCACAAAGATGCTCACGATGACCACATCAGCATGCTTTTTCATCTCATGCACTAAGGATAGGTGCCCGGAGTGCAATGCACCCATGGTTGGCACAAGTCCTATTTTACGGTTTGTAAATGGGCGCAGCACCGCCCTCACGGATTCTACGTCCCTAACAATTTCCATCTGGAAACTCACAAGGCCTGTACCGTCCCGGATTGTAGCCTGGTCGCCTGGCGCTGTCCACAACAATCAACAATTGTTGCGCGGTAAATTTTGTTATTGATATAGAGCCCGCACATCAAGTATAACTGCCCGTGTTTTAGTCTAGTATCCTGCTGTGATCAGGCGTTTTCTGCTCAGTTTTTTGGTGCCCGCGTTCTGCTGCTTGGCATTGGCTCCGGCCCGCCCTTCTTACGCGCTCAAGATGCACACAAAGGCACCGCATGCAATTGTGTATGAGCTGGGGTCCCGGACAGTGCTCTTTGAGCATGATGCTGACGTTGCAGTGGCACCTTCTTCCATGAGCAAGTTGATGACGCTATATCTAGTGTTTCAGCACTTGCATGCCGGCCTGATAAAGATGGACGATACGTTCTCTGTTAGTGAGAGCGCGTGGAAGCGTGGGGGCTCTTCTGCGTTTTTGAAAGTCGGGCAAATGGTCAAGGTTCGTGACCTCATCATGGGGGCTGCTGTATCATCTGGTAATGACGCATGCATTGCGCTTGCAGAGGGGGTCAGCGGTTCACAAGAACAGTTTGTGGAGGACATTAACAGTTTGGCGAAGGAGATGAACCTGGCACATAGCAGTTTCACGAATGTGACTGGGTGGCCAGATGAGGGGCATTTGATGTCTGTGAGGGACATACTCACGCTGTCGGTCAGAATTTTCGAGGATTTTCCCGAGTATTACCACGTATTCGGCGAGAAGCAGTTCACATATAATGGTGTAACCCAAAAGAACTACAATACCCTGCTCAATTACAATATAGGGGTGGATGGGATAAAGACCGGCCACACAGAAAAGGCTGGGTATGGAATAGCGGCATCGGCACAGAAGGATAATCGCCGCGTTTTTGTTGTTGTCAACGGGCTGAAAACCGAAACGGAGCGGGCGTACGAGACTAAGCGGCTGCTGCTGTATGCCTTTAATCGCTTTGAGACCAAAGTTGTTTTCCCCGCGGGGAGCGTAGTGGGTGAAGTAAAAGTGTGGAATGGTAGGAAAGGGACGGTCCAGATGCATGTTCGCGACGATGTGGTCATAAGCTACCCGAGGGACCTGTCAAAAAGCGTAAAGGCGTTTATCTCCCACAAGAGTACAATAGCTGCTCCAGTGAAAAAGGGCCAGGAGATAGGCACACTCGCGGTGCAGATACCCGGCATGGCAGATAAGGTGTTTCCAGTATATGCAGCCACGGAGGTTGAGGCGCTGGGACCGGTGCGCGGGTTTTTTAGATCGCTAAAGCACGCTATTCTGGGCTAGCTTTGGAACTTGGGTTTGCGTTCAGGTGCTTGCTCAAAATCTCAAGAAGCGTTTTTTCGCTGAAAATTTGCGGCATAGGCCCTACGGATTTTCCGTTGACGTACAGCTCGTAGAACGGAACACCACCACCGCCATGTTCGCTTAAGTACTCGGCAATAGTGCTGTCCATGTTGGTCCAGTCTGCTTTCATGTATATAACACCATGTGTGCGTAGAAAACTCTGCACCGATGCGGATTCAAGCACTTTTTCATTAACCTTACAGGTAAGACACCACTCAGCCCCCACAGACAAAAACACCGTCTTATCTTTGCGCAGTAACCTCGCCAACCTTGCTTCGGAAAATTCCACCACTGCAAGCTCACCATATGCGTGATCGTGGCCTCGAAAGCGACCAATATATATCGCAGTACCAACAACAAAGAGCGGTAGTAGCACCGCCAAGGCCTTGGATGCTTGCATCTTGACATTAGACATAACCCGCAGAAACCACACCCCTAACGATACCGCAACAATTGACAGCACTGTTGGGAGTAGTACGTGCGTGCCCTTTTGGCTCACCAGAACGTGCAGCAGCCACGCAGAGGTTGCATACATTGGGAATGCAAGAAATTGCTTAAGGTACTCCATCCACCGTCCAGGTTTTGGAAGTAGGCGAGTCAGACCCGGGGAACACGATATGATCAAATATGGAAGCGCCATACCTAGTCCCATAACCTGAAATATTGCAATAGAACGCAACCCCGGCTGCAGCAGAGCGAAACTTACAGCAGACACCATGAACGGGGCCGAGCATGGAGTACCGATTAGCGCAGAAAGAACCCCGGCAAAAAAACTTCCAACGTTGTGCGCGGTTATTGCATCTACGAACGGCACTTTGATTGACAAGTCAAGAAAACCGGAAAATGACATGCCCACAAGAAAAGTTACGTGTAGGAGGCCGATAACCAAAGCTGGGGACTGCATCTGAAACCCCCAACCAAGAAAGTGGCCTGCGGAGCGCAGTAAAATCAGCACCAAAGACAAGAGTAGCATGCTACTCATAACCCCAGCCGTGTAGTATACCCCATCCACCGCGGTACTCCACCTACTTTTCGAGCTTTTACGCACTATGGGTAGCACTTTCAACGACAATATGGGAAACACGCAGGGCATTAGGTTGAGCACCAAACCACCAACAAACGCGAGTGCTAATATTTCGGGAAATGTATGTTCCATAAGCTACCTCAGCAATGCCACTCTGGCATACACCACCAGCAAGTTACTTGCCGGACGCACATGCCGATATGCGAGACACGAGCGCCTTGTCTATGGAGTCAGGCACCGGTCGCCTACCCACTATATAGGAGTATAGCAACTCATCATCAAGTTCCACTATCTTCTCATACTGCACAAGCTCCTCCTCGTCCAGTAGGGCAAGATACCTCTGCGCAAAAGCACCCAAAAGTATGTCAGTCTCCTTGCAGCCCCTGTGCGTACTTCTGTAAAGCAACCTGCGTTTTCGCCCTTCGAGACCAAAGTCATCCATCCCACAAACACCGCGCTCACTGCAGCCACCACGCAGGAACTTTATACCGCACAATACTGTTGTCAAGGATATAAATATGATATAACATGCTCCTGTTTCGAGCTTGTCGAGTATCCTTATGGTTTCCCTAGCGCGGGTGTTTGGCGCTTTTCAGGAGGGTTCTTTCTACATTGCCTCCTTCCTCCTCGTGCTTTCCGTGGTCGTGTTTGTGCATGAGTATGGGCATTATGCGGTTGCGAAGTTGTGCGGGGTTCGGGTCAAGACATTCTCTCTTGGGTTTGGACCTGAGCTGTTTGGGATTACTGACGGGTCTGGCACTAGGTGGAAGTTCAGCCTGGTGCCTGTCGGGGGATACGTAAAGATGCTTGGTGACACGCAGGAGGACAATCTCTCTGAGGGTGAGAAGTCTTTCGCGTTTAACGAAAAGCCCCTGTGGCAGAGGTTTGCCGTCGCTGGTGCTGGGCCGCTGGCGAATTTGCTGTTTTCCGTCTTGGTATTCTTCGTGTTGTTCTCTACCAGAGGGATTATGAGCCCGATGCCAATAGTGGGCAGCATACTGCCTGGAAGCACGGCAGAAAAGGTTGGGCTCATGGCGGGCGACAGGATAGTTGAGGTTGACGGACATGAAATTTCGTGGTTTGAGGAGATACGGCACTATATCGCCGGAAGCCCCAATCAGGAGTTTACAATGGTATTTCTCCGCGATGGCGTACAACATTCCATCAAGCTCTCTCCGGATGTGTGGTCTGACGATGCCCATAGGCTGGGCATAGCGGCTAACATATCCCCGGAAACTACCAGGGCCAGGCGTCTGCCAGTGTTACGGGCCGCAGTTGAGTCTTTTAGGTGCATCTTCAGAATAGTGAAAATAACCCTGCTGGCAGTCGTGCAGCTTGTAACGGGCGCTCGTGGCATGGATGAGCTTGGCGGGCCGGTTAGGATTGCAAAACATTCTGGCGAGTCAATCAGAAACAAAGAGGGATTGTGGTTTGTAGGGTTGATTTCCGCAAACCTGGGGGTTGTCAATCTCCTCCCCATACCTATGCTGGATGGGGGGTACATGCTGCAGTATGCCCTGCAGGGGATTTTCCGCAGGAAAACTATAAACCCTAAATATCAGAATGTCATGATGGCTATAGGCTTCGTGCTCCTGGTATCTATGATGGTTTTCGTCACCTTCAATGACGTCAAGAGCATTTTGAAGTGAGTTTTATGAGATACGTCCTTGTTTTCGTTCTGTACGTAGTCGCATGTGTGTCCTTTGTGGGGCCCATTCTTCCCGCCAGCGCGGTTGCTGGTGTAACAAGAGTCAAGGTAATAGGCAACGAGAGGCTGGATTCCGGCACCGTGCAGTTTTACGCCAAAGTACCTCTGACTGGGGATGTTACACAACCCGAAATAGACGAGGCGATAAAAAACCTATACGCAACTTCTCTCTTTTCCAGAGTTAGCGTTCGCGCAGAGGGCAATGAGCTGGTGATCAGAGTGAAGGAGAACCCCGTAGTAAGGAGTATAAAGATCGTAGGCAACAGGATGTTCTCTGATAAGAATCTTGAGAGTGACGTACTCAAGATGAAAAAGATGAGTATTTTCACAGAGGCAAAGCTGAAGCGCGACCTGTCAACCTTGCACGCACTGTATCAGAGCAGGGGAATGCTGGGTGCAAAGGTGTCTTACGCAGTTAGGCGGGCTCCGCACAACGCGGTAGACATAGTGCTCAACATTGTAGAGGGAAAGGCCACTCGCATCGGTGAGATCAGGTTCGTAGGCAACAAGGCGTTTTCGTCCAGCGAGTTAAAAGCAATAGTATACTCAAAAGAGTACAAGCTGAAGGAGGGTTTTGGCCTATTTGGCGGCAGTACAAAGTTCTTCGCGGAGCGATTAGTTGCGGATCAGTCCATTTTGCGCGAGTTTTACACCAGCAGGGGGTTTCTTGACTTCAGAGTCAAGTCCGTAGTGTCAGAGGTAAGTCGGGACCTCACGCGCATGACTGTAATATTCTCTGTGGAAGAAGGGAAGAAATATCAGTTTGGCGAAAGCACAGTAACCGTGAGTGACATAGCGCACAGCTATGAAGGTATAGAAAAAGACCTGCTTGAACTTGTGCTATCGAAGAAGGGAGAGGTGTTTGACGCGACCATGGTAAACGGGTCAGTCGCGCGTATGACCGCTCATCTTAATGAGCGCGGCAACTTGTTCGCCTCTGTAAAGAGTGACTATGACGTGCAGGGTGACGTGGTAAATGTGAAGTATAGCATATCCCTGGGACATAGCGTCTACATACACAGAATAAACATACTCGGTAACAATAGGACGTTAGACCACGTCATGCGGCGCAAGCTCGGCATACATGAGGGAGACGTGTACAGCACGGGCGCTGTCAGGCAGTCGCGCAAAAGGCTGGCAGATATGGATTTCTTCGAGACCGTGGATGTAGAAACTCAAAAAATCTCTGACAGCTTGGTAGATTTGAATTTTAGAGTGAAAGAGCGTGGCACTGGTTCGTTTGACATAGGTGCTGGCTTTTCCTCAGAAAGCGGTCTTGTTGGCAAGATCAGCGTGAGAGAGCGCAATGCGTTTGGCACTGGAAAGATGGTCGCATTCGATTTATCTAGATCCATGACCAGTTTGTCAGGAACACTTGATCTAGTAACTCCCAATGTGCTTGATAGCGACGTTGCGTTTGGCGTCGGAGTATTTTACTCACAGCAGGGCAGCCCATCTTCTTCCAGTGGCACTCTCGGTGGGTTGTTTTCTTCCTCCGAAGGCTCATTTAGCAGCACCAACGCGGGGCTTTCCACCCGGCTGTCGTGCAATCTTACTGATAGCGTTGCTGCATCTTTGCAATATTATTACAAGTATCACAGCATACATAACATAGGGGAGTCAGCCTCCATTTACATAAAAGAACAAGAGGGGCGGCATTTTGATTCCGCCGTGGGTTACTCATTGGTGTACAGCAGTCTGGACAGCACTTACAAGCCCAGCACTGGGGTGTTTGCTAAGGTGAGCCAGTTGTTTTCGGGAATAGGAGGAAACTTACACTACGTCAAGACAGAAGCCTCAAGCGCCCATTTCTTCCCGGTGTTTCGCAGAATACATGACGACATAGTGCTAAAGGTTAAGCCATCTTTCGGGTATGTGTTCGCATATTCAGGTGAAACTGTGAAAATAGGGCAGAGGTTCTTTGCAGGAAACAGCGAAATCCGAGGCTTTGCTGCTTCGGGAATCGGCCCCAGAGATCGCAATACTAAGGAGTCTTTAGGTGGCAAGTTGTTCTACGGAGTCGTTACCCAGCTTGACTTTCCCATAGGTCTGCCTGAGCATTTAGGTATCAGGGGTTCAGTGTTTGCTGATGTGGCAAGCCTGTCTCGGTTGGACTCAGAAGTCGGCGGGTATGATACTAGTGACCTGCCGAGGCTGTCCATAGGGTTCGGGTTTTCTTGGAAGTCTCCATTTGGACCGGTAAGGATAGACTTCGGGTTTCCCATAGTGAAGGAAAAGTTTGACATTAAAGATAGAATAAGGATTTCCACGGATGCGGGTATTTAGAATGCGCAGATTTCTCACGATATTTTTCTTTGTACTTTTTTGCTCATCGGGTGCAGGCGCGGAAGATGCGTCGGTTAGTAGGCCCGTGCTATTCGTAGACTCGGAAAAGGTGCTTAGTGAGGCACTGGTCGCGAAGGACATCAGGGCGCAGTTGGATAGAAGGCGGACCGAATTGCGGAGCACGTTTTCCCGCAGAGGCGAGGAGTTGCGTAAAGGCGAGGACGAGCTCATGAAACAGAAAAGCATATTGAGCTCCGAGGCATTTGAGGCAAAAGTTGCGGAATTTAGAAAGGAGGTTGACTCCTTAAACAGGGATGCAGCAGCTAAAATGTCTGAGCTCGAGAGTATGTACAGCGGCGCCATGGAACAGGTTTACAACAAAGTGCAACAGATCTCCAAGCACCTGGCCGGCGAGCTTGGCGCCACAATTGTGCTCTTCATACCCAGAGGTCAGGTTGCCCACGTGGAAGACGCGGCTGATATCTCTGAGCGGGTTCTGGAGACCCTGAACAAGGACCTGTCGCGAGTCAACATGGGGGGAAGCTAGCCTAGATGACCATGGCGCTTGATCACAAGCAGATTATGCGGATGTTGCCCCACTCGTATCCGTTCTTGCTAGTGGATAGAGTTTTAGAGTGCATCCCTGGTAAGTCCATAGTCGCGCTAAAGAATGTAACCTTCAACGAGCCGTTTTTTGTGGGGCACTTTCGCGACAATCCAGTTATGCCTGGTGTGCTGATTATAGAGTCTATGGCACAATCTTCTATGCTGTGTGTCGTAAGCGACCGCGAAGGGGACGAGGCAAGCGGGAACCGGTCAGTGTATTTTATGTCGATAGATGGAGCAAAATTTCGCAGGGTGGTTGTTCCGGGTGATACCCTAACGATAAAATCGGCAGTAATCCACATGCGCGGCACCACCTGCAAATTTCAGTGCCATGCGTACGTCGGGGACGAGCTGGCATCCGAGGCACAAATTTTGGCAATGATGGGTTAAGGTACGCAAGAATAATGACTGCTTCCTCAACGGGCAGAACAGCCCTGATATCGGTATATGACAAGACAAATATTGAGAAACTCGCCCAGTTTATAGCAGCACGAGGGTTTCGCATAATAGCAACAAAAAATACATGTGGCCTGCTGCAGCAGGCTGGTATTCCTGCGGTTGAAGTTTCAGAGTACACCGGATACCCAGAAATGATGGACGGTAGGGTTAAGACTCTGCACCCAAAAATATTCGCCGGCATTTTGCGCAATGGAGACAGCCACGATTCCGAGTTGGACAGGCTAGCCGTAGATGCAATCGATCTGGTCATAGTAAATCTATACCCCTTCCAGAGCCTTGCAGCTGCTAAGGCCGCAGATGTTGCAGTGGTGGAGCAGATAGACATAGGCGGGGTGTCGCTTCTGAGGGCGGGAGCCAAGAATTTTCAGCATGTTACGGTTATACCCGACGTGCACGAATACGAAGGGCTGATGCAGGAAATGTCCAGTAACGGGAACGCAACAACACTCGAATATAGAAGGCGCATGGCCGCTAAAACTTTCGCCAACGTATCTTCTTACGATTCATGCATTCATGCGTGGTTAAACGGTACAGAAGCGCCAGACATGCCGCAAGAAATCACAATACGCGGAAGGAAAATTCAGGATTTGCGCATTGGTGAGAACCCGCATCAGAAAGCCGCCGTGTACGGCATGTATCACGATAGTTCACCTATGACATTGCCCATTGAGCAGATGCACGGCAAGGAGCTGAGCTTTAATAATATCGTCGATATCGAGTCCGCTGTTGCTATAGTAGCCGAGTTTGACGTCCCAGCAGTTTCTGTAATAAAGCACGGGAACCCATGCGGGGTGGCAGTTTCTAGCGCAAATGTGGACGATGCCTATGAAAAGGCAATTACTTGTGACCCAAAAAGCAGTTTCGGCGGGATAATAGCGTGTAATAGGCCGGTTACAGAGGAAATTGCACACAAGGTCGCAGACATGTTTGTGGAAGCGGTGGTTGCCCCAGATTTTGCTGAGGATGCACTGAAAGTATTGTACACAAAAAAGAACTTACGTGTGGTAAAGTGCACGCCCTACATGGCGAGTAGGTTGGTTTTCAAAAGCGCGCTTGGTAGCGGCTTGCTTATGCAGGAACGCAATTGCAGCACAATAGGCATTGACGACCTGCTTAAGGTTACAACTAAAACAGCGCCTCCCGCGGTTCTGCAGGATTTGCTGTTCGCGTGGCGGGTATGCAAGCATGTGAAGTCCAACGCAATTGTAATAGCACGTGACGGGCGCGCCATAGGAGTAGGCGCAGGACAAATGAGCAGGGTTGACAGCGTGGAGCTTGCTGTCAAAAAGGCACAAGACTGCACAGGTGCTGTTATGGCGTCTGACGCATTTTTCCCATTTGCAGATAGTATACATCACGCCGCGACTGCAGGCATATTTGCTATAGTGCAGCCTGGTGGTTCTTTGCGGGACAAAGAAGTAATAGAGGCTGCTGACGATAGTGGCATTGCGATGTACTTCACGGGCCTCAGGAGTTTTTGCCACTAACAGGAAAATCAGATTCCGGTTTTCTCAACCGCAGTGCGGGTGTACAGATACATGGAATATACCGACAATGCAGCCGCAACCCACAGAAGAAATTCCCCAATGCGCGTCACAACTCCCCCATCACCGACGATTAATACTCCAGTTGCAGTCATTTGCATTACAGTTTTGAGCTTGCCCATGCCGCTTACTGGCAAACTGGTGCCCGCAGCAATAAAGAATTCACGCATTCCGGATACCAGCACTTCCCTGCAGACAATAACGACGACGCACGCGACGCTCAAGCCCGTTATTTGCCCCACATATACCAGCATTATGAAAGCAGAAAGGACTATAAGCTTGTCGGCAACCGGATCAAAAAGCCTGCCAAACTTAGATTGCGCTCTCCACATGCGAGCCAGGTATCCGTCAAGGAAATCAGTTGCGCAGGCAAGCAGAAATATAGCCAAGGTCACATACCGGGCACATCCGCAACCCACATAAAAGCTGGAGACTACGGCAGGTATGGCAAGAACCCTAAAGATGGTCAGCATATTGGGCAAAACTTTCCTCAAGCCACTCCCCTCTCAACTCACAGCGCGCCCGCCTATCGGGACATCAAATACCAAGAGACCTAACAGCCGCGCACCGGACCTGTGGAAAGCGCAACATCCACTACACCTAAAGAAACAGCATAAAAACGCTCACCGCGCTGACACGCCTGTTTAAACCCATAAGCATTCTATAATGGATGCTTTCCGGGTTGACTGCAAGTCTAAAATACGCCAAATCGCCACGAATTAGCGCAATACCTGGCCGCTCTTGCCTGAAAAATCATCATGCCTAGAAAAGTGACACCCCGCTGCTTGAAAAGCCCAAATGGGAATAATGTCTATTCAGCCCTGGTTTCGGTGGCAATACTGCAGCGTGCGATTTGTGCACCCAAGTGTTAGCGCGCTTCCAAGACACCATTTTTGGGAGTAGTTCTAACACGCTGCTTGGTTTATCTATCACAGATTCTGTCCAATTGCCCCATATGTTGATGCCCTGCAGCCATTATTCACGCAGCCACAACTGGCCTCCGTAGCCGATGACGCAACGCGTTAGAAACCGTACGTAGTGTTGGCATTATAGCAACCAACGTTGCACTTTTGCCGCATTTTCAATGCATGAAGTAGCCGTTAAAGCCCTGGCGCGCGGTTATACCGCGCCATGGGACAACCTTTTTATTTGCCCGCGATGGCAATTACATATACTATATCCCCGTCTTAACATGGCTTTGTATGGCTTTCGTTGATGACAGAAACGTAAAGACTTGCCGTGGATGGGTTTTGGTCGGAGTCCACGCATTGGGAGTCTCCGGCATCCTGTCAATACTAGTAGTGTTCCTGAGAATGCCATTTCTCAAGTCAGTAATCACAAATGCTGACCAAGTATTTGGCCTGTCACTAGTACTGCACGTGGACCTTTCGGTGGTAGTGTGGCTGTGTTCGATGTCCTCTACGCTGATTAGTATGACCGTACACCATAAGCTAAGATACCTTGGGCACTGCTGGGTGGTGGCCGCAGTAGGCACTGCACTAATGGTGTTATCGGCACTCTTACAGGGCGCGGTTCCAATAAAAAGCAACTATGTACCGGTCATAGACCACTGGTTTTTTTTCGTAGGGCTGGGGCTGTTCTGCTGCGGGGTATTGCTCAACACCCTACCCTCAGTAACTAGGCGCAAAGACCAGCGCACTGACTTTCCCATGTTAGTGGGAATACACGGAATGTCCGCCATGATGACCGCGGCAGTGTTTTGCTTCATAACTGCATATTCTGCGACCGACAAAAACCTGGAAAGCTTGGTGTTTTACGAAAGGGTCTTTTGGGGCGCAGGACACCTCTTGCAAGGTGTGTTCGGACAAGCATTTTTGGTGGTGATGTTGTTGAAGATCAGGCATGGGCGCTTCACACACCCCTACTTGGTCAGCACAGTGTTCGCGATAAATGCCCTGTCCGTCATAATTGCGTCTGCAGCGCATATTATTTACCCACTAGATTTTGCATTACTAGCTGAATTTTTCACATGGCATATGCGGATAGCAGAGGCCGTGGTACCCGCCTTCCTGATAGTATTTGCAGGCGGTAATCTTAAAGCCTTGTTGCAGCGCGACAACAGACATCTGCTTTATTCCACAGTAATGTTCACTTACGGCGGCATTCTAGGCATCCTCAGCATGCATGGCACGGTCACAATACCCGCTCATTACCATGGGTGCGTCGTCGGAATGACCGCGGCTTTCATGGGGTTTGTATATCTCATGATGCCACAGTTTGGTTATAGGGCAGTCAGTCAGACTTGGCAAAACATACAACTGTTCGTGTATAGCGCAGGGCAGATGCTCCATATAACGGGATTAGAGTTGCTGGGAGGGTACGGAGCCTTACGTAAGGTGACCCATCTGCCAGACGCTGCATCAGCGGTTGCGCGCTATTGTTTTTCAGTGGGCGGCGCTATGGCAATCATAGGTGGGTTCCTTTTCGTTATGCTGGTTTTGGTGTGTGTGTATCGTGGAAGGGAAACAAAACATGGCACCTCATAGGTGTGCTTACCCCAAGGGTAGCCTAGTTTGCGGTGTGCGGTATTTAAAAATTTACCACACAAGCGTACCATCAACTCGAGGGTGTCTCAGGTGAAAGCGAGGCCTGCGACAGATAGAAGTCGCTGGCGCAAAGCGCTTGGTTGGGACGCAACGCCCTCATCTGCTCCCCCCAGTTACGTCATCGCCAAAAATTCTATGATCACCAGCTCTTTGCGCTGCCTGCTGTTGCGCATGGCATGCGTTTTCCTTATGTTGCCGTCAATAGCCAGCGGCTCTGGCCCGAGCATAGCGGTTCCGTGGACAATAAGAGAGCCAGAAATGCGCGGCTTTTCCAAAATGCTGGAGCACGCCAATAGAGGAAACTACAAAACAACGCAACGCATTGCAAAAAAGCTGGGCAAGGAGTACGTGGTGCTTGCACAGTGGCTGCGATTGCGCCATGACTGCGTCTCTCAAGAGGAGGTCAACGATTTCAAGTCAGCCCACCCAGAGTGGCCAAGCCCTGTTGCACACACCAAAACTGCCGTTATGACGTCTATCTCCGAGGTCAAGCCTGAATGCGGACGTCTTAGGAAAAGTGCGGTCTTCCTGAACTACAGCACCCTGCCCAGAGATGCGCTCATATCAGTGGCAAACCGGCTGCTGTGGACAAAAAGAATACGTGCGGCAGAGTATATAGCCAATAACCTCGGGGAAGAGGGCCTGGTTACCACAGCCAGAATAAGCTTTAGGCGCAACAAAAAAGACCTAGGCGGCATAGATGCGTCACCAGTTTTTGCGTCTATGAGCTCAGACTTTGGGCTCATGTATGACTATGTATCTTGGTATATAAAGAACAGACAGATCAGCGAAGAAATACTGCATCTGATGTCTTCGATACCCAAAGACCAAAAATACCGCAGGGAGCTTTGGTACCTCTACAGGTTGTACATCGGTGATATCATGTACTACAAACTCTCTAGGTTTTACGGCGCCGCATACGCGCTAGCCAGGGACTGCACAAGGCTTGTGGATGCCAGCACATTACCTGAAGTACACTGGCTTCTCGGGTGGATCGCACTTAAATGCCTTGAAGATTATGAAGCGGCCAACGCACATTTTACAGACTTTTATAACACAGCAAGAACACAAGAATACAAAAGTAAGGCTGCCTATTGGGCTGGGCGCTCTGCCGAAAAGTTGGGTGACGCCGATGAATCCCTCGGGTGGTTTAGGCTTGCAGCACTGCATAAGACAACCTTCTATGGCCAGCTTGCCCTTCTGCAGCTGGGCGTGAACAAAGTCCTGCTTGACACAAAAAGCGTCAGGTACAGTAATCTACACTACCTGCGTTGCAGGAAAAACCTGTTTGCAAAAATAGGGTATATGCTGTCTAGAGCGCAGCGCGATGATATCGCAGATCTGTTCGTGCAGCATGCAATAAAAACCACCAATAGCCCGGAGGTTGCCGGCATTATCACTGAGCTCGCCCTTGCGAGTGGCAATACCCACTCTGCGCTCAAAGGTGCGGAGTATATAGGATCTAAGCTTTTACTGCCGGAAAGCCTTTACCCACAACAATATTTGGCAGTGCACGATGACCATAAAGACATAGTGCTATCAATGATCAGGCAGGAGAGTAAATTCGACAAAAAAGCTAAAAGTCGGTCCAACGCGCTTGGGCTAATGCAACTATTGCCATCAACTGCGATGGAATTGGCGCGGGATTTACAAATAGAATACCAAGAGAGTAACCTTCTGGACCCAGAGTACAACATAATGCTGGGACATCACTATCTAACCAAGCTGCTTAAGACATATAATAATTTTCTGGTACTGGCCTTGGCAGCTTATAACGCAGGACCGGGAAATGTGAACCTATGGTTGAAAAATCTGGGAGATCCGAGGCAGTTGGAATCACCCGGAGCGCTCGCGGAGTGGATAGAGTCCGTACCATTCCCAGAAACTCGCACATACATACAGAGGGTGCTTGCAAATTTGCATGTGTACAATGGCATGTCGGGCAAAATTATGGCCCTAAGCCGGCAACAGAACCAAGTGTTCGCGCCTTAGTATGTATCACGCAGGACGCCTTGTTCCGCGTACATAGTAGACGTATCCCAGCAGCCAAACCAGGGCTAGGAAGTACCACGTTATGGCGTATTCAAGGTGGTCATTCCTGACTATAAGCGCCGAATTTGCTTGTAATCCGCCAGCAATAGTTGTGCCATCACCCCACAATATACAAGGCTCAAGGTCGGGCAGGCCAATGTGTTTTGACATGTTTTTTACGTCAAACCAAAACCATAGATTTTCTTCCGGACTGTTACGCACCACCCATCTGGATAGACTCCGCAACTTGCAGTGCAATACACCACCGACCAACCGCACGCTCAAATCGCTGGTGTCGGACACGGTGCTGATGTTGGTAAACACCCCTCTGTTTACCAGAATTCGCCGGCCATCTACCAACGAAAATGGCTGAAGGAAGTAATATCCTGCCTTGCCAGCGAAAACCCGTATATGTTTTTCGTCCTTAAAAACACCCTGTAACTTTACTTTCCTGTACGCGTAAGCATGCAGCTCCCCAGCAGGAAGAGTGACAGGGTCCATGCGCATTGTTTCAATAATATGCAACTTCTCCCGCAACCGTAGGAGCTGCCATGTACCCAATGATAGAAGCAAGGCAAGAGGCGCAAAACAACACACAACCAGCAGTGCATACCCTGCGCAACTGCGCGTTTTAAAACACATCATGCACTCCACAGAATGTTTGCCCCGCTCATAAGACTTGCATAATGCAAGACTTCCAACAATCTGGAGGCAACACTACGCCCAACATCTTCTCGGGAGTGTATGCCACTTTCCTCGTTGACACAAAGCAATTTAAGTGCCATCAAGTAGCAGCAGGGGGCGTGTATATGCGCCTTTTAATGCCGGTGGTCGTGCGTGAGTGGGGTTAATACTTTGTGAGTTTTTGCCTCCTACAATGTTGGGGGTATGTGGGTTGGTGTTGGGTGCGTATGAGAAAAGCAGACATAAACGCGGGCCGCTTGTCTTTTCCCTCAAAAAAACTGGCCTGGGTCGCAATTGTATGCGCATTCCTATCAGGAACCTTTCCCCACAATAGCAGCGCGCAGGCAGAAAAGCAGGAGGATCCCAGGCAGGCTTTTGTCAGGGATACTGAAAGTCTGAAAAAGACCTCATACACCAGGCGCGACTTTAGAGAGTTCATCGTAAAGTGTAACGCCAAGGGGGTCGCCCCAAATTTTAAGAAGGAGTTCGGCAGTAACCTTGCTGGGGCGGATTTTAGTGAGCTGGACATGCGGGGCGCAGTCTTTGAGGATGTTAGCCTCGTTCAGGCAAATTTTAGGCATAGCAATATCTCCAGCACCACATTTTCTGGATCAGACATGCGCGGGGCTAACTTTTCGAACACTGACCTAAATAGATCCCAGTTTGAATCGGTGGATCTAAAGTTTGCCAACTTTGCGCTTGCAGACCTCAACGAAGTTAAAATAAACTCCTCCGAAATCAGTTATGCATCTTTCCTCGGCGCAGACATGCAGTCCGCGGCAATCAAGAACTCGCAGGGAGTATATGCGGCGTTTACAAACGCTGATCTCGGTACAGTGTCGGTATTGAACTCAAACATGAGCAATGCAAACTTTCAGGATATAGAAGCAACCGGCATACTGATACAGGATAGTGATCTGACTGCTGCAAGGCTATTCGGCGCCAATTTAAACGGTGCTAGAATACAAAACTCTGTACTAAAGGGCTCTATCATGTACGGAGTGCGCATGAACTTTGCAGACTTCACAGGAAGTGATTTGAGCAACGCTAACATGGAAATAGCAAGCATCCACTCTGCGAGTCTTCACAATGCAAACTTGAGCAACGCTAACATGTACTCCGCCGATATTTATCATACCGATATGCGAAATGCTAATCTCAGTGGTGCAACTTTGGGCGGCGCAGTTATGGTGGGGGTGAATCTGCACAATGCGGTGCTGGCAAGGGCCGAGCTGAAGGGCACCGCGATATCTGAATCTATCTTGACGGAATCTGATCTGAGAGATATTACACTCGAGGCTAGCAGCATTTCTGACAGTACACTAGGTCTTGCCGTGCTGAGCAGAGCGAAAATCAGCAACTCTACAATATCGCGGACTGGCATGTCGTCAACCTTCGCACACACCGCAAATTTGAACAAAGTTACCCTAGAAAAGGTTGACCTAACAAATGCGGTATTGAGCGAGGTTAAGACGTCACAATCCGTATACAATGACGTAAACGCCAGCGAAATGGTATGGTCTGCGTCCGAGCTGCATGATGTCATAATACACGGCACCCTGCTGCAAAATTCTGTATTTGCCAATAGCAAGCTGGGGAAAGTAAGTATATCAGCAAGTAACGCGACAAGAGCTAGTTTTATAGAGTCAGAATTTGTCGGCACAAGTGTATATAGGGGCGTTTTGGCTGGATCTAGTTTTCAAGACTGCACGTTCGTAAACACTGTTATCATGGAAAACGACACAGTACCGGATGATGCGAGTGGTGCCGTCACATCGGAACAGGAACTGCAAGCATTACTCAAGCGCGAAAAAGTGCTCGATGTAAACTATTCGTATCTAGACTTTAGCGGCATGCAACTACACGAGATAGACTTTTCGAATTCCCGCCTGGCAGGCACTAACTTTCACGAAGCACAACTACACGACGTAAACTTCTCTAAAGCGGATCTCTCCTCTGCAGATTTTACCGACGCATCCTTGGTAGAGGTAAACTTCACGGAATCCAACGTCAATAAAGTAATCTGGCCTGATGGGACAATGGTCCGACAAGGGGCAAGCGCAGCACAGCCCAGTGATGACAGTAAAACCAAGGCCGCTGGTGGAACAACTGAGCAGCAGAGCAAAGCCCAAGACCAAAGCGAAAACAAACAAAAGAGCGGTGCCCCGCGGCCAGACGCTTCTAAACCCGACGAAAGCACCGCTGTTCAGAAGCAACCTGCAAATTCAAGCAATGGGCCCAGTCACGCCGGAGAGGCGCCCTCAACAGGGGGTGGAGCTACGCAACGAGAGCACGCTCCCGGTAGAAAAGCCCTGCGGTGAGGTAGCGGTGCGCAATCTGCATGAACGTTAGATCGGTTGAGGTGTGTGAGGCAGGGTGGCACTCTGTGGCTCTGCACTACAAATAAATTTAGTCACATTACCGGAACTTGCGCGTGGTGAGCAATGTCAAGAAATGTAAATCTGTCTCTAGTGGCAAATGCCAAGTTTGCTACCTCACCATACCTTGCGGTAGTCCACCCAACATGCTCGGGTAGATACGGGCTTTTGAGGTCGTGCAGAATTCTCTCCAGCAGCGTGGGATCAATAACCTCTGCTCTAACCCTCTCGGAGATGTATTCCCACTTTTCACTTATCACGTGGTTTAGACTTTTTGCGGCTTCGCTGTCTATGGACTTCCGAAGCAGCACATCGTAAAACTCCTGCGCTCGCTCTCTACCAAAATACTGTTGCAGTGAACGGCTATCAATGCAAGTTTGCACAAGTCGCGGTTGCATGTTGCACAGCTTTTTCTGTAGTTTCGCCAGCACTACCGTGGCAACCCCCACCCTTTCCCCGTGCAACAGGTTGTAGTCATCTAGAAGCTCGGTAGCGCAGGCCAAGATATGTTCCCCTTGGCTTGCGGACTGGCTCCCTCCAGCTATTATCATACCGACACCAGATAGGAGCAGAGCCTGCATGAGCAACATTATGGTATCGACATCCCGGGCCACCAGGCCTTGGTAGCTTTCTACGAGAGCGTGTTCTACATCTTCACTGATGAGAAAAGGCAGCTCGCTATATTGAGTGCCTAGAAATATATGCGAAAGTAACCAGTCTGCACGCGCTGTTGAGCGACAAATAAAATCTGCAAAGCCGCTATTTATCATCCTCGCCGGTGCGTTGGCCAGAGTGCCTGTATCTATATAGATGGCGCGCGGCAGTTGGCCGGCAAAAGATTTTTTTGTGCCGTTTTTAATCGTAATGGAAGCGTTGGGGGAGGTATATCCATTCATGGAGGGAGCGGTTGGAAACAGTATGTATTCCTTGCCTTCAGTTTTGCTCACATATTTACACACATCGTTTATTGACCCACTTCCAAGGGCAATAATGAAATCTGCACTTTTAGATGCATTCTTCACACAGTCAACCAGGGCAGTGGAAGCGCAATATTCTCCTTGAATCGTGTAGTGATTGAAGGAATTTAACACCGCACTACTGATGAGCTTTGCAGTGTTTGAGTCCGCAACTAAAAGCGCCCTGCCCGCGTAGTTGGATGCTATATCTGGAAGGCTGGCCAGCATACCTTGGCCTACATTTATAGCTCCAGTAATGTACTCAGCAACCTCAGCGTACCCGCCAGCAACAACATGTGGCAGAGCCATGTTTAAAAACTGAGTAGTCATGCACCATAACGCCGGCCAAAACCCATGTAGCGAGTATACATCCAGCAGCAGCGCATAGCAAAGAATATGCCCTACTGCCCAACCTATGTCTGGCGTACACACCGGTGGCTAAGCCCGCTGGGATTGCACCCTTAACCCGGTACGAATGGCTTTGTTCAGCCTGATAGGCCATGGTGATGACTTTAGTTGACTGGCGTCATATTCTGAGTGATACTGCCCAACGTAGTCTACATTGCGTTAGGTGTGGTTTGAGTCCGCTGGAACAGTTTAGAGTAACAAAGTTACTCGACATACCCGCTCTTTGGGGAATAGACCTGAGCTTCACTAATTGCTCGCTGGTCATGGTGCTTGCGTCCGTAAGCTCTATCTCGCTTTTGTGTTGGGCACTTAGAAAGGTCAACGTTGTGCCAGGGCCTTCCCAAACTGCAGTGGAGCTAATTTACGGCTTCGTCGCCAACACCCTTGAAAGTAACGCCGGCGCGGAAGGTCTGCGCTACATACCCTTGGTTATGACTACCTTTCTGTTCGTGCTGGCGTGCAACCTTGTGGGAATATTGCCATTTGGGTTCACCGCAACCAGCCATCTATCCGTCACGCTGGCTCTGTCACTTGTTGTTTGCACAGCAATCACGGTAATTGGTTTCAGGCACCAGGGGTTGCACTTTCTCAGGATATTCCTGCCCGAAGGTACGCCGCTGTGGCTGGCCCCTATGATGGTTTTTATAAAGCTGTTTGCATACGTGGCACGGCCGGTAAGCCTTGCAATACGTTTGGCAGCAAATATGATCGCCGGCCACACCATAATCGCGGTGATTGCGGACTTCGTGCTCAAGATGCATCTCGTACTAGCGCCTCTGCCATTTGCGTTCATAATGGCCCTGATAGCATTTGAGATCTTCGTTGCCATATTGCAGGCATATATATTCACCGTACTTACTACTGTGTACCTGTCTGACGCCGTAGCTGGCCATTAAGGCGTCCAAATCACCTAGTTGTTGAGAGTTACGCGCGCGGGGAGTGGCGCACCCACCGGCGAGGACGCCGCACGGCATCCTCATTACGCCTTCACCGGGGCAGTACTAAAAGCGCAGCACTCCGCTAGTACAACGTGTGCCACGTTACCGTCGCCCAAATGCAACTGGATTGCTCTAAGCACGTTGGGACTGGGCCGCCCTGTCCGCCGCCATTGCTGGAGCCACAACCTCCACTTACAGAACTGCAGCCAGGGGTCTGCTGAGCTCCCCCCCCCCCCCAACGGTAGCTGAACTCTGCGCTTGTGTTTGCATCGTGGGTTGTGCTGGCTCACTTGTAGCAGCGCTCCCTCCCCCAGTGGTGCTGTGCGGCCGTGCATACGTGGTGGACCAAGATGCTTCTCCTTCCAGCTCCAGATCCAACGACCTAGCGTGGTCAGCAGCACGGGCAATCGCGTATGTGGTATGCAGCACCGTACCCGCTAAAGCAACAGCAGGATGTGCTCCTAGGGCCGCATTGAGAACGCTAGACGTAACTGTATAGGTAGCCACACTGGTGGCACTATGTAATACGGCTTTATCAAAATCTGCATCGTTTTCACGCCATTCTGGATCATCTTCAGTAATGGCATCGGTGATGACATCGGCCACTTTGTCAGCAAGAAAATTGGCGACGACGAATGTAACCATTCCCGCAATAATTGGTAAAAACATACAAACTCCTAATTATAGTGCTATACAAAACTTGTGCGCAGGCCACACCTGGCACGGGCACCAACCTAGGGCAGCCACCGCCCTTGAAGCATTTGGGAATTACAGGTGATCACGCACACATACGGTAGGGTAATATACACGCCACTGGTGCAATGTCAATTCATAGCATAAACCTCATCCACCGCACAGTAACAGTAGGTTATCGCCAAACGGTGTTCGCACGCCTCAAGCATCCCTCAACCCTCGCGCGCCACGAACCCACACTTGGCTTCCCAACCACTATATCAGGAAATGCACGCCCACCGTGAAGCAGTACGCCACCGCCCGGTAGCGCAAGTGACTCCGCTCCACACCACGGCACACCAACTCCACAGCAACTCCTCAGCAACTCCTCAGCAACTCCTCAGCAACTCCTCAGCAACTCCTCAGCAACTCCTCAGCAACTCCTCAGCAACTCCTCAGCAACTCCTCAGCAACTCCTCAGCAACTCCTCAGCAACTCCTCAGCACTTGTAATGCTGAAATGCGAAGGCCACAGTCCACAAAACTCGCTTAGCGCTAGTGCTCCCAGATAGCATATCTAGCAAATCTCCTACTGTACGGCAGTCAATTACTAATTGACTTAGCATTGCAAGCCCTTATAATCTGTAGGGTTGAAGTTTGCACTGGTGGTGGTTTATGGACTCTTTGAGGTTTGTGGCCGTTGGGCTGAGCGTCCTGGGTATGGTGGCGTCTGCGTTTGGAGTTGCAGCTGTTTTTTCGGCCATGCTCAATGGCATCGCTCGCAATCCGGAGACAGAAGACAAGCTGAAGAAATATGTCTATACCGGCGCCGCCTTGGTTGAGGCTATGGGCCTGTTCTCGTTCTTGCTAGCACTACTTTTGATATTCGTGGCCGGCTAGCCAGCAATGGGCACCGTACCCCAGTTGGACTTTTCAGTATACCCCTCGCAGGTGGTCTGGTTTTCCTGCGCGTTTTTCTTGCTCTACCTTGCGGTTAGGTGGGTCGTTCCCAGGGTTGAAGACGCTATAGGTAGAAGGCACGCTGCAGCTAGCAAGTCCTTGGAGGGAGCTTCGGATGTTTGTGAGGCTATAGGGTTGAAGCTGCTTGGGCAGCGGGAGGCGTTGGAGGACGCAGAACTTAAGGCTGGAGACACGGTAAAAAAGGCGTTGGCCGAGGTTTCGCTGTGTGTTGAGGAGGCGCGCTCTCTGCTAGACAAGGAGGTTGGTGCTATGCTCGAGGTGGCAGAACAGCGTTTGGAAAAACTGCAGCAGGACACTCGTGGTGAGCTGATTGATCTTTCCGCTGAGGTTGCATTTATGTACTACGCTAAGGTGCGCGGCCACAATGAGGCGAAAAAGGCAGCACTGAAGAAGTTGGCCGCCAGATTATACGAGGGAAAGTTATGACTATGAGCACTCATTTGATAGTTGACCTTGCTTTTTGTGTGGGATTCGCATTGGCTTTCAATCCCGCCAGTAAGTTCGTTAGGCGGTTTTTGTCGAAACACTCAGATTCAGTGGGCGGCGTCGTGGAGAAGTCAGCCGATCTCGAGCGTGAGCTGGAGCTAATGCTTCACGATATATCAAAAAAGGAACACGAAGTAGATTCAGCAGTGGCTGAGATGCTCCGCAAGTCTGAGGAACAGTACAGGGCCATAGTGCAAAACGGGAAAAAAGAAATAGAAGAAATGCTTGAGGCTCAAATTAACCTGGCGACTGAGCGGGTTGCGTTTGAGGTTGATAACTTTGTAAAGTCTCTGAGGCTTGCTGCAGTTGACGCGGCTTCTGGTGCTGCCCGTAGCCTGCTCAGGGAAGAGCTGGAGGGTAAGGAGCGTGGTGACGGCGGTGATGTAGCCCCTTCACCAGAGCACGATGACGACATCGCAAAAAAGCTTCACTAGGCAGCGCTTGTAGTTGCGGCACGCGGCAGGGGTTCTGGCGTGTGCGATGTGTGGCAGCGAGTTTTCGTCGCGTGCACCTGTCTGGTGCGGCGACTGTACCCCGACGTGTTATGCGTTGCTCTTATCTGTAATCCACTTCAGCATCTTGCGTATTCTTCCGTATGACGGGCTGTGATTCCTATCCATTCCCTTGTAAAAGCTGTGCACTACTAGTAGTGCAGTACCGACGGCTGCAGAAAATATTGGATTTCTGTCATACTCTTTGTTCATACCATGAATTTGAGCAGGCAGACCAACCCTTACTTGCTTGCCTAGAACGTAATTGGCAACCTCCCGGATACTAGCCAAATTGCTACACCCTCCCGTTATCACAACTTTGCCAACAACATTCTGCTGCCTGTCCATCTCCCCCTTCACCAATTCTAGAATCTCCTCCACTCTCGGGCGAATAATGTTAGTCAAATCAGACTTCATTATGGAGCGCTCGTCTTCGCTGCCATCTTCGGTTTCAATGGCATAGTTCTTATCCGCCGAGGTGAGCATTATGTCCCCGTGCAGCACTTTCACGCGCTCGGCATCCTTGACGCTTATACACAATCCGTACGCTATATCTCTGGTTATGTGCATTCCACCCAGGGGAATTGTACTTGCATGCACGAATTTGCCCCTATCAAATATCCCAATAGAGGTGTAATTCCCCCCTATATCGAGAATCATAGTTCCCAGCTCCTTTTCATCCTCCGTGAGGCAAGCCAACCCCGATACATACGGCTCCGCAACGCAGCCACCCATGCTCAGGTTGTTATCGGCGATGCAATTCTCGATGTTAAGAAGGGCAAGCTTCGAAGCGGTAACCACGTGCATATCAGCACGTAACTTCCTACCATACAGCCCTTTCAGCTCCGTAACATCGCTGAGGTCATCCAAATGATAGGCTATTGGAATGTTGTGGACTACTATATCATCCCCAGAAAATTTCTCATACGTCTGAAGCATGATCTTGCGCACGTCACGATCCGATATCTCGTGCACTGTAGAGCACATCTCATTCGAGATGTTATGCGACGCAATGCTACACCCAGACACATTAACATACACCTGGTTCATCGTGTGCTCGGACGCCTGTTCCGCAGCATCCACACTGGACAATATAGAGTATCCGGCATGTTGTTTGTTGGAAATCGCACCGCCATTTACGCCGTCAGCGGCTTTATACCCCACCCCCATGACTGTAGGCACGCCGTCACTACGCATTTTCACGGCGAGGCACACCATTTTTGTGGAGCCCATGTCTAAAACTGCAAACACGTTCTTCCGGGGCTCCGTCATCACGGCAGAATGCAACACAACACGATACCCTTTTACCCTTCCACCCCGGAGCAATATATGACAGATCCGGGTTCATCTTATATGGTTATCGGAACATATCAAGCATTTTTGCTCCCCTACCAATCCCCAGCAAGCGCCCTGCACCGCCTCGCAGCAGAGACAGTATAAGCACAAAAACTGGAACGAGCTCTAGCCGTCCGATCAACATTAGTACCGTCAATACAAACTTGACGGTTGCAGACACCGGGGCATACGTACCATGTGGCCCGACAACATCACCTATGCCCGGCCCCGTATTCGTAAAAGTTGATGAAACAGACGTTACAATTGTTGCCAAGTCGTCTTCACTCCAGGCAACAATAATGCATGCGATGCAAAATACGAAAACATACAAAAAGAAAAACGCACCGGCTTCAGGCAAGGCCTCCTCCCGCGCTGATTGCTCAGACACGGTGAATGGAGTCCGCATGAGCATGTGTTTGACGTATCTGTATCCACCGCGTACCAGGATAACTATTCTATGCATTTTAAGGCCGCTATTAGTGGAACCGGAGCATCCTCCACATAAGGTTAGGATTGTCCCAGAAACGGCTAAAAAGCCCCAGGAGCTGTAGTCGCAGTTAGAAAACCCGGTAGAAGTCACCAGTGAAACGAGTATGAAGGCTGAGCGTCGCAGCACCTCAGGAAACTCCGCCTCGGGAAGCATGTTTCTGCTGTATAGGTTGACCGCACCCAATAGCGAAAATACCACAAGTACGCACACGAAGACAACAAACTGCTTGGATCGAAACCTGCCCTCAAGCGCCAACCTAAGATAGACTACAAACGGGCAAGAAGACAGCAGCATAAAGACAATGGCGACGATCTCAATTGCAGCGCTGTTGAAGTGGCCCAGCGAGCTGTCGTAATTTGCAAAACCACCCGTGGAAACCGTACTCATCGCATGGCATATTGCATCAAACGCAGACATGCCGGCTATCTTGTAGGCACCCGTACACAGTACTAGCAACATAGCATACATGCAAGAAATGTACAGCACAGTTCTGAAAACACTCAACTTGAACCGTTGCCGCGCTGTGGCGGATTCAACGCCGTAGATATCCTTAAGCCCAACAACTTTCAGGCATGGTAACAGCAACACACCAATGGCGATAACTCCCAACCCACCGATAAAGTTTAGCATCACGCGCCACAGTAGTATTCCCGGCGATTTCGCTTGTAGATTATAGAGCACCGTGGCACCAGTGGTGGTAAGCCCAGACACAGCTTCAAACAGCGCATCAGCATAAGACAACTTGGCTGTCTCCGAGACAAGAAAGGGTATTGCGGCCAGAATTGACAGCACAGTCCACACGGCACAGATGAGATATACGGTTTCATGCCGCCCTATGGGGCCAGATTTCCCAAAGTGCAGACACACCGATCCAACAACAGCAGACACCGAAAAGGCAGTGGCAAAACCCTCCCAATCCTCTCCGCCCATGAAGAAGTCTACAGCCATTGGAACCAAGAGGAACAGCGCAAACAGCAGGGAAAATGCCCCCTGCACGAAGACCAGGGCGCGCCAATGCGTTAGGGATGTATCACACGCCTCATTGCGCACAGCAGCCACCAAAAACCAGCACTCGCGACACCCTAGCGCAGATGCAGCACTCACGTGAACCGCGCGCCCTTGGGGTGTCCTATCACAAAAAGTGTTTTATGTCCATGAATAATATACGGGTTACGTGAGCCCAAATTTGTGCGCATGCACGCCTTTTTCTGCTACAATCGACGCGGAGAGATGGCTGAGCGGTCGAAAGCGCACGCTTGGAGAGCGTGTACACAGCAATGTGTCGGGGGTTCGAATCCCCCTCTTTCCGCGTTTTATTCCACATGGAACAGTAAAGTTGGAGTCTGCAGCCCTAAAAAAGCTCAATAGTCTAGAGCTGAGTGGTGGCTACGCCGTTGCGGTATCTGGTGGCGTGGATAGCATAACATTGTTGAACCTCGTGGCGGCATTGCACAAAACACAAGCTACCAGCCGCCCAGTCGTGCTGACGGTAAACCACGGGTTTCGCGCTGAGGCAGATCATGAAACTCGCTTCGTACAAAAGCGGGCCGTGGCGCTCGGGCTAGATTGCGAAATACTGCGCTGGAACCGGCATCGCACGTCTAGCAAGTCTCAGGAAACCGCTCGGGAGATTAGATACAGCCTGCTGCACCAGTGGTGCACGGAGCATTCAGTCAAATTTCTACTCACCGCACACAACAAGAGCGATCAGGCAGAAACTGTACTTATGCATTTAGAGCGTGGTAGCGGCATTGACGGGCTATCTGGCATGCATGAGCGGTCTGTCTTCGGGGATATTACCATTTACAGGCCCTTACTCGGCTTTACTAGGCAGGAAATCTTAGAATATGCAACCCAAAAACAGCTATCCTGGGTGGAAGATCCGAGCAACCAGGATCCTAAATATAGAAGGACGTTTTTTCGCAACTTAATAGCGGAAAGCAAAAATCCTGGAGTTGTTGTAGACAGACTATGCAGAACTACATCACACATGCATAGAGCACTTGCTTGCATTTTGCACTACGTGCGGTCTTCGCTCGATTACTGTCTGGAATTCAGCCCTTTAGGTTTTATAACTGTAAAATCGCAGGAATTACGTAGCGTGCCCGAGGAAATCGCGTCCAGATTGCTGTTACTATCGCTAATGGCTATGGGGGGGAAGGACCATAAGCCGCGGTATTCCGCTTTTTGGCCAATTTTAACAAAAATACTCCAGGGCCAAGATTTTACCCCGCGTACACTGCATGGGTGCAAGGTACGTAAAGAGCCAGACGGGAATTTCTCTATAGTGCGCGAACTTGCACGCATAGAAACCAAAATTGGCGTAAAAACTATAGCTGAGACTATTCAATGGGACCGAAGATTCGCCATAAAGATAATGTGCACGCACAATGCATCAGCCGCGGAAACCACATCATGCAGCGCTAAACATGCACCAAACCCATCGGAAGAGACACAAAACTTGTACATCACCCCACTGGGCAATGGGTCACTACCTGAACATCTAGTACATGTTAACAGAGATGTTGCATGCAGCCTTCCGGTGCTCGCCCATGGAGATAAAGTTCTTGCGTACCCCTGGCAAAACCATAATATAGGGGTCTCTCCAACCATCAGTGTGGAGGAAGTTCTGGTTAGAAGGGGCGTGATTAATCTAATTTGCCATCAGCTTTATCGGTAGGGGTCACTCGTCATGAATTTTAGGAAAGTGGCTGAGGGGTTGATTGTATGGTCAGCAGTGATTGCCCTCACTGCTGTGCTTTACACCCAGTTTGGTGACAAGATTATAGGCAACAAGGAACTACGTGTACCTTTCTCCGAGTTTCTTGTAAAGCTAGATGCTGGGGAAGTTGAGCATGTTAACATAACAGAGCGCGAAATATCAGGAAAGCTGCGTGACGGCACAAGGTTTAGGACCGGGGGCGTGATATATGATAGCCTGATAAAAACCTTGCACGCTCAGAAAGTTACTTTTGAGTTCTCATCTGGAGAAACAGTGCTGGGCATCCTGGGCAGCTTGCTCATTTCCTGTCTGCCGATGTTATCCCTGGTAGTTATATGGTGCATCTTCCTCAAACAGATTCAGGTTGGGGGCAACCGCACGATGAGTTTCAGCAAGTCCCGCGCAAGGCTTATGACCGATAACCGCGGCAAGGTCACATTCGAAGACGTGGCCGGCATTGATGAGGCAAAAGAAGAACTTGTAGAGATAGTAGACTTTCTCAAGCATCGGCAAAAGTTTCAAAAGTTAGGTGGAAAAATTCCGAAAGGGTGCTTGCTGATAGGCCCACCTGGGACTGGTAAAACGCTGTTAGCTCGTGCAATTGCTGGTGAGGCCAGCGTCCCCTTCTTTAGCATCTCTGGTTCTGATTTCGTAGAAATGTTTGTTGGTGTAGGAGCCAGCAGGGTGCGGGACATGTTCGAGCAGGGGAAGAAGCATGCGCCATGTATAATTTTCGTGGACGAGATAGACGCCGTAGGCCGGCATCGCGGCATAGGTCTTGGTGGGGGTAATGACGAACGCGAGCAAACGCTGAATCAGTTGCTTGTAGAAATGGATGGATTTGAATCCAACGATGGCGTAATCATAATCGCCGCAACCAACCGCCCAGACGTTCTTGATCCCGCCTTGCTAAGGCCGGGTAGGTTTGACCGGCAGGTTACTATATCCATTCCAGATATAAACGGGCGTGAGAAGATTATAAACGTGCACGCTAAAAAGGTGCCCATGGCCCCGGATGTTGATGTCAGAGTAGTGGCAAGGGGGACCCCTGGGTTCTCCGGTGCTGACCTGGCCAATTTGGTCAACGAAGCCGCGTTGATTGCTGCCAGGCTTAACAAGAAAGTCGTCACTATGAGTGACTTTGAGTACGCCAGAGACAAGGTCATGATGGGCGCCGAAAGGAGGTCTATGATTATGACGGATGAGGAGCGCCGCCTTACTGCGTATCACGAAGCTGGGCACGCGGTAACGGCATTTCACAACCCCGCCTCCGATCCTATACACAAAGCTACTATCATACCGAGAGGTAGAACACTGGGTTTGGTAATGCGCCTGCCAGAAACTGACAGAGTCTCGCACACGAGAGAAAAAATGCTTGCTGACTTGGTAGTGGCCATGGGGGGCAGGGCCGCAGAGGAGCTGATTTTCGGATACAGTAAAGTGACTAGTGGTGCATCTTCGGATATTAAGCAGGCCACAGAATTGGCTAGATCTATGGTCATGAAGTGGGGCATGAGTGATAGTGTAGGACCTCTTTACCACAGCGACGACCGGAACGAGTCAATTTCTGACAACATGGCAAACCTCATAGACGAGGAGGTAAAGTCTATAGTATCGAAAGCGCTTGAAGAGGCTAAGGCCACCCTGGAAAAGCACATTAACTCCCTACATGTGATAGCGGAAAACCTTCTGGAATTTGAGACGCTTACCGGCGACGAAATAAGCGATCTGATGTCCGGCAAGAAAATAACCAGGAATGAGGGAGAAGCTAAACCAATAAAGCGTTCTTTTGTGCCGGACTGACGCTGGTTTCGCTTGGGTTGCCCCATCATCACTGTTGCAGCTACAAATTTGTCTGGCGGTCGGTTAGTCACCGCGTGGATCTTCCAGCATATTAATCATTGAGGAGATATCCGTGGGCTTTTGTCAATTCTGTTGTGCTTTACTCAGCTTGAGCATATAATCCGCGTTCCGGTACCTCTATACGTAGTCCCTATGTTGAGCATGGCAAAGCGGGTGTTCTGGCCGTACGGTTATGGGTCCGGCAGGGCCTCGTTTCACAAAATTGTCAAGAACATCAACGCGATGGAAGAGGGGCTATCTGCGCTTTCAGATAGCGAACTTTTTTCCAAGACTAGCCATTTCAAAGAATTGCTCGCAAGCGGCCAGACCTTAGATGACCTCCTCGTTCCAGCATTTGCAGTAGTACGCGAAACCGCGCGTAGGGTGCTGAATATGCGCCACTTTGATGTACAGCTCATTGGAGGCATAGCCCTACATAGGTGCATGATCGCAGAAATGAAAACGGGGGAAGGTAAAACGTTGGTGGCAACCCTCGCCGCATATTTGGGCGCACTAGAGGGTGCGGGGGTGCATGTGGTCACTGTGAATGACTACCTGGCGCGGCGCGACTCCGAATGGATGGGCAATATATACCAGGCCCTGGGAATGAGTGTGGGTTGTATCACGGGGTCATCTTCGGATGAGCAAAGAAAGGCAGCGTACGCGTGTGATGTGCTTTATTCAACAAACAATGAACTCGGGTTCGACTATCTGCGTGATAACATGAAATTCGGCAGAGAGTCCATGGTGCAGCGGGGGTTTAATTACGCGATCGTGGATGAAGTAGATTCCATTCTGATAGACGAGGCGAGAACTCCGCTGATTATTTCTGGACCAGTAGAGCGCGATAGCGCCCTATATGGCAGGGTAGACTCATTAGTGCGGGCACTGACGCCGGAGGATTATGAGGTGGAGGAGAAGAACAGATCCGCATTCTTGACTGAAGAAGGTGCGGTCAAGGTTGAAAAAATGCTTCTGTCAATGGGGCTCATTCCCGTGGGGTCTTCTCTGTATGATACCGAAAACATAGTAATGATGCACTACGTGAGCCAGGCTCTGCGTGCCCACAAGCTGTTCGCCGTGGACAAGGACTATATAGTAAAAAATGGCAATGTAGTCATAATTGACGAGTTCACCGGACGGATGATGGAAGGGCGCAGGTATTCGGACGGGTTGCATCAGGCATTGGAGGCTAAAGAGAGGCTTACCGTCAACAGCGAAAATCAAACCCTGGCATCTACCACATTTCAGAATTACTTTCGCATGTATCGCCGCATTTCAGGCATGACTGGAACTGCGGCAACCGAAGCGGATGAGTTTCTGGGAACGTACAATTTACAGGTAATGCAAATCCCAACCAATGTCCCCGTAAGAAGGGTAGACATGGATGATGACGTGTATTGTACAGAAGAGGAAAAATTCGAAGCGGTTATAGACTTTATAGTAGAGTGCAACAAGCGGCTGCAGCCGACACTAGTGGGCACCATTAGCATAGAAAAATCCGAACTTTTGTCTGAGATGCTTACAAAAAGAGGAATAAAACATTCTGTGCTGAACGCTCGGTACCACGAAAAGGAGGCATACATCATAGCCCAAGCAGGCAGACCCGGAGCAGTGACGATTGCGACCAATATGGCGGGTCGGGGAACAGACATACAACTTGGTGGAAACCCCGAAATGCTTGCGAAAGACGAGCTGTCAGGCATCACATCTGATGAGGAGCGCAGCGCAAAGTACGAGCAACTCGTGGCACAGACAAAACGTGACAGGGACGTAGTGGTTGCGGCGGGGGGTTTGTGTATTGTTGGCACAGAACGGCACGAAAGCAGGAGGATTGATAACCAGCTCCGTGGAAGATCTGGCCGGCAGGGGGACCCCGGATTGTCCAAGTTTTTCCTTTCCTTAGAGGACGATTTACTGAGAATTTTCGGCTCAGATAAAGTCAAAGGAATGTTAAAAAAGCTCGGCATGAAGAGGGGCGAGGCAATTCAGCATAAATGGATAAGCAAGGCTATAGAGCGCGCACAAAAAAAGGTCGAGGCGAGAAACTACGATATACGCAAGTCTCTACTCCGGTTTGACGATGTAATAAATGAGCAGAGACAGGTTGTGTTTGAACAACGCAATCAAGTGCTTGACAATGACACATATGATTTCGCATTCATGTATCACAGCGTGAACCAAGATCTGGTTTCGCGCGTCGTCAAGGACAAATATTATGACCCTAGCCCGGAAACGTGTGAGCCTCTGTTATCGGAAGTTAAGCGAATATATGGGGTAGAATTAGAGCCTGAGAAGCTGCAAAATTTGGAAACCAAGGAGCAGGTGGTGGGCTATCTAGATTCATTCGCCCAGGAATTGCTAGAAAAGAAAGCCGCAGAGTTCGTCCACAACGGGGAGAACCTCTGGGATTTTGCCGCAAGGCGGGTGTTGATCACGTCTTTGGACCATATGTGGATTGAGCATTTGTCTGCGCTTGACAGCCTAAAGTGCGGTATTAACCTCCGCTCCATAGGGCAAAAAGACCCCTTGAATGAATTTAAAATAGAAGCTTTCACCATGTTAAAGCACATGCTGTTGAAGTTTCACGAGATGGTGATACAAAAGCTATCAAGCATGCGGCTAGAGCGGGATGCTAGCCCTGCCACACAGCACATGTTCAGGGCTGCGCGTGGGGGCGACTCGCCCTTTAGTGGCATTTCTCGTAATGAGAAGTGCCCCTGCGGATCTGGCAAAAAATTCAAGCACTGCCACGGCATCCTGCAACTCTGATCCTCTCTCAGAAACGGCTGGGCCCGCGTCGTCGCACTCAGCGCTATTTTCACTCACACTGAGTACATTACCATACTAGGAAACGGCACCGGCAGTTTGCGGACGCAACCCACCTATTGAGTTCATGGGAGATCTTTCGTTTTCAAGCTCAAAGTGAGCTATCGCCCCATCTATGCCGTATTTTTTTATTATGTCGTCAACTATTGACCGCTGGGTTATGGCGGTGCTGATGAAGTTATTGATTTTCATATCACATATTCCAAGCTTACCATTATCGGCAACGTGGAATTCTATCACAATAAAATCGTCGCCGTGCCCTCTTCTAGCCAGCCTAACCCTGACAGCGTACGTGCCGCCATCAATAAGACGCACAGACATTATCCGCATCATGTGAAATGCGTGCATACGCAACTGCCTGATGTACACACCCCTTATGTAGCGCCCGTATGTGCTAACAAACCTTTCGCGCTGCAGTGGATCAGCAGTTTTCCAGTGGCCGCCCATAGCAAACTTGGCAATCCCGTTTAAATCGAGCGCACTATCCACGACTTCTTCGAGCAGCGGCTCAACGGTTTCCCCGCCCCTCGATACTATGGAGTACACTCGCGCCTTGAGAGTTTCAATGAAGCCGCAAATCTCCTGGTGATTGCTGCACGTTTCAAAACGGGTAGTAAACCCTCCAAGAGATATAAGGGCAAGACACATTGCCAGAACACAGCCTACATCAGTGCATCTTTTGTACATTGCCAATCTCCTGGGAAGCATGTGCAATGCTATACTACCAGTTGTTATCTTAACATTAACCATTACTACACCAGACAGCATAGCTCAGCTAGCATCGGAACATTCTCCGCATTCAATCTCTATGGTCACGTGGGGTATGCCGAATTTTTCGTTGAGTAACCTCTTTATTGATATCAAAAGTGCAGAATGTGCTTCGTTGCTCGCCAGAGGTGTTGGCACCTTCACGTGCATTGTCATTATGGGATAATTATTGGTCAAAGACCACAGATGAACATGGTGCACGTCAATAACCGCGGGAATGTTGCTGAGAATTGAATCTTTTACCTCTTCAATGTCTATATTTTCCGGCTTTCCCTCCAGTAAAATATTGCCGGAGCTTTTCACTATTTTAAACGCACTGTAAAACATTAGAATGCTGGCAAACACAGACAACAAGGGGTCAACAATCTGCCATCCGCTAAGCATGATAACAATAGAAGACAAAACAGCCGCGACGGAGCTTAGCAGATCTCCCAAAACATGCAGCACCGCACTTTTGATATTTAAATTATGTTCGTCCTTTCTGTATAGAATTACAAACACCGTTACGTTCGCCACAAGACCCAGCAGCGCCACTGTTAACATGATCTGCCAGTGCACCTCAACCGGGTAGATGAACCTCTTTGCTGATTCGCAGACTATTAGAATTGCCACCACAAATAAAGAAACGCCGTTGATGAATGCAGCCATAACTTGAAATCTGTGGTAGCCATATGACCTGCACGCATCAGACTCCTTCACGGCAAATTTATATGCGAGCCAGCTAAGCGTGAGTGCCACAAGATCTGTAAGCATATGGCCAGCATCTGAGAGCAGCGCGAGGGAGTTTGACGCCAGCCCTCCTATAACTTCGGCTGCCATTGCCACCGCAACCACAACTATGGATAGCGCCATTCTTCTGTGCGTATGCGGGCAGAACTCACCGTCATAGCTAGACATACGCACCACCCTCGTGAGTGGGTAATACTGGACTCGAACCAGTGACCTCTTGCACGTCAAGCAAACGCTCTACCACCTGAGCTAATCACCCAATGCTTACTACTATAGGCCATGTCCACTAAAAGTCAATTCGCTGTGGCTCCACCAACCCGCAGACCAGAGTATGCACCAAGGAAAATTTGCGCGCTGAACAAATTTTGAAACTGCGCCTCTGGCCCCGCTGAAATCAGTCTTTCTCCACAGCAAGACGAACAGCTGCCAGTACAAAAAATACGCTTACTGGCACCAAACATAGCACACCTACCCCTAACAGGGCGGTTGTTCGGGTAAAGGTGAAATCTACCATGCCCTCAAGACAAAGATGGGAACACACGACCACTGGTACAATCATCGGGAAAACCAAAATCTGGGCCGTAATTAGCTTCCCCTCACCACCCAAGACCAGGGAGTGCCCCACGGCGGACACGCAGTTGACGACCAGCAGCCCGACACCTAGCACCAGCCCTAGGGCAACCGCATAGTGGATGCTTCCCCCCAGTATTGTGAGTTGGATTAACGCGGCGGCTATGCTTATAGGTACCGAGATGCAGATCCAATGCGCAAGTATTTTTAGGAAGATAACAGCCTCTGGTAGCAGATCTTGTATAAGCAGTTGTTCGAGCACTCCGCCACGATAATCATCTTCCAGCAGCGCCTTGATAGATGTCTGCGTGGCTGACACACCACAAATCCAGAACAGACAAGGCACAACCTCATTCACGCATGCTGGCGGAAGTACAAAAAGTGCGATACCCACTACTACTACAAACAGTAAAACAACTTGTGCAGCATTACCGGTATCGCAAGACATGATTTTTAGCTCGCGCATTAGCACGCTTCCATGGGACACGATAGGACACTATGTATAACCCTCTAGCAGCATAGTGGTACACCAAATGTTAAGCAAGCATTCTTAGGATTTCAGTTATGCGATAACACCGGAGGGTGATGTGTTGTCTAAGTACACCTTGGATGAAGAAGATGAAAACTACATGAATCCCAAGCAGCTGGATTATTTTAGAAACAAGCTTATAACGTGGAAGCAGGCGCTGCAGAAGGAATCCGAGGAGAAGGCCAGGGAGGTTTTGCAGTCTCACACAGATGCTGACCTAACCGATATGGCCACCAGAGAGTACGATACAGACTTAACCCTACAGACGTGTAATCGCAATGATGCTCTGACCGTGGAAATCGACAAAGCGTTGCAGAGAATTGACGACGGCCTGTACGGTTACTGTGAAGAGACCGGAGAAAAAATTGGCACTGCTAGACTTGAGGCAAACCCAGTAACCCTGTATTGCATAGAAGAGCAAGAAAGGCGGGAAAAGCAACAAAAACTATACAGCGACGAGGAAGAAGATTAAGGCGCCAGTTGCTGAATGCAAACAGCAACCCGGCACGTTCGCGTGGCGCAGCATATAATCAGCACAATATAGCCCGGCACAATAAAACGAGGTTGTCTGAGGCCGGCGCTGCCGTGTGTGCGCTGCCCCAATGAAGTCCACTATTCATTCCCCTGCCCCACCAGCACCAATTTTTCACATTTGCCGCCTTGCATGCAGTAGCATGGGGCCGGGCCCATTTGACGGTTGGCATGCGCTGTATAGATAGGAAGAACTCGCGCCTGTGCGCCCCACGGAAGTGCTGTGCTTCCCACCTATGCCATACGGGATGTAGCCCTATGACAGCAATTAAGTGCCGCTGCCCGCAATGAAGTCCACTATTCCCCTCCCCACCAGCGCCCACTTTTCATGTTCGCCACTAACGTGGTCCTGAACGTATGCTGAACGTCCACAATAGGAACGCAGGTACTCTACCAAATCTGTGCAATATGTGCTGTCCGAGTCCTTTAGGGTAATCACAATCTTCACCTGCATACCCCTCAGCGCTTCCAAAGCCGTCAACACGTGGCTTATGCTCCCCAAATATGGGTTTACAACCAAAACCACAGCGACATCCAGATCTTTTATTAAGTCTATGCAGCTTTTTTCATCCGTTAGTGGGGACATAACTCCGCCAACGCCCTCAATTAATATGTGTCCGGGCACATTTTTGCAACGCTCGGCACAAAACCGCAAAATCTCGCTATAGTTCAGATTAACACCTTCCATCCTTGATGCAATATTCGGGGCACGCGGATGTTTTAACCTCCACGGAGAAACCTTATCCACGTTCTCTTGGGTAAAATCATATCCTAAGCTGGAGATAATTTGAAAAGTGTCGCTAGATCCCGGATTATCCTCGTCGTACCCGCTTACTACCGGCTTAATGGCTTGCACAGTTTCACCAATTCTTCTAAAATTCCAGCACAGTGCTGTGGCAATGAAGGTCTTTCCTACATCTGTTCCGCAGGATGTTATAAAGTGCGCTTGCATTGATGGAAGCTCCCCCAAGGTGCCGTGGCGATGGTACCACGTGTACCAGGAGTTTCAAGCTGTTGGGTCTAGTTTATGGAATGTGATCAAGGGTTGTTGGGTAGCTTAAAGGACAGCCTGTTGAAAACCTCGTCTAAGCTTAACGCGGGAATCAGAAAGCTGTTCCGGGATGGCCAAAAGGTCGACCAAGAAACTTTGAAGGAGTTGTTGCACCTGCTCATATCGACCGATATGGGGCGCGAGAGTGCGTCTTTTTTCACACAGAAGATAGCTGCAATGCAGTTTAGCGAACCCAGCTGTGCCCGGGTACGAGAAACACTGGCTGAAGAAATCGAGGCATTTCTCACCAAGGTCGCCGTTCCAATATCTATAGAGCACAGCCCCCAGGTGGTAATGTTATGTGGGGTCAACGGCAGTGGTAAGACTACCACAGCCGCTAAACTTGCGCGCAAATTCCAGCGGGAAGGCAAATCTGTACTCATGGGTGCGTGTGACACCTTCCGTGCAGCTGCGGTTAGCCAGTTAAAGATTTGGGCCGATAGAATATCTTGTCCAATTATAGCGGGGGAGGCCGGGGCTGATGCTGCAAGTATAGCATATAAGGCGGTTGATCAAGCCATACGCGAGAAAATAGATGTGGTGCTTATAGACACCGCTGGGCGCCTACAAAACCACAAAAATCTAATGGAAGAGTTGGCCAAGGTACGCCGCGTGATAGGCAGGCATGACAAAAAGGCTCCACATAACACTATAATAGTGCTAGACGCAACAATAGGGCAAAATGCATTCTCGCAGGTTGAGCTCTTTTCAAGTTTTGCTGGGGTGAATGGCATAGTGCTCACCAAACTAGATGGCACAGCCAAAGGTGGTATAGTGCTAAGTGTAGCACAGAAGTATGGCATACACATACATGCGGTGGGAGTCGGCGAAGGTATAGATGACCTGAAGGATTTTTCCGCCCGGGAATTTGCCAGGGGGCTTTTGGAAATTTAACTTCTAGCCGGCACGCCGTGGCGGGTGGTACGCGCTCTACAAGCACTTTGCCTACATAGCAACCTTGCAATCTCAACAAAGTTGGTCGTGAGGCCAACGCTGGGTACCTGCTCTGCTGATAGCGCCACATAAACCTATACCGGCATGCGTGAGTGTTAGAGTGTGCTATAATGGCTGATATTCGCCTTTCAGTATATGATTAGCCGTCAGCTTTACCCACAGCGCGTGTATTTAACGTTTCCCATTTGAGCAATATTCGCTATACTGTGGGCTCTTGTGTTGGGAGTCTATGTCAGTACCTATAACCGTAGCGTATGGAGATGGAGTAGGGCCGGAAATTATGGAGGCCGTGCTGTTCATCTTGAAGGAGGCCAGAGCAGATGTTTCTATAGAAACCGTGGATATAGGCCACAACCAGTATAAAAAGGAGTGGACTTCTGGCATCGCTCCTTCTGCTTGGGAGTCAATCAGCAGGACTAGGCTGCTGCTTAAGGCCCCTACTATGACCCCACAGGGCAGTGGGCATAAGAGTTTGAATGTCGCCCTCAGGCAGAGGCTGGGGCTTTATGTAAACGTGCGGCCCTGCGTTTCTTATTTTCCCGTTGTAGGCACTAAGCACCCAGATTTGGATGTGGTAATCATCAGAGAGAATGAGGAAGACACCTACAGCGGTGTTGAGCACAAACTATCTGAAGACACCCATGAGTGCGTGAAGATTTCAACCAGGTCCGCCTCGGAAAAAATCTGTGCGTATGCGTTTAACTACGCCAGGGCTCACAATAGAAAGAAGGTTACGTGTTTCGTGAAAGATAACATCATGAAAATGACTGACGGAATACTGCACGCTTCTTTCGACAAGGTCGCCAAGGGCTATCCAGATATTGAAGCAAACTACTACATAGTTGATGTGGGCATGGCTAAGATCGCCAGCAACCCGGAGGATTTTGATGTTGTGGTAACCACAAATCTGTATGGAGACATTGTATCAGACATAGTGTCGCTCTCTTCTGGGTCTATAGGGCTGACTGGCAGTGCGAACATAGGTGATTATTACGCCATGTTCGAGGCAGTACACGGCTCAGCACCCGATATAGCAGGCAAGAATGTGGCCAATCCCTCAGGGCTGCTCAACGCGGCTGTGCAAATGTTAGTGCACATCGGGCAGCTGGACAAGGCCGGGGTGATCCGTAACGCATTTTTGAAGACCTTAGAAGATGGCGTGCATACTGCCGATATATATAGCGAGAAAACCAGCTTGCGTAGGGCATCCACCATGGAGTTCGCGCAGGCAATAGTGGGAAACTTAGGAACAACACCTCAGCGGCTTAAGGGCCTCTCTCTCGGCAAGGAAACACCAAGTACCGGGAGTTCGGGCTACGTGCGCAGCAATCCCAAAAGGGTGTTGGTGGGCGTTGATGTCACGGTACATTGGGACAAGGGCACTGACATCAAGGAGTTAGTTGGGTCCCTTTCAGGGCTCAGTTCGGAACTGAAGTTGCAGCTGGTGTACGCCAAAGGACTGGAGTTGTGGCCTAAAGCTCCATATTCTTACACGTACGTCGATCTTGTGTCTTGCAGGTTTTACGCGGAAGGGAAGGAAGAGGATGGCGTTGACGGCCGGGAGGTTGGAAATCTGCTGCTCAAAATGGAAGACGCTGGCATAGACACGGTGAAGATGGTGAAGTTGTACCTGTACGATGGGGGCCAGGGGTTTTTTACTCCGTAGCAGCTTTGGATCCTGAGCTCAGTCAAGCGTTCGTTCGGGAGTTTGGGGTTGCAGTGTGTAGCTACGTTTATAGCCGCTCTGTAGGGCTGGTGCCGCAACTTTAAAACACAAGGCCGTTTGTAGGTCACCGGGGTTGAGTAGTGCAAGATGTAATAGAAGCAACAGACGCGGCACTGGAGTACGTTGGTGTTGGAGGGGCAACGTGGAGGGTCTGTGAAGTACCCTGCCGGGACGTAACAACAATTATGCAGCGCTTCGGGATTTGTGAAGTGGTAGCCAGGGTGTTGGCAACTCGCGGTATCCCCATAGAAGAGATGGAAAATTTTTTGTTTCCTACCCTGAGGCTCCTGCTGCCGGATCCGTTTCACCTGCTAGACATGGACAAAGCCGTAGCGAGGATACACGATGCAATACGCAATGGGGAGAGCATCGCAATTTTCGGCGACTACGACGTTGATGGCGCAACATCCTCTGCCATGTTGTGTAGATACCTGCGTGGCCTGGAGGTACACACAAAAATTTACATCCCTGACCGCGTTGAAGAGGGCTACGGACCAAACTCCGCCGCAATGTTAAAACTACGTGAGGAAGGTTATAGCCTCTGTATTACCGTAGACTGCGGCACGTTGGCCTACGAACCCATATTAGCAGCACGGTCTGTAAACCTTGATGTCATAGTCGTCGACCACCACATTGGAATAAACACCCTGCCCAAGGCCGTTGCGGTAGTGAATCCGAACAGACTGGACGAATCCTCTGAGCATACATACCTGTCGGCCGTTGGTACATCTTTTTTGCTGTTAGTGGCACTACAAAAAACCCTGAGAGAAGCGGGGGTTTTTGCGCACAGAAGCGAGCCAGATCTCATGAACTACCTCGACTTGGTTGCGCTGGGCACCGTTTGCGATGTTATGCCAATGATAAAGCTCAACAGAGCAATGGTCAGGCACGGACTGAAGGTGATATCCGCCCGGAGTAACGTGGGGCTTAGAGTGCTCGGAGACGCCATTGGGATAGAGGAAAAGATCAGCGTTTATCACCTGGGCTTTAGCATAGGGCCACATATAAATGCCGGGGGGCGGGTCGGCAACGCAAGCCTGGGAGCCAGCCTTTTGTCTAGTGATGACGAGAGCGAGTGCGAGAGAATATCCTACATGCTGCTGAGCTTGAATGCTGAAAGAAAAGAGCTGGAAAAGCGGAGTTTGGAAGAAGCGTTGCACCAAGCAGAGCGGTTAGTCGCAGCAGGTAATAATGTCATCATGGTTGCGGGCACCTGGCACGTGGGCGTAATAGGAATTGTGGCGAGCAGGCTTAAGGAGAGATTCCATCTACCATCAATAGTGGTTTCGCTAAGCGGAAATCTCGGCAAGGCGAGCGCCAGATCCGTTAGCGGTATTGATATAGGAGCGGCAGTGCTCGCAGCAAAACTTGAGCAGTTAATACCTGAGGGCGGTGGACATGCTATGGCCGCGGGATTTTCAGTGTGCGCAGACAAGCTTGAGGCATTGTACTCGTTCTTCTTGGAAAGGTTTAAGCACTCCGACATACAGAAAGTCTCGTATGCTTGCGGCATATTAACCGCAGGGGCCGTGAACTTTCCACTGTGGAGGGAGCTGCAAATGCTGGAACCGTTCGGCCCAGGAAATCCAGAGCCTAGATTCATCCTTAAAAATGTAGAAATCAGAAAACCCGAAGTCATGGGTGGCAGCCACGTTAGGTGCCTAATATCCGGTGACAATGCACTTGTTAAGGGCGTGTGCTTCAAGTGCATAGGCACAGAACTGGGCACAACGCTTCTGCAGCGCGGGCGATGCGTTCATCTGCTCGGCAAAATCAGCGTAAACCAGTGGCGGGGAAATGAGTACGTGCAGTTCGTCATAGACGATGCGGCATTGCCGTAGCTGGGCAACTACTAACGGCACCCCCGGCAATTTTGGCTTTCAGGCATTCCACACAGCAGAAAAGGTGCACAAAACACAGCCTTAGGTAAGCAAACTGCGCAAAACGCGCAACAACAGAGCGTGTAAGTATAAATCTGTTGTAAACTTTGCCAGCAAATTCTCCAACAAGTTCGTACGAGTCTTGCCTCCTGCACATAAATTCACGTCCCTGACAGCGCGCATGCTTCGTGCAAGAGTTGCTTAAGCGCGCCACACTGCATGTTTCATGCTGCATAACAGCAACTCAAAGCAGTAGTTGTTGTCTAACAGGCGCGCCAGAGTGGGAAATGTGGCTTATGTTCATCACATATCTTCAAACCCGCATTCACCGCGATAATTATTACATGGCGCTACCATAAGGAAAATTTTCTGTCTTTTGCGCGGAAGTTTGCTAACATCGGTGGAAATTTTTCATAGCACGAATAATGCTAAGTAAACTCGTGGCCGATCCCGGTGTAGTTCGGATAGTGGAAGCTATAGAGGGTGCACGCGGAAATGCTAGACTCGTGGGCGGTTGCGTGCGTGATAGCGTGCTTGGTCGCGATACTACCGATATTGATCTTGCCACCGATTTAGTGCCAGAAATGGTGATTCAGGCTCTGGGCAGCGCAGGAATCAAGACGATACCCACAGGCATAAAGCATGGCACTGTAACCGCGGTGGTAGCGGGTATCCCGTATGAAATTACCACGCTGAGGCGTGACTTAGAATGCGATGGTCGCCACGCGGCTGTTGCGTTCACGAATAGCTGGATGGAAGATGCCTCTAGGAGGGATTTTACGTTCAACGCCCTATACTGCGACAAGAGCGGTAAAATTTACGATTATTTCTCTGGCATGCAAGACTTGGAAAATCGGACTGTGGTCTTTATTGGAGATGCGGAAGCGCGCATTAATGAGGATTTTCTGCGCATACTAAGGGTGTTTCGGTTCCACGCGTCTATATGCGACAAAAGCCCATTGAGCGAGGAAATTATCTTCCTTTGCAACAAATACGCGGATAGCCTCGCCAAACTATCCAGAGAGCGCATACGCAGCGAGTTTTTCAAGCTACTGGCGTGCACAAACTGCGCATCTACACTCAAAATAATGGAAGGGTGCGGCGTATTACACCAAGTAGTGCCCTATCCGGTACAGATCGGCAGGCTGTCATGCACACACTTGGCGGGTAGAGCGCCCATAACCAAGCTTGCGGCCATTTTGAAAGGATATGCACACACCGATATGTCAGGTACAGTAGAGGGATTGGAAGCACTACTGCGCTTGTCTAGAAAGGAAAAAAAGCTCTTGGAAACACTGCTGACAACCAACCTGCCCTTCCCGCTTTCCACCACACAACAACAGAAGTATCTTAACGACCTGGGTACAGATGTATATAGAGACCTGGTAATAGTCAGCTTCCTAAGCAAAGAAACCTTGTCTGCAAGCGCTTTCCTGGAGCACTTGGAGTATACGAAACAGTTTGCGCCTTTGTCGTTACCTGTTTCTGGGAAGGATCTGGCCAAACTGGGATATAAGGAAGGAAAATTACTCGGACACACCCTAAAAAGGTTAAAGGAGACGTGGGAACGCAACCCACAGAGTGTAACCAGGAACCATTTGCTGCTGTTGGCAAAAAAGCTCTTAGAAGCCCAACAGGCGGCAAGTTGCGGAAATGTTAATTCACGAGGTAAAAGAAGCGTTTAAGAGGTCCTACGCACCAAGGACTCTGCGTTTTACCACGCGCTAGACGCACGTCAGAGACCTCAGAACTTTGTGCCGTGCGGCCTACACATTTTAGATATCGCTCACAAGAAAATAGTTACAAGAAGGCAGCCGTAGGCTATTTGCCATTGGGCATGCTGCTCATGATTTCGTGTTCTTTAAAAAAGAACTTTATCTCCCACTCAGCGTTTTCCAGGCTGTCAGAGCCGTGTACGCAGTTTGCATCTATACTCTCTGCCAAATCTCCTCTTATCGTACCAGGGGCCGCTTCGCTAGGGTTCGTGGCACCCATAACATCTCTGTAAGTTTTGACAGCAGATTCACCAACTAGCACCTGCACTACAACTGGACCAGAGGTCATAAAACCTACCAGGCTAGGGAAAAACGGCCTTGCTTTATGTACCGCATAGAAGGCCTCCGCCTGCTCATGCGACAATGCACACATCCTCTGGGCAACAATGCGCAGCCCCGCCGCTTCTATGTAGGATAGGACACGGCCTATTATACCACGTTCAACAACGTCAGGCTTTAGTATAGATAGCGTCTTTTCAAACATCATGGCTCCTCCTAGAACGATCGCCGCATGCTAGCATAAAACGCGCGCACTAACAAGTGCCCAGCGCGCTGCCTCAAAAAATCTCCGGAAGTTTCCCGGATATTTATTGATGATTTTATTTTTAATCTAGCATACCATTTACAGTTTTATTATTACAACCATACATTAAATAACTGTTGCATTAACATTATGTATGATTTATCCTAAGTTATCTGAGTAACATATGGGATAATGTTTATGACTTCTCGAACACAAAACCAAAGTTCCATACCCATAATTGTTGAGGGCAAAGCCAGACCCCACCCGGTAGACGAGTATGTCGGCAGGGAGATTAAGAAGCAGCGGATCATGAAGGGCATGAGCCGGAACCAGCTCGCAAGCAGGTTGGGAATTACATTCCAACAAGTACAAAAATATGAAAAGGGTACCAACCGTATTGTGATCAGCAGATTGTATGAGCTTGCAAGGGTTCTGGGCATCGAAATCAAAGACCTGATTGCAAAGCTGCAAAACGACTTACGGCCTATCACCGATGCGGGCGATGCAACAGATGCCGCGCTCAGGGAAGGCGAAGAGTCCTCCCTAGAGGAATTTGGCCAAAGCTATAACGATGGCAAAGAAGTCCTTATGCTGGTAAGAGCATATCGTCGCATCAAGAGCGATAAAATGCGTGGCGCGATTCACACTTTGGTGAAGGTAATGTGCGCGGAACAGCAGCAGGATGACTACGAGCATTCTGATGCGGACGAGGAGCTCGGCTACGAGCACGACCCCGAATCCGAAACGGGAGCCTAGGTTAAGACTCGGATAGACTGTCACTATTAATAGTGTACGCGGGTTGGCGCATTTGAAGTTCGCAGCGTGGTGAGAGCGGCATGGCATCAGTGCCGCTTCTGCAGGGCTGCTTTCACCTCTTTGCTGGCTTCTTTATGTGCTAGTCAGTCTCACGCGTGTGTCAGTGCATCCTCGTGTGCGATGCCGTGCTTTCGCGTCACACAGTCTGACTTTGTCGCGCCAATGCTGCATCGCTAGTGGTATATTTATCGCGCCAGGTCTATTGCATTGCATATTGGTAACAGCAGCGTGGATTGTTTAACAACTCCTTTATATGAAGCAAGCATTCCCTAAATGTAGATTGCATGCATTTGACACACCATTGTGGTTCATCTATCCTGGCACGTGCGCTGAAGTGTTGGGTACAGTTTTGCTATGAAGAAGGTCTACGGCTTGGTTTACGCTGCGTTGTCTTTGTTGTTCACGCCTTGTGGGTCATTTGCTTCCCCCAGGCCCATAGACTTTTCTAGGGGCGAGGGTGCGTCGGGATTCTTCGCCAGTGTACAGTACAAGCTGGCAGTCCCGCACTTTAGGGACTTTATAGTAGAAGACAAAGGTAAGGCGCTTAATACGTTTGCCATGAAGGAAAAACAGCAGGGTGGCACCGCTAAGGCAGCGGCGGGCGCTGCAACGCCTCCAGCGGCCCCATCCGGCGCCGAGGCTCCACCCGCTAAAGGGCCAGATCTAGCTTCGGGCGGCAGCTTTGAGGGGAAGTACTCCCCTGAGTACCTTAGGAGTGCTAAGGCTGGGTCCGTATCGGTTGGGTACTCCGCTGGAAATGTGCGGCTGGAGGCTGAAGGCATGTATCAGAAATTCCCCGTAGATACCAAGAAGTATAAGGATAATCCTGAGCG
The DNA here is from genome assembly GCF_000020305.1 of Anaplasma marginale str. Florida. Taxonomy (NCBI): domain Bacteria; kingdom Pseudomonadati; phylum Pseudomonadota; class Alphaproteobacteria; order Rickettsiales; family Anaplasmataceae; genus Anaplasma; species Anaplasma marginale. Next base: position 1,031,753 of record NC_012026.1, read on the forward strand.
CGCGTATCGTTTTGCCATTTCAGCGCCTGATGAGAATAGCACAACTGTTGCTACAAGGCCGCAGGAGCCCTACCACATCACCGCTGAGAATAAGGAAGTGACCACAGCATCCCTGATGGCCAATCTGTGCTACGACCTCTTGCCTGAGTCCTCCCAGATCTCTCCAAGCGCCTGCGTTGGCGGTGGTGGCAGTCTAGTCAGGTTTCTGGGCGTGACCGAGGTGCGGTGGGCGTACCAGGCAAAGGTTGGGGTGCAGTATTTCGCGTCTAGGAAGGCAGCCCTGTTCGCGTACGCTTATGCAAGTAGGGTGCATCCGGAAAAGTTTTCCAACATACCTGTAGTACACCACATCAAGACAGAGTCACCTAAAGGATCCCAGGGTGCAGCAGGTAGCGGTGGGGGCGAGAGCAGCGCCCAGGCGGCCGGCGGTAAGCTGCCCGGTTTGCTATACCCGCAAGCGAGCTTGGGGCTGGACTATTTTGGGTTTGAGTGCGGTATCAGACTCGTACTTTAGAGTCTAGGTCGGCTCTATACCCCCGCGGTTAGGAGGCGGCGTCAGCTGTGATATCCGCATGGTTGAGGGTGACGCGCTTGAATAAATCGTTAAGGCACATCATTTAAATTGCAAAATATATTGCCAGCTCTCTTGACTTAATTCTTTTTTAGTATACCTTATGGGTGTGTGGGTTGCACACACTACCCTCTTCTGTGCGCAGATGGGGTGTTTTTGGGTCGGTTTGTTGGATTGTTTGTATGTCGATTCGCGGAAGAGCCTGTTGTAGCATCCTTGCATGTGGGGCGCTGGTGGCGGCTTCTGGCGCGGTGTGCACCGGCGCCAACGCGGGGACTAGGGGCTTTTACGCCACACTGGGCGGGGAGCTCGGTGTAGCCAACTTCGGCTTTCCCTCCGTAAAGACCCACGGAGTGCCGGGTGCAGTGTTGGGAGTCGATAAGGGTAGCGAGCAGCTCGTGCGGTTTGCAGAGCTTGGTCTCGCCGCGCCCACGCGTGACGGGTTTGGCGCGCATTACCTCCCTAAATATGAAAACAGCCTCGGTTTGTCGGGTGCCCTGGGCTACAGCTTCGACTCTTTTAGATTGCAGCTCAGCGCTTATAGCAGCAGTTTCAGTGTTGACGGCGGCAGCTATGCCGTGAGCGGCAACGCTGCCTGGTTTGCATTCCCAAGCGGCAAGGTCTCCTCTGATGGCGGGTCCACGGCCGAGTATCACATTGGGGAGGTTTCGGGGGTCGGCCTGAACTCCGTCGAGCTTAGCGCATGCTACTCCGGCGTTGGCGCGTTCGGCAGGCATTTTGGGCTTTATTCCTGCCTGGGCCTCGGGGTTTCGTCTGTAGATTATTGGGGGTCCCGTGGTAGCTTGGTGTTGTCGTGGAGCGGCAGAACCGGCGTCGAGTATAACTTGGGCCCGCGGCTCTCGCTGTTTGCTGAGGCGTACTACCTGGGTACGGATACTGAAGAACATGCTGGGGGTGGGCCAACGCTCTTGAGTACCACAAGTAGTGGCGTACCCTCTGTGGACGCGGACGTCCTTCCGGTGCTTAGTGTAGGTTACTTCGGAGGAATCGCCGGGGTGAGATGTGCATTTGGTGATGGTTTTTAGGTTTAGATGGGATTTTGTGGTCGGGTTTGTATATGAGTCGTAAAAGTCTGTTCGTGCTGCCTTGTCTTCTCTTTGTGGCGGTGTCCACCGCCGGGAACGGGGCGGCTCCCAATGTTGGTAGCGCCGCACCGGGCGTCGGGGCGGAGGGTGAGCTCTATGTAGCGGCTCAGTACAAGCCGGCACTGCCTGTGGTGCGGGAGTTCGCCGTGCGTGAAAACAGGCTTACCGCTCCAAGCAAGCTTTTTAGGCTCGCGCCCAGCACATCTGTTCTGACTGCCGAGCAGGCAACGGGTGCTACGCTCTTAGACTCTCCTCTGCTCAGGGCTCTGCGGGGTAGGAATAACTTTGAGCCTAGCTACACGCCATCATACGAGGTCAGTATGTGTGGGGTTTCAGGTGTGCTGGGCTACTCCAGAGCGGGCACCAGAGTGGAACTTGAGGTTTCTTTTGAGGATTTCAGGGTTAAGAAGTCCGGGAAGCCGGTGCTCAAAGGCGGGCACGAATATTTTGCCGCTGGGAGAACCAGCGACACTCAGCGGGTTGTTTTTGCAAATCGCGCAATCTCTGCTGGCTCAGCCGTAGTTAGCATCTGTCGCGATTTCCCTGCAGGCCCCTCTGGAGGAAGCGTTACCCCGTACACATGCCTGGGCGGCGGCGTGGAGTTCCTTGACATTCTTGGCATGGCGAACACACGCTTCGCATACCAGGCGAAAATGGGCGCAGCTTTAAACTTGCACCCTCGTGCCAGCATCTTCGCAGCAGGTTACTACCGGGGAACCCTGGAGCGGGCTATTAGGCCCCTTCCTGCCGTGGTCGTGATACCGGCTACTGCTGGGGAGGGGGAGAACTTGGGCCTGCCACCGTTCGAGGGTAACGCAGGAGTGCGGTACCTTGGCGTCGAAGCAGGCATAAGGGTGTTACTTTGAGGTAGCTTTATGTGGGGAGCGGCATGAGTTGCAGAGCATTTTCCTTGAAGGGACTGCTTGCCTTCACGCTGTTGCCAGGCTCTCTGGCCACAGCGGCGCGCCCGTCCTTGCTGAGGGTGGGTGGCGAAGCATCGGGGCAGCAGACCTCAGGTGGTGGCTTCCACGCTGCTGGAGGAGCTAGCGCCACTAGGGGTAGGTTAACCTCCGCCTCGGCTGTAAGTGCACCCCAAAGTTTCGGGGTCCTTGGCAGTACGGTGTGGGAGGATGGTTTCCTACCAAGCGTCTTTTCCCCAGCTCAGGAGTTGTTAAGTGCTGCACTGCAGCCAAGTCCAACACCTTCAAGCTGGGTTTTTGGACGTACAGCGATTAGTGGTGTACGTGGTTTTCTAGAGCGTACGGTTTTTTTGGTTTTTTAGGAGTTAGGTTTTATGAGTGCTGTAAGTAATAGGAAGCTTCCCCTAGGAGGCGTGTTGATGGCTCTGGTTGCAGCGGTTGCACCAATCCATTCTTTACTGGCTGCCCCTGCAGCTGGTGCTGGCGCAGGCGGCGAGGGTCTATTTTCAGGCGCCGGAGCCGGGAGTTTTTACATAGGACTGGACTACAGCCCAGCATTCGGCAGCATCAAGGACTTTAAAGTCCAAGAGGCTGGCGGCACTACTAGAGGTGTGTTCCCGTACAAGCGAGATGCTGCAGGTCGGGTGGATTTCAAGGTCCACAACTTCGACTGGAGTGCTCCAGAACCCAAGATTAGCTTCAAGGATAGCATGCTCACAGCCCTAGAGGGGAGCATTGGGTATAGTATTGGAGGAGCAAGGGTTGAAGTAGAAGTAGGGTATGAAAGGTTTGTCATTAAGGGAGGTAAGAAGTCTAATGAGGATACAGCTTCAGTATTCTTATTAGGAAAGGAGTTAGCATATCATACAGCTAGAGGTCAGGTAGACCGTCTTGCTGCTGCTTTAGGTAAGATGACTAAGGGTGAAGCTAAGAAGTGGGGTACTACTGTAGAAGCTGCTACTAATGGTCAAACAGTGAGCCAGAAGGTGTGTGGCAATGGTACTGGTAGCAGTGGTAGCAGTGGCAACAAATGTGGTACCACCGATAGCACTGCCACCACCAAGATTAGTGCGGTGTTCACTGAGGATGCAGCAGCGCAGTTATCTACTATGGACACTGCTACCAGTAGTACTAGTACCGGCACCATCAGCTTGCAGGGGATGGCGAATAACATTAATAGCCTGAGTAAGGAGGACAAGGCCATAGTTGCTGGGGCTTTTGCTAGAGCTGTTGAAGGTGCGGAGGTGATAGAGGTCAGGGCTATAGGGTCTACTTCTGTAATGCTCAATGCTTGTTATGACCTTCTGACTGATGGTATTGGGGTTGTTCCTTATGCTTGTGCTGGTATCGGTGGTAACTTTGTCAGTGTTGTTGATGGTCACATTAATCCTAAGTTTGCTTACAGAGTGAAGGCTGGTCTGAGTTATGCTCTGACTCCTGAAATTTCTGCCTTTGCTGGGGCTTTCTACCACAAGGTGTTAGGTGATGGTGATTATGATGAGCTACCTTTGAGTCATATTTCTGATTATACTGGTACTGCTGGTAAGAATAAGGATACTGGTATTGCTTCATTTAACTTCGCTTACTTTGGTGGTGAGTTGGGTGTTAGGTTTGCCTTCTAGTTCCTTCTAGATAGAAGGCTTAGGGGGAGTGCAATGCACTCCCCTTTTTTATTTGTCCCGTTGAGGTTCGGCAACGCTTAGGGGGATTCTTCACTACCTGGGCAGTAGACCAGCATTGAGCAAGAGGGGGTGGTCTCTCAACCTGAACAGTAGACCAGCATTGGGGGACGAAAAGCGGTGGTGGTGCTTTTAGTCGTCACCAAGCAGGGCGTCACGCGCTTGGTTGAGCTTTTGGGCAAAATATGCCGAGCCCCCCTTGTCGGGATGCGCAAACTTCATCAACCGGTGGTATGCCGAGGTTATCTGCTCTGGGGTCGCACCAGCCCCAAGACCTAAAACCTCTAGCGCTTCATACTTGGACAAGGCCCCTGTAGTTTTCCTGGCCGTGCTAGCCCCATACGCTCCGCCGTACATATCGTTGATCATTTTATTCAGGATGGCCCTGAAATCCCCGTTGCTAAAATTCCCATACATGACGTTGTTTCTCTTAAACAGCAAAAACGCCACCATAGCAGCAATCGGTAGCACAAACAGTGCGCCGATCACGCTTAGCACGGTGAAAAGCACTAACAACATGTGATAAAGTCTTGATTTGCTCCACGCACTGCAATACACTGCTATCTCCTGCAGCGGGGGGATTATACCCACGAAAATTACTTCATTGCAAGGGTTGTTTATGTTCATCCAAATCGAAGTCACGCCCAATCCAGACGCTCTTAGGTTTTTGCTCAGTGCTGAGATAGGCGCAATAGGAAGCGGGATTGAGTTCTCCGATGCCACCACAGCCCAGGGTTCCACGCTGGCAAGGTTATTGTTCGAGATACAAGGCGTTTCTAAGGTGTTTTTTGGAGGCGACTTTGTGTCCGTCACAAAGCTTCCGGATGCAGATTGGGATACCCTTAGGCCGGAGATTTTGGTCGTGATGACAGACTACTTCTCGTTGCACAATGCGTATTCTGATGCGGCGCCGCAAGCGCATGAGGAAAGTGATGAGCGAGAATTTTTCGACACAAAAGACTCTGAAGTGGTGCAGCGCGTTAAGGAGCTTATAGAACACTACGTGAGGCCCGCAGTTGCCCAAGACGGCGGAGATATAAAGTTCAGGGGATACAAAGAGGGAGTGGTTTTCGTGCACCTAAGAGGCGCCTGTTCCGGCTGCCCAAGCGCCGCTGTGACTCTGAAAGACGGAGTCTACGGCATGCTCAGCTATTATGTGCCAGAGGTCAAAGCTGTGGAGAGCGTTTAGGCCACACAAAAAGTCCTACATGCGCGATGGGCCAAATATGGTTCAGTTGGCCATCACGTCAACCTCTATGTGCGTGACTTACTTCTATCGGCAGCCCCGAGCTACTATAGAATCTCACCCCTCTTCCACCAGCGCATCTACCCATGTACGGTTAATGATGTGAGTCTATGGGAGAGCAAAAGATAGGAAGGTGTGAGAGCACCCATGCCAATCTGAGTAAGGAGGACAAGGCCATAGTTGCCAGGGCATTTGCTAGAGCTGTTGAAGGTGCAGAGGTGATAGAGGTTCGGGCTATAGGGTCTACTTCTGTAATGCCCAATGCACTGGATAGTAACTGACCCCTTGCTGTATCCAATGCTAGTTCCCTACCTAGTAGGAATGCTGTGTCATCTCCCCCCTTAATCACAAACCTCTCATGTCCTATCCCTACTTCAACCCTGGCTCCTCCAATTCTGTACCCAATGCTCCCTCCAAGAGCCAGGGTACTGTTCCCAAATTCTAGCCCAGGCAGTGGGGTACTCCAGTCGAAGTGGTATGAGTTAAAATCGGTGACGTTGCTAGCAAGAGCGTTCATCGGGAACAGGCCCCTGGCACCGGTGAGAACATCCATTTCATCCTCATCGGTTTCGCCGATGATTTTCAGGTCCTTGATACCGTTGAAAGTTGGGTTATAGTCTAGGCCTATGTAGAAGCTCCCGTTGCCTTTCCCCAAAGCCGGTCCACTAGCCAACCTCTGTGTGCGTGACTTACTTCTATCGGCAGCCCCCGCAGACATACTATGGAGGATACCCAATGCTGATACCCCAGCAATCAGTAAGAATCTAAGTTTTGGCATCATCACCACTCTCCCTCGAAACATCACTCACACTTCCAACTTACTACCCAGGTCACCATCAACTTGAAGTTCTTGGTACCACCGACATAACAAAGCCACTATCTATAAACTCCTGGCATCCCAGTCTAACTTGGTACCACCTACAAACCCAAGTCCCAACTTCTGGCACCTCCTGCCCTTGGCACTCAACCCAACTCATTACCCAGACCGCCACCACAGCTCTCTGCACCATCACTCAGGTACCTCATTTCCTATCGGTTACTTGGCCTTGACTTCCTTATAACTGGAACAGTCAAAGCTCTCGGCCTTCGTGCCTCCTCCCACATCGCCCAACCCAGCAGCAAATTTAGCCATAAGCTTACCAGCACCAAAGAATATAGCTGTAAATACAACCAACATTACAATAGCAGGCCATGCAAGCTTACCAAAGATAGCCATAATGCTAGAACCTAGTATCACTCCAGTCATGATGGGTAGTCCCAGCTTCTGCACAAACCGTATAACATTACATATAACAACAGTCGCTGTATCATCAGCTTCAGTACCAGTAGTACTAGTAGCAGGACTAGTAGCACCAGCAGGTACACCATGTAAGATACCCAATGCTAATACTACAGCAATGAGTAAGAATCTAAGTTTTAGCAACATCACCACTCTCCCAAAACCTCTACGTCCACCCTTGCACTAACTGGTATTACCCTCAGTACAGTGGCCATAAGCTTACCAACACCACTCACCGCTTTCCCATATCAACTAGTCACCCAACCTCATCTCCTACCCCATGACTTCTCAGGCTCATCCCACTGTGGTATTGCTACCATCTATAACCACCTAACGTGGTTCCTGGGGTACATCTAGTATAGGAAGAGGAACAGCTAGTCCTGTAAGGGCAATGTTTAGTAGAGAGATCTCAGATGGAGATACATTACTTGCTGGGGAGATGGTAGGAGTTGATGAAGGACTAGTTATACAAGAACTGAGCAGACCAGAAGAATTAGAAAAGCTACAACATGAACTAGCAAAGCAAGTAAGTAAATTAGCTGAACTTGGAGAACTTAAGTGGCTAGAAGAACTTGAAAAGCTGGAGACTGAGGAGCTGGAGCAAGGACTCGAAGGAGCGCTAAAAGCTTTGGGCGTGGAGAAGGATAAGGCGGCGTTGGTGAAGGAATTCAAAGAGAAGATTGATAATGGTAAGACACCGGAAGAGATAAAGCTGGAGTGGATCAAGGAGATTGAGAAAAAGAAGATGGAGGAGGTGAAGAAGGCAAAAAAGGAAGCGTTTATTCTGGGAATAGAGCAGCGCTTAGGGGAATCGGAGACGTTAAAGGATAAGCTGAAGGGGGGAAAGCTTGAAGAGCTGAAGGGAGGTAGCCTCAAGGAGGCGCTAAATAAGTTGGGCACCTGGATAGGCGGGAAGGAGGAGTGGAAGGAGGGGTTTAAGGGCCAAGTAGATATGCTGAAGAACCTCAAGAGCAAACTAGAGGAACTAGCTGCAATAAGGGGATTGAAGGGGGGAGTAGAGAGACTCAAGGGGGAGTTAGATAAACTCAGTGAGCCAGGAGATTTGGAACAGCTAGAGGCTAAGAAGTTAGAGGAGGTGGAAGCGGCAAAGAAGGAAGTGGCGGACAAGATAGAGAAGGTGAAGGAAAAGGTGGGAGACACTGGGCTGGGAAAGAAGGTGGAGGAACTAGGGGAGAAGTTTAAGAGACTTACTGAGCAAGACTCGGCAGAGCTGGTGCAGAGGGTGAGGGAGGAGCTCAGAGAATCGGAGGCGCTAGAGAAGGTGAAGAATCTGGGACTCGAGGGTATAAGGGTGGTAGTAAAGCTCAAGAGCAAACTAGAGGAACTAGCTGCAATAAGGGAACTGAGAGCATTGGGATTAGAAGAGAGGTTAAGAGAATTAGCTGAGGTTAAGGAAGTTAGAGCATTAGCTGAAAAAAGAAAAGAGTTAGATGTTCAAGGAGGATTACAACTTACAGAGAGGATTAGAGCATTAGGAGGACAGCTAGATCGGTTGGAAGCTAGGAGATTGGCAGAGAGCACAGAAGGTAACTTAGAAGAAGTTTGGATACTGGGAAATTTGGGACAGTTAGATGAGTTAGCAACTGGGAAGAAGCTCAGAGAATCGGAGGCTACTAGGGCAACGCTGAAGCAGTTGAAGGAGATAAAGTTAGTAGACCTAGAGAGGAAGCTAGAAACCATGGGGGAACTGAAGAAGGAGATAGAGAAAATCAAGAACGCACAGGAGTTGGAGAAGCTGGAGCAAGAGAAGATCAAGGAGGTGGAAGCGGCGTTAAAGAAGGTGAAGAGCGGGGAAAGGGTTGGTAGTAGCCTCAAGGAGGAGCTCAAGGGGCAGTTGGAGGCTGGGAAGCTTAAGGAGGCCAAGATAACAAAGCTAAAGGAGCTGGTGAAGGAATTGGAGAAGCCAGGAACAGTGAGCCAGGGAGAACTGAAGGAGGGAAAAGAGAACCTCAAGAGCAAACTAGAGGAACTAGCTGCAATAAGGGAACTGAAGGAATTGGGGTTTAAGGATTGGTTGAGGCTCAGGACACTAGAGGAGCTTACAGAGATAGCTGAGAAGCGTGGAGTTGCAACAGTGATGAAGGCAGCATTAGCTAGTGCGATGGAGATAGCTAAGAACAGGGGTTGGACTGATTATTTAAACAGTCTAGATGTAAGTGAGAGAGCTAATGCTGCAAAGGAATTAATTGCTGCTGAGAAAATTAGAAAATGGGCTAGGGATATTAATAACTTGGATGCTGATGAACGGGCAATGGTCGCTGGGGCCCTAACCCTTTTCCTAACCCCTTCTACAACAGTGTGACTCACCACTCTTCCTCGCAACATCGCTCACACTCCTAACCAAAGCTGCCAAGGTCAGACCTGCCAGCACAGCTCTAGCAACAACAGCCTTGTCCTCCTTACTCAGGCTATTAATGTTATTCGCCATTCCTGTCGTGTTGATGGTGGTATTGTCCATAGTAGATAACTGCGCTGCTGCATCCTCAGTGAACACCGCACTAATCTTGGTGGTGGCAGTGCTATCGGTGGTACCACATTTGTTGCCACTGCTGCCAGTGCTACCAGTACCCTTGCACACATTCTGGCTCACCTTATCACCATTAGTAGCATTCTCTACTGCATTACCCCACTTCTTGGCTTCACCCTTAGTCATCTTACCTAAAGCAGTGGCAAGACGGTCTACCTGACCCCTTGCTGTATCATATGCTAACTCCTTTCCTAATAAGAATACTGAAGCTGTATCCTCATTAGACTTCTTACCTCCCTTAATCACAAACCTCTCATGTCCTATCCCTACTTCAACCCTGGCTCCTACCTCTCTTCCACTTCTGTAGCAGTGCCTGTTCCTATGCTAGGTGTTGTCAGTGCAACACCAAGGAAGCTGGTAGTGCGAGTAGTACACAGAGGTAGGGATCTGGGAAGGTGGTGTGGACCTTTAACTGTACTTTAGGAACAACATTAGGTGGTTATAGATGGTAGATATGCCACAGTGGGATGAACATAGGGACACCCAACTGTTTGCAGTATCAACATGAGCCTGAGAAGTCGTAGGGGTATGCTGTGTAGATGACTAGTTGATATGGGAATGAGTTGTGAGTGGTGCTGGTGCAGAGGGTAGGTATGTCGGTAATGCCAGGAACCCAACTGTGTAGAGTGCTGGTTGATGTGCACCACTATTCCCGCCACATGTGTTACTAGTGCAACCCGAAGGATGCCAGTACCTCTTTTGTTCTACCTAACGGACTCGCATCATCAACCGCACGATGGGCAGGGGCGTTGATAGTACCAAGAGCTTTGAATGAAGGAGGTGGAAATGCTGTGTAGTTGGTTGGGTAACTAGTTGATATGGAAAGCAGTGAGTCTTCACATGGAGTATCCTCCACGGTGTACCTGCTGGTGCTACTAGTCCTGCTACTAGTACTACTGGTACTGAAGCTGATGATACAGCGACTAGGGTCATATGTAACGTTATAGGGTTTGTACAGAAGCTTGGACTACCCATCATGACTGGAGTGATACTAGGTTCTAGCATTATGGCTATCTTTGGTAAGCTTGCATGGCCTGCTATTGTGATGTTGGTTGTATTTACAGCTATATTCTTTGGTGCTGGTAAGCTTATGGCTAAATTTGCTGCTGGGTTGAGTGGTGACGGTATGGATAAGGCCGAGAACTTTGACTGTGCCACAGTGCGTAATAAGAGTACCAAGTAGGTGATGGTGCAGGGAGCTGTGGTGGTGCCAGGAGTTTGGAGATATGGGCTTGGGTTATTGTCGGGTGGTACCAAGAGCTTCGAATGGTGCAGAGAGCTGTGGTGGCATTGTAGTAAGTTGGGCTGAGGTGCCAGGGGTAGAAGGTACCAGAAGTTGGGAGATGCTGGTTACCGTTGAAGTGAACCGGTGCAGAGAGCTGTGTGTGGTTGGGATGACAACATTGGGTGAGCCCAGTAGAGTTGGGCTGAGGTGCCAAGAGGTGCTGTGAGGATGTAGGCACCAGGTTATGTCGGTGGTACCAAGAGCTTTGACTGTGCCGGTTATAAGGAGGCACGAATGAGGTGTTGTGCCCAGTAGAGTTGGGAGTGTGAGTGATGTTTCGAGGGAGAACGGTGATGATGCCAAAACTTAGATTCTTACTAATTGCTGGGGTATCAGCATTGGGTACAGCAAGGTGTAGTGGTGGTACCAAGAGCTTTGGCTGCGTAGGTAGTGTGGTAATGCCAGGATTGAGCATTACAGAAGTAGACCCTATAGCCCTGACCTCTATCACCTCAGCAACTATGGCCTTGTCCTCCTTACTCAGATTGGCACGGGCGCTCTCACACCTTCCTCTCTTTTGTTCCCCCATAGACTCAATCATCAACCGTACATGGGTAGATGCGCTGGTAGTGCCGGGAACCGCAAGTGGGTAGATGGTGGAGGGGCACCATTGGGGTGGGTGTCCTAGAATCCGAACCTGATTCCTAGTTCTACCCCTATATTGCGTAGCCCGAAGGATGCTGAGACCTTCTCCTTTGTTTTTCCTAATGGGCTGGCGTCATCGACTGCACGGTGGGCAGGGGTGTTGTCGTAGTTTGTGCCTAGTGTTTTGCTGGCAGTGCCCAGTATAGTTGGAAGTGTGGTCATAGGCTTGTGTGGTTGGGAAGACAACATTGGGTGGTTATAGATGGTAGCAATACCACAGTGGGATGAACCTGAGAAGTTATAGAGTAGGGGGGGTATGCTGTGGTAGAGGTTGGGTTGATATGGGAAAGTAGTGAGTGGTGTTGGTAAGAAGTAGGGGGTAAGTAGAGAGGCACTGATGGTGGTGCACCATTGGGTAGTAGAGTTGGGCTGAGGTGCCAAGGGTAGTGGAGGACAAGAGCTGTGGTGCCCAGTGGGGCGAGATGCCAGGGGCAGGAGGTACCAGAGGCGTAGGGAGATGCTGGTTACCGTTGAAGTGAACCGGTGCGGAGAGCTGTGGTGGTAAGTTGGGCTGGGATGCCGGGTTATGTAGGTGGTACCAAGAACTTCAAGTGTGTTTGTGGTGCAGAGGTGGTGGCATTGGTAGTGAGTTGGGCTGAGTGCCAAGGGTAGGAGGTACGAATGAGGCACCGGGAGTTTGGAGACGGGGGCTTGGGTGGTACCGGTGCAGAGCTGTGATGGCAAGGTGGGCTGAGATGCCAACGATGGTGTCGGTGGTGAGTGGTATACTACTAATCGTCGGGGAGCGTGCTAGAAAGGGCGGCAGCCGGGAGGATTGCACTGCCGGATTCGTTGCGGCAAGTCAACAAGGCAGGCATAGGCGTGAGGTTGGTGGCATTTGGGTGAAGGGTAGTGCATATAAAGCACAAATCAAAAAATCTGATCCTGTGTCTTGTGCGCTGGTAATATATCCACAGGTGTAGTTGTGAGCGCGTGCACGTGTTACCTGCACCAATATAATAAGGTGCAAATATTTGCAGGGCTATAGCCGCGATTTTTCTGCCTACTAGTACGTAATTGCCCAATGTGCTGTGCAGTAGGTTTAAATGCGCGTGATTTGCGCAATATTAAGATTTTTGTTTATATGCGAGATTTTTGCAACATAATCGCGTGCGCGCCTAAGGCCATAATTAATACACTCTGCCAACTAAAATAAAAGGAATCTTCAGTTTGTGTGCGCTAGACATGTTGCATGAGGAACACACTGGTCTCTCATTATCAGCATATCATTGAATACAGGAGGAAGTCGCTTATGGGCGTCGTTTTTGTGAATTATGCGCGGTCTTTTCTGGCCGGTACTATGGCTCTATCCGCCGTGTGCCTGAATTTCGCTTTGCCGTCTGTGGCACAGGCAGATGCCTCGGATTGGGAGCAGCAAGATGGGTTCTACGCCGGATTTACACTTAACCCCTCATATAGTAGAGTACAAAACTTCAAATTGAAAGACGCCGGGAATGACCCGGCGGGTATACTTGCCTACCACAGCGGAATTGGCACTGTGCCTGAGAGATTTGACTGGAACACATTGGATGCTAATGTAGAGTTCGGGAATAGTAGTTTTCCGGCGCTGGAAGGTATTATAGGGTTTAGTATGCAAGGCTTCAGGGTAGAGCTGGGCATAGGAAGAGAAGCATTCCCAGTAAAAACTGACGAGGCGGGTAGCAGTAGAACGTTTTTGCTTATCCGAAATCTTGCGCGTGCAGTGGCGCAGCACGATTCTGATACTATAGAAAGTGAACTTTTCCAACACACAGGAGGTGACACACAAAAAATCAAGTCTATGGTATCAGGCATTGAAGAAATGGAGGAGGCGCTGAGGGAAAGCGTTGAGCAGCGCTTTGTGGACATAATGCAGAGCATACAAAAAGACCCTAAGGCCGAATTCCCAAGAAGTGCAGTGAAGCACCTTGTTGCGGGCTATGGTGCAGAGAAATATAAATACAGCCCGAAACTAGTTGCTCAGAAAATAGCAGGGCTTAGTACACAGGGCGCAGCAAGCGTTGCGAGTAGCTTCATTAGGCACTTGGAAGGTGCGACTGTTGCCAGAATCAGTGGCATTACTTCAACATCTGTTACTCTAAATGTTTGTCGCGATGTTCCTACGTACATTCCAAACGCGAGATTGATACCTTACGCCTGCGCCGGTGTTGGTTGGGGATTCATAGGCATGTCCGGTGAAACTGCAACGCATCTCGTGTACAGAGTAAAGGGCGGCGCGCGTTATGCACTAACACCCCGTGTCCACCTAATAGCAGGCGCATTTCTGCAGGGTGTATTTGGCAGCGTGAAACACCAGGATATAGATACGGACGTCGTAGCTGGTAACATCTCCAAAGCGGCTAGCCACATTTCGTCTACATTCCGACTCAAAAACCTAGGTTTTAACATTGGAGCAAGTTTCTCAATTTAGCACCGCCAACCACAAAAATTCGGGGGCAGCAGCGCTGTTGCTCCCGGTGTGTTATACAGTTGCGCGCATAGTTGCAGGCAACAGGCGAAGCTTTTTTGGGCACGCGTATTTGCATAGTTTGGGCAGAGACATTCAAAACCTGAACCTAAGGTGGCTAAATCCTACCCCCATATTTTTTACTACAACCAGCGCATTGCATGAAGCATGTATATAATGTATCCGAAAAATGTGTGGTTTACCGTGCAATTGCTTGAAAAAACATAAATTCATCTTGCAATGTTCGCGGTGAAGCTGGTAGAATCCCGGGCACTGGGCTCGGCCCGGTTGTATATATGCTGGTGGTGGAGAGTTTGCCTATGCGCGCGGTTATTTTGCTGGGGAGAGGGAAAGTTGCTTTGTTTGCAGGCGCATGCTCAGTTGCAGTGTGTTTGTTTGCGTGTGTCGCGTCTGGCGCGGTACATATCGGGCATAAAGGTGCAGGTACGCGTCGTGTATATGTAGCCGGCACAGCAGGTTGGGCACGCAGTGCCGTGCGGGATTTGAGATTAGGAACTATCGACGGCAAAACTGCAGGGGTGTTGCCCTTGAGCCACACTCACGGCGCTGAGCACGCTGAACTGGTGGAGGATATAACAAGTTTCGACTGGAAGTCGCCAAATCCAGACATAAGTTTTGGATGTGGAGATTTCCCTGCGCTCGGGTGGTCAGCGGGATATGCCACAGGTAGAGTGAGATTTGAGTTCGGAATGGAAGGAAGGAGATTCCCTGTAAAAATCGATGGAGAGTCTGCAGGTGGGGCTGGTTTTTTCTTGTTACTCAAGAACCTCACCTACGCTCTCGCCTATAATGGCAGCACTAGCAGCCTTGCGGAAGCCCTGGAAAGCTGCACAGGATGCCAGGGCGGGCTAGTTATATACCCATCAGATGACAGTTTGGACACCGCAATATACAAGGTTTCCGTTGAGGGACACGATGATACCGAGTATAGTGCTGAGCGTGCAGCGGAACGGCTTGCACTGTTCAGCAGAGAAGATAGATTGGCTGCGGCTAAGCTGCTCAGTAAAGCGGCAGATGGCATCGGGGAAGTCTCTGCAGTGGTGGAGGTAAACGATATAGAAACCACAGCGGCCATGTTCAGTGCATGTTACGATGCCCCAGCGCGCGCATTCTCAGGGCGTCTTACCCCGTATGTTTGCGGAAGCGTCGGTGGAAATTTAGTCGATGTATCCGGTAACATCCTCTGGAAACTTGCATATAGAGCACGTCTAGGAGTGAACTACATGCTTACGCAAAGAGTCTCGGTGAATTTGGAAGCCTTTGTCCACAAGGTACCCGGTGAGGTGCGTTATAGAAAATTTGTCGTTGAGCATGTGCTGGGAGATACATATGCCGACCAGGGCAGCAATTTTGCTGACGTTGCACTCAAGCTTTCCTACTCTGGTTGCAATCTGGGGCTGAAGCTCGAGTTTTAGCTACGCACGTTTCCGTACCTGAAGTTGCGTACAGCCGCGCCCAGTGGCAACATGGGTGTTGCGCCTACCCAGCGGTGACGAGGCGCTGGAGACTGCACCAAACCGCCGGAAGGCAGGGCCACACCCGGCGGCGAGTAGCTTGCGTTGGTGTAGAGTATAGGAATTACGGCAGGAACTAGGCAAGATGTAGGGGCGTGCAAACCGCTCCCCTGCCCTATAACCGTGCCCCTAGGTAGTGTGAACAGTAATCTTTTCCAGATCCTTGCCTTAATCGTTGTATGTAAAGCACCATCCCACGTTGCAACCTTTGGCGCAGAAACATATAGAAGAACGCCAAGGCCGCAGTATATCCCACCGCCCCGTTCTACTACTCATAAATTTTCAGGTGAGTGCCGCCACTTTCCAGATTGCAACCATCGGCAATTTTTTCAACCTCCAAAAGACACAAGCCCCAACCCTCAAGCGTGGATAGCATGTGCCCTGCAGGCTGTCCCTGCGCAAATATTTCCTGCCCACATACCAATGTTTTCGTGTCTGAAAATACCGTGTATAGCTTCTTTTTCGCGCCTATACGCCACATCCGCGCTACAATTTCTTGCCCGATGTAACACCCCTTGTTCAAACTTATGGCGTTAAGTCTGTCCATCGCAAAGTGCAGCGGGAATGATTCATTTCTCACCATGTCTAGGACGCAGTTTGGAATCGTGCACTTAATTCTCAGCAGCTCGTACTCGTTTAAGTTCGGCAGCTCATCACAGGTTATCGACGCGGTGGTAGGCACAATCGCGCGCATCCACATCTTTGGGTCCCGTGGATCTTGAAACAGTATGGCATCCTCAAAATTTGCGGCATTTCCGCTATCAACCGTATTAGGATGCACCGCAACGGCGTATTCGTCATCGCAACGCTTCACCCTAACTTTTAGCTGCAATCTATATGAACGCAGCAATTCGGTGAGAGCATCCGCGTCCGCACTTGCGCAGTCTAGCAAGAAATTTTGTTCATGAGGGATTAGAAAGAAATCAAATACGTACCTTCCGCGGGGATTTAATATCAAATTGTATATAGGCTCCTGAGCCCCGATTCCAAGTACATCATTAGTAGTGATGCCGTGTAGAAACTTTCCAGCGTCAGGGCCATAAACCCTTAAAACACTGCGGTCGTGAAGCCGAAAAAGTTTCACTACTATCCCTCAATGGTGCGCCAGTAATCATCATACTAAACTTCATCCAATCAGGCAGTACTATTTGCACCTATAGCAGGATTGTTTTGCCTGCGGCGCAGCCATACTTTAACTACCGACAGCACTCCCCCGGCCGCCATCAGGGCAAACCCTGCCCATACCAGATTGATTAGTGGTTTGTAGTGCATCTGCACCGCTATCCCGCGATTTTTATCCACTTCACCTACTACTATGTATATGTCCGCAAGTAATCCGTGACAGATGCTACTTTCAGAATTTCTAATACCTTCGACATAGTAGAACCTACTTTCGGGGAACAATAGACACACTACTTTGCCTGATCTAGCCACGGAAAACTTCGCCCTTATGGCCTCGTTATGCGGCCGCTTTACCAGTGACACACCAGATAATGTCACGCTAAACCCGTGAATTTCTGCGGATTCGCGCTCTTTCATGTATTGTGTTACATCTTCCTGAAATGCAGTAGAGCAGATGATGCCAAACATGCAAACCGCAACACCGGCGTGTGTCATCATCATTGCATATCGCCCAAGGCTCACACGCCTGACCGCAGCACTCAGCCGCATTTGTGAGCTACGCACTCGATAAATGTAATCTTCCAGTATCGAAAAAAACAACAGCGCAGCCAGCAAAATTAACACTCCGGTGAGCCCAAGGGGCGCTGCAAAAGGTACAAGAAGTGTTGCGATTACGGAAGAAATTTTGAAGGTCATTTTAAATTTCTCCGAGCCGTCCCAACTTAGGCCAGAGAGCAATATCATAACCGAAAACAACGCTACGGATAGCACGCTGAACACGTTATTGTAATATGGCGCGCCTACAGATATGGTATCCCCCTCAAGCAGCTCTAGAATTATGGGATACACAGTCCCTGCCAAAACCACCAAAAACGCGGTCAACATTATTACGCTATTGGCCAAAATCGCGGTGAGTTTTGATATGCAGCCGAAGTGGCAGCAGGTCTCCGGCAAATTTCTGTACTTAATAACAAATGTTAGCAGCCCACCTACCGTTACTATCGTAACCAAAGCCAGTAGAAAAATGCCGCATCCTTGATCATTCGCGAAAGCATGGACAGAAACTAAAAACCCAGAGCGCACTAAAAATGTGCCGCACAAGCTGGAAATAAACGCCAGCAAAGCGAGCAAAAACGTAAAATTGCAATATATGCCGAACTTTTTCACCACCGGCATCATGTGAATGAGCGCCACCCCCAAAAACCACGGCATCAAGGAAACATTTTCAACCGGATCCCAAGACCAAAATCCTCCCCAACCTAATTCCCTATATGCCCACCATCCGCCAAGTGCTACACCCAGCGTGAGTAAAGTCCACGCGCCTAACACCCAACCACGTATAACCGCGACCCATTCTTTGGGGTCTATGCGCAAAACAAGTGCAGCAATCGTTATGGAAAATACTGCGCCAAAACCCGTATAACCCCCAAACAATACTGGGGGGTGAAGTGCAAGCCCGACATCCTGCAACATTGGGTTAAAACCCAGCCCGTCTGCGTCCAGGGTTATAACTTTCAGGAATGGATTTGCAAATATGACGCCAAACAGCGCAAAGCCAAAGCTGAGCAAGTTTTGTACGACGAGCGCAGCTCCTTTCAGATCGTCTCGCTTGACCAGAAGCGCAATAAGCGTTCCATATGCACTCAGCATCCATACAAACAGCAGGTTTGAGCCCTCATAGTTTCCCCATATCCCGCACACCTTGTACAGGAGTGGTTGAGTAGTATGCGAATTCTGATATACGTGTGCGTAGTTGAAGTGGTCCGTAACCCGCAGGTAGGTGAGCAGGGCTGCAGCTGCGCTGTATAACGAGAATGCCACGTGCGTCAGTGTTGCCCCCCACGCGGTTGATAAGCGCGCAACCACGGAACATAGCAGAGACAGCGCGCACGCGCACATTAAAAACGCGCCCAAGCCGCCCATCGAATATTGCATATAACCTCGCTGGCTTGTGTTTGAAACATCAGCCCCTGCTAGCGGCAGGTATGGACTAGCACTACTTTATAGCGAATGCGCCACTTACTCAACCGCTGGCACGCTCCACCGGATTCTAAACTAGCACGCGCTGTGGTTATCAACGGGCATGAGCGGCATCACCTAACAATTTTCACCCGCGGTACAGCGCGCGGGACGCGGCTTAGGATACCGGCATGGCCATGATATGCCAGTGCAGCCCACCACGTTTCGGTTGCACCCCAATTTATTCCCAAATGTGTGATACCGGCGGTGACTGCAGTATACGAAATTAGGGTTGTTTATAACATGACAATTTTTTATACTCCAGGTTTATCGCTTGAACGTACGCGTTCGACATTTTATGCAGTCTTTAGATAGTAGATATCAGCACAAAACCGTAGAAGAAGAGTGTAACGCCGCTTGGGATGAGCACAAAATTTACAAGTGGAAGGGAAACGTTGCACAGAGTTTTGTAATCGACACACCGCCGCCGACTGTGTCTGGAGTTCTGCACATGGGGCACGTTTTTAGTTACTGCCACACGGACTTCATAGCACGTTACCAAAGAATGGCCGGAAAGGACGTTTTCTACCCCATCGGCTTTGATGACAACGGGCTTCCAACCGAACGGCTGGTTGAAAAAATCAAAAAGTTGAGGGCAGTGCAGTTAGAGAGGGCGGAGTTCACCAAAATGTGCAGGGAGGTCTCGCACGAGTTCAGAACTAAGTTCAGAAATCTATTCAGGCGGCTGGGAATAAGCTACGATTGGGCGTTGGAATATCACACGGTCAGCGAAGAAGTACAGCGGCTCTCGCAGGCCTCTTTTCTCGATTTATACGCAAAAGACAAGCTATACAGAAAACAGCAGCCCATATTATGGGACACCGTAGATTGCACCGCTATAGCGCATGCGGAGGTTGAGGAGCTAGATCTGCACTCCCACTTAAACACCATTAGCTTTCACACAGTAGGTGGAGAGAAAATCGATATAGCCACCACCCGGCCGGAGCTTATACCTGCATGCGTGGCTTTGTTTTTCAATCCGGAAGATGATAGGTACACTCACCTACACGGCCAGTTTGCAGTGGTGCCCGTCGGGGGGCATAAAGTCAAAATTTTACCTGACGACAAAGTGCGAATTGACAAAGGCACAGGATTGGTAATGTGTTGCACATTTGGCGATGAAACAGACGTCTACTGGTGGCGCACACATAATTTAGACACCAAAACCATTGTGAGCAGGACCGGGCATATAGTAGACTTGGCGGAAGATACTCCAGATGCAAAAATCCCTGCAGCACAGTTTGACGGAATGCATGTGCAGAAGGCCAGAAAGGCGGTTTGTGACGCGCTGGAGGGCGCCGGATTGCTGGTTTCACAGGAGCCGATAGTGCACACTGTAAAGTGCGCGGAAAGGTCAGGCGCACCAATAGAGATATTGCTTAGCCACCAGTGGTTCGTGAGGGTAATGGAGCACAAGCACGAGCTTCTTGAGCAAGTACAAAAAGTGCAGTGGCACCCGGACAGCATGCGTAAACGCATGGAAATATGGATCGAAAACCTCAACTGGGATTGGTGCATATCTAGGCAGCGGTATTTCGGTGTACCGTTCCCGGTATGGTACTCCAAGCGTGAGGGCGAGGTGGGCAAGGTGCTTTTGCCCGATGTGCGCGATCTCCCCGTAGATCCATTGCGCGACCTGCCCAGCGGCTATGGCAGAGATGAAGTCGAACCGGATGTGGACGTTATGGACACGTGGGCCACCAGCTCCATATCGCCACAGTTTCTTACAAAATCTGTAGGGCAAGTGTTACGCAATGAGAATCTCGAGCCTTTATTTCCCACAGATCTCCGGGCACAAAGTCACGAAATTATACGTTCGTGGGCGTTCTACACAATGTTGAAGTCTTACTACCACAACGGAGAGATTCCGTGGCAAAACATAATGATCAGCGGATGGTGCCTTGCTGAGGATAAGACGAAAATGAGCAAATCCAAAGGCAATGCAATGGATCCCGAAAGTACACTAGATCTTTATGGGGCAGATTCCGTAAGATACTGGGCTGCGAAATCCCGCCTGGGGGCCGATACTGTATTTTCCGAAGAAGTGCTGAAAACTGGCAGAAGGCTCACAACCAAGCTGTGGAATGCGAGTAAGTTTGTAGCCACTTTTCTGCGCGATAACCCTCCCGCCGGCACGACAGCAGCACCTACAGATCTGTGGATACTATCCAAATTGCACAAAGCGGTTGCCCATAATACAGAAAACCTAAAACTTTTCGAGTACTGCGCAGCACTGAATCGCACAGAGGAATTTTTCTGGAAGGATTTTTGCGACAACTATCTGGAGCTGGTAAAGCATAGGGCGTACAATCACGGGTCGGCACACGGGCATGCCTCCGCTGTCAGCACTTTACATCATACCCTAAAAACCCTACTACTGCTGTTTGCACCGTTTCTACCGTATGTCACTGAGGCAGTATATGGTACACTTTTCTCCGGATGTATACACGCCCAAGAGTGGCCGAACGCTGACGAAATTCCCTACAATGCCTCACTTGAGCAGCACGGTGATGCATTAATAAAAATAGTGGAGGAAGTGCGCAAAGCGAAAACCCACGCGCAGGTTTCCGTCAAATACCCAGTCGAGCTCATAACCATAGGCGGACTTGCAACTGACTTTCCGGAATCTATGCTCGAGGATTTGAAACATATGTGCTGCGCAGAGCAGATCAAACTCACCGCACCAGACAGTGCAGAGCTTGCAGTCGCCGTAACATTGGCACCCACCGTGAGCAGCAACTAAGCGCATATGCACACGCCATGGGTCTAACCGAGTCCATAAGCCCGAAGTGTGCAATCTATGTGCGCCCCTTTTGCGGACTATAGCCGGCTGGTGTGCCTCGCATTAAAGTTGCTATAGTATTGGTAACAACTAGGCGCGTATCCCAGCACTATAGCCGGATGGTGTGTCTCGCATTGAAGTTGCCGTAATTGGTTACTGCAGACAACAACTAGGTGGCTAGTGTGCCACGACGCTGCTATAAAATCCCACCGTGAGCAGCCAAAAACTACACCCCACAACAAATAGGCCCTCTCGACCGGCCCGAAGTGTGCCCTGCACCTCGAAGTTGCTATAACATTGGGCCCGAAGTGTGCCCCACACTGATGTGCAATCTATGCGCGCTCCTTTCGGACTATGGCCCTGCACTTCTGCCGTAACATTGGCACCCACAGGCAGCAGTTAACCGCGTATCCCACACACCATGGGTCTAACCGAGTCCATAAGCTGAAGTGTGCCCTGCACTTCGAAGCTGCTATAACATTGGGCCCGAAGTTGCAATCTATGTGCGTTCCTTTTCGGACTATGGCCCTGCCAGTGTGCCACAACGCTGCTATAAAATCCCACCGTGAGCAGCCAAAAACTACACCCCACAACAAATAGGCCCTCTCGACCGGCCCGAAGTGTGCCCTGCACCTCGAAGTTGCTATAACATTGGGCCCGAAGTGTGCCCCACACTGATGTGCAATCTATGCGCGCTCCTTTCGGACTATGGCCCTGCACTTCTGCCGTAACATTGGCACCCACAGGCAGCAGTTAACCGCGTATCCCACACACCATGGGTCTAACCGAGTCCATAAGCTGAAGTGTGCCCTGCACTTCGAAGCTGCTATAACATTGGGCCCGAAGTTGCAATCTATGTGCGTTCCTTTTCGGACTATGGCCCTGCCAGTGTGCCACGACGCTGCTATAAAATCCCACCGTGAGCAGCCAAAAACTACACCCCACAACAAATAGGCCCTCTCGACCGGCCCGAAGTTGCAATCTATGTGCGTTCCTTTTTGGACTATTGCCCTGCAATGCAGCCGCTGGGAATTGACCGATTGAAACATCTACCAGTAGCGGATCAACTAAGCGCGAGTAACCAGACTCGTTACTCAAAGCAGGCATCTACAGCCATACGCGGCCCCATTGTTGTCCGAGCGCGCAATCACCCAACCACGGCGTATTCTAGACTTCCCTGCGGGATATTCTACTCTTCTCGCGCTGCCAGTCCCTGGTTTTTATAGCCTCGCGCTTATCGTATAGCTTTTTCCCCTTCACTATTGCAATTTTGATTTTTGCAATCCCCTTGTTATTGAAAAAGATCATCAGCGGCACCACAGCCAGACCCGACACTTTTATGTTGCCAGCAATTTTGTGGATCTCACGCTTGCGTAGTAGCAGCTTCCTCACACGCAACGGCTTATGATTTTTGCGGTCTGACCTGTTGTACTCGGAGATGTGTAGATTGTGTATCCACAGCTCCATGTCTTTTTCCAAGACGTAGGCGTCACCCATGTTTACTTTGCGCTGGCGCAGGGATTTCACCTCGCTCCCAACTAGCACCATCCCAGCGTCATACTCCTGTAGGACGAAATAGTCAAACCTCGCCTTGCGATTTTCCGCAACTATTTCCATTACTAGGAATTGCTTAGGTATTCCACAAGCCCCTTTATTGTGGTAACGCCAACATCATGCGCCTGAGCGAACGCAATGATCTCGGGCAGCCTGGACATGGTGCCATCAGGGTTCATAAGTTCACAGATAACCGCAGCGCTTGTCGCACCAGCAAGTTTGGCTATTTCCACGCTTGCCTCGGTGTGGCCCGCCCGCTTGGTAACCCCACCGCTATCGGCTATTATGGGAAACACATGCCCAGGAGTGACAATATCATCAGCAGTGCTATGCTCAGCAACTGCGGCTAGTATGGTCGTAGCACGATCATACGCAGACACCCCTGTGGTTATACCATACCTAGCATCTATAGATGTGGTAAAGGCTGTGCACCCGTCCTTTGCATTACGTCTGGGCATCAGCGCCAAGCCAAGCCTGTTCGCATGCTGCTCAGAAATTGCAAGGCATATAATGCCACTGCCATATCTTATCATCATGTTTATTGTAGCAACGCTGACTTTATCAGCAAGCACTACAAGATCACCCTCATTTTCTCTCTCCGCATCATCCAAAAGCACAAAAGCCTTGCCTTGGGAGGCGGCCTCGATAACCTCATCTATAGGAGCGAAAACCCCCGAAGCCAGTGGTTCAACATTCATACAAACCGACGCTCCACTTCACACAAATTCAATCTTCATAATTTGGTAGATCTTATAGTCGCCCCTAGGCGTTTTTACCTCAACACTATCCCCCTCTCTTCTGCCCAAAAGAGAGAGCACCAGCGGGGATTTTATGGAAATCATATTCTTCGATACATCCGCTTCATACTCACCAACAATCTGGTACTGCATCACACCTGTGGAGTCAGTCTGTTCGTCATACACTGATACCGTCACTGTAGCACCAAACATGACAGTATCCCCAGAAAGCTCAGATACATCTATCACTTCAGCCCTAGAACGCTTAGACTCAAGCTCCATTATTTTGCTCTCAACGAGCCCCTGTCTCTCACGCGCCGCATGATATTCAGCATTCTCAGAAAGGTCACCCAGCTCTCTAGCGTCTGATATAGACTTAATAATCTTAGGCCTTTCACTCTTGAGAGCCTCCAATTCCGCCTCTAACTTTTGGAATCCCCGCCTCGTGATCGGAAACCTGGTAGTCACGTAATCACTCATACAGCACCCATCCTCCACAGTCAAAAACTAGCAGCGAAACCCCTGATAACCTCCAAAAGCTTACCTTTTATATCATCAGCAATATCAGCTGACAAGGAAGACATAAGACCCCCATGCTCAGCACGAAGACGCTCCAGAAGGCCCCTTTCGAACTTACTAATCTCACTAACTGGAATGCCATTTACGCAGTCATCAGCGCCGGCAAGAACAACTGCAACCTGCTCTTCCACGGAAAGGGGTGAGTACTGCCCCTGTTTGAGTAGCTCCATAAACCTGCGCCCCTTTTCTAGCATAGCTTGAGAACTTGGGTCAAGATCGGAGCCAAACCTGGCAAAATCTTCCAACTCCCTGTACTGTGCCAGAGTGAGCTTCATAGAGCCAGCAACTTTCTTCACAGACTTAACTTGGGCTGCGGAACCGACGCGGGAAACGGATAAACCGACATTAATCGCGGGCCTGAACCCTTTGTGAAACAGTTCGGACTCTAGAAAGATCTGCCCATCGGTTATGGAAATCACATTGGTAGGTATGTAGGCAGACACGTCCCCAGCCTGTGTTTCGATGATGGGCAATGCAGTCAATGAGCCGCCACCCAGATCATCAGACAACTTTGCCGCTCTTTCCAAAAGCCGGGAGTGTATGTAAAACACATCACCAGGATACGCTTCCCTACCCGGAGGGCGCCGCAACAGCAGGGACATCTGCCTGTACGCAACGGCGTGTTTAGATAGATCATCATACACGATCAGGCAGTGCATGCCATTGTCCCGGAAAAATTCCCCCATGGCACACGCCGCATACGGAGCAAGATATTGTATTGATACCGGATCAGACGCACCAGCAGCCACCACTATTGTATAGTCCATGGCCCCTGTTTCCTTCAGTTTGTGCACCACCCTGGCAATGGAGGAATTCTTCTGGCCAATGGCAACATAAATGCAGTACATCCTGTTTTTCGCATCAGCCGTGTCGTTTGTTTTCTTCTGGTTGATGATGGTATCAAGCGCAATCGCAGTTTTGCCAGTTTTCCTATCACCGATAACAAGCTCACGCTGACCCCGACCAATGGGAATGAGCATGTCTACGGTTTTTATCCCAGTCTGCAAAGGCTCACATACAGGTTGCCTTGCCATTATGCCGGGCGCCTTCGCCTCCACTGGAAGCCTAGAATCAGCCACAATGGCATTGCCCCCATCCACTGGAGACCCAAGCGGATTTACCACTCTACCAAGCACAGACAGCCCTGCGGGCACGGTCATAAGTTCACCCGTACACTGCACAGAGTCCCCTTCGCGGATTTCTCTATCTTCCCCGAAAACCACAACGCTGCACGTATCACGCTCTAGCCCAGCGACTACGCCGCGCACTCCGGACGAGAAAGCCACAGTCTCACCAAATTTTACCCCACTCAGGCCATACACCAGGGCTATGCCGTCTTTTATAGCGACAACATCCCCAACACTACTGGTCTTAACTGGGCTGTCAAAACCCTCAATCCTCTCCTTTAGGATTTTGAGTATATCACCCGAGGACACAATGCTCATGTTTCACCATACCACAAAACTAGACACCGCAAACAACGCTCCTACTCACCCTTTCTAGCTCCCGCAAATGTCCAGCAAACGAGGCATCAATCACTAGAGAGTCCGCCTTCGCGATAAACCCACCAAGTATTGCAGGATCAACACGCTTAGTCACAGTTGCCGGCTCGCCATACTCTGACTTCACAATGCTCAATATCCTCTTCTCCTCGGCCGCAGACACCGGAGATGCTGTGGTTATTTCTAGCGCAAACTGGCCACGTGCGTGCATGAGCAGAACAAAAAACTCCTCAAACATGTCAGACAGCAGGCCAAACTTGCCGTCTTTGACAACCACACACACAAAACCCACCAGGGTGCGACTTAACTTACAGCTCTTGCCCAAAGCTTGCAACACCGCAATTTTGTTCTCTTTCGGAGTTACGGGATTCGCGAAAAACGCACGGACCTCGCCATCTGCAGTGAGTGCAGCACGCACTAGCTTGATCTCCTCGCAGATGCTGTCCGCGCTATCCACAACTATGTCTAACAAAGCACGTGCATAACAGTACGCAACGCGCCCATTCCCGTGTTTCCTCACAACATCCAAAAACAAAGAACATAGAACACCCGCCGTATTATTGCCTACACCGCACGCCCAGTCAAGTGGTTTCCCTGCAATACACCCACGCCAGAATACTGCTGTCCATGCTTTCAGTTACATGTGCGTTTTAGCATTCCAGCGTTATGAAATATACTAAAAATAGGCCCGCTGCAGCATAGTGCAGGGAAATATGCCCCACAGATTGAGGGGTCTTTTGCGCATTTTTTGCATTCCGCTATTGAACGCTGCACATTTCCACCTTTTGGCAGTGTAGCTGCCTTGCGCATGAGCCATAAACTGTTGAGCGCGGCAATGGTGCCGCATAGTTCGCGATTGGTACGCCTGTTTGCTCGTCAACATAAGCGCTTGCTCGCGCAAGCCGTACCGCGTCTTTGCTTTGAGTTCTGCACCGCTATATGTAACCCCACTCATGACAACACGCTACCCACACTTATAGCATCTTCAAACAGCAAGTGGCCGCTACCAGCGCGAGGAAGCCGACCAGCAGCACTGGCAAGCGCGTCTAATTTATCGGGGTAGGAGTATTTGCTGCAACCAACAGAATGGCAAAGTACTGTGCTGGACATTTATGGCACAAGATCATACAAAAAGCTAAGGTCTGCAAGATACCCAGCGTATTTCAAGTAGCAGTATAGGCCAGAGAATATTGCGGAAATTATGGTTACTATCAAAACTTTCACGCCCAAGTGAGCACGTTTGGGAGCGCTACTGGCAAAACCCGTCTGGGGTTGCGCGTCTACCTCAATGTTTATAGGCAGCGCAATGAAAATAGCAACCCACCAGGTGATGGTAAATACTAGCAGCGCCCCAGCAACCACCGTTTATCCCAACCATTGCACAGAATTGAATGCGTTGCAGGCCGAGCATTCATGGCTCCACTCGGGCAATACAGAACAACATTTTGTGCACCGCCATTGCATATTGGGTACGGAGTCTTTTTGCATTTTTGTGATCCAGTATACAACTTCGTCAATATTTCCTATGCGCGCCATGACGTCTGCCATGAGACAGTAAAGCTCAACATACTTGTACCTAGCAATGGCACGCTTAGCATGCTGCTCGGCTGCGTTGTACTGCTTAGCGTTCATATATCGCTTGACGGACAATATCATACTAACGTAGTGATCGGGATTTAAGCTACTGAGCCGCTCCGTTGCCGTGTCATAATCTTGTGACACTGCCAAGTACGCCGTCACTATTTCTGGGTGTGGCGTGGTTTTATAGCAGGCTTCCAATGCATCCCTAGCCTTTTGCGGGTTGCCCAATTTTTCGTGGGTCTTGGCTTTCAAAATGGCTGCATGCATGTCTGTTGCCCGCCCTACCAACTTGAGGCCTTCTTTATAGTCACCCCGCTGATAGCATGACCTAGCAAGCATTAGGCAAGCTATATCTGCCATTCTCTCGTGTTTGTAGGGAAGAACAATACCTCGCTTAGCTGCCAGCTTTACCTCCACCAGCACTGTATCCCAGTCTCCCTCTATGCGGGCAATTTCCAACCTAAACATTGCAGCCCAAGGTGCTCGGTGGAACACATCACACAACCTTCGCAACACCCTCAACTTGCAGTCTTTGCTTCGTTCGCCATTTAGCGACTCCACCAACCACAACCCCAGTCTCGCATCAGGCAAGCTGCTACCCTTGAGCAGAAGCAGCGGTTTTTCTGCCATTTCATACTGTCCGAGCCTAAACCATGCACATGTTTCCAACATCGCAAGAGAATAGCGATCAAGCGCACGAAGCTTCTCCACTGTATTCACAATTTGCTCGTGGTTCATGGCTCCGCCAAGGCTCAGTAGGGCATATCCCCTGCCCAAAGATTCGTACTGCCTGGCGACAGACTTACATTTGATTTTATACACAAGCAGCGCGCAGGCTAGGCATAATCGTAGTAAAGCAGCGAGCAGAAGCGCTAGAGCACACGCCATAAAAACTATAAACACGGTGTTCGCCTCTATGACGTATCCAGCAATTTCTATTTTGAGCACGAGCTCTTCGTAATTCTGTATAGCCAATCCAGCCGCCAGGGACGCTACTATGCAAATCAACAAATAGGTGATCATATTCCCTCTGGATTACTGTTAACACGCTCTATCAGCCGGTCATATATCGTGGACAAGCTCCTCTCGATCTCTAGTATGGATTCTAGATCTTGTACCCAAGATTTTATGCCGGGCACGGGGCTTAAAGCAGCATCGTTGGCCACATTTAAACAATCCTCCCAGGCGCCCTGGCGTGCCAGGCGCTCTAGGCGCTCAAATTCCCGCCACAGGGCTTCATTGCGATTTTCTATTGATATCCATTTTGACAGGTGTTTGCCAATTGGGCCAACCACAGTCGCACGTAACCTCTTGCGAAGATCAGATAAGTCCTCAACCAGGTCTCTATACCCCCTCCTTGGATTGAACCCCTCAACAACTTTGAAGTTGTCATCAATCTGCTGGTCACGCAATTCCGCAAGCATGGGCTTTACCGCGTAGACCGCATCATGAGACATTGCACCCAAGGCAAAGGCTCTGCGCAGGTCCGCCACCATGAGCAAAAGCCTGGCCAAACACTCCGTACGTACGCACCCATCTTTGTTTACCACAATGGTATTCTTGCGAGAGGCCAAGCTTTTTAGCTGCTGCACCTCTGATGACAAGCCAGACAATGCTGCGTTTGTGTGCGCATGGTCACTTACAAGTTTCTCAATGTTAACCGAGAAATTTAACAGCATTTCTCTACACTCTAGAACGAAATATGTAATTCCCCCCATACACAGAGACAGAATACAAAAAATTCCTATCCATCCACAATTTTCTGCCTTCATTTACTTACTCATATCTAAGAATATCAACCGGGTTTTGGCGCGCAGCCACAATCGCTGGAGGCACAGCAGCCAATAGTGAAGCGCTGAGAGATAGCATAACGACCCTTGCGATATCTCCAAACATCATCTCTGGTGATATCCCCTCCAGGCAGTACGCTATTGATTCAAAAAGTGTTCCGTGCCCAAAGGAACTGAAAAAGTTGTTTATGTTCTCAATGTTTGCGGAAAAAGCAACGCCTAAAATACATCCGAAACTGGTTCCCAATATCCCTATGAAAGCCCCACACATGCAGAAGATGCGCATAACTGCGTATCTGCTCACGCCCATTGTGCGCATTATAGCAATGGCACCTCTTTTGTCCCGCACAAGCACAGATATCCCTGAAATTATGTTAAAGGCCGCAACAATGACGATAAGGGCCAGGATAAAAAACATGGCGTCACGCTCCAATTCAAGGGCGCGGAAGTATTGCCCCTGTTGCACTTTCCAATCTTCCACTTTTAGGCTAGTTCTCCTTGCAATTTCAACGAGGGCCTCGGAAGATTTTGTCACATCCTCAAGAAATACCTCTATGTACTTTATCTTATTTGCATATCCAAAAAGCAATTGGGAATCCCGCAATGGAATGTACGCAAAAGCGCTGTCATATTCGTACACGCCTACATCAAAAATGCCGGTCACCTTGTATGTCTTCGTACGTGGCACAGCGCCAAAAATTGTCGGGGAAGTTTCCGGGGAAATGATAGTGATTTCATCACCATAATCAGCGCCAATGCTCTCTGCAAGCCTAAAACCTAAAACTATTCCTTCCTCAAGCATGTCTACATCACCCCTTACAACATATCCATGCAACTTGCGGTGTATATCACACATGTGCATACCGCGCACTACCGCGCCCATAATGTTGTTCTCGTATTTTAGCAGGGCTTGCCCTTCAATAACCGGTGCGGCAGAAACCACGTCCGGCACATGGTGAATCTCGGCAATGACATTTGGATAATCTGGGCGATTGCAATGGATGGTAATATGGCCGTTCATGCCCAAAATGCTGGATAGCAGCTTCGCAGAAAAGCCATTCATCACTGATGTGACTGATATTAGCGTTGCAACTCCTATGCAAATGCCCAAAATGGAAAGGACAGTTGCCGTAGAAAATAGGAACCGCCCCCCGTTAGATTGTATATACCTTCTGGCTAACAGCCATTCCAAGCCCATAACACCGCCGCTCACATGTAGGCCACATCTACAGCACGTATAGCACGCTTCTAGGGCAGTTACAATTTCTCCGGCGTGGTATTCCGCAGTTGCGCTGGGAATTGCAGCACGGAAAAATTAAATTAACAACTGAAAGATGTCTGTGCATGCAAAATACCACCCGGCTGCACGTGTTGTTGTCGGTGCGCTGCGGCTTTATCAATGCATGCAGCAACTAGACATCCATGCGATACCGCGTACACTAGAAATGCTGGGCAATGGGGTGCCCAGTCGCATTCCGCAAGCGGTATAACAGTGAAGATTACTCCATCAAAGTTGAGAGATTTTTTCAATAGTCCAGAAAGCTACGGGAGCGTGCTGCTTCACGGAAGTGATTACAGCAGGATGAGTATGTATACGCAGAAAATCCTGGATCGCATTAATCGCAATGGTGAATTTGTCATCCACAAAATGGAATTTCTCAGGGCCAATCGGGACCCGGAGCAGTTGCTGGTTAGTTTAATGACCGTTCCAATGTTCGGGCAAAAGCCTCTAGTCCTCCTCACTGATGCAAAAGACATGCTATCCGCAGACCTAAAAACCATCATGGCAGGCATTGATACGCAGCATTGTTACGTGATAATACAAGCCCGTGAGCTCTCGGGAGCTTCTACACTCAAGAGTTATTATAACAACCACAAAATATTCGCTGCCGTGGGTTGCTATAAAGAGGAGGACGTGGGCTTTATAGTGGCTGATTTTCTCGCAAAGCATGAGATATCCTACGAGCATAGCACGTTCAAACTGCTCTGCACCACGCTAAAACACAGTGCCGCCGGTATACAACCTGAGCTGGAAAAGTTATTGCTATATCTGGGTGAAAAAAAATCTCTGTCAACAGAAGACGTACAAAAAAGCCTGTCTACCGACGTAGACCCCGCGCTGGATGACATTTGCGTGGCAATAGCAGACGGTAATTTGGAAGATGTTTTGAAATGTGCGGATACTCTAATGCAGCATAGAATATCTCCAATACTGGCTATAAGGTCCAGCCTGAAGTATTTCATGCAACTTGAATATTTGCTGAGGGCAGCCCAGAATCAAGTAAGTATTGATAACGCCCTGAAGGCATTGCAGCCTCCAGTATTTTTTAGACTCATCCCTAAACTCAAGAGGAATGCTGCGTCGGTCTCGTATAGGACATTACAGGTAATATTGCGTAGGCTGTTAGAAGCAGAAATGCAATGTAAGCTTTCTGACGCAACTCAGGAAGTGGTTTTTAAATACCTAATGTGCTCGCTGGCCGCGTTTGTGAAACGTGCTGAGGGCAAGCAATTGCATCAATACGCGCACCATAGCCTATGACAACTGGTCTCTGCCATTTACGTAGGCACCTCCTATCTCTTCCGCCTCTATAGCTGCAGCTAGAATCGCAAGTTTGCCAACTGTCCGCCAAATGCGCTTTTTCTCCTCCGCGATGCCAGAGCCTACATCAGCAAACCCGCATCCGGGGGCGTTTAGGCTTTCAAACCTGCTCCTGGTAGAGTTATATCTGCACAGATAACACACGGGTTCTGCCCCCACACAATATAACAACGGCTCTGCTGCGTGGGTGCCAAATACCTCACTGGTTGGAACACCTTCTTGCAACACTACGCTCTCTACCGGGTTGTTTTCCTTAATCATGCGCATTTTGTTGCGATTTTTTTTGTTCATGTTGAGCACATCTTCCCCGCTGTATACCTCTATTACACCCATGCCATAGGTTCCATTGTCAGCCTTGATAAAAACATGCGGAGTGCAATCCAACCCGTAGAAGCGAAATTTTTCTCCAATTTTGGATATCAAATCTTCAACGCCACTGGCAACATCATCGATACCCTTCCTGCTAACAAAATCCACATCCTGACAGTGCGCAAAAAGTGTGCAGACCCCCCATTTATCTATTCCAAATTCCGTGCAGAACTTTTCCGCCACTTCGCTGTATATGCCAAAGTATCTAGACTTACGCCTGTTAAACCACCCCAAATGCAGCGGAGGTATCATGCGCTGCGTTAAGATGCCATCAAGCACGCCCGGAATACCGCTGGTAAGATCGTTGTTTAGTATGATGAGGTCCGGCACAAATCCAGAGGTTGTACTCACCTCCCCCCCACAATTCACCAGAGCCTTGACGTCCAGCGTGGCACCCGTGGATGATACCGCGCTCATGTCTTCGGTAATGCCGCAGGCACCCACCTCAAGCTGAAATCCTGATGCACCCAATATGTCTTTAAGTGCCATAACGCTATCAACGTACTTCTTATTCCTGGTATGGCTTTCAACCACAATCAGCACTTTAGATCCAAGATACTGAGATAGGTGCTCCAAAAAGGCAGACTCCGCTCTCTGTCTTGCATCCACACCAAAGTTGTTGTACCCTGCCGGGAAGAAGTTAACGTCAACCGGAGCTATTTTGTATCCTGAGCTGCGGACGTCTACAGAGGTGCTCAGAACCGCAGGGTATCTGGAAAACCAGTCAGCAAACCAGTCTTCAACTGCCGCTGCACGACGCTCGAGCACGTCCTCAAGCATCTTGACGCATGTCAAAACAGAACCTTAAAAACCAAAGAACTAGCTAGGATTATACCCGCCTTTGTGCCCGTCAACTACCCAATTTTATTACTTAAAAGCCCTAAAACCGCCACAGAACGCAGAACGTGCTCACTGCACGCCTAGCACGTTGTATGTAGAATATCGGCCACACCACTCGCGGTTAAGTCGCACGCCGCAACAACCACAAGCAGGTAACCACAGAACCGGCGCATATGGCCACTACATGTGTAATCGGCCTTGGTTCAGACCTGAAATGCCGTGACGGCAATGTCTAACAAAAAATGGCCGCCAGCGCATTTCCGTACCTACGTCACGTGCCAAACATTGCTTGCACATCGCTCAATAAACTTCGCGCGCTACTCTGCGTTCATCTTGCCGGTATAAAGTTGGCGTGGGCGGCATATCTTGCTACCCTCGTGCTGTTTATCCAACATTTCATACCATTGGGCAGACCATCCGGTAGTCCTCGCCAGAGCAAAAAACGCGGTAAACATGTTCACTGGCACCCCGGCTGCCTTTAGTACAATACCGGAGTAAAAGTCAACATTGGGGTACAGTGAGCGTTTGACAAAATATTCGTCTTCCAGAGCCGCTTTTTCCAGCGCAGTCGCCACATCAAGTAGTGGGTCATCCGCGCCCAATCCACTCAGCGTTTCTTTGCATATATCCCGGATGATGCGGGCTCTTGGATCGTAGTTCTTGTAGACCCTGTGGCCAAAACCCATGAGCCTCACTCCGCTTTCTTTCTCTTTTACCTTCTCAATGAACTCACCAACTCGCTCAGGGCGACCAATTTCCTCAAGCATTTTTACAACTGCTTCGTTCGCACCACCATGAGCTGGGCCCCACAAGGTTGCTGCGCCTGCGCTCAGGCACGCAAACAGGTTAGCCCCGGCAGAGCCGGTTGCCCTTACCGTAGCAGTAGAAGCATTCTGTTCGTGGTCTGCATGCATTATGAAGATCGCCTCCAGCGCCTTGCAGATAATGCTTTTGCGCGTCTCATGCAAGTCACCAAACATCATGTGCACGAAGTTTTGTACGTACCCTAGGCTCGGATCTGCCTCTATAAGCGGCGCGCCAGAAGTGTGCCTGTAAATGCTTGCAACAATGCCCGGCACTTGCGATATAGCCACAATCGCGCTGCGCAGTGGATCTAAAGAATTGGCACCGTGATAGTGGGCAGCAAGAGCTGCAAAGCTTGCAATTAATATGGCCATTGGGTGGGCATCACGTGGCAATGCTCGAATTACGTCTAAAACTTGTGTGCGTACATTGCACTCCCTGCTTACAGTAGCGACAAAGTCAGCGAGCTCGCGCCCTTGCGGCATAGTCCCATACAACAGTAGGTAGGCAATGCTACAAAATCCGCCGTCTGCCATGGTAAGGTCAGCTATATCATACCCCCTGTAACGCAGAATGCCTTCATCGCCGTCTATGAACGTTATTTCGGATTTACACGCAGCAGTGGACATGAATCCAGGATCATAAGTAAGGATTTTGGAATCTTTGTAGAGGCTAGTCGTGTCAACAGCTAGTGTACCATCGCTGCCATGCATAACGGGCAAGCTTATTTTGCAATCTCCGCACTCTAAAATCGCTTTTTCTACCATACCACTCCCCACCCCGGACAACAAACTCACCAGACATTACTCCCACTCAATCGTTGCTGGGGGCTTTGAGGTCATATCGTACACAACCCTATTCACCCCCTGCAGATTGCTTACAATAGCCCTACTAACTTTTTGTAAAAACGCAAGAAACTCCAACTTCCTTTCATCGGTTTCACCGAAGGGAAAGCAGTCTGCAGTCATGCCATCACTCGAGGTGACTGCCCTGAGTGCACACACATACCCGTAGGTTCTGCCATCACCCATCACACCAACGGTACGCACGGGCACCAAAACCGCAAACGCTTGCCATATGTGGTCATACAACCCACTATCACGCATCATATCTATGTAGATGTTGTCTATTTCTCGCAGCAACTCAACCCGCTCTGCTGTAACCTCTCCCATAATCCTAACCGCTAACCCCGGACCCGGAAACGGGTGCCTATCGAGTATCGCAGATGGCAAGCCAAGCTCTTTGCCCAGTAACCGTACTTCATCTTTAAACAGGTGCCGAAGCGGCTCCACGAGCGACAAGTTCATGATTTCAGGAAGCCCACCGACATTGTGATGTGATTTAATTTTTGTTCCAGATTCTCCTACGCCAGACTCTATAACGTCTGGGTATATAGTCCCCTGCATTAGGAATTTGATATCGCCTAGGCTCTTAGCTTCTTGCTCGAACACCTCAATGAATGTCTCGCCGATGATCTTACGCTTTACCTCTGGATCTTGCACACCAGCGAGACGTTGCATGAATAGGGCGCTTTTGTCCAGAACGTTAACATGCATGTTGAGCTTGCCCACGAAAAGGTCTCGCACCACGCTAGCCTCGCCTTTGCGCAGCAGGCCAGTATCAACAAATACGCAAACCAGCCTTTCCCCTATTGCCTTGTGAACCAACACTGATGCCACGCTGGAATCAACTCCGCCACTGATCGCTGCCACCACGCGTCCACCGTCAGTAGCAGACTTTATGGCGCCAATTTGGGTATGAAGGAATGACCCCATAGTCCAGTCTCTGGTGCAGCCTGCAATCTTTAAGAAGTTGTCTAGCATTTCACGCCCACCCGGGGTGTGAGCCACCTCTGGGTGAAACTGCACACCATAAATTTTGCGCTCATCATTACACATAAACGCTACAGCCCCGGTATCCGCGCTGCGCGCCACCACCCTAAAACCCTGCGGCACCTCACCAACTATGCTATCAGAGTGGCTCATCCACACGTCTACCTTGCTGCCCAATGACCACACCCCTTCAGTGATAGACGAGGGCTCAATGACGTCTAACCAAGCTCTGCCAAATTCCCTGGCTACACTCTGTGCCACGTCAGCCCCAAAATAGTGGGCCAGCATTTGAAAACCGTAGCATATACCCAGCACAGGTACGCCTTTTTGGAGATTGAGATTCAGCACGTCTGACACTGCATTGGGAACGCCATGCAACTGCTGAACCGAATTTGGGCCTCCGGAGAGAATAAAGGCATCAATTTTGATTCCGCGGCTGGCCATAGCCTGAAAATCTGTACTGGGAGGAAATACTTCACTGTACACACCCAGCTCCCTAACCCTTCTGGCTATAAGCTGGGTTACTTGGGAACCAAAGTCGACTATGGCAACGGTAGACATCCAACGCCCCTGATTGCGTGTTGTTATAGCACCGGAAACTCGCGGTCCATGTATACTTGCCGAACACCGCGGTGTAAAGTTTTATTAGGCGTTTACAAGTCGGGTGAAGGCTCCAATTACGCCTTAGGCGCGTCCACTCCGAAGGATGCAAGCCCCGTAATGCCGCACCCACAACCATAAATGCTGCTCAAAGCAGTCATCAAGCCTAGCGCACCAACACTGCGCTGATGGTATTGGTGCCTTCGGAAAGTTGCAGTTGGCACCTCGGCTACCGCGAAAATTTTATATGGTGTGTAGGGTGCTTTTGAGTCATAGTAAGTACGCCTGCGTACCGCGCAAACATGCACTCAGATCATATTAAACCTGAGAGACTAATTTGCGTGGGTGCACTGGGCGCGCGTTTTGTGCAGAAGTTATAAATTTTTTAATAAATTTTGCATATCATTCTTGCCGATAGACAATGTTAGGGTAGTTTAGTATGAGTGCAGGGCCCCAGAACCATAGTCGCACCGCTGTCACCGCTCAAAGGAGCCAATCGCAGCAC
Source organism: Anaplasma marginale str. Florida (assembly GCF_000020305.1). Lineage (NCBI taxonomy): Bacteria > Pseudomonadati > Pseudomonadota > Alphaproteobacteria > Rickettsiales > Anaplasmataceae > Anaplasma > Anaplasma marginale. Next base: position 1,068,231 of record NC_012026.1, read on the forward strand.
GCGCGCAACCAGGGCACAGGCTCTAACGAAGCCAAGAAGAACCAGGTGAACCAAAAAGACTTCGCTCTATCAAACGAAGAGATCGATCACGTTATAAGGTGCATGGAGCAGGAGTATGGCAGCCAAATGAGTGATCGGATGCGGCAGACAATGAAAAAGGAAATCTCCTCTGCTGTACCAGAACTAACCAAGGTGCTAGTGCCCATAGTGGCATCCGCAGCTCAGAACGGTGGTCGTCCTGCAGGATCTCACGAAGATTTGATCAAGACTTTCATGCAGATCATGCTGCCGCACATGCGCAGAATTATGAACGCTGCAACAGAATACTAGGAACCGGCAGCCGGTTGTTACGTATTACGTGTATTGTCTCGCTCAGGCGTCCGCACAGGGTGGGGCAAACAGCCGGTCGGTACGCGGTAGTTGCGTGCACACAGCACGGAATAACAGCGCCGGATGCCGCCATGCGCGCAGATTAGTTGAGATACCCGCAGGGCTATTGCACTGCAACACTCTCCAGCAGAGTGGCCGACATAAGCCAGACACACAATCCTCTTACTACGTGCTCTGCGGGTTTTCCTGGGGCCTCGTCTAAGAGACAGGGGCCCCGAGGACAGCACTTCCTTTTGCGTCTTGCCATAAGGTTCCGCACGTTGGGTTGCCTGTTGGGCGCCCCTCCGAGCATTGGCGAACATGTATAGTGGCGGCCCTCAACCGTTGCCGCAGGAACAGCAAGCCGGACGTGGCCAGCGCGCAAAACTAAACGCACAGAGAGGCTTGGTTGCGTCACTGCGTGCAAGGGCAGCATCTCCCCATCAAAGCGTATTTAATACTTTACACATGCTCGGGTGTCACCCACTCTCAGTGACCAATTGGATTGACACTGGCATTTCGATACTGTAAACGATAGTCCTGCTTCTAGGATTTCTGTCCGGGTTATCGTATGCCAGTTAGAGTATTAATGCCAGCGCTCTCTCCAACTATGAAGAGCGGCATTGTAGCTAGGTGGCACAAGAAGGAGGGGGATTCCGTCAAGCCTGGCGATGTCATCGCAGACATAGAAACAGACAAGGCTGTGATGGAGTTCGAGTATGTGGACGAGCCAGGAGTTCTGTACAAGATTCTCACGCAGGAAGGCACGAGGGATGTGCCGGTAAATCAGGTAATAGCCGTAGTGCGGGTGGGAGATGAAGACGTAGCGTCCGTTGAGGCTCTGTGCAATGTTGCACACGACGCGGATGCGAAGGGCTCAGCAGCAGATTCGCAGGGCACCGCCGCTGTAGCGGCACCGGCTAGCCCTAGCGTAGCCACCAACACAGAAAAACCGTCGCAACCCCAGCCTGAGCGTCAACGGCCGGAAAGAGGGGTGGCATATCCGATACCCGATTTTGCCGAAGAGCGCAAAATTAAGGCAACACCACTTGCCAAAAAGCTCGCTTCCAGACTTTCAGTAGACATTACTAAGGTCGCGGGTACCGGCCCGTACGGCAGGGTGGTTAAGGCTGATGTTTTAGATGCAGCAGCAGGTGGTGGCTTTCCCAGCACAACAGGGGCAGCGGGAGGTGATGTCGTAGAGGTCAGCAGCATGCGCAGGGTGATAGCTGACCGGTTGTTGGAATCAAAATTGACGGTACCGCATTTTTACCTTGCGGTAGACTGCATGGTTGGGGAACTTTTGAAACTTAGGGTTGAGATAAACGACAGCTGCGCTGATAGGGGCACCAAAATTACAGTGAACGATTTTGTGCTCAAAGCGGTGGCGCTGGCAATGCGGGAATTCCCTGAGATCAATTCCTCGTGGGAGGGTGACCGGATAAGGTACCACAGAGACATAAATATATCGTTTGCAGTCTCAATAGACGGGGGGTTGATAACTCCGGTTGTCGAAAATGTCGATGCAAAGTCACTGTCAGAAATATCTGACATCACAAAAAGTCTGGTCACCAGAGCCAAAGAGAGGAAATTGCAGCCTCACGAATTTCAGGGAGGTGGGTTCACCGTGTCTAACTTGGGAATGTTCGGGGTGCGCGAATTCTACGCAATCATAAACCCTCCTCAATCTTGCATTATGGCTGTGGGGCAGTCAGAAAAGCGTGCGGTTGTCGTGGATGGGTGCGTTGTACCCGCAGACGTTATGACTGTTACACTGTCTGTGGATCACAGATCAGTAGATGGAGTGCTGGCAACAAAGTTCTTGAACAGATTCAAGTTTTACATCGAGAACCCGTTGCTGATGTTGGTGTAGGCACGAGCGGTATCCGGCCCGTAGCAGCGTCACCCTGCGCGTAGGGTATGTGAAGCGTGCTGTCGCTGCCCCCCGATATTCAGCCAGCTGGGCGTTCGCCGACACGTATTCAGTGGCCATACTGTGTAACATATGCCGCGTCAATTCTGTAATGGGCTACAGCACGAGATGGTTGGGGTGCATCCAGAACATCTGTGCGCAGGCACTCCCAGATTTAGTTTGAAATTGGGTATCCCCATCGTATAATGGTGGATCACCCAATTCGGGAGCACTAGCATCGCGGCGGGTGTTGCTGCTTTGTGCGGTTTTGGTGGCATCATGAGTTTTAGCGAGCAAGTCAGACATATCCTCAGTTGTTATGATGGCGAGAACCCTGGAGTTCTTACAAATCTTGCTAGGATGTTGCTGCATGGAAGGCTCGCAAACACTGGTAGGCTGCTCATACTACCCGTAGACCAGGGGTTTGAGCACGGCCCTGTTAGGAGTTTCGAAGCCAATCCTGACGCGTGTGATCCGCACTATCACTTCAGGCTTGCCCTCAATTGCGGGTTTAGCGCATACGCGGCTCCCTTGGGGATGCTGGAGTGCGGGGCCTGCGCCTATGCGGGCATGCTTCCTTTAATACTCAAGCTCAACAGCTCTACTGCATTATTTCCCAAGGGGTCCCCACCGAACCAAACGGTCACGGCCTCAGTGAAAGATGCCCTACGTTTGGGGTGCGTCGCTGTAGGGCTCACTATCTACCCTGGGTCAGAGTCATTTTTGTCTATGGTGGGTGAGGCCAGGGAATTGATTAGAGAAGCCAAATCTTGCGGGCTCGCAGTGGTAGTATGGTCATATCCACGTGGTGGAGACCTGTCTAAGAAGGGGGAGACCGCTATAGACATTGTGTCATATGCTGCGCACATCGCGGCGTCCATAGGGGCAAATATTATCAAGGTGAAACTACCTACAAACCACATTGAGCGCGATAGCATAAATTGTGACATACTGTCGCTTGCGCAGAGAGTTGCTTATGTCAAGAGGGCTTGCTTCGCCGGTAGGAGAATGGTAGTATTCTCGGGTGGTAGCGCGAAGAGCGATGATGAGTTGCTTAAGGAAGTCGAGGCCGTTAGGGCCGGAGGCGGAGACGGCTCCATAATAGGCAGGAACTCTTTTCAAAGAACAGAAAGAGATGCTGCGTCGTTGATGCGTAGCATTGCGGAGATTTACAGCTAGGTGGCTGGGTGGCAGAATGGTTTATGCAGAGGACTGCAAATCCTTTTATATCGGTTCGATTCCGGTCCCGGCCTCGCTTTAAGCACACATAGGCGCTGCGCGAGTGGCAGTTAGCGCAGAGTGTTTTCAGTGCTTGCCGCCAGCCAATTAGACGCGCTGCGTGCGTGTCAATTTCAACCTGTCTGTTATACCTGCGGGGTTGTGCTTGCATGGGGTGGACCGCTTGTTGGGCTACACACGGTGCCACAACAACCTAGTTAACTAGCGTTGCGTCTTCTTGCGCAAATAGGCCTTGTTCCTCCATGTAGCCAAAAACTCTCCGTGCTATTTTGACAGAATTGCTTGAACTACTAGACTCAGTAAACGCGGCTATTGCATATTTTGGAGATGAGTATGGCGCATATCCCACAAATATACCATTATTGCTGCGGCGCCCTCCCGCACCAAAAACCTGAACGGTACCGGTTTTCCCTGCAACTTTTACAGATTTGGGAGGGGCATCACGCGAAAAATGCTTAAACGCTGTGCCCCCGGGGGTGTTTACCACCTTAAACATAGCGTGGCGCACGCACTCCATATGAGCAAAATCCGCCTCTATGGGAGGAAATTGAGCTGGAACTTGCCCAGCATCCACGTGTAATCTTGGTAACACTCTCATCCCGCTTGCCACCCTGGCTATAAATACAGCAAGCTGCATAGGGGTTGCCAGTAGATAGCCATGTCCGATTGTGATATTAAGTGTGTCTCCTAATCTCCAGCCATCGAGATTTTCAGCGCGCCACACCTGGTTTGGCAAGATTCCTACAGCTTCTCCAGGCAGATTGGTATTGCACTGTTCCGCAAATCCAAACTCTTGGGCGACGCCGACAATTTCATCTATGTCAACCAGGCGCCCAACATTGTAGAAATAGCAGTTACAAGAACATGTGATTGCTTGCTCCAAACTTATCAATCCGTGCCCATTTCTGTTCCAGCAGTGAAATTTTCTACCCCCCACTAGCACGCTACCCGAGCATAAAAACCGCTGGTCCGCGTCTATAGCGCCACTACGTAAGGCAGCCAACGCAGCAATTATCTTAAAGGTAGAGGCGGGCTCGGTCTGTAGAGCGATAGCACGGTTAATCAGTGGTAGTTCGGTGGAGTCGTTCATTGACTCCCAAGTGTGGCGGGACAACCCATTGACGAAGAGGTTATTGTCGTACGACGGAGAGCTACACAGTGCTAGTATATCACCGCTTAGTACATCTAACACCACAACCGCTCCTCTGTCGCCCCCCATTATCTCAAACACAGCTTGTTGTAGCGACGCATCTACGGTAAGGGTTACATCACTCCCAGGTAGGCAGCGTAGTAGCAGCAATTCTTTTACTTTCCTGCTCCGAGCGTCAATTTCGTGTTCCGCAATTCCCGGAGTGCCTTTGAGAATGCCATCATACACGTACTCCGCCCCAGTGATTCCTTCGCGCTTTTCCGGTAACAATTCGCTACTTTTACCACCCGACCATGGCCTGGTATACCCTATGAGGTGAGCACAGCTTGCACCAAATGGGTAGTGTCGTCTATGGAACGGCGATATATAGATGTTTGGCAACTTGTATATATTGAACTCGATATCTGAAAGTTGCTTCCAGCTTATGTCGTCATACAGTGTAACAGTTTCAAACTTTTTGGACCTGATACGCTCGATCGCGCCCTCTAATATCGGCTGCTTGGTAATTTGAACCAACGTACTAAGCAGCTCATCAATATTCTTTACGTGTCGCAAAACACAAAAAACCCTGTACGCCGGCCTACATGTTGCAAGCTCTATTCCCGCTCTATCAAGGATTTTGCCACGCATGGGCGGAATGAGCAATTTTCTTATCCTATTGTTATCAGACAGTATACTATACCTCTTCCCGCACCGTACCTGCAGGTGGTACACTCTGAATGTCAGCACAGACACCGCTAACGCCTGCAGTGTGGCCAGAAGTACAATCCTGCGGCTATAGACTTTTTTTACATTTCGGTCCTGCGATGCGCTAAGTAGGGCCCAGATCCTATGTAGGGTTCTCTTCATTTTTGCGTTTTAGAACCTTCTGTGCACCACTCACAAAGGGAACAGTGGATATAAAAATGGACGAATACGTGCCCACAATAACACCGAAGAATACGATCACACCCAAATCGTGTACCGCGCCCTCGCATAATAATATCAAAGGTACTGCGGCAAGTAGTGTGGTGCCAGATGTGAGTAAAGTTCTGGATAGCGTCGAGTTTATCCCCGCATTGATTATACCACCCACGTCTTTGCCATGCACGCTCTCACCGCGCGCCAGCTCTCTAATTCTGTCATATATGACTACAGAATCATTGACCGAGTAGCCAATAATCATCAAAACTCCAGCCGTTGCTGGAAGACCAAACTCAATGCCCGTGGCGCTTACCATGCCCATTGTTATTGCAACATCATGCACTAGCGCCAGAACTCCTCCAACCGCGAATTGCAATTTAAACCTGCAGCACAGGTATAAAAACATCCCCACTAATGAGCACAGTACCGCTATCACCCCCCTGGTCACCTGGGCAACACCAACCTGTGCGCCTACGTAGTCTAGCCGCTTGTATGTTATGGCGCCAATGCCGTTTATGGCGTCTTTTATGCGTTGCAGTTCATCAGAGCCGCCAGGGCCAGCAGTGCCACGGAAGACAACCATAAATTCTTGGCCGCTATCCCCAAAACCCTGTACTGAGAGCCCGCTGAGCCCTGCGTCAGATAGTGCAGCACGCACTTGTTCTACGGTAGAATGCCCATCATCCAGAGAAAAATTGGCAACCATGCCACCAGTAAAGTCAGCCCCCAATGTTACGCCCTTGAGCGCAATGAGCAATGCCGAACCCAGCAGCAACACAAGGCTTATAAGTAGGGCAAGCTTTCTATGCTTTATGAAATTGAAGTTGACGCCATCAGGAACAATACGCAAGACCATAGCCAATACAGCGAACGCTCGAGTGGCCAAGTTTATGTCATTTCAGCCGTGGGTTCAAGGGAAATAGTGCAAAACTAAACCAAGTTGCTCTTGCAAAATATCGACTGCGCCGATATAAACTGCACGTACAAAAGTTGATTCTACCAGGCCTGTGTGCACGTCAAAAAGCAGGGCATCAAAAGTGCGAAGTTTGGTGGGTTATGCCGGAGAGCTAGTAGTGTTGTTGCTGCGCAAAGCCCGGCTACACAAGGTGCTGCATCACAGATACCGGTCCCCTTTGGGGGAGATTGATCTTATAGTGCAAAACGGGCGGGAACTTCACTTTATTGAGGTAAAAACCAGCATGACCTCACGCTTTCACGAGGTGCCAGTCACAAAAAAGCAGCGCCGGTCCGTCGTGAGAACAGCGCAATATTTCCTCTCGCGCAACCCGCAGTTCAGTGAGCATCAAATCAGCTTCGAGGTCTATTGTTTTTCCCCAAAAAGTGGTGTCACCCGCTTCGTAAACGCATGGCAAGTAGAAGAGCGCTAAGGCTATACACAACTTTTAACTAGCGACACAGAAAACCGCTGCAGCACCTGCAATAGCCCATCAATCAGCTTTTCTATCATGTCATCCGTGTGAAACGGAGTGGGCGTAATTCTAAGTCGCTCCGTACCGTGTGGCACGGTTGGGTAGTTGATTGACTGAATGTAGATACCATGGTCACGCAGCAGCGCCCCAGAGATTTCCCTGCAGATTTCTGCATCACCAACTATTATTGGTATTATGTGGGTTTCAGTCATGACAAACTCTATGCCCGCATTCAGCATGGCATTTTTGACCTTCTGCACAACTTGTCTATGCTTTTCTCGTTCCACGTTACTCACCTTCAGGTGCTCAACGCTAGCCCTGGCAGACGCGGCAATCAATGGGGAAATCGCAGTCGTGAAGATAAAGCCCGGCGCAAAACTTCTCACTACGTCCACCAACCCCTTTGAGGCCGCTATGTACCCACCCATGACTCCAAAAGCCTTGGACAATGTGCCTTGAATTACTGAGATCCTATCAACCAAACCTTCACGTTCTGATATTCCGCCACCGCGGGCCCCGTACATGCCAACTGCATGCACTTCATCCAAATATGTGATTGCATTGTACTTATCAGCCAGGTCACAAATCTCCCGGATCGGGGCAATGTCCCCATCCATGGAGTATAGAGACTCGAACAATATGATTTTAGGGCCGGGGCCAGCTGCCTCTAACAGGCTTTCGAGGTGCTCTACATCATTGTGTCTGAAGATGTGTCTCTCCCTGTTGCTTGCGCGAATACCCTCAATCATGGATGAGTGATTTTTCGCATCGGAAAACACGACTATGTCTGGAATCATCGACAAAATTGTGCTGATGCTAGTCTGGTTGGCAACATATCCACAAACAAATGCGAGAGCTGCAGGCTTGTTGTGCAGATCCGCCAGAGAGCGTTCTAGTTCTATGACTTCTTTGGTGGTACCAGAAATGTTTCTGGTCCCCCCAGCCCCAACATTGACGCTCACATCACGCGCAGCGGAGAGTACATGTTCGTTTTGACTCATACCTAAATAGTCATTGCTGCACCAGAGCGTGATAACTTTCTCTGTTTGGCATTCAATAGCGTATGGGAACTTTCCTGGAATGCGACGAAACCCGGTAAACTCCCTGTATCTACCTTCTTCCTTGATAGCTTGTATCTTCTCAAGAAATACTTTCTCGTAATCCATCATAGGAAACAACCCACATTTTGCCACAGCATAACACTAAGCACTGTTTTTTACCACAAACACCATATCCCCCATTGCGTGAACGCCACCAACGCAATGCAACGCACCTGGGCATGGCCGCAACTCCGCGTCCGCAGTTCGGAGACCGGTCTGCGGCAGCTCGGCTATGATTTTGTCGTACAACAGCCCGCATATTCTAATCTTCCACAACCACCTTGATGCGTCGCTTCTTGCCACAAAACACCGTTATGTACCCACTGTTGCGCGCAAAGTCTGCGTGAGTCAGCGCATGGTCAGCATCTTCGACTACCATTCCATTGATTTTACATCCCCTACCCTTGATGAGCCTCCTTCCAGCGCTGATACTCTCTTCCAGTCCCGCCAGTTGCAGGAGCTTGGCCACCGATATACCCTGAGCTATAAGGCTCTTGTGCAGGGGGAAGTGAGGCAACCCCGCATCGTCATTGTGCTCAAAAACCTGTAGAGCCGCGTTCTCAGCCGCAAGCGCAGCGGATTTACCATGACATATTGCGGTAGCCTCAGTGGCCAGAACCTTTTTTGCCTCGTTTATTGCTTCACCCTGCAGGTTTTCTAACTCGGCAATTTCATTCATCGGCAGCTCAGTAAAAAGCCGCAGTAGGCGGCCGACTTCCACATCTGGAACATTGCGAAAGTACTGCCAGTAATTTCCGGGATCAAACATTTCGGCGTCAAGCCATACCGCCCCATCGGCGGTTTTACCCATCTTCTCCCCAGTGCTTGTAAGCAAAAGTTGGGTGGTCAAACCATAGAGTTGCGGCAGCCCCAGCTTGCGCCCTAGGTCTATGCCATTCACGATGTTGCCCCACTGGTCAGCACCACCTATCTGTAGCACACATTTGTGCCTTCGATGCAGTTCTACAAAGTCGTATGATTGCAGTAGAACGTAACTAAATTCCAAGAAGCTCAGGTTTTGGTCCCGGTCTAGGCGGCTGCGCACGCTATCTAGGCCCAACATAGCGTTGACGGAAAATTTGCTGCCAATCTCCCGCAAAAACTCGAGGTACCGCACTTCTCCAAGCCATTCAGCATTGTCTGCTATAACAACGCCGTCACCCTGGTTCAAAAATTTGTTGATGGTGGCCAGGATCCCAGCCTTATTGGCCGCAATTTCCGCTTCAGAAAGCATCGCCCTGGCTTTATCCTTACCAGAAGGGTCACCAATCTTGGTGGTGCCTCCCCCCAAAAGCACAACTATCTTGTGGCCGAACTTTTGCAGGTATCGCATTACCATAATCTGCATTAGACTTCCGATGTGCAGACTACGCGCGGTGCAGTCGAACCCTATGTACGCGGTTATTGGCTGCAGCGCCATGAGTTCATCAAGTGCCACATCATCTGTGCACTGGTGTAGATACCCCCTAACCTGCAGCGTATTTAAAAACCCAGACTTGAACTCCATGAGCTTGTTCACCCCAACAACGCCAGAACGCAGTGGTCCCGGCGCGGATCGAACGCGCGGCACGGTGATTAAAAGCCACCTGCTCTACCACTGAGCTACAGGACCTAAGCACACTTAGAGTCAGCAAACCCACACCACGATGGTAACGCCTTTGCCGGCAGAAGTCAAAAGTCTTAATGGTCTTCTGGACGTACATTTCGCAGCACGCAACTTACAATCAATATGTGCTGGCTGTTCCTGTTGCCAAGACACGGAAAATTTGTTACGCTCCACTCGATCTTTTTACTAAATATCTTCAGGATCTTCGTTATGTTCCTACGCGCAGAGGACTTGCTGGACTACATTGCAAAAAATTCGGTCAAATTCATAGACTGGCGGTTTACCGACCTTCTTGGAAGGTGGCATCATACAACATATAGCGTTTCCTCCTTGAGTGCTGAGGTTTTTTCTTCTGGCATTGCATTTGACAGTTCTTCGGTACCCGGGTGGCAACCTATAGAAAAGTCTGACATGTTGCTGGTGCCAGACGTAAGCACCGCGTTTGTAGACCCGTTTTCGCCCCAGCCGTCCTTAGCGGTAATTTGCAACGTCGTAAACCCACATGGGCATAACGATTATCAGCGTGACCCGCGCTATACAGCACGCAAGGCGTACGAGTATATGCTGTCATCCGAGATTGCAGATAAGTGCTTTTTCGGCACCGAACTGGAGTTTTTTGTGTTCGACCACGTGCGTTTTGGCACGGACCCTTATAACACATATTTTAAGTTAGCCAGCCAGGAAGATGGGGGGCTTGGTTCCCGAGGGTGCTTTTCAAACCATGGGTACCGCATGAAGGCAAAAGACGGATACATGCGGCTCGCACCGGTAGATTCTCTGCACGATGTACGGTCGGAAATGCTTGCCATGTTGTCTGAAGTTGGGGTCACACCGTTGCTCCATCACCATGAAGTTGCAGCATCGCAGTGTGAAATTGGGTTCCGGTACGCAGAGCTCGTCACGAGCGCAGACAATGTACAGAAGTGTAAGTATGTGCTCCGAAACGTGGCAAGTTCTTACGGCAAAAGCGTAACTTTCATGCCGAAACCCGTGCGCGGAGATAATGGCAGCGGTATGCACTGCCATCAATCTCTGTGGAAGGACGGGAATAACATATTTTCCGGTAGCAATAGGGGGCTGTCTGAGCTGTGTTTGCATTACATAGGTGGTGTAATAAAGCATGGTAGGGCTTTGAGTGCATTTGCGAATCCATCTACTAACAGCTACAAACGGCTTCTACCGAATTTTGAAGCCCCTACGTGGTTGGTGTATTCGCACGAGAACAGGTCTGCAGCAATTCGCATACCGTGTATACCAGACGGAGGCTCCACGAGGATAGAGGTCAGGTTTCCGGACCCGCTCGCGAACCCGTACTTGTGTTTTGCCGCGCAGCTAATGGCGGGGTTAGATGGCATTAAGCACAAGGTGCATCCTCATGAAGTAAGTGGCAAATGTTTGTACAGCATGGAAGAGTCAGAAACGCGTGACTTGCTGTCTGTTCCCACCTCTTTGGAAGAGGCGCTAACATCTCTGGATAAAGACCGGGACTTTCTCCTACAGGGCGAAGTTTTCACTAACGAGCAGATAGAATCCTACATCCAGCTCAAGAGATCAGAGGTTGACAACCTGCGGTCATATCCACACCCGGTAGAGTTTAGCAACTACTACGCTCTTTGAGGGCGGCGCTGTGTTCAGCCCGATAGGGAAGGTTGCCCAACCCTATTTTTGCAGTTTTTTGCTTTCAACAATTCTAGGATTCGTAATAGCGCCCCGCACCATAGCTGCACTGAAAAATATCCAAAAGGGTAGGAATCCCGTCCGCAGTTGTTTTCCCGCAGCACATCTTGCAAAGAAAAGCGGCATACCATCCATGGGTGGCGTCATCATACTCTTGCCATGCATATTATCCACAGCAATATTCGGTGATCTACACGATCGCGACATATGGGTGATACTGACAACCATGGTTGCTTTCGCAATACTTGGAGGAGTGGATGACTATTTGAAATTCACTCGGCAGAACCCGCAGGGTATCAGCCTGGAAGCAAAGTTATTTGCCCAGCTGTTGATAGCATCTGCGGCACTGATCTTCCTCTCGTACACCTCCGATAGCTTTACTAGCACACACATATTTTCCAAGGGGTTGATAGATCTGGGATGGGCATATATGCCCTTTGCATATATCGTTGTGGTTGGGTCATCAAATTCTGTAAACCTGACGGACGGGCTCGACGGGCTTGCAACCCTGCCGATTATCACTTCCACAGCAATTTTGGGAATTATAGGCCATTTATCACTGCAATTTGGTGCGGAGCCCCCTGGCGTGGTTGGCGCAAATATACCAATATTTTGTTCGGCGCTTGTGGGAAGTGCACTAAGCTTTCTATGGTTCAACGCGCATCCAGCTCAGGTATTTATGGGAGACTTGGGTAGTCTGTCGCTCGGAGCATCGCTGGGGTTGATGAGTGTAATGCTAAAGTGCGAATTTATCTACGCAATCTCAGGTTGTATATTCGTCGCAGAAGCTATTTCCAGTATGGCACAAGTGGCTTATTGTAAGCTCACAAAGGGACGCAAAATTTTTCTGGTAGCGCCCATACATCACCACTTTGAAAAGGCTGGCCTAAAAGAAGCTACCATAGTAACTAGAGCGTGGGTTATTGCTATGGTCTCATTCGTGGTATCCCTTGCAGCAATTATTTACATTTATCGTTAGTGGGAAAGTATGTCAGATGCGTTTAACAGAGCGTTGATTGACCTCAAAAGCTTGGTGCTAGAAGACCTGCAGGCAATGGAGCAGCTCATAGTCGACACAAGCAATAGTGACATCTCATACATCGCCGACATAGTCAGCCATCTTATGCTCTCTGGGGGCAAGCGTATACGGCCGATTTTACTGCTTGCTGTATGTAAGATGCTGGCACTAGCAGATGAGCGTAGAATCCGCATTGCTGCCGCAATAGAATTTATACACAGCGCAACTTTATTGCATGATGACGTCGTAGACCAAAGTGAACTGCGCCGTGGCGCAAAAACATCGAACAGCTTATGGGGAAACAAGGCCAGCATTTTGGTGGGAGATTTCCTCTTGGCTGCCGCTTTTCAGTGGATAGTGTCATGTGGTAATTTTGAGCTTCTCACCGTGCTCTCCGGAGCATCCCGCACAATAGTTGCCGGGGAGATACAACAGATGGTGTATAGCAAAAATTTGGATATCACGCGCGAGAAATACATAGAAATAATATCCGCAAAAACCGCTGCTTTGTTCTCCGCAACCTGCGAATCCGCGGGTGTTTTGTCTGAAAGCCCACACGGCAACCGGGAAGCGTTGAGGGATTTTGGGCATAATTTCGGTATAACATTTCAAATAGTGGACGACTTGCTCGATTACACGGCACAGCATGAGCAGTGGGGGAAGGCACACAGTCAGGACCTTAACAACGGCCAGGTTACTTTACCACTGATTATGGCATACGAGGAGGCAGATTCGGCCGGGAAAGAAATGTTGAGGGGCGCTCTAGCTGGCAGGACCGCAGATATTGAAACTGCGCATTCTTACATCACATCTCTAAACATCGTACAAAAAGCCACAAAATTTGCTGCGGAATATGTAGATGCAGCTAACAGATTTTTAGAGCCGTTTCCCAATTCACAATGTAAATCCAAGCTTAGTGCGCTACTGAATAGTGCCCTGCAGAGGCGATTTTAGCGGAAGATTTTTACCTGAAAGCGTTAGGCAGTAGTGATGGCCTGTGAAACGCACATGCGCTAGACTGCAGGCCATCAACACCGCAAGCCACGTGCTGCGTTTTCAGCGCTGGTAATTTGCTCCCAAGGGGGTGTACATGTAACAGCACGTAAGTGCGTGCCGGTAGCAGCCGGCACTGGTGGTACACTTGGAGCATTTCTGAGTGTATTCTCCCCACACCGTATTACGCCAAGAATATAGTCCTCAGAGCTGCGCCTAAGTTCTAGCATCCTGCGCTCAATCTCCGCTTTTTCCAGTGCACAGTAAGTATATAAGGCCGTGCATACCAGGAATGTGACCCACACAATACCAAACATCTGCCACATTTTGGTGTGTAGTGGGGCCTTGCTGCAGGCAACAATCCCTGAGAGCGCGCACACCAATATTACGCCTCCCGCACTGGGGAAGAAATAGCAGAATGCTTTGAATATCCGGTGCTCACGAGCGTAAACACGCCTCGCCTCTGAAAAACCGCTACATACTTCTGCATGCTCGAGGAAAAACCTTGAAGATAGCTTGCACGCTGAGCACACCATAGCAAAAAAACTATTCACTACCATGGTGTACGTGTCATACGCCCACCCGTTGGCATCGCTCCCCGCTTCGTCGCGGCAGAGCAGCCTGCGCGTGTAGTCCGCACATATACTAACCCGCCTCACATAGGCATTATCACTAAGAACATATTCCACTAATTCGCCAACCACCGCTCTTGCACCAATACGGTTGCGCCCGTTTTCACAAAAGCTAAAAAGCTCGCTCAGGTGGCCGCGTATTACGTCATCCAAGAGGCGAGATTCCACATCTGACTCAGTGCGTATGCGATTTAGCTTCTGTCTACAACGAGCAAAAAACTCCTGAATTGGTGCAAACTCCTCGTGCCGTAATAGCACATTGTTGCCGCGGATTCTGTCATCCTGAGCACACAACATGTGCAATACATTGCAAAATCTTGTGTTGAAAATTCTCGCTCTTTCAGCAATACCATCTGTATGCTCCAGGCGGCTCCGTATAATTCTTGCTACCTCGTGTAGGTCTATGTTACGGGAACCAACCCTACCTTGTAACCAACCGATGCTATTTCTTAGTTCTGCGTTTGACTGCATAAACGCAAGTTTGAATCTCTCACAATCCTCGCTCAGAGAATAAAAAAGTGCATAGTAGGGTATCCCAGTAATAAATTCTTGCAGAAACGAAGGGTCTCTCGGTGTACTGATGCGATCAAGGTATAGGAGCGCGTATCTTACCGCACTTTCAGAGCAGTATACCGAGCCCAGCGCATAACGTAGCGGCCCATTGCCTTCTTGGTCCCTTAGTGCTTCAAAAAACGAACCGCTGGTACATTCTGTTCGGAAGCGTCTGGCTTCCCGTGCAACCAATGGGCGTACGATCTGAACCATGAACTCCCTTTCGTACTTACCGCCACACAAAGACAAAGCGTAATGAATGGCTCGCGCGCCGCGGGCATCCAACGCATATCTTGAGAAGCCTATCAAAAACTTCTTTACAAGCTCGAACATGAGATTCTGTCTGTCTTCCGCATTACCTGGCATGAGATATTGCAGACACAGCATGTAAGTGAAGCTTCTATGAACTTCCATAGAGCCGTCATCGCACCTGCGCATGCATACGTGTTCCTGTTGTAAAAATCGCTCAACGCTACTAACAAACACCGCATGTGTAACTCTTCCCTTTTGCATGGATGCCAAGCGCGCTTGTTCTATTTTGTCTGCTATTATTCCAACACATTCAATAATTGCAGGAATGCGACGATCTCTCCTCGATACTGGATCATCAGCACCAGCAGATATACTTCTCGCAGGTAAACTCCGTATTGGCCGGCGTGCCCGTGCACCGCTGGGGCCGGCGGTATTATCAGGCCTCGACGCCCCATATCTACCACCAGTTATTGTTGAGCGGAACATTGCCCACAAATCGCTCAACGTCCCATTTTCCTGAGAGCTGGGTAGCATGGCATCCATTAGTATGGCAAGCGGGCTGTCGTTGCCATCGCGGGATAGTATTTCCTCCACAGGCATGTCCGCCAATGTACGTGCAAAGGCGTGTGCATGCCCACCTAGGTCTTCAGCATTCAACATTAAAGGGCTCACAATTGCCAACAGCGACCCAACGTGTTAACACATGGGCACAGGCGGGAGTATACTACGCAGGACGTTACGTTCACCAATGAAATATTCTGAGAGTGCACGAAACACCCTACCACCCGCACAAAAGCATGTGTACTATTAGTAGGCAAGCCGCATGAACTTCACTACGTACGGGTCCGTGCTGTTTTGTATGTCACTCACCCCTTCGCACGCAATAATCTTCCCGTCTTTTAGCACCGCAATTTTATCCGCTATCCTGAGCGCGCTATCAATATCGTGCGTTATGGTGATGACAGTCAGCTTGAGCTCCGCGTGGCATTGCATGATGATATCACTCACCACATCAGACATTATAGGGTCGAGCCCGGAAGTCGGCTCATCCAAAATCAAGATCTTCGGCCGCCCGATTATCGCACGGGCAAGCGCGACCCTTTTTTTCATACCCCCAGAAAGAGCTACGGGATAAACATCCATGACGCTAGAGTCCAAACCTACCATTTCCAGCCCACACTGTGCCAGCTCTTTGGCCTGGTTCGCACTAATGCCCAACCTTCTGCGAAAATTAAAAACCACATTCTCCCACACGGTAAGGCTGTCAAACAGTGCACAATTTTGGAATAGAACGCTAAATTTCTTCGTATTCTGCTGATGGTGCGACACATCCACTCCGTCTATTGTCACACTACCGGCGGTTGGTGTGATGAGCCCCAGCACTATTTTAGTCAGTACTGACTTCCCGCTACCGGATTCCCCCAGAATTACCAGGGATTCCCCCCACGGGATGTTGAGGTTAACACCCTGGAGCACCTTTTTGTCGCGGAAAGTCATGTGCAAATCAGATATGGATACAGCATACATGGCACTACGCGTAAAAAACCGTAATTACATAGTTAAGCAGTACGATGAGCATGGAAGATGAAACAACTGTGTTGGTAGTTGCAGCACCAACTCCTCTGGCTCCCCCACTGCAATAATACCCGCTATAGCACCCCACCATCGCAATTACAAACCCGAAGGACACTGCCTTGACTAAACCCTCGGTCACATCCTTGAAGCGCAAAAATTCAGCGACACCCCCTATATACTCGTTTGGATTATAACCCAGACCCAATGTGCCGACAGCGTACCCACCAAATATCCCCAAAAAATCTGTGTATATGATAAGCACAGGCATCGCGACCATGAGGGCGATAACCCGGGGCGCCACTAGATACTGGAAGGGGTCAGCTTCAAGAGTATCCAGAGCATCAATCTGTTCTGTAATGCGCATTGTCCCTATTTCTGCAGCAACTGCAGCGCCAACTCTTCCTGCAACAATCAGCCCTATCAACACCGGCCCAAGTTCCCGAACTATCGCAACGGTTACTATACCAGCCATAAAGTGTGCTGCGACCTTACCGCCCCCCACTAGAGTATCTTGCAGCACCAGCGCGCCTCCAGTAAACAGCGCGGTCATCCCAACAATAGGAAGAGAGAAGAACCACATCTCAAAAAACTGCCTCGCTGCTATTGGGAAGTAGTAAGGGGGGAGAGCGCCAAGTGCCACAGATTTCGCACAGAAAATCGACATCCTGCCCACTGGTACAACCAACCCGATAAAGTACCTGCCAACAGCAGCAAAAATTGTTGCAACAGCGTTCAACTCTACCTCACAATATTTCTAAAATGACTTCAAGGCCTGCACTACTTTATACATGTTAGCAGATTTGAAAAGTGATGTACCAACCACTACCACATCAGCACCTGCGTTGACAATAGATCCGACATTTTCCGTAGTGACGCCCCCATCCACCGATATCTTGGTTGGCAAGGAGTACTTCTCCACCATGGTACGGATTTTTTCTATTTTGCGCAGCTGTGATGTAAGAAACTCTTGGCCCGCGAACCCCGGATCTACAGACATCACAAGCACAAGGTCCAGTTCATGTATCACGTATTCCAGTGCGCTATGGTGAGTTTTAGGGACCAGGGACACTCCCACTTTTTTCCCGTGGGATTTTACCTCTCGCACAAACCTGTAAAGGTGCACATCTGACTCCGCATGTACGGTGATGATATCAGCCCCGGCATCTATTACACTCCGTAAGTGCAGGGCCGGAGTTTGAACCATCAAGTGTACATCCAACACTAGGCGAGTGCACTTTTTGATACCAGCAATAACCACGGGGCCCACCGTTAGGTTTGGCACAAAGCACCCATCCATAACATCAACATGCAGCCAGTCAACTCCAGCAGCCTCTACTGCAGCGACTGACGCACTAAGGTTTGCAAAGTCTGCAGATAGAATAGAAGCAGAAACAACTACGCCCTTAGCGGCTTCGGGCCCGCCGTTAGGAGTCTTTAAAAAATCCTCTTTCTTGGCCAACAAGACAACCAACCAACAAACACGACTCTCGCGCATTATAGCTCTTAGGTCCCGTCTTTCAAGATGTAACCCTGTCAAACAAAACCGGTTGCGCAGTTAGACTAATAATTAACATCAGCCATAACCCGAGTAGACGTCAACAGAGCGCCGCCGTTTATACTGACTCCAATTTTGCCATGCTACCCCAACTGCTACCAACCCCGATATCAACCTTGAGTGGCACGGAAAAATTTGCGACACCCTCCATCACTTCTTTCATCAACTTTGCAACCCTATCCACATGGCTCTCGGGCACCTCAACTAGAAGTTCGTCGTGTACTTGCAAAATTATTGCGCCAACCTCGAGTTTATTACGTAAATTTATCATCGCTTTTTTAACAACATCTGCAGCGGTACCCTGTATTGGAGCATTAATCGCGGCACGCTCTGCAAAACCTCTGACTGTGTGTTGCTCGCTGTTTATACCAGAAATGTAACATTTCCTACCAAAGGCTGTTCTAGTATACCCATACTTCCTTGCATAGGCTTTGATTGCCTCCATATAGTTTTTGATCTCCGGATAAGAGCGAAAATACTGTGCTACGTACTGGCTGGCCTCTTGCCTAGTAATGCCGACATTCTTTGCCAATCCAAATGGGCTCATACCGTATATGATCCCGAAATTTATAGACTTCGCCCTTCTCCTGAGTTCCGGATCTGTGACTCCATCACCAAAAATTTGCTGTGCCGTCACCATGTGGATATCCTTTCCCTCGGAGAAGGCGTCTCTGAAGGCCTGCACCCCGGCAATGTGGGCCATAATTTTCAGCTCCATCTGGGAATAATCTGCCGATACTAGCTTGTGGCCTTCACGCGCTACAAACGCTTTTCTGATTTCGGTGCCTTCTTTGCTCCTGATGGGTATATTCTGCAGATTCGGGTTGCTCGAGCTTATTCTACCAGTAGCAGTAGAAATCATAGAATAGCTGGTGTGTACCCGCTTAGTTCCGGTCTCAACCTGTCTTAGCAAAGCGTCAACGTAAGTACTTTTTAGCTTGGAAAAATGCCGCCACTTCAGCACCTTGTCTGCAATTTCTACCCCTTCTGCAGCAAGCTCTGTAAGCACCTCAGCATTCGTAGAATAAGACCCGGACGGCATTTTCTTCGCACTGCTGCTGAGCCCCATACGTTCAAACAAAAGCTTGCCTAGTTGCCTTGCGGACGCAACATTGAACTTGCATCCAGCAAGGTCATATATTTCCTTTTCCAGCGAGCGTATGGAACCATGAAAATCTTGTGAGAGCTGTTTCAAGATTTCTGTATCAACCTCAACGCCGATTTCTTGCATCTCATAGAGAACGCGCACAAGCGGCCTTTCAAGTTGGTAGTAAACTGTGAATAACCTGTCTAAGAGCAGTTTGTTTCTCATTACCCCATGCAACTGCACAAGGGTGCACGCCAGCCTGGCCGGAAATTTCTGGTGCAAGTAACGATAGGCCATACCCGCCAAACTGTGGTCATGACTGCCCGCATCCAGACTATAAGACATCAACATAACATCATCGAACGCCCCTAAATCCGGAAAATGCCGCATAATTAGCTTCGCATCATGTACAATTTTAAGTACAGAATCTGAAGCCAAAATTTGCCTGGCTGCATCCATAAAATTCCGTACCTCATCCCCACGTACGGTGAGCGCATGTTCCCTATCATAGGCAACCGACAACTCGTTAATGGTTCCGTCTGCAATTTTTGCGTGGAAGGCAAGCAACCCAACATTTTCACACTTACGCAAAAACGCCACCGGGTCTTCGGTGTGAGATTCCGGCATTTCTCCCGCTCCCCCCTGCCGATCGGGAGACTCAAGAGAGATCTGGTAACACTGCTCGATTTTCCCCCGCAGAGAGTTTAGCTCGTACTTTTCTAAGAAAGCGAGCAGCTGCTCCGAGTCAGGCAGTTTTTTGGCATACTTATTCAAGTCTCCATCGAACTCGACTGCTCGTTGTAAGGACACTAAATCCCGTGAGAGTAACGCCTGATCCGCGTGTTGTATGAGCATTTCTCGACATTTTTTCTGCTCAACTTTCTCAGCGCAGCTCAAAACGTTATCTAAGGATCCAAATTGGTTGATAAGCCTGGCAGCGGTTTTTACACCAATACTCGGCACACCCGGGATGTTGTCAGAGGCATCCCCAGTTAGAGCGAGAACGTCCAGGAGTTTGTCAGGAGTCACACCAAATTTGTCAACTACATATTCATCTGTCAGGTACTTATTCTTAATTGGATCAAAAATCTGCACGTGCTCTCCCATGAGCTGTAGCAAATCTTTGTCCGCAGTGATTACCCGCACTTGAACATCTTCAGACGCATATTTCGTGCTGAGCGTAGCTATGACATCGTCCGCCTCAAAATTGTGCACCTCCTCACTTGCAATGCCCAGTGCACTCACTGCTTCTCGCAGCGGGGAAAATTGTCTGAGCAGATCCTCAGGCAATCTTGGTCGGTTCATTTTGTACTGTGGATACAGGGTGTGGCGAAAGTTTTTTGAGCCTGTATCAAAAACAACTGCTATATAGTCTGCATTGTGTGTCAGTAGATGTTTCAAGAGAATATTGATAAATCCGTACACACCGCCTATGGGCGCCCCCTGAGAGGTATGCAACTGCGGAAGGGCATAATACGCGCGGAAGAGAAATCCATACGCATCTACAACTACAAAGTTTGCCATATGTAGCACCCCCAAAACCTCCGAGTACTCTAAATAACGCAAAATGTGCTCGGCCTCCAGTTTGTTGTTTGTGGGAACGTTGCAACCACCTTCTATGAATGATCAAAAATCGTACTACCAGAAGGCGCCAGCAGCATGGCCATAAACCCCTAGTATCATCCAAAAACCCAAGATGTTCCAGCTATCCGGTACTGATAGGAAAGGTGTGCATGGCGCATCGGGTTGCGTGTTGTAACTCCATTATTAAGAAATTACAAACTGTTATGGACGAGAATTTCACCGGGTTTTCACAATTTAGGGTTGGCTCAACAGCATTTAGCTACAATCCGAGGTTGTTCCAAACGCAAAGGGGGAGTTTAATTCATGTCACAGACTATCGGCAGTAAGCCCAAAAGTAGCACCAAGGCGACAAAGGCTACAAGTAGCAAGCGCACAGTCAGCACAAAAAAGGCGCGTGCAGCCGCAACACCGAAAGATCGCACAGCGGTAAAGAGCACACGCGCTGTTGCGCGGGCACGGCGGACAGCTGCATCTACGCAACATAGTCGCCCAGCTGTTTCGAAGCCAGCTAGCGTGGCACGTAGTGCCGCTAGTCATCATAACGTTGGGGTGTGGTGTAAGGGGCCATGCGGATTTGTTTTCGGCGGCCTTAGGCATTTGTTGGGATGTGCACTGTCATTCATAAGGCCACACATTCCAAAGTGACATCACAGCAGAGTTATTGAGTTCCCTGAGACTCCCTGTTTCCGGTGATATCTAATCTCCGTGCTGGGGCCCGGCATGGGCGCCTGCGGGGTGGCGGTGCCGCTTATCTCCACTTGCTCTGTGCTGGTGTGGCGCCAGTTTTGCACGCAGTAGATGCGGGCAAGCCAGGAGCCTGCCTATACCCCCACGCTCCCTACGTGTCAGCCGGCCGCGCTGGCGTGCGCTGGAGCAATAATCGCCCTGTTCCGGTGCTGCTGCGGGCGCAGGCAGTGGACCCAGGTACGCTGTGTTACAAGCGCTTGTAGGGCGTTTTACGTCATTTTAGCACGCAGGCAACATGCAAACCTCTTGACATTCACCATCCTTTGTGGTGAAACCCTAGAATGTTGCTGTCCTTGGCTGCCAGCGAATTCTGGAGTAGTTGCAGTGGATGCGGAGTTCTTACACAAAAGGAAAATAAAAAATTGCACTGTGTTCGCGCTGTTGTTAGCGCTTGTGGTTGTGCTGTTTTTTGTGTCTATTGTTAGAGTGAAGTTCTAGTGTAGGTTGGGCAGGTAAGGGCGTGGGTGTTGCTGGAACTGGGGTAGGGTCTCTCGTCGACATTGGCTGCTGTAGCAGCGCAAGCATGTGGGTTATCTCAGGCTTTGAACTAAAAACCAAAACGGTGTACAACAAGTTGGCGGGCACGCTTGTGCGCAAAAACATTGCCATGGCGCTTTGTCAGTCCTCCGCGCGTACCAGGGCTTCCTTTGAGGGCAACATAAACCAGAAGGGCAGCGGGATAATAGTGCTCGGAGCAAGTGAAGTGTACCCACACAGGGGTGAATCGGTACGCGATGCCGCATCGTCGCAGTACGTAGACCTTATGGTGCCGCGTACAGCAAGCCACGCCGCTCTGCTGGAGATGAAACTGCGCAGCAATGTGCAGATGATCAATGCGCTCATCAAAAAGAGCCATCCGTATCGGGTGCTGGCTGGCATCTTAACTTATGCGGCAACAAAGTGGTGTGCAATTTTCGGGCAAACTGTTGCGTGGGTGTGCGGCAATACCAACGTATTGAGTTCCCAGGTGCGGGCTGCCGCTGCTTTGAAGTTTAGGCTTCTGACACCCACTCTACGGTGCTCAGATAACATGGCCCGGAAAGACGCACAACAAGAAGGTGCAGACATCGCTTATGAGCCAGAGCTGGCGCATGCGGCTTCGGATGCAGATGTTGTCACTTCTGACTCTTGGCATTCGATGGGCAACCCCACTAACCTAGACGTGCTGAATAACCATCAGGTCGATGAATTTCTTATTGCGCTTGCGAAGCATGGCCATATGCTTTTGCACTGCATGCCAGCGTATGTTGAACGGGAGGTCGGTAGAGCTGCGCCGTGCGGTCCTTCCTCGCACACAGCCGAAGAGGCAGGAAACAAGCTGCGCATACAAAAAGCCCTCCCAGCCTGGCGTTTTGGGCTGTTATCGTAAGATCTTAATATGTCCCCCAGTCCAAGATCGTGTATTCAAAGCATTAAGTTGTGTAACTTCCGGAATTACACAAGGGCCGAACTGGAAAGCCACGGGCATTCAGTTGTGCTGTTGGGAGAAAATGGATCAGGCAAAACTAACATTTTAGAGGCAATATCTTTGCTGTCGAAGGGCCCCGGATTGCGCAATGTCAGTGCAGCTTGTATGCAAAACCGTGAGTCGAGCGCTCCCTGGAGTGTGCACCATGCGGTACTGAGTGGTAACGCACAATGTTCGGTTAGTATCACAAAGCACGAAAATAAACGTCGCCTGCTTATAGACGAGAAGGCCGGTCTCTACAGTACCCTACACAATATGCTATGCATAGTGTGGCTCATGCCGCAGTTGGACCATATTTTACTCAAAGCACCATCAGAGCGCCTAAGGTTTTTTGACAGGGTCGTGCACATATTCGACAAAGATTATTCCTCTCACATAGTCCGGTACGAAAAGGCAAAGCGTGACAGAAGAAAGATTCTGCGCGAGGCCCCACAGGACGTCAATTGGCTTACGAGTTTGGAAAATGTCATGGCTGCAAGTGGGGTTTGCATCGCTCGGATGCGGCTCAACGCACTTGAGATTTTACAAAAAACCATGGCAGATAATGACATTAACTCCCCATTTTTGAAGTTCAACATACACCTAGATAGTGCGGTTTTCGAGCTGTTAGAAAGCCAGGAACATGCGGTAAGTCGGTACATGCAGCAGCTGGGAAACAGTAGAATGAAGGACATGCATGGACAGCTCACCTCATTTGGCATCCACAATGATCATTTTCAGATATCAAACGCAGATAAAAACCTCGCAGCAAGTAACTGCTCAACCGGAGAACAAAAAATCCTCCTGCTATCGCTGTTGTTGACAGCAGCAGTTGCGAAGCGCAAGGTACACAACCAGGCCCCCATAATGTTGCTGGACGACATCATGTCGCATTTGGATTATACGCATAAGCAAGAGCTTGTGCAGACCATAAAAGACGTGGGATGCCAAACATGGATCACAGACGTTGACGACAGGAATTTTGAGGGGCTAGAACGGCACTTCGTGCGCTTGCGCATCACTGATAACAGCATAAATCCAGTTTAGCCTCCAAGATCTGCACTACGCTTCCCTAGCAACAAGAACAAGGAGTTTCCTTGTTTCCAATGTCTACCACTAATCTCAGAAACAGAAAACTCTTGCCCAATCACTCCAAGCTCTATCCTAGTGTCACCCAGAGCATAGCCTACAGCTCCAGTGACACCATATGGGCTTATACGTTTAAACTTTATTGGATCATCACCAGGAGCACCTCCGTTCTTACCCCACCAGTCAAAGCTAGACCAGGATAATACTTCATCACCTGATACATCTTTCTTATAGGGTAGGACATACCAAGTCTCTCCAGGAATGCCAACGTATAGGTTTCTAACACCTCCCCAAGCTGGCGTATATCCGAAACTTACATAAGGACCAAAAGCTTCGGCAGCAGAAGAACCTGTTCCGTAAAGAAAGACAGCAGGCAGCAACACTGCCAGAGTGGCACCTACGAGAGACCTGAGCACAACCCCTCCGATTGGAGGGGGAACGCAATCAGCAGGGTGCTACGCGAGTATAAACCTCAATCCCGCTTCCAGCGCCAGGTGATGCAACCCAAAGGACACGCGTGCCTTGACGTCTTCCTCCTCAGTATACGCGCGATACTCCGACGCTGCAGACAGCGTAGACACGCGGCACTGCTCTTTATACTCCATAACTCTCCGGTATGCGCCATCAACAAAAATACTGGCTTGTGGGGAGAGCTCGTAACTCACACCTAGCTTTGCGCCATATGTAAACCTGGGAGTACCGGTCTTGGCCACTTTCAAAAAGCTCATCCCTATGCCAACACATCCATATGGGGATAGACCCCCCATGTTAACAGTAGAAACGTCATAGCAGTAGTTGGCACCAAAAGTGTTGGCCGCAACTGCAGGTATCTCGATTTTATATCCACCAATGCGCCCGAGGGCTGCGAGTATCATTTCCCGCTCCTTCTTCAAAATTTCTTCATTATTGTCGGTTTTGGCTTTAGTCGCCGCAGCAAGGAGAAGCATGGCCTTGCGTTTCTGGTCATGTGTGCTGACGCTCCGACCCCCATATTTGTAGCCAATCGTAGCAGCAACTAATTTGACGGCTGTGTGCACATCCACCGAACTCGCCCCTACATGCTTTAGAGCCCCTTTCCCGGTTCGTGTACCAAGCTCACCAGACAGCGCACTCGCAAGATCATGAAGCCCATCGTACCGAGTAGAGGACAGCACACGAAGAGCTCTCGCCGCCGGATCATCGCTGTCAATCTGTCCTGTCACAAGCCGAACAATTGCGTCATCCACGAGAAGGAACATTGAGTCTCCCTTGGTCCACGCTCTACCACTGACCTTCATGATGGGAAAGCGCTCGCGCACTGCTTCGAGCTCTAATCTACCTGTCGAGTAGCGCACCCCCACACTGCCAACAACGCCAAATGGGCTACTGTGCCGGAATTTTATTGGATATTTGCTCCCCTTGGTGCCCACGCTGCTCCAATCGAAGTCAAAAGGGGAAGTGTCCCCACCAACGGCATCTTTCCGATAAGGTAACGCAGAATCCGCCGCACCGGGAACCTCAGCGTAGAAATCCGCCACACTCCCGAATGCTGGGGCAAGCCCAAATCCTAAGTAAAAGTCGGTATCGTCACCACCAAACCCTGCCGCAACAGCGGACGAACCAAACGCGATAGTTCCAGCTACAACCGCACCCAACAGAAAAGACCTAACCACCTCACCCTCCGTACATCAGCAACACACATCCCCTCCCCACCTAGGAGGAAACAACAATAGAGCGCTACGCGAGTATAAACCTCAACCCTGCTTCCAGCGCCAGGTAATGCAGCCCAAAGGACACGCGCGCTCTGATATTTTCCCTTTCAGTATACTCACGATACCCTGACGCCGCGGACAGAGTAGACACACGGCACCGCTCGCCGTACCCCATAACCCTACGGTACGCGCCACCAACAAAAACCCTAGCCCGCGGAGAGAGCTCGTAACTCACACCCAGCTTCGCACCATATGTAAACTTCGGAACACTGTTCTTGACCACCTTCAAAAAGCTCATTCCCGCGCTAACACAGCCATATGGGGATAGACCCCCCATGTTAACAGTAGAAACGTCATAGCAGTAGTTTGCGCCAAAAGTGTTGGCCACGACCGCAGGTATTTCGATTTTGTGTCCACCAATACTGCCAAAGGCGACGCTAATCATACGTGCGCGGTCAATAATCTCACGCTCTTGCTTGTCGACTGCCGTAGCGGCAGCAAGGAGCAGCATGGCTTTTCGCATCCGCTCAGGAGTAAGAGGGGTATCATCCCTCCTCCCAAATTGGCTCCCATATACCATAGCGACAATCCTGGCTGCCGCCGCAGCGTCATGTTTATCAGCACCTGTGTGTGCCAGAGCGCCCTGTTTCAGTGTAACCGTCTGTACCGCAGTGCTCAGCGCATCTTCCAGTGATAAGAAATCCTGGTGCTCGGGCAACGCCTTGCTTAGCGACTTTACAGTTTTGCTATCGCTGTCATTGGCACTTCTCTGTCCTGTCGCAACCCGCACCACTGCATCATCCACAAGCAGGAACATTGAGTCCCCTTTGGCCCACACCCTACCACTGACCTTCATGATGGGAAAGCGCTCACGCATCGCTTCGAACTCCAGCCTACCAGTTGAGTGGCGAACGCCTATACTGCCAACAACTCCAAACAGGCTATTGTGCTGGAATTTTATCGGGTATTTACTCCCCTTGGTGCCCGATTCTTCCCAATCAAAGTCAAAGGGGGAGGTTTCCCCGCCGCCAATGGCATCCTTCCTATAAGGTAATGCAGAATCTGCTGCGCCGGGAACTTCAGCGTAGAAATCCGCCACATTCCCAAATGCTGGGGCAAGCCCAAATCCCAAGTAAAAGTCGGTATCGTCACCACCAAACTCTGCCGCAACAGCGGACGAACCAAACGCAAGAGCCCCAGCTACAACCGCGCTCAATAGAAAAGACTTAACCACCTCACCCTCCGTACATCAGCAACACATAGCCCCCACTGGAAGAGCACACAATCAGCGGGCGCTACGCGAGTATAAATCTCAAACCCGCCTCCAGTGCCAGGTAATGCAACCCAAAGGACACGCGTGCCTTGACATCTTCCCTCTCAACATATTCACTATAATCTGACGCTGCAGACAGCGTAGACACGCGGCACCGTTCGCTGTACTCCACAGCCCTCCGGTACGCTCCATCGACAAAAACCCTAGCCCGTGGAGAGAGCTCGTAACTCACGCCCAGTTTTGCACCATATGTAAACTTCGGAGCACTGTTCTCGGCCACCTTCAAAAAGCTCATCCCGATGCTAACACAGCCGTATGGGGACAAACCCCTCACGTTAACAGTAGAAATATCATAACAGTAGTTTGCGCCAAAAGTGTTGGCCACGACCGCAGGTATTTTGATCCTGTATCCACCAATGCCGCCAAGGGCAATTCCAATCATGTGCGCCTTTTCAACAATTTCACGCTCTTCCGCACCAACCCTGGCTGCAGCAGCAAGCAGCAGCGCAGCCCTTCTCCTGGTTTCCGCGGCACCAAGACCCCCTGATCCATACTTGCGCCCCCACGCCCGAGCAACAATTTGAGTCGCCGCTAAAGCATCTTCGCGGGTCGTTCCTGTGTGTGCCAGAGCACCTCCCTCACGATGCGCTGTCTTCCTCTGCTGGATCGCAGTGTTCAGCGCACTGAATAAAGCATCAAGATCCGCATGTTCGACAGTCAGGTCGTGTAGTGACTTCACAGCTTGATTATCGGTATCACCGGCACTTCTCTGCCCTGTAGCAAACCGTACCACTGCATCATCTACAAGAAGGAATATTGAGTCTCCCTTGGCCCACGTTCTGCCACTCACCTTCATGACGGGAAAGCGCTCACATGCTGCTTCAAACTCCAATCTACTATTTGAGTGGCGCACCCCTACACTTCCCACCATTCCAAACAAGCTCCTGCGCTGGAATTTTATTGGGTATTTACTCCCCTTAGTGCCTGACCCTTCCCAATCGAAGTCAAAGGGGGAAGTTTCCCAGCTACCAACGGCATCTTTCCGGTAAGGCAATGCAGCATCCGCCGCACCGGGAACTTCAGCGTAGAAATCCGCCACATCCCCAAATGCCGGGGCAAGCCCAAATCCTAAGTAAAAGTCAGTATCATCACCACCAAACCCTGCCGCAACAGCAGACGAACCAAACGCAAGAGCCCCAGCTACAACCGCGCTCAACAGAAAAGACCTAACCACCTCACCCTCCGTACATCAGCAACACATAGCCCCCACTGGAGGAGAACACAATCAGTAGACGCTACGTGAGTATAAACCTCAGGCCCACTTCTCCAGCGAGATTCAGCACCCCAAAAGAGATCCGAGCCTCCTCATTCCTTGCGTAGTCTGCATGGCCTCCCGCCGCCGCCACAGACCCACTATCAGCCCCCATAGGAATAACGGGCAAGTTAAAATCATAATTCGCAGTTCTATGCAGCACCCCGCCAACAAACACCGATGCAGCGCGAGATAATTTGTAGCTCACACCAAGCTTCAACTCAGCACCAAATTCCGCAACATTCTTCCCGGCCCCGCGTACAAAGCTTACCCCCATTCCAGCACAACCGTACGCATCCAAGTTCCGAGTAGCCGCGGCCGTAAATAGATTCGACAGCGCAAGATCGCGACACCCAACAACCGTAACAGCGGTGAGCTCAACAGCAGAAATCGCCACAACCCCGCTGTCCCCATACTCACCCAGGGCACGCCGCGCTTCGTCCTTATCGCTATATGAAAGATATGGCCAGACCTTAGGCAACGCCTGCCCCAACATGGTATGTAGCCGTTCGACAACATCCGGCTTACTTGACCAGTTGCGGCCGGGCATGGTCGCCGACCCAACATAGTTAAGCAACATCTTCGCGCTTGCTGCTTCTGCCTTCCGTCCGGATTCAGATAGCCCATTCAGGCCACGGCGGAGTGCGAGCAGAAGATTGTTAAGCCTCTTACCTTCTTCCACGGACTTACCATCGCCGGCATTAGTACTAATGTAGGGGCGCAACCACCTCACAAGATCTGCACTACGCTTCCCTAGCAACAAGAACAAAGAGTTTCCTTGTTTCCAATGTCTACCACTAACTTCAGAAACAGAAAACTCTTGCCCAATCACTCCAAGCTCTATCCTAGTGTCACCCAGAGCATAGCCTACAGCTCCAGTGACACCATATGGGCTTATACGTTTAAACTTTATTGGATCATCACCAGGAGCACCTCCGTTCTTACCCCACCAGTCAAAGCTAGACCAGGATAATACTTCATCACCTGATACATCTTTCTTATAGGGCAGGACATACCAAGTCTCTCCAGGAATGCCAACATATAGGTTTCTAACACCTCCCCAAGCTGGCGTATATCCGAAACTTACATAAGGACCAAAAGCTTCGGCAGCAGAAGAACCTGTTCCGTAAAGAAAGACAGCAGGCAGCAACACTGCCAGAGTGGCACCTACGAGAGACCTGAGCACAACCCCTCCGAGCTTAAAGAAACCGTCGCAACGCAGCAACCCGAAGGACACGCGTGCGACCCTCACCTACACGAAAATCACGATAAATGCAACCAAAATGTGCGTACAGCACCCACATTATCCAGTAAACGCATAGACATCTGCAGTACGTACCACACGCCCGCACCCGTCAGCGAGCCCAAAGCCCCAGCGACAACTTTACAGCTTAGCAGCCATCACCGCGGCAGACACGACCGTCATGTGTGACGCAGAAAGCCACGGTGAGACGCGGCGAACACCCAGAGCTCGAAGACCACCCCCACTTTGCTCAGCTAACGGAAGGCACCCGCTCACCAGCCCGCACGCAATACCGGACATACACCCCGAGTCTTCCACAACACAACTTTGGGAAAGATAGCGCGGGGCGGCACATAACCACCCCGCCAGGAACGACCTGACGGACGCGCCAGCGCACCTCCCTACAGGGAAAAGCCCAGGACGCCCGCCTAAAACAACTACTTCGCCTTTTTCTCGAGCGAGACTACGATGTCATAACAGCCTTCTTGAGCCCGGAATACCAAGGCGTCATCCAGCTCTTGGCCAACAATAGGATGCCCGACGTATACCGACTTGGAAACGTAAGCCCCTTCAGTGTGAACGCCGTTCGGGCGGCTGCGCTCGCCGCAGGAGAAGTCTCTCAGAGTGACCTCCTCCTTGCCATCACCGTCATTATCACCCACGTGCATACTGCCGTAGACCCAGATTTCCCTAACCACAGACTCGCCGTCGGTGACCCTTGTGACGTTGGATGACAAATACACTTCATTCTCATCGTATGCCCCCAGCTCAAGGCCCACTGGCACAGAATACTCCCCAAAGCTGCAACCACCAGCATCGCCCACAATACCGGTCACGGATACAGACGCCACAGCGTAATCGCCAAAATCCACCATAGCACACCCCTCGGAATCAAACAAAAACAACCAACACGTGGTTATAGCAAAAACTCCTCGCTGTAAAGAAAAATCCGGGCAATTTTTGGACAACATGAGGTGCATGTAGTAGGCTTGTCCCTACTATCCCTAGTTATTATTCCAACAGCTTCCCGGCCGAGCGTGCACAGAAACCGCGCTCCTACCTTTACTAGGCGCTACAAACTGTTTGTTTCGTGCAGTGTACCTTGCACAATCACAGCGCTATGGCTCGGTGCCGCCCCCATGGTCTGCTGCACAACGCGGCGGTGAAGGACGCATTGAAGATTGTCCCACACAGATGTTGTTCACGCCAACCGTTGTAGAACCATTAATCGCCCGGCAAGTTGCAAGAAAATACGTTCACACACTTGTTGTGCTGACCCTATTGCATGTGTTATAGTGGCGCCGTGTCGAATTAGAGTATTTTGAGAGGGGTTGAGTATGTTGTTTGATATAGATATAGAAGTGGGCGGTGAAAGGCTCACTGTGCAAAACGTTGATGTTAAGGATGACGGCACCTTTAGCACATGTGCTTGCAACGGCGACGCGCAGAAACGTGTTGATGGGGTATGGACGCCCACGTATCTGATCCTCTCTGTTGGTGATGGTACAGTTGGTGCGTGTAGCGATACCAGTGCTTGTAAAACAGACCAGGAGATTTCCAAGGGTCAGATGTACATTTTCGAGCAGTGGGCTGATGACGTCATGCTGAATGACAGGCATGCCAACTTTGACACCGCAAGCGGGGTTATGAAGTTCGCTTTCACTGGAGACGGCAACGACACTGTCGAGTTTGTTGATGCCCAGGGGACTACTACTGTGAAGTTCAAGACTCATGAGGAAGTAAAACCTGCAGGCGATGGCGGCACGACCGATGCGCCAACCACCGATGTACGTGAAGTAGAAAATGGTGCGAAGACTCCAGTGGAAGAAGAGAAGCCAGAAGAAGTAAAAGAAGTGGCTCCTGCTCCGGCAACGGAAAAGCGGCCGGAAGAGAGTGCCACAGGTGAGTATGTCCGTGGTGACAATGGCACCGTGGTTTCCACACCTACTGGAGTATATGGGGACAACGAGTGGTAGTCGCCTTCGTTTTTCCTGGTAGCTGACGGCAACAGCGAGAGTTGTTGCGGTCGGTTGCGATTGTGATGTGCTGGTCAGGTCAGGCGGCGCGTGTTAAACGTGCGGAGCATGGCCAGCTGTGCGTGGGGGCTGCAGTGCGGCAGATGCTTCTCCTAGCCTGATACGCTGCACTGCGGTCCGCCCTTTGGTTTGGTAGGGTCGGGCGCTTTTGTTGCTGCCTTTTATGTTGGCCGCTCCAGGCAGTGGGCGTGCTGCAGCGCGTCCTGCGCGGTCTGCGGTCGCGTTCTCTTGGCCTTGCTGTTTCCTGTTTCGTTGGTTGCTGTTAAGGTGATGGCCGGTAGGTCTGTCCTGTTGCACGGCGCCTTTTGGTCCGGGAGGCCAGCCGCGGTGTCGCGTTGCCGGTTCAGTTGTTTGGCCTAGGAGTTGTCAGGCTGGGCGAGCCTTACGGCAAGCGTGGAGTGGCGCTAGTTCGCGTTCTTTTGGGGGACATCGCTGTTTATTATATCTTGCAGCTGAGGGCCGAAGTCTCTACTAAGCTTGGCAAAACCCTTTGTCAGCACGGGGGGCACGCCACAGAACTCCCCTCGTTGCTCCAGTGCATCTTCCAGTTTTCCTAGTGTTGTGGTATCACACGTCTTATTACTCAAGCGGTATAGTATATTTTCAACGGTCTTGGCCACATCTTTATACTTGCTCAAAGGATGAGCGCTGGGATAGCTCGCAATGTTCTGTACAACCCTTAGCTCATTACTGGTAGAGTCCAAAAACGCCAGGCTGATAATCTGCTTCCGTACAAATTCCTCATCCGCCCACGGCACCGCACCGACCTGCGCCAAGGCGTTGCTCAGAGATGCCAAGGCGTTGCAAATATTTTCCCCGGTAGTAATTTCTATATACCTATTTTTCACGTCGGGATTGGCACAGCTGATAGAATTCTTGCCCCGCAAGATTTCCACAAGCTCCTTGCTGGGCCCGGAAGAGAAGTCTAGATACCGCTCAGATGCGGGAGAGAGAAACACCGTGTCTCTCGATATGTGCACAGTATAGGATGGGCAATTGTCATCTGACTCCAATACGACTATACCTTCTGTCCGCAAATTGCATGCTTGCGCCATCATATCTGACAGTACCCCAGCCTTGAAGCTGAAACCGTGGTTCAGCAGGTGATTGATCATGGAATTTGCGCTGTGGTAGGTAAATTCCTGCTCAGGAACAAGCTCCGCGCGGTTCTCCGCATGGTAGGATATAGATACATCATGGGAAAATATGGCCCTGGAAGCAGTGCTGGCATCTAGCGTAGTAAACACCTTTTTGAAATTCTCTACATGCAGCGCGTCTGCAAATGACAAAACTGCCTCTTTTTTTGAAATAATAGCGTATGTTATCACGTTTATACTTGTGTGGGTTGCGCTGGAGCATTCTGGGCAATTTTTATTAAGAAAAAAATAATTTCAGTGGTCGACTCCATCACAAAGATGCCAAAGCCCACGGTTTGCCTGGGCTTTACACATGTGCCAAAGTGGAGTGCAATCTGTGAGTTATTCAACAGCCAGTTTCTGCCTGAACATGACGAGCAGCGAAAAGAAATACACCAGAACCCCCAGCAGCACGACAACGATTAGGGATGATATTTTAACAATTGCCCCCTGGAAGAAAAACGGTGTCAACAGCGTTTTTGCCATACAGATAACTATGACCATTATGGCCGAGGAGAGAAATATGTAGGTCAGCTTGCGGCTCAGCTCCTCACTCATGCTGTATAAATTGTGAATCTTGAGATACACAAGCAGCAAAGCTGCATAGGTCCACGAACCCGCTGATGAGGCAATTGCTATCCCGACATGCCCCAGGAATTGCATGAGCACATAGCTGAGGAGTGCGTTGACAGTCACAGATATGCAGGAAAAGAACGCCGGGATTTTAAACTCTCCACGTGCGTAGAAAAATAGTAGCAATATTTTGATAGCCACAAAAGAAGGTAGCGAGGTTGCCAAAACAGCCACAACCGGAACAGTGTTACCGATCGCCAAATAGTCAAACCGGCCATAATTCAGCAGCGCAAGCAGCAATGCGTCTGGTATAGCAATTAGGGCAGCAGCCGCAGGAACCATTAGCGTCATACCCAAGTCTAGCGCGTTGTTTTGCATTTCTATCATGCGTTGTGTGCTGCCCTCTACAGCCAACTTTGAGATCGCTGGCAGCAATACAGTGCTCATGGATATTCCGACAAGAGCCTGCGGCAGTTGATTCAGCCGATCTGCATAGTACATGTAAGATATGGCCCCAGGAATAAAACTTGCGAACAGGGTGTTCAGCCACAGGTTTACTTGGGTAATACAACCACTGAGCGTCGACATCATAGCTCTTTTCAGAAACTCCTTCATGTCACTATCGCGCAGGGACAACGTGATCTTCATTCCAATGTTCTTACGTGCCGCAACAACCATCGTAAGTGCCAGTTGCAAGGCACCCGACAGGGATACGGCGACCGAGAAGTAGTACACCGGCGATGCGCCCCAATGCGGTATGAGCCCACTAATTATCACGCAGCAGTTGAGTAATACGGGGGAGATGGCAGTCACAAAAAAACAATTATGCGCTTGTAGTACCGCGCAAACTACAGACGACAGGGACATGCAGAAAAGGTATACCATCATGATTCTGGAAAGCTCTGTCGCGAGGTTGAACTTATAAGAGCCCACAAAGAACCCCGGAGTGAACACTCCTAAAATTTGTGGGGTAAACACGAGCATGCCTAGGCAGAATACCGAAAGAAACACAAAAAGTGACGAAAACACCTGGCTGGCGAATTTATGTGGTAAATCTTGCTTGATCAGCTTATGTGCGTATATCGGGACAAAGCTCGCGCTCAAAGCGCCCTCAGCAAAATATGATCTGAACAAATTGGGCAGGCGGAACGCTGCTAGAAATACGTCAGACAGACCCTGCGCCCCTAGTGTGTAGGCTATCAGAGTGTCACGCAGCAGACCAAGAATCCTAGACACAAGCGTGCCCGCGCTAAAGGCAAAAACTCTCCTCAGCATAACTTGACTTCACTATTTAGAACCGCCGATAATACGCTGCAGTAGCTTTGCAGAACCACGGGCTAGTAGGAAGTTATAGGTAAATGTGTCAGGAATGTCAATTTGTTTTGCCATGCGGGAAGCCGTAGAGTGGATATTGCACCTGGATCCGGTTTTCATGCACGTTGGGCCCCTGGAAATTAGGTGGTATGCGCTCTCTTACGTGTTTGGAATACTGTTCGCACACTGGCACATAACAAAAGCCTCCCAGTGTCTGGCGCTCGATAAAAAGTTCCTAGATTCTCTTATGCTCTGGGCCGTGATAGGCATCATCCTTGGCGGCAGAACTGCTTACATCTTGTTGTATAACCCAAGCTTTTACTGGGAATATCCGTCGGAAATTCTACAAACATGGCACGGGGGCATGTC
The DNA here is from genome assembly GCF_000020305.1 of Anaplasma marginale str. Florida. Classification (NCBI taxonomy): domain Bacteria; kingdom Pseudomonadati; phylum Pseudomonadota; class Alphaproteobacteria; order Rickettsiales; family Anaplasmataceae; genus Anaplasma; species Anaplasma marginale. The sequence continues at coordinate 1,103,095 of NC_012026.1, forward strand.
CATGCATGGCGGATATGTAGGATGCATAATAGCGGTTAGTATCGTGTGTAAAAAGCATAGGGTGCGCGTCATGCCCGTCTTGGACCTGTGTGCGTGTGCCGCACCTCTGGGGCTTTTCTTAGGCAGGATGGCCAATCTTGTTAATGGAGAACTATATGGTAGGGCAACAACCACATGTTTGGGAGTGGTGTTTCCAAGTAGTGGCGACCTTGTGCCAAGACACCCAAGTCAAGTGTATGAAGCCATGCTTGAGGGCTTGTTGCCATTGCTGTTTATGAGCATACTCGCGCGATACACCAAGGTCAGGCTGCGCTTTGGCGTGTTGTCTCACATGTTTGGCGCATGGTACGGCATTGTAAGATGCGCAGTCGAGTTTTTTCGTGAGCCCGATCCACAGGTCGGCTACATAGCATTCGGGTGGTTGACCATGGGGCAAGTGCTATCAGCGCCTATAGCCGTTGTGGGCATTTTTATGCTGGTATTAACAGTGCTACGCGAAAAACCGCGAGAGGGCGTTGCAGATATTTCGGCGTGAGTTCTGCTATTTCCACAAATTAAAGTAAACATCGGACAACACAGTGCACATTCCGGTTGCAAGTGGCTAGATATCTGGTTTTCACCTGCCATAAAAACGCCGAAATTCTAATATGCCATAGTAGGCCTATATACACCCTTGGTAAATGTCGCGTACGAGTCTGAGTGGCCGATGGTTGGAAAATGACGTGATTATTACTAGTGTTAGTATGCAATATGTAGTATACGTATGCAGGGTCTGTGTCTTTTGGGGTCACGAGATTGAAAAAACCCGGCATGCGCGCATGTGACGGCTTGGTCCTGTTAAGTGAGTACCCACAGGTACAGCAGAGTCTGTTTCTGTCCAGCTCCGTGAACGACCCGTATCCAGATACTTACATGAGCTGTGTACAGTGTAGCGCGTTCGGTGCGCTATGCTGCGACGATCAGGATAAAGAAAAGCAAGAGCTATCCTAATATTACGATATTTCACACACTCGCACCCGTTATTCACAGGCTTGGCCAGTGCAACTGCGCTAATTACACGTGTCTCGCCGGTGCTGGGAACGCCAAAGCCGCACAGAAGCATGCTATGATTGTACGCCCCTCTCACGGCGCTAAAAGCAGCCGCTGCATAGAATTTTTGTACGGACGCCACACACCAAGCCCAGACGGCAAGCACCCGGGCGCAGTACCGTTTGCACGTGGTGTGGTGAGGATAAACTCTAGGTGCTAGTGCCCTGTAGGCTCAAATCGAAGGCCTTAAGCTTCGCGGCAAGAGATTTGACTTTACGCGCAGCAGTGTTCCTATGCATTACACCCTTGTTGACACACTTGTGAATGTTAGACTCCGCGGCCCTAAAGGCAGTGACCGCATCTTCCAGATGACCTTTGGACTCTAAAACCGCCAAAAATTTTTTCACAGAGTTACGCACTCTACTCTTCCTAACGCGGTTTGAAAACGTGCGCTCCTTGATAACCCTGACCATCTTTTTGGCACTCGAATGATTTGGCATTACTACGTAAACCTTTACCCCATTAACCAAAGGAATCTACAGGGAATCGGCAACAAATGCAAGGTGCGAAGTGCCGGGCAAACCTGGGCGCGGCAAGATAACCCCGTAAGCCCCATCACTAGGGCTGCAATTGCAATGCAACCAACAGGCGGGCCATGAGCTCTTCCGATTCTAACCCCGGCGCTATAGCGGGTAAAATTCTAATTTTGGCTTTGCCCCTCTTTTTACTAAGTGTGAATATTTTGCCCGGCCAATAATTGCCTGTATCCAACACTATTGGCACAACTGGTAGGAACACTCTTGAATACACAGCCGCTACCCCGCGGTGTAGGTGCATGTCACGCAACTGCGATGTCCCCTGAGGGAATAATACCAGTGTCCGCCCTTCTTTTGCCCTTGCTTCGCATTCTCGCACCATTTTCCTCAGAGCGGCAATTTTCTTCCCTCGGTCAACAAACACCATCTTCAATGCCATGAAACCCATACCCAAAATGGGCAGAGTTTTAAGCTCCTTCTTCATCACAGTTACAACATCTCGAAATTCCGCGTACAGGATAAGGGTTTCCAAGGGTGACTGATGCGCTGATGCAACTATGAACTGCCCCTTTGGCAAGCAATCTCGGCCTATAATTTCGTAGGAAATACCGTCAATAACCTTGCACATCCACAGTATAACTCTAGTCCACCACACGCACGCAATGTTCTGGCAGGAGGCAGGAATGAACCATACTATAGGCAATAGTACGCAGCCGTAAAGTATTGTAAATAGCGCGGAAAGAATGTAGAATGCCACAGTTTTTGCTCGAGTACCCTCCGTAAAATAAATACAGCAGTACGCGGGCAATGCAAGGCTTTGTACCCGTGGAGATCAAGCGATGGCCGTTCTACCCCTATTAACCCTACCCGATAGTAGGCTATCTTTGTGTTCAGAAGAGGTGCACGCGGCTGACTTCGGACCACAACTTGAAACGCTTACCAACAACATGCTGGAAACCATGTACCACAATAAAGGCATAGGCTTGGCAGCGGTGCAGGTTGGTGTGCACAAGCGCATCTGTGTCGTAGACCTGGAGTATGGATCAGATAGATACGAAATACCTGAGGATGACGGAGTTGGCGAGTACCGTGCAACCTGCGGCCCAGTTGTTATTTTGAATCCAATTGTTGTTGAGGAGTCTGAACAGCTTGCAACCATGGAGGAGGGCTGCCTGTCTGTTCCTGGCTATAGAGAGACTGTGCAGCGGCCGGAGCGCATAGTAGTGCAGTATACCGACTTAAACAGACAGACGAAGTACATCAAAGCCTGCGGGTTGTTGGCACGCTGTTTGCAGCACGAATTGGATCATCTAAATGGGGTCGTGTTCCTGCAGCGCGTATCTAAGCTTAAGCGTGATATGGTCATGGAGAAAATAAGAAAGGCATCTAAGCATTAGCTCACCACAAGCGCCGGGAGAAGCGCGGCAGCAGGCATCTTCAGGTGTTGATTGTGGTCGCAGCACTGGAGTTTGGGCTGCAACCGGCAGTTATCTCAATAGTTAGTTGACTTACAGGCAGTTGCGTGTATGAAGAGCTCAGGCCATAAGTGTGCTGGGCCATGTTATATATCATGTGGTGTAATGTGGTGTAAGCCGGTCGGGACGGCAGTTAGTGGGTCAGCGTAGTGCCGATGCCCGGCGACAGTGCGCGTTCAAGATCATTTGCAGGAGAGTAACATGACAGGAAAAGAAAAAGACGCGGCGGTTGGCAGTGGAGAGCTGCTTGAGGTATTGAAATTCTACCACGAAAATGGGGTAGACTGCGTGCTGGAGGAAGATGGGCCCGGAACATGCGCGCCTCCCGTGGCGGCGCTGCAAGAACAAGAAGGGTGCACACTACAGGTCGGCAGTCCCTCAGAACAGATGGATGCGGGCGCAAGTCAGTTTTCAACCGATTGGGTCGCTGCAGCCAAGAGCATTGCCGACAAATGCGGCACCCTAGCAGAGTTGAGAGAGGCAGTTGAGGCCTTCGAGGGATGCGAAATCAAAAAAGCTGCCATGAACACGGTGTTTTCGGACGGCAACCCAAACGCCAAGATTATGCTGATCGGGGAGGCACCGGGTAGCAACGAAGATCGCGAGGGCCGGCCGTTTTGTGGGGCTAGCGGTATGTTGCTTGATAAAATGCTCGCGGCTATTGGTTTGGACCGAAAAAGTACTTACATCAGCAACACAACGTTTTGGCGCCCCCCTGGAAATCGACGTCCGACTGATTTTGAGCTGGAAATATGCAAACCGTTCGTCGAGAAACACATAGCGCTTATCGCACCAAGTATCTTGGTGCTGGTAGGCAGCACTGCATGTTGCTCTCTGCTAAGCACACCCGAAAGTATCTCCAGATTGCGGGGGAGGTTTCACGAATATGCTAACCCTTTCCTTGCGCATCCCATAAAAACCGCTGTAATCTTCCACCCAGCATATTTACTGCGCCAACCTATGCAGAAACGGCTCGCTTGGGAGGATTTGAAGATGATCAGGTCTCACATTGAGAATGAGAAAATAACAGTAGACGCCTAGCCAGGTAGTATGTAAATGAGCCCGCATCAGATTTGGCAGTAAGGGCGCTGTGGTTCGGGGCGCTGTGTCTGCGCAGCATGCAGCAGAAAATATTACTGACTATGGAAGTGTTAGTGGCACGCTTGTGCGCACCAGCCGCATGTGGCGCAGTTCTGGCCATTGACCGGCAATGGTATCACAATTTTTACTTTTGCCCAACGCGCGGCTGTCCCGAAAAATGCAGCTTTATGCAACACATGGTATACACATGCGTGTCATACAAACAACTATGAGACTTTTTTACTTTACAAGGAAAATCGTTTTAATAAGACTGTGAAAGTTTATCGTGCTCTTGGGGTTACTATGGTGGATTTCGGTGAGGGAACATACAACATTTCCATTTCTGGCTCTGTCAGCAATAGTGAGTTGTGTACTGGCAATTGCGATTGCAATACAGAGTTTACTGCCGTCACTTTCGAGCGTGCGCATGACGGTAGCTGGTGGTTCTGGGCAGAAAATGTTGCTGAGGCCTCAGCAGGCTGCAGGGGCGCCCATACTAGTGCAATAAACGGCTATGTGGAAAACGCTGATGGGGGGCCGGTAGCGCGCTTTGTTTCCTACTACGACGCACCCTGCCAAAACTTCGCAGAGGAGCAATACTCTGTGGTTAGCAGGGGGCTAGAGTTTTCCGGCATAAAAGGGCAAGAGGGGGATGATGGACGTATAGTCTTCCACAGCGACGTGCTAAATACTGACTTGATAATAGTCAAGGTCAATGAGGCGGTGGCAGAAGAGCTAGATGCAACAATCGCCGAACCCGCTGAGGAAAACGTCGCCGACACCTGCCCGACATGTCATCGCAATGGTGGTGCGACAGCCGAATTGGTGTAGACTATCTATTGCAAGGAGCACCACAGATTTTCTTGGTGCTTCTTGCACTGTCCTCAGCTGGGGCTCCTGGCTGGAAGCTGATCCCCGCTGTTATGCCAGGGTGGCGCCGCGCAGGTGGGCTTCTTGCATCTTTTTGTAGCCCTCTATAAGCAGTGCTACTGACGCTTCGTCGATTTCCGGGTGCTTGGGGTGTGCGTAGCAGTAGGGTTCCTGGCCGCTGGGGTCGCAAGCGTCGTAGTGGTGAGTGATAGGAAATCCTAGAAAGTCTGTATAGTCTGTCATCGTAACCTCCAAAGCAGTACATGTGCGTTGCCGCATTTTTTGGTAAAGTGTGGGTCGCAGACGTGCTTGTAACTATAGTCAAGTCGCCAGGATTTTATTCTTCATGCTCCGTACCCTTCTCGCGCAGATGCGCAGAGGCGTCATTGCTTCTGGCAACATATTGGGAATGATTGCGCATAGCACTGACAAGATCGCTGCAGGGCCGTAGCGGGTGTGCACCCGAGTATGATGGCAGCCTAACAGTTCTAGCAAACCTTCTGCTTGCAGTAGGATTCTTGAAATATCTCAAAAATGTCTTCATGCGGGTTAACCCTCCTAAATATCAGTCCTAAAACAATTTATTGCCCCTAGTGTGAGGCACTAAATGCTGTACACCCCAACTTAGCGGTGGGCACACGTTACGCGTCTACAGGCGCCACACGTGTATTTCAGCCGCAACTACCCGGCCATTGGAGCATACACATGTGGCCTCAGCCATAATTTACGCGCGAAAGCTTGTTTGCCACCAAGGGTGGCGCACAGCCACTCCAGTGCCATTAGTACACTCTAGGTTCTGGTATGATAAATTCATACTGAGCTTTCATGTCATCAGGAACTCGCAAGATCAATTCAAGCACATCAGGATCTTGGAACACTACAGTTCTGCGATCGTCAAATACAATCCGTCCGCTTATGGGGGTACGAGTTCCTACGTTGTATCGCGCCAGCACGTCGTCAGCTTTGACCTCACCCTCGCGCTCTATTGGGTACCAATATTCTGAGTACAGCACATTGTTGAGCGCTGCATCGTAGTAATTTACATACTCAAAGTCACCCGTTACCACAAAATTTCTGCGAATGTCAGGATGCGCTGGATGCTCAAACACCCCACTGGCCTGGAAGTGTATGGTGCCATCTTCATTGTAAGTAAACTCGGCCGGACAAAAATAATCGATACGGTGCTCAACCGCTTCACCACCGTCGACGTACGTTTTTCGTGCATCGGAGTGTATATATACGCTGCCACCTTGTGAATTTTCGGCGGAGCTGCCATCGAAATATATCATTTTAGACCTATAAAAACGAAATAAGCGGTACGTCGGTAGTTACCCTAGGAAAAAATAGATTTAATCCATCCAAGAATTTTAGAGTACCCAGACTTTCCCGCATCATGCAGCTCTTCAGACGTGTGATCATTGTTGCCTTGGGAGCCTTTGTCCTCAGCAGATCCATCATCAACAACATTGTTCTCGCGCGCTTCACCCACTTCGCCCGGAGTAGGTTGCTGTCGCATGTCCTGATCTGCCGTAGCTCCGGTACTAGGCTTTGATTCAGGTGTCTGCGGCTGGCCATCAGGTGCCATTATGTGTTCTTGTGGAGCGTTTGCGGGGTTAGATGTTTCAACGGTCAATGGCAACATGTCAGCCTCAGTATTAGTTTTAGGTTCATGCTCAGAACTTGACGGATGTTTTGCAGCATCCACAACACCCTGAGTTTCTGTCTTGCTTTCCGCAGTTACCGGTTCGGCATTACCCTCGTGCGCAGATATATATTTCGGCGGATACAATACGACATCTAGTACTTGGGAGTCCGGAACCGACACCTGAAAAACAACGGTATTATCACCAAACGCTACCGATCCGCGTGCTGGGCCTGTTAGTATGGAAAATCCGTTCTTAGCAACAGCGCAATCACCTAATTCAGTGAGTTGCCCTGTAAATGCTTGGCCGCCACCATTTTGCACTTTGTAAGTGTAGTGCTTTTCCCCGTACGCCATATTGAGTAACTCCGCAGATGCGTGGTCTGTGTATCTAAATGATCCGTAAGTTCTGTAATTTTTGAATGAGTCTGTCCCCTCGGGTACGACATGTGCCAGCCCAGCAAATTCAGGATCGACTATATTCTCAAAGCTAATAGTGCCGGTTTTCCCGTCTTGGCTAAACTCTACAGGAGCCAGATAGTCTATAGTAAAAATGCCTTCCGCAATTTCCCCGCCAACAAATCTGTGCCCCAAATATGGATCGGAGTGTACGTATATACCTCCGTTGCTGAAAGCCTCAGCAAGTTTGCTACCGTCAAAATGTATCATTCCAAGCCTCAAACCAAAGTTACAATCCCCTAATACGCACCACGAGCTACGTGGTGTGGGGCACCAGCGAGCAGAACCGTGCAAAACGTCAAAAGCGTGGCTCAGCATTAGGTGCTGCGGGTGGCAAAGCACAACCCAGTCTGGTCACCAGCCAGCATACAACACCAGAATACCATACTGCATGGACGCTTGGCACCAGCCCACCGCGGGTGTTCCCATCAAGTCTTTGTGCTGCGAGAAAGCCTAATAATGGCGTAACCTCACTCTGCAACAACCGAAAAGCGCCGTGGCAAACATCTAGAGCCAAACGTGGTTGAGCCGCTGGGTGTTTCAGGAGACGAAATGCCCATGGAGCAAGCTCAAGGCTGTATGATGCGCAAGTGGCGAAACAACATTCCCTGTACCGCCGCGTTGCGTGCCTCTCATAAATTCAAGTGCTGCCGCCCGAAGACGCGAACGGTCAGAGCTTTTAGGGGCAAAGTTTTAAGGAATCATTACCAGATACGCGGAGACAAACGGCCATCAGCGTCCACGCAGCATATCATCACGGAGCAGTAAGCCTCTTTATTTCATTGCGTATTTCTACTGCACGTTCAAAATCGAGGTTCTCCGCGCACAAAAGCATCTCTTTTTGCAGCTCTACAATATCGCGGTTTGCGGGATCGGTATTTGTATCGCGGGAGACTTTTTTGCGAGAAGAGCCTACACGCTCACTAAGGCTGGTCTGCACGGGTTTTTGGATAGTGCGGGGCACAATGCTATGCTCCTGGTTATATTTGCGCTGTATATCACGTCGGCGGTCAGTTTCTTCCATAGCTGTACGCATGGACTTGGTAATTACATTTGCGTATAGAATCACTCTGCCTTCCACATTACGTGCAGCGCGCCCTATCGTCTGTATTAGGGAAGTCGTAGAACGCAAAAAGCCTTCTTTATCAGCATCCAGTATTCCAACAAGGGCACACTCTGGTATGTCTAGCCCCTCACGCATAAGGTTTACACCCACCAGAACGTCGATAACTCCCAGCCGAAGATCGCTAATGATTTCAATCCTCTCTAGGGTTTTAACGTCAGAATGTAGATACGCAACTTTGATGCCCATTTCGCGCATGTACTCGGTTAGATTTTCTGCCATTTTTTTAGTCAGCGTAGTGATCAGCACCCGATATCCGCGCGCTATAGTTGCTTGGCTCTCGCACATCACATCGTGTATTTGCCCATCTGCACCTTTCACGATACACACAGGGTCCAACAGCCCAGTAGGTCTGATTAACTGTTCTGTCGCTACACCTCCGGTCTGCTGTAGTTCATACTGCCCCGGAGTAGCAGAAACGTAAACCACTGTTGGCTTTCTATCTTCCCACTCCGCAAAAGTTAGTGGGCGGTTATCCAGTGCAGATGGCATCCTGAACCCGTGGTTGATAAGATTAGCCTTCCTCATCCTATCCCCATTGTACATGGCTCTAATCTGAGGCACAGTCATGTGGCTTTCATCGATGAACATTATTGCATCCTGCGGCAGGTAATCCAGCAGCGTATTGGGCGGATCCCCCGCTTCCTTGCCACACAAATAACGTGAGTAGTTCTCGATACCTTTGCAGGTACCTGTCTCTCTCATCATCTCGATATCGAATCGTGTCCTCTCCACAATTCTATCTGCCTCAACTATTTTGTTGCACTGCTTAAACTGCAGCGCACATTCATCGAGCTCTTTTTCAATCTCAGAGATGGCCTGAAGCAAAGTCGGCCTGGGGGTAACGTAGTGGCTGTTGGGGAATATTTTTATCTTTTCCAGTTTCAACGTCACCATACCAGATTTTGGATCAACTTCCTGTATGGAGTCTACCTCGTCACCAAAAAACGATATCTTCCATATTCTGTCTTCATAGTGTGAGGGAAACACGCTCAGTACATCGCCCTGTACGCTGAAGCTACCGCGCTCATATCTGTTGCCGTGCTTATACTGCAGCTCCACAAGCCTTTCTTGTAGTTGGCACATATCTAGCTTCATACCAAGAGCAATAGGCACGGTCATCTCTGAGTAGAGTTCGGGCGATCCTAAACCGTATATGCATGACACGCTGGCAACAACTACTACATCTCTCCTTTCCAGCAGCGATCTGGTTGCAGAGTGTCTTAGTAGGTCAATTTTGTCGTTTATCAGCGCATCTTTTTCTATATACACATCGCTTTGGGGAATGTACGCCTCGGGCTGATAATAGTCGTAGTATGAGACAAAATACTCCACTGCATTTTCCGGAAAGAACGACCGCATTTCTTCGTGCAACTGCGCCGCTAGGGTTTTATTGTGTGCAATTATAATCGCAGGACGCTGCGTTTGCTCAATCACCGAAGCCATGGTAAATGTTTTCCCAGACCCCGTCACACCCAACAGAGTCTGCTCTTTTGCACCACAGCTTATGCCGCGCACTAGGCTATCAATTGCACCTGGCTGGTCACCAGATGGGTTGAACTCAGAGGAAATTTTAAAGCGCTGCATAAAACCGCTATTCGGATTTGCCCAGATTTAATATAATGTACCCCAAATTGCATAGTGGTAAAACATGCATCCTATAGGCAAGGCAGTGGCCGCGTTCATACTGTGTGTGGTGTCGGTGTACTTAGTCATGCCCAACTTTGTGGATTCTAATTTGTTGATATCAAAGAAAAAGGCAAATTTGGGCCTGGATTTGCAAGGTGGCGTCTATCTTTTGCTTGAAGTTGATTTTCATGAGTATCTTAAAGGAAGGCTCTATGGCTTGAGTGATACACTCCAGGCTTTCTTGCTTAAGGAAAAGATCTCATACAAAAGGTTGTATGTGAAGGATGATTCCTTAGTGCTGTCTTTATCTAATGAAAAGGATTACGCGCGTGTAAAGCGTTTTGACGCCAACGTCACCGTCTCTGGCGCTTATGACCGTGCTGCAATATCCTTCACAAGTGGATACACAAAATCGCTATTGCGTGGGGTTGTGTCTGATTCCATACAGAACGTGCAACGCAGGCTGGACACATCTGGCACTAAGGAGATTATTATCAAAAGCTATGGGGAAGATAAAGTATCCCTGCAAGTCCCAGGAATATACAATCCTGATAGCATTAAGTCGCTGATAGGCAAAACTGCTAAGCTGACCTTTCACCTACTTGAAGAGGTTAAAAGTTTGTCAGACATAGACCCCGTAGTGACCAGCCTGCTGAGCGACACAGCCGGCAATGTGTACCCGGTATTGAAAAAGGTAGAGATAAGCGGAGACTCACTAGTCGATGCTAGTGCGGGGCTTAATAGCCTAGGAAGGCCCGTGGTGTATTTCAAGTTTGACAGCGTGGCTACTAAGAAGCTGGCGGAAATCACAAAAAACCACGCAGGCAAGCAGTTTGCAGCGGTACTTGATAACGTCGTGTTGACGGCACCCACTATTCGGGAACCCATACTGGGTGGGAATGGTGAAATTAGCGGCAGATTCAGCATGAGTGAAGCGAAAGAACTTGCAGTGTTGCTTAAATCTGGGTCACTACCCGCACCTTTGCGCATAATAGAAGAAAAGGTAATCGGGCCCAGTTTGGGCGCCGGGTCAATTGCCATGGGCAAGGTGGCAATGCTCGCCTCCGTGGTGGGTGTCTCTGCATTTGTGACTGCGTCATACGGAATACTTGGGGTTTTTGCGGTAGTCGGGCTGATTTTCAACATCGTGTTTGTGTTGCTGACCATGACTTTTATCGGAGCAACGTTAACTCTTCCGGGCATAGCTGGGATGACGCTCACAGTAGGTATGTCCATAGATGCAAACGTGCTCATTTTTGAGCGCATAAGGGAGGAAATACGCACCGGCAGAAAATTAAGGTTGGCAGTGGATAAGGGCTTTAGAAATGCCATGTCGACAATTTTCGATTCCAACATTACCACGCTAATAGTCGCTGCCATAATGTTCATCATGGGTAGCGTGTCAGTGAGCGGCTTTGCTGTAACGCTGGGAGTTGGTATATTGTGCTCAATGTTATCCGCGGTGGTGCTGACTAAGGTGCTAATAGACGTATGGGTACATACAACAAAGGGTCTACAAATGGTATAATAACTGCATGGCAAGCACATTTTTGTGGAGTTGCATATGAGCGGTAAGTCTTGTAACGAAGAGAAAGTGACGTTCTGCGACGGCAATGACGCAGAGGGGTTATATTCTGGGCATCCAAGGGTGTATATAAAAATCACTGGGAAAAACCAGCAATGCCCGTATTGCGGGAGGGTTTTGAGTTGATTCCAGCAGTCGCCGCGCGCAAAGGCGCCGTCGTATGCTTTTAGCTCCGGTTGCTCACAACTTGTAGTTGCCCTTGCATCCACAAACCCCCTATAGACGCGGCGGTTTCTCCGGCAATATTGGTCATTGTTTGACGTATTGGTATTTACTAAATTTGTAACCTGTGTTAGAATTCTAAGGCTGTGCGGCATTACCTTAAGCACGCACATCACGCTGTTTAGCAGTCCTGATAAACCCTGGGAGGCCTGGCAAGTGGGTGCGATAGTGCCCTAGTGCGGCGCACGGGACAAAATAGGAGGGAAATTCATGCCTAGTAGCCGCGGGGTGGCGTACTCCGCACAAGACATAAGTAGGAGGTTTGCGCTTTTCATGCCTGGTAAGGGCATAGTTAGGCTTGGACGCCTTATACCCGGCGTTGCTCCTGCATCCGCACTAATAAATAGAGATTTAGAAGCGCTACCAGCGGGTAGCTCGGAAGTGGAATTCAACGATGTGCTACTCAGTAGGACTTTCTGCTTTTTTGACTCCAAGCCAGCAGACGTCCGAAAGACGGTTGCAGCGCTTGCATCCTCCGGATTGGTAGTACGAATAATGTGCAGCGCACAAGATTGTGAGTATTTAACGGGAAAGGGCATAAGCAGTGAAACATGCATAAGCGACGCTAGATACGCGTTTCCCTCACGGAATGCAGTTGTGCTCATCTACCACAGGGAGTTCTCACGCATGGACTTCCGTGGGCTTAAAGCCCTTATGGTATGGGACGGCGCACCACAGGAAATGCGTCAGCTGCTGACGGAGTTGATGTCCAGTACACATGGCGCAGCACGCGTTGCTGGCGATGATAACAAATTTTTCACTGTAAAGTATAGAGCATCCGAAAAACCTTTGGGACAAAAACTGCTCGATTCGGTGCTCTATGCGGAAAAGTGGTCATTGTTGTCGGCAGAAGAAAAAGCGTGGAGATGTGCCTTCAGCGTACTACTAACTTTAATACTGCCCATAATGCCTGTGGTATTCGCATTAATTGCTCGCGGAAGGAGCAAGGACCCCAGCTACAACTTGGGTATCATGCGTTGGCAGAACAGCGTCTACAGGGACGGACAGCTTCCTAAGTCAGATCCGTACGATATGCTGTTCGGGGACGACGCAGAAGCTTCGCGGCGCCTTACTTACACCGTAAACATGATCGCATCGGAGCCTGGCTTCGGGTATATGGATAGTGACCACAGGCTCACAGAAAAGGCAAAAGTGGTCAGCAAGTGGCACAATCTCCTGCTACTTGCGAGCCGAAAGCAATTATCCCGTGGGGAACTTGCGCTACGTGCCGTGTTTCTTGTCACATTTGCAACCCTGGCCATTGCTAGTATCGCACAGTTATCCTTAAGCAGCATTGCACATTCAGGTGCTTCCATAGCGTCAGCGGTTTCTTACTGTGCACTAATCGGCGTTTGCGTAGGATCGATCTGCATATACCGCAAGGATACCAAGCGCCTACTCATGTTTGGCACTCTCTCTTTTGCGTGCGTTGCATTACTGGCAAATTCCATAACCACGTTTCACCTTGGTAGTGCACCAGGGCCCGTGACGCAGAGCTTGGAAACAATAATCTCCACAGCTTTGATTTCCTTGTTTGTCATGTATTGCATTGCCGCGTGTGCAGCAAATCTCATATACAAGAAAGACAAAATGGTCGCGAACGAGCTGGGAATGAGCTTCACTGCATATCGCGACATAAAACCGCAGCTATGTTCTGAGTTAAAAAACCACGACAGAAACGCCGCAAATGCGGAAGTATTGGTCAGAATATTAGAAGACAGCGGCGAGGACGTAGCTACACTACTTGCAAGGCGGGCTGCAAGCATCGCTTCGGTGGAGAGTGGCGAGATACAACAACCGTGCGCTGGTACCAGTGGTAGTGCGTCACCAGCAGCAGACCGTTGGTGGTTGGATCCCACAAATCCGTTCGCCGCAGATGCAAATACTGAAGCCGAAGAGCACCTGGGGGCCAGCGCATCAGGAGAGAGCGACACACCGGACATCAGCTCAACCCTGCAAGATGTAGCAACAATAACCAAAGGTCGTTCTTATTCCTCCTCGCTTGATGCCAACAGGCCGGCAAGGTCAGCATAAGCTGTGGCACCACCTACTTTTTGTAACAAGTATATCGCGGTGGAAGCGCTGCGCGGGGACGGCGGCGCCCCCTGTAGTCCTACTCCCAGCCCAGCCTAGTCGCCGTATCGCAGCCTCAGCGGCCTTAGCAGCCTTAGCAGCCTTAGCAGTAGGAGTCTCAACCCCACTGGCCTAAGGCCGCCAGCCTCTCTGGTACCTCATCTCCTACCAAGGCCACCACCACAGCTCTGCACCTTCAACAGCTCTAGCAAAAGCCCCAGCAACAACAGCCTTCTCCTCCTTACTCAGGCCATTGATGTTGGTTGCCATCCCCGACGTACTGATGTTGCTACTCTCAGCAGAGAGTAGTGTTGTATCACTATCAGCGGTAAATGCTTGAGTGATTTTGCCATTATTGTTGGTGCTGTCAGTAGTGTTCTTACCACAGTTGCTACCACTGCTACCAGTACCATTGCCACACACCTTCTGGCTCACTGTTTGACCATTAGTAGCAGCTTCTACAGTAGTACCCCACTTCTTAGCTTCACCCTTAGTCATCTTACCTAAAGCAGCAGCAAGACGGTCTACCTGACCTCTTGCTGTATCATATGCTAACTCCTTTCCTAATAAGAATACTGAAGCTGTATCCTCATTAGACTTCTTACCTCCCTTAATGACAAACCTTTCATACCCTACTTCTACTTCAACCCTTGCTCCTCCAATACTATACCCAATGCTCCCCTCTAGGGCTGTGAGCATGCTATGGTAGCCCTGATATGGTTATTCATCACAGCAGGTTCTACTAATGCCGATACTATCAGCAGTACTAACACTGCTGACGATACAGCTACCAAGGTTATTTGTGACGTCATTGTCTTCGTGCAGAAGCTGGGATTACCCATCATGACAGGGGTGGTACTAGGTTCTGGCGTCATGGCTTGGCACACTTGCATGGCCTGCCATGGTAATGCTGGTTGTATGTACAGCCATAGGTAAGCTTATGGCCACTGTATTGAGGGTAATACCAGTTAGTGCAAGGGTGGACGTAGAGGTTTTGGGAGAGTGGTGATGTTGCTAAAACTTAGATTCTTACTCATTGCTGTAGTATTAGCATTGGGTATCTTACATGGTGTACCTGCTGCAGGGGCTACTGCTCAGGCGAGCCCTAGTCCCAGTACTGAAGCTGATGATACAGCGACTGTTGTTATATGTAACGTTATACGGTTTGTGCAGAAGCTGGGACTACCTATCATGACTGGGGTGATATTGGGTTCTAGCATTATGGCCATCTTTGGTAAGCTTGCATGGCCTGCTATTGTGATGTTGGTTGTATTTACAGCTATATTCTTTGGTGCTGGTAAGCTTATGGCTAAATTTGCTGCCGGACTTAGTGGTGAAGGCATGGAGAATGCTGGTAAGTTTGACTGTGCCAGTCATACGAGTGCCAAGACTTAGTGGCAAGTAGCCGCTAGGTGGTGCAGAGAGCTGTGTTGGCCTTGGTTAGGAGATGCTGTGGTGGCTAATCTCTAAATCCGTATTCGGCCCATCGTGATGTCACCCGTTCAGTAATATCTTCGCTCATTTTCAGAGGGATACCCCAAAGGCGGGTGGTTTCTGGATGAATTTTGTTCGTCGCGTCAAACCCAACCTTGCTGCCCAACCCCTCCTCAGGGGAGGCGAAGTCTAGGTAGTCAATGGGAGATCGCTCAATGAACATGGTGTCACGGGCGGGGTCCATCCTGGTAGACATCGCCCATATTACATCCTTCCAATCTCGCACGCATATGTCCTCGTCGACGACTATGACAAACTTGACATATAAAAACTGCCGCAAATAGGACAAAACCCCCATGGCTATCCTCCGCGCGTGCCCTGGGTACGCCTTTTTGATGGAAACCACGGCCACACGGTATGAGCATCCCTCTGGAGGCAGCCAAAAATCTGTGATTTCCGGATATTGCAACTTTAACATAGGGATTAGGAGCTCCGTCAACACCTCTCCCAGCACAGAGCATTCATCCGGAGGCCTCCCGGTAAAAGTGCTCATGTATATCGGTGAAGAGCGCATGGTTATGGCCGTCACCGTGAATTTTGGGAACTTCTCCACACTGTTATAATACCCTGTGTGATCGCCATATGGCCCCTCTTCGAGAAATTCGTCGGCACTTACCACCCCTTCCAATACTATTTCAGCATTCGAGGGCACTTTTAGGGGCACCGTTATGCACTCAACAAGCTCTGTGGGATGTTTGCGCAAAATACCAGCAAATTGGTACTCAGAGATGGTATCAGGAACGGGAGCGACCGCAGAAATTAGGGTTGCAGGGTCAGACCCTATGACAACAGCTGCGGGAAAATCCCCCCTGCCTTCTTTCACCCATCTGCGATACTGTTGCGCCCCACCTCGGTGCCTTAGCCATCGCATGATTGTGGAATTTTTGCTAACAACTTGCATGCGATACACACCGAGGTTGAAATTATCTTCACGAGACGCAGACGGCCCGCGCGTCACAACTATGGGCCATGTTATAAGAGGAGCTGGCTCCCCAGGCCAACAGGTTTGTATGGGTAGCTTACGTAGGTCTACATCGTCACCAACCATAATCACTTCGTGGCACGGCGCCTTTTTGACAACCCTAGTGCGCGCAGCAACAACATTACGCAACATGGGAACCATAGTTAGTAGGTCCCTAAAAGATTCTGGAGGAGTAGGAGACCTCAAAAAAGCCAGCAGCTCCCCTATACCGCGTAGACCACAAGGCTCGACCCCAAGGCCAAGTGCAACCCTCTCAACAGTGCCGAACAGGTTAACCAAGACTGGTATGCTGCAAGGCCCATGTTCTGTGACCACATTTTTGAAAAGCACAGCCGGACCCTGCGCTGCCACCAACCTTCTGTGAATTTCTGTAATTTCAAAAACTGAGGATACTTCCCCTTGTACATGGACGAAACACCCTCTAGCCTCCAGGAAGCTTACAAACTCCCCAAGACCCGCAAATGACATAGCAACCCGCGAGAAAACGGCACCCGGGCAAGGCTACCACATACACGGCAAAACACCAACAAAACCCTAGTGGCGCCATACAACACGCCACCACCGGCAATTTCCTCTCCTAGAGAGAAAGCCTCAGCCCAGCCTCTAGCCCGAAGTAAGCTATGTCCATACCGATGGGCAAGTTCACAGGTAGCAGCTTAGCATGGGTCTTGCTGCCGGTATGACGGGAGCAGTCAGTCCTCACAACCTCGTAACCACTCTGTGTAAGAATAACCTCGCCATTGCCCGCAAGCGCGCGGTAGTAGAGGCTGGCAAACCCGTGAACATTATTGCCAAACTTATAACTTGCACCAATCTTCGCCTGGTAAGAAACCCTTTTAGCATCAGAGTCGAACATGCTTACTTTTTCCAGACCAAACCCAGCACACACATATGGCAGAATGTTCTCATTCAAGCTGATACTAAAATCCCTGCACAAACTAGCAAGCACCGAGGAGAGCTGTACCCCTTCGTTTTTCACAATGACCATAGCGTTAGCATCGCCGCCATCAGTAGTGGCAGGAGGAGTAGCAGGCGCCCCTTTCCCCGAAGAAAGCTTCATGTGCACGGCGGAGTATCTATAGCCTTCAGAAGCGTACAGATCTCCCACCACACCCTCATCGTGGCCGGACGCGGGGCCTCCCCCCCGTCCTACGTCAAAGCTCTGCTTAGCCAGCTCCAGCTCAGCCCTAACCTGGCCCACAGGGTACCCCAAAACCACAGCAACACCATGCGCGCTACTATGGTAATCGGAGCCCCGCGCCAGCACCGGCCAAGGGTCAAACGAGTTTGCTGCGATAGTAACACCATTTAGGCGCACATGCCGCACATCTTGATCTTGTCCAGCAAACCACAGCATGGGCAGCGCATTCAGGGGCGCAGTTCTAAAAGAAGTGTCGAAAGAACCCTTAAATGCCAGGTCACCGAAAATAGGAGAGGCAGGCTTATACATGCCCCCAATATACAATCCGCCCACACCGCGTGCTATGCCATCCAAGGAAAAAGAAACTGCAGATGACGAGTAGGCCAAGAAAACACAACCAAGAGATACGGCAAGAAACCTTACAAAGCTCATCTGAAACCCTCAACACAAAGCCACGCACGATAGCCCGCCATAACAGCGGGCTATCGTACACCAAGTATTTACTCCCGTAGTATACACGCGTCAAGTGCATTCAAAGAATCATGAGCCAATAACCTGCAATCTCTGCGGTGAGCACGTAGCAAAGTGCAGAGAATGAGGAGTGATGTTTGAGGGTTGTAGTGAGCTAAAACATATACCTAGCGCCAAATTCCCCTCCAAAGTGAGCTATGCGCATATTGGCTTTAGCAGCCACAGGTTTGGGCACGATATCAAATCTTTCAGGTACTACAAGTGCCACGGAACTAAAGCGGCTGCTGTGAAGCATGTGGTAGTATGTACCAATAAATAGCGTCACACCCCGCGTCATCGGAATTCCCACACCCATTTTGCCCTGATATCCATGAGTAACGTCGCCAGTGTTTAGCAGACTCAACCTGTTCCCGCTTACGCCCACACATACGTATCCAAGTGCAGCACTAATTTGTATCTGTTCGTAGCATAAGTTCAGCGCTACGGAGGATACGTCGATTTTCCTGTTTTCCACAACTGCGTAGTTCCCTGGCATTATTGTCTGAGCCCTGACTAGCGCTATGTTGCATGCATCGTCCTTATTGACCGAACCAACCCCGCCTTTTGTCTCAAACACACTGTGAAACCGCTCTAATTCCAGTCTCACGGGGCCAGCGCTGTAGCCCACACCCCCAGCAAATTCCAGATAATCGCTATTGTAAAAAGGCGGCCTATACGGCCCAAAAGCTTTGTGGTTGTGTATATCAACAATAACGCTCCCATTCATGCTCATTTGCGCAACTGTTGCCACTCCTGGCGTAGAAAGCTGCCCTTCGCTTATCTTCAAATTACCAAAATCGGGAAAGCTGCTTTTGTAAGCGCCAATAAGGTACGCTCGCCCCTGTGATCTGAATTTGCGTAACGGGCAATTGCTTGCGGAAAAGGCCTGTGGAGGAAAAAGCAAAACCGCGATGAATATCCACACTCGAACGGAAATGCTGCCTTTTTTTGTTGCCCTCATCATAGATCCCATAATTATCCCCTAAAAATTAGCCGGAAGCGGCAACTCTCACACGATTTCGAAATCTCTCAACTATAAAGAATTCTCAACGATGCTCGGCGCTGCAGCGCGCCTTTCTAGAACAAAAACGTTAACCAAGAGCTAATGCAGAGGAAAATACGCGCATACACACCCAAGCGGCTGCGCACTTAGGAGAAGCAAGAAGGCAACATAACGCCGCTAGAAGAACCACCTAAGCCCAATTTCTGCCCCTAGGTAGCTTATATGCACGTCTGAAACTCGTACATCTAAACTACGACGGGGGTCATCCCTGGTCCTGCTAGACGCACCCCATTGGTAAGCGACAGGCACATCGTTAAAAGTGCTATCTAAAACTCTGTGCACAAAGGCGCTAACTACCAACTGCAGTGACTGAGACACCTGTTGATGGAACCCAATGCTCCCTTCCACGGAGAAAGCAGCTCTAGTCATATCAAGCAGATCCACAGCATCAATTCCAGATCCAACACAAAAGTGTGGCACGAACGGAGCCGTTATGAATTGCCTATCGGCGTCGTAACATACGCTCACCATGGTAGTAGTGCTACCAATGCCTTTGTGACGCACCGCCACCAGCCCATCGGTTACGGGCGCTGGCGCAGTAGACGGCTGTTGGCCAGCACTGCTGCCAGCACCAGCAGCATTCGTTGTGGCAGCAGCATTTGTTGTGGCAGCGGCATCGTCAGTTTCGCGTATTTCTTGGACTAATAGTACATCCCTATGGTCAATGAGGGCGTCACCCCTGGTGCGTATAGCACCAAAAAAGCTCCTCGCAACCTTAAATTCCAACCTAAAGCCGCGGTCAGCAGCACCCAAAACACCAAACACACCCGTGTAGTCAGAAGAGTACGTCACTGAAGCGGCCCTTGCTGACCGCATTTTTTCTATCATGCGGCTATCAACTTCACGCGCCTCCAGAGGACCGCAACATGTATCCAGACCCGGCGCAAAAACATCAGCAGTGCGCCCATCCATTGACATTGCAAGCCTACCAATATTCTGAAGCGCAGGCCGATACCCCATAGAAGCGTAAAACCCTGCAGCAGAGCACACCTCTGCATGCAACAAACATAAAAAACACACCGCCAAGGTTATAACGGCGAGCCTCCACCGCAAAGCCATCCCTTTCAACCCTCTCTGATCACCAACAGGGCCCGCCGCACGCGCCCAAGCACCACAACCATGCGGTGCATCCGCAATCACGTTACGACTCAACCATGCTGCCCCTGCTTTAACCATTTAGAAAACAAAAGTCAAGGTTGTAAACGGCTCATTATGGTAGTTATCATACAAAGCCCGGCCCTGCAGCCATGTTAGAGTAATTGTGCAGCAAAACAAAACCCGCAACTCTCTGGAGTTGAGCCATTCCTTGGTGGAACCACGGGGCTCCGGCACGTTTTATGACGCAGCCACCATATTTACAAAGCCTTAAAAAACGTTTCAAAAGGGATCTGTGCCCGTTTGCAGGCCAACTTTAAGGGTTTACATGAACTCGCGAAAGTAGTAGCATTCGGGCTGGCTTTTTGTTTCATATGCCAATGTCGTTGAACGTCTACTTGCCTGACCACCAATCCGTATCTGCAGTACGGCCCAGAATCACAGTTCTGGGCGTTGGTGGCGCTGGCGGTAATGCAGTAAACAACATGATACAGTCGTGCCTTCAGGGGGTCAACTTTATAGTTGCCAACACAGACGCCCAAGCGCTTGATTGCTCTCTGTCAGAAAAGAAAATTCAGCTCGGGATCAACCTAACGAAGGGGCTAGGCGCTGGCTCCCTACCAGAAGTTGGAAGGGGCGCCGCTGAGGAGTCCATAGACGAGATCATGGGAGAAATTGCCGACAGCAACATGCTATTTATAACAGCGGGTATGGGGGGCGGCACAGGTACAGGCGCCGCACCCGTGATTGCTAAGGCTGCCAAGGAAAACAAAATCCTGACTGTAGGAGTGGTAACCAAGCCGTTCCACTTTGAGGGTGCACATAGGATGAAAACCGCCGACTTGGGGCTGGAAGAACTTCAGCGGTATGTAGACACTCTTATAATAATCCCGAACCAGAACTTGTTTAGGATCGCAAACGAGAATACCACCTTCGCGGACGCGTTCAAGCTCGCGGATACGGTGCTTCATACGGGAGTAAGAGGCATAACTGACCTTATGGTGATGCCTGGGTTGATCAACCTCGATTTTGCCGACATAAAAGTTGTGATGAGCGAAATGGGCAAGGCAATGATGGGAACTGGAGAGGCAGAGGGAGAGCATCGAGCTGTAATCGCCGCAGAAGCCGCGATCTCCAACCCCCTTCTTGATAATATTTCCATGAAGGGCGCCAGGGGGATCTTGATAAATATCACTGGGGGCCTGGACCTTACTTTGTTTGAAGTGGACGCGGCCGCGAACAGAATCAGGGAAGAAGTCGATGATAATGCCAACATCATATTTGGCTCCACGTTCAACGAGGAAAGCAGCGGGAAGATTAGAGTCTCTGTTCTTGCCACTGGTATCGACAGTGTGCGCCCCGCGCAAAGGCCCCATAGTGTCGAGCAACAACAGCCGCAGCGAATCAGCGATTTTGATTTCGATAGTGAACTAAGCTCGCTCAATCCCGAGAATGGCAGCACCATGGCCTATTACAAGCCTAGTCTTCCTGAGGAGGATGCCATGGCTGATGCGCATGCTGCCGCGGAAAAACAGCAGCCGCCTCAAAAATCCGGTACATTTAACTGGGGTGAATCATTCGACGTACCGGCATTCCTCAGAAAAAAGGAAAAATTGTGAAAACATTGGGCAGTGGCAAATCTGCCAACAACGAAAGGGTGTGGCAGCGTCTGGTCCCGTGATGGCGCGGGCGCAGAAATTCGCCCACCAGATGGAGTTGTATAGTAAAGAGGTGCCGGCAGGGAGGAAGGATTTTGTAGTCAAGCCGAAATGGAATTTGGAACATCAATCAACGCATACTCGTATTATATTCATACATGGCAGTGGTTCATACATTTGGCACGCCGCACTTCATGCGCATCATCGGCAGCAACAACTAATCGTCCGCATCTGGGAACGTGGCACTCCACAGGCAGTAAGCACTTTTGCGCACCGAGCTATACGCGGGAAAGAGGCCTTGCTGCGCAGTATAAACACCACACGCGTGTAGCATCACATGATTGAAGTTAATATACACACACGAGGGTGGTACAAATTGGTTGGTAAGCCCAAAACCTCCGCGAAACGTGTGATCAGGTTTTGTTTATCAGAGTTAGACATTACCAAGTATGACCCAAAAGTTTTTGTTGTTTTGGCCAATGACGCACTACTCCTCGAGCTCAATTCCCAGTACAGGGGAATCCACAAAGCCACCAATGTCCTTTCCTTCAGTTATGAAAAACTATCTCCAGGCTGCTGTTTGGGAGAAATATATTTGTCCATGGAACGGATAGCGGAAGAATCGCTGGAAATGGACGTGGCTGTCAGGTCGCATTTCTTTCATATGCTGATACACGGAATGTTGCATATATTGGGATACGACCACGAGGAACCCGAAGAGGCAATCACAATGCAGGCATTGGAAGTGGGGCTACTTGCCAAGCTTGGAATACGCAATCCATATGTTCCACGTGAAACATAGCATGCCGACAAGCCTACCAAAATTTAGGGTGACAATGCCAGCCACTCACGTATAATCCGAGCAGTGGACGGTATTGTCAATGGCTAAGGTTTTTGCGGTTGTAAATCAGAAAGGCGGCGTTGGTAAGACTACAACTAGCATAAACTTGGCAACGGCGTTCGCTGTTGTCGGGAAGTCGACCCTAATGGTAGACCTTGATCCGCAGGGCAACAGCAGTAGCGGGCTGGGCATACCGTACTCTTCAAGATCGCCGGACATTTACAGGGTCTTGGTCGATAACCATCCGATTACAGAAGCGATTAGAAGTACCTGTATACCCAATCTATCCATCGTACCTTCTACTATTGATCTGTCTGCGGCAGAGTTGGGGCTTGCACAGATGGAGTCCAGGGAGTTTGTACTGAAAAATTGCCTACTACACACTGCGGAGTATCAGTACGTATTTGTAGATTGTCCTCCGTCACTTGGCTTGCTCACTATAAACGCATTGGCCGCAGCGCATTCCGTGATCATCCCCATGCAATGTGAGTTCTTCGCACTGGAAGGGCTAAAACACTTAATGAAAACCGTAAATCTCGTCAAAAAGCGCCTAAATCCCTCTCTGACTATCGAGGGCATTTTACTCACGATGTATGATCGCAGAAACAATCTGAGTGAGCAGGTAGAGGAAAACATCAGGGAGCATCTACGCGAGAATGTATATAAAACTGTAATACCAAGAAACGTTCGGCTATCTGAAGCCCCATCGCACGGAAAGCCGGCAATAATCTATGACTATAAGTGCCCGGGTTCGCAGTCTTACATATATTTGGCAAAAGAAATACTAGAGCAGCAAAATAGAGTGCAGGCATTTCGTGCAGAGGGCGAAGTTTTGGAGCAAAAGCAATGAAGAGATCCTTAGGTAAAGGAATTCTGGAGCTAATTGGAGAAGAAAGTGAGGGCGATGCGGCTACTTTAACCATGGAGGCCCCAACGCGCATTAGGGTAAACATGTTACATCCAGGAAGATTTCAACCGAGGCGGAAATTTGATCAGGCAGCCATTAAGGAGTTGGCTAGCTCTATCGCCCGCAACGGGCTTATCCAGCCAATTATTGTAAGAAAGGACGCTGTGGGGGATAGGTACGAAATCATAGCTGGAGAGCGCAGGTGGAGAGCAAGCATAGCGGCAAAGCTTGTAGACGTACCCGTAATCGTCAGGAACGTTAGCGATAGCAAGTGTCTGGAGATCTCGGTAATCGAGAATATCCAGCGGGAGGACTTGACAGCACTAGAGGAGGCTGAGTCATACAAGAAGCTCATCGACGAATTTAACCATACACACGAAAGCTTGGCTGCGATACTCGGTAGAAGCAGGAGCCACATAACCAATATACTACGCATCCTTACGCTACCAGATTCTGTAAAGCGCATGATAAGCGACAGGTCCATATCTTTCGGCCACGCAAGATGCCTGTTGGGCGCAGAAAATCCTGAAGAGTTGGCCGAGAGGATTTTATCTTCAGGCATGAGTGTGAGAGAAACTGAGGCCATGGTGAAGGACCTGCAAAACCACACAGACATTGTGCAGGCCACCACCATGCGCATTGAGAGCTTCCTGCCCGGCAGGCTGGATACTGAGGTTAGGGTGAGGAAAAGCGGCAAGAAGCTCACTATAAACTTTACCAGCGAGGAAAAGTGTGAGGACTTTTTCAAAATGCTGGACAAACTTTAGGCGTTTTAGGATTGCTGGCGGCATGCTTAGGATGTAAAATTCCAGCATTGTGTATACACCTAAAAATCATGGTTCGCGGTGATATGGTGCTCCTGGGCGTGGTGCGCGCTCCACATGGGGTCATGGGACTCGTGAAGGTTAGAACGTTTACTGAAGATCCATCTCATATATCAGCGTATGGCCCGCTAACTGACGGGCACAATTGTTTTAACGTAACAGTAGTGTCAGTGCTGGGGGCGGATAGCGTAATAGCAAAATTTGACGGGCTTAGCTCAAGGACAGAATCAGAAAAGCTGCGCGGTAAACGCCTCTACGTCAGCAGATCTAGTTTACCGAGGCTGCAGGAAGACGAATTCTACGAGAACGAACTCATCGGGATGGATGCCAAACTCGAAGATGGCACAGCCTATGGAGTTATCTCGGCCATACTCAATTTTGGGTCGTGCGACATTATAGAGCTGTCTACAAGCACAGGTAAGGTAGTGATGGTCCCTTTCTCGCGGTCAACTTTCCCAGTGGTAGACGTGGAGCGCAGAGTTGTTATCGTTGTTCCACCTGAAGTTATTGGTGTGGGTAGCAGATGATTTTCAACGTCTTGACCATCTTTCCAGATATGTTCCCGGGTCCTCTTGGATATTCTACAGTAGGTAACGCGCTAAGGAAGGGCTTATGGTCTCTGAATGTGGTTGACATTCGGTCATTTGCCAGCGACAAACACTCAACAGTTGATGACAAGCCGTACGGCGGTGGCCCGGGAATGCTGATGAAGGCTGATGTGCTTGGTAGGTGCATAGATAGCGTGCTGGAGGCACATCCTGACACCAGATTGGTCTACACTTCCCCGAAGGGAAAGCAGTTCACTCAAGATATGTCTAGACAGATTGTCCATTTTGGCAATATAACTTTACTCTGTGGGCGTTTCGAAGGTATTGACGAGAGGGTTGTCGACGTTTATAACTTCCAGGAGGTCAGCATAGGCGACTATGTGATTTCCGGCGGAGAGCTGGCGGCCATGGTCGTGATTGACTCTTGTGTTAGAATGGTCACCGGGGTAATCGGCAACAAAGACAGTCTTACTCGTGAGAGCTTTGACTGTGGGCTGGAGTACCCTCAGTATACAAGGCCTGCCAGTTGGAAGGGGGTCTCGGTTCCTGATGTTCTTCTCAGAGGAAACCATAAGGAAACTGAGCTTTGGAGGTGTAAGATGTCCAGGATCATTACGGAACGCAGGCGTCCAGATTTGCTGAAGGATTGCGGCGGAGAAGAAGAAGGGAGTTCAAATGAGTAGCGTACTAGAAGAGTTCAATAAAAGACAGATAGAGTCACTTTCTGGAGTTGAAAGGCCTCATTTCCTCCCTGGAGACACTGTTAAGGTAGGAATAAACGTTTTTGACGGAGTGAACTGGAGGGTTCAGACTTTTGAGGGAGTGTGCATCAAAAAGCGCAATAGAGGCCTGCATTCGTCGTTCGTTCTGCGCAAGATAAGCTACAATGAAAGCATACAGTTACAGGTCTTCCTGCATTCCCCAAACATAAAGTCCATGGAGGTAGTGCGGTACGGTAGGGTGCGCAGGGCTAAACTGTATTACATGCTCAAACTCTTCGGAAAGGCGGCAAGAATTAAAGAGGCTGGGGATACCCGCAAGAAGCGTATTGCTAGCCAGCGTTCTGCCTCAGCATCCTAGCTGCACTCAGCTGCTGGACGCTGCCAGTGTTAGGAGGCCTATAGCTTTTTGTACTACCGCTTTTTGGACTTCAAACCGTGAGAGGTGGTTCCAGTCATACCGAAATGTTTGCACCTTTGAGCCTCGTTTAGCGAGCCCTATATGAACAACTCCGGTTTCTGGCTCTGTAGCAGCAGGGGCTTGGTTTGTAAAATGGGCGGTAGCACCGGCTATACCAGTTATCGAGACTGCTATATCAACATCCTCTAGTGTTTTTAGTACATTTTCAGCCATCATACCGGCAATTTCCTCGCTTACAACACCGTATTTATCTATTTCTTGTTGTGGAACCCCAAGCAGAAAGTGCTTCGAGCGTGTTGCATAGGTTACGACGGAAGAAAAAAGAACGCTAGAAACCCCGGGTACACACGAAAAAACGAATGCCAGCAACCCCCCCGTACAGGATTCGGCAAAAGAGACCTTTAAGCTCTGCCGTTGCAAGCGCTGTATACACACGGCCGCCTCTGCAATTAAGGCTTCTGGAATCAGCATATAAAGCTCGCTACAGACCTAAAATGGAATTATTATAGTGCGGCTCCCTATGGAAATCACCGCCTATGATAAACATTACCACCTCTTTTCCCAACAAGACAGCGGCGGCGTTTCACAAGCATGTCACGGGTTCCGAGGTGGCATCGGCCATGTTCCCTGAAATAGCAGGGTCTATAGTTGCGCTATTTGTTGATGGAAATTTACAAGATCTAGCAACCCCAATAAGCAAAGATGGCTCTGTTGACCCGGTAACAATAGAAAGCAACACTGGAATGGATATAATCAGGCATGACGCGGCTCACATCATGGCTAGGGCAGTAAGAGAGATCTTCCCTGATACTAAGCTGGCAATAGGCCCCACCATCGAGAATGGATTCTATTATGACTTTGACCTCTCCCATAGCCTGTCTGAGAAAGACTTTGAGGCCATAGAGAGAAAGATGTCAGACATTATTGCCAAAGACGAAAGGTTTGTTAGGGAAGTTTGGCCCAGGGAACGCGCGATAAAATTCTTCGAAGATTTGGGCGAGCACTACAAATTAGAAATCCTATCCAAAGTTCCCTTAGGCGAGGAGATAACTGTCTACAAACACGGAGAGTTCGTGGATCTTTGTAGGGGGCCACATGCCCCATCTGCTAGGTACGTCAAAGCATTTAAGCTCACCAAAATTTCCGGGGCATATTGGCTTGGAGACCAAAAAAACAAGATGTTGCAGCGAGTTTATGGCACCGCATGGCATAGCAGCGAAGCGCTTGCGTCCTACATTCACAACATGCAAGAAGCAGAAAAGAGAGATCATAGAAAAATAGCTAAAGATTTGGGATGGTTTCACATACAAAATGAAGCGCTCGGTCAGGTGTTCTGGCACGACAAAGGGTGGGTGATATACCGCATAATCGAAGAATACATAAGGTGCAAACTCAAGAAGCACGGGTATCTTGAGGTAAAAACTCCGATAATGCTCGACAGAAAGCTGTGGGAAAAGTCAGGCCATTGGGAGAAGTTTAAAGAAAACATGTTCGTAGTGGAGGACGACAAGAAAGAACTCGCTATAAAACCGATGAACTGCCCATGCCACGTACAGATATTCAAATCAAAGATAAGAAGTTACAAGGAGCTACCTATCCGTATGGCGGAATTTGGCATGTGCCACAGAAACGAGCCCTCGGGTTCGCTTTACGGGCTTATGAGAGTTCGGGGATTTACACAAGATGACGCACACATATTCTGCACGCATGAGCAGGTCAGAGACGAAGTGCTGCGATTTTATGAGCTACTCATGGAGGTATACAAGGATTTTGGTTTCGATAGCGTCACAGTAAAACTCTCAGATCGTCCAGAAAACAGAATAGGGTCTGATGAGATATGGGATAGATCTGAGCAATCTCTAATGGAGCCCATGAATGCATTGGGAGTGCAATATACAATCAATAAGGGAGAGGGGGCCTTCTACGGCCCTAAGTTAGAGTTTACCCTCAAAGATTCAATAGGTAGGGAGTGGCAGTGCGGCACTGTACAGCTGGATTTCGTACTACCCGACAGACTGGGTGCATATTATATAGGCGAGGACGGGAAAAAACACATTCCAGTAATTATACACCGGGCTGTTTTGGGAACTATTGAGAGGTTTATCGGCATTCTAATCGAGCATTACGCAGGCAATATTCCTGCGTGGCTCGCCCCAGTGCAGCTAGAAATACTCACCGTAAGTGGGGAGGTAGCAGAATATGCAAGGGACCTGGCAGAAATGGCATCGCAGGAAAATGTGCGAGTAGAATTGAACGCAGCAGAGGAAAACATAAGTCACAAAATACGTAAAGCCATTTTTAACAAAGTACCAATAGTATGGGTGGTGGGGAAAAGCGAAGCAGGTGACCGTTGTGTGTCCGTAAGGCGCTACGGGTCGGGTGAGACTTGTCGAATGGCGGCTGGTAAAGCGTTGAAAACGCTGTTGACTTGTGTTAGCATGCGCTAGCTTCTTTAGTTTGGGTTCATGGGTTAAAAGTGGAGAGAAAAGGGCCGAGAATTAACGAATTAATAATAGCCAGGAAAGTTAGACTCGTTGATGAGAAAGGTTCTATGGTTGGTGTAGTCGACATAGACGAGGCTATCGCCATGGCTCGGGAAGCTGAGCTAGACCTGGTTGAGGTAGTCAGCGAGGGAGAGTTCCCGATATGCAAAATATTCAACTACAGCAAGCAGAAGTACAACAAAAAGAAGTCTGGAGGGCCCAAGAGAAGCAGATCCTCCTCACTCAAAGAACTGAAGTTCAGGCTAAACATTGAGGACAACGACTATAACATTAAGCTCAACAACCTCAAAGGATTCATAGAGAAGGGAAATAAGGTTAAGGTGTCTATAAGGTTTGTGGGACGTGAGCTTCAGTATAAGGAAGTGGGGTTAGGTATTCTAGATCGTTTAGTGAATGATACTGAAGGAGTTGCTAGACCAGAGTCTTCTCCTAGAATGGATGGAAATGTGATGAGTATGGTCTTTGGTAGTAAGGGGAGTGGTTCTTCCTCTTCTTCATTGCAGTAGCCAATATCGTCCCCCTGCTACCAGGCACATTCGCTTGGTGGTTTCTAGAGTTTTACGCCCCACGTAAATCAGGGGCCAGGTTTCCGTTTAGGTAGCACTCATGGTTGCTGGCGCGCACGGGAGTCTGCTACCTGCATACTACCGCCGTAAAAAGATACACTGTGCCATTACTTGCTGAATTGGTTTGTACCTACCGACTTTGGTGATACCGGTTTACGGTCCATATCATTAGGATAGCACTCTGGGTAAATGCGTCGATAATTCATCACCCAAGGTACGCCGCACGGGGCACCCCATTCCGGCATTAACTGCGGCAGACACACCACAAGCCACGGCGCTATGTACGTAACTGTGCGCTGATTAGAAAGGAAAGCCTTGTGACCCACGTCAGTGGCGAGATAACACCTCAGGAGTTTCTCCGTATCGCAATATCACGCATATCGCTACCCGCACTGGAATAGGTGACATTGAGTTCCAAATCAAACTTCACGCAATTACCAAGAATTTCGGGCCACTCGACAAGCACCAAATTGCCGGCTAAAACGTCAAAAACACCAGCCTCCTGCACTTCCTTAACGGAAGAGAGCCTGTATAAGTCTACGTGATACAAAAGAAACCCAGGGCACTCATATTCGTGGATTACACCAAACGTAGGGCTGCCAAGAAAGCTGGCACTCGACAACTCAAGAATAATCGCCTTGCAAAACTCAGTCTTCCCGACGCCTAAGTCCCCACTGATAGCAACCGCCATATCCCCCGCCAAGGACTTAGAAAGGGCGGCCGCCACCCCACGCAGCGCGCTAAGGTCGAGGCGCTGGTGATAGGAAACAGCCTTGTCCCCTTGTTGTACAGGGGGACACATCTGTTATCTGCGATCTCCCATGAGATGCAACAGGCTAAGGAAAATGTTTATGTAGTTGAAGTACAAGCTGGTCGCGCCCATAACGGCCATCTTACTCGAAGTGACCTCAGAGCCATCATTAAACCGGTAGTACATGTCCTTGATGCGCTGAGCATCAAAAGCTGTCATCGCAGTGAACACTACCACAGCAACCACCGATATAGCGAAATGTAGCGGACCGCTCGCCATGAATATATTCACGACCGAGGCTATCAATATCCCGACAACCCCCATGATGAGGAAAGTGCCGAATTTAGACAGGTCTCTCTTGGTTGTATTCCCGTAGAATGCCATCACACCGAACATAGCGGAGGATATGAAGAAAACCCTGGCTATACTGTGCGCGGTGTACACCATGAACATGTACGAGAGGGAAAGCCCCATCGTGGCCGCAAACCCGAAAAACACCGCAAACACCGCCTGCACGCTCATGCTGTGCACCCTGGAGGAGAGAAAGAACACCATGACGATGGGGGCAAGAGACACCACCCAGTGCAGTGGGGTTCCGTAAAGAACACTCATCAACCCGTGAGAAAAGGAAGTCATCAAAGCAACAACACCGGTAAGCCCCAGGGCCGCAGCCATGTAGTTATACACCTTAACCAAGTAGCTCCTGAGCCCCGCGCAGTAATAAGCGCCTTGGAACTGGGCACTGTAATCGTTCATAAATTACAACCGCTCCTCTTCGAAAACCATACATGCTAACACACAAACGGTATAATATCAACTAAAATGAGTAAAATAGCAGCCAGAATAAGAGCTCTCACTCCCATTCACACCCATCTAGAGATATTCCTCAACCAAAATCTGCGCTATCTGCACTAAGTTAGATGCAGCACCCTTCCTCAGGTTGTCAGATATTACCCACATACTCAACCCATAAGGCACGGTTGTATCCTTGCGGATTCTAGATACATACACTACATCATCATCAACGCAGTCTATCGGGGTTACGTATTGCATGCTGCTCTCGTTACCAAGCACTAGGACGCCCGGTGCCTCGCTCAACGCTTCGTATGCTGCATCCACAGAAATTGCGCTATGAAACTCGATATTCAGAGCCTGTGAGTGACATACAAATACTGGAACTCTAACGCAAGT
This sequence comes from Anaplasma marginale str. Florida, assembly GCF_000020305.1. NCBI lineage: Bacteria > Pseudomonadati > Pseudomonadota > Alphaproteobacteria > Rickettsiales > Anaplasmataceae > Anaplasma > Anaplasma marginale. The sequence goes on from NC_012026.1 coordinate 1,134,033, forward strand.
CGCAACAATTTTTATGTCCTCACCCATGATCTTTTGCGCCTCAGCGGACATCTTCCACTCTTCGGTCGTTGAACCATCTTCCAAAAACTCACCTACATGCGGAATGCAATTGAAAGATATCTGCCTGGGAAACTCGCTCGGTTCTAGCTTCTTGTTTACAAACATGGCCTTAGTCTGGTCATATAACTCAGACATCGCGCCCCTTCCAGCACCGGAAACAGATTGGTATGTTGACGCCACCACCCGCTTTATTCCCGCCACAGCACGCAATGGATTAAGCGCTACCAGCATCTGCGTGGCTGAGCAGTTAGGGCTTGCAATGATGTTTTTGTTGGTATACGAGGCTATGGCGTCTCCGTTTACCTCCGGAATAACCAGCGGAACGTCGTCATCCATGCGGTAGCAAGACGAGCTATCAATAACGACACAATCACATTGCACCGCTCTACCGACATACCTCTCCGATACTGCATCGCTGGTGGCGAAAATCGCCAGTTCAGAACCGTGGAAATCGTACTCATCCAGGCTGCCACACCGAATTTCAGAGTTCTCACCATAACCCAGGCGCTTACCCGCAGATTCGGCTGAAGAAAGTGCTACGACACTATCAACAGAAAAACCGCGCTCGCTCAGCACTTTTAGCACCAACCTCCCTACATTTCCAGTAGCTCCAACTACAGCTATACGACTCATACTAGAAATGGAAAGACATTAGCGAACTTATGAGACCTTTGTTATGCTCTACCGACTTCCTAAACGCGTCATCAAATGCGGCTTTGATTAGGTCTTCCACCATGAAAGCCTCGCCTTCCAGGACTGAGGGGTCAACCCGCACCTCCTGGACTTTGTACTCTAAAAAGTTGGATAGCACTATCTTGACGCGCACCCTGCCACCCAGCGATTGCCCGTCAAAAGACTTGGGCTCCTGGTGCGCGCGAAACTCACCAAGCTTCTTTTTTATAGCATTCTGGAGATCGAAAAACTTCTGGTCATCAAAGGGCATATAAACTACTCAGACACCAAATCATAACAACCAACGACTGATGCGCCCTCAAAATCCCTCATCACGCCCATCACAGCCTCATCCTCCTCGGGATTGTACACCTTGTCATGAGTATTGACACCATTTTTTTTCATGGGTTCAGTACGCTGCTCATTGTCATACACTCGTTGGGTAGGAGCGCTCTCACTAGCTGCGACCTGGCTAGGGCCAGCACTTTCGCCACTTGTACCACCCATGGTACGGGATTCCAATTCCGGTGTTCCGTAGCTATACGTGGTTGCACCCTCAACTTTTTTTTTAACAGTGTGCATCGGAGCTCCCTCCCTGCTCTTGGAGAGCAATAACCCGGCAATCTTCTGCGGAGATGGTAGATCACTTAGGTAACACAGCCTTATTACCATCATCTCCCCAGCACGCTGCACGTCATCGGCATTTTTCACCTCTTGCAGCCCGTGCGTCAGGGTTTGCCACACCCTGGAGAGAAACGGGGTGGAGCCAGACCTTACAGTAGACAGCAGCTCGCGCCCTAAGTCAAATTTATGTCCCTTGCTCACTGAGGTCACGCAAAGTTCGTATACTATCAGTTGCACCCCTTCCAATATGGGGACCGGCAGGCTTTGGGAGCACAATTCCCTAAAAACCTCGAGCGCCGACGAAGCATCGGCAAGCAATATGCATTTGACCAAATTTTCGGTTAAGTGCTTATCTACGCATCCAAGTAGCGCTCTAACCTCGCTAACGTGAATTTTGTTTTTCGTATAGATTGCAGACTGCTCCAACAGGAATAGGGCATTCCGCACTGACCCAGAAGCATTCTCTGCTATGAGCCGCAACCCGTCCCCGTCATGCTCTATATCCTCCTTTTTGGCAATCTCGACCAAATGAGCAAAGAGTTGATCAGTAGTAAGTTTGAAGAGATCTAGCCTGTGGCACCTTGAGGCCACGGTGACAGGAACTTTTCTCACTTCCGTTGTGGCCATAACAAACCTCACATGCTCCGCAGGGTCTTCCAAAGTCTTCAACAGGGCGTTGAAAGCACTTATCGAAAGCATGTGCACTTCATCGATGATATAAACTTTATACCTAGATGAGGTGGGAAGGTAACTAGAATTTTCCAACAACACTCGTATGTCATCCACGCCCGTGTTGCTGGCCGCATCCATCTCGATAACATCTGGGTTAGTGGAGTTTTTTATGGAAACGCACTCATGGCACGTCCCGCAGGGATCTGGGGTAGGACCGTTAACGCAGTTAAGGCACAGAGAGACTATCCTGGCACATGTGGTTTTGCCGACCCCACTTGCCCCTACCATTAGTATAGGGGAGCTTAGAGAGCCAATAGTGAACGCGTTCCTAAGAATTCGCACCAGGACATCCTGGCCCACGAGATCATCAAAGCTGCGTGGCCTGTACTTAAGCGCTAAATTCACGGCTACACTCGGAACAACAGTGGGAAGCGCAACCCAGAAAGACGACGCTACGGCTGCTTTATTTCTAACCTGACCGACTTCACGCGCAATCTGCTCGCACCGCCCTGAAAATCCTATCACAGTTCACAAAAAACTCAACTGGGTTTTTTGCGGCCGATGCACCGTTATAGCCCTTAGCACCAGTATTATAAAAACCGCAACAACTCCCTGGAGACATCTACCATCCTGGTGGCAAAAGCCCATTCGTTGTCATACCAGGCGAGTACCCTAGACACACCACCATCGTTGGCATAAGTTTCCATAAGGTCAAAAACCGCGCTATAAGTTGTGTGATTAAAATCAGATGAGACTAGTTGTTCGTCTGACGCCATAAGCACGTCCGGACGTGCAGTAGCTGCCTTGCACAAGGCCTCATTAATGGACGTTACAGTAGCTTTAGAAGAAGAAACAAAAGCAAAGTCTACTACCGAAACATTTGGGGTGGGTACCCTGATGGAGGAGGCAGAAAGTTTCCCAGACAGCTTGGGGAACAGGACCTCTAGAGCCTTAGATGCCCCCGTGGTTGTGGGAATCATAGAAAGACCGCATGCGCGGGCCCTTCTAAGGTCCTTGTGGCTGCCATCTACATGATTCTGATCATTCGTGTACGCATGTACCGTAGTTATAAATCCACCTTCTATCCCAAAAGCTTCATCCATAGCCTTAACAACGTGGGCTGCGCAGTTTGTGGTACACGATCCAACTGATATCACGTCGTGCTCACTACTTATCGCCCCCTCATTCACGCCAAAAATTACCTGGATATCTGCATCAGCAACCGGAGCGGATACCACTACTTTTTTCACCGTGCCCCCAAGATGCAGCCCGGAAGACTCCCTGTTGTTAAATTTTCCAGTGCATTCCAGAACGACGTTTACCCCTACTTCTTCCCACGGAATGTCCTGGGGTTGCTTTTCCTTGAAAAATTTTACGGTTTTACCACCAACCTCAAGAAGGGCGCCCTCTTTTATACCAATATTACACCCAAACCTTCCATGCACCGAATCATTCCTCAGTAGGTGTCTGTGCAGCTCTAAGCTAGAAGATCCGTTAACAGCAACCAATTCTACATTTGGGATATTATTTTCGAACAACACCCTAAATAGGCATCTCCCTATCCTACCAAGGCCGTTTATACCAATCCTGAGCATGAAAATTCACAAAAATTTAAGCACATACAAATCTGCCACGGTTGCAAGGTTTGCGCAATTGATTCATACCGCAATGTTTAGTTGCTACCACACCAAGGGGTTATGTTCATACAAGTGTAACGCAATTTGCAGTCGTAAAGTCCATAGAAGCGGCCTAGAAGGGGTCCAACGTTGCAATTGTGTACAAATCCCGTCACTAAGCAAAATAGACCTGCAAAATTGTGCACAAAACTGCGGTTTGCAACCTATGGGACACAGAATTTAAAATTTTAATTTGGTCATAAAGTGGGCCTTTGTATTACCTTTCTCCTACCTTGCTGACCCGTAAATATGTAAAAATCTTACAATTTATGCTAAAATTTACGCGTACGTTGTTGAGGTTCGCAACATGACGTTATCGCTTAGCATCCCAAGAAAGATGCTGAAAATAGAAAAGCTCAATTATATCCGGCAATGTTGTTCGATATTCACGCTCCTGATAACGACAACTATGTTCATTTTGCTTGCGCTTTCTCAGGCGGGCTTGCTTTCTGGGATGGGTGCATCCGCAGCAAATTTCTGGACAGCCATGGAATTCCTAACAGGCCTCACTGCATCTTTGGGTGTTATATGTGGCCTCATCTTGGTATTCAAGATAGAAAGGGACAAACGCAAAATACAGCAGAGAATTGAGCTTGAGTCCAGACGTATGGGCTTGCAAAGCAAGATATCCTTGGAAAGGGTCGATAGAAAGCCACTGGACAAGGCATCAGACTTCATGGAAGTACATGCGAATAAAGTAGACCTTGCTGCCTCCGTACTCTTTACCACCATACACTTAGTTGGTTTGGGGGTCTTATTATACTCCGGGCTTTCTTTATCTGGCCATGTTAAGGTCGGGGGCATGGGTGTAACCCAGATTACTGACATGGTAGTCAATGCTCTGTTCTTCGCGTCAGCCCTGATGTTTGCGGTTTCTTTCTGGATAATCCACAGGAACAAGCCGACATGCTCGAAAAATGTTGCGCATCAGGCTAGGTTGACAGTATTATACCTGTGCGGAAACTTCCTGCTCTTCGGAGGGAAGGTCGTATTGGCGATGGAGTCCGTTGGGAAGATCGCATCTGCTCCCTTGTCCTCCGGTGGAACATTTCCGATAGGTTGGGCCCTGCGTCTCGTTGGGATATTACTGGTCCTGACAAGCGTCGTTATGATGCTCACTGCCAACCATGAGAAGTGTACGCAGTTGAAGCGGATGGTAGAAAGCGGGGAAGGGACAGAGCGGTTGGCGATGTTATCTACCCACGAAATAAGATCTTGCTTTGGCTACCAGGAATGCCGCCTGTCGAGGTAGGGATGGGGTCAGGTTATGAATTGCGTGGTATTGCTGTGTGGGTGCGGTCACATGGACGGCTCCGAGGTACGCGAGTCAGTGCTAGTTCTGCTGGAGCTGGATAGGTTAGGAGTTAAGTTCCAGTGCTGCGCGCCTGACATCCAACAGCATGATGTAGTAAACCACGCATCAAAATCCACAGAGAACCAAACAAGAAACATTCTTGCTGAGTCTGCTAGAATTGCCCGCGGGGAAGTTATTAGCATAGAAAGGGTGCAGGTACATGAGTTTGACATGCTTATAGTCCCTGGAGGTTTCGGTGTCGCTAAGAATTTCTCCAATCTAGTCTCCCAAAGCGGGCCTGTGAGCGTTATTGACAGCGTTAAAGGCCTTATTCATCAGTTCCATCGGGCAAGGAAGGCCATCGGCGGCGTGTGTATAGCCCCCGCAGTTATAGCTGCAGCTTTGAGTGAGCTGGTAAAGGTGAAGGTCACGCTCGGGGACGATGCAGACGGAATAATATCCCGGTGTGGAGGGGAGCACGTCGTATGTCCTACTGATGATTTTGTCGCAGATGAAAAAAATGCAGTTTTCTCTTGCTCGGCATATATGCGCGACGATACGCTGCATAGGGTGCATTTAGGCATCCAAAAGATGGTTGAGGGCATGGTTAAGTTTTGCGGCGGTAGGTAGAGCAAATAAGGGCATAAACCCAGGTTAAGCGTCGAGTTTTATCCTACGTTCTAAAGATCTCATTCTGTTAAATGACATCAAAATGCCAAGCATTATACTGGTGGAGACTAGCGAAGACCCACCGTAGCTGAGAAACGGCAGTGCGATGCCTGTTGTGGGTAGTAAGTCTAGCGCGACCCCAACGTTGATCATAAACTGGGATGAAAATTGAAAAAAGAGGCCTGATACCGACAACAGTTTAAATAGGTCACTCTCACTATATGCAAAAAACCATGCCCTGGTGGCTATGTACCCGAGAATAAATAAGATTAACATACATAACATTGCACCAAACTCCTCCGCGGCGACGGAGAATATGAAGTCTGTATGGCAATCTGGAAGTAGTAGTTTGACCACCCCCTCACCCGGACCCGCACCCAGCATTCTACCGGCTTTGAATGACCTTATGGAATTCAATATCTGAAAGTGATCATGGTTTGTTGGATCAAAAAAGGTCAGAACCCGCTCCCTGGTGTATGGGAACAAAAACAGGTATAGCAGCACCCCGGCCAGAAAAAAAGCCGCTATCGCGAGCATTGATAAAAAAGATATACCATACACAAACAGCTGGCTTCCCCAAATCAAGGAAAACATAACAAACATGCTAAGATCTGGTTGTAGTAGGAGTAGCGAAACTAAACTAACGTAAATGGCTGCAGAGGAGATGTATCTTGTTTTGCTCTCTGTTCTACATAGAATCCAGGCATTCACAACAGAAAAAACAGTCTTCGCAAATTCGGACGGCTGGATTGATAGGCCTAGGAAGAAAAACCACCTCTTAGAACCTTTTACTCCCACTCCCCAAAACGCTATATAAACCAAAAGAATTATGCATACAGAAAGCAGTAGGAAAGAGGTGGCTATGATGAGCCTCTCATTCATCATTGAGTACACCACCACAATGCCAAGTGCTATACACAGATAGGTAAGATGCCGAAGTAGAAAATGGTCCTTTGGCAGCATAACCCTACTTTCAATGACTGGTCCGGCAGAGGAAATCAGAGTAAGACTGATGACCGATATAGTAAAAAAGGAAAGAAGAAGCGGCTTGTCTACAGACCTGTACCACCGGTTGAAAAACACGCTCAGCAAGCGAAATAGGTCTATGGCATTTGCCCCTAAACGCATTCCTTGCATCTTAGACCAAAAACTCTAGCCATATCAAGAGATAGGTCAAGCCTTTCCCAGGAGAAGCTTTCTCCAAAATTGCGACCAAAGTGCCCATAACATGATGTGGGCGCGTAAATCTGCTCAAATAGCAATAGGTGATCACAGATACCGCTTATGGAAAGATCTACATTTTCCTCTATATACTTCTCGATACACTCATTATGAACCAAACCAGTCCCTAAGGTGTTTACGCTGAAGGTCAGGGGTGTGGGCACTCCTATCGCGTAAGACATCTGAACTAGGCACTCAGCAGCAAGCCCAGCCTGAACCACATTTTTCGCTATGTATCTTGCCATATATGCTGCAGACCTATCAACCTTGCTGGGGTCTTTACCAGAAAAGGCTCCCCCACCGTGCGGTATGTGCCCGCCGTAGGTATCAACCATAATTTTTCTCCCGGTCATACCAGAATCACCTACAGGCCCCCCAACTACGAATCTACCGGTAGGGTTTACGAGGAAATCTTCATCTTTGCACATCCACCCCTCTGGAATTGCAGCAACAAAATGCGGATATACCAGGTCCCTAACATCCCGTTGGGTCATTCCCTCCTCGTGCTGGATGGACATCACCGCCCTCAAAACTTTTACTGGTTTGCGGTTTGCGTATAGTAGAGTGATTTCAGTTTTGGCATCTGGTCCCAAGCCGGATATCCTACCCTCATATATGGCCGAAGCGATATTCTTTAACACGAGGTGCGAGTAGAAGATTGGTGCAGGTAGAAGAGAATATGTCTCATCCACCGCGTAGCCGTACATTACTCCCTGGTCACCAGCGCCTTTTTTTCTTCTTCCTGTGTTTACACCGAGGATTATATCTGGAGACTGCTCGTGTATGAGTATCGAAACTTTTACTGTGTTCCAGTGAAACCCAGGGAGGCTATACCCTATTTCCTTAACTGTGCTTCGTACCACATCTTCAATCGCCCCCAAGTCTACATCTACGCCACAGACCTCCCCAGCTACAACCACATTATCTCTGGTAACTAGTGTCTCTACCGCAACGTGGGCGTATGGGTTTTTCGCCATAAAATGGTCTAAAATCTCGTCTGAGATCCGATCGGCTATTTTATCTGGGTGCCCTTGGGAGACTGACTCACTCGTGAGAAAGCACTCCCCACCTGAGCTATGTATACGAAACACACTGATCAAACGAAGAAGAAGTTCTCACGATGATACATAAAAATCTAACCAGTTACAAATCGCTATGTTACCCACATGGGCTCTCAGCAATCTATTGACTTAAAAAACTAAATATGCAAGCCTCTTCTACGGGGTGTCCGTAGCTCAGCTGGACAAGAGCAGCAGCCTTCTAAGCTGCGGGTCAGGGGTTCGAGTCCCTTCGGGCACACCAGGTTTTTGTAGGTCGCTCCATGGTTCGCTACTACGATGTAGTTATTCTCGGAGGTGGGGTAAACGGAATCCTGGCGGGAATTGGGCTCACAGAGAGCGGAATGAAAGCTGCCGTCGTTGAGCAGAAAGACTGCGTGCTCAGCAATCTGGATCACAGGGTTTTCGCGATCTCCAAAAGGTCAAAAGATGTTTTTGACCGCTTTGGAGTGTGGAATCACAATGGAATTTATTGTCCTATAGAGGATATACTAATCTTCGATGGCAATAGCCTCTCTACAGTCCACTATGACCATAAACTAGTGGGGAATGACCCTATGGGGTACACCATTAGTGGAAAAGAGATATCTTCCATGTTACAGAGTAAGGTAAATGGGTTCACCCACATAACCTCCACCTCTTATGGTGCAATAGAGGCCAAGGGTGGGTTCATTGAAACTTCGCTAACGAATGGAGAGAAGATCTCGAGTAGGCTGGTAATCTGCGCCGAAGGAAAGGGGTCAAAGTTCCTTAGAAAATCACATATAGGAACCTTGAGGTACGACTATAAACAAAGCTGTATTACCTGTAACGTGCGTCATAAGCAACACCATCGCAATGTAGCGATTGAGCACTTTTTTCAAGGTGGGCCGTTTGCAATTCTACCGATGCATGGAGGATATCACTCATCGATTATATGGACTGAAAAAACCGAGATAGCCCAAATGCTATTACAGCTTTCGGATGATGAGTTTGAAACCGAGCTACAAAAGAAGTGCGGAGAACATATAGGGTGTGTGGAGGTTATTGGGCGTAGGTCTTGCCACAAAATTTCAATGGTGCTGGCTGATAGACAATACGCAAAGCGCTCCCTCCTGTTGGGAGATGCACTTCACTCCATCCACCCAGTTGCCGGGCAGGGGTTGAATATTGGCATACGAGACGTGGAAGTGGCAGTAGAGATACTCAGTGCATATCACTCAGTAGGATCTGATATAGGCCAGCAATTCATTTTAGAAGAAATAGAAAAGCGCAGGCTGCTTGACAATTATTCTATGGCAGCAATCACTACGGTAGTAAATTCTATCTTCTCTAGTAACTCAATAATTAGGAAAATGGCCAGAAGAGTGGCTATGTCTATTGTGGAAATGTCTCCCTGTATTAAAGAGAAACTTATAACCCATGCCATGGGTGTAAGTACAATATATTAGTTATACCTGCGCTATTGCCGGTCTCTGGATTCTATAGCACTTCGTATAAATTCATCAATCTGGTAGCTTATTTTGATGAGAAAGGCCTTTTTGAGGGAAGTGAGTTCATCGCTGGATATTTTATCCTCCGATGTTGAAACTGTCCTCCAAATATCTTTAAGTATGTCATCCACCGCACTAATGATTTTACGCCTTACATTATCAGATCCATCTAGATTGGCCCTCATACCAATTCTTGATATCATAGACCTACTCGACTTTACACCCGAAACGCAACAACGCCTACAGAAGCGCAGTGTCAAAGCTGGAAGCCTCCTCCATTCCAGATTCCATATAGAATATTGGAGCGCAAAAGTTCCTCCCATAGCTAGAAATATCTTCAGCCCTCTCGTAAAGGACATCATTTCCCGGTTGTAGTAGTACCACTTCAATATAGAATACACTCGGGTGCATAGATTTATTGGGTCTTTAAATAAAAGAAAGCTGGACCATCCGTCATGTAGCATCACAAATGCAATCGAGGAAAAATATGCGTATATGACGAGAAAGAAAAACCTAACAACAATTCTGTCAAAATTGCAGATTAGGTAGGAAAGCATCATGAATCTTATAATAGACACACACTACCCATTGGAAAATTCAGGAGGAAAGAGCTGGGATGGGAGGGATCGAACCTCCGAATGACGGTACCAAAAACCGCTGCCTTACCGCTTGGCTACATCCCAAATGAAAACGACCATGTACCGCGGCATCATGGTAATGAAAAATAGTGAAAATGCAATGAAAAACAAGAAAAATCTCATGTTCAGTAGAGCGTACAATCCGAAATAAATTTCTTGTTAAAGCATCCTTTTCGTATCATCATCACCGTCAATGTTGATTATCGCAAGCTGGCGTGAATTTCCAAAGTATAATTAGGAAGTTGGATGACTATTGGAAGGACTATGGCTGCGCCATCATGTATCCGTACACCTCTGAGCTAGGAGCTGGAACGCTACACCCAGCAACTTCAATTTCCGTTCTTTCAGGAAAGGAAACCATGGTTGCCTACGTGCAGCCAGTTATTAGACCTTCAGACGGCAGATACGGACAGAACCCTAATAGGTTATATCAACACCATCAGTACCAGGTTATCGTTCAACCATCTAGAAGTACTCTCGTTGATGATTATTTGAAAAGCCTTGAGATAATTGGCATCTCGAAAAATGACTTTGACATCCGGTTTATTGAAGACGACTGGGAAAACCCTAGTATAGGGGCCTCAGGGCTTGGATGGGAAGTATCGTGTAATGGCATGGAAATTACGCAATTCACCTACATGCAACAAGTCGGAGGGGTTGATTGCACCACTATTCCTGGTGAAATTGCCTACGGGCTCGAGAGAATTGCAATGGTACTGCAAAATGTCGATAGCGTTTACGAAATAGCTTGGGATGATACTGGAGTAAAATACGGCGATATATTTCTTGCTAGGGAAAAGGAGTTTTCCGCCCTTTCCTTTGAGTATTATGACATTGAGTTTCTACTTTCCAGATTCGAGAATAGTGAAAAAATGTGCGCTCTCATGGTTGAAAAAGATCTACCTCTTGCAGGATACGATTTCTGCATCCAGGCAAGCCACATGCTTAACATTGTAGAATCACGCGGTGCAATCGGGGTGAATGAGCGAGCCTCATACATTCTAAGGGTGAGAAAAATGGCAAACATGTGCTGCGAAGCCTACATAAAACTGTATAGAACGGCTTAGTATGTCTTCTGATTTAATACTTGAGGTTCTGTGTGAGCAGCTTCCTACCAAAACCATCAAGTCCGCACACGAGTATATCCTACCTCGGATCGATAAAGAATTCTCCAGTAGAAGAATAAGTTGCGACGCACCAAAGGTATTCGCCACCTCTCATAGGATAATACTCATCGCATGTAATGTTAGTCAAAACAGTAGTGATGGAAAGAAAGAGATAAAAGGGCCAAGGATTTCTTCTGACAAAGAAGTAATAAGTGGTTTTTTGAGAAAGGTTGGCAAGAGTGGTGTGGAAGAACTGGAAATACGGGAGGTCTCAGGTGAAAAATTCTACTACAGCTCCAGTGTTTTAAGTTCAAAAGACCTTACCAATGAACTCACTGAAGTAATACAATGCATGATAGAAAACTTTCCTCTACACAAGCGTATGAGGTGGGGAACAGGTACTGGATATTGGGTTCGGCCGGTTATTAACGTTTTATGTGTTTTAGACGGTAAGGTCCTACCAGTCTCAGTTGCCGGTATTACAGCAAATAATAGAACCTTCGGAAATCTAAGGTTCTCCAACCGCAAATACACCGTTACTAAGGCAGCGGAATATCTCAACTTCTTGTCTGAGAATATGGTTATTGTGGATGTTGAAGCAAGAAGGAAACACATTCTTGAGCAACTGAATGAACAAATATCTGGCACGGAACTTACGTATGACCAAAATGCTCAGATATTGGAAGATATGAGTAGTAATTTAGAGTATCCAAAAGTACTAATTGGGAGTGTAGATAAAAATTTTAGTGAAATTCCTACAGAAGTAGTCTCATGTGTTATGACCAACCACCAGAGATACTTAGCGATAAAAGACCAGAGTGGAAAAATAGTAAAGTTCGCCTCTGCTGCTAGTGTAGTGAATAATATGGTAATCAAGAACCACGAGAAGGTACTTAGGGCGAGGTTATCAGATGCACTGTTCTTAATTAAAAAGGATAAAGAACACAATATGGACTACTATGTTGGTCTACTGTCAGGTGTAGTATTCAAGAGTGGTCTGGGCACGCTTTTAGATAAGGCGGAGAGGATATCCGCCCTTGCAAAATATTGTTCGGTGTGGATTCCGCGCTCTTCAATGTTAAACACTGAAAGGGCGGCAATGATCTCTAAGGCTGATCTCGCGACCTTAGTTGTAAGAGAGTTTCCAGAGCTCCAAGGAAAGATAGGCAGATACTATGCCAAACATTCTGGAGAGGAAGAGGAAGTTTGCGTAGCAATTGAGGAGCATTACCTTCCAATCGGGCAGAAGGACCATTGTCCAAAATCTCCAATAGGAATAGCCGTTTCGATTGCGGATAAGGTAGATAGCCTAGTTGGGCTCATGGCAACTGAAAATATATCAGGTTCTCGTGACCCTTTCGCCTTAAGAAGAACATCGATCTCATTATTGAGGGTAATGATAGAAAACAGTGTTTCTATCCCGCTTGATTTGATGGTATCAAAAGCCGTGTCTATGTACATGTGTAAAGCAAGATTAAATAAAAATGAGGGCCGTTTCCTGCGTGTTGACCGAGACGCTTTGATTTCTACTATCCTATCTTTCTGCTACGACAGACTAAAAGTAATTTTAAAGGAAAGCGATCTAGATAAGGAGGTGGTGGATGCTATCGTTGGAACGTTGCATGATATACCAATAGTTAAAAAGAAGGTGGAAGTAATCTGTAGCTTCCTTAAAACAGAGAAAGGAAAATCTGTCATCACTGCCTATAGAAGGGCAAATAATATAATCTCAAAAGAATCTTTCGATTGGAAACTAGATGGTAAATCTAATAAAAGGTTATGCAAAGAAGATTGTGAAATACAGTTGTATAATCAAATACAACACTACAAAAAGTTGTTGGGTAGTCTGATAAAAGAGGATAAGTTTCTCGAGGCCATGGAGTCACTATTTGAATTTAGTTCATTTGTTAACATATTCATGGATGGGGTTAGAGTGTGTGACAAGATGAATACGGAATTGTACCGTAATAGGACTAGGTTGTTGGTATCATCCGTGAGTATATATAATACTGTTCTGGATTTTAGTAAAATACATGGAACGTTCTAGCGTTTACCCTTGAATTTTGATTCTCGAGTATATAGATACTAGAGTCTACCTGAATTTTTTATAGTTTAATAAAGACCGGAAATGAGTGGCAACGACTACTATGAGATCTTAGAAGTAAGTAGAAACGCCAGTGCAGAGGAAATTAAAAAGTCATACCGTAAGATGGTTTTTAAGTACCATCCAGATAAGAACCCTGGGGATAAAAAAGCAGAAGAAAAATTTAAAAAGATAAGCGAAGCTTATGAGGTATTAAGCAATCCGGAAAAACGTGCCGCTTATGACCGCTATGGTCACAGCACATTCACCAGTGGAGGGGCTAGTGGTTTTGATTTTACCAGTGGTTTTTCAACTGACTTTTCTGATATTTTCCAGGATTTCTTCGGTGGAGGTTTTGGTAAATCACAAAGAGCCTCTAGTAGGGAACATTTACGCGGTTCCGACCTTAGATATGATGTCGAAGTCTCCCTTGAGGACGCTTTTAAAGGTATTAAAGTCCCGATTAGTTATGTAACAAACGTGAAGTGTTCTTCATGCTCCGGTATAGGAAGCGAGGGAGCGGTTAATTCAGTAAAATGTGGAAATTGTAATGGTGCTGGTAGTGTTAGAACCAGGAAGGGCTTCCTAACAATTGAAGAAGTGTGTAACGTATGTAACGGTGAAGGAGAAGTTATTAAGAATAAGTGCCGTAGGTGTGGAGGAAGCGGGAGGGTAAGGAACGAGGTAAGCCTCCTAGTAACTGTGCCTAAGGGTATAGAAACAGGGAATAAGGTAAGAGTTAATGGTAAGGGGGAAGCAGGTTTTCGGGGAGCTCAGGAGGGAGATCTTTATGTATATATCAGGGTTAAGGAACATAAATTCTTCACTAGAAGATCTTCTGACTTGCATTGTAGTGTTCCAATAAAAATGACTATAGCGGCCCTAGGCGGGGAGATAGAAATGCCCTCTATTGATGGTTCTTGGACAAAGTTAAAAATACCGGAAGGAACCCAGAGCGGAGACCAAATAAGGATGAGGGGCAAGGGAATGCCGGAGGTAAACTCAAAAGATAGAAGGGGAGATATGTATGTGCATGTTACTGTAGAAACCCCAGTCAAATTAACAAAACAGCAGGTGGACTTACTAAAGAAGTTTGAAGAAGAATCTAGCGCAAATTGCAGCCCAAAGTACCAAGGGTTTTTCCAAAAAATCAAGGATATATGGAGAGATATAAGTTCTGGATAGTTATAAACTTAATATAAATCATTTAAAAACTTCTAGGCTAATATCTTTACACGTGAACGAGTGGGTGATGGACCCTATGGAGATATAATCCGCCCCCAGGCTAGCTATTTCTCTAATATTTTCAAGATTAACTCCACCAGAAACCTCTACCATAGCTGAATTCCCAATCATCTTAATGGAGTCTTTTATGTCTGAAACTCCCATATTATCTAGCATAATCAAGTTGACAGAGCTTTTTATAGATTCTTCTACTTGAAGTTTATTATCACACTCAACGGTAATAAAAACATCCCCTAACTTTCTTCTTATCCTAGATACACACTCCGTTATGCTACCACAGGCTACTATATGGTTGTCTTTTACCATTATCCCGTTATATAACCCATCTCTATAACTTTCACCTCCACCCACACGGACAGCGTATAAATCAAAATTGCGTAGCCCAGGTGATGTTTTACGTGTACTCCTTATTTTTGCCTTTGTTCCTGCAACTTTAGATACAAAATCTCTAGTTCTAGAGGAAATGGAAGACGCCCTCTGTAGAAAGTTTAACAGCACTCTTTCAATTGATAATATCCCGGATGCTAGGCCAGAACCTTTAACAATCACAGTGCCAGATTGTATATTGTTTCCATCAAATTCGAGTATAGTGAAGTTTATTTCCTTACTAAATATTTCAAATATCTCCTTAACAGCAACAATTCCAGAAACCATCATTGATTCCTTGGAGATAATTGAAAAATTCACCTCCTCTTTCTCAAAAATACAATTCGTGGTTATATCCCCTTGCTCCCCAAGGTCCTCCATTATCGCAGAGCGTATAATCTCCTCAAACATATAATTTTTCCACGAATAACTTTACCATGAGTGTATACTGTATACCTTTAGATAGGAAGTGAACTTGCTTATGGGCTATACATACCTAATCCCTATACTATTCGCCTCATATCTAATTGGGTCAATCCCCTTCTCATGGATCTTAGTAAAGGTATTCTATAAAAGAGATTTAAGAAGTGTTGGCTCTGGAAATATTGGAGCAACAAACGCGTTTAGGGTGAATAGGGGTATTTCATTCCTTGTGTTACTCCTCGATATATTCAAGTCGGTATTAGTAATACTCATATTAGAAAAAATGTGTGCACATAAAAGTATTATGTATTTAACTGGGTTTACCGTAGTGTTAGGACATATATTCCCGGTGTGGTTTTTATTTAAAGGAGGTAAAGGAATAGCCCCTACTATAGGGGTTGTGCTATCTATAAATATAAAAATATTTTTCTTATTTATAATAACCTGGGCCGTTGTTTTTATGATATTCAGATACTCGTCACTATCCTCGATAATTTCAATTATTTCCTCGTGTATATACTGCGCAGTAACTGAAAATTTTAACTCATCAATCTTCTATATAGCTATGTCAATTATCGTACTAATAAAGCATAGAGATAATGTAATTAGAATGATAAACGGAACCGAGAAAAAGCTATTTTAAAGCAAAATTTCTATTTCTAGTATTATATACGTGGCATAAAGCGGCGGCTATTGCATCTGATGAGTGGTTATTGATTTCAACATCTTGCTTTATCCCAAGTGAACTCCTTACCATAAACGAAACTTGCTCCTTTGGGGCCATGCCACTTCCGGTTATACATTTTTTTATGGCAGTAGAGGAATATTCATATATATCAATCCCTCTAGACATAACGGAAATTGTCGACGCGGCTCTAGCGTAGCATAATGACATTGACGATCTAGGGTTTGAGTTTATAAAAACCTTCTCGATCGATGCCTCGTCTATTTTATATAAACTCAGAACTGAAAGAAGCGATACGTAGATTTTATATAGCTTTTCACTCTCTCTGCTAATACCCCTAGTGGAAATTACTCCACTATCTAGAAGGCACACGGATTGGGAATTTGTACTAGAAACCACCCCCCAGCCAGTAAACTCAAGCCCAGGATCTATACCAATGATCATCACACCACTAGCTGTAAAAAATCATGAGCTAATAACGTACATAAAAAGAAATAAAAACAGCCAAATTACATCTACAAAATGCCAATACCAGGCGGCGCATTCAAAACCAATGTGGCAATCAGGGGAAACCTTACCCCTTTTCATTCTTACCCAACAAACGAATAAAAAAACTATCCCTAATAATACGTGTATTCCATGAAACCCAGTTGCCATATAAAAATTAGAGGAATATATAGCCCCTTCACCAACCCCCTTAAACGGAAAATCTATGTGTGTATATTCGATACATTGAAAAGACGAAAAAACAATTCCGAGAATAATCGTAAATAACAGCATCCGAGAGGAAGATTTCATATCTCCCTCTAAGAGAAAATGGTGAGACCATGTAACTGCAAAGCCGGAAAGTAGAAGAGTTATAGTGTTAAAGAAAGGTATGGACCATGGATCGACAGTTTTTATCCCTTTTGGCGGCCAAGAGGTGTTTATCTTCTCTGAAAAATCTATCAGATTATAAACCGGAAAAAGCCAAGCCTTAAAAAAAGACCAAAAAAAGGCAAAAAAGAACATAGTCTCTGAAAGTATCATAACTGCAAGGCCGAGCCTCAACCCGCGTTTAACAACTTCCGTGAAACAGTTATCCTTATTAGCCTCGTCGATGACGTCAAACCACCACTTGTATAACACCGTTATGGTTAGAAGCA
This sequence comes from Anaplasma marginale str. Florida, assembly GCF_000020305.1. Taxonomy (NCBI): domain Bacteria; kingdom Pseudomonadati; phylum Pseudomonadota; class Alphaproteobacteria; order Rickettsiales; family Anaplasmataceae; genus Anaplasma; species Anaplasma marginale. The sequence goes on from NC_012026.1 coordinate 1,151,142, forward strand.
CTCCTATTGGGAAAAATACCGTCCAATAGGAGCCGCCGTGTATAAATTTTACTAACCCAAATGCAGAGAGAAAAGAGCATAAAGAGAGAAGAATCGGCCACGGACTTTGTGAAAGTATATGGTGGTCGTGCTTCTTCATCTGAGTTTTAGTAGTAAAAGTAACTGGAAGTTACAGACTAATGAGAGTATATGTCAAGATTATTCGAATTCAAGAGGCCTTCCTTACTGATCTAATAAGACTTTCTACATGTTGTATTGGGGTTTCTGGTAGGATGCCGTGCCCTAAGTTAAAAATAAGTGGTTTATCTCCCAACTCCTCCACTATTTTCATAGATTGGCTGTCTGATGCTTTTTGGTTGTATGCCAATAGAGATGGGTCTAGATTCCCTTGTATTACACCATCGAGGTGTTCTTTTATCCATGAAGTTGGTATGCTGTAGTCAACACTAATAGCGGATATTCCAGTTTTTTCCAAATATGTCTTATACATCACACCCGCGCCCATAGGGAATCCAATAATAGGAAAGTTTGGATGCCTAACACGTACAAAGTCTACTATCTTCTTTGTTGGGGTGATAACGTATTCCTCGAAGATTTCTACCGGAAGTAAACTTGCACTACTATCGAATAGTTGAATAACATCGACCCCACTCTCGATTTGTTTCGCTAGGTAGTGGGATGTCAGGTCAGTAATTCTGTTAACTAGCTCCGTCACCTTGTTTTTGGTGTGTTTATGTACAGTTTCCAGACAAATATCCTTCCTGATTTTTAAAAAGTTATTTTCTTTACCTAAGACATATGTAAGTAGTGTCCATGGCGATCCGGCAAATCCTATTAGGGTTTTGTCACTGTCTAAAGACTTTCGTACCTTACGAATTCCTTCAAATACTGGTTGAAGCTTTGCTATGGATTCAGTGGTTGAGTACTGATGTATGATATTTCCTATTTTTGGTCCTTGTCCTCTGATGAAGCTTACTTCGTAACCCAAGGCATCTAGGACAACCATTATGTCGGAAAATATTATTGCTGCGTCTATATCAAACCTTTTGACCGGCTGTAGGGTTATCTCCTCAACAACTTCCGGGGTGTAGCAGGCGTCTAGAAAGTTTTGAAAGTTGTCCATAACCTTGTGGTACTCAGGTAGGTATCTTCCAGCCTGTCTCATGAACCATATTGGGATTTTTTCCTGTCTCTCCTTTTTGGTTAGAACTCGTTCGAGTACTCTACTTTGTTTTTTTGAATTAAACATAAATAATCTTCCTTATATATAACTATAGTTTATTTATACCTGTTGATTGTGTGAATAACTGTAAATTGCGCAAAATTCTGCACGGGAGCCAGGTTGCAGTTTTGTGGATAAATTTGTTAGTAAAGTAGATAAGTACCTGATTTTGTGCATGAATTTATGTTTATAAAATATATGTGAATTGTGTTGATAACTGCTTGGTATGTAAAGGCTTTTGGGCCGCAAAAATTCACCTTATTTCTCAAAACTCTGTGTATAACTCTGTGTTATTTTGTTAGTATCTTTTATTCACTTGTGGTTTACACACTTATCAACAGAGTTATGTAAATAACTTTGATATAGAAAGATGGGGCTTTGCTGAGTATACTCTGGGGCTCTATATAGGTGATGTGGTTTTCGTTAATAATGGGTAGTGGGGTTTCTGAGGACGGTGTGGGGGGTGATAGTCCCACGCAGGGTGGTATGAGGTCTTTCTTCTATTCTTTTATCCTGGAGAAGCTTCCCGGATTCAAAGATTTTGTAAAAAACAGGATAATGGCAGAAAATGTACTACATTTTGGTAGCTCACACATAATGAACAACCTAGTCAGGTTGGATGAATGTTCAGTGAAAGACATCATGGTGCAAAGGTCTGAAATACTCGCACTGGGGATTGATGATAGTGACCTACTCACTAAGGTGCTGAGGAGCCAGCATACCAGGGTGCCGGTGTATAAAGACAATATCGATAACATCGTCGGATTTATTCACATTAAGGACATCACCTCGAAAGAGGGTTTGGACTTCAACGTGAAGAGCATAATACACAATGTGATGTACGTTCCGCACTCGATGAAGGCCGTGAACCTTTTTGTGAAGATGCAGTCCTCCCGTGTGCACATGGCAATTGTGCTAGATGAGTATGGAAGCACCGACGGGCTGGTTACGATGGCTGATATAATTGAGGAAATTGTCGGCGATATAGAAGATGAGCATGATGTTCCCTCAATCCCCGATATTGTAAATATTTCCAACGATAAAATCGAGGTGAATGCAAGAGTGCTGGTCCGCACCCTGGAGCAGTCGCTCGGTATCTCACTTAAAGATTCCGAGGAAGAAGAGTACGTAACAGTCGGAGGGCTTATACTCGCTATGGTGGGTAGGGTGCCGGTTGTGGATGAGGTTTTTAATCACAAAAGTGGTGCATCATTCCTGATTAAGGAAGTAGACAATCGATGCATATATAGGGTGGTGATTGATCTGAGTAAGGTTCTCAGAAACCGGTAAGGAAAAGGCGGCCTGCGGCCGCTATAGGGGCGCGCAGAGCTTTCACTGTGCTTATTTTTGCCATTTCGTTTGCTGGGAATGTAACCACGCTGACTTCCCAGAGGTCTATTTTGGAGATCATCCTAACGCCGGATTTGCTATCTCTTCTTGACCGCACAACCTTATACCCTATGGATAGGGCATTTACGCTGCCGTCTGTTATTAGGGCGTAGACCTCCCGTGCCAGCCGAAGCCCCAGGTTTAGCTTTGCAACCACCAACAAACCAAAGGAGTCTTCCCTAGCGTCTAGTATTTTCCCAATAGGGTCCTTAATGCTATGTTGCCATAGTAGGGCCACTTTTCTCTTTTGCAGGGACTCCACAAATGCCCCTGGTTTTATGACGTCGTTGTGGGCATCTATTCTGTTAAAAACGCTGGCATAGCCCCTAAACTTTCCCTGTTCTTGCCTACTGAGGTTTTTGATCATATAAAATCCCGCTTGTATAACACTACTTTTGAGCCTCAAGGGAGTTGCCTCCCTCGATCGGGGGCAAGCCGAAAGCGGCTCTTTTTTCGTTTACGGTCATGAACGTTGCATTTTGTACATACTGCCATAACCGTTGCCTTTTTTCAGTCAGCGCGCAGATAGATTCCTTATCGTAAGACAGAAACATGTTGCTACCAAACCTCGGCACCAACCATGAGTTGAGATGTGCGATAATACTCTCCAAATGCGGGATGATCGTCTGCTCCCATAACGCAAGCCTAGCTTCTGAAAGGTTGCTGTAAGTGTTGTCTCCCGGGATGCCTAGCAATTGAGGGGGAACACCAAAAGCCAGGGCGATCTCCCGGGCGGAAACATTTTTCGATTCAATGAAATCCATGTCCTTTGGGGACAGGCTCATTTCTCGCCATTCTAACCCACCTTCGAGCAAAATAGGTCTACCGGAGTTCCTTGGCCCTGTGTAAAAGTCTTCAATCTGGGCCTTCAATCTTTGATACTGCTCCTGTGTCAGGGTGCTATTTTTCTCGTTTTTAGTTTTCACGACCAGGGCACCACTGGGGCGGGCTCCGTTCTGCAGCATTGCCTGGTTCCAGGTGCCGGCCTGATTATGCTGGTCAATGCTGTAAGATGCGGCTTCGATCGTCGATAATCCGTACCAATCATTTAAGGGGTGAAAGTTCTTCAGGTGTAACAAATCATGGCGGTTGGTGGCGCGGTCCACCTGAAACTCGTACACATGTCCGTTCACGCTATAGCGGTATGCTACGGCATTCCCACCTGCTTTGGTAACAATTTCTACCCTATCGGGCCTCAGTAGGTGTAATTCTTTCGGGAGCATGTCCCTACTTTCTACGGATAGGACGTACGAATTGCCGCTAATCAACCTGTACGTCACTATTCCTTCGATCAGCTCGGCCCTTGTCATAATACAGTTGGGACGCGATAACAATTTCAGGATGGGATGGTTGAAGATTTGAAAAACGCCGCTTTTAGTGGTTTTGTGCAACGTGATGTTTACAGATCCTGCGGCGGATGCCACCATATGGATCGACCGAAAAGCGATAACGTTTTTGATGTACCCGTTTCTAGCAAAACTTGCATAGTTGCGGTCACCCCACACAGCTTCTCCGCGACATTCTAAAAAAGCTGAAGACACGCTTGTGCCGCTGTTTCTACCGAAAAGATTGAAGGACTCCCTCATATTTAGCTGTGGCTCATTGGGTATACCGCATGCTAATACGCCCGGCCCACGTTCCGGAAGCAATTTTGGGTATTATGTGTTCTGACAATAAGGTTTAAAATCTTGGTTTTGGTGGTTTTGTGTCGCATATACATGTCTTGTGGTAGCACCTGCATTAAGGGAGTGAGAGGCGCATTTGACAAAGCAGCAAGTTCTTACGACGAATACTCCGCCTTCCAGCGCAATATTGCGGGGGAGCTATGCGCACTTGTGCACGGTGTTGATGGAAAGAAAGTGCTCGACGTTGGCTGCGGCACCGGGCACGTAGGCGCCATAATCGGCAACCGTTGCGAGCTTTCTCAGGTAGACGCCTCCCAAGAAATGTGTAACATTGCCAACAAGAAAATTCGCGGCATTACCGTAAGTTGCGACATGGAAAACATGCCGTTCCCCGACGGTTTTTTCGATGTGGTAACGTCATCCATGGCTATACACTGGGCTTACAATATTAGTGCCTGTCTGCGAAGCATGCTGAGAGTTCTCAATGAAACTGGGCAGGGGTTGTTTATCAGCGTTCCCGTACAAGGAACCTTGGAGGAGCTTGCAGTTTGTGAAAGGTTAATGGGCCGGAAGAGAAAATTTGAATTTCATGACGTTGCGTTTTTTGAAAAGCTTGTCCCCACGCTGGGGGCCACCATTGAATATGTGCAGTGCAAAAAATATACACTGCATCACAAGACGTGCATGCGATTGCTGAACTCAATTGCCAAGATTGGCGCGCAGTCTCACCGTGGTGCAGCTGAAACTTCTGGGGTAAGTATTGCAGATGTGTGCCGTGTGTATAGCGACCTCTTCTCGCAGAATGGGATGGTAATAAGCTCCTGGAATATAGCTTATTTAGTTATCAAAAAACGATTTTGCTGATATCATAGCGCTAACGTCTGTGTCTAGCGTATTTGCCGTCATGCTTAGCGACTGTCGCGATTTGTCACGCGAAATCAGGGACATTGCGAAGAAAAAAAACGCGATCATTCTGGCCCACTACTATCAGGATGATGAAGTCCAAGAAACCGCAGATTTTGTTGGGGATTCCCTTGAGCTGTCAAAGAGGGCAGCATCAACAGATGCGGAGATCATCGTCTTTTGTGGCGTGTTCTTCATGGCAGAGGTTGCCAAAATTCTAAATCCCGGTAAAAGGGTTATAATGCCAGACCTCAATGCCGGATGCTCGTTGGCAGAATCTTGTAGAGGGGAAGACTTTAAAAATTTCCGGCGTGCACATGAGGACCACTTTGCAATTACGTATATCAATTCTTCCGCGGAAGTGAAATGCTACTCAGACATAATATGCACCTCTTCCAACGCCGTTAAGATAATTAACAGCATACCCAAAGACCAAAAAGTATTGTTCGCTCCTGACAGGTTTTTGGGAGAATTTCTCAAACAGAAAACGGGCAGGGATATGCTCTTGTGGCATGGAAGTTGTGTTGTGCACGAAAACTTTTCCGAAGCCAGCCTTGTTGACCTGTCTGTGAGGCATAAAGACGCCCACATTATTGCACATCCGGAATGCCCTGGTAATTTGCTAAAATATGCGCACTGCATAGGCTCCACCACACACTTATTGCGCTACGCTGCCGCTCATGCTGGGTCTAAGTTCATTGTATTGACTGAAGAAGGGTTGGTGTACCAAATGAAAAAAGCGTCCCCGGGGAGTGAGTTTTATGTAGTTAATTCTGCCAAGGGCTGTGAATCATGCAGCAAGTGCCCATACATGCGGCTAAATACTTTAGAAAAGCTCTACAAGTGTATTATGGATGAGCAACCCGAAGTGACGATGAGTGAGGAAATAATCTCCGGCGCAAGGAAACCGATCGAAGCGATGATGCGCGCATCGTAAGGTAGTTCAAGAAGCCTGGCCTCAAGTGTTTTCTTTGAAGTACTGCGCCTTGTTTAAGTCATCCTTATACCTCTCCGCCTCCTCCATAGGTGGTTTTGAGGCTGTGATGTTTTTCCATTTTTTAGAAAATTCTGCGTTTATTTTGTGAAAAGCCTTCAAGCTCTGTTGCCGCTCATTCAGCGCGCTATCATCACACGATATGATATCTTCTATGAACTCGTCGCTGACTATGGCATCCACAGGGCATTCCGGTACGCAAACACCGCAGTCTATGCACTGGTCCGGGTCGATTACCAGCATGTTCTCCCCCTCATAAAAGCAGTCCACAGGGCACACCTCAACGCAGTCTGTATACTTGCACCGGATGCACCTGTCTGTTACAAAATGGGTCATGAAGCTAAGCCGCTAAAACCCTTATGATACTTGACTGTTGTCGAAAGAGCAAATACTGCAGGCGCCGCAACCGCCTGCGTGTTGTTGGTACGCGTATGTGCCCTCTCGTCGAGGGAGGTGTTTAGATGGAGATATACCAACATAGTGATTGTAGCTGCCTGAGCGGAAAGAAGTTTTGCATTGTTGGCTATGGTTCCCAGGGCAAGGCCCAGGCGATGAATCTGCGCGATAGCGGAATTAGAGATATAACGATTATCCTCCATGCAGGATCAAGGAGTATAGATTTAGCAAGGGGGGACGGGTTTGAAGTTGATACTTCAGGCTCCTCAGCAAAACATGCTGACGTCATAGTGATGCTAGCACCTGATGAGGCACACCGGGAGATATGTAAAGAGACGCTATTTCCATATTTGAAGCCTGGGCAGGCAATCATATTTGCACATGGGCTGAGCATACTATATGGCCTGGTTGAGTTGCCGGGATACGTTGACGTGTGTATGGTATCGCCAAAGTCAGTAGGCACAGAGGTACGGAACCAATATCTGGAGGGCAATGGAGTTGTGTGCTTCACTGCGGTTATGAATGACTGCAGTGGCACAGCGAAGGCGGTATCAGATGCCTATGCAGCGGCGGTGATGCTCGGAAAGCTGATCATAGGTACTACCTTCAAGCAAGAAGTAGAAGCAAACCTATTTTCTGAACAAGTAGTCTTATGTGGAGGGATACCATCACTCATCAAGTGCGCTTTTGAGGTTATGGTTGAATCTGGAATCTCACCAGAGGTAGCATACTTGGGTTGTGTATATGAGGTGAAGCTAATAGCTGATCTGATGCACAGGAAGGGGATATACGGTTGCTTGAGCAATGTCTCTAGTGTTGCGGGATATGGTGCCAGTATTACTGGAGATAGGATTATAGATGGCAGGGTGAAGCAAAGTATGAGGGAAACGCTAGCAGAGATCCAAAGCAGAGAATTCTTCAAGAAGCTCAGCAAAGAACCTAATCTACAACACACTCTTAGTACATACTATAAAGAACTAGAGAAGCATCCTATAGAGGCAGTAGGGAAGGAACTAAGAGATATGATGAACACGTAGTTATATATAGTAAATATATAACGATAGGATGTAGTACACACACTACTGCAATGAAGAAGAGGAAGAACCACTCCCCTTACTACCAAAGACCATACTCATCACATTTCCATCCATTCTAGGAGAAGACTCTGGTCTAGCAACTCCTTCAGTATCATTCACTAAACGATCTAGAATACCTAACCCCACTTCCTTATACTGAAGCTCACGTCCCACAAACCTTATAGACACCTTAACCTTATTTCCCTTCTCTATGAATCCTTTGAGGTTGTTGAGCTTAATGTTATAGTCGTTGTCCTCAATGTTTAGCCTGAACTTCAGTTCTTTGAGTGAGGAGGATCTAGCCTGGCCTATAGAGCTCATTACGGGTTGTCATCATCACGCTGCTTGCCGTCGCGACGGGGGGGTTGTGTATCTTCGTCATCGTATGTTTCGTCTTCCCCGTACGGCTCATCGCCGCCACTTTCTTCATAATACGGCTCTTCATCTCCGCTGCCATACTCGTCTTCGGCATCTTGCAGCTCACCATCAGTGGGCTCCTCTTCATATGCTAGGGGTTCATCCTCCTCCGGATACACGTCAGTGACCCCGCCTTCTGAACCGCGTATTTCATCTGCCTCATACGGCTCACCACCGTCATTTTCCTCGTAATACGGCTCTTCATCTCCGCCACCATACCCATCTTCGGCATCTTGCAGCTCACTATCGGTGGGCTCTTCTTTATACGCAGAGAGTTCATCCTCTTCCGGATGTCCTTCGTCGCTAACGTGATCTTCCGGGTAGCTGTCTTCGTCACCTATATCGTCCAGGCCTTCTCCGTTTAGTGGTACATCCTCTCCTTCTATGTCATCCAGACCTTCCATGTACTCATCATCTTCTGAGCTGTAGTCATAGTCTTGTGGATAATCTCCGAATTCGTCGTACCCAGCCTCATCACCGTGTTGTTCTTGGGGTTGCTGCGCCTCCTGAGCGCTTTCTTCATGAGCAATGGCAGCCTGCTGCTCTCCTTCTTCAGATGTAGGCACATCCTCAGCGACTGTGTCCACTCCTCCCCGTGCCGCATCTGGATCATAAGGTTCCTGCGTCGGGACAAAAGTGCTCTTGAGTAGCTTCTTAGTGAAGAACTTATCCTCATAGTACTTAATCTTTTTCGATTTGATCGGATACGTAGATTCGATCAATAAAATCTGCTCATCTTTCGGTAGCATGATCACTTCCTGTGGAAGCAACAGCGCCCGTTGAGTATCTGAAATGTGCAGAGAACGCGATGCAGGATTCAAATCCAAAAATTTCGGCCTATTCAGCGATTCCTGACTCACGGTTTTGTTACCTATGAGCTGAGAAATCAAGTTTGCAGTTTCAATATTATTTGCCGCAAATGTGATCCTATAAGTAGAGTTTGAGAGGAAGGAGTTCATACCCGCCTCTTCGTATATACCCTTCAGCTGCTCGGTATCTTGTATTATCAAGAACAGCCTAACTCTATAGCCGCGGAAGTACGCGATACCGGTTTGGAATTGCTCCATTTTTCCTAGCGTGGGGAACTCATCCATCATAAACAACACCCCATAGGGCTCATCGTCCGATGGCAACGCCCTACACAAAAACTCGGTCGCCTGCTGATAAAACACCTGCATCAGAGGCCTGAGCCTGGTCAGGTTATCTGGGGTGAGGCCCACGTATACTGTGATCTTCTTCTTCTTGAACTCCTGAATGTTGAAGTCACTAGACGCGGTTGCAGTGTCAATCAAGGGGTTGGCCCACAGTTCCAGGGATGAGTTCATTGTTGAGACCACACCTGACCGCTCCTTATCGGCCTTCTGGAGGAAGGCCGCAATGTTCATATATGCTACTGGATGGATTTTTTTCCCTATGGTATCCAAAACCACGGCCAGGTTATAAACCACATCGTCACTGCGCATTGTGCGCACGACTTCACCAAATGATTTGACCTTTTCCGGCACTGCAAGCAGATACAAAACAACGCCGACGAAAAGACTCCGCGCCTCGTTGTACCAGAAATCTTGCTCAGGCATGATGAGGTTCGCAATTTTTTGCACGTCATCCACCATTTGGCCGGGCTTTTTGCTAATCCAGTCTAGAGGGTTATAACAGTGGCTAACGCCGTCGGGCTGTGCCGGGTTCCACACGTAAACTTCTTGCCCGATCTTCTTGCGCCACCCACTCGTGATGTCGTAGTTCTCCAGCTTGATGTCATGCACCACGAGCGAGTCTTCCCAGAACAGAAGATTGGGTATTACAAACCCCACACCTTTACCTGACCCTGTAGGCGCAAAAAGCAATGCGTGCTGATAGCCGTCTGCTACTAAATACCCCCTTTGGTCTTTTCCAAGCAGCAAACCCTTCCTGCTTCTGAGGCCAATTTTACGTATATCGCGCTCCGACGCCCATCTGGAATCACCATGCAAGGCCTCTTTCTTTCGAAACGGCCGCCACTCCAGGAGAATGTGCCGCAGATTCCAAAAGACAGTGCCCACTATACACAACGGTGCCGCGAAGGATAGCCACAACTTCAGCGAATTAGACACCCCATATAACTTGGGGTCGGCCCACCACCCGTGGATGTAATTGAAAATTGTTGGCCATAACCTCATGGGGAAGTCTGATATACTGGGGTTCAAAGCGTTGAAATCCAGGTACTCAAGACCCCACATTGAAAGAACAAAAAGTGCCCCCGAGATGTAAAAACAGAACTCCAGGAGGAAAAACATCCCGAAGAAGAACACCAAAATGTTACGTATGTGATTAGAGCTACTGTGCATGGCTTAACAATAAGGAGACCCCGGCCGTAGGCAATTTTACACCAAGCTTAATCATTGCCTTGTGAACATTTAGTGAACATAATCTCCGCGACGTGCCGCACCCCTCCAGACTCCCTTTTCAGCTGTATAATTACGTCTACTATGTTGGTAATGTAACTTACTATTTGGTCTGGCGGCAACCCTAGACTCGCTTGCATTACCATAAGTTTCAGCTGCTCTACAGCCATTCTAGGCGTGTCTGCATGCAAGGTGGAGATGGAACCCGGGTGCCCGGTATTTATGGCTCTGAGAAAGCTAAACGCCTCAGCCCCCCTGAGCTCCCCCACAATTATTCTATCTGGACGAAGACGCAAGCAGGCCTCTATGAGATCTTGTGTAGAGACCTTAGCGCGCCCCTGGCCGCCCTTGGATGCCAATAGATGTACCCTGTTGGGGTGGTCTAGCGCTATTTCTCTAGAGTCTTCCACCGTTATTATCCTTTCATCCTTTGGGATGACCCGCAGCGCCGCGTTTGTGAACGTAGTTTTCCCAGTGGACGTACCTCCACTGACGATTATGTTTTTTTTGCTCAGCACCGCAAGCTCTATGAAAGATTTGATATCCCCGCTATCCAGGAGCTCACTAAGCTGCTTGTTTACGTCCATAGCCTTGCGGCCCTGCTGGGCCACATGGGAGAACGCACCCATTTTTTCATAATCATCGAGCGACAACTGCACCGTCGATGGCTTTCTTATGGAAAATACGACTTTATCACCCTCGCAAGCGGGGGGAAACACCACCTGCACGCGGAAGCCGTTGGGCAAAGAAGCCGACAGCAAAGGCGTTTCCTCACTCAATTTCTGCTCGGTTGCTTGTGCTACCAACCTGCCGAGTGCTTTTAGATGCGACAGAGTTAGACTTTCAATCCTCTCACACCGTATATCGCCCCTGTTCTCTACCCATACCTCGCATTCCCTGTTGATCGAGATCTCATTGACCCCATCCTCCGCGAATATGCTCTGCAGGGGCTCCAAGTATGTTTCTAACGCTGCGTATCCTGCTGTCATATGCGCACACAACACCCCACACTAATAAACAACGCGCCCAGACCTGAGCCAGGCCACTACCTACGCACCGCCTCCCTAGGGAACACTATGTCTTGGTTTACAAATACCTTCATTACAGTTCCCTGGTCAACATAAATGGTAGGCTTGCTGGTATCTACGTACTTCTTAATCAGAGCCTTCATAGATTCAGAGAAATCCTTTACGGCATCAGAAACGATCTTAACCGGTAGGGTAGATGACTTTTCCTCTTTCTTCTTCTCACCTTTCTCCTCGGTAGTGTCTTTGATTTCAGACTGCAGAGCAGGTATTTTTGAGGTCACAAAAGCAGTGCCCATGGAAACCCCTGCAAGCAGAATCGTGGACGTAAGGACATTCCCCATTTTGGTGTCAATAAACCCTGCGCTACCGTTCCTACCCAGCTCATCAGTACCGGCTGAGTTAATTTGGATGTCTATACCATGAGGCAGGATGACCCTAGACCAACTCACAGTCACCCGCGTATTATTGCCGGATGCGTCAAAGAAGTAGCTACCTATCAGCCTAGAGCCTTTCGGTATCATGACCATATTGCCCGCTTCCGCGTATACATCCCTAGATACTATTGCCCGCAACACTCCGGGAATATCTGAGTTTATAGCGGTCTCTAAAACTGCATCTATCATGTGTCCCTGAAGAATCACATATCCAGGATCGCCTACCCTGGTTGCCTTAACGCTAGGGGACGAAGTGCCGTCCAGTGTGCTCCAAGTACTAAAACGGCTGTCAGTGCCTTGTCCGCCACCATCTTCGCTTGGGCCGCCATCACCACCCCCTCCCAGGACGATCATAGGCGTACCGCGTTTTTCTCTATCGTACCCCAAGAAGGAAGGCACGGGCTCAGGGATAGCTCCCCCACCTGGCCGGTACGGCATAGGTATATGCTGCGGTGGCCCATCGTCCTCCATCGGGCGACGTTGCAACTCGGGTTCAAAGAAACTTTCTGCTGCTGGAGGTAAAATCTCCTTGGTTTCCTCAACCACGGGCTCCTCTTTCTTCTTTTTGGCTATCCTGGCCAGCGTCGGGAGCTCAGGCGCGGTAGGCATGACCAAAGGAGGTAGGTCAGGCAGTTTAGGTGGAGGAGTCAAAATTCTCGGCGCAGTTTCCTGGGCTGGAGCTTCGGACTCCTTGAGCAACTTGTCAACATCCTGCTTCTCAATAACCGGTTGCGGCTCCTCAGATGTTTCTGTGGTACCGCTGCCACGAAAGAACATGTAATAGGCCATTCCGGTTATAGCGCACACTACCAGGACTACAAAAAGCTTCTTGCTTTTGTGCACCCCCACTACATTGACGCTTTCCTCTACGCCATCGCCGTAGTTATTATCCTTGGTTTCGTCTGACATCCCTAAACTCAACTATTGATCAAAGCACCGTATTCACTACTTCGACGCCACTCTTGCCGTAGTCAAGGTACAGCCGCTTGTGGACTCCTTCGATTATTACATAGCCCTTAAGTAGCAACATCCTGCATGGCACTTTTTTGCCATGTCTGCCCACAGAAAACACTTTTGGGATCACCTTGTTATTGTCATAGAACTGAAAATATGTAAGGGCCCCATCATCAAAAGTTTTCACAGGGACTATTGTTGCATCAGCGCTGCTTGCAGAGTATACATAATTCTTGCCAGTTGCATTCGGGCGCACAGTAACCTCGCCACTGTTGGGGTTCTTTGCCAAGCTCGGAGCAGACAAGTCCGCCAGTCCGGCCCCTTTTAGATCGAACTCCCTGTTATTATCCGGGTAGTAAAAACGCACCACGTAGGCCATATCCAACAGGGGGGAGTCCACCCTGCCGAGCTCATCCGCCACTTCTTTATACCCCGCGGCATCAGGACCAGCAGACTTTGAAACAAGATCAAAAGCGTAGCTCCTGCCTTTGTTGGTTTCTACCAGCATATTTGTCTTGCCTTCCCTCTCCAGTGGCATAATGAACAGTTTGTTATCTACGGGCTTTACCTTCCAGTGAACGCTGTCTCCCATAGCCATCACTTTTATGGTCTCACCTTTGGAGAACTCTATAAACGAGTGATACCCGTGGTTAAACACAACGGTAAATATCTCGTTCGGGCTGTATACAAAGGTTTTGATCCTACTGTCTACAGACACAGGTGCACCACCGCTTACGGCAGACTGTGCCACACCTCCTGTAAAAACAACGGTCAGTAGAGCCGAGCACGCAAGCAAGTTTTTATAGAAATTCATCGTCCGCCCTATAGTAAGTAATCTGAAATCCCAGAGGGTTCACCTGCCTATCCTGATCGTTCATCTCAAGCGAAGAGTACCTAAAGGCGAGAGTGGCAATTCTGTCTCTCTTGGTGATAGACCCATTGTGGTTGTTAAACTCCAAGGAAAACCTAATCTGCACATTTCCGGTGCTAAGATGTTGCAAAGACCGCACCTTCAGATTGCCGGATACTGCGTCCGAGTACAGCGTCATTGGGCTTGAGGGGTTGCTAGGACGTATCCAGTTGCGGAACTCGCTATAAGTCTCCTGGGAGGAGAGTAACCTCACCTTAGTGTAATAGTTGTACTGGAAATTGTTGGGATCATACAGCTCCCTCGCCCGCACATACTCAATTATGAAGTAATTACCCAAGACCTCATCAGCGGAGTACTGCTTTACCGTGATCGGGTTAACTAACGTGGTGATCCCCGACTTCTTTTCTATTTCAACTACGAACGGCTCGATTGTCCTTGTTTTTCCTATCCTGAAAATTACAAAAGTGCTTACTGCAATACAGAAAACGGACAACACTACCAAAAGAAGCAAAACGTTCCGCTGGACCACAACTGAGCTGTATCTGTCATGATACCAGTCATCAGTACTTGCGGAAACCGCGGCACTCGCACCCTTCTTACCGAAACCGAACATACCCATACAAACTCGCCGAAACTAGACTAGGAAGGGGGATACCCTACCCGATGATAAGCCCACATAATACACGAACACAACCTACAACGCTTTTATTTACATCAAGTTAACAGGAAAAGCATCCTCAATTAACGTGCCCTAGGCGTTCTATTTTTGTTTTTATGTAGTCAATATTGCGTTCGTGAGTTCCGACCGAAAGGGGTATCATTTTTGTGACAGTGAATCCATGATCACACATACTAGATACCTTGCTGGGGTTGCTGGTTAGCATCTGAAACTTTGAGATTCCCAGCTCGTCAAGAATGCGCGCTGCTGGCAGGAAGACTCTTTCGTCATCATCGAATCCAAGAAACCTATTCGCGTCTACGGTATCCAGAGCGTTCTGCGTTTGCAAGTTATAGGCGCGTATTTTGTTCGCTAGCCCTATTCCTCTTCCCTCTTGAGAGATATATAACACTATGCCGCCACTTCCACTGCCCAAGAACTGTATGGTGTGCAGTAATTGGCCTCTACAGTCGCACGAAATGCTGCCCAGTAGATCTCCCGTGTAGCACGACGAGTGCAACCTTACCACGGGGTTCTCAAAGCTTGGATCGCCTATGATAATTGCATAGTGTTCCGGTTCTCCTAAGTTTGACCTGTACACAAGTATCTTAGAAGCCGGTGCGTTGTTCAGACAAAGATCAGAGCGGCAAACCTCGCGCAAGCTATACTCCTTACGATAGCCAGACAGTGCATCGCATGCCAAACACAGTATGTTATTTTGCGCGCACCACTGCTCCATTTCCCCATCATGCGCAAACTCCATGTCTGCGATCAGAGCGGAAGGAAGCAACTTTGCTAGCTTCATTAGGTCTATCGCGTGGCCATCTAACGGGCTACTGCTGCTTGTAACCTGCACACCAGGTGGCAGACTTGTGCTAGTAGATAGCGCAGCTGCAATATCTGCTAGTGTGAAACCGTTTGCCAGCACCCTGGACAGCGCACGCCCACCTGCGACTGCAGCCATTCTCCTGCCAGTTAGCAGTAGGTACAACTTACTGGAAAACTCGGTTAATGTGGCGAAGGAGTGGTCCTCCAACAGTTCGCTAGGGAAAACCAACGCATACCTGCCGCTCTTGTGGAGGATAACCGGCGCGCAGCGCCTTATCTCCAACACCGCCCTCTCTACCAGATTGTTGCCAAAGCCGAAAACTCTGCCTATCAAATTCACTTGAGACCCACGAGATGGTGCGGTTAAGAAGACTCGAACTTCCAAGGCCTGTTATAGCCACAGCGACCTCAACGCTGCGTGTCTACCATTTCCACCACAACCGCGACAAATGCGGACCAATGGTAACGCAAAATGGGTTTGTCTGTCAATAACCACAGCCGCTAGGTGGTGCCCACAGCGCCAGCAGCATCTGCCCCACCACTCTTCCGCTGTGCTGCTGCAGCGTCATCACCATGAGATATAGCAAACAGCAGCCCATCGACCCTGTCTCCGTATATTTTGCAACGGTTAACGTAACTTAGACGCAAGCCCAATTTCTCCACTTGTTGTTGAACATATGCACCTGAGTGACAAAAGAAATCTCCCTCCTTGACGAACCGATACCCCTGTCCGGTACCTTCGCGCACCAGCGCCACAATAATGCCTCCTTTGGCTAGAGCCTTACTGCACATTTCCAAAATCTCGCCTAAGCGCTTTCCTGAATAGTGCAGTACTTCAGTTAGGATGATTACATCATACTCCTTGTTGTTGTCTCGTAGAAACTCGTGCATGTTCATGCAGAGCAGTTCATTGTATGCCTGCCTCCCGTTTACGAAGCACTTTCTCGCAATGTCCAGCATCCTGCGGGATATGTCAACTCCGGTTATATGGCGGCCCACCCCCTTCATCTTCAGGAACTGCCCGCAAACGCCGGTGCCGCATCCTAGATCTAGAACATCCAGCTCGGCAATCCTGTCTCCCAGGAAATTCATAACCAGGGACCGCACGTACTCGTGCCCCCTGTAGTTTTGGGCGATTAGCCAATACTCAACAAAGTACTCGCTTGTGTAGTTAAAGTGTTGTCTTATGATGTTTTCCGGTACCTCAGCCACCTTTTCGGGAGCTTCTATTTTTTGTAGATAATACATAGACTCCTGATGCGATTTGTCGAGCGATAACGCCTTCTCAAAGCTTTTTACCGCCCTGTGTATGTCTCGCAGCACCAGGTGGCACCTGCCTATGTTGTAATAAGCGTCCGGAAGTTTTGGTCTTACCAAGCTGATGAGCCAGAATCTTGCTTTTGCGTCTTGTACGTTGCCCCTATAAAAGTGATACAACCCTAAATCCATATTCGTGAAGAGTAGGCTCTTAGACTTATCCCTTAAGGAGGAAATGCTTTCCATGGCTGACGCGCGGCTGCTTCTTACGAGTTCAGCAACCTCCCCCGTACCTGGGAGCGAACAAAAAACCCTCGAGCACAATGACCCCAGGCCATCGCCGAAGAAAGAAAGGATTTTCCTCATACTATAACCGGTAAGACAAAACTCTCCACACCCAAAAAACCGCGAACGCCGTCGGTAAGTTCTAAGACAAAATTGAGTTTTTGCAAAGCTCTCTTTGGTGTGCAACAGAATCCGTGACATCCAGCAACCAAAGCACGCTACCCACTCTTTGTCTCATGTTACCTTTACAGGGACGGGGATCAGGTTCTTTGGGATCTATTCTGCGGTAGAAGCTGCCATCGGTGTAATCCATAAGCACAGCGCGCCCATCCGCCAGAGCCTCTTTTGTTTTGTGCCTCCCCTCTAAAGACAGCCACCAAGCCATAACTGCGGCAAAACTTCTATACTGAGCGGCTGTGACAGACACAACATACCAGGCACGCTCCAGCGCTTGAAGCGTGAAAAACAGCAACGTCACCACCGTAAGTACCGCCCATGCGGAAAACCCCGCAAACGGAGATTCGAGAGAGGCCCCGGACTTAGTGCCCAGAGTTTTTATCAACACCGCGGCTACACACGCCGCGAAAACACACATGGAGGCCGGCACTACACACATTGACGCCGCCACCTTGTCCACGGAAGAAAGTCCCTGCATAACACAAAGCTCCACACCACACCCTGATTATAGCGCGCACACGCTGCATTTGTAATCAGAAAACTTGCAATTTGCCTATAGAACGCCGCGAAAAGACTCAGTAACACCACTACCGACCACGGTATCACCACTTTCTTGCCATTCTGTTAACAGATCTCCACCGGGCATACTAACCGTACATTTCCTTTCCGTGACTCCCAATCTTACGCCCGCGATGAGCGCAGCGCAGGATCCACTGCCACAGGAAAACGTCTCGCCAGTGCCCCTTTCCCACACTCTGAGGGTAATCTTGCTTCTGGTTACTACTTCTGCCACACATACGTTGGTGCGTTGCGGGAATAGGGCATCGTGCTCTACCAGCGGTCCCAGCTCTTCTAGCTTACAGTCCTTGACTGATGCCACGAAAAACACCATGTGCGTGTTGCCCATATTCACTCCTACGGGCTGTGGGTATCCTGGGATTGACAGCGGGACCTTCAACGTGTCGCATTCGTGGGCTATTGGTATATCCTGCCAAGCGAGCTTTGGCTTGCCCAAGTTTACTAGTATCATGCCAGTTTTGGACTTTTCCGCAAGTACTACGCGGTCTCCAATTGTTATAGATGCGCTAGTAGTGCCCAGCTCATCCATCAGTAGCTTGCCTACGCACATTGCGGCATTGCCGCACATTGCCGCCTGGCTGCCGTCTGGGTTGTGGATAGTAATTGTGCAATCGGTGCCGCCGTCCGATCTGTCTATAGTCACTACCTGGTCGCAACCAACGCCGGTCTTTCTGTGGGCAATTGCCGCGTAGTCTATGGCCACTTCTCCAATGCTTCTGCGATCAATTATGACAAAATCATTCGCATTGCTGTGCATTTTGATAAAATCCACCGCCCACACCCGATTTAATTGTGTAACCCAACGCACGGAGCGGAATTCTACCCGTGTTGAAGCATTTTTGCAATTTGGTGGGGGAATACCTGGTCTACCGCGATGCAGTACATTAAGGTGTTTGCCGATTCTACCTCGGAGAACGGTTCTTGGTCCGTGTCGATTACTCCTTCTTCGACAACATAGAACTGTGCTTCATTGGGGGCGGGCTCGCTGATGTCCATACAACACGGCTCATACGCGATCTCCACCACTTCTATAGCTTCCTCTG
Source organism: Anaplasma marginale str. Florida (assembly GCF_000020305.1). Classification (NCBI taxonomy): domain Bacteria; kingdom Pseudomonadati; phylum Pseudomonadota; class Alphaproteobacteria; order Rickettsiales; family Anaplasmataceae; genus Anaplasma; species Anaplasma marginale. Next base: position 1,169,659 of record NC_012026.1, read on the forward strand.
TAGATTCTACCAACTCACAGTGGCTAGGTTCCACCTCTAGGGAATACAATGCACACTTAGCGCTTGGTTCCACCATGACTTTAGCAGAGCATCCACGCGATAGTGGGGCAATATGGCCTACCGGAGGTTGCTTCGTGGAATGACTGCCGCCACCGCACCCCGTGTGAGGCACTGGTGTTGCTCGAGGGAAGGCTGCGGTTGCACGGGCTTGATCATCTGCGTGACAAACGCGCTTATGCCTGGAGTCTGGCGGCGCAACCTCGGTGCCACCATGGAGGGTGGGGGGCTCTGCCGGGTTGCGTGATGCAGGGTACGCCGGCGCTGGGGGCGCCAACTGGCCATGTGTGGATTTCTCACGAAGCGCTGCGGGTGCATGTCCGAAGCCGGCACCCCGCACCGACTGCGCTGCTGTGAAAAATATGACAAAAAGTACCAACGCAGCAAGCACTACCTGATACTGCTGCAGAAGCTGCACGACAGCTACGGCGTACACACGTATTCCTGATTGTGAAATTGATAAGGTGGATAGATAAGAAATTTATAATCTATCCTAATTTCTTAAGGGTTAATGCGCGTGAATTAAGCAGCCGCCGCGCATAGACCTTAAACGTTCAATAACCACTCAACTGTCAGCTTACACACTGAAAGAGCCCTTCAGCAGCTTTGCTGCTTCACCGAACTCCTTAACGAAACTCTTCCGTATACTTTCTGGAAGCGTGATACCGAGATTGTCTTCAAAATATTTGGACAAGTCTTGCAAGCGAGAGACATAATTGCGCTTTTTGCTGGAAAACTTGCGCAGCATAACTCCGTCGAGAACCTCTATGCTAACTGCCTTGTTAAGAAGCACGCAATCTATAGAGGGGTTAATTCTGAGTAGCACGCTCCTCACAGGCTCCGCGCTGAAGGCGAACATACCCTCAATGTTGTACACCTTTATGGTATACAGGCAGGATACCTGAGACAAGCTGCCATTGCTGTATTTTTGATGCTTCACCACCTCCCACTGCACCCTCAGAGGGCCGGAGTGCCCCGGAGTGCCTGCAGGTACATCTTGCTGCATACGGCTATACCTAAAACTGAACTCTGCTCACCGCAAAAGCATACACTTTCCATAGTTAAATAATGCATAATGGTGAGATGACAGTGCTCAAGTGGCGCGGCACACATTTACTTCGGTTTGGTGATTGTGTAACATGCGAGAAATGCGTAACCTCATGGCAGCTTGTTCATACTTGCTTTGGGGCTAGATGCGCTCACTGCGCGGGGCTTTGCGGCTTCTATAGCGTTAAAAAGGGGGTCCCAACATAGAGAGATGCCAGTTGTGGGACGTAGGCGGAGCACATGTGACGCAAGTTTTGCTAGAATCCGTTGCATATGATGCGTAATGAACGAAAGCACGCAATAGGACTTGTCTTGTGCGGTATACGTGTGTACACTCCTGAGGTGCTCTAGGACCCGTGCGTGCGGTTACGGGCGGCTTCATGTTGGATTTGGCGATGAAAAGCATCAGAACGTTGCCCTGGGTGCAAAATTCCAGTGTGCGGGGATGTAGAGTTCTGCTGAGGGTTGACTTTAACGTTCCAGTAGAACATGGCCAGGTGCGTGACAGAACAAGGATCGAAAGGGTTGCGCCTACGGTAGACTATCTAGTCAAAGCTGGGGCCAAGGTTATTATGGTGTCTCACTTTGGGCGCCCGAGCTGTGTGGACGCAGATTTCTCGCTTGAACCGCTAGTTGGCACCATAAGCGAGGTTTTGGGCGTACCCGTTACTTTTGTAGGAGACTGCTTTGGTGAAAGGGTGTGCACCGTTGTAAATGCATTGCCTTGGGGGTCCGTGGTCCTATTGGAAAACCTTAGGTTCCATGCGGGGGAGGAGAAGAACGATCCTGCTTTTGCAAAACAGTTGGCTTCCATGGCAGATTTGTATGTTAATGATGCATTTTCCTGCTCACACAGAATGCACGCCTCAATTGACGCGATCACCAAATTTCTCCCTGCTGCTGCGGGCCTTAATTTGCAAGATGAACTGCACTACCTGGGTAACATAGTGAGCGAGCATCCAGTTGCCGCGGTCATTGGGGGCGCGAAGACGTCTTCTAAGATACCAATGTTGCGTAACTTGGCCCAGAAAGTTGATTTTTTAGTGCTCGGTGGGGGGCTATCAAACAGTTTTTTGCGTGCAAGTGGCCACAAGATCGGTAGTTCGGTCTACGAACCTTGTGACGATGCCGTACATGCGGTTTTGGAATCCGCACGCAAGAGCAATTGCTGTGTGATCGTCCCCAGAGATCACGTTGTTGCGCGCAATCTGGACTGCAGTGCACAGACAAAGCAAAACAAAGATGTAGGAGAGGAGGACTGCATTTTTGATATTGGAACGCAAACCTCTGCTGAGGTGGCTGAGGTTTTGGGTAAATGTAAAACCGTGTTCTGGAACGGCCCCATGGGGGTTTTTGAGCGCGCGGCTTTCGCCACAGGCACCTCAGACCTGATTCGGAACTTGGTGTGCCTCAAGAAAGAAAAGGGGGTGAGCACAATTGTGGGGGGAGGCGACAGCATATTCGCCATAAAAGCGTCTGGCTATTCTGCGGAAGACTTTTCATACGTTTCCACCGGGGGCGGTGCCCTGTTGCAATTTTTGAGTGTTGCGTAAGGCTTGCGTGTACCGGGTCTGGCAGTTGAAAAGGAACGTACACTTCTGCACGGAATTTAACTAGGGTGCTGCCAGTAGTGCCAGGATTTCGTTTGCCGCTTGTGTAGGCGTTTTACCATGCCGTGGGCGCAACGGTCCGCTATTGAGCAGGTGTTATATGTCTGTTCCGGCAATAAAAGGCATGCTAGCGTTCAAGTCAGTATAGCTGCCCTTCGCTTTCCGTCTTTCCACTCTATCACTATGGTGTCGTCGGGAGCCACGGCATTTGCGGAGCTCACGTGTTGCCCGGTGTTGTCGTATATGACCGCATAACCCACCGATATAATATGTTCTTTGTTGTAACGGTCGATCCTCCCGATCAGGTTGTCAAGGTACTGTTGTTTTTTGAGCAAAGCCACCTTAAAAAGGAACTCGATTTTTTCTTGGTGCGCAAGCGCACTCCTTCCCACTTCGCTTATCTTGTGTTTAGTTTCGGTGAGTACGCCGTATAGCTGGAGCAACCTATGCTCTTTAGCGCCCAGCACATTTCTAACAGCGCTCCTGATTTTTGAAAGCTTATGCGCGATATCGCTCACGAGCTGTTGTCTTTCCGGCAGCACGATTTCGACAGCTGCTGTGGGAGTTGGAGCCCGTACATCTGCAGCATAGTCAATTATTGTAAAATCTGTTTCGTGCCCAATAGCGGAGACTATGGGTATCTTCGATGCGGCGGCTGTTCGCGCCAGCTCCTCGTCATTAAACGGCCACAAGTCCTCTATGCTGCCCCCACCTCTTGCCACAATTATCACATCAGGTGGCTCTTCCAAGTTGTTAAACCCCAAAATCGCTTGCACAACCATCGCACTCGCTTGTGAACCCTGCACCTGTACCGGCCATACTATGATATGTGAGGGGAACCTGTGCTTCACGCGGTTTAGTATGTCGCGAATTACCGCCCCAGTTGGTGATGTTATTACTCCAATTTTAAGCGGTAAAAGGGGCAGCGGCTTTTTACGTGCCTGGTCAAACAACCCTTCTTTCTCCAGTTTCTTGCGGCGTTCTTCAAGCATGGCTGCCAACTTCCCCTGGCCGGCAAGCACCATTCCTTCAATCACCAATTGGTATCTCGATTGGTAGGTACTAATATGCCCTGTGCATATGACCTCCAACCCATTTTCGAACTGTACATCAAGCCTGGTGCCGTGCCAACACACAGCACTGATGACAGAATTATCGTCTTTAAGTGACAGATATACATGCCCAGAGCTCGGCCTCGATAAGCCGCTTATCTCTCCACGAATTTTGATGCAGTAGAACGTATCATGCATCACCTGCCGTACTAGATCAGTGATCTCCGTTACGGTAAATTCTGGAATCATCTCAGTAGAACAAGACCTCAAAGACATTCCCGACCTTCACTTTTAAGGTTGCCACGTTGCTGGGCACGCCACTAACGGTTTTTTCAAACTGCAGCCTAGTGTTGCTGGGTATGAGCCCGTACTTGTTCACCTCTACCTTACGGGAGAATACTTTTTTGGAATTTTTGTCATAAAAAACGAGATGCACGCCAGGGATAAAGCGCTCATCACCCGCTGTATTTTCTATTGACCAGCTTACCTTTACTACTAGTTCTTCCCCATCAACGCTTAGGATCTTGACCCGAGATTCCTGCAGCCTTACGTGAGAGGTGTCATAAATTTCGGCAAAGCGGTATGCCTTTCTGAACCTATAAGGAATTTTCTTCTGAAATGTGGAAGAAAAGAAAAATATGAGCGGAAACATCATTAGAATGAGCACGCCATCCTTCCAAGTGAAAGGCTCGCGCCCTCTGCTACGTCTAGTTGCGCCGCCGAGCTTTACAGCGGGTGTGCTGGAAGATTTAGCTGTGCCTTCCTCGGCAGAAAAAAACCACACATGCCCGCAGTTTGTGCACTTGACTTTTTTTCCTTTAGCAGGCATCTTGTCGCGAGCTACGCTGTAAGTTGCATGGCAGTTTTTGCACTCTATCTTCATCGCATCGGCGCCGGTAACGCGTAACAACGGGTGCACTATAGCGCATTATTCTCTGTGTGTCCATTGTTATGAACTGATGATTGACCAAATGGAAGGCGGTTTCGTATCCGTTTGCCGACACCGAACCTAGTGTGCGCCTTGCAATTTTGGAAACTTCTGCTCGGCTTGAGACCGTTGTATGGAGCATGGGTGTATGTTAGGTGAGCGTGTCAAGGTGGATGAATCTGTGGACTCTGAGGCTGATTTTGAATATCTACAAGGTGTTTTTGAGGCAGAGAATTGCTCGCAGGACGAGCTGCGCCGAGCGAGCGAGACGGCTTTGGAACTTTTGGATATAGGCAAAATCCGGGCCTGCGTAAAATCGGCCTCCGGAGATTGGGTGGTCAATAGCTGGGTGCAAAAAGCTGTACTGGCTTTTTTCCGTACGCATGACATCAACTTCATGGGCATTCCAGGGTCAGATTGGTGTAGCTGGTGTGATAAAATCCCCGCAAAGTTTGCTGGGTGGGATGCCGCACAGTTTGCAAGTGCGAGCATTAGAGCGGTGCCTGGCGCGTATGTGAGGAAGTCTGCATACATTGGGGCCGGAGTGGTATTAATGCCGAGTTTTGTTAACGTTGCTGCCCATGTGGGTGCGGGGACCATGATCGACACATGGGCCACTGTAGGCAGCTGTGCGCAAATTGGGGAGAATTGCCACATATCTGGTGGCGTGGGAATAGGGGGCGTGCTAGAACCAGTCGGTAACAGGCCGACTGTTATTGAGAACGGGTGCTTTATCGGTGCTAGGAGCGAAGTTGTAGATGGAGTTATAATAGGGGAAGGGTCAGTACTCGCAATGGGCACATATATCGGGTCCTCAACCAAGATTATTGACAGAGAAACTGGGGAAGTCACCTTCGGTAGAGTGCCTCCCTATTCCGTAGTGGTTCCGGGGTGCGCTCCCACATCAGGTGGTGCATCTCTGTATTGCGCTGTAATTGTGAAAAAGGTGTGTAATCGTACCAGGAGCCGGACCGCAATCAACGAGATCCTCAGAGGGGTGTATTAGGTGTCACGCGCAGACACGATCTTCGCCTTATCAACGCCCATGGGTAAATCTGGGGTTGCGGTAATCAGAATATCCGGGCATAACGCCTTGAAGTCTATGCAACTGTTAGGTGTAAAAGAGCCGGTGCGTCCCAGAGTTGCTACTTGCAAAACCCTGTATGACAAAAAGCGGCAGCCGATAGACCAAGCTGTAGTACTGTATTTCCCTGGGCCCGGAAGCTTTACTGGTGAAGATGTTGTGGAGCTGCAAGTGCACGGCAGCCTGGCAGTTATAAGGTTGCTCTTCGAAGAGTTGCAAACGGTGTTTCGCATTGCAGAGCCGGGGGAATTCTCACTCAGGGCGTTTTTGAATGGTAAAATCGATCTCACCAGAGCTGAAGGAATTGCTGATCTTGTAAACTCTGAGACAGAAGCGCAACTGCGCCAGGCATTTGCCCAATCCTCAGGTTTCTTGGAGCGGTTGTATGAAGAGTGGCGTAGCAGCCTTGTTGATATACTGTCTGACCTAGAGGCTTACATCGATTTTCCCGATGATGTCTCACCACAGATACTGCGCAGTGTGCATGACAGAGTAAAAGAGCTGCATAACTCCCTTGAGCGGCATCTTGATGACGGCCACCGTGGGGAGAGATTGCGGCATGGCATGAGGGTTGCAATTCTCGGTAAGCCGAACGTTGGCAAGTCTACGCTGTTTAATCACCTTGCACGCAGAGACATGGCGATTGTTTCGGAATATCCCGGCACCACACGCGATGTGCTTGAAGCGCACGTGGACATCGGTGGCTATCCGTTCATAGTTGTAGATACCGCAGGTATACGTGAAAGCACAGATTTTGTAGAGCGTGAAGGCATCATGCGTGCAAAATCAGAGGCGGCAACTGCTGACATCAGGATAATGTTATTTCCCCACAGCGAAGCAGGCAACCTGGGTGTGCATGAGGCAATTGAAGGGGGGGATGATGGTAAAACCATTTATGTGCTGAGCAAGGCTGATAGCGCAAAGGAGGGAGAAACCAGAATTATAGAGGGAAAGCAGTTTTACCTGGTATCTGTGCACACCAACCTTGGGGTAGATAGCCTATTATCAGCGCTCAAGGAGAGGGCAATAGACGGGTTCCCAAAGTCCGGGGACGTATTAATAACATCACAAAGGCACAGAGGCCACCTACAAAGCGCTGCTAAAGTGATTTCCGATATTACAGACGAGATGCCCGCTGAGATTGTTGCTGAGTATCTCAGGCTGGCTACCAAGGAGATAGGTAAAGTCACTGGTGCGGTTTATGGGGATGATATTTTGGATAACATCTTCAAGAGATTCTGCATTGGAAAATAGCTCAGGTTTAATGCGCACAGGTTGCTAAGGACGTAGACGGCATTGCACCCTTGCAGTTTCTGGCGCGGATTGAGGCCATTTGTCCCGGCGGGAAGCTCTGCACCACAGAGAGTGGGGCGCATCTGTCCGAGTTTGTGGCTATGGGAAGGGGTGATGTCAATCCTCCGTGAGTGGCTTGCCGGCGCTATTTTGCATGTTCTCCACGTATGAGATTATGGTTTCCACGCTTGCCATTTTCCCGTAGCCCTCTTCCCCGCACGCCAATATGCCGGTCTCCGGCTCTATGATCTGCACATTATCGCGCTTTAGGATTTCCAGATTACGCAATGTTGGTTTCGCTTCCCACATTGCGGTGTTCATGGCAGGCGCCATGACGATTGGCACCCTCGCGCATGTTAGAATTGTTGATGGCAGGTCATCACAAATGCCATGCGCGGCCTTTGCCATTATGTTAGCACTTGCCGGCGCGACAAGTATAAGGTCGGAGTTGCGTGATAGCGAAATATGCTTCATACTCGCCTGCAGAGAGAAGAAATCGCTCTCCGTGTAGGTATGGTGCCCGGCTAACGATGTGACGGATAAAGGAGTGACGAATTTTTCTCCGCACTTACTCAGAACACACAACAAGTTATGGTTCCTCCTTTTCAGCTCCCTTGCAACGTCTAGCGACTTGTACGCAGCAACGCTGCCGGATATTATGAGCAGTATGTTCATGTGTGACCTATGATCAAGACGCCGAGGCCCGCGATTGGTCTACACTCAGATGATAAGGCTACCACGCAAAGGGCGGGAATCGGGATATTCTCGAGCATATACGATATGCCGAACATGGACAATAAGAAAGGCGAGATACTGGAAAGGCTATGCGGCGGGCACAGATTGATAGATATTTTGCTGTATGCCCCTTATGGATACGTAGACAGGACGAATAAATCGTTAGCGGAGGACTCAGTAGGCCGTGTGGTGACTTTTACCGCCCTGGTCAAGCAGCATATGCCACCTCCACCCGGCAGGAGGGCTCATCGCGCGCCCTATAAGATTTTGCTGGAATCCGAAGTTGGTCCTGTATCGCTAATCTTTTTCAACCATTCAAGGGGGCGCTTGAGCAATACGCTAAAGGTTGGGCACCAATGCGTGGTGAGCGGCAAGCTTGAAACGCACCGTGGTGCGCTGCAGATTGTGCATCCAGACTACGTAACCTCCAAGCTTGATCAACTGCAAGAAATCTGCACTCTGGAGCCATTATATTCTGTGGTCAAGGGTTTTCAATCCAAAGCAATGCACAAACTCATAAAGGCTTTTGTGCCGTTGTTGCCTGACTGGCAAGAATGGATCAGACCAGATGTACTATCGCAGAATTCATGGTGCAGCTGGAAAAAAAGCGTGGAGGGTATGCACGACCCGGACAGCGTGCGCGAGGTGCATCTTTACAAAGGTAGATTAGCCTACGACGAATTGCTAAGCTACCACGCAGCCATGTACTTTGCGAAGCAAAGCCGTGCAGCCAAGGGTGTTTCGGTCAAAAGCTGTGGGGTATACCGCAAATTGGTAGAGAGGAATTTAGGATTTGAACTCACTGATGGGCAAAAATCTGCAATTGAGGCCATAACGAGCGACCAAGCATCCGAAAAGCAGATGACCATGCTACTTCAGGGTGATGTAGGCAGCGGCAAAACGGTAGTTGCGTTGTTTGCCATACTCAACGCAGTAGAAAGTGGTGGCCAGGTTGCACTGATGGTGCCTACAGAGATACTGGCTGAGCAGCACTATGCGCGGATCAGTGATGCACTATCGGGCTTGAATATTTGCACTGAGTTGTTAACTGGTAGCACAAAAAACAAACAGCTGCTCAAAGATAGGCTGCTTGCCGGGGATATATGCATACTAATTGGGACGCATGCTCTGTTTCAGGAGTCAGTACGGTTCCGCAATTTGCGACTTGTAGTCATAGATGAGCAGCAAAGGTTTGGTGTTGTGCAGAGAATGCGCTTGGCAGAAAAGGGGGAGTCTACGGACGTGCTGTTCATCAGCGCTACGCCGATTCCCCGCACTTTGGAGCAAATTCTGTACGGCAACATCGATAGGGTAACGCTTTTCGGGCGGCCGCAAGGTAGGCGCCCAGTGCATACCAGCATGATACAAATTGGCAGAATAGATGAGGTGTGCCATCGTCTGCAAAATGCCATATCGGAAGGGCACAAAGCGTATTGGATATGCCCCCGTATCGTGCATTCCGAAACCTCTGAAATGACCTCAGCAGAAGGTAGATTTATAGCTTTGAGGGAAATATTTGGCAATCTTGTTGGCATAGCGCACGGTGCATTGCCGCAAGTTGACAAGGACAAAGCAATTAGGGCATTTCATGCCGGGGACATAAAAATACTCGTGGCAACCACGGTTATCGAGGTAGGTATTGATGTGCCAGATGCTACGATAATTGTCATTGAAAACCCAGAAAAGTTTGGCTTATCGCAACTACACCAGCTTAGAGGAAGGGTAGGCCGCAGCAGCAAGCAGTCTTTCTGCATACTACTGCATGGGGCCATTGGCAGAATTGCGTACCGTAAGCTAAGCGTGCTACGCAGCTCCCAAGATGGTTTTTTCATCGCGGAACAAGACCTACTATTGCGTGGTGGTGGTGATATTCTCGGGTACAAACAGTCTGGCGCTGTGGAATTCAGATTTGCGGACCCCTTTGACGTCCAGACTGTATTGAATGCGCGTTCTGATGCCTGGAGCATGCTCAAAACCGCTGAGGGCAGGGCGACGGCCTGCAGGCTAATGGAGATATTTGGATACTCCTTGCCAGAAGTACATTACTAATACTTTTACTTTACGTGGAATGTAATATTACAAACTGTGGTTGCCAGCGTATTGCTTCTGAAGGTATAACGCACAACGCCGCTGTGGCTGATGTAGCTGTGTTGGTGTAGGATGCTACACCCGGTGCAAGTTGCGGTGATTACTGTATTGGATTGCGCGGTGTTTTGAAAGCGTAGATAATGTGGAGGCTCAAAGTGACGGTGGCGTGATGAAAAAAGTGGTTGTGTTCGGTGGTAGCGGGTTCATAGGCAGGCATGTGGTAAGCAGCCTTGTCCTACGAGGATATACCGTAAGCGTATTTACTCGTAATCCGGAGAAAGCCGCGCGGCTCAAGTTGATCGGCAACTTAGGGCAAGTGCAAATAGTACCTGGTGACCTGTCTAACGCGCTGTTGATCGAGAAGCTGCTTGCGGAATGTGACGTGATCGTAAACCTTGTTGGCAGCATGAGCCCACGTAGGGATGTGCTACGGTATCTACACGTTACTGTGCCCGGCAACATTGCGAAATTTGCGGGGCAACACGGCAAAATGCTTGTGCATTTTTCTACGATGAGTAGCGACGTTGCCTCGAGCTCTTTCTACGCTACCAGCAAGCTTGAAGGAGAAAATACCGTTAGAAGCGTCTGCAAGGATGCGGTTATAGTAAAACCCAACCTGGTGTTTGGGGATGAGGACCATTTTTTCAGTAAATTTGCAAAACTTGCCAGGGTGCTTCCATTTCTGCCTGTTGTATGCGGTAATAGCATGGTACAGCCTGTGTATGTGGGCGAAGTAGCCGAGCTCACCTCCGCGATAGTCGAGGGCCAAGAAACCGGAAAGACACTCGAGGTATGTGGGCCCAAAACCTACTCAATGCGGGAACTTATGCAATTCATTTTGCAAACGACCGCCAGAGACAAGCCCGTGCTGGAGCTACCCACGGTGCTTGCGAGGGCAGTTGCTGCGCTCTGCGAGTTGCGACTAGTATCCTTTTTGCTCAAGCCTCTAACTGGGGATGGTGAACCCATATTGACTACCGACCAGCTAGCGCTACTGAAATATAGCATTGTTGCTGACAGCACTGCTGGTAGTGACGTGCGGGTGATGGCCCAGTCCATCGAGGATATTATGCCAGGTTGCCTAGAAATATACAAAAAACGCGGGGGGGACTCTTGCGCCTAAGCACGCGGCGCGCCTTGGTTGAGAATCGGATAATGGAGTAACTGGGTGCAAGGCGGGTCGCACCGTACGGTGGCTTGACCATACATGGCAGGCACTTCTCGATGTTGTTGTACCTTAATGCAGCGGCGGACTGTGCGTTCAGTGCTGTTCCATTTCGCCTACCGGGTACATGCCGGTGAAGCATGCGTCACAATATTGTGGAGAGGAGTTGTTGCGGGGGGACCCGCACACTGCTTTGTACAGACCATCTATGCTGATAAATGCTATGCTATCGCACTGCAGCATCGTGTTCAGTTCTTGTAGAGAGAGCCTGTTTGCCACCAACTTGGACCGCTCCGGCGTATCGATACCATAAAAGCATGAGTGCAGTGTTGGCGGGCTAGAAATCCGGAGGTGTATGGCTTTTGTTCCAGCCCTTCTAAGCAGCTCTATTACTTCTCGCAGGGTGGTGCCACGCACTATGCTGTCGTCAACCAGAACTATGTTTTTCCCGCGCAAAACTGAGGAGTTCGCGTTGTGCTTCAGCTCAACCCCCATGCGCCGCCCGCCATCGGTTGGCTGGATGAAAGTGCGCCCCACATAGTGATTCCTTACTATCCCAAACTCAAAAGGCACGCCAGACTTTGCCGCGTACCCCATAGCTGCTGGGATACCAGAATCTGGTACGGGCACCACCATATCTACATTGTCGGGAGGAGGGCTTTCTACTGCAAGCTCTGCCCCGATATTTTTACGTGCCTCATAAACTGGTATGTTGTCCACGACACTATCCGGCCTGGCAAAATATATATACTCAAAAATGCAGAAACTGCGCTTCAATGGCGGAAACGGATACGTACTGGTCAACTCATTTGACTGGCTGATTACCACCAGTTCTCCGGGTTGTATATCTCTGACAAACTCTGCCTTTACTATATCAAGTGCGCAAGTTTCTGATGCCATGACATATGCCCCATCCACGATGCCAAGCACCAACGGCCGTATACCGGCAGCGTCTCTCACCCCGACTAGGGTGTTGTTTGTCATCATGACCAGAGAATACGCGCCCTTAACCTCTTTCACGGCGGAGATGACGCAATCGATAAAAGAATCAGACGGGCTTGTTGCTATTAAGTGGGCAATGACCTCCGTATCGATGTCTGACAAAAACACGCACCCCTTGTCGACTAACTGCCTACGCAGGCTATCGGCGTTAGTTAGGTTCCCGTTGTGTGCGATCGCCAATTTGCCGAACTTGCAGTCTACCACTATTGGCTGCGCTCCCGGTTTACTGCCGCTGGTGGAATATCTTACATGCCCGACTGACAGATTGCCCCGTAACGAGTGTGCCTCCGGCTTTTCGAATATGCTACTCACGTGTTCACTGCTGTGATACACAGCGAACTCCCCATTGTTAGACGATGTAACAATGCCAAATGACTCCTGACCGCGGTGCTGCAGCGCATGAAGGCCCATGAGGCACTTCTTAGCCGCGTCGCTGTGGTTCTGGATTGCAAAAATCCCGCATTCTTCGTGTACGCTTGCCAGTGGCATACGATTCTGCACCAAATCACTCAGTGTAACATCTTACCACCGCAGCGAATATCACTCTAGCACTAATCTCGCAATTCTCGCCCTGCCATGCTGGCTTACTCTGCGCGATGTGTGCCTACTTGCGGTGGGGACATGGGGCCAAATACCGGGGGAAGTGTGCTGGTATCACTGCGCGTGGTCACAGCGTATTTTGGATATGAACCCGTTTACATTGCCATCCAGTAGCTCTGTGAGGTTGGCGGAGATTTTGTGCGCCAGCTGCTGCACCGAGTCAAAGTCATGGAAGTCAGACAGCACGTGCCCAGATAAGCTACCTGCATCTGGTCTGCCTACACCTAACCTAACTCTCCAATATTGACAACCAATTGCGGCGTCGATGGAGCGGAGGCCATTATGCCCGGCATTGCCCCCTCCTTGTTTGACCTTCACAACGCCATGCTGGAGATCTGCATCGTCATGAAACACTGTTATCTGTTCGGCTGGTATCTTGTGCATGCTAGCAGCCTTAAGCACGGCGGCACCAGACCTATTCATGAACGTTGCGGGTTTTACGATCATAGCCCTATGCAAGCCGACGTTACCTACAGACACAAGTGCATCATACTTGCTAGAAAACTCTGGAAAATCGAAGTCTCGCGCCACAGTGTCTGCAACAACAAACCCTACATTGTGCCGCGTAAACTCGTACTGCTTGCCAGGATTGCCGAGCCCGACCAGCAACAGCACGGCGCTACTTGCCTGTTTCCTGAGCTTCCGCAGCCCCTTGTCCCTGTGCAGACTCCTCCGGAGCCCCGTCTTCTTTCGCTTCCTCCACCGCAGCCGTAGCGGAGACTGATGCAACTACGGGATTCTCCTCCTTCATCGCAACTTGCATTGTTTCAGGCAGCGCCAGGTCACTCACATGTATAGAGTGCCCGATAGCCAGATCTAGCAAGTCCACCTCTAAGCTTTGCGGGATTGCATCGGGAGCGCAGCGGATTAGCAGGGAGCGATGCAAAATGTTAAGCGCCCCGCCAAGCTTAACCCCGGCGCATTTTTGTTCATTTAAGAACACCAAGGGAACTTCTACCTTGATTTCTGCGCCTCGATCTACAAACTGGAAATCCACGTGTGACACGGCGCCACTTACCGGGTGCTTCTGGATCTCCTTAGTGAGGGCGAACTCCTCTTTCCCGTCTATGCAGAGTTTTATGAGCTGCGAGAATATAGGGAGCGTGCGACACTTCTTCAAAAAATCTGCGTGCGACAGGGAGATGTTAACAGCGTCGCGATTCTTTCCGTACACCACTGCGGGTATCAACCCCGCTGCCCTGAGAGCGCGCGCACTTCCTGTGCCACACTTTGCGCGCACAGACGCATCTACCCTTATAGTATCCCCATGACTCATAACCCAACTCCTCTCAAAACCCTGGCCACGAAAAGCGAGAGTCAAGCATATAACAATACTCGCCGTATACAAAGGAATTTTGCACAGACTTGTCGCAAGCCACTCACCGCGCGACCAAACACAGCACATCCGCGCCACCAAAACCTTCTGGCCCCACAACACGCAGCAACTGCAAGGGTTGCTACCAATCCATCCTTGCCAGCCTGAGCAGGAGCCTTAGCAGCACCAAAGAATATAGCTGTAAATACAACCAACATTACAATAGCAGGCCATGCAAGCTTACCAAAGATAGCCATAATGCTAGAACCTAGTATCACTCCAGTCATGATGGGTAGTCCCAGCTTCTGCACAAACCGTATAACATTACATATAACAACAGTCGCTGTATCATCAGCTTCAGTACCAGTAGTACTAGTAGCAGGACTAGTAGCACCAGCAGGTACACCGTGGAGGATACTCCATGTGAAGACTCACTGCTTTCCATATCAACTAGTTACCCAACCAACTACACAGCATTTCCACCTCCTTCATTCAAAGCTCTTGGTACTATCAACGCCCCTGCCCATCGTGCGGTTGATGATGCGAGTCCGTTAGGTAGAACAAAAGAGGTACTGGCATCCTTCGGGTTGCACTAGTAACACATGTGGCGGGAATAGTGGTGCACATCAACCAGCACTCTACACAGTTGGGTTCCTGGCATTACCGACATACCTACCCTCTGCACCAGCACCACTCACAACTCATTCCCATATCAACTAGTCATCTACACAGCATACCCCTACGACTTCTCAGGCTCATGTTGATACTGCAAACAGTTGGGTGTCCCTATGTTCATCCCACTGTGGCATATCTACCATCTATAACCACCTAATGTTGTTCCTAAAGTACAGTTAAAGGTCCACACCACCTTCCCAGATCCCTACCTCTGTGTACTACTCGCACTACCAGCTTCCTTGGTGTTGCACTGACAACACCTAGCATAGGAACAGGCACTGCTACAGAAGTGGAAGAGAGGTAGGAGCCAGGGTTGAAGTAGGGATAGGACATGAGAGGTTTGTGATTAAGGGAGGTAAGAAGTCTAATGAGGATACAGCTTCAGTATTCTTATTAGGAAAGGAGTTAGCATATGATACAGCAAGGGGTCAGGTAGACCGTCTTGCCACTGCTTTAGGTAAGATGACTAAGGGTGAAGCCAAGAAGTGGGGTAATGCAGTAGAGAATGCTACTAATGGTGATAAGGTGAGCCAGAATGTGTGCAAGGGTACTGGTAGCACTGGCAGCAGTGGCAACAAATGTGGTACCACCGATAGCACTGCCACCACCAAGATTAGTGCGGTGTTCACTGAGGATGCAGCAGCGCAGTTATCTACTATGGACACTGCTACCAGTAGTACTAGTACCGGCACCATCAGCTTGCAGGGGATGGCGAATAACATTAATAGCCTGAGTAAGGAGGACAAGGCCATAGTTGCTGGGGCTTTTGCTAGAGCTGTTGAAGGTGCGGAGGTGATAGAGGTCAGGGCTATAGGGTCTACTTCTGTAATGCTCAATGCTTGGCATTGCCACCACAGCTGGAGTGCGTGGTACCACCACTACACCTTCCTAGTATACTTAGTGCAGTTAAAGTTCTCTGCATTCACACACCTAATTACTCGACCCTGGCGCCACTACCTCCGCACCCTCAGCTCTTGCCATCACCTACGCCTGCTTCTTACGCACTTCGGCGCAGTCATGAAGGTACTGCCACTGGGAATCAGTTATGTGGAGGATGCGAGCTTTGACTGTGCCAATTATAGGGGGAGTACTACCACATCAAGCCAAGTGGCTGCTAGGTAGTGATGGTGCAGAGAGCTGTGTTGGTGGTAAGTTGGGCTGAGGTGTCGGAGCTGGGAATACGAGTCTATAGATGGTAGAGGTGCCACACAGGTAATTAGGGTGCGCCCCAAACCTATAGAGGCTGGGAGACCTAGGTGGTGCCCAGTAGAGTTGGAAGATTAGGTGTGAGCGATGTTGCGAGGAAGAGTGGTGAGTCACACTGTTGTAGAAGGGGTTAGGAAAAGGGTTAGGGCCCCAGCGACCATTGCCCGTTCATCAGCATCCAAGTTATTAATATCCCTAGCCCATTTTCTAATCTTCTCAGCAGCAATTAATTCCCTTGCAGCATTAGCTCTCTCACTTACATCTAGACTGTTTAAATAATCAGTCCAACCCCTGTTCTTAGCTATCTCCATCGCACTAGCTAATGCTGCTTTAAGCTTCTTACTAACAGCTAGATCCTCTAGTCCCCTGATCCTCTTTATCTGTCTTCCCAGTTTTGCTATATCTCCACCCTCTAGGAGTGCGTTGATCTTGGCTAGTTTTTTCTCCAGTATCACTAACTCCCAGTCCTTTGTTTCTCCTACACCCAGCGCCACCAGTCCCAGGTCTAGTACTGCTCCAAAGAGCCCTTTGGCTTTTCGCTTCTCAGCCAGCTCCTTAATCAGCTTAAGCTTTTCCTGCTCCAGTACCTTCTTCTGACTTTCCAGACTCTTTCTATCTAGCTTACTTACCTTTGCTACCAGATTCCTCTCTAATGCCACAGTTCTGGTCGTAAGCTGTAATATCTCTTGAACATCTAGCGCTTCATCCTTCTGCTTTTCAGCCAATGCCTTGAGATCCTTAACCTCAGCTAGCATCCTCAGCTGCTCCTCCAGATCCAGTCTTATCTCCTTGAGCATCTGCTCCAGCTCTGGCCCTTCCTTCAGCTCCCTGATCGCTGCTAGTTCTTTTACTGTTTCTCCTAGCTTTTTCCCCAGTTCCTTAAGTCCGGGTGTATTCACCTTCAGCTTCTCCAGCTCCGCCAGCTTTTTCCCCTCTAGCTTCCCTAGCTCTCTCAGTGCTCTTATCTCTTCCCGTGTCAGCCCCTTTCCCTCTAGTTCTTTTGACCCTAACGACGTTACCTTCTCCTGCACCTCCTCCAACTTCTTAGCTTCTAGCTTTCCCAGCTTCCCCTTCACCTCCGCCAGCTTTATCTCTTCTAGCCTGTCCAAGTCTTCCAGTTTCAACTTTCCTACTGCCTGCTCCAGCTCTGACTTCTTTTCCTCCAGCTTTTTCTCGGCCTTCTTCACCTCCTTTATCTCCTCCTTCAGCCCCTTCAGCTTCTCCAACTCTCGCAGTTGTGCCACATCCGCCTCCAGCCGCACCAGCGCCTCCAGCTCCACTCTCAGCCCATCCTTCTCCAGCTGCGACTTTTTCGCTTCCAGCTCCCTCTCCAGCTCCTTCATCGACTCAAGCCGCTGCTTGACCAACTCCAGCTCCGCCAACTTTTCCAGTTTTTCTAATCCCAGCGCACTCTTTAGTTCCCTCTCTATCTCTTCAGCCTTTTTCTGTTCTAACAGCGTCCTAAGCCCCTCTGAGGCTTTTCTCGCTTTCAGTCTCAACAGCTCCCCCAGCTCCTCAGTCTCCAGCTTTTCAAGTTCTTCTAGCCACTTAAGTTCTCCAAGTTCAGCTAATTTACTTACTTGCTTTGCTAGTTCATGTTGTAGCTTTTCTAATTCTTCTGGTCTGCTCAGTTCTTGTATAACTAGTCCTTCATCAACTCCTACCATCTCCCCAGCAAGTAATGTATCTCCATCTGAGATCTCTCTACTAAACATTGCCCTTACAGGACTAGCTGTTCCTCTTCCTATACTACCTACTACTTCCTTCTTTAATCTACGTACATCACCCATGGACATCCTACCCAATGCACTGGATAGTAACTGACCCCTTGCTGTATCCAATGCTAGTTCCCTACCTAGTAGGAATGCTGTGTCATCTCCCCCCTTAATCACAAACCTCTCATGTCCTATCCCTACTTCAACCCTGGCTCCTCCAATTCTGTACCCAATGCTCCCCCCGAAAGCATTTACTGCCCGCGCTCGCCATTGACAAGGCAACGCCGCTCTGGGGCGGATTTCAGGTACTGGTAGCCCTGCCCGCTGGTACGGGTGCTGAGAAATTTTTATTTCTCAGTTGCTAAGACCTTTAGAATTTGGTACAAGGGGCCCACGCATGTGTCACATGTGCCTTACGCGGGGTGGAGCAGTTGGTTAGCTCGGCAGGCTCATAACCTGCAGGTCGATGGTTCGAGTCCGTCCCCCGCAACCTTCCGCAGCCAGCAGCATTGGTGTCATGTAAGTGTGCGTGCGGTTGTAGGTTGGCTATAGGTTATAGTAGGGTCCGGCAAAGCGTCACAGCACGGATCTCACGTGCACCTGTATCTGCAAGCGCGCTCGCACATGCCGCAATGGTGGCCCCTGTGGTTATTACGTCGTCTATCAGTACTATGACCTTCCCGCGCACCTTATCCGTGTCGGCAACCGTGAAGGACGCACAAACATTTTTCCTTCTAGCAGTTGCAGCCAAACCGTGCTGAGGCGGAGTATCTTTTGACTTTTTGAGTAATAGAACTTCCGTAGGAATCTTGCGCAACTTGCCTACAGCCTGGGCCAGCAGGGCCGCCTGGTTGTATTTTCTGTGCATTAAACGTACCCTATGCATAGGCACCGGCACTAAAATATCCGCACCTTCCAGCACCGCTTTGCCCCTTTCGCACATCCAACGCGCGTATGCTCTAACATGGAACAGGTCGTCACCAAATTTGAGCCGTAGCACCATGTTTTTACTGCATTCGTCGTACACAAACACGGAGTTGATGGCCGATATATGCGTGGGCCTAGCTGCGCACCCAGCACATGTATTGGTATGTCGCTGTGCCACGGCCCCGCACACAACGCAGAAGTCCTCCCATAGGAACCTAATTGCCCGCGTGCAGGCGTCACACACAACCTTCCCGCGCGGGATTATTGTGCGACAATTCGCGCATATGTCGGGGAACAGCGCATCGCAAATCTTGCTAACTACGGCTCTGAGCAACAGCAAAAAACCTGTTAATGAACCTGTGATATATCTCCGCAAGTGTTAGCACATCTGCAACTGACACGCATTCATCTACTTTGTGGGCAGTACCGCTGGGCAAGCCGAGCTCGGCTACTGGGCAAAAGCTACTAATGATGCATGCATCGGACGTCCCTCCATCCGTAATCAGCCTTGCATCCAGCCCGGTTACCTCCTTTACAACCTCACACAAAGTTGCTGTGTAGCAAGAGGGTTGACTGATAGATGCACCGCCAAAGCACCTATGGGAGAGCGTGTAGTTGCTTGTCACTGAGGCGCATATTGCGTCCATGTCCCGGTATAGAGATTCCGCGGTATGGAGGTCATTAAACCTTATGTTAAACGCCGCAGTGGCGGACGACGGGATTAAATTCTCCACATCATTGCCAACGTCAATACTTGTTATCTCGCAATGCGAGGGAGGAAAGTGGTCGGTACCACTATCCAGGGTGGTGTCTTTGATCTTACGCAAGATACAAAGCACATCGTCTATGGGGTTATGCGCCAGCTCCGGATATGCGACATGCCCCTGTACGCCACGACACGACAGCTCAAAATTTAAGGAACCCCTGCGCCCTATGGATATGCAATCTCCCAAACGCTTACGGCTACTGGGCTCTCCCAACACGCAGTAGTCCGGGCAAATCCCGTTCTTTGTCATCCAATCTAAAACAGATTTGGTTCCATACTCCCGCCAGCGCCCCTCCTCATCACCTGTAATAAGAAAGCTAAGGCACCCAGGCACCGAATCCAGCCGGGCAACCGCAGAAATGTACGCGCAAATCGCAGCCTTCATGTCGGATGCACCACGGCCGTATAGCATACCGTCTTTCACCTGCGGGGAGAATGGATCAGTACGCCAGGTGCCCCCAGGCGGCACCACATCAGTGTGGCCAGCGAAACACAGATTGGGATGGCCGTTTCCGTATTGCGCGTATAGGTTTTTCACCTCTACATCGCCATTTCCGAAGGACAGAATTTCGCACCTGAACCCTAAATCCGACAACAGCTCTGCCAGGAACGGTATGGCACCGCTTCTATCCGGCGTAACACTAGGGTAAGACATGAGCCTGCAGGCCAGCGACACTGGGTCATCCAGGCGCACATCAGACATACCTTGAACTTCCACGCGCACACCCACAAAAAAGACAAAGGTTAGCATATCTCAAAGGACTTGGTATTGCAATACCGCACGTACCCATTCATGAGTCGCGTACGTAGTGACGCGAACGGCTGCTCAAATTTCTGGTAGTGGCGTTGCTTGCATATTGTGTACGTGCCACCAGAATTATGGACAAAGCCGGCGCGTTTTACTGAACTCGCTCTCCATACTATTCTTCTATGTGTCCGTAATCCTCCGCCCTGAGGGCATCTTGCAACGATGCAATCGCATCTGTGCTGAACCCGCTGATGCTCAACGCCACACCACCCAGTTGCAAGCCAGTTTCATACGTTTCCGGAATCAAATAGTGGGCACCGAGCTTTCTGTAGGCTTCCGCGTTCGTCAAATCAGGTATGCGTACCGCCACTATCGTGTCACGGAAGTTGTTTGCTACCAGGGATATTATTTTTTTGGTCGTCACACTGTTGTTGATTGCAATAATCACTGCCTTGGCACGCGCAATTCCCATAGATGTCAAGGTCTCAAGCCTTGTTAGATCACCCAAATACACGGGGAATCCCTCTTTCCTCCCCTCAGTGACCACAACTGGTTGAATATCGGACGCAATGTAGTTCACATGTTCTGCAGTGAGCACTTTTGCAACTATCCGGCCCACCCTGCCGAACCCGACAACAATCACGTGTTGATCAAGGTCTCTAGTATCAAGCACCAACTCTTGTGACGAGAAAGCAATCTTATTCTTAGTGAGCAACCCGGCTATCCAATGCCCCAACGCCGCCAGCAGAGGTGTAAACGCCATGGTGACTGTTGTCGTCATCATGAGTATCTGCGCCAAGCCGTGTGACATAACGCCCTTTTCCGCCGCCAGACCAAACAAGATGAAGGCGAACTCTCCTCCCTGGCACAGTAGCAACCCAGCATGCACACCCACAGCGAGCTGGAATCTGAAAAACCTGCACAACGCGCAAACTACAATTGCTTTTAGCAAGATAAGTGCGATAGATAGCGCAAGGATGATGGGCAGTTTACTGATTAACAGCCCACCATCTATAGACATTCCCACCACCATGAAGAACAGCCCCATGAGCAGTTTTTTGAACGGCAGTACCACCTGCTCTACATCGTATCTGTACTCAGTTTCTGCAACGAGGAGCCCAGACACGAACGCCCCGAGTGCCATGGAAAGATTGAAATTTTCTGTAACAAACGCGGCTCCTAACACCACCAAAAGCGTGGTCGCAATGAACGCCTCGTTGCTTTTCATCGTTGCTATGGTACCGAACAGCGGGCGCAATAGTAGCCTTCCTGATATAAAAATCAGCGCAAGTGCCGCCACGGCCTTGAGCAGCGCATGCATTAGCGACATCACCAAGCTATTGGACTCCCCAGCCAGAAGCGGAAGTAACACTATAAGGGGCACAACTGCGAAGTCTTGCAGCAGCAAGATAGCAACGGACAGCCGGCCTATCTGGGTTGACTGCTGCCCCTTTTCTTGCAGCACCTGCAGCACAATTGCAGTGGAGGACAACGCCAGGGCTCCACCTATGACTACGGAGCTCTCATAATCCACACCAAGGGCTCTGGCAACGCACCAGATAAGGGTTGCAGTAACGATAACCTGCATCGTACCGAACCCAAATACATGCAGCCTCATGGCCGCAAGCCTTTCAAACGTTAGCTCAATACCGATGAGAAACAACAAGAAAACTACGCCGAACTCACCCAAGCTGCTTATTATTGCGGATGACTCCACAAGCTGCAGCCCATGCGGTCCGATTGCAGCACCGGCGACAAAGTACCCCAGTACCGGACTGATGCGCAGCTTGCCGAACACCACAACCACAACCACGGCCGCAGAGAGCAACAAGATAACATCCAACAGGTAGCTGGCGTGACTCATATCGCAACCATACTCAACCGGAGCGCCATTTTATTGAGCAACCGATACTAGGTACCTGGTCACCCGGTACTTTGCCAGTTTCCGCTACAAACCGCACCGCCTCGAAAAGCTCACTCCTATCATCGGGGCAAAGCCCCCAGTCCTTGTTAGGGTCATCAAACCTGCCCCTGTAGCACAACTGCAGCTCCCTATTGAAACAAAAAAAGTCAGGCGTGCAAACCGCACCGTAGCTCTTTGCAACGGACTGACCTTCGTCTATAACGTACGGGAATGGAAAGGCGAGGCTTTGCGCCAACGCCGCCATTTTGTCGTAAGAATCCTCCGGGTATGCGTCCGTATCATTAGGCATTATAGCGACTGCTCCCACGCCACAATCCGCCATCAGCAACTTCACCTCGCGCACGAGGTGTTTTATCAAGGCCTTCACGTAGGGACAGTGATTGCATATAAACATTACCAGAAGGGCACTGCTACCACGGAAGTTATCCAGGCCATAATAGCCCCCGTCTGTGGCTTTGAGCCGAAAATCACGCGCGGTAAACCCCGCGTCAAGCGTAGGAGTAACTACTGCAGCCACCTAGCACCTACCAAAGAGCACTTAACAACCGGATTCTAAGCTGCATGCCGATGAAAAGTCAACAGTTTCGTCTATGGCAACTAAAATGCGGCTGAAAGCAGCCCTTGGCTGCAAAATTCAAACCACCTCAAACGTCCCCAGTGGCCTTTGCGCCGCAACCGTCCAGAGCAGCCAGCCACAGCGCATTCCCCGCTGCGTTGTGCCCAGCATCTAGGCCTTACTTGCCGTTACATAAATGGTCGCACTACAACCATCACCACTATTGCAACCATGAGTGCAGTGACAGTTTCATTGAGTATTCTAAAGTAGAGCGGAGAATGCCTGCATGCATTCCGACGCAGGTCCCTACCGTACTTAGCCAACAGAGCGTGAATGGTAAGCATGGCAAGAATAAGCAAGAACTTAATTTTGAACCAAAGAAAAACGTAATATCCCTCCGCAACCGCCAACGATATACCCGTTGCTAAGGTTGCCAGCATTGCTGGGTTCATGATGTACAACAATAACCGGCGCTCCATCAGGGACAGCAGGGAGTCCCCCTCCGATCCGTAACGCACTTTTGAGTGGTATACATACAACCTGGGTAGATACAACATGCCCACCATCCAGGAAATCGCTGCAATTATATGAAATGCCTCAACCCAGCGGTGATAAGCACAAATCCACGTGAGCACAGCCTTATTAATAGTTTAATAACTAAGGCATTGTAGCACGCCCTGCCGTTTATGCAATACAGCGCGCCCCGACGGAACACGATGTTTTGCCCGGCGCACATTTCATCGAGCTGGCAGCTGACAAAACAAACTACACTTTGCGGTAGCAAACCTCGTGCGCCGCACTGACTATATCGCTGACCTGAGGGAGTGCGGAGGCTTCCAGGTTAGCGGCATACGGCAATGGCACCTCCTTGCCCGCAACCCGCAGCACCGGAGCGTCAAGGTCATCAAACGCGAACTCAGTCACAAATGCGGCAATTTCAGCGCCTACGCCGGAGAATGGCCATCCCTCCTCTACGGTTACCAATCTGTTGGTCTTTCGTACTGACTGTAAAATAGTTTCGCGGTCCAGGGGGCGTATGGTGCGCAAATCTATAACTTCCGCACTTATTCCATCATTCATCAACGCATCAGCCGCCTCTAGCGCGTACTGCAACTGCAATGAAAATGCCAGGACCGTCAGATCTGATCCTTCACGCACCACTGCAGCTTTTCCTATTTCTACCAGATAGTCGGCGCTTTGCTCTTCTTCTGAAATGTCATGCTGGTGCCCATATGCAATCTCATTTTCCAAGAATATTACAGGATTGGGGTCCCTAATTGCGGCTTTTAACATGCCTTTGCAGTCAGCAGCAAAGTACGGGGCGACCACCTTAATGCCGGGAATATGTGCGTACCACGACGCGTAGCACTGCGAATGTTGAGCCGCCACTCCCGCAGCAGCACCGTTAGGACCACGGAACACAATAGGGCAACCCAACTGCCCACCAGACATGTAATTCGTCTTGGCTGCTGAATTCACTATCTGGTCCATGGCTTGCATGGAAAAGTTGAAGCTCATAAACTCCACAATCGGCTTTAAACCGCAAAATGCGGCCCCTACCGCGATGCCAGTAAACGCGTGCTCGCTTATGGGTGTATCAACAACTCTGCTAGGGCCGAACCGCTCCAGCAGCCCCTGGCTGACCTTGTACGCACCCTGGTACTCTCCGACTTCCTCCCCAATCAAGAGCACGTTAGGATCACGCTCCATTTCTTCTTCCATGGCCTGACGTAACGCTTCTCTCACTGTGATTAGTGCCATACGCTCCCAGAGGTGTATTTCCGGCCTCATCTTATTTTAAAAGAGGGAGCAGCGCAAACAGATTCGATGAACGGCTGCTTTGAAACGGTGTTGCCTACCTGGTTGCACCGAGCGCGACTGGCACCGCTGGTGCCACGGACGGCTCTTGCAACGTGTCTTGCTGTCTGTTACGCAGTAGATACTCCACAGTTAGCGAGCACAGCAGTATCAGAATCAGCGTGCATGGCAGGCCCGATGCCACTGCGATGTCGCAACTCGCCAAGTGTGTTACGCATCGACTCCTAATTACACCCACGTATATAGCAGCAATCAATATCGCAGCGAGCGCGGATACCATGAAGATTTTACAGGACGTGCTAGCCAGCAATGCTAGGAGCACATCACGCACAGGAGGGCACGTGGGCGCATTTCGGCCTTCCATGCTTGGGCGTATTTCCAGTGTTTGTGGCGCCCGGGCAGGCACACCAAAATGCCCTGCGCCGCTACCATCCATTCTCAGCTGCTGTTCTACCCATTGTGTGTACGCCTCCGATTCCGGCGCACATGCTGCACGTGTGTCGGGGGCTGTTGGATCTCCCGCTGCACTATCCTGACTGTCTGGACGCTCAGATGGCTCGTCACGGTTTGGGGTTAACGCACTGATAATACGTCTGACTATAGCTGCTATCCTTGCCAATATGCCATCTTGGCTCTCAGCGGCTTCCTGCTGACAAACCGCGGGCGGCGCAAGTTCGGTTGCTTGCATTGGCTGCGTGCCACCACCGCTCGTGTGGCCAGGTATGTTGCCCATTCCGAACTGCGCAGTTGGCAGAACAAAGCGCGGAGCATTTTGCCGGATTTGTTGTGGTGCACTCTCCTGTGCTAAATCCGTGACGCTGCGGCTTTTTTCAGTCAGAGTTACTGCCGACGACAATGCAGGCTCTGAGCACATTCTACT
Source organism: Anaplasma marginale str. Florida (assembly GCF_000020305.1). NCBI lineage: Bacteria > Pseudomonadati > Pseudomonadota > Alphaproteobacteria > Rickettsiales > Anaplasmataceae > Anaplasma > Anaplasma marginale. The sequence continues at coordinate 1,194,850 of NC_012026.1, forward strand.
TAGTGACATGCTGCGCCCAACACGCACATGATGGATAGATGCTGCGTGGCCGTCTTGCACATCCCATGGCTGAGACGCAAAAACTGTCATATACTCCTCCGCAACGGCAAGTGCGCAATCGGCTGCACTGGCATTTGGCACGTGCTCGTGTTCTTGATTGACTGGAGCAACAACACTCGCTGCGGCAATTTGCGGAATCACGCGCGCCTTTTCCCTGACGAACATCACGCACTCCACGAGCGTGTTGAGTTCCGCACCTGTGCTGCGTACTACCGGCAAAAAGCTTCCTAAAGTGCACATTAGTGAGGACTGCCCTGTTGCGTTGCTGAATATGAGTTGTAGCTCCTCCTCAACTTGCTTGGTGGCAGTTAGTGCCAGAGGCCGCTCCCCTAATGTGGATTCCAGCAGCGCCCACCTGGACGTACCGGAATGCTGCGATTGGGCGTTAGAGTCTTGTTTTACCTGGAAGTTTACTGCTAACACTATTGTAAACCTCTTGCTGCAGAGCCGTCTGCATGAAGACATTAAATTGATAAATTTGGCCAGATGCTCGACTGACGGTTCAGAGTTTGGGTCATTTTTCACCACAGAGAGCGACAAACACCCACTGGTGGCATCGGACCTCTGGCCATACAGCCCCAGTTTGGCGAAATGTGACGAAAGCTCGGCATCTATTTGGATGCCATTATCAACTGCAATGTGGTAGGGGAATACATCAGGTAGTTCCTGCACGTACAAAAGATCTCCACGTATTCTGTGTAGCGCCATATCGTAGGCACGAGTTACTTTTTCGGTAATAGGAAATGCGCAACTATTGAGGTCTGGTGCATTTTTCCCGTAAACAAAAATGTACCCCATAAGTGCAGGATTCTTCGCACACTCGCGTGATTTGGACTGTGATGTGTAGTAAGTAAGTGCGCATATAGCCCCCAAATTGTATGGGGTGCGTGATACAAATTGCTGCATTTGGAGGTCGAATGCAGCCTGTTGATGCTCGTCGCCACCGGCATTAGCGGCCAGCAAGTAGCGGTACAGCTGCAATACTTGGCTTGCTTGCAACATCGTACGTAGCGCCTGCACATTGCCGCGTACAAATTTTAGATGCTCTGCCGTCAGCAGGCTGTCGGGAATTTCTGCGCGCAGCACGATTGTTAGTATCCCGGATGGTTTTTGTAATGAAAGAGCCAAAATTTCGTGCAGTATGGCGTTACCAGGAATGAAAAAGGACGTGCAATGATGGGTTACCTTGTGCGAAACGTAATGGTCAAGATCGCGCACTGTACAGGTATCTGTCTGGGTGCAAAGCTTCAATGCAATACCAAGCTTCCTATTGACATCCTCTGGACTATCGCTTGCTGTTACTTTGCAGAGCGTGTGGGATGCGAGCACAGACAGAATGTACATATTGCAGAAGTTGCACAGCACATAGGCGGCACGGCAGAAGAACTGATGCAAATCTTCCTCCTGAGCTGCCGTCACGGCAAAGGTCATCACTCCCCGTGCATTCCCACAAACATCTGTAAAAGAACCTGTGGTGACGCGCACAGGTGGAATAATCAGCCGTTGCGTGTGCTCACCTGTTTGACTGTTAGTTCCCCGACGTAGCGGCGTAAAAGCCTCCTGCGCCTGCGGCGACGATAGAAGCTCCAATATGGATGATACGACCGATATGCGGTTTACTGCATTGAGCTTGACCACTGCCGACGCATTTTGGGGCCCAGCATCTGACATAGCAATTTGGTCGCGGTCCAATGTAGGATTGGTAGATCCTTGCACCGAAGCTGCAGCACTAGGGTTCCCAGCAAAATTGGAATCGTCATCGCGGCGAAACCACGACGACTTCGCGTTGAACTTGTACATATCTACTTTAGGAATCTTATAAGGAGCCTCTAGTAGAGGCCACTGACGGGACCATACAACACATTCTGTGCTTTGTAAACCGAGATATGCAGGCACTTCTGGGTAATCCGCGTCCGTGGCGGAGCTCATAATATGAGCACATACCGTGCACGTTCCAACAATATCCGCATTGCGTCTACTCGTATTGCGTGGCTCAGCACCACTCTAGACTTCCCACTGATTGTTCTCAAAGTTGGTGGCGTGGCAAACTCCCAATCCGTGGGTAGGGGCAACCGTTACACATCCAGCACACCTACACAGTATTGTGCGGATGGCTTTACTGGTTGCTGTGGCCGAGGACCACTCCGAACTATTCCACTGCATGCGGATTGTTAGTGCCAGTGCAGGTGGGTAGTGGCACACCGCTAGTACCGGTTGCGCACAACAAGATGCCAACCACCCGAGATGCGTAAGCAATTAATCATGGAGCAAGCGTGCCCGAAAGAAGACTCGAACTTCCACGACCGTAAGGCCACTAGCACCTGAAGCTAGCGCGTCTACCAATTCCGCCATTCGGACTTTGTACCGTCGGAAGTCACCTGCCAAAGAGGCCGCGCACCCCCGAATTAAGTTGATTATTCAAGACCACAAAGTATATTGTTACAGTTTATACAGACAAAAGCGCAAGAATGGAAGTTTTCGATGCAGAGAGGGTGTTCTTTGCTCAAGTAGACAGGGAAAAGCTAGGTGGCCTCGTTAGAGATGCGCTGCACCGCTCCGATGGGGGGGAGCTGTTCCTGGAATTTTGCAATGCAGAGTCTCTCAGCATAGAAAATGGCGTAGTGAAGAATGCTGATTTTACCTTCCGCAGGGGTTTTGGCCTTCGTGCATTCCACGGAGAAAGTACCACTATTGTGTGCTCTTCCGAAATAAACGAGCGCGAAATACAGAAAGCCGCCTCCCTAGTCAAAAATGCGGGCGGCAAGGAAGGAACGCATGTAGTAAGTTTGTGCGAGCCTGGTGCGCCACTGTACCCTCAGACAAACCCTGTGAGTGAAGTACCATTCGCAGATAAGATAGGCGTCCTACAAAGCATCGATGCATACCTGCGTGGCGCAAATCCGCATGTGGCTCAGGTCAAAGTGGCAATTAGCACCCAATGGCAGGTGGTGCGTATTGTGAGAAAAGATGGCAGCGAAGTTGGCGATGTAAGGCCATTGGTCAGGCTTGATGTATACGTACTTCTAGAAAAAGGCGGGAGAAAAGAACACGGTAGGTCGGGCCACGGAGGCAGAGCTTTATGCTCGGAATTTGTGAGTGAGGCGCAGTGGAAGAAAGTCGCAGATGAGGCTCTGCGCCAATCTATGGTAAACATGGAGGCAGTGGCCGCTCCCGCGGGGGAAATAACCGTGGTGCTTGGGCCGGGATTTCCCGGAGTGTTACTACACGAAGCTGTGGGTCATGGTTTGGAGAGTGATTTTAATCGTAAGAAGATCTCCGCCTTTTCTGACGCTATGGGAACCAAAGTAGCCGCAGAAGGCATCACGGTTGTTGATAATGGAGCAATGGCAGGCCGCAGAGGGTCTCTTAACATAGATGATGAAGGTACCGCATCTCGTTACAACGTGCTAATAGAGAACGGGGTTCTGGTCTCATACATGCATGACAACATGAACTCCAAGCTTATGGGCGCATCCTCCACCGGCAATGGTAGAAGGGAAAGCTACAAAAGCGTTGTAATGCCGCGTATGACAAACACGTACATGCTGCCCGGTGACTACGCTCCTAACGAGATAGTCTCAAGCGTGAAACGTGGCATATATGCCGCTGATTTTGGTGGCGGACAAGTTGACATTACCTCAGGCCAGTTTGTGTTTTCGGCTTCGGAAAGCTACATGATTGAAGATGGTAAAATGGGGCGTCCGCTAAAGGGCGCCACACTCATCGGGAGTGGGCCTGACATCCTCAAAAAAGTGTCTATGGTTGGTAACGATTTGTCGCTAGATACCGGCACTGGCACGTGCTCCAAAAACGGCCAAAGTGTACCAGTATGCGTTGGCCAGCCCACGTTGAAGATTGACGCAATCACAGTTGGTGGCACAGACATGTAGCTGGTGCCCGATGCTTGCCATTTTAGGAGGCTGGCCCATAGTGGGCGGATGGCTTGTTGCGCTGTGCACTGCCCGTGTACCTACTAACGTGCTAATGTGTGTTGATCAACCATTACTCCCCGCGCTCGGCCTGCGGTGCCTGCACCATATACAACTGTCCACAGGCCCCCAACCGGGCACTGTCTGCTTTTTGTGCGCGTAGCCATATAGCCACACGACCAACACAGTGGCATAATTCCTTGGGTGACAACGGCGCATGTGCTACCACGTGTGCACCGGAGAATCTGCGTGCTGTCGCATAGCAGACATCATATCTCCCACACTGAAGTCGGCCACAATCGTGAACTTGGCGCTAAAGTTGCAGCCCAGTGCAGTAGGCCTCGCAGCGGAGGTTGCCTCAGCGCAGCCGGGCCTAGGAAGCGGCGCGTATTACTTGTTCACTCTGAAATGTATCACGTCCCCATCCTGCACTATGTAGTCCCTTCCCTCAAACCTTATCTTTCCTGCTTCTCTGCATCCAGACTCGCCGCCATACTGCACATAATCCTGGAAACTCGTGGTTTCTGCCTTGATAAATCCCTTTTCAAAGTCAGTATGTATAACCCCAGCGGCCTTGTCGGCCTTGGTATTCCGCTTAATTGGCCATGCCCGGGCCTCTTTCGGCCCTACAGTGAAGAAGGTTATCAAATCTAGCAGTGCGTACATATTGCGGACCGCAACATCTATGCCCGATTCCTCCATGCCAATCTCTGCCAGAAAAGTTCTTCTTTCATCTTCGTCATCAATGCTAAGAACGTCAGTCTCCAGCTTTGCCGAGAGATAACAGCATTTACTGCCCCTGGCCTCAGCCATTTTACTCACCAAAGCCGAGAGAGCGTTGCCTCCCACCACGTTTGTATCCTCGACGTTACATACGTACATCACAGGTTTGCTCGAGAGAAGTTGCAGCTGCTTTAGCTCTTCCGGATCCACACTGCCAATAGCGCTCCTTGCGGGCTGCCCGCTTTCAAGCGTTTTGAGAATTTCCTCCAATACAACAAGCCTGCTCTTGTCTTCCTTGCCGGATTTGACTGCCTTTTCCAAATTCGGTAGGCGGCGTTTGATGCTGTCTATATCGGCCATGATCAGCTCCATTTCCACTACTTCCGCATCACCAATAGGATCAACAACTTGGTGTACATGGCTGACGTCACCGTCCTCAAAACAGCGCAGCACGTGCATTATTGCATCTACCTCTCTTATGTGGCCGAGAAATTTGTTTCCCAGCCCTTCGCCGCTGCTCGCACCCTTAACCAACCCAGCAATGTCCACAAACTCCACCTGGCTGAACACAACATTTTGGGAGCCGGCAATGGATGCCAGCGTTTTGAGCCTCGCATCGCGCACTACGGACATGCCCTTGTTGGGTTCAATCGTGCAAAACGGGTAATTGGCCATCTCCGCCGCCATAGTTTTGGTGAGCGCATTGAACAGAGTAGACTTGCCCACGTTGGGTAACCCTACTATTCCGCAATTTAACCCCATAACGAACTTATAATTGTCTCAATAGCAGGGGCATTCTAACACCGAATCAAAATTTGAGGTACTACATTTACTCTCTTCCACCTCGCCCTCGTGGGCCTTATGTAGCCGACCATGAGCTCAAAATTACCCTAACGGGCTCCAGAGCGGAGATTGCACGCATTGTAAGCAGATTTGCCAATACTAACCACGGGGATTTTCACTGCCCGGGTTGGGTGCCGCCGCGGTGACTTTGCGGCACAGTACCACAGCGTGCGCAGCGATGCCCTCGCCCCGTCCGATAAACCCAAGCTTTTCTGTAGTCACTGCTTTTATGTTGATTGCTGAGGCATCTATGCTCAACAGCTTGGACATAAACAACTTCATCTTGGGAACATGCGGGATAATTTTGGGGAGCTCACATACAATAGTAAGATCAAAATTCAGCACGGCATAACCTTTGGCAAGGGCCTTATTCTGTGCTTCTAGCAAAAAGTGTGTGGAACTCATATTTTCCCATCGGGGGTCTGTGTTAGGAAAATGCTCACCTATGCTTCCCTCTCCCACACAGCCTAGCAAGGCATCCACCAACGCGTGTGTGCCTACATCGCCGTCTGAGTGCGCCTTTATTTTCCTATGGAATGCTATTTCCACCCCGCACAGGACAATATGGCCGTTTTCAGGTGGAGAGGCAGCAAACCCATGCACATCATAACCTATGCCCACCCTGAAAGGCACCGCCCGTACCGCAGTAATCAAAGACGGCAGTCTACAGCAGTAATGGACAATATGCAATGCGTCTGTAGGCGGTATACCGGGGGTAGAGGCCTATCAGCAATGACCGTGGGCAAGGACTATGCACAATGTGTTTGCGGCTGGTAACTGCAGCATTGTCTGACACAACTTTTATTGTATCAACCACAGGTAATGTCTGGACAACCCCTGAGTGCTGCGTGAGTGCATCTGTAACTTTACTTTCCGCATTGCTTGGGTGCGGTAGTAACGGACAATACGCAATGCGTTGTAGGCGGTGGTAACTATACCTTAATTATGAGGAACACTGGAAAGGTGTAGCTCTGCCTGTAATATATCCTCAGCTGTGGTGATTTTGAAATTGTTACGGCTCCCCTCAACAACCGCAACTGACATCCCGCACTCCAGCATGACTGATGAATCATCCGTGAAATACTGATAGGGGTTTGTGCGGTGCACCGCGCTGTGGCACGCAAGCACATCTCGGTATGTGTACACCTGCGGAGTTTGTACTATACGCGCAGTTTCCCGATCTACACTTCCCACTATGGTATTGTCTGACACGACTTTTATTGTATCAACCACAGGTAATGTTTGGACAACCCCTGAGTGCTGCGTTAGCGCGTCTGTGACTTTACTTTCTGATATTGCTTGGGCAAATGGACGGCATGCATCGTGGATTACCACAATACTGGGCTTCATGCCATCCAGGCTTTCTAAGCCTATGCGTACGGAATCTTGCCTTCTATCGCCCCCATATACCGGAGGCAGGAGCCTGTCTGCAATCGCCGAAGGCAGAGATTTTATGGCATTTTGGTAAAATACGTCGTGCCCCTCTCTTATGACAACCCTCACCTTGTATATGTAAGGCGCGAATGAGCTAACAATGGAGTACCACAACACTGCCTGCTTGTGAATTTTCACATATTGTTTGGGTAACCCAGCAACGCAGAGCCTACTACCCTCTCCAGCAGCTACAACAACCATCACACAACTGCGCATATAGGAGGAAGGTAAAAGAACAGGCACCAATGGTACACTTGTTTGGGGCATTTTCCAAGTAAGTTAAATATAGCCCGATAGTAAGGCTTTTAAGCATTTTACTACTATATCATTGATGGCAACTGAAAATTGTAAGCCTTAATCTTTGTTCTTGTTGATACATACACACCACTATGTTAGCTTGACGGTGCAGCACGTGGTTGCACCTTCTTGGTGTAGGTGTCCATAACGCTGCATGAAAAGGTGCCGTTCAGAGGTTGCGCGCGCAATGCGTACGCTTGTTGGACTGTTTCCTACGTAGATCCTGTGTAATCCACTGAGGTTGATGACGCACTGCTCATCAAGCAAGGGGGTTGTTCTTTTTGTTGTGTAATTCAAAAC